>NZ_AXBA01000001.1 GCF_000473085.1 Azorhizobium doebereinerae UFLA1-100
GGAAGACGGTGTTCCATTCTCCAAACAGCTCCGGCAGATCGCGCCAAGGCGAGCCGGTGCGCACGATCCACAGCACCGCCTCGATGAACATACGATTGTCCCGGCCCGAAGAGCCGCGCGTCCGCTCGTCGCCGATGATGTGCGGCGCTATCCGCGCCCACTGCTCATCCCCAAGCACCAGTCGATCAAGAACACCCATCGCTGCCTCATCAAAGGCAGCTTTGAATCACAGATCATTCAGCCCGGGAACCCCAAGAGTCCACACTACCTAGGGGCTCAGGCGGCTGTGGATCGCAGTACGTCATCCACAGCGCACTCGAGTTCGGCAAAGTGATGGATCAGCCGGTCGGCGCCCAGCTCGGCGGCGGGCGTTTCCGTGTAGCCGAAGGACACGGCGACCGCGGGAATGCGGGCGGCGCGGGCCGTGGCGACATCCGTGGCGCTGTCGCCCACCATGACCGCATGGCCAGGCACGCCGCCGCAGGCGGAGATGGTGGAGAGCAGCGGCAGCGGATCGGGCTTGGAGATGCCGAACGTGTCCGCCCCGGTGATGGCAGCGAAGCGGGGCGACAGGCCGAGGCCGTCCAGCAGCAGGCGGGCCAGATATTCGAGCTTGTTGGTGCAGACGGCGAGAATCGCCCCGCGGGCCTCCAGCCGGTCGAGCGCATCGAGAACACCGGGGAAGGGGCGGGAGGTGTCGGCGATATGTGCGGCATAGTGGTCGAGGAACTGCCGGTTCATCCGGTCGAGCTCGGCCGCATCGACCTCGACGCCGACGCGGCGCAGCGCGCGCACGATGAGCAGGCGCGCCCCGCCCCCGATCATCGGCCGCGCCTCGTCGCGGTCCACCGGCGCGACCCCGTGGGCGGACAGGACGACGTCGAGTGTCGCCAGCAGATCAGGCGCCGTATCGACGAGGGTGCCATCGAGATCGAACGCAATGACGGGACGGACCTGCGGCATGAAACTTCATCCTCCGGGCGGGTGCCGGCGCCTCGCCGACGGTGATCCACATCACAATCTGCCCCTTTTTCGCGGCAACGTCGCCAGTGTCGCGGCGCCTCACGGCTTGTGATCCGCACCGATCACGGCTAGGCAACGCCAGCAGCCTTAGACGAGCACAACCGAATGGCCGATGCAGAAGACCTGAAACGCCGCGCCGCCGCGCGTGCGCTGGAATATGTGACGGACGGGATGCGGCTCGGCCTCGGCACGGGGTCTACGGCCAAGCATTTCGTCGCGCTCCTGGCCGAGCGGGTCGCCGGCGGCCTCAAGGTGGTGGGCGTGCCGACCTCCGAACAGACCCGCGCGCAGGCCCAGTCCCTCGGCGTGCCGCTGGCGACGCTGGACGAGCAGCCTGAGCTCGACCTGTGCATCGACGGCGCGGACGAGATCGGCCCCGACCTCGCCCTGATCAAGGGCGGCGGCGCGGCGCTGCTGCGCGAGAAGATCGTCGCCAGCGCGGCGCGCGAGATGATCGTCATCGCCGACGACACCAAGCTCGTCGCCATGCTCGGCCGCTTTCCGCTGCCCATCGAGATCGTGACCTTCGGCACCACCGCCACCCTGCGCCGGCTGGAGGGCGCCGTGGTCTCGGCCGGCTGCGCGGGCGAGCTGCGCCTGCGCCTTTCGGCGGACGGCAAGCCGGTCATCACCGACCAGGGCAATGTGATCGTGGACGCCCATCTCGGCCAGATCCCGGATCCCCGCCGCCTCGCGCGGGCCCTGGAGGAGGTGGCCGGAGTGGTCGAGCACGGCCTGTTCCTCGGTCTCGCCCGCCGCGCCGTGCTCGCCGGCGCCGACGGCATCCGCGTCATCGAACGTCAGGCCACGGCCTGAACCTGCCCCTTGGAGAACGTCATGTCGCTATTTCCTTCCGTCCGGCGCCTGGGTCTGGGTCTGTTCGCTCTCGGCCTGATGGCGCAGGGCGCCTTCGCCCAGTCCGTCGCGACGCCGCCCACCGCCAGCCAGATGCAGGTGGCCCGCCAACTGGTCGAGGCCAATGGCGAGGCCCGAGCCTTTGACGGTGTCATCCCGAACCTTCTGGACGGCGCCGCCCTCGGCTTCCTCCAGACCAATCCGGACCTCGCCAAGCAGCTGCGCGACACCGCGCTGGCGCTCAGGCCCGAGTTCGAGAAGCGCAAGGGCGAGATTATCGACATCCTCGCCACGGCCTATGCCCAGCGCTTCACCGAGCAGGAACTGAAGGACGCGCTGGCGTTCTTCTCGACGCCAGTGGGCAAGAAGCTCGTGACCGACCGCACCCAGATCGTGCAGCAGGCGGTCACCAGCATCCAGGCCTGGGGCGGCAAGGTGAATGCGGACGCCATGAACCGCATCCGCGAGGAAATGAAGAAGCAGGGTTACGATCTCTGATCGCACCCTCTTCGTCATATCGTGTTCGAGAGCGGCTCCGATGCGTCATCGGAGCCGTTTTCCGTTTGGGGGTCAGGCCTCGGGCGGAGGAACGAGGCAGGTCCGCGCCCCGCGGCTGCCGTCCGGCTCCGCTGCTAGGGTGGCATAGAGGCTCTTGCGTCGCAGGTTCGGATTGTAGTGCGGGTCCACCAGCCTGCTGGCGTGCCAGCGGGCCTCGAACCGCGCGCGCTGCGCCTTGAGGCGCTCGCGATGGGCCTTGGCCCGGCGCTTCCCCCGCGAAGCCGATTCGTGATGGATCAGGCAGGCGAACGGCGTCCAGACCAGCTCATGGCCCGCCGCCACCGCCCTGAGGCAGAGATCGATGTCGTTGCAGTCCTCGGCGAAGCGCTCGGCGTCGAGCGGGCCGATGGCGTCCCAGCAGTCGCGGCGGATCATCAGGCAGGCGCCGGTGACGGCGGAGAGGTTTTGGCGGCTGTGCAGCCGTCCCTGGTAGCCGTCCGCGTCCGCCGCCGCATGGGCAAACCAGTGGCCGGCATAGGCGAATAGCCCGGCGATCACCCCGGCATGCTGGATGGTGCGGTCGGGGAACAGCAGCTTGGCGCCCACCACGCCGGTCTGCGGCAGGCTGGCGAGCGCCACCATCTCGTCCAGCCAGCCCGGCTCGACCACTTCAATGTCGTTGTTGAGGAGGCAGATGAGCGAGCCGGAGGCGGCATCGACGCCCCGGTTGCAGATGCGCGGATAATTGAAATTGCCGTCGTCGCGCACGATCTTGGTCGCCGGCCAGATCCGGCTGATGTCCTCGAACAGCGTGAAGGTTTCCGGCTCCACGGAGCCGTTGTCCACCACGACGATCTCGAAATTGCGGTAGGCGGTCAGCGCGATCATCGACCGCAGCGCCAGCCCCAGCAGGTCGGCGCGATCGCGGGTCGGGATGACGAAGGAGACCAGCGGCGGCGTTGCGGGCAGGGGATAGAGCGGCCTCAGTCGGCCCTCGGACGCCTGGACCTCGGCGACACCTGCCGCCTCCCGCAGGGCCCGCTGGGCGGCTTCGACGGCAGGTCCAGCGAAGGTGCCGTCCCCCATCCCCGCCGTGCGGGAATAGGCCACGCGCGGCACATGCCGGATGGCCGCCGATGGCAGCGGGTCCGCCGCCCGCAGCAGCAAATCGTAGCTCCAGGCGGCCCCGAACCCGGCGCGCGCGCCGCCGATCTCCATCAGCCGATCGGCGCGCACCGCCCAGGGCTGGCCGATGTAATCGAGGCTGCGCAGGAGATGGCGGTTGAACGCCGGCTTGAAGATGCCCTCCACCGGCATTCCGTCCGTGTCGAGGCGCTCCTCGTCCGCATAGAGCAGCCGGCAGTCCGGATGCGCGGCAAAGCCGGCGCGGATCATCGCCACCGCGTCACGGGTCAGGCGCCCCGCCGGGTCGAGCGGTGCGATGAGCGCGCCCTTCGCCTGCGCGCAGGCTCGGTTGAAGTCCTCCGCCGGATCGTCGCCCGTCGCGGGCAGCAGGCGCGCCCGGGTCTGGCCGTCCAGCAGGGCCGATGCCGCCGCGCGCTCGGTTTCGGGCACGAGGACCAGCCATTCCCACTGTCGGTCGGTCTGTCGCGCCAGGGCATCGAGGGCCGGGCCAAGGTCCGCGATCGCTGATACGCGGCTGACAAAGGAGAGCAGGGGCGCCGCGTCGGCGGGCGGAACCTCGGCGAAATCCTCGACGAACCGCGCCCGGTAGCGGCGATAGGCGGCCGCCTGTTCCTGCCGGTGGGCAGGCCCGGCCTGGATCAGCGCGCCATGGGTGCCGCGCAGGTCCCGCGCCGCCGCGCCGGCGGTGCGCCATCGCTTGCCCATCGGCGCTCCACTGAAGGTGCCGTTGAAGAAGGCATGCAGCTTCAGGCCCAGCTTGCTGCGCGGATAATAGCCGACCCGTAGGCCCGAGCCTTCGGCCGGAAAGCTGAGGCTCGCCGCGCCCTGGGGCACGAATACCCCGGCCGCGGGCGCTTCAAGGACGGCCGGCCCCAGCGGTTGCCCTGAGGCATCGCGGAATACGCCCCGCACCGTCACATTTCCCGCTTCCAGCGCCAGCACGAAGGCATAGCCCCGGCGCCGCACCTTCAGGCGGAGCGCCAGCGGCAGCGGGAAATCGGCTTGGCCCTCCACGGTGCGCCGGGGGCGCAGCCAGCGGGGTGGGATGAGATCGGGCATGCACCGGCCGGAGCTTGAAGGCGACGGACGGGATGCTCCGGCCGCTGGCGGTTTGAAGCATCATTGGCGGGTCGTGGGCAAGCCGCATGCTTGACGGCACCGCCCGGACGGCATTGAACTGCCGCCCCCGATCGTTCCGCACCGGCGCGGCACGGCCGGCAGGCGGGTCTTGCGCGCACCAGCGCGCGGCCGCCGGAGGGAATCAGCATGTCGCGGAGCGTGGATCTGTTCGTCATCGGCGGTGGCTCCGGGGGCGTGCGCGCCGGCCGCATCGCGGCCCAGCACGGCGCTTCGGTGATGCTGGCCGAGGAATATCGGCTGGGCGGCACCTGCGTGATCCGCGGCTGCGTGCCGAAGAAGCTGTTCGTCTATGCCGGCCGCTATGCGCACGATCTGGAGGACATGGCCGGCTTCGGCTGGACCGTGGAGGGCAAGCACTTCGACTGGTCGACGCTGATCGCCCGCAAGGACCAGGAGATCGCCCGCCTGGAAGGCATCTACCGCCGCAACCTCGCGGCGCCCGGCGTGGAGATCGTCGACGGGCGCGCCGTGGTGGAGGGACCCAACACCATCCGCCTCGCCGGCAGCGGCGAGGTGATCGAGGCCCGCCACATCCTCGTCGCCACCGGCGCCCATCCGGCGCTCGGCCCGGCCATCCCGGGGGCGGACCTCGCCATCACCTCGAACGAAGCGTTCCATCTGCCCGCGCTGCCGCGCCGGATCGTGATCCAGGGCGGCGGCTATATCGCGGTGGAGTTCGCCTGCCTGTTCCGGTCACTCGGTTCCGAGGTCAGCCTCGTGCTGCGCGCCGACAAGATCCTGCGCGGCTTCGACGAGGACGTGCGCGCCCATGTGGCGGAGGAAATGGCACATTCCGGCATCCACATCCTGACCGGCCGCACCCTGACCGCCATCGAGCGGACGGAGGCCGGCAAGCGCGTGGCGCTGTCCGACGGCACCGCGCTGGAGGTGGATGAGGTGATGCTGGCCATCGGCCGCCTGCCCAACACGCGCGGCCTCGGCCTGGAGGGCGTCGGCGTCGCGCTGGACAAGGCGGGCGCCGTCATCGTCGATGCGGACGGGCGGACCAATGTCCCGTCTATCTATGCGGTGGGCGACGTGACCAACCGCATCAACCTGACCCCCGTGGCCATCCGCGAGGGCCACGCCTTCGCCGACACGGTGTTCGGCGGCAAGCCATGGCGGGTGGATCATCATCTGGTCGCCACCGCCGTCTTCACCGAACCGGAGGTGGGCACGGTCGGGTTGTCCGAGGAAGCCGCGCGCAAGGCCGGCCATGCGGTGGACATCTACAAGGCCCAGTTCCGGCCGCTGCGGGCGACCTTGTCCGGCCGCCAGACCCGGATGCTGGTCAAGCTGGTGGTGGATGTGGCCACCGACAAGGTTCTCGGCTGCCACGTGGTGGGCGAGGCTGCCTCCGAGATCATCCAGATGGCGGCGGTGGCCATCGGGATGGGCGCGACCAAGGCGGATTTCGACCGCACGGTGGCCGTCCATCCGACCGGCGCTGAGGAATTGGTAACGCTGCGTACAAAGGCGTCGTAGCTGCCGCTACGGCACCGTGGACGGCGCCCCTGCACCGTTGCAATACATGCCCTGGTCAAGCTTTTGTCCGGGGATTGCCGTGCGCACGCTGCTCGTTCTTGCCTCCTTTGCCTGTTCCGTCGCGGCCCATGCGGAAGCGGCCGCCGCTGCCCCCATCCTGCCGAACCAGGACAAGCCCGGCGCCGTCCTGAAGTATCAGGCGCTGCCGCCCAATGATCGCATGGCGACGCTGGAGGCCTTCACCCAGAAGAAAATCAGCGGCGCCGCCTTCGACACGCTCGATGCCTGTACCTTGCGGGAGACCACGGAGGCGGACGCTGGCCGCGCCAAGCTCGCCAAGACCATCGCCGATTGCGCGAAGGAAACCGGCTTCTGATCATCTGGCCATGGCGGGGCAGGCCCCGCCATGGCTCCGCGTAACATCAGCCGGCGGTGATCTGCCCGCCGAACAGGCGGCCCTTCTCGGCCCAGAGCGCGGCCAGGATGCCCAGCAGGCCCAGCACCATGTAGCCGACGCTCAACGGCAGCACGGAGCCGGCCACGGACTGGCCGACGATCATCCCCATCACTGCGCCGAGCAGCGTCGTGTAGAAGCCGATGAAGGACGACGCAGTCCCGGCGATGGCACCTAGCGGCTCCATGGCCATGGAGTTGAAATTGGGCACGGTGAGCGCGAACAGCGCCTGGTTCAGCGCGATGAGGCTGCAGAACAGCAGCAGCGGCGGATGCCCGTCGAAGGCGATGGCGAACACCGTCTGCGCGGCGCCCACGAGCGTGAAGCCGATGATCGCCGCATGGGACAGGTGCCGCATGCCGAAGCGGCCGACCAGCTTGGAATTCACGAACGAAGCCACCGACATCACCGCCGCCACAGACGAGAAGGCGATCGGGAACCAGGCGCCCAGGTGATAAACCTCGGAATCGAAGATCTGCTCCGCCGAGCCCACATAGGCCATCAGCGCGCCCATCATCAGGCCCATGGCCGTGGCATAGCCGACCGCCCTGCGGTTGGTGAGCGTCATCCGCATGCCACGGGCGATGCCGCGCACGGAGAAGGGCACGCGATATTCCGGATGCAGCGTCTCCGGCATGCGCAGGCTGAACCACACGCCCAGCACGACGCTCAACGCGAACATGGCGACGAAGATGTGGTGCCAGGTGCCGATCAGCAGGATGCCGCTGCCGATGGTCGGCGCGACGACCGGCACCACCAGGAACACCATCATGCACAGCGACATGACGCGGGCCATCTCGCGGCCCTTGAAGCGGTCGCGCACGATGGCCACGGAGAGCACCCGCGCCGCCGCCGAGCCCATGCCCTGGATGGCGCGCGCCACCAGCAGCACCGCGAAACTGTCGGTCACCAGCGCCAGCACGCAGCCGAGCGCATAGATGGCGAGGCCGATCATCAGCGCGGGCTTGCGCCCGATCACGTCGGAGATGGTGCCGAACACCAGCTGCATGAAGGCGAAGCCGATCATGAAGGCGGTGATGATGAGCTGGAGGTCCGCCGGGCGGCTGACGCCGAGGTCCTGGCGGATCGGCTCGAACGCGGGCAGCAGGTTGTCGATGGAGAAGGCGGTCGTCCCCATCATCAGGGCGACGATGGCGACGAATTCGTAAAAGGAAGGCGCGGAGGCGGTCGACGGTGCGACCCCTCTCTCATTCTTGGTCATATCTGTCTCTTCTGGGCCGATGGGCGGCGGATGAATGCGGTCCGCGGCCTTCTTAAGGCATCCCCTAGCCAAGCGCGCGGGCTTCCAGCGAAGACGCGCGCACCATCACGTGCACCGGGCGCATAGCTGGCGCTCCCGGAGCGGGTGCCCCGCAGGCTGACGGTGCGTCGATGGCGTTCCCATGTTCCGGTTCCGTGCTCCGGCGCTCTCGTGTATAAGCCCACGTTCCGGAGCCTGCGGACCTTGAGCCGAGGACCGGAACGCACGGCGCATGAGCGCCGGCGAAAGCTGGATGGAGATTAGAATGACCACCCGCCCCGTTTCCGACCGCATCCCGAGCGCCGCCGAGACCGTCTCGCGCCGCGCCGAAGGCTGGCGTCCGGATTCCTGGCGATTTTATCCGGTGGTCCAGGTGCCCGAATATCCGGATGCATCCGCGCTGAAGGATGTGGAGGCCAAGCTCGCCTCCTATCCGCCCCTGGTGTTCGCCGGCGAAGCCCGCCGCCTGAAGGCCCACCTCGCCAAGGTGGCCGCGGGCGAGGCTTTCCTGCTCCAGGGTGGCGATTGCGCCGAGAGCTTCGACGAGCACTCCGCCGACAACATCCGCGATTTCTTCCGCGTCTTCCTTCAGATGGCGGTGGTGATGGCGTTCTCCGGCGGCGCGCCGGTGGTCAAGCTCGGCCGCATCGCCGGCCAGTTCGCCAAGCCGCGCTCGTCCAACACCGAGGTGGTCGACGGCGTCGAGCTGCCCAGCTACCGGGGCGACATCGTCAACGACATCGCCTTCACGCCGGAAGCGCGGATCCCTGATCCGCACCGCCAGATCGAGGCCTACCGGCAGTCGGCGGCGACGCTGAACCTGCTGCGGGCGTTCGCGTCCGGCGGCTATGCCAACCTTGCCAACGCCCACCAGTGGATGCTGGGCTTCGTGAAGGACAGTCCGCAGTCGCATCGCTACCAGGAACTGGCGAACCGCATCACCGAGGCGCTCGACTTCATGCGCGCCTGCGGGATCGATCCCCAGTCCCACCCGGAGATGCGCTCCACGGACTTCTTCACCAGCCACGAGGCGCTGCTGCTGGGCTATGAGCAGGCCCTGACGCGGGTGGATTCCACCTCCGGCGACTGGTACGCCACCTCCGGCCACATGCTGTGGATCGGCGACCGCACCCGCCAGCCGGACCATGCGCATGTGGAATATTTCCGCGGCATCCGGAACCCCATCGGCATCAAGTGCGGCCCCTCGCTGACCACCGACGGCCTCATCCGCCTGCTGGACATCCTCCAGCCGGACAATGAAGCCGGGCGCATCACGCTGATCTGCCGCTTCGGCGCGGACAAGGTAGGCGACAGCCTGCCGGCCCTGGTCCGGGCGGTGGAGAAGGAAGGCCGCACCGTGGTGTGGTCGTGCGATCCCATGCACGGCAACACCATCAAGGCCGGCTCCGGCTACAAGACCCGGCCGTTCGACCGCATCCTGTCGGAGATCCGCACCTTCTTCGACGTGCATGCGGCGGAAGGCACTTATGCCGGCGGCGTGCATCTGGAGATGACCGGCAAGAACGTCACCGAATGCACCGGCGGCGCGCGTGCCATCTCGGACGAGGACCTGCGGGATCGCTACCATACCTATTGCGACCCGCGCCTGAACGCCGAGCAGTCCATCGAGCTCGCCTTCCTGGTGGCCGAGCTGCTGAAGCGTGACCGTCAGTCGCGCGGTCGGCCCGAGGTCGTCGCCGCCGAGTGATGCCGGCGCCGTTACCGGCGCCAGGCACCGCAGACACAGCTGAAATGCCCCGGTTCGCCGGGGCATTTTCTTTTCGCGGTTGGGTGGAGGCGCGGGAAGCGCGTCAGTGCGCCGACGAGCGGGCAGGGCCGCTGATGCCCGCGAAGGCGTCGGGCTGGAGTTCGGCCACGAGCAGCCGGCCGGGATCGACCGGGCCGGGCATGGCGATCCGTCCCGGCGGCACCACCTTGAAGCCGAAACGCTCGTAATAGGGCGCATCCCCCACCAGCAGGATCAGCCGGTGGCCCTGGTCGCGCGCGGCATCCATGCACACCTTCATCAGCCGTGCCCCGATGCCTACCGCGCGGAACGGCGGCTCCACCGTGAGCGGGCCGAGCAGCAGGGCCGGGGTGGTGCCGATGAACATCGGGGTCTGCCGCACCGAGCCCACCATCATGGTGCCCACGTGCGCGGTGAACGACAGGGTGTAGTCCGGCGGGACGCCTTCCCGCAGCCGGAAGGCGGTGCGGGCGAACCGGCCGGGGCCGAAGGTGCGCCGATGCAGCCGCTCGATGGCGGCGCCATTGGCGGGGTTTTCCTGGGCAACGGTGATGGGGAGTTCGGTCATGATCTAAAGCCGGGAGCGAGGCAGACACAGGCCCGCCCAGGCCGGGAGCGGCTCAGGCGGGCAGACGCGACAGATCACGCGCGGAAGCGCGCGGCCCGTTTTCTCGTCGTCGCTGGAACACCTGGATCATGACTGCCTCAACCGGAGGCGGCGCGATTAGCACGGCCTCGCCCCACGGTCCAGCGCCCCGCGCGTGAAATCGCCGCCGCACCCTTGCCAGAAAAGCGATTGCCGGGTTCTCCGGGCCGCCGCACAGTGCCGGCAGCCAGCCCATGCCGACCGTGGCGGATGGCGCGTTCAAGGACGTGGCGCGCCCGCCTCGGTGCCCGCCATCGGGACCGATGCGTCAGTTTGGTTCCCGGCGTCCTTCGAACCGCCGTCGCCCGCCGTCGTTAACGAGGCTGGTCCCGCAAAGGAGGCGGCTGCTCGTGCCACGGGCGGCCGAAGGAGGCGCCATGAGGTTTTGGACATTCCGTTCACATCACGCCACACAACAATTCGCCGACGCATCCGCTGCCCCGGAACGGTGCCGGCCGCCCCGGCGGGGCATGCTGCTGGGAGCGCTGGCCCTGGCCGCGCTGCCACTGCTCGCGGCTGTCAGCACCGGGCCGGCGCTCGCCCTTGATGCCATTGTCGAGAAGAAGAGCTTCACCCTGCCCACATACACCACGGTCAGCGGCGGGACGCTGCGCGACGTGAAGATCGGCTGGGAAGCCTATGGGACGCTCAATGCCGACAAGAGCAACGTGATCCTGGTCACGCACTTCTTCTCCGGCAGCAGCCACGTGGCGGGCAAGTACAAGCCGGATGACAAGGCGCCCGGCTATTGGGACGCCATCGTCGGCCCCGGAAAGCCGCTCGACACGAACAAATATTACATCATCTCGTCCGATACGCTGGTCAACCTCAACCCCAAGGACCCGAACGTCATCACCACCGGCCCGGCGACCCTGCGCCCGGACACCAACAAGCCCTATGGGATGGACTTCCCCATCGTCGGCATCCGCGACTTCGTGAACGTGCAGAAGGCCCTGCTGGAGAGCCTCGGCATCCACAAGCTGCACGCGGTGATGGGCGCCTCCATGGGCGCGCTCCAGGCCTATGAATGGGCGACCGGCTATCCTGAGATGGTCTCGCGCGTCATCCCGGTGATCGGCGCCGGAGACACCGACGGGTGGCTGGTGGCCTGGCTCGACGTCTGGGCCTCGCCGATCCGGCTCGATCCCAACTGGAACAATGGCGACTATTACGGCCGCACCCCGCCGAACGCGGGGCTCGCCCAGTCGCTGAAGGTCATCACGCTGTTCTCGAGCTATTGGACCTGGGCCGACGACACCTTCAACCGCAAATGGGCGGAGGCCGGCCAGGACCCTGAGAAGTCCATGGCCAACCGCTATGCCATCGACGCCACGCTGGAAAAGATCGCCGCCGCGCGCGCGGAGTTCGCCGACGCCAATCACCTGCTCTATCTCGTGAAGGCCAACCAGACCTTCGCGCCGGGCGGGGACGTGGGCCTTGCCCGCATCAAGGCGCCGGTGCTGCTGATTTCCTCCAGCGAGGACCTGGTGTTTCCGCCGCCCACCATCGCGCGCACCGCCGACAAAATCCGCTCCGGCGGCGCCAAGGTGGAGCAGGTGAACATCGGCGGCGGACGAGGGCACCTCAACGGCGTCTTCAACGTCTCCGAGGCGGGCGAGGCCATCACGCGGTTCCTCGCTCAGTAGCGCCGCCTCACCGGCGTCGGCGGGCCTCCCGGCGTACAGGCCGGGAGGCCTTGTCGTTTGGGCATCCGACGGGCATTCGAAGATCCGGGGCCCTCTCGGTGCCGGTATTTCAGTATTGCTTCGCCGAGGCAGGACGGCGGCATTTCGCGCCCGCTGCGGCGAACGATCCCCAGTCGTGTGAGCATGTCTTTTCAAGTATCTGATTTTACATGTGTTTTAGCCTCGATCGCGAAGGCTCAGTGCTGGTATTGCAAAGGTGAATCGGCTACAACTGACGACTGTTGCCGACCATGAAAGAGTGATCGTTTGGCTGACCACGAGACGCCGAAGCAGGGTGGCGCTACGCCTTCCGATATCCGGCCCGTATCCATCACCGACGAGCTGTCCCGCTCGTATCTCGACTATGCGATGAGCGTGATCGTCGCCCGGGCCCTGCCCGACGTGCGCGACGGACTGAAGCCGGTGCACCGCCGCATCCTGTTCTCCATGAATGAGAACGGATACGAGTGGAACAAGCAGTATCGCAAGTCGGCCCGCGTGGTGGGCGACGTGATCGGTAAATACCATCCCCATGGCGACCAGTCGGTCTATGACGCCTTGGTGCGCATGGTGCAGACTTTCTCGCTGCGGCTGCCGCTGATCGACGGGCAGGGCAATTTCGGCTCGGTGGACGGCGATCCGCCGGCGGCCATGCGCTACACCGAGGTGCGCCTTGAGAAGGTGACGCAGGCGCTGCTGGACGAGCTCGGCCAGGACACGGTCGACTTTCAGGACAATTACGACAACAGCGAGAGCGAGCCGACCGTCCTTCCGGCGCGGTTCCCCAACCTGCTGGTCAACGGCGCGGGCGGCATCGCGGTGGGCATGGCCACCAACATCCCGCCGCACAATCTCGGCGAGGTCATCGACGGCACGGTGGCACTGCTGGACGACCCGCTGCTGGATCCCGAAGCGCTGCTCGAACACATTCCCGGCCCGGATTTCCCCACCGGGGCCCTCATCATGGGCCGTGTCGGCATCCGCCAGGCCTACATGACCGGGCGCGGCTCGATCATGATGCGCGCCCGCGCCTCGATCGAAACCGTCCGCAAGGAGCGGGAAGCGATCATCATCACCGAGATCCCGTATCAGGTGAACAAGGCGACGATGATCGAGAAGATCGCCGAGCTGGTGCGCGACAAGCGCCTGGAAGGCATCGCCGAGATCCGCGACGAGAGCGACCGCGAAGGCATGCGCGTGGTCATCGAGGTGAAGCGCGACGCCCAGGCGGACGTGGTGCTGAACAACCTCTACCGCATGACGCCGCTGCAAACCTCGTTCGGCGTCAACATGGTGGCGCTGTCCGGCGGCCGCCCCGCGGTGATGACGCTGCACGACACGCTCACCGCCTTCATCTCCTTCCGCGAGGAGGTCGTAAGCCGGCGAACGAAATTTCTCCTGCGCAAGGCGCGTGATCGCGCCCATGTGCTGGTCGGCTTGGCGATCGCCGTCGCCAATATCGATGAAATCATTCAGCTTATCCGCACCGCGCCGGACCCGGCGACGGCGCGTGAGCGGCTGATGGAGAAAAATTGGCCGGCTAAGGATGTCGAGCCGCTGATCGTGCTGATCGCCGATCCGCGCCACTTCGTCGCCGAGGACGGCACCTATCGCCTGTCCTTCGAGCAGGCCCGCGCCATTCTCGACCTGCGCCTCCAGCGCCTTACCGCGCTGGGCCGGGACGAAATCTCCGACGAACTGGACAAGCTCGCCATCGAGATCGCCGAATATCTGGAGATCCTGGCCAGCCGGCCGCGGATGCGGGCGATCATTCGCGACGAGCTGCTGGCCATCAAGGCGGAGTTCGGTACGCCGCGGAAAACCGAGCTGACCGAGGGCTTCGGCGACCTGGACGACGAGGACCTGATCGCCCGCGAGGACATGGTGGTCACCGTCTCCCACGCCGGCTACGTGAAGCGGGTGCCGCTCTCCACCTATCGGGCGCAGCGGCGCGGCGGCAAGGGCCGCTCGGCCATGACCACGCGGGACGAAGATTTCGTCACCCGCCTGTTCGTCGCTTCCACCCACGCACCGGTGCTGTTCTTCTCGTCCAAGGGGCAGGTCTACAAGCTCAAGGTGTGGCGCCTGCCCGCCGCTGCGCCCCAGGCGCGCGGCAAGGCGCTCATCAACATCCTGCCCCTGGCGGCGGACGAGCGGGTCACCTCCATCGTCCCGCTGCCGGAGGACGCCGGCGAGCACAGCCGCTGGCAGATCATGTTCGCCACCACCGGCGGCAATGTCCGGCGCAACGAACTGGCCGACTTCAGCCAGGTGAACCGCAACGGCAAGATCGCCATGAAGCTGGACGAGGGCGAGTCCATCGCTTCGGTCCAGCTCTGCACCGAGCAGGACGACGTGCTGCTCACCACCGCGAACGGCGCCTGCATCCGCTTCCCGGTGCCCGAGGTTCGTGTCTTCAAGGGCCGCGATTCGCTGGGCGTGCGCGGCATCCGCCTGGAGAAGGATGACAAGATCATCTCCATGGCCATCATCAACCATGCCGACGCCTCGGCCGACGAGCGCGCCGCCTATCTGCGCCTCGCCAATGCGGAACGCCGCAATGCCGCCGGCGGTGCCGTGGCCGAGGAGGCCGCCGTCGAGGCGGATGCCGAGGAAGCCGCCGCCGGGGAGGGCGGGCTCGATGAGGTGACCCGCATGAAGATGCAGGCCCTTGAGCAGTTCCTGCTGACCATCTCCGAGAACGGTTACGGCAAGCGCACCTCATCCTATGAGTACCGGGTCACCGGCCGCGGCGGCAAAGGCATCGTCGCCATGGCGGTGAACGAGCGCAACGGCCGCCTCGTGGCGTCCTTCCCGGTGCGCGACGCCGACCAGATCATGCTGGTGACCGACGGCGGGCAGCTCATCCGCTGCCCGGTGAAGGGCATCCGCATTGTCGGCCGGGCCAGCCAGGGCGTCATCGTGTTCGACACGGCGGCGGACGAGCATGTGGTCTCGGTCGAGCACATCAGCGAGGACGAGGCCGGGGAAGCCTCGGAGGAGGGCGAGGACGGCCTCACCGACCTGCCCGACGCCCCGACCGAGGAATAGGCCCAGCCATGATCCCAGCCGAGAGCCTTGCGGTGTTCGTCCTCGCCTGCCTGGCTCTCGGCGCGACGCCGGGCCCGAACGTGGCGCTTATCGTCGGCACCAGCCTGAAGCACGGGCGACGGGCCGGCATCCTGAGCGCCATGGGCGTGAACGTGGGCCTGGTGCTCCAACTCGTCGTGGTGGCCGCGGGCCTGTCCTGGGTGGTGGACCTGTTCGCCCGGCATTTCGACCTCGTGCGCTATGCCGGCGCGGCCTATCTCATCTGGCTGGCGGTGCTGCAGTGGCGCGGCGCGGGCAAGAGCGTGGGATTGCCTACCCCCTCCGGTCATGCCGCCTTCGGCCGTGGCTTCGCGGTGGCCTTCGCCAACCCCAAGACCCTGCTGTTCCATGCGGCCTTCCTGCCGCAGTTCGTCACGGACACCCAGCATCCCGGCGGCCAGATCGCCTTGCTGGCGGCCATCTTCGCCGCCATCGCGCTCGTCGGCGACATGGTCTGGGCGGTGGTGGCGGACAAGGCGCGGGCGGCGCTGTCCGGCCATTTTTCCCGCGTCGCCGATCGCGTCTCCGCCGGCATCCTGGCGGGCGGGGCCATGGTGCTGCTGGCGGCGGGACGGCGGTAGCACCGGCCCCGCGCCCATTGCACGGCGCCACGCCAACGGCTAACCGTGTGCGCCATGAACAGCACCCAACATACGCGCCGCGTCGCGATCTATGGCGGTTCGTTCGATCCGCCCACCAACGGGCACCTGGACGTGGTGCGCTCGGCCTCCCGGCTGTCGGACCATCTGGTGCTGGCGGTGGGCATCCATCCCGGCAAGGCGCCGCTGTTCTCCACCGAAGAACGCCTCGCCATGCTGCACGAGATCTGCGCGCCGATCGCGGCCGAGGAAGGCGCGACGCTGGAGGCGGTGACCTTCGCCGATCTGGTGGTCAACGCCGCGCGCCGCGCCGGCGCGACGCTGCTGATCCGTGGCCTGCGCGACGGCACCGATCTCGACTATGAGATGCAGATGGCGGGCATGAACGGCACCATGGCGCCGGAAATCCAGACCGTCTTTCTCCCGGCTTCGCCGCGCGTGCGCCCCATCACCGCCACGCTGGTCCGGCAAATCGCATCCATGGGCGGCGACGTCGCCCCGTTCGTTCCGCCGATCGTGCTCGCCCGTCTGAAGGCCAAGTTTCCCGCCGCGTCCTGAAGGGGGACGGCGCCCTGCCGTTCCCGCCGACCCCACGCCACCGGGCCGAAGACCCCGGCGTGATTCAAGGAGACCCCACACATGCCTCGTGTCATCGGCCGCCGTGAATTCACGGGCCTCGCGCTTGCCGCCGCCTTCGCTGCTCCGGCCGCGGCGCAGACCGCCAAGCCCGACCCGCAGAACACCCTCTATCTGGAGACGCCCTACGGCCGCGTCGTCATCGCGCTGCGCCCGGACCTCGCCCCGAAGCACGTGGAGCGCATGAAGCAGCTCACCCGCGAGGGCTTCTACAACAACGTGCCGTTCCACCGCGTCATCGACGGCTTCATGGCCCAGACCGGCGACGGCCAGTATGGCAACGGCACCGGCGGCTCCAAATATCCCAACCTGCCGGCCGAATTCTCCAAGACCCCGTTCGTGCGCGGCACCGTGGGCATGGCCCGCTCGTCCTCGCCGGACAGCGCCAATTCGCAGTTCTTCATCTGCTATGCGGATTCCGCCTTCCTGAACGGCCAGTACACGGTGGTCGGCCAGGTGGTGTCCGGCATGGAATACATCGACAAGCTGAAGAAGGGGCCGAAGGAGGCCAACGGCTCCGTCCCGACCCCCGACCGCATCGTCAAGATGCAGGTCGCGGCCGACGTGAAGTGAAACCCATAAGCCCATCAAAGGAGAGGCCCCATGGCTGACGAACTGCTCGTGCTCGAAACCACCAAGGGTGACGTGACCATCGCCTTCCGCCCCGACCTGGCCCCCGGCCATGTCGCCCGGATCAAGGAACTGGTGAACGAAGGCTTCTACAACAACGTCCCGTTCCACCGCGTCATCGAGGGCTTCATGGCCCAGACCGGCGACGGCCAGTATGGCAACGGCATGGGCGGCTCCGGCAAGAAGCTGAAGGCGGAGTTCAACAAGCAGCCGCATGTGCGCGGCACGGTCTCCATGGCCCGCGCGCAGAGCCCGGACAGCGGCGACAGCCAGTTCTTCATCTGCTTCGGCGACGCCCGCTTCCTCGACGGCCAGTACACCGTGTGGGGCGAAGTGGTGTCCGGCATGGACAATGTGGACCAGATCAAGCGCGGCGAGCCGGTCGCCGATCCCGACAAGATCGTGACGGCCCGCCTCGCCACCGCCGAGTGAGCGCAGCCCATCTGCGCCGCATGGCGTAGGCCCAAACGAAGCGCGCCGGCCCGAGAGGCCGGCGCGTTTTGCGTTTCAGGACGGCCGCTCGCCTATTCCTCCGGCCGGGACGTGCGCACGTTCTTCAGATAGGGCGGGCGCGGAATGGAGGAATGGGCCGCGCGCAGCGCCGCCGACCAGCGTTCGCGCAGGTCATGGAAATAGGGCTCGCCAGGCTCGATGCGGTAGTTGAGCTCGGCTTCCAGCGCATCGGGGCACAGCACGAGCACGTCGATGGGCAGACCGACGCCGAGGTTCGAGCGCATGGTGCTGTCCATGGAGATCAGGCTGCTCTTCAGCGCGTCCGAGATGTTCATGTCGTAGGTCACGGCGCGATCCAGCACCGGCTTGCCGTATTTGTGCTCGCCGATCTGGAGGAAGGGCGTGTCGGTGGTGCATTCGATGAAATTGCCCGCCGAATAGACCATGAACAGCCGCAGCGGCCCGCCGGCGATCTGCCCGCCCAGCAGGAAGGAGACGTCGAAGGAGACGTTGCTGTGTTCGAGCGCGTTGGCGTCCACGCTGTGCACTTGCCGGATCGCCCGGCCCACGAGCTGGGCCGCCTGGAACATGGTGCGCGCATCGCGCAGCATCTGCCGCTCGCCCGCCTCGTGATCTTCCACGCCCTCGTGCAGCAGGCTGATGACCGACTGCGACACCGAGAGGTTGCCGGCCGAGGCGATGGCCATCACATAGTGGCCGGGTTCCTCGAAAATGTGCAGCTTGCGGAAGGTGGAGATATTGTCGAGGCCAGCGTTGGTGCGCGTGTCCGCGATCATCACCAGCCCGTCCCGCACCAGCACGCCGCAGCAATAGGTCATTTGCCCCCCTAGAGCCGGGTGCCCGCGGGCGCAATCGCCTTGCGATTGGGTCCGAAGGCTGAATCCGTCTCGTTTCGAAAAATTGGAGTGCGATCTGCAGATCGCGCTCTTGGCCCCTCTCGCGTTTTACGATTCCGCGCGGCCGCCTGCAATGTGGGCGAACCCATTCCATGGGTAAGTGAAGGGAACAAGACGGCGGCCTATTCCACCTCCTCCTCCGCCGATCCACGGCGGAAGGGGCCGAGGGCGGCGAGGTCCTCATTGGCCTGCGCCACATAGGCCCGCTCGCGCTCCAAATATTGCGCCACGGCGTGGCGCAGCCCGGCATCGGCGATCCAGTGCGCGGAATAGGTGGTCTGCGGGAGGTAGCCGCGCGCCAGCTTGTGCTCGCCCTGCGCGCCCGCCTCCACCACCTTGAGCCCGCGGCTGATGGCGAAGTCCACCGCCTGATGGTAGCAGACCTCGAAATGCAAATAGGGGTGGTGCTCGATGCAGCCCCAGTAGCGGCCGTAGAGCCGGTCGGAGCCGATCAGGTTCAGCGCCCCCGCCACATAGCGCCCGGCGCGCTTCGCCATCACCAGCAGGCACTGGTCGGCCATGCGCGCGCCGAGCAGAGAGAAGAAGGTCCGGTTCAGATAGGGCTGGCCCCACTTGCGCGCGCCGGTGTCGGTATAGAAGCGGAAGAAGGCGTCCCAGGCAGCTTCCGTGATGTCTGCCCCGCTCAGCCACTCGATCGTGATGCCGTCCGCGACCGCCTCGCGGCGCTCCTTGCGCAGCGCCTTGCGCTTGCGCGAGGCGAGGGCCTCCAGGAACTCCTCGAAGCTGGCATAGCCTTCGTTGACCCAATGGAATTGCTGGTCCGTGCGCTTCAGGAAGCCCAGTTCCGCCAGCGCAGTCCATTCTTCCTCGGTGGAGAAAGTGACGTGGATGGAGGACGCCTCGCGCAACCGCGCCAGTTGTACGAGGCCGACGCCCAGCGTCCCGCGCGCGCTGTCGATGTCCGCGCCCTCGCGCACCAGCAGCCGGCGGCCGCTGACGGGCGTGAAGGGCACCGCGACCTGCACCTTGGGGTAATAGGCGCCGCCCGCGCGCTCGAAAGCCTCCGCCCAGCCCTGGTCGAAGACATACTCGCCCCTGGAATGGGATTTCAGATAAGCGGGCACCACCGCAACGGCTTTCCCGTCCGGGCCATCCATCACGAGATGCTGCGGCTGCCATCCCGTGCGTGCGCGCACGCAGCCGGATTCTTCCAGCGCGCGCAGGAAGGCATGGGAGACGAACGGCTCCGGCCGGGGCTGAGCCCCGGCGGCACAGGCGTCCCAATCGGATGCGGAGATATCGGCCAGCGAGGGGAGGATGCGGATTTCGGTCATGCCCGGCAAACATGGGCCAGCCGGCCCGCCACGGGAAGACCGGCCGAACGCCCTGGTTCACGCGGCATGCGTCTGCCGCATGCCCTCACTTCTTCGGATAGGGCTTGAGGATCAGCACGCCGAGGTCCTTGACCGGCGAGAAGTCCTTGGCGGTCATCTCGAACCGCGTGGGGCCGACCTTCTTCACGCCGGTGCCGCAGAAGCTCACCAGATTCTCCGGCGCGCCCTTGTCCACCGTGAGCTTGAAATCACCGATGGGGCCGGCCCAGTTGGCACCCGTCTTCAGAATGTAGTGGATGCGCGCATCGCTGAAGGCCGGCTGCCCCTGCGTGCCGGCCGCCTTGGTGGCGCGCTCGACGGCGGAGAGGAAGGTCTGGTCGGTGCAGAAGGCATCCATCTGCACCCGCTGCTCCTCCTTCACCCACGGATTGTCGCGCACGTTCATGCCGATGACGGTGCCTACCGACATGCCGACGCTGGGTCGGTACTTGTGCTCGACATTGAGCTCGCGTCCGGCGGGGAACACCTGGGTCCAGTAGAAGGTGGTCTTCAGGGTCCAGAGCGGGACCAGATGGCGCTCCATGCCCTTGCCGGCGTCATATTCATCCACGCGGGCCAGCCCGAGGCCGATCAGTTCCTGCCACTGCGCCGGCGGCAAGGCATCCAGCGCCTTGCCGGTGGCGGCCAGATAGGGCGCCAGCGGGATGTTCAGCTTGCGCAAGAGTTCGCTGCGGTCGATGTCGAGGGCGAAGGCCCGCTGCTCCAGCTCCGTCGTCACCGGCTTGCCGTCGACCATGGTCCTGAAGTCGAGGAAATTGTCCGAGCCGTCCACCGGGATGGACTGATTGACCGATTCCGACACCGTGATGTCCGGCATCGGGAAGGCCACCAGCACGCGCAGGTCCTCCTTCGCGTCGCTCTTGAAGACATAGCGGACGCGGACCTCCTGCTCGGAGATGAACAGGTCCTCCGACTTCATCTGCACATGGTCGTTCTGCACGAAGATGAGGCCGCCGGCGGCCAGCGCCGCCGTCGAATCATTGGCGAGGGCAGGGGCGCCCGCGAGAAGGAGACTTCCGAGCGCCGCGCCGGCTAGGGCCACGCGCCGCCGGATGTGCCTGGTATCGCCCTGTTGAAAACCCGCCATGCCCCGCTCCCGCTTGCTGTCCGGCCCGCATCCCGTGGCGCCCAGGGGCGTCAGGGGCGAAACCCCTCGAAAATCATCTGGTCCGCGCCCGCGGCCGCGCGGGCCCGGTCCTGTGGCGTGCGCACCGTCCAGGTGAGGACGGGCATCCCGAGCGCCCGCGCCAGTCGCGGCGCCGGCGCGCCGAGATCCGCCACCTTGTAGGCGACGAACTGGAAGCGCGAGCGCGGCCAATGCAGCAGGTGCCCCAGAGCGAAGCGCCGGGCCGCCGTCAGGTGTGTCCGGTCGTCGGCATAATGGCGTTGTGCGACGATCCCGCGTCGCACCTGCGGCGCGTGGCGGGCGACCACGCCCACCATGTCCGGATCGAACGACATCAGCGCCGCCGGCCCGCCATAGGCCGCGACCAGCGCCGCGGCCCGTTCGGCAAGGCGGGTATCGCCGGAAAAATCGCTTTTGATCTCAATGATGAGCTGCACCCGGCCGGCGACCCGCTCCAGCAGGTCCGGCAGGGTCATCATGGCGTCCGTGGTCGCCTTGAACGGCACCGCCTTGAGTTCCGCCGCGGTACGCTCGGCCAAGGGCCCCTGCGCCAGCGTCAGCCGGTCCAAAGTGAAATCGTGGAATACCATGGCTTCGCCGTCGCGGGAGCGCTGCACGTCCACTTCGATGGCGCAGCCCGCCGCCACGGCCGCATCCACGGCCGTGGCGGTATTCTCGATGACGCCGGCCGCCGCATCGTGCAGTCCACGATGTGCGACGGGCCGGGCGGTCAGGCTCATGTCAGCTCACGCCACTTCGACGATGGCTTCGACTTCCACGGCGGCGTCGAACGGCAGCGCGGCGATGCCGACCGCCGAGCGGGCGTGGCGGCCCTTGTCGCCGAACACTTCCACGAACAGGTCGGAGCAGCCGTTCACCACCTTCGGCTGGTCGACGAAGTCCGGGGCGGAGTTCACGAAGCCCACCAGCTTCACCACCCGCACCACCTTCTCGAGGTCGCCGAGGGCCACCTTCATCTGCGCCATCAGGTTGATGGCGCACAAGCGCGCGGCGGCACGGCCGGCGTCGATGTCGATGCCGGCGCCCAGCTTGCCGGTGGCGATCTTGCCGGCGGCGTCGATGGACACCTGGCCGGAGATGAACAGGAGGTTGCCGGTGCGCACCGCCGGGACATAATTGGCAAGAGGGGCGTTGGGGGTCGGCAGGGTGATGCCGAGTTCAGCCAGTTTCTGTTCAATGGTTTGCGACATTGTCATCTCCTGCCACACCTTGTGCGCAATTTGCGACTTCCTCTTCGCTGAACCAGGGACGCGGCGCAAGCGCCGGGCGCCCGTCATGGAGATCTGCAATGCCGCGTCCCCTGGGCCTGCCGTGCCTCGCCCTTGCCCTTGCCGCCGGCCTCTCGCCGGCGTCCGCTGATGCCCTGCTGCCGCACCGCGCCGGTTATGCCATGGCGCTGGACGCGGGCAAGGCGACAGGCCGTCTCGACGGCGCAACCGGCCGTATCGACTACGAAATTCGCGGCGATGCCTGCGAGGGGTACACCGTCAACATGCGCCAGAGCTCGACCCTGGATACCGGGGAGGGGGCGCCGGTGCGCTCGGACATGGCCTCCACCTCCTGGGAGGAGGGGACCGGCAGCGCCTACCGCTTCAAGACCCGCGACCAGCTCAACGGCGACACCAAGTCGGACGTGGACGCACAGGCTAACCGCCTGGAAAACGGTGATATTCAGGTCAAGATCGCCAAGCCCGACCCGCGCACGGTGGCGCTCAAGGGCAAGGTGCTGATGCCCACCGAGCATGTGGTCAGGGTGCTGGAGGCGGCGGCCAAGGGCGAGAGCCTGATGGAGGCCCGGGTCTATGACGGCTCCACCGACGGAACCAAGGTTTACAACACCTTGGCGGTCATCGGGAAGCCCAGCCAGGACACCTCCAAGCTGCTGGAGGCGGCCCGCGGGACGCTCAGCGGGCACACCTTCTACCCGGTCAGCGTGAGCTATTACGACGCCGAGAAAAGTGACAGCGCCCCCGAATATGTCATGACTTTCACACTATACGACAATGGGGTCATCGGTGAGCTGAAGATCGACTATGGCGAGTTCGCTTTGCGAGGCGCGCTCGATGCTTTCGAGCCCTTGAAGGCCTCCGCCACCCCCTGCGCCAAGAAGTGATGGGACAGGGTGTGGCATGGCCCACTTCCCCGCACTTCACCTGATGATACACGGCCGCGTGCAAGGGGTCGGCTATCGCGCCTGGTTCGCCGCCGAGGCGGAGGCGCGCGGCCTCGCCGGCTTCGTGCGCAACCGGCGCGACGGAACGGTGGAGGCGGTCATCGCCGGGCCGGCAGCGGCGGTCGAGGCGATGGCGGCGGCCTGCCAGACAGGTCCCCGCTCCGCCCGGGTGGACCGGGTCGAGCGCCAGGAGGTGGCCGAGCCGGTCGCCATGGGGGCCGGCTTCCACGTGCTGGCGACGGCCTGACGGGCGCCGGCGCGCGTTCCCGGCGCGGCGTGCTTTCCCTGCAATAGCCAGCCGCTGGCGAGGCGGCTATAGACCCACCTCCGACGCAGCGTCCAGGGAGGATGTCGTGCGCTTGTCGCCCACAGCGGACCTGAACGAATCGCGCTACGGCAGCCCGCCCTACGGCCGGGCGCCGGTGGCGCCGATGCCCTGGTGGGCCACCGCGACCGGCGTGGCGGTGATCGTCGGGCTATGGGCGCTCGCCCACCTGCTGGTGTCCTGGCTGCTGGAATCGTCCATCAATGTGGACGACGCCATCGAGAGCTATCTGGTCCAGTCGTTCCAGATCTCCTATGTGCCGCGCAATCCGCCGCTGTTCGACTGGCTGCTCTACGGCCTGCTGTGGATCTTCGGCCCCGGCCCGCTGCCCTATGCCATCCTGCGCTACGGGCTGCTGTTCACCATGGCCATGCTGGTCTACCGCGTGGCCCGGCAGGTGATCGCCGACCCGCGCCTCCAGGCGCTGGCGGTGTTCTCGCTCTCCCTGCTGTGGGTGATCGGCTACCATAGCCACCGCATCCTCACCCATTCCAACGTGATGATCGTGGCCATCGCCGGCAGCTTCCTCACGCTCACCGCCGTCACCCGCAAGCCCTCCGCTTTGCTCTATGCGGGCCTCGGCGCCTGGATCGCCGTCGGCCTGCTGGGCAAGTTCGGCTTCGTGCCGTTCATCGCCGTGCTGCTGATCGCCGGCCTGCTGGAGCCGAGCTTCCGCGCCGCCATCCTCGACCGGCGCATCGCGCTCACCGTGCTGGTGGCGGCCGGGCCGCTGGCGGTCTACGCCCTGGCGCTGCATGTCCTGAAGCAGGACGTGGTGGCCGCCACCGCCGAGGTGGTGGGGCGCAGCAGCGACGGCTCGACGCGCAATGTGCTCGATACCTTCGCCGGCGCCTGGGTCGGCTATCTTCTGCCCTTCGTCGCGCTGGCCGCCGCCGTCTTCCTGCCGCTGAACCGCGGCGAGGACGCCACCCCGAGCACCCCGGAGCGCGCCGCGCCCCGCCGGGTGCTGCGGACCATCATCATCCTCGGCACCGTGGTCACGCTGATCGGCGCGCTGGCGATCGGCGTCACCACCCTGCGCGACCGCTATTTCCACGTCTTCTTCCTGCTCGCCACGGTCTATGTGTTCGCCGAGCTGGAGCGCCTCGGCGGCTGGCAGCAGCGGGTGAAGCTCTATCTGTGGGTGGTGGGCATCGTCGCCTTCGGCGTGCTCGCCGTGCGCGCCGCCATCACCCTGTGGCCGGACCCGTTCCTGTGCGGTCGCTGCGTCGCCGCCGAGCCGCTGAAGGCGCTGCGCCCGGTGATCGCCTCGCAGTTCGGCGACGCGCCGACGCTGGTGGCGGAGGACCGCATGTCCGCCGGCCGGCTGAGGGCGGCGATCCCCAATGCCCGCGTGGTGATCCCCTATGAGGACACCTACCGCCCGCCGGTCCGACCGGCCACGGGCTGCGCCCGCATCGCCGGCATCGCCAACGGCATCGGCAACCTGCCCTTGCCCAAGTCCGACGGCTCGGCCATCGAGCTGTGGTTCAAATGGTGGGGCCCGCTGCTGCGCCCGCGCCGCCAGAGCCTGTGGCAGATCACCCCGCTGAAGCTCGACGACCCCATGTGCCGGTGAGGGCGGGCGGCGTCGGCCGCCGCCCCGGCCTCGTCAGCCGAGATCGATCGCCGTCGGCACGCCCCGGCCCAGCAGCGTCAGCCGGTCGGCGATGCAGAGCGCGCGGAAGGCGCCGGCGAGGTCGTCGCCGCTCTCGGTGAAGTGCGCCCAGCCCTCGTTGTGCACGGCGATGAGGCGGGCGCGGGGAAAGGCATGGGCGGCCGATATGGCGTCGTTGGCGTCCATGGTCAGGTGCGCCGCGCCCCGCGTCTTGGCCGAGCCGGTGAACAGCACCACCACCTTGGGATCGAACCGCCGCGCCACCTCGGCGACGCCCTCGTACCAGACCGTATCGCCGCTCACATAGACGAGGTCGCCCGGCGCCTCGCGGCCCACGGCGAAGCCCACCACATCGCCCGACAGCGGCTCGATGCCCACGGGCCCGTGCCGGGCCGGGGTCGCCGTCACCTGCAACCGCAAACCGTTGGCGGCGGACAGTTCCGCCGTCTGCCACGGCGCGAGGCCGCGCACCCGCCCGGCGGGCAGGCCGAGCCGGCCCTCGGCGGCCTCGGTGCTGAAGGTGACCGGCACGCGCGCCAGCAAGGCCCGCCCGCTGGTGTCGAGATTGTCCGCATGCTGGTCGTGGCTGAGCAGAACCGCGTCCAGCGGCAGCACGGCCTCCGCCGGCAGCGCCGGGCCGGTGCGCTTTTCCAATGTCACATGGGGCAGGGCATAGGCGCCCGGCGCATCGAAAGTAGGGTCGGTCAGCAGCCTTACGCCATCGACCTCGATGAGCACGGTCGGGCCGCCGACAAGGGTGAGGGTGAGGGACATGGCACGCTCCGGGACTGGCGGCTGCGGGATCGCGGCCTGTGAGTGGCCAGATAGGGGCTGGCAGCCTGAGCGGAAATTCGCGATCTTCGCGCCATGGCTGATAAATTTCGCACAGCTCCCCATTGGGAGGACCTTCGCTTCTTCATCGCTTTGGCGCGCCACGGCAGCCTGTCTGCCACCGCGCGGGTGCTCGGGGTCAACCACGCCACGGTGTCACGCCGCATCACCGGGCTGGAGACGGCGCTGGGCGCGCGCCTGTTCGAGCGCACCGGGTCCGGCTATGCGCTCACCGAGGCCGGGCGGCGGGTGCTGGAGGATGCGGCCCCCATGGAGCAGGCGGCCGGCCGCATCAGTCCCGGCGCCATGCCGGAGCAACCGCTCGGGCGAGTGCGCATCACCGTCACGCCGAGCATTGCGGAGGGCTTCCTGCTGCCGCGCCTCGCGGGCTTCCAGGCCGTGCATCCGGGGCTCGATATCGACCTTATCGCCGACCGCCGGGCCATCAGCCTGCAACGGCGCGAGGCGGACATCGCGCTGCGCCTCGCCCGTCCGCTGGAAGGCGAACTGGTGGCCCGGCGGCTGGTGGGCCTCGGCTTCGGCTTCTATGCCACGCCCGACTGGCCGGAGCGCATCGCCGCCGGGGAAGCGCCGCGCTTCATCGCCTTCGACGAGGGCGGTTCCCACCTGCCCGAGGCGCTGTGGCTGACCCGGCGCTTTCCCGGTGCCCGCCAGCTGTTCCGCGCCAACAGCCAGGTGGCGCAGGCCATGGCGGCGCGGGCGGGCGGCGGCCTCGCGCTGCTGCCCCATTTCATCGGTGCGTGCGATCCCGAACTGGTGCCGGTCACGCTGGCCGAGACGCCGCCGGGACGCGAGCTCTGGCTGCTGATGCGGCCGGGTGAGGGCGAGGAGCCGGGCCTGCGGATGGTGGTGGATTTCCTCGCCGGCCTGTTCCGCGCCGAACGCGCCCTGTTCGAGGACGGCAGCGCGGCCTGAACCGCCGCGCGCCTGTCAGGACTGCGTATTGCCGCTCCAGGTGGCGTGGTCCACGTCGGGATGGAGGGAGAGGCGGTCGACCACCGCGTCCAGGGGGGCGGCCTTCACTTCGGTGCTGGTCAGGGTGGCGACGATCTCCACCTGCTCCTCGCCCCGCTCCACCACCTCGATCTCGGCGACGGGATAGCCGGCCGTCTCCAGCTGCGCCTCCAGCAGGTCGCGCATCACGCCGGCATGCGCGACGCCGGTGGTGAGGCTCACCGCATAGGTCGCCTCCACGCTCTCGGTCTGGATGGGGATGCGGTTGATGGCGTTGACCAGCGGGCGCAGCAGCGTGTTGCCGGCGATGACGAAGACAGTGAGCAAGGCGGCTTCCGCCAGCCGGTCGACGCCGGCGCAGGCGCCCACGGCGGCGGAGCACCACAGCGTCGCCGCCGTGTTGAGGCCGCGCACGTTCAGCCCCTCCTTCATGATGACGCCGGCGCCCAGGAAGCCGATGCCGGACACCACGTAGGAGATGACGCGCACCGCCTCCGCGTCCCCGGCGAGGCCCTGGGCGAGATCGACGAAGCCCGCCGCCCCCACCGCCACCAGCACGTTGGTGCGCAGGCCGGCGGTGCGCTGGCGATATTGCCGCTCGGCGCCGATCAGCGCGCCGAACACGAAGGCGGCGCCATAGCTGACGACGGTGTCGAGGAAGGGTAGGAGGTGGAAGGAGTCGATGAATTTCATGCCGCCCGATAGCGTCGCCGTGTGACGGAATGATTACGGCCGCAAGTCCGGGGTCGTTTCCGTCCCGCTCCGGGCGGCGCGCAAACAAAAAGGGCGCCGCTTGCGCGACGCCCTTCCCGAACCGGCCCGGAGGCCAATTGTCCGACCTGGATCAGAAGTCCATGCCGCCGCCCGAAAACTCTCGCGAGCGCCGGGCGGCGCCAAAGGGCCTGTCTGATCAGAAGTCCATGCCGCCGCCCGGCATCTGCGGGGTGGCGCCACCCTTCTTCGGCAGCTCGACCACGAGCGCCTCGGTGGTGATGATGAGCGCGGAGATGGACGCCGCGTCCTGGAGCGCCGTGCGCACGACCTTGGCCGGGTCGATGATGCCCGACGCCACCATGTCCACATACTGCCCGGTCTGGGCGTTGTAGCCGAAGGCGTAGGTGTCGTTCTCGAGGATCTTGCCGACCACCACCGAGCCGTCGTCGCCGGCGTTGGAGACGATCTGGCGCGCCGGAGCCTGGATGGCGCGGCGGACGATGTCGATGCCGGTCTTCTGGTCGGTGTTCTCGACCTTCAGGCCTTCGAGCACCTTGATGGCGCGCAGCAGGGCCACGCCGCCGCCGGGGACGATGCCTTCTTCCACCGCGGCGCGGGTGGCGTGCAGGGCGTCGTCGACGCGGTCCTTCTTCTCCTTGACCTCGACCTCGGTCGCGCCGCCGACGCGGATCACCGCGACGCCGCCGGCCAGCTTGGCCAGGCGCTCCTGGAGCTTCTCACGGTCGTAGTCCGAGGTGGTCTCCTCGATCTGCGCCTTGATCTGCGCCACGCGGGCCTCGATGTCGGCCTTCTCGCCGGAGCCGTCGACGATCGTGGTGTTCTCCTTCTCGATCACCACCTTCTTGGCGCGGCCGAGCATGGAGAGGTTCACGTTCTCGAGCTTGATGCCGAGGTCTTCCGAGATCGCCTGGCCGCCGGTCAGGATCGCGATGTCCTGCAGCATGGCCTTGCGGCGG
This sequence comes from Azorhizobium doebereinerae UFLA1-100, assembly GCF_000473085.1. Classification (GTDB taxonomy): domain Bacteria; phylum Pseudomonadota; class Alphaproteobacteria; order Rhizobiales; family Xanthobacteraceae; genus Azorhizobium; species Azorhizobium doebereinerae. The sequence continues at coordinate 28,381 of NZ_AXBA01000001.1, forward strand.
TCGCCGAAGCCCGGAGCCTTCACCGCCGCGACCTTCAGGCCGCCGCGCAGCTTGTTGACGACCAGGGTCGCCAGGGCTTCGCCTTCCACGTCCTCGGCCACGATGACCAGCGGCTTGGAGGACTGCACCACGGCTTCCAGAACCGGCAGCAGTTCCTGCAGGTTGGACAGCTTCTTCTCGTGGATGAGGATGTAGGGGTCCTCGAACTCAACGCGCATCTTCTCGGCGTTGGTCACGAAATAGGGCGAGAGGTAGCCGCGGTCGAACTGCATGCCCTCGACCACTTCGAGTTCGGTGTCGGCGGTCTTGGCTTCCTCGACGGTGATGACACCCTCGTTGCCGACCTTCTGCATCGCCTCGGCGAGGAACTTGCCGACGTCGGCGTCGCCATTGGCGGAGATGGTGCCGACCTGGGCGATCTCGGCGTTCGAGGTCACCTTCTTGGCCTTGGAGGCCAGGTCCTTGACGATGGCGTCGACGGCGAGGTCGATGCCGCGCTTCAGGTCCATCGGGTTCATGCCGGCGGCGACCGCCTTGGAGCCTTCCTTGACGATGGCCTGGGTCAGCACCGTGGCGGTGGTGGTGCCGTCACCGGCCAGATCGTTGGTCTTCGAGGCCACTTCGCGCACCAGCTGGGCGCCCAGATTCTCGAAGCGATCCTCCAGCTCGATCTCCTTGGCGACGGTGACGCCGTCCTTGGTGATGCGGGGGGCGCCGAACGACTTCTCGATCACCACGTTGCGGCCCTTGGGACCGAGGGTGACCTTCACGGCGTTGGCGAGGATGTCGACGCCGCGCAGCATCTTCTCGCGCGCATCGCCGGCAAATTTTACGTCCTTGGCAGCCATTGGGCCTGTTCCTTCAGATTGTGACGGTGTTCACGAAAGCGTCGGGAGAGACGTCACGCGGCCTTCTTGGCGGAGGCGGAGACCTCGACCACGCCGAGGATGTCGCTCTCCTTCATGATGAGCAGGTCCTGGCCGTCGACCTTGACCTCGGTGCCGGACCACTTGCCGAACAGCACGCGATCACCGGCCTTCACGTCGAGCGCGACCAGCTCACCCTTGTCGTTGCGGATGCCGGGACCGACGGCGACGACTTCGCCTTCCTGCGGCTTTTCCTTCACGGTGTCGGGGATGATGATGCCGCCGGCGGTCTTCTGCTCAGCTTCGATGCGCTTCACGACCACGCGGTCGTGCAGAGGGCGGAAACCCATCGGGAACCTCCATGTTCTGGTTGGGCGCCGGGCCGCCCGGCGGGCGGCGTCCGGCATCGCGGCCACGGCCGAAGGGTTCGGCCGCGCCACCGCTGCCATCTAAGGGGCAGATGCCACCCCCACAAGGGGGCGGCGGCGAACTTTTAGCACTCTTTCCGCGAGAGTGCCAATCGCCTGCCCGGCGTGCCGCGAACGGCGGCGGACGCCTGCGAAACAGGCGTTGCTAGCACTGTCCGCCAATCGCTGCCAACACCTTGATTTATCGAAATAAACCGTTCGTTAGGCTTGCCTCGCGCAAGCTCTGTAGCCGACACTCTTTCTCATCGGCCCAAACCACGAGGTTCAGCATCAGCGGAGGTGTCTCACATGGTGTCGTCCGATTTTGCCAAGCAGATGTCCGGCTACGGGCTGGTGACAGCCCACATCCTGTACCGCATGCCCGACCATCCGAGCTTTCTCCAGACCTACATCTGGCAGGACTACGACCTCTCGCCCCGCTTTCCCGAGCTGAAAAAATTCCTCGACTTCTGGCAGCGCGAGCTGGACGGCCCGCTGCACGAGGTGCGCGTCGTCCACCAGAAGCTCATCAAGCCCGCCGAGCTGCGGGCGGTGGACGGCGTCTTCCTGCTGCATTAAGGCGTCCTGCGGAGGTCAGGGCCCGGTCCTGCGCCGTGCGCCCTGACTCCGCCGCTTTATCGGTGCTAAAGAGAGGGCCGACATGAACGAGGCCCTGGTGGACCACCGCACCCCCCGCACGTCCGAGCTGCTTGCCGCGGTCCTCGCCGCCCATACGGAACCGCGCGTTTCGGTGGGCGACCTCATCGATGCGCTGCGCAACCGGGCGTTCGGCATCAGCTTCCTGCTGTTCGGCCTGCCCAACTGCATCCCCATGCCGCCGGGCATCCCGGTGATCTGCGGCATCATCCTGGCGCTGATCGGCCTGCAGATGGCCATGGGGCGGCAGGAGCTGTGGCTGCCGCAGGCGCTCGCCAGGCGCACCTTCTCGCGCTCGGTGCTGGAGACCATCATCACCCGCTCCAGCTCCTGGATCGCCTGGTTCGAGCGCTGGTCGCGGCCGCGCATGGAGGTGTTCGCCGGCCCCACCGCCCGCCGCGTGGTGGGGGCGCTGGTGGTGCTGCTGGGCTTCGTGCTGCTGCTGCCCATCCCGTTCCTCGGCAACATGCCGCCCGGCATCGCGGTGTGCATCCTCGGCCTCGGGCTGGTGGAGCGCGACGGGGCGGTGATCCTCGGCGGCTTCTTCGCCACCGCGCTCGGCACGCTGGTCGCCTTCGGCATGACCTGGGCCATTTGGCAGGGCGCCGTCGCCATCTTCTGAGCCCTTTTCCTGCGGTCCCGCGCCCGTTAAGACCGGGCGCCGGATACCAGAGAGCCCATGCGCGTCGACGCCTTCGATTTCCATTTGCCGCCCGACCAGATCGCCCTGCGCCCCGCCGAGCCGCGTGAGCGCGCGCGCCTGCTCGTGGTGCGCCCCGGCACGGCGCAGGAACTGACCGACGCCACCATCGCCGACCTGCCGGGCCTGCTGCGGGCCGGCGACGCGCTGGTGGTGAACGACACCCGCGTCATCCCCGCCCGGCTCGACGGCACCCGCGCCCGCGCCGGCGGCAGCACGGTCGTCATCGAGGCGACGCTGATCCGCCGCCTCGCGCCCGACGCCTGGGCCGCCTTCGCCAGGCCGGCCAAGCGGCTGGCGCCCGGCGATACCGTTGTTTTCTCGGGCGCCCACGGCGGCACGCTGGAAGCGACGGTGACCGCCAAGACGGAGAGCGGCGAGGTGCATTTCGCCTTCCCGCTGTCCGGCGCCGCGCTGGACGCGGCCATCGACGGCATCGGTCACATGCCGCTGCCGCCCTATATCGCCGCCAAGCGCCCAGAGGACGCGCGCGACCGCACCGACTACCAGCCGGTGTTCGCCCGCGTGGAGGGCTCGGTCGCCGCGCCCACCGCCAGCCTGCACTTCACCCCGGCGCTGCTGGAGGCCATCCGCGCCCGGGGCGTCGCCATCCACACCGTCACGCTGCATGTGGGCGCCGGCACCTTCCTGCCGGTGAAGGCGGACGACACGGCCGACCACGTGATGCATGCGGAATGGGGCGAGGTGAGCGCCGAAACCGCCGCCGCGCTGAATGCGGTGAAGGCGGCGGGCGGGCGCATCCTCACCGTGGGCTCCACCGCCACCCGCCTGATCGAGACCGCGGCCGCCCCGGACGGCACGATCCGGCCCTATCTGGGCGAGACCGACATCTTCATCACCCCCGGCTATGCCTTCCGCGCCGTGGACCTCATGCTCACCAACTTCCACCTGCCGAAATCGACCCTGGTGATGCTGGTGGCGGCCTTCGTGGGACACGAATGCCAGAAGCGCGCCTATGCCCACGCCATCGCCCAGGGCTATCGCTTCTATTCCTATGGCGACGCCTGCCTGCTATGGCCCCGCTCGACATGACCGACAGCTTCTCCTTCCAGATCACCGCCACGGACGGCACCGCCCGCACCGGCGCCATTTTCACGCCGCGCGGCGAGATCCGCACCCCGGCCTTCATGCCGGTGGGCACCGCCGCCACGGTGAAGGGCATGTATCCCGAGCAGGTGCGCGCCACCGGCGCCGACATCCTCCTGGGCAACACCTACCACCTCATGCTGCGCCCCGGCGCCGAGCGCATCGCCAAGCTCGGCGGGCTGCATAAGTTCATGGGCTGGGAGCGGCCGATCCTCACCGATTCCGGCGGCTTCCAGGTCATGTCCCTGTCCGGCCTGCGCAAGATCACGGAGGAAGGCGTCACCTTCCGCTCCCATGTGGACGGGGCCATGCACGCCATGAGCCCGGAGCGCTCGGTGGAGATCCAGGGCCTGCTTGGCGCCGACATCCAGATGCAGTTGGACGAATGCGTCCGCCTGCCGTGCGAGGACGCGGAGGCCGAGCGGGCCATGCGCCTCTCCCTGCGCTGGGCCGAGCGCTCCAAGACGGCGTTCGAGCTTCAGCCCAAGGGCCGGGCGCTGTTCGGCATCGTGCAGGGCGGGGCGGTGCCGCGCCTCAGGGTCGAATCGGCCCGCGCGCTCGCCGACATGGACTTCCCCGGCTATTCCATCGGCGGCCTTGCCGTCGGCGAGCCGCAGGAGGTCATGCTCGCCATGATCGAGACGGTGGAGCCGCATTTGCCCGCCGCCAAGCCGCGCTACCTCATGGGGGTCGGCACGCCGGACGACCTGCTGGAGGCGGTGGGGCGCGGCATCGACATGTTCGACTGCGTGATGCCCACGCGCTCCGGGCGCCATGCGCTGGCTTTCACCCGCTTCGGCAAGGTGAACCTCAAGAACGCCCGCCACCAGGACGACCCGCGCCCGCTGGACGAAACCAGCGACTGCCCGGCGCTCAGGGACTATTCCCGCGCCTATCTGCACCATCTCATCCGCTGCGAGGAGATGCTGGGCTCCATGCTGCTGACCTGGGCGAACCTGCACTACTACCAGGACCTGATGCGCGGCATGCGCGCGGCCATCGCCGCCGGCACCTTCGCGGACTTCAAGGCCGCCACCAAGGAGGGCTGGGCCCGCGGCGACATCGCGCCCTACGCCGCCTAGCCACAGACGCCCCCGCCCGCATGGCTGCCGTGCGGATTATCGCTGTGGTGGGGAATATTTTCTTTCTAGGAAAGATATTTTCTGCTTAAGAGCAAATCCGGCCGCACCGCCGCCCCGGCGGCGGAAAGGGGGATTGCGCCTCCGCGCGGCGCCGACCAGAACACGCCCTCCACCTCCGAGGATCGTTCCGTGATCGAGACCAAGCCCATTGACGGAAAAGCCTTCGCCGCCGGCCTGCGGGCCCGCATCGCCGACGAGGTGGCCGCGCTGAAGCGCGACCATGGCCTCACGCCCGGCCTCGCGGTCGTGCTGGTGGGCGAGGACCCGGCAAGCCAGGTCTATGTGCGCAACAAGGCGGCGCAGACGGCCGAGGCGGGCATGGCCTCGTTCGAGCACAAGCTGCCGGTGGACACTGCCGAGGCCGACCTCCTGGCGCTGGTGGCGCGGCTCAATGCCGATCCGGCGGTGCACGGCATCCTGGTGCAGCTGCCGCTGCCCGCCCACATGGACGCCACCAAGGTCATCGCCGCGCTCGACCCGGCGAAAGATGTGGACGGCTTCCACGTGGTCAATGCCGGCCGTCTCGCCGTGGGCCTCGACGCGCTGGTGCCGTGCACGCCGCTCGGCTGCGTGATGCTGCTGAAGCACCATCTGGGCAAGCTGGCGGGCCTCAATGCGGTGGTGGTCGGCCGCTCCAACATCGTCGGCAAGCCCGCCGCGCAATTGCTGCTGCGCGAGGACTGCACGGTGACCATCGCCCATTCCCGCACCCGCGACCTGCCCGGCGTCTGCCGGCAGGCGGACATCCTGATCGCCGCCGTGGGCCGGCCGGAGATGGTGCGCGGTGACTGGATCAAGCCCGGCGCGACGGTCATCGACGTGGGCATCAACCGCATCCCGAAGGATGACGGCAAGACGCGCCTCGTGGGCGACGTGGCCTATCAGGAAGCTCAGGGAATCGCCGGGCTCATCACCCCGGTGCCCGGCGGCGTCGGCCCCATGACCATCGCCTGCCTGTTGCAGAACACCCTGACCGCCGCCCGCCGGCAGGCCGGCGTCTGAGGCGCGGGCCTTCAAGGCGAAGGGTTTGCGTGGCGCGCGCGCCCGGCCGGTCCGGGCGCGGCTGTCTGCCACTTGGAAGGAATCCAGACAGCCCTATATCGTGTCCCTCTGCTGCGGCGACCCCCGCACGCACAAGAAGGACCGCCCATGAAACGGATCATCTTCGCTGTCCTGGCCCTGGCGGCCACCACGGTGGCGGCTTCGGCCGACCCCGACGTCGCCAAGGGCGAGCAGTCGTTCAAGAAGTGCATGGCCTGCCACGCCATCGGCCCTGACGCCAAGACCAAGGTCGGGCCGCCGCTCAACGGCATCGTCGGCGCCAAGTGGGCCCATTTCGAGGGCTACGCCTATTCCGAGGACATCAAGGCCGGCGCCGCCGCGGGCAAGGTGTGGGACCAGGCGACCCTGGACAACTACCTGACCAATCCGAAGGTGCTGGCGCCCAAGGGGAAGATGGCCTTCGTGGGCATCAAGAACGACGCCGAGCGGGCGGACCTCATCGCCTTCCTGTCGCAGTTCAACCCCGACGGGTCCAAGAAGTAACAGAATCGTGCAACGGGGGCCCTTCACCCATTCGGGTGATGATCGCTTCCCACGCTTCTGCGAAGCAGTGATAGCCGGTCAGGCAAGGTCGTGCGGGGGTGCGGCCAGGGGCGATGCCGAAAGGCGTCGCCCCGCGGTCTGCGGGGCCGCCGGCGATGCCCGCGCCCGCCTCCCGGCCGACGCCCAGCGCCCAATCAATGCCCGGCGTCATCCTCTCTCCCTTGTCCGATCCGGCTGTCAGGCCTCGCCGCACATGGCTCTTGTGCCGCGCCGCGCCGCGTGGTGAAGGCTGTGCGGTGCGCGTGAGCTGCCGGACACCGGCGGCCCCTCGCTTACAGACAGCCTGAAGGGTGCGCCCGGCATCGCCCAGCGGCCCCGCCCGCGGAGACCCCGATGCCCGACCATGATTTCCGCGCGCAGCGCCTGTTCGTCCGCGAGGACCTCGCGGAGGAGGCCCTCGTCTCGCTGCCGCCCGAGCCCGCGCATTATGTGGCGAACGTGATCCGCCTGCCGGTCGGCGGCGCCATCCTGCTGTTCAACGGCCGCGACGGGGAGTGGCGGGCCGCGCGCATCGCCGGGGCCAAGAAGGAGGTGCGTCTCGCCGTCGGCGCCCGCACCCGCGCCCAGCCGCCGGCGTCCAGCCTGACCTATGCCTTCGCCCCGCTGAAGCACGCCCGGCTGGACTATGTGGTGCAGAAGGCGGTGGAGATGGGGGCAGGGGTGCTGGCCCCGGTCCTGACCCAGCACACCCAGGTCTCGCGGGTGAATGTCGAGCGCATGGAGGCCAATGCGGTGGAGGCGGCCGAGCAGTGCGGCATCCTCGCTTTGCCGCAGGTGCGCCCGCCGCAGGGGCTGGCGGCCTTCCTCGCCGCCTTGCCCGCCGACCAGGCGCTGGTGTTCTGCGACGAGGCGGCGCCGGTGGCCGATCCCGTGGCCGCGCTCGCGCCGCTCAAGGGGCGGCCGGCGACCGTGCTCATCGGCCCGGAGGGCGGCTTCTCGGCCGACGAGCGCACCCTGCTGCTGCGCCATCCCGCCGTGCATGTGATCGCGCTGGGCCCGCGCATCCTGCGTGCCGACACCGCGGGGGTCGCCGCGCTCGCTTTGGTGCAGGCGGTGTGCGGCGACTGGGGCACCGCCCCACGGTGAACCGCAAAAGGTTCCATGGTGAAATATGGAATTCGTCGAAATAATTGTGAACAACAACGCCAAGCCTGCGCTCGCAACGGGGATCAACGGAATGGGCGGTAAGTCTGTCCTTAGATGATCTCCAAGCTCTTCCACCCGCCCCATTGCTGACGGATTTGCGATCACCCTGGCGCAACTTCGTCGCCATCGCAGCGTTACAGCTTCGATTTGGCCTCATCAGCGTGGGGCGGGAGGTACGCATGTCAGACCACTACCGATTCGGCATCGAGGAGGAATTCTTCGTCGTCGATGCCGAGACCAAGGCGGTGCAGCGCCGCATGCCGTCCGGCTTCTTCGAGCATCTGCGTGAGCAGCTGGGCGAATCGATCACGGTCGAGCTGCTGCAATCGCAGCTGGAGATCGCCACCGCGCCGACCACCCAGGTGGGCGACGCCCTGGGCGAATTGCGCGACCTGCGCATGCGGGCGGGGCAGGTGGCGGCCGAGCACGGCCTCTGCTTCATCGCCGCCGGCACCCACCCCACCGCCAGCTGGGACAGCGTGCGCGCCACCAAGGCCAACCGCTACGACGGGCTGATGCAGGATTTGCAGATGATCGGCGAGCGCAACATGGTGTGCGGCCTGCACGTGCATGTGGAACTGCCGGACCCCGAGCAGCGGGTGGATGTGATGCGCCGCATCACGCCCTATCTGCCGCACTTCATCGCGCTCTCCACCTCCTCGCCCTTCTGGGGCTCGAAGCAGACCGGCCTGATGGGCTACCGGCTCGCCGCCTATGACGAGCTGCCGCGTACCGGCCTGCCGGAGCTGTTCGAGAGCAACGCCGCCTACCAGCAATATGTGGACGCCATGGTCGGCGCCCGGGCGATCAGCGATTCGAGCTATGTATGGTGGGCGATCCGCCCCTCGCAGAAGCACCCGACCCTGGAGCTGCGGGCGCCGGACGCCTGCACCCGGGTGGAGGACGCGGTGGCCATCGCCGCGCTCTATCGCGCGCTGGTGCGCTATCTGGTGCGCCATCCGGAGCATCACCGCGACATCGGCGCGGTGGACCGGGCGATCGCCAACGAGAACAAGTGGCGCGCCCAGCGCTACGGCATCCACGGCTCGTTCGTGGACCTGGCCGAGCGCCAGGCGATCCAGGTGCGCGACGCGGTGGAGCGGCTGGTCGCGCTGGTGGCGGAGGATGCCGAGGCGCTCGGCTGCCGGGATGCGCTCATGCACCTGCGCACCATCGCCGATGCCGGCACCAGCGCCGACATGCAGATCGCGGTCTATCAGGAGGCCCACCACCGCACCGGCAATCGCGGCGAGGCCTTGCAGGCGGTGAAGACCTGGCTCGCCCACGCCACCAGGCAGTGAGCGGGGCGGGCGCCCGGATCCGTTCCGGGCGCCCTGCGGGGATCAGAGCTTGAACGGCACCACCGTCTGCTGCTGCTCGCCCAGGCCCTCGATGCCGAGGCGGACCACGTCGCCGGCCTTGAGAAAGCGCGGCGGCTTGAAGCCGAGGCCGACGCCGGGCGGGGTGCCGGTGGTGATGACGTCGCCGGGGTCCAGCACCATGAACTGGCTGATGTAGGAGACCAGATAGGCGACGTTGAAGATCATCGTCTTGGTCGAGCCGTTCTGCACCCGCTCGCCGTTCACCTCCAGCCACATGCCGAGGCTGGACGTGTCCGGGACCTCGTCCGTGGTGGCAAGGTAGGGGCCGAGCGGCCCGAAGGTCTCGCTGCCCTTGCCCTTGGTCCACTGGCCGGCGCGCTCGATCTGGAAATGCCGCTCGGAGACGTCGTTGCAGATGGTGTAGCCGGCCACGTGCTTCAGCGCGTCGGCCTCGTCCACGTAGCGGGCGCGGGCGCCGATGACGATCACCAGCTCCACCTCCCAGTCGAGCTTCTGGGAGTTCTTGGGAATCATCACGTCGTCGTTCGGGCCGACCACGCAGTTCGGCGCCTTGTTGAACAGCACCGGCTCCTCGGGAATCGGGTTGTTGGTCTCGGCCGCATGGTCGGCATAGTTGAGCCCCACCGCGATGAAGTTGCCCGGCCGGGCGACGCAGGAGCCGAGCCGCGCGCCTTCCGGCGCCAGCGGCAGGCCGGCGGGGTCCGCCGCGGCGATGCGGGCAAGGCCCGCCGGGGTGAGCACCTCGCCGCCGATGTCGGGGACGATGCCGGACAGGTCGCGGATCCGGCCGCTTGAATCGATTAGACCCGGCTTCTCGTGGCCTGGGGCGCCGAAGCGGACGAGCTTCATGGATGTTTCTCCCTGGGGATTATGCCGCAGGCGCCGGGCGCACCGCGGGCCGGGCAAGCTGGCGCGGCGCGGCGAATTGGTCAATGGTGCAACCCATTGGCGCGCCGCAACGGTGGAGCGGGGCGCCGGGCACGTTGCGTCTCTTCGCAAGTGCGTCATAAAAGGGATACACGACTCCGGCTAAGTCCGGCATCATGCTATCCCGTAGCATATCCGGAAGAGGCCACCCGCGTGAGCGACAGCCCTGAGGAACGCCGGTTCCGCGCCTTGTTCATCTCCGATGTCCATCTCGGGACGAAGGGGTGCCAGGCCGATCTGTTCATCGATTTCCTGAAATACCATGACGCGGACACCATCTATCTGGTCGGCGACATCGTCGACGGATGGCGGCTGCGCTCGTCCTGGTACTGGCCGCAGAAGCACAATGACGTGGTGCAGAAGCTGCTCCGCAAGGGCCGCAAGGGCGCGCGCATCGTCTACCTGCCGGGCAATCACGACGAGTTCCTGCGCGACTATTACGGCACGCATTTCGGCGGCATCGAGGTGGTGGAGACCGCCATCCACGAGGCCGCCGACGGCAAGCGCTACCTCGTCATCCACGGCGACGTGTTCGACGTGGTGGTGCGCCACGCCAAGTGGCTGGCCTTCCTGGGCGACGGCGCCTATGCGCTGGCGCTGGGTATCAACACCTATGTCAACCTGGTGCGCCGCAAGCTCGGCCTCACCTACTGGTCGCTCAGCCAGTGGGCCAAGCTGAAGGTCAAGAACGCGGTCAACTTCATCGGCAAGTTCGAGGAAGCTTTGGCCGACGAGGCCCGGCGCCTGAAGGTGGACGGGGTGGTGTGCGGCCACATCCACCACGCGGTCATCCACGACACGTTCGGCGTGCGCTACGTGAATTGCGGCGACTGGGTGGAAAGCTGCACCGCTGTTGCAGAGCATGAAGACGGGCGGCTCGAGATCATCTATTGGGCAAAGCAGGTGCGGGCGGCCGAACTGAATGGCCAGGCCGTCCAGGGAGCGCGCGCGGCAGCCTGATGCGGGTCTTGGTGGCGACGGATGCCTGGCATCCGCAGATCAACGGCGTGGTGCGCTCGCTGGAGCACACCGCCCGCGAGGCGGCCCAATTGGGCGCCGAGCTGGACTTCCTGACCCCCCAGGGCTTCCGCACGATTCCCCTGCCGTCCTACAACGAGATCCGCCTGTCGCTGGCCACCCCGCGCATGATCATGCGCCGCATCGAGGCCATGCAGCCGGACTTCGTCCACGTCGCCACCGAAGGGCCGATCGGCATGCTGGTGCGGCGCGCCTGCATCGCCTCCAAGCGCACCTTCACCACCTCCTATCACACCAAGTTCCCGGAATATCTGGCCGCCCGCGCCCCGGTGCCGGAGCGCCTGACCTATGCCTGGCTGCGCGGCTTCCACAATGCGGGCGGGGGCGTCATGGTCTCCACCGCCACGCTGGAGCGCGACCTGGAAAGCCGCGGCTTCAAGCGCCTGATGCGCTGGACGCGCGGTGTCGACGCCGACCTGTTCCGCCCGCGCCCCGAGGCCACGCTGAACCTGCCCGGCCCGGTGTTCCTGTTCGTCGGCCGGGTGGCGGTGGAAAAGAACATCGAGGCCTTCCTCGCCCTCGACCTGCCCGGCTCCAAGGTGGTGGTGGGCGGCGGCCCGGCGCTGGCCAGCCTCAAGGCGCGCTATCCGGCGGCCCATTTCCTCGGCCCGCTGGAGGGCGAGGCGCTCGCCGAGGTCTATGCCTCCAGCCATGTCTTCGTCTTCCCCAGCCGCACCGACACCTACGGCATCGTGCTGCTGGAGGCGCTGGCCAGCGGCCTGCCGGTGGCTGCCTATCCGGTCACCGGCCCGCTGGACGTGATCGGCGAGGACAATGGCGTGGTGGGCATCCTCGACGAGGACCTGCGCACCGCCTGCCTGAAGGCGCTGGAGCTTTCGCCCAAGGCCGCGCGCGACTTCGCGCTGCGCCACACCTGGCGGGAGAGCGCCCGACAGTTCCTCGATAACGTGCTCATCGCCCACGACATCGGCCCGATCGCGCGACGCTATCGCCTGCTGCGGCGGCCTCGGATAATGTCGCGGGCATGACTGCCCATCCCCGTCCGATTCCCACCGCCGCCGATGTGGACTCCGCCGCCGAACGCCTGAAGGGCGTGGCCGTGCGCACCCCGCTGGTCTTTTCGCCCATCCTGAGCGAACGCACCGGCGGGCGTGTCTTCCTGAAGCCGGAGACGCTCCAGCGCACCGGCTCGTTCAAGTTCCGCGGCGCCTATAACCGCGCGGTGCAGATCCCCGAGGACCGGCGCGCCGCCGGCGTCGTCGCCTGCTCCTCCGGCAACCACGCCCAGGGCCTTGCCGCCGCCGCCAAGCTGCTCGGCATGCCCGCCGTCATCGTCATGCCCAACGACGCCCCGGCGTTGAAGCGCGAGCGCACCAAGGCGCTGGGCGCCGAAGTGGTGGGCTACGACCGCGTGAGCGAGGACCGCGACGCCATCGCCAATGCCATCGCCGCCAAGCGCGGCGCCGTGTTCGTGCCGCCCTATGACGATCCCGACGTGATCGCCGGGCAGGGCACCGTGGGGCGGGAGATCTGCGAGGATCTGGCCGCCCTCGGCCTGTCGCTCGACGTGGTGTCCGCCAACGCCTCCGGCGGCGGCCTGATGGCCGGCATCTCGCTGGCGGTGAAGGCGCGCTTTCCCGATGCCCAGCCGATCACCGCCGAGCCGGCCGCCTTTGACGACCACGCCCGCTCCTATGCCTCCGGCACGCGCGAGCGCAATGCGGCGGCGTCCGGCTCGTTCTGCGACGCGCTGCTGGCGCCGACCCCCGGCGAGATCACCTTCGCGGTCAACAAGGTGCTGACCGGCGGCGCGGTCTCCGCCTCCGACGCGGAAGTGGCGCGGGCCGTGGCCTATGCCTTCCTGGAGCTGAAGCTGGTGGTGGAGCCCGGCGGCGCGGTGGCCCTGGCCGCTTTGCTGGAGGGCCGCATTCCGGCCAGGGACAAGACGGTGGTGATCGTCCTGTCCGGCGGAAACGTGGACCCGGAGACCTTCGAGGCCTGCCTCAAGACCCTCTGACCTGGAGCCGGCCATGACGGTGGCGAACGTCCATCTCTTCTCCTACGGCACGCTTCAGTATGCGGAGGTGCAGATGTCGTCCTTCGGCCGCCTGCTGGAGGGGACGGACGACAGCATGCCGGGCTATCGCAAGGAGATGGTGGAGATCACCGATCCCGATGTGCTGGCCGCGAGCGGGGATCGCTTCCACCCCATCGTCATGCCGTCCGGCAATCCCGCCGACGCGGTGCCGGGCAAGGTGTTCCGCATCACGCCCGAGGAACTGGAGGCCGCCGACGCCTATGAGGTGTCGGACTACAAGCGGGTGGAGGTCGTGCTCGCCTCCGGCATCACCGCCTGGGTCTATGTGAAGGCCTGAACCGGGCCCCGCGCGCGACGACGGCGACCGTCGCTAACAAAAAAAGGCCCCGGAGCGCGCTCCGGGGCCTTTTTGTTCGATGGCCTCAGCGTCCGAATGCCGGGCCGGCGGAGAAGTCGGTGGCCGAGATCAGCTGGCGGATGATGCTCAGCTCCTCGCCGCTGGTGGGCGTGGTCTGGGTCACGAAATCGAAGATCTTGCCGTCCTGCAACCCATAGTTGGCGATGCGGGTGACGCGCTTGTCCTTGCCGAAATAGACCGCCAGCACCTTCTGGTCGGTGATCTCCGGCTTCAGGAAGGCGATGCGCTTCTCGGTCTGGGAAATGTAATAGAAGACGTCGCCGTTGACGGTGGCGACCGTGGACGGCGTGCCGAGCACCAGCAGCACCTGCTCGCGGCTGGAGCCGACCGGAACCTGTTCGAGGGAGCCCTCGCTGAGCACATAGCCGCGCTGATAGGTGCGCACGATGCCGCTGGGCGCCGTTATGGTGCCCATGCCCAACGGCACGTTGCTGCACCCGGCGAGCGTCGCCGCCGCCAGAGCGACCGCCATGACGCCACGGGCCGGTGAAGCCCGCCGCACCGGATGAGACGAGGCAAACCTCTGTGCTGACCGTCCTGGTGCCACGCTGTACCCCTTAGATTCCCGCAATGTCGTCCGAATCGCCGAACTTTCGTTCCGCGCTCCGCGCTCTGTCTCGTCCTTACCACACCCACCGGCCGATGCGACCCGGCGAGCCCGCCCTTGCCAGGGCGTCCGCCGCACGCTACGCCGCTCGTCATTCCCAGCGTCAGGTATCCGGCCGGCGCACAGACCCGCAAGCCATCATGCTGAGACTGTTTCGCCGATCCGAGACGCGCGCGACCATTGAGCGGCTGTATGGCGCGATCGTGGCGCAGGCGCGGCAGCCCGCGTTCTACACGGACTTCTGCGTGCCCGACACGGTGGAAGGACGCCTGGAACTGATGATGCTGCACACCTTCCTGCTGTGCCGGCGGCTCAGCGGCGGCACGCCGGCGGAGCGCGCGGCGTCGCAGGAGGTGTTCGACCTGTTCCTGGCCGACCTCGACCGCACCTTGCGGGAGATGGGCATCGGCGACCTGTCGGTGCCGAAGAAGATGAAGAAGATCGGCCGGGCCTTCTATGACCGCACCGCCGCCTACGACGCCGCGCTGGCGGATCCGGCGCACGGTGAGCTGGCGCGGGCTGAGTTGGCGCGGGTCTTGGCCCGGAACATCTTCGAACGCTATGAAGGGGCCACGCCCGCGGGCGCTGCCGCCGCCATGGCGGCGCTCGCCGATTATGTCCGGGCCTCCGAGGCCGCGCTCGCCGCGCAGCCGCCGGAAGCCTTCTTGCGGGGCGAGGCCGCCTTTCCCGCCCCCCAGGCCGAGGAGATCTGAGGCCGTGACCGAACTGCCTTATTCCCACGTGATTCCCGTGGCGGACATCCCGCCGCACGGGCTCGACCTCACGCTGACGCCGGGTGAGGAGGTGCGGGCCACGCTCGCCCGCCATCTCGACATCTCCGCCGTGCTCAGCCTCAGCGCCCGCCTGCATCTGGCGCAGGAGCGCGCCGACGGCGCGCGCGTCACCGGCGTGGTCAAAGCCCGCATCACGCAGGTGTCGGTGGTCTCGCTGGAGCCGTTCGACGACGATGTGGCGGAGGAGGTGGACGTGCGCTTCGCCACCGCCGACACCATCGCCCGCGAAGTGGCCAATGCGCCGGAGGACAGCGATTTCGATCCGCCCGATCTGATCGAGAACGGCGCCATCGACCTCGGCCTGCTGGTCACCGAATTCCTGGCGCTGGGCCTTGAACCCTATCCCCGTAAGCCGGGGGAGGTGTTCGAGCCGTATGAGGAATCAGCCGAGAGCGAGGCCCCGGTTTCGCCGTTCGCCGCTTTGGCGCGGCTGAAGGACAAGCCTTGATGGGCTTGCGCAGTTGCGATGCGCGAGCGAGCGGCTATTGTCCGCCCGCCTGCGCAGGACGCGCCCAGACACAGGGAATTCCGGGAACGATGGGCCGATGAGCGCACCCGTTCGCATCGCCATTGACGCCATGGGCGGGGACCATGGCCCCGACACCATCCTCGCCGGGGTGGAGATCGCCCGCGTGCGGCATCCGGACGCCCAGTTCGTGCTGTTCGGCGACGAGCCGCGCATCACCGCCATCCTCGGCCGCTATCCCGGCCTCGCGGCGGCGGCGCGCATCGTCCACACCGAGGTGGTCGTGGGCATGGACGACAAGCCGAGCCAGGCCCTGCGCCGCGGCCGCTACCGCTCGTCCATGTGGCGGGCCATCGACGCCGTGAAGGTGCACGAGGCCGACGCCGCCGTCTCCGCCGGCAACACCGGCGCGCTCATGGCCATGGCCAAGGTCAATTTGCGCACCATGCCCGGCATCGGCCGCCCGGCCATCGCCGCCATCTGGCCGACGCTGCGCGGCGAGAGCATCGTGCTGGATGTCGGCGCCTCCATCGGCGCCACCGCCCAGAGCCTGATCGAGATGGCCATCATGGGCAGCGCCATGGCGCGCACCATTCTCGACATCGAGCACCCGACCGTCGGCCTGCTGAACGTGGGCGTCGAGGAGATCAAGGGCGTCGAGGAAGTGAAGGAAGCCGGGCGCATCCTGCGCGAGGAGGGGGTGCCGGACGTGCACTACCACGGCTTCGTGGAAGGCAACGACATCGGCGCCGGCACCGTCGACGTGGTGGTGACCGAGGGCTTCTCCGGCAACATCGCCCTGAAGACCGCCGAGGGCACCGCCAAGCAGCTCGCCAGCTACCTGCGCGCCGCCATGGGCCGCAGCTGGCGGGCGCGCATCGGCTACCTCTTGGCGCGCGACGCCTTCAGCGTGCTGCGCGAGAAGATGGACCCGCGCCGCTCCAACGGCGGCGTGTTCCTCGGCCTCAACGGCGTGGTCATCAAGAGCCACGGCGGCACCGACGCGGAAGGCTTCGCGGCGGCGGTGGACCTTGGCTACGACATGGTGCGCCACCACCTGCTGCAACGCATCGAGAACAGCATCGTCAGCCGCCCGGCGGCGGCAGCGCACGGCGTGGAGCCGGCGGAAGCGGAAGGACAATCGTGATCGGCTTGCATTCTGTGGTTCGCGGCGTGGGGTCCTACCTTCCGCAGAAGGTCCTCACCAATGCCGATCTGGCGCACATGGTGGACACGTCCGACGAGTGGATCGTCCAGCGCACCGGCATCCGCGAGCGCCATATCGCGGCGGATGGCGAGTTCACCTCGCACCTCGGCCTCAAGGCCGCCCAGGCAGCGCTGGTCGACGCCGGCCTGACCGCCGCCGACATCGACCTCATCATCCTCGCCACCTCCACGCCGGACCAGACCTTCCCGGCGACGGCGGTGACCATCCAGTACGAGCTGGGCATCACGCGCGGGGCGGCGTTCGACCTCCAGGCGGTGTGCTCGGGCTTCGTCTTCGCCCTCGCCACGGCGGATGCGCACCTGCGCATGGGCAGCTTCAAGCGGGCGCTGGTGATCGGCGCGGAGACCTTCTCGCGCATCCTCGACTGGCAGGATCGCGGCACCTGCGTGCTGTTCGGCGACGGCGCCGGCGCGGTGGTGCTGGAGGCGGTGCCGGAGGCCGAGGCGCAGGGCAGGGGGCTCCTGACCTCGCATCTGCGCTCGGACGGGCGTCACCGCAGCAAATTGTTTGTGGACGGCGGGCCGTCCTCCACCGGCACGGTGGGGCACCTGCGCATGGAGGGCCGCGAGGTCTTCAAGCATGCGGTGGGCATGATCACCGACGTGATCACCGACGCCTTCGCCGCCACCGGCCAGTCGGCGGACAGCATCGACTGGTTCGTGCCGCACCAGGCCAACCGCCGGATCATCGACGCCAGCGCCCAGAAACTGGGCATTGCCCCGGAAAAAGTCGTCACCACGGTGCAGGCCCACGGCAATACCTCTGCCGCTTCCATCCCGCTCGCGCTCGACGTGGCGCGGCGCGACGGGCGCATCAAGGACGGCGATCTGGTGCTGCTGGAGGCGATGGGCGGGGGCTTCACCTGGGGTTCCGCGCTTCTGCGTTGGTAAATAACGCATTAAGAGCGTTGACCGTGCTCCGTCCGAGTGGATAGGTTCACGCGTTGGTGTCCTCGAGGGGCCGGGAAGACACATGGCTGGACGGACCGTGACGCGTGCCGATCTGTGCGAGGCCGTCTACCAGCAGGTAGGCCTGTCGCGCACGGAATCCGCAGCGCTGGTGGAGATGGTGCTGCGCGAGATTGCGGACTGCTTGGCGAAGGGCGAAACCGTCAAGCTGTCCTCGTTCGGCTCCTTTGTGGTGCGGAGCAAGGGCGAGCGCGTCGGGCGCAACCCCAAGACCGGCGAGGAAGTGCCCATCGAGCCCCGCAGGGTGATGGTCTTCAAGCCTTCCAGCATCTTGAAGAATCGCATCAACGGGCGCACAGGGAAGCCTTCCGGTCGCGATTAAGGAGCCGCGAGGCACGTGGTTGACGCGAGGCATCTCGATAAGTCCCCCGACGCCTTCCGCACCATCAGCGAGGTGGCAGACGAGCTTGAGCTGCCCCAGCATGTCCTGCGCTTCTGGGAAACCAAGTTCACCCATATCCGCCCGGTGAAACGGGCCGGCGGCCGGCGCTATTACCGGCCGGACGACGTGGAGCTGCTGCGCGGCGTCCGCCACCTGCTCTACAGCGAAGGCTACACCATCAAGGGTGTGCAGAAGATCCTGAAGGATCAGGGCGTGCGCCATGTGCAGGCGCTCGGCTACGAGGACGTGGGCATCGGCCTGCCGCCGGTGGCGGCGCCCGCGCCCGCTCCGGTCCCCGGCGCGGACGGCGGCGGGCTCGGCGGCCTGCTGGGCGGGCTGATCCCGCGCCGTCGTGGCCGCGGCGCCCCGGCGGAGGACGGCCCCGCGGGCCATCATGCGGACGAGCCGCCGCTGCCGTTCCCGGACTTCGCCAGCTTCACGCCGCGCACGGAAGATCCACCGCCGGCCCGCGCCGAGCCGCAACGCCCGGCCGCCGCCCGCCGGGCGGAGCCCGGCTTGCGCGCCGGGACGCGCCCGGACGACGACGACATCTATCGGGCCGACGACGGTTTCCGCGCGGACGACGAGCTGCCGGAGCCGCCGCGCCGCGCGGCGCAGCGGGAGGAGCCGTCCTTCGGCCCGGCCCAGCGCCGGCCCGTGCCGCCGCCGCAGCGCCCGAGCCGGGGACCGGCCTCGCGTATCCCCGAGCGCCCGGCGGCGCCGGAGCTGGATGATCCGCTGCTGCCCTTCTTCGATGATGAGGAAGCGGTGGACGAGCCGATTTCCGAACCGCTGGACGCCCGCATCCGCCGGCTCAAGGAGGCGGCGCCCCCGCCGCCGCCGGAGCCCGGTCCGCCGGAGGAATATATCCCCGCCCGCGCCCGCAAGCGGCCGCCCGAGCCGCCCGCCGCTCCGGCACCGCGCGGCCTCGATCCCCGCTCCCGCGCGGACCGCGCCGAAGCCGACGGTTTCGGCCCGGCCGACGAGTACGAAGACGACGACATGTACGACGCCCCTCGCGCCGATACCCGCATGCCCCCGCAGGGCGCGCCGTCCCGGCCCCGCGCCGCCGCCCCGGAAGCCTACGCGCCGGACGACTTCGCCCCGCAGGAGCGCCATGCCCCGCAGGAGCGTTACGCCCCGCACGAGCGTTACGCGCCGCAGGGCGGTCATCCCCCGCAGGGCGGTCATCCCCCGCGCCAGGCCGAGCCGCCTTATGCGGCGCAGGCCCGCCAGCCGACGCCGCGCCAGCCGCCGCACGGCGGCTGGGAGCCGGAGGAGCCCTATCTCCAGGCTCCGCCGCCCGGTCGGGGTCCGGAGCGCGGTGCCGCCCCGCCGGTGAGCACCGCCCGGCCGGCGCCACGCGATCCCTTCTTCGATCCGCCGCCCGCCACCCCGGCGCCGCCGGTGGCCGCCGCCGGCCGCCTCGGCCCGCTGCGCGGCCCGCTGGAGGAATATGATCCGGACGAGCTGGACGAAGGCGCGCCGGGCGCCTGGGCGGCCGACGCCCGCGCCCCCCGTGCACCGCAGCGGCGCGACGAGCGGCGCTACGATATGCCCGAGCCGCCG
This sequence comes from Azorhizobium doebereinerae UFLA1-100, assembly GCF_000473085.1. Lineage (GTDB taxonomy): Bacteria > Pseudomonadota > Alphaproteobacteria > Rhizobiales > Xanthobacteraceae > Azorhizobium > Azorhizobium doebereinerae. The sequence goes on from NZ_AXBA01000001.1 coordinate 47,750, forward strand.
GCCTATGCCGCGCGGGGCGGGGAGGGGTGGCGCCACGATCCCGACGAATACCTGCCGCCCGAGCCGCATCGCCCCGGCCCGCCGGAGCAGTATCTGCCGCCGCACCTGCGCTCGGAGCCCCGCCTTGCGGGCGCGCCGCAGCCGCCGGCGCCTGTGCTCTCGCGCGACGACATCAGCCGCCTCCAGGCGGCCCTGTTTGAACTGACGGAATGCCGGCGCATCATCACCGCGCTGGACGATCCCCAGGGACGCGGCACCGACTGAGTCCCTCTGCGCGCCTTAACAGAACGTAAAAAAACCGCGCCGGCGGTGGGAACCCACCCGCCGGCGCGGTGTTTGATCTTTGCAAGTCCATGTGCGGTCCACCGGACGGCAACTCTATGTGCCGTGCTGATCGGGAGACAGCCCGCCGCGCGCCGCACGTCGGGGCCGGCACGAGGGTCCCGGCATGAGGGCGCCGGCATGACGATCCCGTTCCAGATGCGCTGCGGCGGCGGGACGGGCGCGGAGGGGATGAGGCTTAGGGTTCGATCGCGGTCAGGCTGTCATTGACCACGGAAAGGGCGACCTTGGTGACGCCGGAGCCGTGAAAGCCGAGCTCGGATGCGGCGGCTTTCGACACGTCGATGATGCGACCGCGGACAAAGGGGCCCCGGTCATTGATGCGGACCACGACCGTGCGTCCGTTCTTGAGATTGGTGACGCGAACCTTCGTACCGAAGGGAAGCGAGCGATGGGCTGCCGTTAGGGCGTTGGGATTGAAACGCTCGCCACTGGCTGTGCCGCGTCCCTGCCAATAGTAGGACGCGATGCCGGTCTGTTTGGGCTCGGCGGCCGAAGCCGACGTGCCGATACCGGCCATCGTCAGTGCAAGTGAACCAAGCAGAAACCCCTTTCGGATCTCCATTCCCGCAACCTCCATGATTGTTGATGGAGTGCCGCCAATGGCCGTGCATTAAGGCGAGAATGTCACGCGCAGCAGGCGAGACAACGGTCCATACAACTAGAGAGGTATAGTGCGGCTACTCTTGTGCACTTATCCACAAGCCTGTGGCCGAAAAGTCGCAATCTTCTCTTGACGAGCTTAACTCTATAGATCCGGCATATACTACCGCCACATCGGGAATTTCTTGATTGAATATCAGTGCACTATCCGCCGACGGCCCGTTGTGTTTGCGTATAAAGGGCGACCTTACGCACAGCAGCGCGCGTCTATGCGCGAACAGCGGCGATCCACAGGTCGGACTTTTCTAACCAAGCTCGGAAGAAATCCGGCTCGGCAGCAGTTCTCCTTCGCGCTGCAGCACGGGATAGGCGGTTCCCGCCACGAGATGCGCGTTCACGCGCTTCAGATCTCGCACCACATCCAGTTGCAGGCCGCTGGTCTCCGCCGACTCGATCTGGCCGGCGCGCAGCCGGTCGAAATGGCTCTGCGTCGCCTTCGTCTCCAGGTCGCGGAACACCGCCTTCTCGGCGGCCAGCAGGCGTGCCGTGCGCGCGTCGTTGGTCATGAACAGGGCGCCGGCCGTGCGCAGGTTGGCGATGACGCGCTCCACCATGGCGGCGATCTCGCTCTGGCCCTCCGGTGAGAACACCAGCCCGCGCTTCAGGCGCTTGGCGGCCAGCGGCAGCAGCGAATTGTCCAGCACGTCGCCCGCATGCTCCATGTTGGTGGAGAAGGCGAGGATCTCGTCGAGCCGCCGGTGGTCGTCCGGGCTCAGGGCGTCATTGTCGAGCCGCATGAGATAGGCCTGGATCGCCGAATTGAGCCGGTCGAGCACGTCATCCAGCCGCTGCGCCTCGGGAATCCGCGCCCGCATGTCCTTCTCCAGCGCGTCGCGGGTGCAGGACAGCATGGTTTCCAATATGTCCGCGAGCCGCAGCGCCTCGCGCGCCGCATTGCCCAGCGCCACCACCGGCGTGTCAATGGCGATCGGATCGAGATAGAGCGGCCGGGCCGGATCGCTCTCCTGCACCTTCACCGGGAACAGGCGCCGCAGCAGATTGGCGAAGGGATCGAGCAGGGGCAGGAAGACCACCGCCAGCACCAGGTTGAACAAGGTGTGGAAGTCGGCCACGGCGCGGGCGGTGGCCGGCTCGATGCCCACCAGCAGGCGGCTGATGGGGTCGAGCAGCGCCAGCGCCACCACCGTCCCCACCAGGCGGTTGAGCACGTTGCCGAACGGCAGGCGGCGGGAAGCCGGATCGCTGGCGGAACTCGCCTCCAGCAGGGGATTGAGCGCGCTGCCGAGATTGGCGCCGATCACCAGGGCGAGCGCCGCCTCCGGCGCGACCACGCCCTTGGCGCCCAGCGACATGGCCAGCAGCACCACGGCGACGCTGGAATGGGCCACCCAGGTAAGCACGGCCGCCACCGCGACCGCCACCACCGGCTGGGTGGACACCGCGCCCATGAGCATCCTGAGGCTGGGCGCATCCTCATAAGGGGTGATGAGATCGATCAACTGGTGCAGCGACAGCAGCATGAGGCCGAGGCCGATGGCCACCTTGCCGATGTCGCGCGGCGTCGGCCCGCCAGCGCGCCGGTACATCATCACGCCGATGAGGATGAGGGCCGGGGACAGGGGCGAGATATCGAAGGAGAGCACCTGGACCACCAGGGTGGTGCCGACGTTGGCGCCCAGCATCACCGCAAGCGCCGGAACGAGGTCCACCAGCCCGGTGGCGGCGAATCCGGCCACCATGAGGCCGGTGGCCGTGCTGCTCTGGAGCACGGCGGTGACGCCGAGCCCGGCGAAGAAGGCGTGCACCCGCGTCTTCAGCGCGCCGGCCAGGAAGCTGCGCAGGCGCGGACCGAACGCGCTCTGCACGCCGCTCTGCACCATATGCGTGCCCCACAGCAGCAGGGCGATGCAGCCGGCGAGGTCAAGCAGGGTCACGGGAAAGGTCAAGCGCGCGCTCCTCGGCTCCGCTACCGCTGCCGAACATGGCACGGAGGGATGCGGCGTCAACCGGAGGCGGTGATCCGGGGACAACCGGATTTCAGGCTTGTCGGCGCCGACCCGATGGTCTAACTCTCCGCCCCACGTCGGAACGCCGCGCCAGCGGGCAGCGTTTTTCCTTCCGGGAAAACGCAGGTTCAGGGCCTATGCGGGACGGCGGGTTCAGAGCGGTGCATGACGGGCAGTAGCGCAGCCCGGTTAGCGCACTAGTCTGGGGGACTAGGGGTCGTGGGTTCGAATCCCGCCTGCCCGACCAGTCATAAGCACATGGCTCCGGCGTTCAGCCGGTGGCCGTCGCTCTGAAGAAAGAGCCGGGATGGTCTGCCATCCCGGCTCTTTCTGTTTCGGGCGCGCCCACTTCCCATCTCCGCTTCCGCCCTCACGCCCTCCTCCACGTCCTCCTCCACCTGGCTCCCCTCCGTCCGGCCTGCCAGGCGGTGGCCAATCCCACCCATCCGAAGGGGCGGCGGCAGGCCAATTTCGGCCGCGGCAGTGGACAGGGAAAAGGCCCTGTGAGATGTTGCGGCGTCATCATAGAACCAGCATGGCTCCCATGCTGCCGTTCTCGCGTCGTTGGCGTTTTCACGCTGTCGGAACGACGCCCGTCGATGAGGTTTGGACCGCTGGCGAATCGATACGCGATGCCAGGGGCGAAGTTGATCGAAATCTAGCTGGGGGCCATTCATGTCTGAGCAATTCGAGAAGGCGACGGCGCTCATCCGCCGTTATTCCTACTGGTCGGCTGGCTTCGGCCTGATCCCCGTGCCGGTTCTTGATTTCGCGGTCATCACCGGCACGCAGGTCAAGATGCTGGCTGATCTCGCCAAGATCTACGGCCGTGAATTCTCCGCCGATCGCGCCCGCGTCGCCATCGGCGCCCTGCTGGGTAGCGCGCTGCCGGTGGCCGTCGGCACCGGCACGGTGTCCGCCCTGAAGTTCGTTCCCGTGGTGGGCCAGATCGCCGGCGTGCTGCTGGTTCCGGCGCTCGCGGCGGCGTCCACCATCGCGGTCGGCCGCGTCTTCGTGCAGCATTTCGAGACCGGCGGCACGCTGCTGGACTTCGATCCGGACGAGATGAAGGCCTATTTCATGCAGGAGTTCGAGGCGGCCAAGGCGCGGGAAGGCGCCACCGTCGAGGAAGCTCCGGTCCAGGCCGCGCCCGTGGTGCCGCCTGCGCCTCCCGCCCGCGAGCCGAAGGGCGCCGCGGTCCCGGCCTGAATCGCGCAGGGCGCAGCGCACCGGCGCCCTCGCATCTGCCGGTGATGGCATGACCACGGGGCCGGCACGGCTCGTGCCCCGTATCGCCACCCGGCGAAGCGCCTGCACCGCATCCGGCCCGCGCTGTCTGTGCGCCCGGCTCGGCATTCCGCATGGAATATCTCCGGGGCGCTGCTGCGCAGGCCCGGCTTCCGGTCTCCCGCGTCCTGCGGGAGATTGCGTCTGCTGCCAATACCGTTTGGACGAGCGAGCGTGTCGATACGATGATGGTCGGGCTGTACATCCTGTTCTCAGTGCTCGTCGGCTTCATGGCCATCGGGCGGAGTGGCGGATTCTTCCTCTATTTCATCCTGGCCATCGTGCTCACCCCGGTGATCTCGCTCATCATCCTGATCATCGCGACGCCGATGGTGGTGGATGTGGACGGCGAGCCGGTGAAGAAGCGAAAGCGCGCGTGACGACCAGGATGCGACACCTCATCTGGCCGCCGGCCTTCGCTTTGCAGATTCCCTCCCATGGATAGCGCCACCTCCCGCCCCACGCCCGAGCGCCCGCCTTCGGCCCGGCAACGGATCGGGCGTGCCGCGCACCGCCTGATCCACCGGGAGCGGCGCGGGGTGATGCTCGCGCTGCTGGTGCTCATGTTCGTGGTGGCGGCGCTGGCGCCGAGCATCTTCATCACCGTCCCGTCCGGCCATTCGGGGGTGCTGTGGCTGCGCTTCTTCGGCGGCACGCGCACCGCCAGCCCCGGGCTCGGCGAAGGGCTGCACATCATCTTCCCCTGGGACCGCATCTTCATCTACGACGTGCGGCTGCAGGAGGACGACGAGACCTATGACGTCCTCACCCGGGAAGGGCTGCAATTCTCCATCCGCATCACCTTCCGCTGGCGGCTGAACGCGGCCACCCTGCCGCGCCTGCACCAGGAGATCGGGCCGAACTACCTGACGGTGCTGATGGTGCCGGAGATCGGCTCGGTGGTGCGCTCGCGCATCTCGCAATACGAGACCGAGGAGTTGTTCTCCACCCGCCGGACGCAGATCCAGCAGGAGATCTACGATTTCACCGTGCAGGACGAGCGGGCGAACCGGATCGGCGGCAATGAGGAGCCCCCGGGCGGCCCCAACTTCGTGTCGCTGGTGGATGTTTTACTCAAGGATGTGGTGCTGCCGCCCCGCCTCCAGACCGCAATAGAGCGTAAGCTTGAACAAGCACAGATCTCCCAGGAATACGTCTTCCGCATCGAGCGGGAAAAGCTGGAGAGCCAGCGCAAGCTGATCGAGGCGCAGGGCATCCAGGCGTTCCAGCAGACCGTGCAGCAGGGCATCTCCGAGACCTACCTCAAGTGGCGGGGCATCGAGGCGACGCTCCAGCTTGCCGCGTCCAACAACGCCAAGGTGGTGGTCATCGGCGGCGGCGGCTCCCAGGGCCTGCCGCTGATCCTGAACACCGGCGACGCCGCCGCGCCGGGGCCGCGCGTGGGCAAGGCGCCGGCCGACCTGCGCGACGCCGACACCGCCCACAGCGGCCAGTTGAGCGGCTCCATCGATATGACGCCGCCGCGGGCGCCGGTGCAGATCGGCGCAGGCGCCGCCCTGGGCGCGCCGTTCGCCGTGGACCAGGCGGCCAACTCCGGCAGCCAGCCCCCGCAACTGCCGCAGGCGCCCACCCGCACCGACGAGACGTCCCGGCCACGGGCGGTCGCGCCGCCCACCAAGCCCGCTCCGGAATTCCTCCAGGCGCTCGGCGAGCGGTTCGGCTACCGGCTCGAACCCATCGCCCCGGCAAGCTCGGACCAGGTGGCGCCGAACGCCCGGCCGGAATAAGCCGGCTCAGGCCGGCGGCTAGAGCCCGAGCAGCGGCTCAAGGTCCTCCGCCAGCGCCGCCATCAGCGGCGCGCGGTCATCCTGGAAATAGAAGTGCCCGCCCGAGAACAGGCGGCTGCGCGCGCCGCCGGCGCCCAGCGCGGCCCAGGCAGCGAAGCTCTCCGGGCTCACCTGCGGGTCGTCGGCGCCGCCATAGAGCAGCAGGGGCGTGGCCAGGGCCGGCTCGGGCTGGTGGATGTGCGTCTCCACCGCCTCCAGATCGGCGCGCATGATCGGCAGCAGCATCGCCATCATGTCCGGGTGGTCCAGGATCGCCTGGGGAATGCCGTTGTAGCGCGCGCACATGGCGGTGATGAAATCGGCATCGGACAGGCCGTGGATGGGCGACTGCGGGTTCGGCAGCGTCGGCGCCCGCCGTCCCGACAGTGCCAGCGCCAGCGGGGCCGGCGCGCCCATGCGGCGCAAGGCGAGGGCCAGCTCATAGGCCACCAGGGCGCCCATGCTGTGGCCGAACAGCGCGTAGGGGCGGGGCGGCAGGTGGGAGACCTGGGCGGCCAGGCCCTCGGCCATGGCGCGGATGCGGCGCAGCGGCGGCTCGCCGAGGCGCGCCTCGCGGCCGGGCAGCTGCACCGCGACCGGCTCGATCCACTCCGGCAGGTCGCGACGCCAGGGAAAGTAAAGCGACGCGCCGCGCCCCGCATGGGGGATGCAAAGCAGGGTCAGCCGTGCGGCGGGCCGGGCGGGAGGGGCGACGAACCAGGCTGACATGGGCGTTTCGACGAGGCTCCGTGCGATGGGACGATGCGGACCGGCCGGGCAATCCTGCGGCACCTTATCTCAGATCGGCCGTTTCCTGGCGCGTGGAATATGGTCTAAGCCTTTGGACATGTGCGCGTCTTCGTGACGCGAATCCGGAAGGCCCGCCGCCGTGCAGCCCCTCGCCCCGCAAGCCGCCGCCACGCCGGCGCTCAGCCCGGACGCCGTGGACGTCCGCTGGCTGTTCGTGGACGACGTGGGGCCGGACCACTGGCCGCGGCTCACTTCTTTGCTCGACGACGGCGAGCGGGAACGGGCGTCCCGCTTTCACTTTGCCCAGGACCGCGACGCCTATGTGGCGGCGCATGCGCTGGCCCGCGCGCTGCTCGCCGCGCACGGCGCCGGCGTGCCGGGCGCGCTGCGCTTCGCCGCCACCGCCCACGGCAAGCCGGAACTGGCGCCCGAGGACGGCGCGCCGCCGCTGCGCTTCAACCTGACCCACACCCGCGGCCTCGTGGCGGTGGCCGTGACGCTGGACAATGATGTCGGCGTCGACGTGGAGGCGATCAATCCCGCCCGCCTGTCGCTGGAGCTTGCGGCGCGCACCTTCGCCCCCGCCGAGATCGCCCATCTAAGGGGCCTGCCGGCGGCAGACCTGCCCGAGGCGCTGTTCGGCTTCTGGACCTTGAAGGAAGCCTATATCAAGGCCGTCGGCCGGGGCCTGTCGCTGGGCCTTGAGACCTTCGCCTGCCGCCTGTCGCCGCCCGGCATCAGCTTCGCGCCCGCGGCGGCGGACAATCCCGCCTGCTGGCGCCTGGAGCGGTTCGCGCCGTCGCCCGGCCATGCCCTCGCGCTGGCGCTGCGCCATGCGGCACCGGCGCGCGTGCGCGTCCATGCGGGGCGGATCACCGGACGGGAAATGCTGGCCCTGCTCGATGGGGCGCCGGCCCCCTGAGGCGGAACAGGCCGGCGGCGCTCCGGCGCGAGTTGTCAGGCTGGGTGCCGGCCGCTATCAACGTCGGGCCCGGCATGGGGGAGGGGTGACATGGCGGACCCGATGACGGCTTCTCCGGGCTGGTGGACGCTGCTCAGCGACCCGGCCTTCCTGGCCGACCCCTATGCCGAGCTGGCGCGGCGGCGGCAGGCCGGCACGGTGCAGCGCGATCCCGAGACCGGCATCCATTTCGTGCTCGGCCATCGCGCCTTCACCCGCATCGCCAAGGCCCCGCAGATGGGCCGCGACACCCGGCTGTGGACCGGCGGCTGGGCGAGCCCGGAATATGCCGCGGCGGACCCGGTGGGCTACGACCTCCTGTCCCAGTTCCAGCCGCAGATGATCAACAGCGATCCGCCCGATCACGGCCGCATGCGGGCGGTGTACGAGCCCGCCTTCCGGCCGCAGGCAGTGGCGGCCCTTGAGGCCATGGTCCGCGCCGAGGCCGAGCGCCTGATCGCCGCCATGCCGGCCGCCGGCGTGGTGGAGATGATCGCGGCCTTCGCCGGCCCGCTGCCGCTGCGCGTGCTGCGCAACCTGTTCGAGATGCCGGCGGAGATGGACGCGGATATCGCCCGCTGGAGCGCCGCCCTCATCAAGGTGGGCGACATCATGATGACGCCGGAGCAGAAGCGCGGCGCGCTCGATGCCCTCACCGAATTCAAGGCGGTCCTGAGGGAGCATCTGGCGGCGCGGCGCGGCTGCCCGCACGCCGGCATGATGGGCAGCGTGCTCGCCGCCGCCGAGACCGGCACGCTGAACGAGGAGGAGACGCTCACCAACCTCGTCTCCATGCTGATCGCCGGCCACGAGACCACGGTGACGCTCATCGGCAACGGGCTGCTGCTGCTGCTGCGCAATCCCGGCGAGATGGCGCGCCTGCGCGCCGACCGCAGCCTGATGCGCACGGCGGTGGAGGAATTCATGCGCATGGAGCCGGGGGGCAACATGATCCTGCGCATCGCGCGGGAGGACATGGAGGTGGACGGCGTGACCATTCCCGCCGGCGCCCCGGTGCTCGGCCTCATCGGCGCGGTCAACCGCGACCCGGAGCGCTTCGCCGATCCGGACCGGCTGGACATCGGCCGCACCGCCAACGCCCACCTCACCTTCGGCGGCGGCATCCATTTCTGCGTCGGCGCGCCGCTGGCCCGCCTGGAGGCGCAGGTGGCCTTCGACATGCTGCTGGACCGCTTCCCGCAGTTGGAGCTGGCCGGCGCGCCGCAATGGCGGCTTGACCGCATCAATGCGCGCGGGCTCGGCGAACTGCCGGTGCGGGTGGGAGCCGCCGCGTCATGAGCGTCGGCATCGAGGCCCTGAACATCCATGGCGGCGCGGCCTATCTCGACGTGCGCGAATTGTGCGCGCACCGTGGGCTCGACATCCCGCGCTTCGAGAACCTGCTGATCCGCGAGAAGACCGTGGCCCTGCCCTGGGAGGACCCGGTGAGCTTCGCGGTCAATGCCGCGCGCCCGATCCTGGATCGCATGACGCCGGAGGCGCGCGCGCGCATCGAAATGGTGGTCACCTGCACGGAATCGGGCATCGATTTCGGCAAGTCGATGAGCACCTATGTGCAGGATCTGCTCGGGCTCGGGCGCAACTGCCGCCTCTTCGAGATCAAGCAGGCCTGCTATTCCGGCACCGCCGGGCTGCAGATGGCGGTGAACTTCATCCTGTCCGGCACCTCGCCCGGCGCCAAGGCGCTGGTGATCGCCACCGACATCTCCCGCTTCGCCCTGGCGGATGCCGCCGCCATCCAGGAATGGGCCTATTCCGAGCCCACCTCGGGCGCGGGCGCCGTGGCTTTGCTGGTGGGCGAGGAGCCGCACGTGCTGCGCATCGATCCCGGCGCCTACGGCAACCATGCGTTCGAGGTGATGGACACCTGTCGTCCCGGCCCCGACACCGAGGCCGGCGACGCGGACCTGTCGCTGATGGCTTATCTGGAATGCTGCGAGGGCGCGTTCAAGGACTATGCCCGGCGGGTGGAAGGCGCGGATTTCCGCGAGAGCTTCGCCTATCTGTGCTTCCACACCCCGTTCGGCGGCATGGTGAAGGGCGCCCACCGCCATCTCATGCGACGGCTCTACAAGGCCGCCCCCGCCGAGATCGAGGCGGACTTCGCCCGCCGGATGGCGCCGAGCCTCGCCTATGGCGCGCGGGTGGGCAACACGGCCGGCGCCTCGGTCTTCCTGGCGCTGGCGGGCGTCATCGACACTGCGGGCCTGACTGCGCCGCAGCGGGTCGGGCTGTTCGCCTACGGCTCCGGCTGCTGCTCGGAATTCCTCAGCGGGGTGGTGGGCGAAGGCGCTCCCGGCCTGCTGGCCGAGATGGGCATCGCGCGGAAGCTGGATGCCCGCTACCGGCTGTCCATGGCGGAATACGAGCACCTGCTGCGCGGCGAGGGCATCGCGCGCTTCGGCACCAAGAACCTCGCCATCGACGCCGGCGCCGTCCCCGGCGCGCGCCGCAACGCCGACGGCACACCCCGCCTCGTGCTGGAGGCCGTGGTGAACTACCATCGGCAGTATGCGTGGGTGTGACGAGCCCGCGCCGAAGGAGATATCCGTGACTGACGATGCCGTCCTCGCAACCCTGATCGCGCAGATCCGCGACGTGGTGCCCGAACTGGAGGGGCACCCCATCGCCCGCGCGGATTCCATGGTGGACCTCGGCGTCAACTCCATCGAGCGCAACGAGGTGCTGCTGCTCACCCTCCAGGCGCTCCAGCTCGACATCTCCCCGACCAAGCTGGTCGGGCCGCGCAACATCGGCGAACTGGCCGACCTGCTCCATGCCAAGCTCGCGGGCTGAGGGCGCGCCGCCGGTCGTCACCGGCATCGGCGTCGCCAGCGGGTTCGGCTATGGCAAGCAGGTCCTGCGCACCGGCCTTCATGCCGGCGCGGACGTGTTCGGCGTGCTGGCCCGGCCCGGTCGGCAGCCGGCCGGGGCGGCGACGCCCTTCATCGGCGTCGAGATGCCCGATCCTCCGGACGTCCTTCCCAAGCGCATCGCCCGCACCGCCGGCCTGTCCGGCCGGGTGGCGGTGGCGGTGCTGGGGGAAGCCTGGACGGAAGCGGGCCTTGCCGACGTGGATCCCGCCCGCATCGGCCTCGTGGTCGGCGGCTCCAATCTGCAGAACCGCGAAGCCGTGCTGGCCCTGACCGCCCACGGGGAGGGGCGGGCGATCCTCTCGCCGCATCTGGGTTACAGTTTCTTCGACACCGACATTTGCGGCCTGTGCTGCGCCGCCTTCCCGATCCGGGGCTTCTCGCTCACCGTGGGCGGCGCGTCCGCCAGCGGCGCGGTGGCTGTGCTCCAGGCGGCGGAGGCGGTGCGCAGCGGGCGGGTGGACGCCTGCATCGCCCTCGGCGCCCTCCAGGATCTGTCGCATGTGGATCTCGCCGCCTTGCAGGCGCTCGGGGCACTGGGGCCGCGCCACGCGCAGGCCGAGGCCGCGCCGGGAGCCGCATGCCGTCCGTTCGATCGCGGCCGCGACGGCTTCGTGTTCGGCGAGGCTTGCGCCGCCCTCGTCCTGCGCCGGGCGGACGACCTGCCGGCGGGTGCGGCGGCCTATGGCAGCATCGTGGGCGGCGCCCACCGGGCGGACGGCCACCGGGGGCCGGACCCGTCGCTGGAGGGGGAATTGCGCGCCATCCGGCTGGCGCTGGCCGACGCCGGCATCGGCCCCGACGCCATCGACTATGTGAACGCGCACGGCACCGGCACGCCGCTGGGCGATGACACCGAGGCGGCGGCCCTGCTGGAAGCGGGCCTCGCCACGGCCCGGATCAACGCCACCAAGTCCATCCTCGGACACGGCATCGCCGCCGCCGGCGCCATCGAGGTGGCGGCGACGCTGCTCCAGATGCGCGACGGGCGGCTGCACCCCACGCGCAACCTGAAGACGCCCATCGTGCCGCAGCTCGGCTGGGTGGGCGAGACGTCGGAACGGCTGGAGGTGCGGCATGCCTTGTCGCTGTCCTTCGGCTTCGGCGGCATCGACACCGCGCTCGTCCTGCGCGCGCCGGGAGCGTGAGATGGAGATGTCCCCGTCCGACCTGACCTCCCGTCCCTGGCAAACCCTCGCGGTGCAGGTGGCGGACGGCGTGTGCCGGGTGCGCCTCGGCGGGCGCGAGGGCGGCGGCACCATCACCGCCGGACTGGTGGCGGAACTGGGCGCCGTGGTGGCCGTCTGCGCCGACATGGCGGCCCGGCCGGCGATCACCGTTCTGGTGCTGGAAGGCACGCCGACGGTGTTCTGCGCCGGCGGCGACCTGGCCGGTGCCAGCGGCCAGGACCAAGCGGACGATCCCGCGCCGCTCTATGACCTCTGGACGCGCCTTTCCACCGGGCCGTTCGTCTCGATCGCCTTGGTGCAGGGCAAGGCGACGGCGGGTGGCGTGGGATTTGCCGCCGCGTGCGATGTGGTGCTGGCCGCCCGGAGCGCCAGCTTTCAACTGCCGGAACTGCTGTTCGGCCTCTATCCCGCCTGCGTGCTGCCGTTCCTGGCCCGCCGGGTGGGCATGCAGCGGGCCCATCAGCTTGCCCTCGGCACGCGGACCATCGATGCGGCGGAGGCCCTGGCCTGGGGGCTGGCCGACGCGGTGGAGGCGGACGCGGAGGCGCTGCTGCGCAGCCATCTGGTCCGCCTGCGCCGGCTCGGCAAGCCGGCGCTCGCCCGGTACAAGGCCTATGCCGCCGGCGTGGCGGATACGATCGAACGCTGCCGGCCGGCGGCGCTGGCCGCGAACCGGGAGATGTTCGCCGATCCCGATGTGCGGGCGAACATCGCCCGCTATGTAACGGAACTGAAATTCCCCTGGGAGCCGTGACCCCTGGCGCGCGGGGTCAGGCCGGCACCGGCACGGGCCGGAAATCGGCGATGCGCACCTGCGGCGCAGCGCCCGGCCGGCGCCCGCCGGCGACGAAATCGCGGTTCAGCAGCGCGATGGACAGCAGGAAGATGAAGGTCTGGTTCTCCTTGGTGCTGATCTCCGCCGGATCGCGGGACAGCACCTTCTGCGCGAGCGCGCGGGCGAAGCGCTGGTCGATGAAGGGGAGCTTCGCCAGCTCCGCCTCGGAGAGCACCAGCTCCAGATAGTCCGGCCGGAGGCTGGCGAAGGCGGCGCTTTCCGGCGCGCGGTAGGGGAACTTGCGCTTGCGCACCACCGACGAAGGCAGGCAGTCGGCAAAGGCGGCGCGCAAAAGCGCCTTCTCCTCGAAGCCGTCGTCGAACCGCAGATTCACCGCCGAGGCCAGCGCCACCACCGCCGGGTCGAGGAAGGGGCAGCGGTTCTCCACCCCATGGGCGAGCGCCATGCGGTCGCCCTGGGTGGAGAGCAGATAGCCGGGCAGGAGGGTCTGGTACTCCAGCCACTGCGCCTTCTCCACCGGCGTCATGGCGGCAAAGCCGGGCTCCTCGGCCGCCAGCCGGCCCACGGCGGCGAACGGATCGCCGGCCTGCTTCAGCAGGCGGGCGGAGAAGCGGCCGTTCTGGAACCGCAGCTCGTGCGAGAACAGCCCCGGCAGATGCTCCCGGGAGAATTGCTGGTAGAGGCCGGTGGTCGCGGCCACGTCCTGCGGCCCGTAATGGCTGAGATGGGGATAGAGCTGGGCCAGGCGCTCCGTGCGCGTCGCCTCGTCCAGGCTGTCCCAGTCGGCGCGCAGCCGGGTTTCCTTGAACAGGTCGTAGCCGAGGAAGGCCTCGTCCGCGCCTTCCCCGCTCAGCACCACCTTGACGCCGCTCGCGCGCGTGCGCTGGGACAGCAGGAACATGGGCACGAAGGCGCTGCGGAACGCCGGCACCTCCGCATGGAACACCGCATCGGGAAAGGCCGCCACCATGTCCGCATGGCGGATGCGCAGGGTGCTGTGGCGGGTGTCGAGGGCGGCGGCCAGTTCCTGCTGCTCGGCGGACTCGTCGAATTCCGCGTCCTCGAAGGCGATGGAGAAGGTGGACAGCCGGGGCAGGGCGTCGCGGGCCAGCCGGGCGATGATGGCGGAATCGAGCCCGCCGCTCATATAGACGCCCACCTCCACGTCGCTGCACAGGCGCAGCGCCACGCTCTCGCGCATCTGCTGGCGGATGCGCTCGATCGCCTCCCCGCGCGAGCCGATGGCCGGGCCGTCGTCGAAGGCGATGCCCGAGAAGCGGCGCAGGGTGGCGCTCGTCTCGGTGAGGGTGAGGCAGGTGCCGAGCGGCAGGCTGTCGATGCCGGAGAAGCCGGTCTGGTGCGGCAGCGGAGTCCACTGGCCGAGGATCGCGGCCAACTGGTCCGGATCGAAGGCGAAGCCGAAGCCCGGCACCGCCAGGAAGGCCTTCATCTCCGAGGCGAAATAGAACGTCCCCCGGTGCCACGCGTAGAACAGCGGCCGCTTGCCGTAGCGGTCGCGGGCGAGCACCAGCGTCGCCGTCCGGCGATCGTAGAGCGCGAAGGCAAAGCCGCCGTTGAGGCGCGGCAGGCAGGCCTCGCCCCATTGCAGCCACGCCTGGAGCAGCACCTCGGTGTCGCTGTGGGTGCGGAACGGCCGCCCCAGCGCTTCCAGTTCGGCACGCAGCTCGCGGTAGTTGTAGATCTCACCATTGTAGCAGAGCCAGTAGCGCTCGCCCGGATCGCAGACCGGCTGGGCGCCGAGCGCCGGATCGATGATGGCGAGGCGCGCCGTGCCCATGGCGCAGGTCGCGTCGAGAAAGGCGCCCGCATCGTCGGGGCCGCGATGGGCAATGGCACCCAGCATGGCGCTCACCGTCCCGGTCGCGCCGGGGTCGCGAGAGGCCGGGCCGAGAAAGCCGACGATGCCGCACATTTTCCAGCGTGCTCCCGCGTGGCAGGCGTGGGTCAGGACGCGGCGCGGGCCGCGGTCTTTTCGGTCACATAGGCGCGGATGCTGGCGAGGCTCACCAGCACGTTGCCGGTCATGTCCTCAAGGGCGAAGGTGATGCCGTATTCCGCCTCCAGGAAGCGATGCAGCTGCACGTAGCCGAATGAATCCATCACCCCCTCGCGGAACAGGTCGGTGTCCTCGGGAAAGGACGCGTCGAACTCCACGAGGAACTGGTCCTCGATGAAGCGACGGATCTTGTCGGTGTCCGGGGACATGGTCATCGTGTCTCGGCCGCGCAGGGACCGCCGCCAGGGCGAATGCAATCCAAGCTAGTGGAGTTGCGCCGCCGGAGGCAAATGGAATGTGCGTGGATGCACGCTCCCCGAGCCTGCCCTCCACGAGAACCGGGGATCGCGGGCGGCGCGCCCGGCACGCGCCTTGACGGGCGGAGAGGCATCTTCCTATCTTGCGCCCGGGCAATCGAAGATCAGCGCTGGCCACGGCTGGAACGGTTGGGTGACTTGCCGGATCATTGCAGGCGCGTGGCTGAAACATGTATGTGCTGCGCCTTCTCTATGCCGGGTCCGGGGAAACGCCCTGGCGCGGCCTCGTCATCACCTGCATCGCCGGCATCGGCAACGTCACGCTGATCGGCCTCATCAACATCGCGGCGGAGCGGGCGGCCCTGGGCCGGCCGGTGGGGCTCCAGCTGCTGACGCTCTATCTGCTGGCCTTCGGCGTGTTCTATTTCGCCGACCGCATGTCGCTGCGCGAGGCGAACCGCCTGTTGCAGAACGGCCTGGAGGCGCTGCGGCTGCGCATCGTCGACAAGATCCGCACCTCCGAGCTGCGTACCCTGGAGAATATCGGCCAAGGCGAGATCTATGCGACCGTGGTGCAGGAGACCAACCACCTCTCGCAGACCTTCCCGCTGCTGGTCAGCGCGGCCCAGAGCCTCGGCCTGCTGGGTTTCTGCCTGCTCTACATCGCCATGCTGTCGCAGGCCGCCTTCCTGGTGATCACCGGCGTGACGGTGCTGGGCGTGCTGATGTTCTGGATCCGCCGCCGCGGCCTGCGGCACGCCATGTTCTCGGTGCACGCCCAGGAAGCGGTGATGCTCACGCAGCTGGCTCATTATACCGAGGGCTTCCAGGAAATCCGCCTCAACGCCGACAAGAACGATGCGCTGCACCGCTCCTTCATCGATGTGGTGGAGACGCTGGAGGAGAAAGTGGTCGGCATCGGCCGCCAATGGGTGGTGCTTCTCCTGTTCAGCAATGCCTTCCTGTATTTTCTCGTCGGCGTCGTCATCTTCATCCTGCCGGCCTTCTTTTCCGGCTATACGGACATCATCTACAAGCTGTCCGCGGTCGCCATATTCTGCGTCGGCCCGGTGACGGCGGTGACCTCCGCCGCCCCGCTGTTCGACCGGGCCGAGACCGGGCTTGAGCATGTCTTCAACCTGGAGCAGCGGCTGGACGCGGGCGCGCTCGGCCCGTCCGAGGCCTCGCCGGAGGACTTGGCGCGCCTCGCCGACTTCCGCGAGATCAGCCTCGCCTCGGTCAGTTTCGGCTACCACAAGGAGCACGAGCCCAGCACCTTCGCCGTGGGGCCGTGGAACCTCTCCTTCCGGCGGGGCGAACTGGTGTTCATCACCGGCGCCAACGGCAGCGGGAAGTCCACGGCGCTGAAGCTCATCTGCGGGCTCTACCAGCCGGACGGCGGACAGATCCTGGTGGACGGCATCCCCGTGCGGCGGGGGCTGGTGCAGGCCTATCGCGAGCTGTTCTCGACCGTCTTCACCGACTTCCACCTGTTCGAGCGCCTCTATGGGGTCGAGGATGTGGACCCCGAGCGCGTGAATGCACTCATCGCCCGCTTCGAATTGTCCGGCAAGGTCAGCTATGCGGACGGGCGCTTCTCCACCCACGACCTTTCCACCGGCCAGCGCAAGCGGCTCGCCATGATCGTGGCGCTGCTGGAAGACCGGCCCATCTATCTGTTCGACGAATGGGCCGCCGACCAGGACGTCCGGTTCCGCGAGATCTACTACCTCGAACTGCTGCCGGAGTTGAAGCGGCAGGGCAAGACCATCATCGCCGTGACCCACGACGACCGCTTCTGGTCGGTGGCCGACCGGCGCATCACGCTGGACCTGGGCGAGATCCGCACCGTCCCGGCCGCCCTGCCGGCCCCGCAGGAGGGATGAGCGGTGGTCATCCTCGACTTCATCCGCCGGGCCCCGGCCGCCGATCTCCGCCGCATGCTGATCCCCGCCGTGGCGGCGGGCTTCTCCAGCGCGCTGCTGGTGGTCATGATCAACCACGTCGCCGCCGCCGTCGCCACCGGGCGCGGGCCGGGGCTCGTGAACACCGTCATCTTCGTGGCGTGCTTCATCCTCTATTACCAGAGCAACCGCCTCGCCCTGCTGCGCGCCAACGCGGTCATCGAGCGGCTGCTGAAGGACCTGCGGGTCCAGGTGATGGACAAGCTGCGCAAGTCCGAGCTGAAGACCGTCGATGGTCTCGGGCGCGGGCACCTGTATGCGCTGGTGTCGCAGGAGACCAACCACCTGTCCGTCGCCTTTCCCCTGCTGGTGGATTGCTTTCAGCAAGCCATCCTTCTGGTGGTGTCGATGATCTACCTCGCCCACCTGTCCGCGGCGTCGTTCATCGTCTATCTGCTCGCCGTCGCCGCCGGCATCTGGAGCTACTGGCAGATCAATGTCGATTTCCGCCACACGCTGCGCCAGACCGTGATCCGGCAGGGTCGGATGCTGGACGTGGTGGGGGACATCGTGAACGGCTTCAAGGAGCTGCGCCTCAACGGGCGGCGCAGCGCCGCGGCCCTTGCCGGCTACGAGACCGCCTCGGGCGAGGCGCGGGCGTCGCTGGCGGCCTCGGGCGAGCACTGGGCGTCGATGATCCTGCTGTTCAGCTTCGTGACCTATTTCGCGCTGGGTGCGATCGGGTTCATCCTGCCGCAATACCTCACCGCCCATGGCGCCGTCGTGTTCCAGCTGGTCCCGACGCTGCTGTTCTGCTTCGGGCCGCTGGCCAAGATCGTCGCCCAGTCGCCCATGTTCATGCAGGCGGCGGTGGGCCTTCGGGCCATTCTGGACGTGGAGCGCCGCCTCGACGCCGCAGGGGCCATCTCGCCCGCCGAGGCCCGCGCGGCGGCGCCGCAGTTCCACGACTTCCAGCGCATCTCCTATGTGGACCTCGGCTTCTCCCACCGCGATGCCCACGGCGAGCCGCTGTTCACCACCGGGCCCTTGAACCTGACGCTCGACCGGGGCGAGGTGCTGTTCATCGTCGGGGGCAACGGCAGCGGCAAGTCCACGACGCTGCGCCTCGTCACCGGGCTCTATCCGCCGGACACCGGGCTGATCCGGGTGGACGGCACGGCGGTGGAGGGCCGGGGGGTGGCCGGATTCCGGGAGCTGTTCTCCGCCGTCTTTGCCGACTTTCACCTGTTCGACCGCCTGTACGGCCTCGAAAATGTCGATCCGGTGCGGGTGCAGGACCTGATCGCCGAAATGGGCCTGTCCCATAAAGTGAGCTATGCCAACGGTCAGTTCAACCAGACCAGCCTGTCCACCGGACAGCGCAAGCGCCTCGCATTGATCGCCGCCCTGTTGGAGGACCGGCCGGTCTATGTGTTCGATGAATGGTCGGCGGAACAGGATGTACATTTCAGGCAATATTTCTACACGCGGATACTTGCGGACCTGAAGCAGCGCGGAAAGACCATCATTGTCGTGACCCATGACGAGCGATACTGGCACCATGCCGATCGTGTCGTTAGACTAGACTTGGGTACGGTCCTCTGGGACCGCCCGGGGGAGGCATGGATCGCGCCGTGAAAGCTTGCATATTTCCCGGCCAGGGGGCGCAGCGGCTGGGGATGGGGACGGAGCTCTTCGCGGAGTTTCCGGCTCTGATCCGGCGTGCTGACGAGGTGCTCGGCTATTCCATCGAAACGCTCTGCCGGGAGGGGCCGGCCGAGCGGCTGGCGTCAACGCGCTTCACGCAGCCCGCGCTGTTCGTGGTGGGCGCGCTCGGCTATCTGCGCCACCAGAAGACGCAGGTGCCGCCCGCCTTCCTCCTGGGCCATTCGGTCGCCGAATACGTGGCGCTGTTCGCCGCCGGCGTGCTGGATTTCGAGACCGCGCTGCGCCTCGTCAGCCTGCGCGGCACCCTCATGGGCGAGGCCGTGGGCGGCGGCATGGCGGCGGTCATCGGGCTCGATGCGCCGCAGATCGAAGCCGTGCTCGCCAAGCATGCGCCGGGCCGCGTCTATGCGGCCAATTTCAATACGCCGCGGCAGATCGTGATCTCCGGCCTCAGCGCCGAGGTCGCGCGGCTGGAACCGCACATGACGGCGGCGGGGGCGACCTTTTTCCGCGTGCTCCAGGTCAGCGGCGCCTTCCATACGCCCTTCATGGCGCCGGCGCAGGAGGCGTTCCGCGCCGAGGTGGCGAAGGTCCGTTTCGCCGAACCGGGCATTCCCGTCCTGTCCAACGTCACCGCCCGCCCGCATGTGCCGGGCCGCATCGCCGAGCGCATGGTCGAGCAGATCACCGCGCCGGTGCGCTGGTGCGACAGCATCCGCTATGTCCTGGCCGCCGGCCTCGTTCCGGCCGATTTCGAGGAAATCGGCGTGGAGGGCGCGGCCGTGGTCAAGCCCATGGTCATGCGGACCCAACTGGAGGCGGATCCCCTGAGCCCGGAGGAATTCGCGGCCGCTCGGCAAGAAGCGGCCGCTCTGCAAGAACAGGACGTGCCCGCCGCCGAGACGGCGCCGCCCGCCGCGGCGCCGATGCCGTCGTTCGCCCCACGCCCGGTTTCGGGTGGGACAAGCCAGGGCTTCGCCGGCTCCGCGCTCGGTTCGCGCGCCTTCCGCGCGGCGTTCGGGGTCCGCCACGCCTATCTGGCCGGCGGCATGTACCAGGGCATCGCCTCCACCGACGTGGTGGTGCGCATGGCGCAGGCCGGGCTGCTCGGCTTCTTCGGCAGCGGCGGCCTGCGCCTGCCGGCTATCGAGGCGGCGGTGCGGGACATCCAGGCCCGCATTCCGGCCGGCGCGCCCTATGGCATCAACTTCATCGCCAACACCCATTTCCCCGAGCAGGAGGAGGCCCTGGCCGACCTGCTGCTGAAGCTGGGCGTCCCCCTGATCGAGGCGTCCGCCTTCATGCAGGTGACGCCGGCTCTGGTGCGCTACCGGCTGAAGGGGCTGGCGCGTGACGGCGGCTCCATCCATGCCGGGAACCGCATCCTCGCCAAGGTGTCGCGGCCGGACGTGGCCGAGTTCTTCCTCTCCCCGCCGCCCGAGGCGATCCTGACCCGGCTGCTGGCCTCCGGCGCCGTCACGGCCGAGGAGGCCGCGCTCGGGCGCGCGACGCCGATGGCGGACGCGGTCTGCGTCGAGGCGGATTCCGGTGGCCACACCGACCAGGGCATGCCGCTGACCCTGCTGCCCGCCATCCTCAAGGTGCGCGACCGCTGCGCGGCGCTGACGCCGCGCTTCGGCCCGGTGCATGTGGGCGCCGCCGGCGGCGTCGGCACGCCCGAGGCCGCCGCGGCCATGTTCGTGATGGGGGCCGACTTCATCCTCACCGGCTCGATCAACCAGTCCACGGTGGAGGCCGCCACCAGCGACGTGGTGAAGGACCTGCTTGCCGGCATGAACGTGCACGACACGGACTATGCCCCGTCCGGCGAGATGTTCGAGCTCGGCTCCAAGGTGCAGGTGCTGAAGAAGGGCATCTTCTTTCCCGCCCGCGCCAACAAGCTGGTCAGCCTCTATCGCCAGCACGAGGCGCTGGAGGAGATCGACGGCAAGACCCGCCAGCTGATCGAGGAGCGTTATTTCAAGCGCAGCCTGGCGCAGGTGTTCGACGAGGTGTGCGCGGCCTATCCCGGCGCCGAGGTGGAGCGCGCCAAGGCCCTGCCCAAGCATCGCATGGCCCTCGTATTCCGGCGCTATTTCCGCGATGCCACGCGCTGGGCGCTGGCCGGTAATCTTGAGCACAAGGTGGACTTCCAGGTGCAGTGCGGCCCGGCGCAGGGCGCGTTCAACCAGTGGGTCGCCGGCACCGAGCTCGCCTCCTGGCGCGCCCGCCATGTGGACGCCATCGCCGACCGCCTGATGGACGAGACCGCATCGTTGCTGAACCGGCGCTTCGCCACCATGCTGGGGGGCGCCGCGTGACCTCCGCCTTCCTGCCCGGCGGGCGTGCCCATGCGGACGCCCCCATCGCCATCATCGGCATCGGCCTGCGGCTGCCGGGGGCGGAGACGCTCGACGGCTTCTGGGCGCATCTGGCCGCCGGCCGCTCGCTGATCTCGCAGGTGCCCCAGCGCCGCTGGGACGCGGCGGCGCTGCACGGCGACCCGGCGAGGGGCAAGACCAACAGCATCTGGGGCGGCTTCGTCCAGGACGCGGACGGCTTCGACCCGGCCTTCTTCAACATCTCGCCGCGCGAGGCGGCCTGGATGGACCCCCAGCAGCGCTTCGCGCTGGAGACCGCATGGTCGGCGATCGAGGATGCGGGCCTGCGGGCGCGCGACCTCAAGGGCAGCCGCACCGGCGTCTATGTGGGCGTGTGCCACTGGGACTATGCCGAGCTGATCGAGAAGGAGACCACGGCGCTCGATGCCTACACCCCCACGGGCATCGCCTTCTCCATCATCGCCAACCGGGTGTCGCATTTCTTCGACTTCCACGGGCCCAGCATCGCCAATGACACCGCCTGCTCGGCCTCGCTGGTGGCGCTCTACGAGGCGGTGCGGGATCTCCAGAACGGCGATTGCGAGCTGGCGCTGGCCGGCGGCGTCAATCTGTGCTGGTCGCCCAACCATTTCATCGTCTTCGCCAAGAGCGGCATGCTCTCCCGCGACGGCCGCGCCAAGGCGTTCGACGCCCGCGCGGACGGCTATGTGCGGGGCGAGGGCGGGGCGATGCTGCTGCTCAAGCCGCTGGCCCGCGCTTTGGCGGACGGCGATCCCATCCATGCGGTGATCCGCGGCATCGGCACCAACCACGGCGGCCACACCAGTTCGCTCACGGTGACCAATCCGCAGGCGCAGGCGACACTGATCGCCGAGGTCCACCGCGCGGCCGGCGTCGCGCCCGATACGGTGAGCTATATCGAGGCGCACGGGCCGGGCACGCCGCTGGGTGACCCCATCGAGATCACCGGCCTGAAGGCGGCCTTCCGCCAGCGCTCCGCCGAGACCGGCGTGGAGCCGGCCCCCGGCACCTGCGGCATCGGTTCGGTGAAGACCAATATCGGCCATCTGGAAGGCGCCGCCGGGGTCGCCGGCATCGCCAAGGTGCTCGCCGCCCTGCGTCACGGCGTGCTGCCGCCCAATGTCGGCTTCGAGACCCTGAACCCGCTCATCGCGCTGGAGGGAACCCCGTTCCGCATCCAGGCGTCGGCGACGCCCTGGCCGCGCGACCCGGCCCGGCCCCGGCGGGCGGGGGTGAGTTCCTTCGGCTTCGGCGGCACCAATGCGCATGTGCTGATCGAGGACGCGCCCATCGGCCCTCTGGCGGCGCCCGACGCCGGCGAGCCGGTCATCCTGCCGCTTTCCGCGCGCACGTCGGAGCGGCTGCGCGCCTATGCCGAGCGGCTGGCGGATTTCCTCGGCACGTTCGACGGCGCGATACGCGACCTCGCCTGGACCTTCCAGACCGGCCGAGAGGTTTGGGACTGTCGCGTGGCGTTCGTGGGCTCCGACGTGTCCGCCCTGCGCGCCGCCGTTGCGGCGTTCCTGGGGGGTGAGGACGACGAGCGGGTGCGCCAGGCGGGCGGAAGCCAGCCGCTCGCCCTCGACGGCGCCCGGCACACGGCGGATATGTGGGTCGCCGGCGCCGACGTGACCTGGGCGGATCTCGCCGGCATGCCGCCGCCGCGCCGGATCTTCGCGCCCACCTATCCCTTCGCCCGCGAGCGGCACTGGTTCGACCCCGGCCTCGGCGTCAAGGACCCCGAGGCGGCGCAGCACCCTTTGCTGCACCGTAACCTGTCGGGCTTCGATGCCCAGCGCTATGTGACACGCCTGTCCGGCAGCGAGATGTTCTGGGCCGAGCATCATGTGAACGGCGTGCAGGTGCTGCCCGGCGTGGTGGCGCTGGAGATGGCCCGCGCGGCCTTCGCGCTGGCCACCGGCCGCGACGGCCCGATGCGGCTGGAGGATCTCGTCTGGGCGCGGCCGATCCGCGCCGGAAACGGCCCCGTCGAGCTGTCCATCCGGCTGGATCGGGACGACACCGGCACCCGCTTCGCCATCACGGCCCCCGACGCGGCCGGCGGGACCGGCACCGCCGCCACCGGCCGGATCGCGCCGGCGGACGGGACGGGCGCGCCGCTCGACCTTGCGGCCTTGCGCGCCCGCGCCACCGCCGTGCTGACGCCCGAAGCCTGCTACGCCCGCCTTGAGGCGAGCGGCGTTGTGCTCGGCCCAAGCTTCCAGGTGCTGTCCGACGTCCGCGCCGGCGACGGTGTCGTTCTCGCCGCCCTGAAGCTGCCGCGCCGGCTGGCGGCCTCGCTCGATGCGTTCCAGCTTCATCCCCTGCTCATGGATGCCGCCATCCAGGCCTGGGTGGCGCTGGATCCGGACGCGCCGGCGGGGGCCGCCATCCCCTTCGCCTGCGGCCGCATCACGGTGTACGGCCCCTGCACGCCGGGCATGTGGGCCTGCGTCCGCCGCACCGGCAAGGCGGTGGACGGGCTGGTGCAGCTCGATATCGATCTCGCCGACAGCGAAGGGCGCATCTGCGTCGCCTTCCGCAATCTCGTGCTGCGCCAGTCCGCCGCCCAGTCTGCCGCCCAGTCCGCCGCGCGCGACCCGGAGGTTCCTGCGGCGCAGACGCAGCCGGCGGACGCGGTCATCTACGCCGTCCCCGCGTGGGAACCCGCGCCGCTCGAAAGCGTCCCACCGGGCTTCGACACCGAGGTCCTGCTGGTGGGCTTCCCCCCGGACTTCGCCCTGGATCTCGCCGGGCGCACGGGCCTGCCGGTCACGGCTCTGCCCGATGGTTTTGGCGCGGACGAGGCCTCCGCCTCCGCAGCCCTCTTTCTCGCCGCCCACGCTCACGTCGCGCGCCTGCTGGCCTCGAAGCCGGCACGACCACGGCAGGTGCTCGTCATGGTCGGCGAGGGCGTCTCGCCGGTCGCCGCAGCCCCGCTCGCCGCCCTCGTCAAGACGGCGGCCATGGAACATCCCAGGGTGTTCGGCGCCCTGGTGCGGGTGGACGGCCCCGCCGACGCCGCGCGCCTGTCCCGCCTGGTCGATGCCGAGCGCGGCCGGGCCGACCGCCACCCCGAACTGCGCTATGGCCCGGACGACCATCGCAGCGCCCTGCGGTTCTCGCCGAAGTCCCTGCCTGCGGCCCCCGTGCCGGACCTTTCGGTGGAAGGGGTCTACTGGATCACCGGCGGCGCCGGCGGGCTCGGCCTGATCTTCGCCCGCGCCCTCGCCGCGCAGGGCGCACGGCGCATCGTGCTCAGCGGCCGCGCGCCGCAGGTGGACGTCGCCGTGCTGGAGCCCTTCTGGGCCGAGGGCATCGACCTGCGCTATGCGCCCTGCGATGTCTCGCTGGAGACGGACGTCGCCCGCCTGGTGGCGTGGATCGCCGCCGAGGTCGGGCCGCTCAAGGGCGTCATCCACGCCGCTGGCGTGCTGGACGACGGCTACATTCTCGGCGCGGACCCCGCCCGCCTGGCCGCGGTCATGGCGCCGAAGATGGCGGGGGCGGGCCATATCGATGCCGCCACGCGCGGTGCGGATCTGGATTTCCTGGTGCTGTTCTCCTCGGTGGCGGGCGTGTTCGGCAATGCCGGGCAGGCGGCCTATGCCGGGGCCAACGCCTTCCTCGACGCCTTCGCCATCCGCCGGGCCGCTCTGGTGGCGCGAGGCGAACGCCGGGGCGCCACCCATGCCATTGCCTGGCCGCTCTGGGCCGAGGGCGGCATGCAGGTGGCGGACGTGTTCCGCGCCGAGCTGACCCGCCGGTTCGGCACGACGCCGCTGCCGGCGGACGCCGGGGTGGCGGCGCTCTGGCAGGTGATCGGGTCGGGCGAACCCTGCACGGCGGTGCTGCATGGCGATGCCGGGCGCATCGCCGAACTGCTGGCGCCATCCGCGCGGCCCGCGGCGCCGGCCCCTGCCGTGCAGCATCCGGCGGAACATCCGGCAGACTTGGGCAGCCCGCCGCCCGACCTCGCGCCGCGCGTGGTCGATCTGCTCAAGGAGATGTTCGCGGAAGCGGTGCAGATGGACGCCGGCCGCATCCGCGCCGGCACGCCGCTGGTGGAATACGGGCTCGATTCCATCGTCATCCTGGAACTGACGGCGCGGCTGGAGCGGCTTCTCGGCCCGCTGCCAAAGACGCTGTTCTTCGAATATCTCGACCTCGCGTCCCTCGCCGCGCATCTGACGGAGGAGTACGGCCCCGCCCTCGCTGCGGCGCTGCAATCCGCCGCGCCTCAATCCGCAGGTCCCGCCCCCTCGGGCGCCGCTGCCGCCGCGACGCCGGACCCGAGCATGTCGGAAGCCCCTCCGGCCCGGCCGCAGGAGCGTCCCGCCGCCTCCACCCACGACATCGCCATCGTCGGCCTGTCCCTGCGGGTGGCCAAGGCGGCGGACCAGGACGCCTTCTGGGACCTGCTATCCCAGGGCCTGCACGGCTTCGAGGCGGTGCCGGCCGAGCGCTGGGACCATGCGGCCTTGCTGCATGGCGAGCGGGACATCCTCGGCAAGACGGTGGTCAAGACCGGCGCCTTCCTGCCGGACATCGACAAGTTCGATCCGCGCTATTTCCGGATCGCCCAGTATGAAGCCGAGCTGATGTCGCCGGAGGTGCGGCTGTTCCTGGAAGCCAGCGTCGAGGCGTTCGAGGATGCCGGCTATTCGCGCGAATACATGCAGGCCAAGCTCGGTGGCGACGTGGCTGTCATCGTCGGCTCGATGACCAACGAATACGATCTCTACGGCTTCCAGAACATGCTGCTGCGGGGCGCGCTGGCCAGCGGCAGCTATACCGGCACCGTGCCCAACATGGTGTCCTATTACTATGGCTTCACCGGGCCGTCCTATTTCCTGGACACCATGTGCTCGGCCTCGGCCACCTGCATCCACGAGGCGGTGCACATGCTGCGCGGCGGCCGCTGCCGTATGGCGCTGGCCGGCGGGGTGAGCCTGCTGCTGCACCCGCAGAAGCTGATCGCCACCTCGCAGGAGCATTTCACCAGCAAGACCGCCGAGGTCATCCGCGGCTACGGCCTCGGCGCCGACGGCACCATCCTCGGCGAGGGCGTGGGCGCTCTGGTGCTGAAGACGCTGGCCGACGCCGAGCGGGACGGCGACCACGTCTATGGCGTGATCCGGGGCACCGGCATCAGCAATGCCGGCGTGCGCAACGGCTTCACCGTGCCGAGCCCGGCGCAGCAGGCGGCGGCGATCCAGCAGGCGCTGGACGATGCCGGCATGGACCCGGCCACGATCGGCTACGTGGAGGGGCACGGCTCCGGCACGGCGCTGGGCGATCCCATCGAAATGAAGGCGCTGACGCTCGCCTACGGCAAAGGCGGTGCGCAGCGCCAGTCGATCCCCATCGGCACCGTGAAGTCCAACATCGCCCATCTGCTCGCGGCCTCGGGGCTCGCCGGCGTGGCCAAGGTGCTGGCGCAGCTTCGGCACGGGCAGATCGCGCCTTCGCTCCATGCGGAGACGCTGAACCCGAACATTCCCTTCGCCGACACGCCCTTCTATGTGGCGCGCACCCTCATGCCCTGGCCGCGCCTGCACGACGCGGACGGCCGCGAACTGCCGCGCCGCGCGGGGGTGACCTCCATCGGCGCCGGCGGCATGAATTCCCACATCCTCATCGAGGAGCATGTGGCGGCGCCCCGTCAGGCGGCCTTCACGGGGCCGCAGGCCGTGGTGCTCAGCGCCATGACGCCGGAACGGCTGGCGGCCTGGATCGCCCGCCTCGCGGCCTATCTTGAGGCCCATGACGAACTCGACGTCGCGGATGTCGCCTACACGCTCCAAGTGGGCCGCAACGCGCTGCCCTGTCGCCTCGCCTTCGCTGCCGCCAGCCGCGCGGACCTGCTGGCGCGGCTCGGGGAGGCCCTGAGCGATCCGCGCACGGTGCGTGGCGGGCATTTCACCGCCTCCATCCTGGATGTCGAGGCGCGCACGGAGCCGGCGGACATTGGCGAAGCCATGCTCGCCGGCGACTTCGCGCGGCTCGGCTCGGCCTGGGCGGAAGGGGCGGCCATCGACTGGGACGCGGTGCATGGCCGGCCGCTCCCGCGCCGCGTCTCCCTGCCGCCCTATCCGTTCGAGAAGGTGCGGTGCTGGTATCCCGAATATGAGGGCGCGCCGTCCGTGGTCCGCCCGCTCGGGGCGCGGGAGAAGCTGCATCCCCTGGTGGGCCGCAACGGCTCGGATCTGTCGGGCGTGCGCTTCGCGACGGACCTGCATCTCGACGAACTGCGCGACTATGCCTTCACCGACGCGCGCCGCCCCGACCTCCTGCCCACCGCCGTGGTGGAGATGGCGCTTGCCGCCGGTCAACTGGCCGGGCTTTCGGGCCGGCTTGCCGTGCGGGCCTTGCGGGTGGAGCGCGCCGTCGCCTGGGCCGATGTCCGGAAGATCGCGTTCGCCGTCACCCCGCTGGCCGGGGAGCGCGTCGCCGTGCGGCTCGACGCCTGCGGCGCCGACGGCGTTCCGGCACCGTTCGCGCGCGCCGAGGTCGGGCTGGAAGCGCCGATCCAGGCCTCCGCCGTTTCGTTGGCCACCTTGCGCACTGAGGCGCTGCGGACGCTCTCCGCCGCCGAGGTCCGCGCCACGCTGGCGGACGGCGGCCGCCGCTTCGGCCCGTATCTGGACGTGGTGGACGTCGCCGTCGTGGGGCGCGACGGCACGGTACTCTGCACGGTGCAGACCGATGGCCCGGCGCAGGACCATTACAAGCAGAACGTCATCTGGCCGGCGGCGCTGCTGGGCGCGGCGTTCCAGGCACTGATCCTCGGCGGGCAAGGCGGGGAACGCCTCGCCCTAGCCGCTGTCGAGCACGCGTCCGGCGACGCCGCCTCCCTGGCGCACGTCACCCATGTCCTGGCGCGGGTCGCGGGCGGAAATCCCGGCGGAGAGATTCTCTTCCTGGATGGCGAAGGGACTGTCCGGGGGGCCTGGACGGGGATCAGGCTGAAGCCGGCCGATCGGCTGGCCGACGAGATCGAAGCCCCGCCGCTGGTTCCCACGCCCGAACCACAGTCGGTGCCCGCCACGGCTCCCGCGGTCCCCCAGGCCCTGCTTGGCCCGGTGCTGGCGGTGGCGGCCGACATCCTGAAGTTTCCCGCCGACGCTCTGAACCCGCGCGCGACCTTCTATGACCTCGGCTTCGATTCCATCACGCTGACGCACTTCGCCTCGGCCCTGACCGAACGCTTCGGCATCGCCATCTCTCCGGCCCTGTTCTTCCACTGCGAGCATGCCCAGGCGCTGGCGGCGCATCTGGCGGGGCAGGGCGCGGCGGCCCCCTCCGCGTCGCCCCCCTCCGCATCACCTGTGGCAGCCGCGCCGGAACGGACGCCCCCCGCCCAGCCGATGCGCGCGGCGGACAGCGTCGTCCGTGCGCCGGCGGAAGCACGGGTGGCCATTGTCGGGCTCGCGCTGCGGGTTCCCGGCGCCGACACGCCGGAGGCCTTCTTCGATCGGCTGCTGGCGGGCGACGACCTGACCGGCGCGCTGCCCATGGAGCGCTACGACGGCGCCTATGCGCGGCGCATGGCGGCGGCGGCGTTCCCCAAGCGGGGCGGCTTTCTCGGCGACATCGACCGTTTCGACGCCGCCTTCTTCCGCATCTCCCCCGTGGAGGCGGCGCGGATGGACCCGCAGCAGCGCCTCATGCTGGAGACGGGCTGGCGCGCGCTCGAAAAGGCGGGCTATGCCCCCGAGGATCTGCCGCGCGAGACCGGCGTGTTCGTTGGCGTCAGCGGGCGAGACTATGCCAGCCTGCTGGAAGCCAGCGGCGTGCCGCAGGACGGCTACGCCGCCACCGGCAATTCGCTGGCCATGGTGGCGAACCGCCTCTCCTTCTTCCTCGACCTGCACGGGCCGAGCGAGGCGGTGGACACCGCCTGCTCCAGCTCGCTGGTGGCGCTGCTGCGCGCCGCCGAGGCGGTGCGCTCCGGACGCTGCCCCATGGCTCTGGTGGGCGGCGTCAATTTGGCGCTCGCCGCCGAGGGCTTCGAGGGGCCGCACCAGGCGGGCATGCTCAGCCCCGACGGCCGCTGCAAGGCCTTCTCCCGCGCCGCCGACGGCTATGGGCGGGGCGAGGGGGCCCTGGCCCTGGTGCTGAAGCCGCTCGACGCCGCCGAACGTGACGGCGACGCCATCCTCGGCGTGATCGCCGGCGGGGCCGAAAACCACGGCGGACGGGCCGGCGCCCTCACCGCCCCCAACGCCAACGCCCAGGCCGATCTCGTCTGCCGCGCCATGGCCGGGCTGGACCCGGCCGGCATCGGCTATATCGAGGCGCACGGCACCGGCACGGCGCTGGGCGATCCGGTGGAGGTGGAGGGGCTGCGCCTCGCCTATGACGCACTACTGGCCGGACGGTCACGCGAGGACATCTCCATCGGCCTCGGCACGGTCAAGTCGAACATCGGGCATCTGGAGGCAGCGGCCGGGCTGGCGGGCATCGCCAAGGTGCTCATGGCCCTGGCCCGGGGCGAGCTGCCGCCCACGCTGCATTGCGTGGAAGCCAATCCGCACATGGTCCTGAAAGGCACACCCTTTCACCTGGTGCGGGCACGCACACCCTGGCCGCGCCGGACCGACGAGGCCGGGCGGCCGCAGCCACGGCGAGCCGGCGTGAGCAGCTTCGGCTTCGGCGGCAGCAATGCCCATGTGGTGCTGGAGGAAGCCCCGCTCGGCGCGCCCATGCCGCGCCGCCGCCCGCTGCCGCCACGTTCCTTCGCCCAGACCCGCTTCTGGCTGCCCGCCACCGGCCGGGAACCGGCGCCGGCAGCGCCCGAAGTCGTCATGCTTGCGCCTTGCTGGGTGGGGCGTCCCTTGCCGCTCGGCGCAGAGGCGCCGCCGCGCCGGCTGATCCTGAGCGCGGGCGTCGCCTTGCCGCCGGATGCGGGGGCGCTCGCACTCGCGCCCGAAGAGGACAAGCCGGGTGCGCGCTATCGCGCCGCGACGTTGCGTCTGCTGGAGCTCCTGCGCGCCGAGATTTCCGGCGCCCGGCGCGGCCCGCTCCTCGTCCAACTGGCCGTGCCGCTCGCTGGCGACGACGGGCTGATGGCGGGGCTGGGCGCGGTGCTCGACACCGCCGCCCTGGAGCATCCGGACATCCGTGGGCAGGTGGTGAGCCTGGAGGCCATGCCGCCCGCCGCGGCGGCGGACGTTCTGGCGCGCGAGGCACTCTCCGGCACGGCGCGGGTCCGCTACCGGGCGGGACGGCGCGAGGTGCTGGAGTGGCGCGATCCGCCCGCCGGCGAGCCGGTATGGCCGGGCTGGCGGCCGAACGGCGTCTATCTCCTGACCGGCGGCATGGGCGGTCTCGGCCGCCGGCTGGCGCGGCATATCGCCGAGGCGGCGCCTGGGGCGGTCCTGGTGCTGGCGGGCTCTTCGGCGCTGGATGCGGCGCGTTCCGAAGAACTGGCGGCGCTGGGCCGCCTCGGCGCCTCGGCCTCCTATGCGCAGGTGGATGTGGCCGATGCAGCGGCCGTGGCGGCCCTGATTGGGGACATCCTGCGCCGCCACGGCGCCCTCCATGCGGTGTTCCACTGCGCCGGCACGCTGCGCGACCGCTCCATTGCCTTCAAGACGGCGGCCGAGGCCGCGGCGGTGCTGGCGCCGAAGGTGGATGGCGCGCTGGCGCTCCGCTCCGCCTGCGCGGGTCTTCCGCTCGATGCCCTGGTGCTGTTCTCCTCGCTCGCCGGGGCGGTGGGGAACGTGGGGCAGGCGGATTACGCCGCCGCCAACGGCTTCCTCGACGCGCTCGCCGCGCAGGACGGCGCGCCGCTGCTCGCCGTGAACTGGCCGCTCTGGCAGGGTGGCGGCATGCAGGCGGATGCGCGGGTCGAAGCGGCCCTGTTCGCGCGCATGGGCCAGCGTCCCTTGTCCACGGCGGCGGGTTTCGCGGCCCTGGAGCGCGCGCTCCGCCTCGGCGCGAGCCGCGTGGCGGTGGTAGCGGGCGAGGAGCCCGCCATCCGTGCCTTCTTCGCCGGGCGCAGCGCGGCGGCTCCTGCGCAGGAGGTGCCCGACGCAGCCGATGACAAGGCGCTGAACGTGCAGACGACCGAGGCGTTGCGCCGCCTGTTCGCGCGGGTCAGCGGCCATGCGCCGGACGCCATCGACCCCGCCGCCACGCTCGACACCTACGGCATCGACAGCCTCATGGTGACGGCGTTGAACCGGGAATTGGGGCAGGCGTTCGCCGGGCTTTCCCGGACGCTGTTCTTTGAGCACCGCACCTTGCGCGCTTTGGCCGGGCGGCTGGTCTCCGAGCGCGCGGCGGACTGCCGGGCCTGGACCGGCGCCGCCGTCGTCCATTCCGGCGGGACCGCTTCGGCCGTCCCCATGCCCTCGCAGGCAACGGTCTCCGGCCAAGCGCCCATCGCCATCATCGGCATGAGCGGCAGCTATCCCGGCGCGCCGGACCTCGATGCCTTCTGGGCCAATCTCGTCGCCGGGCGGGACATGGTGGGGGAGGTTCCGGCCGAGCGCTGGGCGCTCGACGGCTTCTTCGAACCTGATCCGGCCAGGGCGGTCACCGAGGGCAAGAGCTATGCGAAGTGGGGCGCCTTCCTGGAGGGCTTCTGCGACTTCGACCCGCTGTTCTTCAAGATCGCCCCCCGCGAGGCGGCTGCCATGGATCCGCAGGAACGCCTGTTCCTGATGGCCGCCTGGGCGGCCAGCGAGGACGGTGGCTATTCACCCGCGCGTTTCGCCGCCCGGCACGGCGGCAAGGTGGGCGTGTTCGTGGGCGTCACCAAGACCGGCTTTGCCCTCTACCCGCCGTTCGAGGTGGAAGGCGGCGCCGTCGTCCATCCCCGCACCTCGTTCGCGAGCATCGCCAACCGCGTCTCCTTCGCCATGGACCTCAACGGCCCCAGCCTGCCGTTCGACACCATGTGCTCGTCCTCGCTCACCGCTTTGCATGCGGCCTGCGAGGCGCTGCGTGCCGGCGACTGCGAGCTGGCCCTGGCCGGGGGGGTGAACCTCTATCTCCACCCCGCCAATTTCGTGGAACTGAGCGCCGCCCGCATGCTGAGCGCAGGCGGGCGCTGCCGCAGCTTCGGCGCCGGCGGCGACGGCTTCGTGCCGGGGGAGGGCGTCGGCTGCCTTCTGCTCAAGCCGCTGGCGCGCGCCCTGGCGGACGGCGACCGCATCCATGCGGTCATCCGCGGCAGCGCCGTCAACCACGGCGGGCGCACCAACGGCTACACCGTGCCCAATCCCGACGCCCAGCGCGCCGTTATACGCGCCGCGCTGGACGAGGCCGGCCTCTCGGCCCGCGACGTCAGCTATGTGGAGGCGCACGGCACCGGCACGGAACTGGGCGACCCCATCGAAGTGGCGGGGCTGACGCAGGCCTTCCGTGCCGACACAGCCGATCGCGGCTATTGCGGCCTCGGCGCGGTGAAGTCGGGCATTGGCCATCTGGAGGCGGCGGCCGGCATCGCCGGCGTCACCAAGGTGCTGCTCCAGATGCGGCATGCCACGCTCGCGCCGACGCTGCACGCGACCGAGCCCAATCCCAACCTCGACCTCGACCTCGACGCTTCGCCCTTCGTCCTGCAACGCACGGCCGCTCCCTGGACGGCGGAGCGGCGCATCGCCGGCGTGTCCTCCTTCGGCGCCGGCGGCGCCAACGCCCATGTGGTGCTGGAGGCGTGGCCCGCACCCGCACGGCCGGACGCCCCGGCGGATGCAACCGTGCACCTGCTGCCGCTCTCCGCCCGCACGCCGGAGCGCCTGCGCGAGGCGGCTGCGCGCCTTCTGGCATTCCTCGAAGCCGGTGCAAGCCCGGGCGCACCGGTCGCCGCCCGCGACCTCAGCGCCCAAGGCGCGCGCCTGCGCGCCGAGCTGGCGACGCTGCTGAGCGTCGGGCCGGAGGAGATCGACCTGCGCGAGCCGTTCGACGCCATGGGCCTCGACGCGCTCCAGCGCCTCGCCCTGCACCACTGGCTGGACACCAATCTCGACGCGCCGCTGGGTCCCGACGCGCTGCGCGACGGCATCTGCCCGGAGGACCTGCTGGCCCTGCTGCCCGCGCGAGCCGGCGAGACCTCCGCCGACCGGCCGGCCCTGGCGGACATCGCTCTTACCCTCCAGGTGGGGCGCGAGCCGATGGCCGCGCGCCTCGCCATCGCGGCCTGCAGTCACGGCGAAGTCTCCGCGGCCCTGCGTGCCTATCTCGACGGCCGGACCGATCACCCCGGCCTGCATGTCGGCGGCCCGGCCGGCACTGCCCCCGCCACGCCCCTTGCGCGGGCGGATGCCGGCGATCTGGCAAGCCTTGCCGCACGGTGGATCGCGCAAGGGCGCCACGACCACATGCTCGGCCTTTGGGTGGACGGCGCGCCGGTGGACTGGGACAGCCTGCCCCGACCCGCCGGCGGCGTCATCGTCTCGTTGCCGACCTATCCCTTCGCCCGTGACCGCTTCTGGCTGCCCGGCGTCGGCGACGACGGCATCGATGCCGCGCTTGCCGAAAGCCTTGCGGCCGAGCCGCCGGGGCGCGGGGCGCTCATCGATGCCAATGCGGCGCTGGAACGCGCCCTCGCGCCGCTGCTGCGTGCCGTTCTGCGGAACGTGGAGCCGGCCGCCATAACGCCGGGCTTCGCCCCGTGGCGCGCGGCGCTGGACCGCCTGCTGGCGGACCATCCCGGCGCACAGGCCCCGAGCCTCGACGCGGCCTGGGCCGCATGGGACCATTTCAAAGCCGCGCTTGCCTCCCCTTCGGCGCAGGTGGCGCTGGCGGAAACGACGCTGCGGTCCCTCGGGGATATTCTCACCGGCGCGCGGGCGGCCACCGCCGTGATGTTCCCGGCCGGCAAGCTGGATCTGGTGGAGGCCGTCTACAGTCGGAACGACACCGCCTCCCGCTTCAACGCCGTGCTGGCGCAAGCGGCCGCCGACGCTTTGGCGCGCAGACGGGCGGCCGCCCCGCAGGCCGGCCTGCGCATCCTGGAGATCGGCGCCGGTTCGGGCGGCACCACGGCGCCGGTGCTGCGCGCGCTCGCGCCGCTGGTCGGGGCCATCGCCGACTATCGCTTCACCGACGTGTCGCGCGCCTTCCTGCTGCGGGCGGAGCAGCGCTTCCGGCCCCAGGCCCCCTTCCTCTCCACCGCTCTGTTCGACGTGGAAAGGCGGCCGGAAGGCCAGGACGTCGCGCTCGCCGGCTACGACCTCGTCATCGCCGCCAACGTCCTGCACGCCACCGCCGATATCGCCCGCACGCTCGCCCATGTGCGCCAGGTGATGGCGCCCGGCGGCATTCTGCTGCTGAACGAGACCAGCCGGGCGACGCTTTTCACCCATGTCACCTTCGGCCTGCTGGATGGCTGGTGGCGCTTCACCGACGCGCATTTGCGCATTCCCGGCACGCCGTCCCTGACCGCTGCCGCGTGGCGGCAAGCCCTGGAGGCGGAAGGGCTGCGCTGGGTCGCCGGCTCGCCGCAGGGCGAACGGACGCTCGGCCAGCAGGTCATCGCCGCCCGCGCGCCGGCCGCCCCGCAACGGGGGCAGGCGCGGCCGCCGGCCTCCGTCTCCGCGCGCCCTGCCATGGTCGAGCCGGCACAGGCCGGTCCGGAAACGACATCCGCCCGCCTGCGCGAGACCCTCCGGCGGGAAGTGGCGCATACGCTGAACATCGCCGAGGCCGCGGTGGATGTGGCCGCCCCCTTCGCCGACTACGGCCTTGATTCCATTCTCGGCGCCGAACTCGTGGACCGGCTGCGCCGGGCGCTCGGGGTCACGCTCGACCATACGCGACTGTTCGATTTCAGCTCCGTCGTCCGGCTGGAGCGCCATCTGCTCGCCGAGCATCCCGGGCTTGCCGCGGAGACGCCGGACGCGCCGCCGGCGGCCAGCCCGGCCGCCGTCGAAAGCATCCCGGCGGTCGTGCGGACCATCGGGGAGCGGGCAGGGGGCCAGGAGCCCATCGCCATCATCGGCATGAGCGGGCGCTTCGCCCGTTCTCCGGACCTTGATGCGCTCTGGACGCACCTGGAGGCGGGCCACGACCTGGTGGAGCCGGTGACCCGCTTCGACCTTGATCCGCTTCAGGCGGCCGCGCCCCCCGGCACCTTCGGGCGGCACGGCAGCTTCATCGAAGGCATCGAGCGTTTCGACGCGGCCTTCTTCGGCATTTCCGGGATCGAGGCCCGGCACATGGACCCGCAGCAGCGGCTGTTCCTGGAGGAGGCCTGGAAGGCGCTGGAGCACGCCGGCCATGGCGGTGCCGACATGATCGGGCGCCGCTGCGGTGTCTTCGTGGGCTGCAGCGCGGGGGACTATCAGGAGCTGTTCCGCACCCAGCCGCCGGCCCAGGCCTTCTGGGGCAATACCTCGTCGCTGATCCCCGCGCGCATCGCCTATGCCCTCGACCTGAAGGGGCCGGCGGTCGCGGTGGACACCGCCTGCTCCAGTTCGCTCGTCGCCCTCCATCTGGCGTGCCAGAGCCTGTGGCGGGGCGAGAGCGAGCTTGCCCTGGCCGGTGGCGTGTTCGTGCAATGCACCGACCGCTTCTACCGTTATGCGAACGGGGCCGGCATGCTCTCGCCCAGCGGGCGCTGCGCCGCCTTCGGCGCCGGGGCGGACGGGATGGTGCCCGGGGAGGGCGTCGCGGCGGTGCTGTTGCGGCCGCTCTCCGCCGCATTGGCCGATGGCGACACCGTGCACGGCCTTGTGGTCGCCGCCGGCGTTAACCAGGACGGCGCCACCAACGGCATCACCGCGCCGAGCGCCGTCTCGCAGGAGCGGCTGATGCGGGAGGTCTATGAGCAATTCGGGATCGACCCGGCCGGCATCACGCTCGTGGAGGCTCACGGCACCGGCACCAGCCTCGGCGATCCCATCGAATATGCCGCTCTGGCGCGGGTCTTCGCCGGCCGCACCGGCGTCCGCCTCGGATCGGTCAAATCGAACCTCGGGCATGCCACCACGGCGGCAGGCATCACCAGCCTCGTCAAGGTGCTGCTGGCCCTCGGCCATCGCACTGTGCCGCCCTCGCTGCATTTCGGCACCGGCAACGGCGCCATCGCCTTCGCCGACGGGCCCTTCCGGGTCAATACCGGCGCCGAACCGTGGGGCCGCGGGGAGATGCCCCGGCGGGCGGCCATCAGTTCGTTCGGCTTCAGCGGCACCAATGCCCATGTGGTCATTGAGGAGGCGCCCACACAGCCGACAGCCGAGGATGACGGGGCACCGCAGCTGATCGTCCTGTCGGGCCGCACCGCCGAGGATCTGCGCCGGCAGGCCGAGCGGCTGGCGGCGCATCTATCCGCCCGTTCGGGTCCGCGGCTGGCCGACGTGGCCTTCACCCTGGCGGCCGGGCGCACCCACCATCCGCACCGTCTCGCGCTGGTGGCGCATGACACGCAGGACGCCGCCGCCCGGCTGTCGCAATGGGCGGCGGGGCATGTTCCGGCCAGCGTGTTCGCCGGCGAGGTGCCGGACGGGGCGGGCGCCCCGCTTGTCGCGGATGCGGAAGCCGACGGTTTGACGGCGAACGGTGGCGGGGGGACAGCCCACCTCACCGAACTGGCGCGGGCCTTCATCGCCGGCGCGTCGTTGCCGGTCTCCCGGCTCTTCCCCGCTGGGGGCCGGCGCGTGCCGCTGCCTACCTATCCGTTCGCGGGACGCGCCCTGTGGGTGGAGGGCGTGCCGACGCCCACGGAGATGTCCGAGCGTCTGGCGGCACGCCGGGCCACGCCGGGATCGGCAGGCGAGGGGCTCCAGTCGTTGTCCGTGCCGGCCGCCGCCTCGGCACCTGTGGATGCCAAGGTCAGCGCGGCAGCGGGTGGCGCGGACGCGCCGCGCCCGGCGGCGCGCGTGCACTTGGCGCCGGTCGCCTCCGCTTCGCCGGTCACAGTCTCGCCGCCCCGCGGCAAGGTCGCTCTCGCCCCGTTGGCGCCGGTTCCGCCCGGGCCCGCAGGGCGGCTCCGCGTCGAACCCGATGCGGAAGGCGTGCGCCATCTGGTGCTCGACGGGCCATGGGACCACGTGACGAACGCGGCTCTTGCCGCCGCGCTGGCATCGGCGGGTACGGATGGCACTGTTCGTGCGGTGCTGGTGACACGGGACGATGCGCCCGGCGGCGACCCGGCGGACGGACTGGAACTCGCTACAGCCCTGGCTGCCTGCCCAGTCCCCGTCGTCGCCGCCCTCGCGCAGGGCGGGGCAGGCGCCGCCGAGGCCGTCTCCCAGGCGTGCGATTTCCTCCTTCTCGGGCCGGACCGTGCGCCGTCGCACAGCAGCGGCATCCGGCACGTCCCGGCGGCCAGCCTTATGGCGGAAGGTTGGGCGCTTGCACGCCAGATCGCGTCCGCGCCGCGTGGCGCGCTGATCGAGCTGAAGCGGCACATGCCGCCGCGCCGGCCGACCGGCCCGCTCGCCAGCCCGCTGTCCGGCCTGATCGGTGATGCGCTTCCTCTGACGGGCCCTCCGGCGGCGGCGATCCGCCGGATCCCGCTGTCCTCTCCGGTCATGGCGCTGGAGGTGCATGGGGACGGCGTCGCCGTGCTGCGCATGCAGGAGCGGGCGCACAAGAACATGTTTACCGACGCCTTCATGGACGGCCTGTCGGAGGCGTTCGACGCCATCGCCAGCGACGCCGCGCTGAAGGCGGTCGTGCTGACGGGTTTCGAGGGATATTTCGCCTGCGGCGGCACCCAGGGCGGCCTGGAGAGCCTTCAGCGCGGCGAAAGCCGTTTCACCGACCGCCGGATCTACAGCCTGCCGCTCAGCTGCCCCCTGCCGGTGCTCGCCGCCATGCAGGGCCACGCCATCGGCGCGGGCTGGTCACTGGGCATGTTCTGCGATCTCCAGGTCTTCGCCGCCGAGGGCATCTATCACAGCAATTATCTGACCCTCGGGTTCACGCCGGGGGCGGGCGCCACCCTGGTGTTTCCGGCGCGGCTCGGCGACGAACTCGGCCGGGAAGTGCTGTTCTCCGCCCATCCCTATCGCGGGCGGGAGCTCGCCGCGCGCGACGTCGGCCTGCGCGTGGTGCCGGCGGCGCAGGTGGAAGCTTCCGCCGTGGCGATCGCCCATGGCCTTGCCCGCCATCCCCGCGCCGCGCTCGAAGCCGCCAAGGCCGAAGGCGCGCGGCCGGTGCGCGCGCGCCTGGAGGCGACGCTGGCGGCGGAACTCGACCTGCACAGCCGCACTTTCGTGGGCAATCCGGAGGTGATGGCCCGCATCCGCGCCGCGTTCGGCGTGCCCGCCGAGGAAGCGGCCGCGCCCCGCATCACGGCCCGGCCACGCGGCGACGTGCGGCGGGACCTGGTGGCCTGCCTTGCGGACGACCTGATGATCGCACCGCAGGAGGTGCGTGACGGCGCCACCTTCCTTGAACTGGGGCTCGATTCCATCCTGGCGGTCACCTTCGTCCGGCACTTGAACGGCCGGTTCGGCCTCTCCCTGCCGGCCACGGCGGTCTATGCGCACCCCACCGTGGGCGCGCTGGTGGATCACGTGGCCGCGCTGGCCGTCGGCGAGACGGCGGGACACCATGTGCAGGCGCCTTCCGCCGCACCCGCGCCGGATGAGAACGCTTCGGCTTGGCAGGCCGTGCGCGAAGCGGTTGCCGCGCAACTGGCCGAAACCGCGCGCCCAGCGGTGGCCGTCGCGGGAAGTCCCGAACGCGACGGGGCGACTGATCGAGCGGCGGTGCGGGCCGCCCTGGTGGCGCATCTGGCCGAGGAACTGGCCAACGATCCGGCCGATGTTCGCGACAGCGCCAGCTTCCTGGAGCTTGGTCTCGACAGCATCCTGGCCGTCACCTGGATCCGCCGGTTGAATGCCGCTTTCGGCCTCTCCCTGCCGGCCACCGCCGTCTATGCGCATCCCACCGTCGGAGCGATGGTGGACCATGTGGCGGGCCTGAAGCCGAAGCTGCCCGTCGAGCGGGCGCAGCCCCGTGAGGCGGAAAGCCCGGCGGGCATGCCCGACACGGATCGCCGCCCCTCTGCCCCCGCCGTCCGGTCGACGCCGGAGCGGGAGGCCGTCGCCATCATCGGCGCCGCAGGCCGCTTTCCCGAGGCGCCCGATCTCGGCGCCTTCTGGGACAACATCGCCGCCGGCCGCGACTGCATCCGCGAAGTCCCCCCGGAGCGCTGGGACATCGCGGCGCATTTCGATCCCGATCCGCTGGCGCCGGGCAAGACCTATTGCAAGTGGATGGGCGTCCTCGACGAGGTGGAGCTGTTCGATCCGCAGTTCTTCACCATCACGCCGCGCGAAGCGGAGCTGATGGACCCGCAGCAGCGCCTGTTCCTCGAACACGCCTGGCATGCCATCGAGGACGCCGCGATCGATCCCTACACGCTGGCCGGCGGCGCCTGCGGGGTGTTCGTCGGCTCCGGGCCGAGCGGCTACGCGGACCGTATCACCGAGCGCAACGCTTACAGCCTGCTGGGCAATTCGGGCTCGATCCTCGCCGCCCGCATCGCCTACATGCTGGACCTGCACGGCCCGGCCGTGTCGCTGGACACCGCCTGCTCCAGCTCGCTGGTGGCCATCGCGGAGGCCTGCAACAGCTTGGCGCTGGGCGATTGCGACCTCGCGCTGGCGGGTGGGGCCAGCGTGCTCATCGGCCCGTCCATGTTCATCGACACCGCCAAGGTCAGCATGCTGTCGCGGGACGGGCGGTGCTTCACCTTCGATGCGCGGGCCAACGGCTTCGTCCCGGGCGAGGGCGTCGGGGTCGTGGTGCTGAAGCGCCTGTCCGACGCCCAGCGCGACGGCGATCCCATCCGCGCGATCATCCGCGGCTGGGGCGTGAACCAGGACGGCCGCACCAACGGCATCACCGCCCCCAATCCCAAGGCCCAGACGCGGCTGCTCCAGACCGTCTACGACCGCTTCGGCATCGCCCCCGCCAGCATCGGCCTGATGGAATGCCACGGCACCGGCACGCCGCTGGGCGATCCCATGGAGGTGGAGGGGCTGGCCGGCGCCTTTGCCGGCAGTGCCGGCACCTGCGCGCTGGGATCGGTGAAGAGCAATGTGGGCCACCTGCTGGCCGCCGCCGGCGTGGCGGGCGCGCTCAAGGCCATGCTGGCGCTGGAGCATGCCGAGCTGCCGCCCACCATCCATGTGGCGAAGCCGAACCCCGACATCCTGCTCGACGGCACACCCTTCCGGCTCAACACCGCGCGCACGCCCTGGGTTGCCGGCACGGGGCCGCGCCGCGTCGGCGTGAGCGCCTTCGGCTTCAGCGGCACCAATGCCCATCTGGTGCTGGAAGAGGCGCCGGCGCGGGCCAAGCCGGCCACCGGGACGGGCGATCTGGTGCTGCCCTTGTCCGCGCGGACCGCCGAGCGCCTCGCCGCCTATGCGGAACGCCTGGAACGCCACGTGGTGGCGCACGCGGACCTCGACCTCGCCGGGCTGGCGGCGACCTTCCAGCAGGGTCGCACTGCCTTCCCATGCCGTGCGGCCATCGTGTTCCGGAACCGGGAGGCGCTTCGCGCCGGGCTCAGTGATGTGGCGTCGGGCCGCGCTCCCCGGGGGGCGGGCGATCATGAACTGGCGCGGCGCTGGACCGACGGGGAGACCATCTCCTGGCCGCCGGCTGCCGGCCGCCGGCTGTCCGCGCCAGGCTATCCGTTCGCCCGCGTCCGCTGCTGGATCGAGGCTCCGGAGCCTGCGATTGCAGTGCCCGCCACACCTCCCGCAGCCGGGCGACCGGCCCGTGTCTTCGGGCTCGAACTGGCCGAACTGGCCCGCGCCGCCGGCGCGCAGGCGGCTGGCCGGCCTGTGCGCGGCGTGACGCATCTGGTCTGGGGCAAGCCGGCACCAGCGGGCGACATGAAGATCAACGTGCGGGCCGATGCGGACGGCTGGCTCTATGACGTGCTGGCGGACGGGTCGGACGTGCCGTGCCACGTGGGCGCGCTGCTGCTGGACGAGGGGCAGGACGTCGGTTTCGCCATGCCCGCCACCCTGGCGACGGCTCCTGACGGCGCAGATGCGACCGCCGCCTGGCGGCAGTTTTCCGCCCGGGCCGGCGCGGAGGCCGTGGCGCTGGAAGCCTGCATCGCCCGGTTGCGGCGGCGCGAGGGGGGCCTTGAGGCTGAATTGCGGCGTCCCGCAGGGGCGGCGGCGAGCCTGGACGGCGACCTCCTGGCTCTGCTCTGGCGTCTGCTGGCTTTCGCCCGCACCAACGGCCACGCCCCGCCGCCCGCGCACCCTTATGCGCTGGAGCGGTACGTTGCCGAGGCGCCGCTGACACGCGACATGATGATCCGTATCCACGGTGCCGAAGGGGATGGCGGCGTCGCCATCAGCCTCCACGATCTGGACGGCCGTCCGCTGCTCTGGCTGGACGGCCTGCTGACCCGGCGGGCCGAAGACCTCGCCGATCTCGATCTCGCGCCACGGGGGCAGCCATGAGTGTGGGTAAGATCGCCATCATCGGAGGCGGGCCCACGGGCATCGGCGTCGGCCGGGAACTGGCCGACGCCGGCCTCGACTTCGAGATATTCGAGGCGGAGGCCGATTTCGGCGGCGTGTGGAACGCGGATGCGGACTGCGGACGCACCTATGCCTCGCTCCACCTCATCTCGCCGAAGTTCAACACCCAGGTGCAGGACTTTCCGATGCCGGACGACTATCCGGCCTATCCGAGCCATGCGCTCATGCTGCGCTACATCCGTTCCTACGCGCAGGCGTTCGGGCTCTACGGCAAGGCAAGGTTCAACGCGCCGGTGCGGCGCCTCGCGCGCGAGGCGGGCGGCTGGCGGGTGACCAGCGGCGACGGCTTCAGCGCCGTCTATCCCCTGGTGGTCATCGCCACCGGCCTGCAATGCAAGCCGCTCTATCCGGACCCCGCCTATCCCGGCGCCTTCGAGGGCGAGACGCTGCACACCCGCCACTACAAGTCGGGCGACCAGCTGCGCGGGCGGCGCGTGCTGGTGGTGGGCGGCGGCAATTCCGGCTGCGACGTGGCGGTGGATGCCGTGCATCACGCGGCGTCGGTGATCCACAGCACGCGGCGGGGCTATTATTACCAGCCCAAGTTCATCGGCGGAAAGCCGACGCCGCAATGGATGATGGAGCTGGGCGGCAAGTTCGCCACCAAGGAGGAAACCCTCGCCTATGTGGAGGAGGTGTTCCGCCTTGCCGGCTATGACGGCGCCGACTACGGGCTGCCCCGGCCGGACTATGCGCTCGATGCCGCCCATCCCGTGATGAACTCGCTGGTGCTCTACCACATCGGCCATGGCGACATCCGGCCCAAGGGCGATGTGGCGGCGTTCGAAGGCCGCACCGTGCGCTTCGCGGACGGTTCTCTGGAGGAGGTGGACACGGTGGTCTATGCCACCGGCTACCAGCGCGATTTCTCCTTCCTCGATCCCGGCGAGCTGGAATGGAAAGACGGCATTCCCGACCTCTTCCTGCATTCCGTGCCGCGCAATCATGACGACCTGCTGTTCATGGGCTTCATCAACGCCGCCGGCGGGCTGGGCGACGGGCTGAAGACGCAGGGGCTGTTCGTGCGCGACTATGCACGAGCCTTCTTCGGCCGCACGCGCGGGCTCGCCGCCTTCCTCGCTGCCAAGACGGTGGATGCGCCGGACCTGGGGCAGGACTATTTCATCGCCTCCCGCCGCCATCTCTTCGAAGCCGACCTCTGGAAGCTGCTGGGCCAGATGCGCAAGTATCGCGACCTGCTCGCCTCGGGCGAGGGGCCGGGCATGGTGGCGGCCCAATGACCTTGCCCGATGATCCGCTGCGCGCCGCCATGCGGCAGGTGCTGGAGGACGAGCTTGTGGCGCGTGCCCGCGCGCGGCTGCCGGCGCGGCCGGCGCCGGAACCGCCGGCGGCCGTGCCTCAGTCTCCCGCCGGCGACGGCCTCGACGCGGATGTCCTGGCGCTCACCGCCGCCGCGCTGCGCCTGCCGGCGGATCAGATCGACCCGCGCGAGAACCTGTCCAATTACGGCGTCGATTCCATCGCCATCACCGAGGTGATGACGCGCATCTCGCGCTTCCTCGGCGTCTCCATCGCCCCGACCACCTTCTTCGAGGCCCGCCGGCTGGACGACCTGGTGGCCATCCTGCGCAGCCGCTACGGCGCCCAGGTGGCCGCGCACTACGCGCGCAAGGCGGCACCCGAGCCCACTGGCGCACCCGCGCCCACACCTGCGACCGCGCACCGCGCGGAGCCGGACGTGGCCTCCTGGCTGGCCCGCCACCGCTCGGCCCGCGCGCCCGGCGGTGCCCGGACGATCGACCCGGTCGTCCCGGCGCCCGCCGCACCGCCCGCTGCCACGCAGTCGCCCCCGAGGCCGGAGGCTCCGGTGGCGATCATCGCCATGGACGGCGTGTTCCCGCAGAGCCCAGACATTGCGGCGTTCGAAGCCCACCTGCGCGCCGGCGACGACTGCATCACGCGCGTGCCGCCGGAGCGCTGGGACTGGCGTGCCGTGGACGGCAACCCGAAGGCAGGCCCGCGCACCGACGTGCATTTCGGCGGCTTCGCGCCGGGGCACGACGCCTTCGACGCAGCCTTTTTCGGCATCTCGCCGAAAGAGGCGGAGCTGATGGACCCGCAGCACCGTCTGTTCATGGAATGCGTCTGGCAGCTCATCGAGAGCGCAGGCTACGCACCCGGCGCCCTGGCGGGCCGGAACGTCGGGCTGTTTCTCGGCATCAACCTCCAGGACTATGCGGACCTCGCCAACCGGGCAGGGCAGGTGGACCCTGTCCAGCTCACCGGCCTCGGCCACGTCTTCTGCCCCAACCGCCTGTCCTTCCTGCTGGACATCCACGGCCCGAGCCAGGTCATCGACACCGCCTGCTCCAGTTCCCTCGTCGCGCTGCACCGCGCGGTCATGAGCATCCGCCACGAAGGC
Organism: Azorhizobium doebereinerae UFLA1-100; assembly: GCF_000473085.1. GTDB lineage: Bacteria > Pseudomonadota > Alphaproteobacteria > Rhizobiales > Xanthobacteraceae > Azorhizobium > Azorhizobium doebereinerae. The sequence continues at coordinate 91,462 of NZ_AXBA01000001.1, forward strand.
TGCGAGATGGCCATCGCCGGCGGCGCGAACCTGATGCTGACCCCGACGCAGCACATCCTGTTCTCGCGCGTCGGCATGCTGAGCCGCGACGGGCGCTGCAAGACCTTCTCCCGCGATGCCGACGGCTATGGCCGCGCCGACGGGGTGGGTGCGGTGCTGCTGAAGCGGCTAGATGCCGCCGAGCGGGACGGCGACACCATCCTCGGCGTGATCCGGGCCTCGGCGGAAAACCACGGCGGCGGGGCGACCTCGCTCACCGCGCCCAACCCGAGGGCGCAGGCCCGGCTGGTGGCGGAGACCCACCGTCGGGCGGGCATCGATCCGCGCACCGTCACATTGATCGAATGCCACGGCACCGGCACGCCTCTGGGCGATCCGGTCGAGGTGGAGGGCCTGAAGGCCGCCTTCGCCGAGCTCTATGCCGACCACGGCCTGCCAATCCCCGCCAGCCCGCATTGCGGGCTCGGCTCCGTGAAGTCGAACATCGGCCATGCGGAGACGGCGGCGGGCATTGCCGGGGTCATCAAGGTGCTGCTGTCGCTGCGCGCGGGCACGCTCTACCGCACGCTCCACTGCGAGCGGCCCAATCCGCTGATCGACCTGTCCGGCACGCCTTTCTACCTGCTCTCCGAGGCGCGGCCCTGGACCCGCCCGGTGGTCGAGGGCCGGGAGGCGCCGCGGCGGGCCGGCGTCAGCTCGTTCGGCGCCGGCGGCGCCAACGCCCATGTGGTGATCGAGGAATATCGCGCGCCGGCCTCGGTCCGGCCCGCGCTTGCCGGCCCGTTCGTGGTGCCGCTGTCGGCCAGGACGCCCGAGGCGCTGCGGCAGGGGATCGCGCGGCTGGCGGCCCATCTTGAGGCCTCCGCCGGCGACGCGGCGATGGAGGACATCGCCTTCACCCTCCAGACCGGGCGTGACGCCATGCGCGTGCGCGCCGCCTTCGTGGCGCGGGACCGGGCGGACCTGCTGGCCCAGTTGCGCGCAACGCTGGCCGACGACCGGACCGCTTTCCGGACACTCGACCGCAAGGCGGTTCGCGGCCCGGTGGTGGACCCTGTCGCCGCAGACCTGGACGCCCCGGCTTTGGCCACGCGGTGGCTGGACGGCGCGTCCATTGACTGGGCGCGGCTTTATGTCAATCGGCGCCCCCGCCGCCTGCCGCTGCCCACCTACGCCTTCCAGCACAAGCGCTTCTGGCTGCCGCAGCCGGAAGCCGCTGCCGAGGCGTCGACGGCTCCGGTGCTGCGCGCCCTGGCGCCGGGGCGCTACGCGGTCGATCTCGACGCGGCGGCCTTCTATCTGCGGGACCATGCCTTCGACGGAAGTCCGGTCCTGCCCGGCGTGATGTATCTGGAGCTGATGCGCCGCGCCGCCGAGATGGCGGGCGCGACCGGCGATCTGGCGCAGATGGTCTGGCTGAAGCGCCTCGACGTTCCAACGACGACGCATGTGGAGATCGCCGTCATCCGCGATCCCGGGCTTCCGGTGCGGGTGGAACTGTCGCATCGCGACGCGGACGGCGCGGCGGTGCTCCATGCCCAGGCTCGCGTCACCCCGCCGGACAGGGATGCGCCGGACACGGTGGACATTGCCGCGCTGAAGGCCCGCTGCGACCGGCGCTTCGACGCGGACGCGGTCTATGCCGCCTTCACCGCCATGGGGCTCGCCTATGGGCCGGCGCACCGCGCCATCGCCTGGCTGGCGGTCAGCGAGCAGGGGCAGAACGGCGCCCGCGAGGTGCTGGCGCACCTGGCCTTGCCCGATCCGGTGGCCGGTACGGCCGATGCCTTCGCTTTGCACCCGAGCCTGATGGACGGCGCCTTCCAGGCGGCGATCGGCATGGCGCTCGATGCGGACGGGCGCGCCGGCGCCGCCGCGCTGCCCTTCGCCCTCGACCGGCTGGAGGTGCTGGGCGCCTGCGCGCCGCAGATGATGGTGCGCATCCGCCCGGCGGCCGAAGATACGGGCGGCAAGGTGCGCCGCCTCGACCTCGATCTGACCGATATGGTGGGACAGGTGCGCGTGCGGATGCACGGCTTCACCACGCGCGCCCCGACGCGAGACAATACCGAGACGCTGCTCTACACCCCCCGCTGGTCTGGGCTCCCCCCCATCAGCACTGCCCAAGCGGCCGTGTTCGGGCGCCGCGTGGCGCTGCTGTGCGGCTTTCCCGACGGCACGGCGGAGCGCTTGTCCGCGGCGCTGCCTGACTGGGAGATCCGCACCTCCGCCGGTGAGGCAGACACCGCCGCATCCGTCCTGGCCCAGGGGACGGCGGTCCTGGGCCTGGCGCAGGACGCGGCCCGGACCCTCGGGGCGGGCGGCACCCTGCTGCAAGTGGTGGTGCCTGCGACCGAGCCCTTGTGGGCCGGCCTGTCCGGCCTGCTGCGCTCGGCCCGGATGGAATATCCCGGCCTCCACGCCCAGTTGATCCGCGCCGACACGAGCGAGCCGGCAACGCTGGCCCAGCGGCTCGCGCGGATTGCCACCACCGGCGAGGCGGATGTTTGCCTGGACGGGGCTGGGATGCTCGCCCGCCGCTGGGAACCGCTGGCGGTCGCAGGTATGCCGCTGGCGGCGCCTTGGCGCGATGGCGGGGTCTACCTTCTCACCGGCGGCACCGGCGGCATCGGCGGGCGGCTGGCGGCCGAGATCATGGCGCGGGCCGCGGACACCCGCCTCATCCTCGTGGGCCGCGCAGCGGACGGGCCGGCCATCGCCGAGAAGCTTGCCGGCCTGTCCGGACGCAACGGCGCGCAGGTCATCTACCGCAGCCTCGACCTTGTGGACGGCCCGGCGGTGGAGGCTCTCCTCGCGGACATCCGCGCCCGCTTCGGCCGGCTGGACGGCGTGCTGCATGCGGCCGGCGTGCTCCAGGACGGCCCGCTCGCCCGCAAAACGCCGGACGACCTCGCCCGCGTGCTGGCGCCGAAGGTGGCCGGCACGCTCAATCTCGACCGGGCGCTCGGCGATGCCCCCCTTGACCTGTTCGTGCTGTTCGCCTCGCTTTCCGGCGCGATGGGCAATGCCGGACAGGCGGACTACGCTTTGGCCAACGCCTGCCTCGACGCCTTCGCCGCCGAACGCGAGGCGCGGCGCCGGACGGGCGCCTGCCATGGGCGCACGCTCGCCGTCGATTGGCCGCTCTGGCGCGATGGCGGCATGGTCATGGACGAGGCCAGCCGCAGGCTCATGGCCCGCACCACCGGGCTTGCTCCCCTTGAAACCGAGGCGGCGTTCGCGGCCCTCTACCGCGCGCTCGCGAGCGATGCGCCGCAAGTGCTGGTGGCGGCCGGCGACAGGGCGAGGATCGAGGCCTTCCTCGCCCCGCCCGAGGCGGTGCCCGTTGTCGCGGAACCCACGCCTGCCGTGGCCATCGATGGCGACCTGCTGCGGCACCGGACGCTCGCCGCCCTGATCGGCCTCGTCTCCACCCAGCTCAAGGTGGCGCCGGAAGACCTCGCAGCGGATATGGAACTGAGCGAATACGGCTTCGATTCCATCTCCTTCACCCAGTTCGCCAACGCGCTCAACGAGCGCTTCGACCTCGCCCTTACCCCCACCGTCTTCTTCGAATATCCGACGCTGGGCGACCTCGCCGGCCATTTCAGCACCGCCCATGCCGCCCGCTTCGCCGAGCGCCTCGGGGTGGTGGCGACCCCGGCGGCGGCGGCGCCCGCGCGACCGCAACCCGCGCCGGTCGCGTCCGCCGCACCGCTCGTGCCGCGCGCGGCAACGCCAGACGCCGCCATGCCCATCGCCATCATCGGCATGAGCGGCATCTTTCCCGGCGCTGGCGATCCAGAGGCGCTGTGGGCCAATCTCCTGGCCGAGCGCGATTGCATCGGCGACGTGCCGCCGGAGCGGTGGGACTGGCGCCGGGTCGAAGCAGAGGCCCCCGGCACCGTCCATCGCGGCGGCTTCATCGACGGCATCGCCGCTTTTGACGCCCCGTTCTTCGGCCTGTCGGCCACCGAAGCCCGCATGATGGACCCGCAGCAGCGCCTGCTGCTCACCCAGGCGTGGCGGGTGATGGAAGACGCCGGCTATGCGCCCAGCACGCTCGCCGGCATGCCCATGGGCGTGTTCGTCGGCATCGCCGACACCGGCTATGGCCGCCTCGCCGCCCAGTCGGGCGCGGCGGTGGAAGGCTATGCCATGACCGGGCTCGCCCCTTCCGTGGGGCCGAACCGGATCAGCTTCCAGTTCAACTTCACCGGCCCGAGCGTCGCGGTGGAAACCGCCTGCTCTAGCGCGCTGGTGGCCGTCCACCGCGCCGCCGAGGCGCTGCGCTCCGGCGATTGCGAACTGGCCATCGCCGGCGGGGTGAACACCCTGCTCATGCCGGACAGCTTCATCGGCTTCACCAAGGCCGGGATGCTGGCGCCGGACGGGCGCTGCAAGACCTTCTCGGCGGAGGCCAACGGCTACGGGCGCGGCGAAGGCATCGGCCTCGTGCTGCTGAAGCCGCTGGCGGCGGCCGAACGGGACGGCGACCGCATCCTGGCCGTCATCCGCGCCAGCGCCGAGAACCACGGCGGGCGCGCCTCCTCGCTCACCGCGCCCAATCCGAAGGCGCAGGCCGCCTTGCTGCGCACCGCCTACCGCCGCGCCGGCTTCGACCCGCGCAGCCTGACCTATGTGGAAGCGCACGGCACCGGCACGCCGCTGGGCGACCCTATCGAGCTGGAGGCGCTCACCGCCGCATTCGCCGACCTGGCGCGGGAAGCGGAGCAGACGTTCGGCCCGGCTCCGGCCATGCGCTGCGGCATCGGCTCGGTGAAGTCCAACATCGGGCACCTGGAACTGGCGGCGGGCGCCGCCGGCCTCATCAAGGTGCTGCTCCAGATGCGGCACGGCATGCTGGCGCGCTCGCTCCATTGCGACACGCCCAATCCTTATCTCAAGCTGGACGGCGGCCCGTTCCGCCCGGTGCAGCAGGGGGCGCCCTGGGCGCGGCCGCGCGATGCCGCCGGCCAGGAACTGCCGCGCCGGGCGGGGGTGAGCAGCTTCGGCTTCGGCGGCAGCAACGCCCATGTGGTGCTGGAGGAATATGTCCCCGCCACCGTCCCCGCCGCGTCGCCCGCGCCGGAGGGGCCGGCGCTGATCCTGCTGTCGGCCCGCAGCGAGGAGCAGCTCCGCGACGTGGCGCGTGACCTGGAGGCCGCGCTCGCGGGCCTGCCGCCCGAGGTGACGGTCGCGGACATCGCCTTCACGCTCCAGATCGGCCGGGATGCCATGGAGCACCGGCTCGCCTTCCCCTGCGCCGATCGGGCGGAGCTCGGCGCGCGCCTCGCCGCCTTCCTCGCCGGCCGGACGGACGATCAGCTGCGGTTCGGCCGCGTCAAGGCGGGCCGTGAAACACTGGCGCTGCTGGACAGCGACGCGGAGGTGCGCCGTGCCCTGGCCGGCCTGCCGGCACGCGGCCGGCATGACCTGCTGCTGGATCTCTGGGTGCGCGGCTTCGCCTTCGACTGGCGCAGCCTCTATGGCGCGCAGCCGCCCCGCCGCGTCCGCCTGCCGGGCTATCCCTTCGCCCGCACCGAATATTGGGTGCGCCCCACCGGCGGATCGGCCCCCCGCCCGCCGGAAATGCCGGCGGCGCCCCCGGTGCCCGCCATCACCGAAGTTCCGGTGCATCAGGAAACCGTTACGGCCGAGCGGGATTTCGTCGCCGAAGCGCTCGCCCATCTGACGCGGATCGCCGCGGCCGTGCTGGAGACAGACACCTCGGTCCTCGACCCGGTGAGCGAGTTCGGCGAGTTTGGCTTCGATTCCGTCATCATGACCAGCTTCGCCGCCAAGGTGAATACGGACCTCGGCCTGTCGCTGACGCCGGCGGACTTCTTCGAGTTCGCTTCCCTCGGCCGCCTTGCGCGCCATGTGGCCGGCGCCATGGAGCGCCTGGAGCCGGCGCCGTCCGCGGCGGATGTTCTCCCGCCGCCCGCCGTCGCGGCGGCACTGCCGGCGGCGGCCTCCCCGCCGGAGGCAGATGATCCCGTCGCCATCGTCGGCATGAGCTGCCGCTTCCCGGGCGCGGCCGATGCCGACGCCTTCTGGGACAATCTGGTCGCGGGCCGCGATGCCATCGGCGAAATCCCGCCCGATCGCTGGGACTGGCGCGCCTTCGACGGCGATCCCAAGACCGAGAGCAACAGGACCAACATTCGCTGGGGCGGATTCATCGAAGGCGTCTACGACTTCGATCCTTTGTTCTTCGGCATTTCCCCGCGTGAGGCACGGATGATGGACCCGCAGCAGCGGCTCATCCTGATGCACGCCTGGAGCGCCATCGAGGACGCGGGCCATTCGCCCCGCAGCCTCGCCGGCCGGGCGGTCGGCCTGTTCGTCGGCACCTCGTCGAGCGGCTATCGCGACCTGATCGGCGCCGAGACCGGCGCGGACGGCTATCTGGCCACCGGCGCGGCCGCGTCCGTCGGCCCCAACCGCGTCAGCTTCTTCCTCGACTGGCACGGCCCGAGCGAGCCGGTGGAAACCGCCTGCTCCAGCGCTCTGGTGGCCATCCACCGCGCCATGCAGGCCATGGCGGCAGGCGATTGCGAGATGGCGGTGGCCGGCGGCGTGAACACCATGCTCACGCCGGAGGCGCACATCAATTTCGCCAAAGCGGGCATGCTGTCCCCGGACGGGCGCTGCCACACCTTCTCCGCCCAGGCGAACGGCTATGTGCGCGGCGAGGGCGTCGGCATGGTGGTGCTGAAGCGCCTGTCCGCCGCCGAGCGGGACGGCGATGCCATCTACGCTCTGGTGCGCGGGTCCGCGCTCAACCACGGCGGGCGCGCCAATTCCCTGACGGCGCCCAACACCGTCGCCCAGGCCGACCTGCTGCGACAGGCCTACAGGCAGGCCGGCGTGGACGTGCGGGCGGTCGGCTATGTCGAGGCCCACGGCACCGGCACCGAGCTGGGCGACCCGGTGGAGGTCAACGCCCTGAAGTCAGCTTTCGCGGCGCTCGGCGGAGGGCCGCAAAACGGCAAGGCGTGGTGCGGGCTCGGCGCGGTCAAGACCAATATCGGCCACCTGGAGCTGGCGGCCGGCGTCGCGGGCGTCATCAAGGTGCTGCTCCAGATGCGCCACCGCATCCTGGCGCCGAGCCTCAACGCCACGCCGCCGAACCCCTATATCGATCTGTCGGGCTCGCCGTTCTTCGTGGTCCGGGAGGCGCAGCCCTGGGTGGCGCCGCAGGCGCCCGACGGCACGGCGCTCCCGCTGCGGGCCGGCGTCAGCAGCTTCGGCTTCGGCGGCGTCAACGCCCACATCGTCCTTGAGGAATACCGCGATCGCCGGCCGAGGCCCGCATTCTCGCGGGGGCCGGTATTGATCCCGCTCTCGGCCCGCGAGCCGGCGCAACTGCGCGAACAGGCGGGCCAGCTTGCCCGCTTCATCGCAACCGGGCGGCTGGAGGCGGCCGATCTTGCCGACCTCGCCTTCACCCTCCAGGAAGGCCGGGCGCCGCTCGCACATCGGCTGGCGCTGGTGGCGGACGACCTGAGTGATCTGGGCAACCGCCTCGCGGCCTTCGCTGCGGGGGAGACGGCGGGTGTCATCCTCGGCAAGGCGGACCTGCGGACGCCAGGGCCGGAACTGTCAGCCGAGACGTCGCTGGATGCCCTGGCGCGACATTGGGTGGAGGGCGGCGCCGTCGACTGGCGCGCGGTCAGCGGCCCCGGCCGCCGGCGCCTGCATCTGCCCACCTATCCCTTCAGCCGCGAGACATATCGCGCCGACGCCATGCCGAAGCCTATCGCTTCTGCCGAGGTGACTGTCGGCTCCGGGGATGGACCGATCCGCCTGTCGCCGGAAGCCTTCTATCTGCGCGATCACCGGGTGATGGGCACGCCTGTTCTGCCCGGCGCCATGACGCTGGAACTGGCGCGCGCGGCCGCCGCCCGGACGCGAGGGGCTGACAGCGCAGCGCTGGCGCTGACGCAGGTGGTCTGGCTCCTGCCCGTGCGCGTCGCGCAGACGACCTTCGCGCAGATCGATCTGGATGCGGCGCAGGCGCCCGGCACCTTCCGCCTGACCACCGCCGACGCCGGCGGGACGGTCCTGCACGCCCAGGGACGGATCGAAGCGCTGGGCGAGGGGCCGACGGATTTGGACCCCGCCGTGCTCGCGGCGCGCTGCCCGCGCGCCATCTCGCCGGCAGAGCTTTATGCGACCTTCGCGGGGCTCGGCCTCGACTACGGCCCGGCGTTCCGGGCGGTCCATGAGCTGCGGGCGGGGGAGGGCGAGGCGCTCGGCCTGCTGCGCCTACCGGACGCGGCCGGACGCGATCCCTTCACGCTCCATCCCAGCCTGCTGGACGGCGCCTTCCAGAGCTGCCTCGCCCTGTTCCAGACCGGCGGGGAGGCGGTCGCCGCCGTGCCCTTCGCCCTGGACCGGATCGACATCCTCGGCGCCACCGTCGAGGAGATGTGGGTGCACGCCCGCCTGCGGCCGGGCGAAGGCGCCGTGCGCCGGATCGACATGGACATGGCCGACATCGCCGGGCGCATCCTGGTGCGCCTGAGGGGCTTCAGCGTGCGCGCCCTGCCGCCGCAGGGCGGGCCGGGGACGTCCAGCCGCGTCCAGACCGAGAACCAGGCCGAAGCCGCCGTGCGCCATCTGGCCGGCCTCGTGGCGGAGGAGGCGCGCGTTCCGCTGGCGAGCGTCGAGGCGGATGCCCCGCTCGAAGCCTATGGCATCGACTCGATCCTCATCACCCGCCTCACCGACCGGCTGGAGGCGGACCTCGGGCCGCTCTCCAAGACCTTGTTCTTCGAGCACCGCACGCTCCAGGCCCTGGCCACGCACCTGCTCGCGGCCCACGGACCCGCCATGGCGAACCTGCTGGGACGCACGCCCGCGCAGCCGCAGCCGACGTCGGGCGGTCCGACGCAGCGCGCAGCCGCGATGCCCGCCGCTGCCGCCGCGCGGCGCGAGATGGCCCCGAACCCGCGAGGGGCAGGGGAGCCCATCGCCATCGTCGGGCTCGCCGGGCGCTATCCGGGCGCGCGCACGCTGGCGGAGTTCTGGGACAATCTGGCCGCCGGGCGCGATTGCATCACCGAGGTGCCCCCGGAGCGCTGGGACGCGGCGCGCCTTTATGACCCCGCGCGGGGAGCGCCGGGCAGGGTCAACAGCCGCTGGGGTGGCTTCCTCGACGGCGTGGACCAGTTCGATCCGCTGTTCTTCAACATCTCGCCGCGCGAGGCCGAGTTCATCGATCCGCAGGAGCGGCTGTTCCTGCAATGCGCCTGGGAAGCCCTGGAGGACGCCGGCCACACTCCCGCGAGCCTCGCCAGCGGCGAAGGGGGCGCGAACGTCGGCGTGTTCGTGGGGGTGATGTACGAGGAATACCAACTCTACGGCGCCGAGCGCACGCAGGCCGGCCATCCCGTGGCTCTGTCCGGGGTCCCGGCCTCGATCGCCAACCGCGTCTCCTACTTCTGCGATTTCCACGGGCCGAGCATGGCGGTGGACAGCATGTGCTCGTCCTCGCTCACCGCTCTCCAACTGGCCTGCGACAGCATCCGCGCCGGCCATTGCTCGGCGGCGCTGGCCGGCGGCGTCAACCTGTCCGTCCATCCGAACAAATATCTCGCTTTGGCCCAGGGCCGCTTCCTCTCCTCCAGCGGCCGGTGCGAGAGTTTCGGGCGCGGCGGCGACGGCTACGTGCCGGGGGAGGGCGTCGGCGCGGTGCTGCTGAAGCCGCTTTCGGACGCGCTGGCGGACGGCGACCAGATCTACGGGATCGTGCGCGGCACAGCGCTGAACCATGGCGGCAAGACCCACGGCTACACCGTGCCCAATCCCCACGCCCAGGCCGCCGTGATCTCGCGCGCCCTGACGCAGGCCGGCGTCTCGCCGGACGACATCTCCTATGTGGAGGCGCATGGCACCGGCACGGCGCTGGGCGATCCCATCGAGATTTCCGCGCTCACCACCGCCTTCCGGGCGGCGACGGAGCGGCGCGGCTTCTGCGCCATCGGCTCGGTCAAGTCCAACATCGGGCATTGCGAGAGCGCGGCGGGCATGGCGGGCCTGACCAAGGTGCTGTTGCAGATGAAGCACGGGCGCCTCGTCCCCTCGCTGCATGCCGAAACGCTCAATCCCGCCATCGACTTCGCGGCTTCCCCTTTCGTGGTGCAGCGCACCCTGGCATCCTGGCTGGCGGAGCGTCCCCGCATGGCCGGCCTGTCCTCCTTCGGGGCGGGCGGATCGAACGCCCATGTGGTGATGGAGGAATATCCGGCCCTGACGCAGGCGCGACCGCTCGATGGTCCCGCCATCTTCCCCTTTTCGGCACGCGACGGCGCCGCGCTGGAGCGCGTCCTCCAGCGTTTCCGCGCAGCCCTCGACTCGCTGGACGACACCGACCTGCCGGCAGCGGCCGGCGTGCTCCAGGAAGGTCGCGAAGCCTTCGAGGTGCGCCTTGCCATCGTTGCACAGGACAGGGCCGATCTCGCCGCTGCGCTCGACCGCGCGCTCGCCCATGCCCCGGACGGTCCTGGTCTCCGCCGGGGGACGCGCGGCCCCGCGCCGGGCCCGGACGTGGTCGAGCGGTGCATGGCGGCGCATGATCTCGACGGGCTGGCCCGCCTATGGACGCAAGGAGCGAAGATCGACTGGCCGCGCCTGCGTGGTGGCCCCGCGCCGCGCAAGATCAGCCTGCCGGCCTATCCCTTCGCGCGGGAGCGCTACTGGGTGCCGGACCTGCCGGGCATTCTCTCCGACCCGCCGCCCGCCATGCCCGCCCGCGCGGTGCAGGATCGCGTGCGCGAAACCGCCCGCCTGCCGCTGCTGTTCGCGCCCGCCTGGGAGGCGGCGCCCGTGACGCCGGCAGCCGGAGCCCCGGAGCGGGTCCTGGTGCTGCTCTGCGGCTTCACGCCCAGCGACAGTGCGGCCATCGCCCGCGCCTGCCCGGATGCGGACTGCCGGGTTCTCGCCACCGACCCGACGGACGCGGCCCGCTTCGCGGACGCGGCGGCGGGCTTGCTGGCCATCGTGCAGGATGTCCTGCGCGCGCGTACTGTCGGCCTGCTCCTCCAGCTCGTGATCCCGGCCGATGAAGAGGCTGGCCTGTGGCAGGGCCTCGGCGGCCTCTTGCGCACCGCCGGCCAGGAGCAGCCCGGCCTGCGTTGCCAGATGCTCGCCGTGGACGGCGCCCCGGCCGACATCGGCGCCTCGCTCCGGCGCGAGCGCACGGGCACGGACGGCGACGTGCGCTTCGGGCCGGCTGGCCGGAGCGTGCGGCGGTGGACGGAGATCGCCGGTACTCCGCGCGCGCCCTCGCCGTGGAAGGACAACGGCGTCTATCTCGTCACGGGCGGCACCGGCGGCCTTGGCCGTATCCTCTGCCGGGATATCGCCGACCACGCACAGGGCGCGACCCTCTGGGTGACCGGCCGCTCGCCGCGGCCGGACGATATCGGCATCGCCGGGGCCCAGGTCGTCCATCGCCGCCTCGACATGACCGATGCGGGCGCCGTCCACGCCCTGGTGCAAGAGATCCTCGCCGCGCACGGGCGGCTCGACGGCATCGTCCATGCGGCCGGCGTAACGCGGGACAAGCTCCTGGTCCGCAAGACGGAGGATGAATTCCGGGCGGTGCTCGCGCCGAAGGTCGCGGGACTGGAGGCGCTCGATGCCGCGAGCGCGCATTGCACGCTGGACCTGTTCCTGCTGTTCGCCTCCGTGTCCGGCGCCTTGGGCAATGCCGGGCAGTGCGACTATGCCACCGGCAATGCCTTCATGGACGCCTTTGCCGCCCGCCGGGCCGCGCAGGTGGCACGTGGCGCGCGCAGCGGCCTGACCCTTTCACTGGACTGGCCGTACTGGCGCGACGGCGGCATGCACCTGGCGCCCGAGACCCTGGCGGCCATGGCGCGCGGCTTCGGCGTGGCACCGCTGGAACGCGAGGCCGGGCTGGCGGCCCTGCGGGCGGGGATCGCCGCCGCGCGGGCCGGCGCCGGCCATCAGATCCTGGTGCTGGACGGCGACCATACCCGGCTGAGAGCGGCAATGCGGCCGATGCCCGCCGCTCCCCCGGTGGCTGCGCCCCCGACTGGCTTGCCCAACGCGGATGACGTCGCCGCCCATCTCGCCGCGCTCTTCACCCGCATCCTGAAGCTGCCGGAAGGCGGCATGGACCGCACCGCGAGTTTTGACCGCTACGGCCTCGATTCCGTTTCGGCCCAGGAAGTCATCGAGGCGCTGGAACAGGAGGAACTCGGCCCGCTGCCCCGCACCCTGCTGTTCGAATATCCGACGCTGGACAAGCTGGCGGCCGCGCTCATCGCCAGCCATGGCGCGCGTCTCGCCGCAATATCCCCGCCGCCGAGTGCCCTCCCGGCGTCGGCTCACCCGGTGCCGGCGCCTGATGCGCCGCCGTCCGGCACGTCGCCCGCGGAGGCACACCCGGGGGAGATCGCGGTGATCGCCGTCGCGGGCCGCTATCCCGGCGCCGAAAGCGTCGAGGCGCTGTGGGAGGCGCTGCGCGCCGGGCAGGACCTCGTCACCGAGGTTCCGCCCGGGCGCTGGGACAATGCCGCCCTCTATGCGCCCGAGAAAGGCCGGCCCGGCCGCACCGCCTGCAACTGGGGCGGCTTCCTTGAGGACGTGGACTGCTTCGATGCCGGCTTCTTCGGCATCTCGCCGCGCGAGGCGGCGCGCCTCGACCCGCAGGAGCGCCTGCTGCTGGAGACGACCTGGCACCTGCTGGAACGGGCCGGGCACACGCGGGCGGCGTTGCAGCAGCGCTACGACGCGCGCGTCGGGGTGTTCGTGGGCGCCATGTACCAGCAGTATCACGCCTTCGACGCCGACCCGGACGACAAGGCGCTGGTCTCGCTCGCTTCCTATGCCTCGCTGGCCAACCGGCTGTCCTTCTTCTTCGACCTCCAGGGGCCGAGCGTCGCGCTCGACACCATGTGCTCCTCGGGGCTGGAGGCGGTCCATCTCGCCTGCCAGAGCCTCCTGCGCGGCGAGTGCGGCCTCGCCATCGCCGCCGCCGTCAACCTGTCCATCCACCCGCTCAAATATCTCGGCCTCAGCCGGGCCGGGCTGGTGGGCAGCAGCGCCGAGAGCCGCTCGTTCGCGGACGGCGACGGATACCTGCCCGCCGAAGGCGTCGGCGCCGTGCTGCTGAAGCCGCTCGCCGACGCGCGGCGGGACGGCGACGCCATCATCGGCGTCATCAAGGCCAGCGGCTCGAACCACGGCGGGCATTCCGCCGGCTACGGCGTCCCGAGCGCCGAGGCGCAGGCGCGGCTCATCACCGAGACCATCCGCGCCGCCGGCATCGATCCCGTCTCCATCGGCTATTGGGAGGCCGCCGCCAACGGCGCGGCCATGGGCGATGCCATCGAAGTGCGGGCGGCGACCCGCGCGCTGCGCAGCTTCACGCCGGCCGCCGGCTTCTGCGCGCTGGGCTCGGTGAAGGCCAACATGGGCCACGGCGAGGCCGTCTCCGGGCTGGCACAGCTCACCAAATGCCTGCTCCAGCTCCAGCACCGGGAATTGGCGCCGACCCGCAGGCCGGGCCACCCCAACCCGGACATCGACCTGGATGGAACCCCGTTCGTCTTCCTCGACGGTCCGACGCCATGGCAGGCGGCAGGGCCGCGCCGGGCCAGCGTGAGCTCCTTCGGTGCAGGCGGTTCCAACGTGCATCTCATCCTGGAGGAGGCGCCACCCGCGCCCGTCCCGCCGCAGGCGCCTGATAGGCTTCGGCGCTTCGTGTTCTCGGCCCGCGACGACGCGCGGCTGGGCGTGCTTCTGGCGCGCATGGCGGACTTCGTCCGGGCGCGGCCGGGTCTCGATCTCGCGCGCATGGCCGCCACGCTGCGGGATGGGCGGGAACGGATGCCAGCCCGCGCGGACATCTTCGCCGCCAACCGAGCCGAATTGCTGGCCGCGCTGGAGGCATGGCCCGCCTTGCCGCCCGCGCCCGCCGCCGGGACGGTGGAGGAGCCGCCGGCCGGACCGCCCATGGTCCTGCCGGTCTATCCCTTCGCCCGCGAGCGCCACTGGCTGCGGCCGGCCACGCTGCCCACGGCGGAGGCCTCCACATCTCCGCTGCCGACCGAGCCGCGGGCATTGATCGCCGCGATCCTCGCCGCGGAAACCGGCCTTGCGCCGCAGGACATTCCCGCCGACGCATCCTTCCGCGACCTCGGGGCCACCTCCATGTTCGCGCTGCGCCTGCAGCGCACCTGCGCCGATCTGCTGGGGATCGACCTGTCGCTCCGCGAGATGGAAACCCATGGCTCGCTCGCGGCGCTGGCCACCTTCCTTGGGACGCGCGTCGACCCGGAAACACGCACGCCCCTGGACGCGCCGGCTCCCATCTCGCCGGAACCAATCCCGGGAGCCGACCGCCTGCCTCTCGCCGAAGGTCAGAAGGGCCTGTGGGCGCTCCAGAGCCTCCATCCGGAATCGTCCGGCTACAATGTGCCTCTGGCCTTCCGCGCGACGGGCGTGGACGTGGCGGCGCTCGATCGCGCGGGGCGCGCCCTGGTCGCGCGCTTTCCCATCCTGGAGGACGCGATCCGCGCGGTGGACGGCGAGCCCTGGCGCATGCCCGGCACCGGCCGCGTGCCGCTCACCTTCGTCGAAGTGCCGGATGGAGAAGACGAAACCGCATTCGCCCGCGCCCGTGCGGCGCGGCCGTTCGACCTTTCCGCCGCGCCCATGCGGATGGAGTTCCTGCACCGCGCCGGCGACACGACCACCGGCATCGTCCTGCTGGTGGTGCATCATATCGTCTTCGACGGCGTCTCGGCCGCTGTGGTGGCGCGGGTGTTCTGGGATGCCTACGATTATTTCGCCAACGGCACCGTCCCGCCTCCGCCCCCGCCGCAAACCGACTTCAGCGCCTTCGTCGCCTGGGAACAGGGCCACGTCGCTTCGCCGCGCGGCGAAGCCCAGCTCGCCTATTGGCAGGCCCGCCTCGGCGGCGACCTGCCGGTGATGGAACTGCCCGCCGACCGGCCCGCGGCGCGCGGGCAGGGCGTCGCCGGGCGAAGCCTGGAGCGGACGCTGCCGCCGGACCTGATCCGCGCCGCGCGCACCGCCGCAACGACGCTCGGCGTCAATCCGTCCGCGCTGTTCCTGGGCGTGCTCGCCATGCTGCTGCGCCGCTACACCGGGCAGGACGACATGGTGGTGGGCATGCCGACCATGCGGCGCCCCGCCCGGCGTTTCGAGGGCGCGGTGGGCTATTTCGCCAACATGATGGGCCTGCGCCTCGGCATCGACGGCGGCATGCCGGCGGGCGAGGTGGTGCGCGCCGCGCAGGCCGGGATCACCGACGGGCTGGACCACGCCGACTATCCCTTCGCCCGCCTGCTGCGCCAGATCGGCCGCACCGCCGGCGATCCGCCGCTGTTCGCCGTGACCTTCGCCTACCAGAACTTCCTCGACGACCGGCTGATGGAGCCCCTCGCGCTCAAGAGCGGCGTGGAGGTCAGCTATCTGGCCGCCATCCGCCAGGAGGGCGACGGCGCCCTCGGCTTCGAGGTGCATGAGGACGGCAGCCAGGTGAAACTGGTGGTGACCTTCGATGCCGGCCGGTTCGAGATGCCCCGCATCTCGGCCATGACGGACCACTTCTGCAACCTGCTGGCCTCGGTATGCGCCCAGCCGGATGCCCCCGTCAGCCGGCAGGAGATGCTGGCACCGGAGGAGCGCGTGCGCCTGCTGGAGACCTGGGGCCACGGTCCGGCCCTGGCGGAGCGTCCGGGCGGCGTGCTGGACTGGATCCGCGCGCAGGCGGCCCGCACCCCCGACGCCATCGCGGTGGTGTGCGGCGACCGGAGCCTCAGCTACCGCAAGCTCATCCGGCGGTCGAACCGTCTCGCGGCCTATCTGCACAGCCGTGGCCTGCGGCCCGGCGCGAAGGTGGCCGTGCTGCTGGAGCGCGAGCCGCGCAGCCTTGTCACTCTCCTCGCGGTGTGGAGCGTAGGTGCCGTCTGGGTGCCGCTCGACGCGGAGCATCCGGACGCGCGGCTGGCCGCCATCGTGGCCGATGCAGGCGCCTCCGCCATCGTCACCGATGCGGCGCACGCGCGACGGGCGGACGCCCTGGTCCCGCGCGGCACGCTCGTGGTGCAGCTTGACCGGCTCCGCTCGGCCTTGCGGACCTATTCAGCGGAGGCACGGGGCCGTCGGCCGGCGCCGCAGGATGCCGCCTACATGATCTACACCTCGGGCTCGACGGGCACCCCCAAGGGTGTTGTCGTGTCGCACGGCGCGATCGCCACCCATTGCCTGGCCGCCACCGCGCGTCTCGGCATCGAGGCCCGCGACCACGTGCTGCAGTTCGCGGCCCTCGGCGTCGATACGGCGCTGGAGCAGATTTTGCCGGCCCTGGCGTGCGGCGCCCGCCTCGTCATGCGCGGACCCGACATCTGGTCCCCGGCTGAATGCCGGGACGTGCTGGCGGAGCAGGCCGTCACCGTGGCCGACCTGCCGCCGCTCTATCTGGCCGAGCTGCTGCGCACGCTGGAGCAGCCGGGTCCGGGCGTCGCGCTCCGGCTGCTGATCTGCGGCGGCGAACGCCTGCCGCCGGAACTGGTCCGGCAATGGCGGTCGGGACCGCTGGCGCAGGTGCGTCTCGTCAATGCCTACGGTCCCACCGAAGCCACCATCACGGCGACCGCCCACGATGTGCGGCCCGGCGACGGCGAGGGGCCGGTCCCCATCGGCACGCCGCTTCCCGGCGTCACCGTCCGGCTGATGGACACCGACGGCAATCCGGTGCCCGAGGGGGTGCCGGGCGAACTGTATCTCGGCGGGCCGGAGCGCCTTGCGCTCGGCTATCACCAGCGCCCCGACTTGACGCGCGAGCGCTTCGTGGCGGACCCGTTCGCGCCGGCGGACGCGCCGGAGCGGCTCTATCGCACCGGCGACCGGGCGGTGTTCCTGCGCGGCGGCGCCGGCATACTGGCCTTCCTCGGCCGCGTGGACGACCAGGTGAAGATCCGCGGCCACCGCGTCGAGCTCGGCGAAGTAGAGGCGGCCCTGCGGACCTGCGGCTGCCGCGCGGCCGCCGTGGTCGCGCAGCCGGATGCATTGGGCGACATGGCGCTCACCGCCTTCGTCGCCATGCCCGGCGCGGGTTTCGAGGAAGCCGCGCTGCTGGCCCGGCTCGCCCGCCACCTGCCGTCCGGCATGCTGCCGCGGCGGATCGTGCGGGTCGAGGCGCTGCCGGTCACGCCGGCGGGCAAGGTCGATCGCACGGCGCTCCGCGCCCGTCCGCCCGGCGACGCGTCCGGTTCCGACACGGAGCGGCGGCAGGCATCGGGCGAAGAACGTGTCGGCGACGCGCGTTCCGAAGATGACCGCATCGGCGAGATGCTGGACATCTGGCGGCATGCCTTCGGCCCCGAGGCGGAAACCGCCATCCGGCCGGAGAGCGACTTCTTCGCTCTTGGAGGCCATTCCTTGCTCGCGGTGCGGCTGCTGGGCGCGCTGGAGCGGCGTTTCGGCCTGCGGCTGGCGATGGCGGATCTGGTGGACGCCCCGACCCCGGCCCGGCTCGCTCTCCGGCTGCGCCCTTCAGGCGCCCCAGCTGCGCCCGCCTTGCCGGGCGTGCGGCTGTTGAAGGCAGGGCAGGGCGAGCCGCTGGTCCTGGTCCATGCGGCAGGGGGAACGACCGCCTGCTATGTGCCTCTGGTGCGGCTTCTGGAAACCGGGCGTCCCGTCTACGGCCTCGACACGCCGCTGCTCGATCCGGCGCAGCCTGAGCGGGCTTGGGACGTGCCGTCCCTCGCGGCCCATCATCTGGCGACGCTCCGACGGATGAACGCCGCTGGCGGCTGCGACATCGCCGGCTGGTCGCTGGGCGGCGTGATCGCCTATGAAATGGCGCGCCAGTGCCGCGCGGCCGGCGAAGATGGCGGCCTGCTGGTGCTGATCGACAGCTATGCCCCGGACCTGCTCAGGGCGCTGGAAGGCGCAGGGGAGGGGGAAAGCGAGGGCGAGATGGCCGAGGCGGCGCTGCTGCGCGCCTTCGCCCGCGACGGCCTCGGCGTCGCGGTGGCGGACACCGGCCTGCGCAACGTGGCCGACCTCGCGCTCCGGCCGGACGTGGCGGGCGCCATCGGCGACACGACGCCGGAACAACTGGAAGGGCTCTATCGCATCTTCCGCACCCATGCACGGGCCGCCCGCTCCTATCGGCCCGCGCCGTTCGCCGGGCCTGCGCTGCTCTACGCGGCGGCCGGCGGCCATGCCGACCCGGCGCGCGGCTGGGACGCCCTGTTGCCGGACCTGTCGCCGGTGTCCATTGCCGGCGATCATTATTCCTGCATGGCCGCGCCGCTGGTGGCCGATCTCGCCGGATGCCTGTCCCGGGAATTGGCGCGGCGGCCCGCGTCCCGGACAGGGCGAATTTAGATGTGCATCCGCCCCAGCCTCCAAGGGATTGATCCCGTGCCAACGGGCATGGAACCGGAACCTGTTTTTCAAGGACCGCCAAGTGGTTGCGCCATGTGATGCCCGCCGCCTGCCACGTGCGCCCGAGGCCGTCGATGCACGAGGCCGCGCATTGCGGATCGGGATCGGGAATGCAAAGCTCGACGAGAGCTTTCGACACCCGTGCGGCCGCGGCCGGACGGGGACGCTGCTGAGGGGCCGGTCAATTGAGGGGCGCGACCGGATCGGCTTCTTGTCTGCCGGACGTGGACGCAGGATAACAATCACGGCGCGACACGTCGCAATGTCCGCGCACTTATAGGTGTGGTGCATGACCCAAGACGCGACTGGCTCCCTGGCCACCTTGCCCGACGGCCGCAATGTTCATTGCGTGAACGCCTATGAGGTCGGATTCGGCTGGCACGAGATCGTGTCGGACGACCTCACGCAGCGCGGGCTGAGCCTGCCGGCGGACGGCACTTATGTGGATGTCGGCGCCAACATCGGCCTGTTCTGCCTCCGGCTGCGCGACCTGTGCGCGGACGCGCGGATATTCGCCTTCGAGCCCATGCCCGCCGCCTTCGGGGCGCTGGAGCGCAACGCCGCCAGCATGGGCGGGGCGGTCGAGGCGTGCCGGATGGCCCTGGGAGCGGCGCCGGGGGAGATCGTGTTCGATCATTACCCGGCCATCTCGGCGCTCTCGACGGCGGACCATGCGGTGGGCCAGACGCTTGCGGACGGCCTGCGCGGCCTGCTGTTCGGCCAGGGTGCCAGTGACCAGATCCGCGCCATCATCGATCGCACCGGCGCGCACGAGAAGCTCGACGATGCGGCCTTCATCGACCAGCTGTTCCGCACCGAGGCGGTGACGGCGGTGGTGGATACGCTGGACAGTGTCGTGGCGAAATACGGCATCGGCACCATCGACCTGCTGAAGATCGATACCGAAGGGCAGGAGCGGGCGGTGCTGGACGGCATCAGCCCGGCGCTGTGGCCGCGCATCCGGCAACTCCTGGTCGAGGTGCATCGCGGGCCGGAGGAATTGCGCACCATCAGGGCTGAGCTGGAGGGGCACGGCTATCGGGCGGTGGTCGAGGATCACCCGATGGCGCAGGGCGGCGCGCCGGTGTTCCACATCTATGCGCATCGCCCATGACCCGGGCCGATCCCGGCGGGCGGGGCCGGCGACCGGCCGTTCCGGCATGAGCCGGGCGGCGCTCCGCGACGATCCGCAGCGGGACAAGGGCGCCGAGATGCGCGCCGCCCGCGCGCAAATCTGCTTCCATGCCCCGGTGGGCTTTCGGACACGAGGGCGCACGGGCACCTGAGGCACCGTTTCGCCGGTCAGGGGCCGGTTCAGCATATCCAGCGGGTCCCGGCCGTTCCGACGGGTCCCGTCTGGCAAAGTCGCGTTTCAGGTCTGTATTGCTCGCGCTCCGCAGGGGGAGGATTCATCATGTCGCACAGCCAAGAAAAAGTGGATGCGTCCCGCGCAGGTGCCGGCGCCGTCGCGGCGCCCGGGGGGGCTTCCTTTCCGGCGGGGTTCGACTGGTGGACGCTGCTGATGGATCACGAGTATCTCGTCAATCCCTATCCCGAGCTGAAGAAGATCCGGGAACTGGGAGGGGTGCACGAAGACCCCGCGACGGGCATCTACTTCGTCACGCGCTACCGCGAATTCAACCAGATGGCCAAGACCACGCAGATGGGGCGCGACACGCGCTTCTGGGCCAATGGCTGGAACAGCCCGGAGAACAAGGTCCGCGACCCGCAGACCTACGAGCTGTTCACCGAATTCCAGCCGCAGATGATCAACGCCAACGCACCCGACCACCGCCGCATGCGCGGGGTCTATGACAAGGCGTTCCGCCCTGGCGACATGGCGCGCTACATCCCGCTGATCGAACAGGAATGCCGGCAGTTGCTGGACACCTTGCCGACCAACGCGCCGTTCGACTTCATGACCGCGTTCGGCAACCCGCTGCCGCATCTCATCTCTCTGAAGCTGTTCGACATTCCGGCCGAGATGGGCGAGCCGATCGGCAAATGGATCGCCGCCCTGAGCTGGCTCGGCAATGTGGTCATGACGCCGGAGCAGAAGCGCGAGGCCCAGGTCGCCCAGCGCGAGTTCAAGGATTTCGTGCGCGACCATCTCGCCGCGCGGGCCAAGGATCCCGGCGACGGGCTCATCAGCCTGTCGCTGGCGGCGGCGGCCGAAGGCACCATGAATGAGGAGGAGACCCTCAACAACGTGGTGATGCTCATCTCCGGCAGCCGGACCTCGCTGACGCTGCTGGGCAACGGGCTGATCACCCTGCTGAAGCATCCCGATGAGTTCGCCAAGCTGCGCGCCAACCGGGGCCTGATGCGGCGCGCCATCGAGGAGATGCTGCGCTTTGAGCCGGGCAGCAGCCTGATCCCCCGGGCGGCGATCCACGATTTCCAGTGCGGCGGCGTGCGCATTCCCGCCGGTGCGCTGGCCATCGGCCTGGTGGGCGCCATCAACCGCGACCCGGAGCGCTTCGACGATCCGGACGTGTTCGACATCACCCGCAATCCCAACCCCCATTCCGCCTTCGGCGGCGGGGCCCATGTGTGCATCGGCAAGGCGCTGGCGCGCATGACGGGAGAAATCGCCTTCAACGCGCTCATGGATCGGTTCGAGAGCATCGAACTGGCCGGGGACCCCGTCTGGTGGACCGATCGGAGCGACCAGCGCGGGCTGGAGTCTCTGCCGCTGAAGCTGGCCTGAGAGCAGGCGGCGGGATGCCGCGTTCGGCAATGCGCATGCGGGGCGGTTTCCGGCCCCGCGCCCTGGCGGTGATGGTTCATGTCTCAGTCTGATTTCCACACGACCGCGCCTGCCGCCACCGCTCTGGAAGCCCCCGGGATCGATTGGTGGACGATGCTGACCGATCCGGCCTATCTCGAAAGCCCCTATGCGGAGCTGAAGCGCATCCGCGACCTCGGAGCGGTCCACCATGACGCCGTCTCCGGCGTCTATTTCGTGCTCGGCCACAATGAATTCCGCCAGATGGCCACGGCCCCGGAGATGGGCCGTGACACACGCCTGTGGGCCAATGGCTGGAACGCTCCCGAAAGCCGGGTGCGCGACCCCCTCGGCTATGAGCTGTTTCGCGAATTCCAGCCCCAGATGACCAACATGAATCCCCCCGACCATCGCCGCATGCGGGAGGTCTATGAAAAGGCCTTCAGTCCGGCCCGGCTGGCGGGTTTCCTCCCCATGATCCAGGCGGAGAGCGAGCGGCTGCTGGACGCCGTGCCGGCCGGTGTCCCGGTCGATTTCATGTCGGCCTTCGCGAACCCCTTGGCCCGCGCCGTCTCTCGCAAGCTGTTCCACATCCCGCCGGAGATGGGCGACCTCCTCGGGCAATGGGTCGAGGCGTTGAGCCTGCTCGGCAATGTCATCATGACGCCGGACCAGAAGCGGGAGGCCCAGGCCGCGCTGCGCGCCTTCAAGGCCTATCTGCGGGATGCCATCGCCGCGCGCGGCGATGCCCCGGGCGAAGGCTTCGTCGGCCTGGCGCTTGCGGCTTTGGCCGACGGCACCATGGACGAGGAAGAGACCCTCACCAATCTGGTGACGCTCATCTCCGGGGGCACGGCGACGGCCACGCTGCTGGGCAATGGGCTGCTGGCGCTCCTGAGGCACCCGCGCGCGTTCGGGCAGTTGCGGGCCGACCGCGGCCTGATCCGCCCCGCGATCGAGGAGATGCTGCGCTATGAGCCGGGCGGCAGCTTCATCCTCCGCGTCGCCATCCGCGACTACGCCTGCGGCGGCATGTTGATCCCGGCTGGATCACTCGCCATCGGCCTCGTCGGCGCGATCAACCGGGATCCGATCCGCTTCGAGGATCCGGACGTGTTCGACATCACCCGGCAGCCGAATGCGCATCTGGTCTTCGGTGCCGGTCCGCATATCTGTCTCGGCAAGGCCCTCGTCCGCATGACCGCCGAGGTCGCATTCGCCAGCCTCCTGGATCGCTACGGGCGGATCGAGCTGGCCGGACCTCCGGTCTGGTGGACCCATCGCAGCGACCAGCACGGGCTGCATTCCCTGCCGTTGCGGCTCGCGTCCGCGCAATGAGACGCAACGCATTGTTTGGCAACGCGTATCCGGGCGCCCGTCGGCTCCGGTGCGCGCACTGGCGGTGATCTTCCATGTCCCAGTCCGAGACCCAAGACGCCAATCCCCCCATCCCCACGCCGGGCGCCGGGATCGACTGGTGGACCATGCTGACCGACCCCGCCTTCCTCGCATCCCCCCATGCGGAGCTGAAGCGCATCCGCGAGCTTGGGCCGGTGCATCGCGACGGGGCGTTCGGCGTCTATTTCGTCCTCGGCCATGGCGAATTCCGCCAGATGGCTATGGCGCCCGAAATGGGCCGTGACACCCGGCTGTGGAGCAACGGCTGGAACACGCCGGAAAACAAGCAGCGCGACCCGGTGAGCTTCGACCTGTTCAGCGAGTTCCAGCGCCAGATGGTCAATGCCAATCCGCCCGACCATCGCCGCATGCGCGATGTCTATGAAAAGGCGCTGCGCCCGGCCCAGATGGCGCAACTCCAGCCGATGATCGAGGCCGAATGCCGCCGACTGCTGGACGAACTGCCGGTGGACAGCCCGGTCGATTTCATGACCGCCTTCGCCAACCACCTGCCGCTGCGGGTCTCGCGCAACCTGTTCGAGATCTCACCGGACATGGACCCGCAGATGGCGCAATGGAACGCCGCCTTGGTCAAGATCGGCGACATCATGATGTCGCCGGATCAGAAGCAGGAGGCCCTGGCCGCGCTGCGCGAATACAAGGCGTTCCTGCGCGACCATCTTGAGGCGCGCCGCGGCAATCCCGGGGAAGGGCTCATCGCTCTGGCGCTGGCGGCGCTCGACGACGGCACCATGGACGAGGAGGAGACCCTCAACAATCTCCTCGGCCTCGTCACGGGAAACGAGAACACGGTCACCGTGCTGGGGAACGGGCTGCTCACCCTGCTGCGGCATCCCGCCGAACTCGCCCGGCTGCGGGCCGACCCTGACCTCGTGAAATCGGCCATCGAGGAGGTCCTGCGCTACGAGCCCAGCATCAATTTTATCCTGCGCGTGGCGATCAAGGACTATCAATTGGGAGACGTCCTCATCCCGGCCGGCGCGCTGGCCATCGGCCTCGTCGCCGCCATCAACCGTGATCCGGCCCGCTTCGACGAACCGGAGGTGTTCGACATTGCCCGCCAGCCGAATGCGCAATTCATCTTCGGCGGCGGCCCGCATGTCTGCATCGGCGCATCGCTGGCGCGGCTGGAGGCACAGGTGGGCCTGAGCGCCATGCTGGAGCGCTTTCCCCGCATCGAACTGGCCGGCGAGCCGGTCTGGTGGGCGGATCGCACCAATCAGCGGGGCCTCCAGTCCCTGCCGGTGCGGCTCGGGCGCTGAGCGCCCGAGGGACGCGCGGCCGGCGCGCCTATCGCCGCCCGGCGCCGGGCCGCCAGCCCAGTTCGCCGCTGATCCGGTCGGCGGTGCCCGTCACTGTCCGCGACAGGGCGCTCATGCGGGCATCGTCCATGTAATGCGAGGCGCTGGAGACGCTGATGGCGCCGACCGTCTGGCCGGCGGCGTCGCGGATAGGCGCCGCCACGCAGCGTACGCGCGGCTCGTTCTCCTCCAGGTCGAAGGCATAGCCCCGGGCCGCATAGTCGCGCATGCGGCCGAGCCAGGCCGCGCGCTCCTGCTCCTGGCGCGGGCCGCGCGCCGAGCCGATGGCGAAGAAATGCTCCCACTCCGCCGCGTCGCCATCGAGAATGAGCGCCTTGCCGAGCCCGGTGGACCACACCGGATGACGCTCGCCGACGCGGGATGAGATCTCGAAGCGCCGCCGTCCGGGAATCTTGTCCAGATAGAGCGCCCAGTCGCCCTCCAGAACCCCCAGGTGCACGGTGTCCTCGGTCTCGGCCGCCAGATGGTCGAGATAGGGCCGGGCGATGCGCGCAAGCGGCCGCTGGGTGCGGGCCCGCGCGCCCAGTTCCAACAGCTTCGGCCCGAGCGAATAGCCCTCGCCGGCGGCGAATCGCAGATAGCCCCGCGCGGCGAGGCCGCTGGCGAGGCGATGCGCGGTGCTGCGGGTAAGGCCGACCGCGGTTGCCAGATGGTTCAGGTCGATGGGCGCATCCGCCGCCGCCTCGATCACGTCCAGCGCCCGCATGACCGCCTGGCTTCCCGCCGGAGCCGCAGGCGTGTCCGTGGCCTTGCCGTCGGCGCCGTCCCCGTCCGGACCATTTCCAAGGCTCGCAATCGACATTGACACCCTCCGGCACCTCTCCTAATCATCATCCTACATAATAAGATGAAGTACCACAATATGGTACTCACCCGCAGCAACTGCTCAGCACCTGAGGAAACGCCATGGTGGACAATCCGACCCTCGAGCGGGCGATCGCGCACACGCGCCGCCGTCTCGTCCCCTTCCTTCTGCTCATGTATGTGCTGTCCTTCCTGGACCGCGCGAACATCGGCTTCGCCAAGGACGCCTTCCAGGCCTCCGCCGGCATCTCCGCCGCCGCGTATGCCCTCGGGGCCGGCCTGTTCTTCCTGAGCTATGCCGCGTTCGAGATTCCCAGCAACCTGATCATGCATCGGGTCGGCGCGCGCATCTGGATGTGCCGCATCATGGTGACCTGGGGCCTCGTGTCCGCCGCCATGATGTTCACCACCGGCGAATACTCCTTCTATGCCCTGCGCCTTCTGCTGGGCGCGGCGGAAGCGGGCTTCTTCCCGGGCGTGATCCTCTACGTCACCTATTGGTTCCCGCAGGCCAAGCGCGGCCAGATCCTCGGCCTGTTCTATTTCGGCGCCCCGCTCTCCTTCATCCTCGGCGCGCCGCTGTCCGGTTATCTGCTGGAGCTGCACGGCGCCCATGGCCTGGAAGGCTGGCAGTGGATGTTCCTGATCGAGGGCCTGCTGGCCGCCGCCGTGGGCGTGTGGGCCTTCTGGTATCTCGACGACAAGCCCACCGATGCCAGGTGGCTGCCGGCGGACGAGCGCAAGGCACTCAGCGCGGCCATCGCCGCCGAGGACAAGGTCAAGGAAAGCCACGGCCACGCCAGCCTCAAGGCGGCCTTCGCCAACCCGAGGATCCTGCACTTCGTGCTGATCTACTTCCTCATCCAGATGAGCGTGTACGGCGTCGTCTTCTACCTGCCGACGCAGGTGGCGGCCCTGCTCGGCACCAAGGTGGGCGTGCTGGTGGGCTTCGTGACCGCGATCCCGTGGGTCTGCGCCATGGCGGCCACCTACTTCATCCCGCGTCTCGCCGACCAGACCGGCAAGCACCGCTCCCTGGCCGCCCTGACGCTCGCCGTCTCCGGCGCCGGCATCGCGGTGTCCGCCGCCGCCGGCCCGGCCGTGGCCCTGGTGGCCCTGTGCTGCGCCGCCGCCGGCTTCATCGCCGTGCAGCCCATGTTCTGGACCTTCCCGACCCGCTATCTCGGCGGCGTGGCGGCGGCGGCGGGCATCGCCCTCGTCAATGCCATGGGCGCGCTCGGCGGCTTCTTCGCCCCGAACGTGAAGAACTGGGCCGACGCCTCCTTCGGCGCCCCGGCCGGCCTCTATGTCCTTGCCGGCACGACCTTCATCGGTGTCGTTGCCATCCTGGCGCTCGGCAGCGCCCGCCAGACGTCGGCGACCCGCGCCGGCGCCCCCCTGACCGCACGAGGAGACCGCTGATGTCCGTTCCCACCATTCGCGAAGTCCGCGCCTATGTGGTGCGGGGCGGCGGCGGCGATTATCACGACCAGCAGGGCGCCCACTGGATCGATGACCACATCGCTACGCCCATGTCGAAATACCCGGCCTACCGCCAGAGCCGGCGCACCTTCGGCATCAACGTGCTCGGCACGCTGGTGGTCGAGGTGGAAGCCTCCGACGGCACCGTGGGCTTTGCGGTGACTACCGGCGGCGAGCCCGCCGCCTGGATCGTGGAAAAGCATCTCGCCCGCTTCATCGAGGGCGCCAAGGTCACCGACATCGAATTGATGTGGGACCAGATGTACCGCTCCACGCTCTATTACGGCCGCAAGGGCTTGGTGGTGAACACTATCTCCGGCGTCGACCTGGCGCTGTGGGACCTGCTCGCCAAGTGGCGCAAGGAGCCGGTCTATCACCTGCTCGGCGGCGCGGTGCGCGACGAGTTGCAGTTCTACGCCACCGGCGCACGGCCCGACCTTGCCAAGGAGATGGGCTTCATCGGCGGCAAGATGGCGCTCCACCACGGCCCGGCCGAAGGTGAGGAGGGGCTCAAGAAGAATCTCGACATCCTCAACGACATGCGCGCCAAGGTCGGCAAAGACTTCTGGCTGATGCAGGACTGCTGGATGGCGCTGGACGTGGACTATGCCACGCGCTTCTCCACCATCGCCTGGAACGAGATGGGCCTGAAGTGGACCGAGGAGGCCCTGCCGCCGGACGACTACTGGGGCTATGCCGCGCTCAAGAAGAACGCGCCGAAGGGCCATCTCATCACCACCGGCGAGCACGAGGCCACCCGCTGGGGCTTCAAGATGCTGCTCGACATGGAGTGCTGCGACATCATCCAGCCGGACGTGGGCTGGTGCGGCGGCATCACCGAGCTGATCAAGATCTCCGCGCTCGCCGATGCGGCGGGCGTGCTGGTGGTGCCGCACGGCTCCAGCGTCTACAGCTACCACTTCGTCATCACCCGGCATAACAGCCCGTTCGCCGAGTTCCTGATGATGCATCCGGTGCCGGACCAGGTGGTGCCCATGTTCACGCCGCTGCTGCTGGACGAGCCCGTGCCGGTCAACGGCCGCCTCAAGCTGGACGACACCCCCGGCTTCGGCGTCCGCCTGAACCCGGAATGCAAGCTCTCGCGCCCCTACACCCACTGATCGGGAAAGCGTTCCATGAAACTCCTGCGTTATGGGCCGGCCGGCCAGGAAAAGCCCGGCCTCCTTGCCGACGACGGCAAGATCCGCGACCTCTCGGGCGTCATCCCCGACCTCACCGGCGCGGCCATCAGCCCCGAAGGCCTCGCCAAGCTGAAGGCGCTCGACGTCGCCGGCCTGCCGGTGGTCGAGGGCACCCCGCGCCACGGCGCGCCGGTCGCCAATGTGGGCAAGTTCATCGCCATCGGCCTGAACTTCACCGACCATGCCGAGGAATCGGGCATGCCGATCCCCTCCGAGCCGGTGGTGTTCACCAAGGCCACCTCCTGCATCCAGGGGCCCAATGACGACGTGATGATCCCGCGCGGCTCCACCAAGACCGACTGGGAAGTGGAACTGGGCATCGTCATCGGCACGCGCGCCAGCTATGTGACGAAGGACGAGGCGCTGGACCACGTGGCCGGCTACGTCCTCATCAACGACGTCTCCGAGCGCGAATACCAGATCGAGCGCGGCGGCACCTGGGACAAGGGCAAGGGCTGCGACACCTTCGGCCCCATCGGCCCCTGGCTGGTGACGGCCGACGAGGTCGGCGACGTGCAGCAGCTCGGCATGTGGCTGGAGGTGAACGGCAAGCGGGTGCAGACCGGCACCACCGCCACCATGATCTTCGATGTGAAGACCATCGTGAGCTACCTGTCGGAATTCATGACGCTGCTGCCCGGCGACATCATCACCACCGGCACCCCGCCCGGCGTCGGCATGGGCATGAAGCCCACCCCCGTCTACCTCAAGGCCGGCGACACCATGGCGCTCGGCATCGACAAGCTCGGCGTCCAGAAGCAGACCTGCGTCGCCTGGGAGAAGAAATGATGGCTGACACCACGCGCTTTTCCGGCCGCGTCGCGGTCGTGACCGGCGGCGCCGCCGGCATCGGCTTCGCCGTCGCCGCCCGCATCATCGCCGAGGGCGGCAAGGTGGCGATCTGGGATCGCGATCCCGCCGCCATCGAGACCGCCAAGGCGGAACTGGGCGCCGCCGCCATCGGCGTCGCGCTGGACGTGTCCGACTGGCCGGCGGTGGAAGCCGCCGCCAAGACCGTGGCGGACACCTTCGGCCAGATCGACATCCTGGTGGCGAGCGCCGGCATCACCGGCCCGAACACCACCACCTGGACCTATCCGGTCGAGGAGTGGAAGAAGGTCGTCGACGTCAATCTGAACGGCGTCTTCTACTGCGACAAGGCGGTCGTGCCCTACATGCTGGAGAAGGACTACGGGCGGGTCGTGAACATTGCCTCCATCGCCGGCAAGGAGGGCAATCCCAACGCCCCGGCCTACAGCGCCTCGAAGGCCGGCGTGATCGGCCTCACCAAGTCGCTGGGCAAGGAACTGGCGAAGAACAAGATCACCGTAAACTGCGTGACGCCGGCGGCGGTGCGCACGGCGATCTTCGACCAGATGACCCAGGCCCATATCGACTTCATGCTGTCGAAGATCCCCATGGGGCGCTTCGGCCAGATCGAGGAAGTGGCGGCGCTGATCTGCTGGCTGGCGTCGGAGGAATGCTCCTTCACCACCGGCGGCGTGTTCGACGTCTCCGGCGGCCGCGCCACCTACTGAGGATCGCGGCGCCTGCGGCACGGCCGGCGCTTCCGCAGCCGGCCGGACAGGACTAGAAGCTCGAACCGCGCGCGCCCCCCGGCGCGCGCGGTTTGCGTTTCGCGAGAGGCTTGCCGTGGCGCCCATCACCAATATCGACGACTTGCGCGCCATCGCGCGCCGCCGCATTCCCCGCGCCATCTACGACTATGCCGCCCGTGGCTCCTATGACGAGCTGACGCTGGCCGCCAATTCCGCCGAGCTGTCCGCCATCCGCCTGCGCCAGCGGGTCATGGCCGACGTCTCCACCCGCACGCTCTCGACCACGCTGCTGGGCGCGGCGGTAACCCTGCCGGTCGGCATCGCGCCCACCGGCCTCACCGGCCTGTTCCATGCGGACGGCGAGATCCTGGGTGCCCGCGCGGCGCAGGCCTTCGGCGTGCCGTTCACGCTCTCCACCATGTCCATCTGCTCCATCGAGGACGTTGCGGGCGCGGTGGAGAAGCCGTTCTGGTTCCAGCTTTATGTGATGAAGGACCGCGCCTTCACCCAGTCGCTAGTGGAACGGGCGCGGACGGCGGGCTGCCCGGTGCTGGTGCTGACGCTGGATCTTGCGGCGCACGGCCAGCGGCACCGGGACATCAAGAACGGCCTCAGCGTGCCGCCGCGCCTGACCCTCGCCAACCTGCTGGATATCGCCACCAAGCCGGAATGAGCGCTCAAGGTGCTGCGCGGCAAGCGGCGCGACTTCGGCAATCTCGCCGGCTGGGTGCCGGCGGGCAAGAACATGAACGCCATGGCGCAATGGATCGCCCAGCAGTTCGACCCGGCGCTCGGTTGGAAGGACGTGGCCTGGATCCGCAGCCTGTGGCCGGGCAAGCTGGTGCTGAAGGGCATTCTCGACGCGGAGGACGCGCGCATCGCCGCCGACCATGGGGCGGATGCCATCGTCGTCTCCAACCATGGCGGGCGCCAACTCGACAGCGCGCCGGCCACCATCACCGTGCTGCCGGACATCGCCGCCGCCGTCGGCCACCGCACCGAAATCCTGTTCGACGGCGGCATCCGCTCAGGCCAGGACGTGCTCAAGGCGGTGGCGCTGGGCGCCAAGGGCACCCTGATCGGCCGGTCCTGGCTTTACGGCCTCGCGGCCGGGGGCGAGGCGGGCGTGCGCCAGACGCTGGAAATCCTGCGCAAGGAACTGGACGTGAGCATGGCGCTCGCCGGCCTCAGCGACATCCGCTCGGTCGATCGCAGCGCCCTCTACGGCCGCCATACCGCCGGCTGACACGGGCCCCGGCACCGCGGATCATCCTCACTGCGCCGCGGGCACGGGCAGGGCAGGGGCCGCGTCCTTGCGGAACGGGCGCGGCGCGGCCTGTTCAGCGCCGGCGAGGCGGATCGCGGCAGCAAGCGCCTCCGCCGCGATCACGGCATTGGGATGGCCAGCCTCCTCCAGCGCGGAGCGCGCGGCGCGGTCGTCGAGGGCGCCCCAGGCGCCGAGCAGCATGGCCACGTCCGGCAGACGGCGCCGCAGGCGGCGGACGGAATAGCGCAGTTGCGCCGTGCTGCCGCCGTCGAGCGAGGACACCACCACCAGTGCCACCGCCGCCGGATCGAGGCCGGAGAGGGCGGCGCGGTGCAGGCCGGCCGGGCCTTCCGCCCGGGCGTGCAGCCCATGGGCCGTGAACACCAGCGCCAGCAACGCCGCGGCCGCCTCGTCGAGGCCGGTGCGCACGCCGATGCAGACCACCGGCACGTCGCAGGCCCAGGCGCCGGAGAGGGTGGCACGGTCGAGCCGGGCGGGCAGGGGCGGGGATGCCCCCTCGCCCGGCGTCGCCTCGGCCGCCGGCGGGATGTCGTCCCCCGGCCCCAGATTGTAGATGAGCTCCGCCACGCTGGCCCGGATGCGCTCGATGCGCTCTCCGTCCAGGGCGCCGCGGGCATGATCGTGCTGCGCCAGCCGCAAGGCGGGCAGCGCCACCTCATCCACATAGGCGGTGAGCGGCCGATCCTTCAGGAAGTCCTCGGCGGTGGCGGTGGCCTCGATGGGGTCGCCCGCCAGCATGCGCTGGTAGAACAGTTCCGGCGCGCTGAGCGGCGGTTGGTCGCCCAGCATCACGTCGAGAAATTCCAACTGGTCCACATGGCGGCCGAGCACCACGAGGCACAAGGTGAGAGGTGTCGCCAGCACGAGGCCGATGGGACCCCACAGCCAGGTCCAGAAGGTGGCCGAGGCGATGACCGCCACCGGCGACAGGCCGGTGCTGCGGCCATAGAGCAGGGGCTCGATGATGTGGCCGACGATGGGCTCCACCACCGCGAACAGCGCCACCGTGGACACCACCATGGTCCAGCCCGGATCCACGGCGAGCGCGAGCGCGGACGGCAGCACGGCGGCGATGACCGCCCCCACGTAGGGCACGAAGCGCAGCACCGCCGCCAGCAGGCCCCACAGGGCGGCGCTCGGCACGCCGATCAGCCAGAGGCCGATGCCGATGACCGCGCCGAAGGCGGCGTTGAGCACCACCTGCACCAGCAGGAAGCGGGACAGCCGCGCCCCGGCATCGTCGAGCGCCGCCGTGGTGCGCTGGATGTCGTGGGCGCCGGCGAGGCGGATGAAGCGGTTCCGCAGATCCTCCCGTTGCAGCAGGATGAAGACGAGGAAGATGAAGATGATGCCGGTGGTCGCCAGTGGGTGGATCAGCGGCTCGATGACCGAGGACAGCATGCCCAGCGTGCCCGGCTCCGGCTGGCGGATCTCCACCGGCACCGGGACCTGCGCGGCCGGTGCCTGTCCCGGCTGCGCGGCGGGCGCCGTGGCCAGCCGGCCCGCCGGCTGCTGCTGCGGCCGGTTCAGCTCGGTGGACAGGTCCTGGAGCATGCTCGCCACCCGCTCCATGGAGCGCGAGCCGGCGGTGGCGTCCTTCAGCGAGCGGATCTTCTCATGCAGGTTCCATTGATATTGCGGCAGGTCGCTGGCGAGCTGGGCCACCTGGCTCGCGACCACGGCGCCGATGGCCATCAGCGCCAGGAAGGTGGCCAGCACCACCGTCGCCACGGACAGCGTGCTCGGGATTCTTAGCCGGCGCAGCACACGCAGGACCGGCGACAGGACGAAGCTGAGCAGGATGGCGAGGGCGACGGGCACGAACACCTCGCGCCCGAGGAATAGCACCGCAATGATGGCGATGGCGGCGATCAACGCCAGAACATGGCCTTCGCGGGAGGGAGGCCTCGGCACGCGGGCGAGCCCCGGATCGTTGAAGATGGCTGATTCCCGCAACGGCATCGGACGACAAACACCCCTCGGCCCAGGCGACGCACCGGCATCGGCGCCGCTCCCCGGCGCGGCCCTCCTGAACGGAAAGTCCAGCGCTCACCGGCCATAACGCTCCCGCCCGCCGAATGTTGCGCGGCGGCGGCACTGTTTCACCACCGCTGTCTTCTGCCGCTGTCTGTCACCGCCTTGGCCCGGCGGCGGAGAGGCTTGGAGAATCTCCCGTGGGCGCGGTAAGGGTCGCACTGCCGTGCAGGCGGCGGTGCTGGCGGGACGTCCCATGACCCTCACATTCACCATTCTCGGCTGTGGTTCCTCGGGCGGCGTGCCGCGCGTGGGGCAGGGATGGGGGGCTTGTGACCCGGCCGAGCCGCGCAACCGCCGCCGCCGCTGCTCCCTTCTGGTGCGCCGCGCCGGCCCGCAGGGCACCACCAATGTGCTGGTGGACACGTCGCCGGACCTGCGCGAGCAATTGCTGGACGCCGGCATCACCCATCTGGACGGCGTTCTCATCAGCCACGAGCATGCCGACCATACCCACGGCATAGACGATGTCCGCCCGCTGGTGATCCACAACCGCAAGCGCATCGACCTCTACACCGACGAAGACACCTCGCGCATCCTGCACCTGCGCTTCGGCTATTGCTTCGTGACCCCGCCGGGCAGCAACTACCCGCCCATCCTGACCGAGCATCGCTTCCACGAGGGCCGCGAACTGACCATCCATGGGGCAGGGGGCCCGATCACGGCCTTACCCTTCCGCCAGCGGCACGGCGACATCGATGCGTTCGGATTCAGATTCGGCAACGTCGCCTATTCCAGCGATGTGAACGGTTTTCCAGATAACAGCCTGATACATCTCAAGGATCTGGACATCTGGATTCTTGATGCGTTGCGTGAAACACCGCACCCAAGCCATTTCAGCCTGGGGGAGGCGCTGGACCACATCGCGCTGATGCGCCCTGCCCGCGCCATCCTCACCAACCTGCACACGGACCTGGACTACCAGACCCTGCGAAACCGCCTGCCGGAGCACATCGTGCCGGCCTATGACGGGATGACGTTCGAGGGCTGAACCCGCTTTCCCGCCACCTGAAGGCGGCATGACAAGCTGTTGTCGTGGCAGCATTTTATGCTTTTTCCTAAAGTGCTGACTTCGAGGACGGCGCGACCATGCGCCGGCGATGCCCGATCACCGGCGGTGCCGGATAGGCCAGCCCTGGCACCGCGCGCCGAGCGTCGGGTCGTCCGGACAAGCCGACTCCTTCCGGCCTTGCCTTGGGCTTCCGCACGGCCCGGCCGGCGATGATGTCCGCGCCGATGGCGCCGCGCCGGAAGGCGCTGCCGGCAGTCAGCGGTACAGGCGGCCGGGCTTCAATTGGCCGTGCATGCAGATCGCGATGTCGAGCCGCTTTGCCCATCGTCATCGCCCGGTGTGAGGTGCAACTCGCAACCGACGCCGGGACGGGTCGCTCCACCCGAACTGAACATCCTTTTATATTCCATAATATCTCTTCTACGATTTACGCATGCGGGAGCGCGCTCCGCCCTGGCCTGCCGAGCCGCCAACCGCTCGGCGGGCTACAGGAATGCAATCCAGGCGAAGGACCCGAAGGCATGAACGCCCCCGGCCAGCGGACAGACAGACGGACGCCGGGCCGAGAGCGAAAAATCGCTCTCACGCGCAAACAGACCCGCTTGGTCGTACCAAATGGCGACGAAGCGCCTCAAACGCCGTAATAGGCCCGATACCAGGCTACGAAGGCCGGAACCCCCTCCGCTACCGGCGTAGACGGGCGGTATTGAGTTAGCGCTTCCAGCAGTTCGGCGGCGGCGAAGGTGCGCGGCACATCGCCGGCCTGCATGGGCAGCATGTGGCGCTGCGCCGGCCGGCCCACCGCCGCTTCGATGGTCTCGACGAACTCCATGAGGCCCACCGGCTTGCCGGCCGCCACGTTCACCACCCGGAACGGTGCCACCGGCGAGAGCGAATCGAGCCCGTCCGGGCCGACTGGCGCGCCGATCCGGGGCACGCAGTCGGTCAGGCGCACCACCGCCTCCACCAGATCGTCCACATAGGTGAAGTCGCGCGACATCCGGCCCTCGCCATAGATGTCGATGGGCGCGCCCTCCAGGATGGCGGCGACGAACTTGAACAGCGCCATGTCCGGCCGGCCCCAGGGACCGTAGACGGTGAAGAAGCGGAAGGCAGTGGTCGGCACGCCGTAGAGATGGGCATAGGAATGCGCCATCGCTTCCATGGACTTCTTGGTGGCGGCATAGAGCGTCATCGGCTCGTCGGCGCGGTCGGTCTCGGCGAACGGGATCTTGGCATTGGCGCCATAGACCGAGCTGGTGGAGGCCAGCAGCAGATGCGCCGGCTTGATGCGCCGCGCCAGCTCCAGGATGTTCCAGGAACCGGTCAGGTTGGCATCCACATAGGCCTTGGGGTTTTCCAGGCTGTAGCGCACGCCCGCCTGGGCAGCGAGGTGGATGATGACGTCCGGCTGGGCCAGATCGGCCGCCTCGGCCACCGCGCCGGTGTCCTCCAGCATGCCGATGACGGCGGTGAAGCCGTTGTGGCGCTCAAGCTCGGCATGGCGCGCGCGCTTGAGCGTCACGTCATAATAGGGCGTCAGGCCGTCCAGCCCGACCACCACGTGCCCTGCCCCCAAAAGCCGCTTCGCCAGATGAAACCCGATGAAGCCGGCCGTCCCCGTGACCAGAAAACGCATGTGCCACCGCGCTTGAGAACCGGCAGGGCACCCGACCGGAAAGGAAAGACCTTAGCCCTGAACGATGCCAGGCACCGCCCCCGCAACGGGCAAGGTCCATGATCGCCAGCCGCCCTGCCCTCGATCGCCGCCGACCAAAGAGCAGAAGTTGGACGGCATGATGGTAACAGACGCCGGAAACGCTTTATGCGCCGTGGATGGCCGCGCCGTCGGCGCCGGTGGTGCCGCGGCCGACGCTTTCATAGGCGAAGCCCAGGGCCGTCATCTCGTCCGGCCGGTAGATGTTGCGCAGGTCCACCAGCACCGGCTGGGTCATCAGCTTGCGTAGGCGCTCGAAATCGAGCGCCCGGAAGGCGTCCCATTCGGTGATGATGACCAGGCAGTCGGCGCCCTCGGCCGCCTCGTAGGCGCCGCCGGTATAGGTGACGGCGGCCGGCAGCAGCTTCTTCGCCTCCTCCATGCCCTCGGGATCGAAGGCGCGGATCTTCATGCCCTTGTCCAGCAGCGCGTGGATGATGGAGAGCGCCGGGCTCTCGCGCATGTCGTCGGTGTTGGGCTTGAAGGTGAGGCCGAGCACGGCGGCGGTCTTGCCGCGCACCTCGCCGCCCAGCGCGCTCACCACCTTCTTGGCCATGGCCAGCTTGCGCACGTCGTTCACCGCCACCACCGTCTCGACGATGCGCAGCGGCGTGCCGGCCTCCTGGGCGGTGCGGGTCAGCGCCAGCGTGTCCTTGGGGAAGCAGGAGCCGCCGTAGCCGGGGCCGGCATGCAGGAATTTCGAGCCGATACGGTTGTCGAGCCCGATGCCGCGCGCCACCTCCTGCACATTCGCCCCCACCTGCTCGCACAAATCGGCGATCTCGTTGATGAAGGTGATCTTCACGGCCAGGAAGGCGTTGCCGGCATATTTGATCAGCTCGGAGGTGCGCCGGCTGGTGAACAGCAGCGGCAGGCTGTTCAGCGACAGCGGACGGTAGAGCTGCGTCATCACCTCGCGGGCGCGCGGATCGTCCGTGCCTACCACGATGCGGTCGGGGCGCTTGAAATCCTCGATCGCGGCGCCCTCGCGCAGGAACTCCGGGTTGGAGACCACCGAGATGTCCGCCTCCGGCCGGGCCTCGCGGATCACCCGCTCCACCTCGTCGCCGGTGCCCACCGGCACGGTGGATTTGGTCACCACCACCGTATAGCCCTGCGCGGCCTCGGCGATCTCGCGGGCGGCGGCATAGACATAGGACAGGTCGGCATGGCCGTCGCCGCGCCGCGAAGGCGTGCCGACCGCGATGAACACCGCGTCCGCCTCGCGCACCGCCGCCGTCAGGTCCACGGCGAAGTCGAGCCGCCCGGCGGCGCGGTTGCGCGCCACGATGTCGTCCAGGCCGGGCTCGAAGATGGGGATCTCGCCGCGCTCCAGCATGGCGATCTTCTGCGCATCCTTGTCCACGCAGGTCACATGGTGCCCGAAGTCGGCGAAACAGGCGCCCGACACCAGACCCACATACCCCGTGCCAATCATCGCGACGCGCATGGCGGCTTCCTGCCTCGTTCAATCGTGGCGCTATCTCGCACTTCGCCATGAGAAAATGAAGACACTTCCGCCCATGCCGGATACATGGCAGCCATGTGCGGTGCCCCACGGCCGCCGGGCGGAAACCGTCCGGCCCGGCCGCGCCACAGGTGCCGCAGCGTCCCCGCCCGTCTTTGCCGTTCCGAGCCGATCCCCCGAGCAGCCATGGCCTTTGATCTCACCTGCGTCGCATTGCTTGTGGAAGGCATCGTCGGCTATCCGCCGCCGCTGTTCAGGGCCGTCAGCCACCCGGTGGTGTGGATGGGGAAGCTGATCTCCGCCCTTGAGTCGCGCCTCAACCGCCCCACCCTCCCCGCCGCCCGCCGCAAGTCCAACGGCGTGCTGACGGTGATCGTCCTGCTGGCCTGCGCCATGGTGCCGGCGGCGCTGATCGAAGGCGTGCTGCGGCAGTTCGGCCTCGGCTTCATCCTGGCCGGCATCCTGGGCAGCGCGCTCATCGCCCAGCGCGCGCTCTACCGCTATGTGGCGGCGGTGGCCACCGCGCTCGAAACCGGCGGCCTGGAGGCGGGACGCGAGGCGGTCTCCCATATCGTCGGCCGCGATCCGCAGAGCCTGGACGTGGCCGGCGTCACCCGCGGCGCCATCGAGAGCCTGGCGGAGAATTTCTCCGACGGCATCGTCGCCCCCACGGTCTGGATGCTGGTGGGCGGGCTGGCCGGCGGAGCCGGATACAAGGCGCTGAACACCGCCGACAGCATGATCGGTCATCGCAACCCGCGCTACGAGGCCTTCGGCTGGGCGGCGGCGCGGCTGGACGATCTGGTCAACCTGCCCGCCTCGCGCCTGTCCGGCCTGCTCATCGTCGCCGCCGCCGCCCTGCTGCCCGGCTGCGATCCCAAGGCGGCGTGGGTCGCCATGCGGCGGGACGCGAAGCACCACCGCTCGCCCAATGCCGGCTGGCCGGAGGCGGCCATGGCCGGGGCGCTGGGCATCTCCATCGCCGGGCCGCGCTCGTATGGCGGCGTGCTCGCCAATGCCGCCTACATGGGCAATGGCCGCCGCAACATCGGCGCGCGGGACATCCGTGCCGCGCTGCGGCTCTATGTGACGGCGGATGCGCTGATGGTGGGCTTCATCACCCTCATGGCGCTGATCATCGCGCTAAGCTGAGCAGGCGGTCGAGGTCGATGTGCGCCGCCAGATGCGCGGCGAGCCCATCCAGCGCCGCCTCCACCTGATCCTCGTAGGACACCAGCGCCGGGCCAGCGCCCAACAACGCCATCAGCGCCGCGCGCTGGCGGTCGTCGGCGAACAGGCCGTGCACATAGCTGCCCATGATCCGCCCGTCGGCCGACACCGCGCCTTCGGGTCCGGCGTCGGCCAGTCGCGCGAACGGGCGCTCCGCGTCCGGTCCTCCGGTGGCGCCGATATGCATTTCATAGCCGGCGAATGATGCACCGAGGCAGGACGTTCCGGTGACCGCCACGAGGCGCTTGTCGCCGGTCATGGTGGTGCGCACCTTCAGCAGGCCGAGGCCCTCCACTGCACCCGGAGGGCCTTCCACCCCGTCCGGGTCGGCGAGGGTCTCGCCCAGCATCTGGTAGCCGCCGCACAGCCCGAGCACGCGCCCGCCGCGCCGGGCGAAGGCCAGGATGTCGTGGTGCAGACCGCCCGCGCGCAGGGCGGCGAGATCGGCGATGGTGGCCTTGGAGCCGATCAGCAGCACGAGGTCCGTGTCGGCGGGCAGCACGTCGGACGGCCGGATGCGCCGCACCTCGATGGCCGGTTCTGCATCCAGCGGGTCGAGATCGTCGAAATTGGCCACATGCGGCAGGATGGGCACGGCGATGCGGATGCGGGCATCGGGCTTGGGCGCCTGGGGCCCGGCCACGCCCAGCGCGTCCTCCGCCGGCAGGCGGGCGGCACCGGCATGATGCGGCACGAGGCCGAGCGGCGCCCAGCCCGTATGGCCGGCGATCAGCGCCATGCCCGCGTCGAACAGCGACGGGTCGCCGCGGAACTTGTTGACGATGAAGCCCTGGATCAGCGCTGCGTCCGCCGCCTCCAGCACCGCCTTGGTGCCGACGAGGCTGGCGATGACCCCGCCCCGGTCGATGTCGCCGATCAGCACCACGGGCACGCCGGCGGCCCGCGCGAAGCCCATGTTGGCGATGTCATTGACCCGCAGGTTGACCTCCGAGGCCGAGCCCGCGCCCTCCACCAGCACTAGGTCCGCCTCGTCCTTCAACCGGGCGAAGCTCTCCAGCACGGCGGGCATCAGGCCGGCCTTCATCCCCTGGTAGGCGCTCGCCTTGGCGGCGCCGACCACCCGGCCCTGCACCACCACCTGCGCGCCGATCTCGCTCTGCGGCTTGAGCAGCACGGGGTTCATGTGCACCGACAGCGGCACCCGCGCGGCGCGCGCCTGGAGCGCCTGGGCACGGCCGATCTCGCCGCCGTCGGCGGTGACGGCGGCGTTGTTGGACATGTTCTGCGGCTTGAACGGCCGCACCCTCAGGCCACGGTCCGCGAAGGCGCGGGCAAGGCCCGCCACCAGCAGCGACTTGCCCACATCCGAGCCGGTGCCCTGGAACATCAGCGCGCGCGCCATGGGCCGACCCTCTCCCTGCGTGACGGTTTTCAGAACTCGATGCCGACCTGGGCCTTCACCCCGGCGGCGAAATGATGCTTCACCAACTGCATCTCGGTGACGAGGTCGGCGGCGGCCAGCATGTCCGGCTTGGCGTTGCGGCCGGTGACGACCACATGCAGGTCCGGCCGGCGTGCCTGGAGCGCGTCGATCACCTCGGCGAGGTCGAGATAATCGTAGCGCAGCGCGATGTTCAGCTCGTCCAGGATGACCAGGGACAGCGCCGGGTCGTCCATCAGGTCGCGCGCCTTCTCGAAGGCGCGCTGGGCGGCGGCCTTGTCGCGGGCGAGATCCTGCGTCTCCCAGGTGAAGCCCTCGCCCATGGTGTGCCATTTCACCCGCTCGCCGAAGGCCGCGAAGGCATCCTTCTCGCCGGTGTGCCAGGCGCCCTTGATGAACTGCACCACGCCGACGCTGCGGCCATAGCCCAGCATGCGCAGGGCGAGGCCGAAGGCGGCCGTGCTCTTGCCCTTGCCGGGGCCGGTATGGACGATGAGAAGCCCCTTCTCGACCGTCGTCTTGGCGGCCACTTCTGCGTCCTGCACGGCCTTGCGCTTGGCCATCTTGGCGCGGTGCCGCTCGGCGTCGCGCGGATCGACGGGTTCGTTCATCATTGGTCTTTCACCATCATCGGAAGCCCGGCCACCAGGAACACCACCCGGTCGGCCCTGGCCGCTAGATCCTGATTGAGGCGCCCGGCGGCATCGCGGAACCGACGCGCCAGCGCATTGTCCGGCACGATGCCGAGCCCCACCTCGTTGGCCACCAGCACCACCGGCGCGCGCCGGCCCGATACCGCGTCCACGAGGCGCGCGGCCTCCGCGTCGAGATCGTGCTCGGCAAGGAGATGATTGGTCAGCCAGAGGGTGAGGCAGTCCACCAGCGCCGGCATCTCCGCCGGCAGGCCGGCGAGCGTTCCGGCGAGGTCGAGCGGCGCGTCGAGGGTGCGCCAGCCGCCGCCCCGGCGGCCGCGATGGAGCGCGATGCGCTCGGCCATCTCCGTGTCGAATGCCTGGGCGGTTGCCAGGTACGCCCACGGCGCAGGAAGGGCTTCCACCAAGCTTTCGGCATGGCGGCTCTTGCCCGAGCGCGCGCCTCCCAGCACCAAGGTGACCTTCGCCATACGCACTCCGCACGGGCGTCCCGCGCTCACCAGGAACGCGCGACTTGCTCTTATGGCACCGCTTCGCGGGGGGCAACGGCTGCCCTTCGGGCAACGGGCTCCTCCCACAAAATCCACCGTCCACCGGCGGGCAATGGCTGCGCCGCCGGCCAAGGGGGTATATGTGTGCAATGCGGCAGAGATGCGCTGGAGTCGCATCGAGGCCGCCAGACAAAAACCTTCCGGAGTTTCCGCGCCGTGCCCAACCCCCAAACCCTAGACTGGCTTGCGCGCCTCATCTCCTTCGACACCACGAGCCGCAATTCCAACCTGCCCCTGATCGAGGCGGTGGAGGAATTCCTGACCGCTGAGGGCATCTTCTTCGAGCGCGTGGAGAACACCGAGGAGAAGAAGGCCAGCCTCATCACCACCATCGGCCCGCGCGACGTACCGGGCATCGTGCTGTCCGGCCATACGGACACCGTGCCCGTGGACGGCCAGGACTGGACCTCGGACCCGTTCACGGTCACTGAGCGCGACGGCAAGCTGTTCGGCCGCGGCACCTGCGACATGAAGGGGTTCTTGGCCGTCTGCCTCGGCATGGTGGCGGAGATGAAGGCGAGGCCCTTGGCCAAGCCGATCCATTTCGCCATCTCCTATGACGAGGAGATCGGCTGCGTCGGCGTGCGCCCGCTGATCGCCCACATGGTGGAGAAGGGCTACAAGCCCGAGGCCTGCATCGTCGGCGAGCCCACCAGCATGCAGGTGGTGATCGGCCACAAGGGCAAGCGCAGCTTCTCCACCACGGTGACCGGCGCCGGCGGCCATTCCTCCCGCGCCCCCGAGCTGGTGAATGCGGTGGAGGCCGGCGCGCGCATCGCCGCCAGGGTGGCCGACCTCAGCGACCGGCTGGCGGAAAGCGGGCTCAAGGACGGGCTCTACGACATCCCGCACAGCACCGCCCATGTGGGCGTGTTCCACGGCGGCACGGCGCTCAACATCGTGCCGGACCTCGCCCAGCTGGACTGGGAAGTGCGGGCCCTGCCCGAGGACGACATCGACGCCCTCGCCGGCGAGGTGATCGCCTATGCGCAGGAGACGCTGGAGCCGCGCATGAAGGAACGCTCGCCCAAGGCGGGCATCACCTTCAAGCTGAAGAGCGCCTTCCCGGGCCTCGCCACCCCGGCCGACGCGCCGGTGACCGTGCTTGCGAAGCATTTCGCTGGCCGCAACGACCACGCCAAGGTGGCCTATGGCACCGAGGCCGGGCTGTTCGTGGAGATGGCCGACATCCCCACGGTGGTGTGCGGCCCCGGCTCCATCGTCCAGGCCCACCAGCCGGACGAATATGTGGAGGCGAGCCAATTGGAGGCCTGCGAGGCCTTCATGCGCCGGGTGATCGCCTATTGCGCCGCCTGAGCAGCGCTTGAAGCAAGCTGAAACGCAAACGGCCCGGATGGCGACATCCGGGCCGTTTTCAATGGGTTAGGGCAGGATCTTAAGTGCGCGCCTTGGCCACGAGGCTGGAGGTGGACTGGCCCGCCACCAGCGACACCAGCACCAGTTCCCCGCCATTGGCCTGGACCACGTCGGCGCCCACCACCTCGTCCGGCGCATAGTCCGCGCCCTTCACCAGCACGTCCGGCAGCAGGGCGCTGATGGTCTCCAGCGGCGTGTCCTCGTCGAACAGCACCACCAGATCGACGCAGCGCATGGCGCCCATCACCCGCGCCCGTGCCTGCTCGTCCTGAAGCGGGCGAGCCGGGCCCTTCAGCCGCTTGACCGAGGCGTCGCTGTTCAGCGCCACCACCAGCCGGTCGCCATGGCTGGCCGCCTGCTCCAGCAGGCTGACATGGCCGGGGTGCAGCAGATCGAAGCAGCCGTTGGTGAAGACGACGCGGGTGCCGTTGGCCTTCCAGGCGGCGACGATGCGGCAGGCGTCCGCCAGCGACACCAGCGCGCCGGGCTGCTCCACCCGCACCGCGTCGCGTTCCAAGGCGGCGCGCAGCTCGGCGCGGGTCACCACCGCCGTGCCGAGCTTGGCCACGGCGAGCGCGGCGGCGGCATTGGCCATGCCGACGCTGGCCTCCAGCGACTGGCCGCCGGCCAGCCCCACCGCCAGCGCGGCGAGCGCGGTGTCGCCGGCGCCGGAGACGTCGAACACCTCGCGCGCCTCGGCCGGCACATGCAGCACGCGGCCGTTGCGGCGCCACAGGGTCATGCCCTTTTCCGCCCGCGTTACCAGCACGTCGCCGCCGAACTGGCGGCCGGCGGCTTCCGCCGCGCGGGCGGCGTCGGCGTCGCTGTCGTCCGGCAGGCCGGTGGCCTCGGCCAGCTCGCGCCGGTTGGGGGTGACGAGGCTGGCGCCGCGATAGGCCTCGAAGGTGCGGCGCTTGGGATCGACGATCACCGGCACGCCCTTGGCCTTGGCCGCCGCCATCACCGCGGCGATGACCCCGTCGCTGAGCACGCCCTTGGCGTAATCGGACAGCACCACGACGCTGGCCTGGGCGATCGCCGCCCGTGCCGCGGCGATCAGCGCGGTCTCGACCGCGATGCCGCAGGGGCGGGTGACTTCCGCGTCGATGCGCACGATCTGCTGGCGCCCGCTCATCACCCGCGTCTTGGTGATGGTCGGCCGGGCGGCATCCACCACCATCGCGCCAAGCGAAATGCCGGGATGGGCCGCCAGCGCCGCGCGCAGCAGGTCGGCCGGGCCGTCGGCGCCGACGAGGCCCACCAGCACCACCGGCGCGCCGAGCGCGGCGGCATTGGCGGCCACATTGGCTGCGCCGCCGGGCACGATGCGCTCTTCGCCATGCACCAGCACCGGCACCGGCGCCTCGGGCGAGATGCGCGACACCGAGCCGGTGATGTAGCGATCCACCATCACGTCGCCGATGACGGCGATGGTTCCGGGCTGGGTCTCGGCGAGCATCTGGCCCCTTCCCTGCCGCTCAGGCGCCGGCGGCATTGTTGCCGCGCAGATAGCGCGTCACATAGTCCGACACGCCGTCCTCCAGGCTGGTGAAGGGCGTGGCGTAGCCCGCCGCGCGCAGCTTGGCGACATTGGCCTGGGTGAAATACTGATAGGCGCCGCGCAGCGTCTCCGGCATGTCCACATAGTCGATCCGGGGCGCCTGCCCGGCGGCGGCGAACACCGCGCGGGCGAGATCGGCGAAGCTGCGCGCCTGCCCGGTGCCGACATTGAAGATGCCGGAGGCGTCGGGCGTCTCCAGCAGCCAGCGGGCGACGTTCACGCAGTCCTTCACATAGAGGAAGTCGCGCAATTGGCCGCCGTCCGCGTAGCCGGGGTGGTGCGACTTGAACAGGGTGACGGCCTCCCCCTTGGCGGCGGTGGGGTAGATCTTGTGGATCACCGAGCGCATGTCGCCCTTGTGGCCCTCGCCGGGGCCGTAGACGTTGAAGAAGCGCAGGCCCGCCCATTGCGGCGGACGCGGCCGGCCGGCGGCGACATCGGCCACGAAGCGGCGGTCGGCCATCAGCTTCGACCAGCCATAGGCATTGAGCGGGGCGAGGCGGGCGAGCGCGCCCTGCCCCTCGTCGTCGTCGAAGCCCTGGGTGCCGTCGCCATAGGTGGCGCCGGAGGAAGCGTAGATGTAGCGGATGCCCTTGCGCGCGCACTGCTCCCACAGGTCCAGCGTGGGGCGCACGTTGCGGGCGATGATCTTGTCGCCGTCGCGCTCGGTGGTGGCCGAGATGGCGCCCATGTGGATGATGCCGCCGAGCCGCCCGCCCTCGCGTTCCACGAAGCCGGCCACGGCCTCGGGCCGGATCACGTCATCGAGCGCGATGTCGGCGATGTTGCGCCATTTCGGGCCGTCTTCCAGCCAGTCCGCAACCACCACGCGCCGGCCCTCGCCGGCGAAGGCGCGGGCCATGTTGGAGCCGATGAAGCCGGCGCCTCCGGTCACCAGAAGCGTGTCGCGGGTGCCGGGTGCGGATCGGGTCATCTCGTGTGCGGCCTCGTTGCCAAAACGCGCCCCTTATCCATCCCGGCTCACATCTTGTCCATGGCGTCCGCATGGCCGAGGCGCACCAGGCTTACCGCGCGCCAGATGTCGCGGGCGCTGAAATCGGCCAGG
This sequence comes from Azorhizobium doebereinerae UFLA1-100, assembly GCF_000473085.1. Classification (GTDB taxonomy): domain Bacteria; phylum Pseudomonadota; class Alphaproteobacteria; order Rhizobiales; family Xanthobacteraceae; genus Azorhizobium; species Azorhizobium doebereinerae. The sequence continues at coordinate 135,802 of NZ_AXBA01000001.1, forward strand.
CAGGGCGGCCCCTCCACCGTCTCGGGCGCGATGCGGCAGCGCGCGCGCTCGCACGGCGCGCAGCCGCGCATGGACTTCAATTCCACCACCTTGGGGCCGAACAGGCCGGTGAGGCGCGGGTTGGTGGGCCCGTAGAGGCCGACGGTGGGCACGCCCAAGGCTGCGGCCAGATGCCCGAGCCCGGTATCCACGCTGACCACCGCCTCGGCGCCGGCGATCAGCGGGGCGATGCGGTCGAGCGGCAAAGGCGGCATGCGCTCCACCTGCGGCAGGTCGGCGGCGATGGCGGCGGCGCGCGCCTCCTCCGCCGCGCCCTGGGCGAACACCAGCACCCGGCGCCCGGCCCTGCCGGCCCGGACGGCGAGGTCGCGCCAGCGGCCGACGGTCCAGGTCTTGGTCGGCCAGGTGGTGCCGTGCAGGAAGATCCAATAGGGCGCCGCGCCCGGCGCCAGCGGGCCGGGATCGAGCCCGGCCGCCTCCGGCAGGCCGTCCAGGCTGTAGCCCAGCGCGGCGGCGAACAGTTTGCGGATGCGCGCCGCCATGTGCTCGGTCTCGGGCAGATGGTGGCCGGTGGCATAGGTCAGGCTCGCCAGCCCCTCGCGCGCCGTGGCCCGGTCGAAGCCGTGGCGGCGGCCTTTGGCGAACAGGCCCACGGCGGCGCTCTTCATCAGCCCCTGGGCATCGATCACCACGTCATAGGCCTCGGCCCGGAGCGCGGCGCGCACCGCCTGCGCCTCGCCGCCCCGCAGCGCCGCCAGCGGCCGTTTCTTCAGCCGCCGCAGCGGCACCGGAATGGCCCGGCGCACCGCCGGATGCAGCTTCACCAGCGGCACGAAGGCGTCTTCCACCGCCCAGTCCAGGACGAGGCCGGGAACGGCGCGCGCGGCGTCGGTGATGGCGGGAAAGGTGTGCACCACGTCGCCCAGCGACGACAGCTTGACCACCAGCACCTTCATCGGGCGATGCCCCGGCCCGCGCGCCCCGTCATCCCTGCACCGCGATGGCGGCGGCGAGCACCTCCTGCGGTGCGATCGCCTCGAAGCAGGCGAGCGTGCCGAGCGGGCATTCCCGCTTGAAGCAGGGGCGGCAGGGCAGGTCGTGCGAAATGGCCACCGAATGCGGCCCGGTGGGCGGCGTCATCTTCTCGGACGAGGAGCCGTAGAGCACCACCAGCGGCCGGTCGAGCGCGCCGGCCACGTGCATCAGGCCGGAATCGTTGGAGATCACCACGTCGCTGGCGGCCAGCACGCCCGCCGCCTCCACCAGCGAGGTGCGGCCCACCAGATCTTCCACCGGCACGCCGGCCCGGGCCACGATCTCCTGCGCCAGCGGCGCGTCCTTGGGGCCGCCGAGCACGCGAAGCCGGTAGCCGGCGGCATGGGCCTGGGCGGCCAGCAGCGCGAACTTGGCCGCCGGCCAGCGCTTGGCGGGGCCGTATTCGGCGCCGGGGCACAGCGCCATCACCGGCCCCTCCCCCGGCAGCGGGAATTTCTCGCGGATCGCCTGCCGCTCGGCCTCGGGCAGTTCCAGCACCGGACGCCCGGACACCGCCGCCTCGCCAACGGGTGATCCCAAGGCGACGAAGCGGTCGATGGTGCGCGCGGTCTTGCGCTGCGCGTCGGAGCGGGCATCGGTGAGCAGGATGCTGCGGCCTTCGGCGGCATAGCCCACACGCTCGGGAATGCGGGCGGCGAACGGCGGGATGGCGGCCTTGAAGGCACGCGGCAGGATGATGGCCTTGCCGTAGCCCTCCTCGCGCAACTGCCGCCCGGCGCGCCAGCGCGACAGCAGCCCCAGCTCGCCATGGCCGAGGCCGAGGGGAATCGTGCGCCGCACGCCGGGGATGAGGCGGGCGACGGGCAAGGCGGCGGGTGGCGCCATCACATCGATGGGACGGTTGGGATCGCGTGCCCGCAGGCTCGCCACGAGACTTGCCGCCATCACCATGTCGCCCACCCAGGACGGGCCGACGATCAGGATGGGGGAATAGGTTCCGATGGCACGCATGGAGCACTCGCTGGCGCGCTCGGCCGAACATCCGAGCATCGGCCCCGGACGCGGCGGGACCATGCGCCTTGAGGTGGCGCGGAGCCTGGGTCTTCGCAAGCGGCGCCCTGGCCGTCAAGCCGGGGCCGGGGCAAATAAAAAGGGCGCCGCTGCCGGCGCCCTTGGATCCTGGATGCGCGCTGCGGCTCAGGCCGCGGTGCGGAAGGTCTTCTCGACGCCGTTCTTGATCGGCTCGGAGCTCTCGGTGGCGATCTTCTGCGCCAGGGTGGAGAGTTCCTTGGCCTGCTCGGACAGGGTCTCGAACTGGCTGCGCAGGTGGGTCGAGGACAGTTCCACGGCCTCGGCCGGGGTTTTGGCCGACAGCACGGTGGCGAAGAAGTCGAACGCCGTGTTCACGTTCGTGCGCAGGATTTCCAGCGACTTGAGATTGTACTCGGCAACGCCCTTGGTGGCGGTTGCATAGGTGCCTTCGAGCAGGTCGGAGGTCTGCTCGGCAGCTTCCTTCAGCTTCTCGAAATTGCCGCGGTAGCTCTGCACGCCCTTTTCCGCCATTTCGCGGAAGGCGGCCGGCATTTCCCCGGACGAGAAGGCGCTGGTGGCGCTGGCGAACTGGTCCTGAAACGCTTTGAACGGGTCGGACATGGGTTTCCTCGGAGCGCTGGCGTTGAAATTTTGATGAGGTCTCGTGTTTCACGAGGCATCTCAGCCACGCCGCGCACGGACCGCCTGCACCGCAGCTCCCTTATGCGGAGCCGCCTCACCACTGACTTGTCCACAATGTAACGCACTGCAACGAAAAGTGCAAAAAAATTTTGCGCCGCACAAAGCAAAGCCTCAGGCGCGGCGCAATTCTTTGTCAGGCGGCGATCAGCAGGTGCGGTTCAATAGGTGCGGTTGGGATCGAACGTGTTCTCCACGTTCTGCGCCGCCTGCTCGGTGGTCGCCTGCACGTCGCGGCTGGCCGCCTCGCCGGCGGACTTCACGTCGGCGGCGGTGGAGTGGGCTTGCTGCGCCGCCAAAGCGCCGAGCGCCTTCACCCGGTCGGCGAGGGCGCGGGCATGCTCGTCCAGGCTGCGCACCGTGGTCTCGCCCAGCGAGCGCGCGTCGCTGCCGAGCGCCGTGGCCTGCTCCGTCACCGCCTGCATCTGGCGGGAGAGGAACTCGGTCTGCAACGTCAGCACTTCCTGCGGGCTCTTGGCCTGGACCAGCTTGTTGAGGAATTCGAAGCTGGCGTTGAAGTTGGATTCGACCAGGCCGAGCGTCTTCTGGCGCAGGCCGCGCAGGCCCGAGCGCACCTCCTCCAGGCGCCCCTCGGATTCGCCCACCGCCTCGCGGGCAGTGTCGAACAGCGTGTCGAATGCCTGGCGGGCCTGGGCGACGTTCTTTTCCGCAATGGCCCTCAACTCCGCGGGCAACTCCAGATCGGGACCGAATTTCGGCGTCATGCTGGTTACTCCTCGGGCAGGGAGGGCGCTAAAGTTGCCCCCCATTGGGATTTTAGGCCGGTTTGGCCTATGGATCGCAAGATGAAACATTTCGACGACAGCGATGCGATTGGCGCCATGTTAATCTTTGGGCGGCAATTTGGGCGTGCAGAAATTGCGGTCTCACACCCCGATTCCCGCCCCATCGCCAGCTTCAGCCCGTCATGAGGATATGAGCGCGCCCACGCACCGGATGCCGCCTCACCAGGAGGCGCTTTTTGCGCCGTTGCGACGGGAGGATCTTCCGTCGTTCCTGGTGGAATTGGGGGACATGACGGTCGTCGCCGCAACCCCCGCGTGCACCGCCCTCGGCATCGAGGCCGGCGGTTCCGCTCCGCTGGGCGTCAAGATCGTCGCCAAGCGCGTCGGGATGTCGCTGCGCCGCGCCCCGCGCCTGGAACGGGTGCGGCTGCCGTTCAGCCTCATGCCCAAGGCGTTCGCCTGCATCGCCGTGCACGTGCCGGCCGGCCAGGTGGTGCTGTTCGCCGACCCGCTCGCCCTCGCCTCCGGCGCCAATCCCGCCCGCTCGCTGCCCGGCCTCACCCGCCTGCCCGTCGTGACCCAGCCGGCGGCGGCCCGCGCCGAGGGCCGCTCGCTGCGTTTCACCTGGGCCGCCGACGAGGCCGGGCGACTGACCCGGCTGTCGCCGCCGCTGGCCGAGGCGCTCGAAAGCGCCCCCGACCAGTGGCTGGGCCGGGATTTCGACGAGCTGACCGAGGCCGGGCTGCTGGCGGACGGCGCGCCCATGCTGGCGGCGCTGCGCAGCGGCGGCAGCTTCTTCGGGCTCGACCTGCTGTCCGGCGGCCATCCGCCGCGGCGCCTGGAGTTCGGCGGCGTGCCCTTGCTCGATGCCGCCCGGCGGCGGCGCGGCACGCGCGGCTTCGGCCTGCTGTGGGGCGCGGCGGAGGACAAGCCGCAGCGCCCGCCGCCCGCCGGCCTGGAAGCCGCGCCCGAGGAAGCCAAGCCGTTCAATGTCGTGCCGCTGCGCGGCGGCGCCCTGACCGCCCGCGAGCGCTCGGCGTTCCACGAGATCGCCCGCACCCTGACGGAAGCCATCGAGGAATGGCCGAAACCCGCCCTGGCGGCCCCCGCCGAGACGGATGGCGCCACGCCCATGCCCGCGCCCGCCGACGAGGCGCGCCTGCCGCCGGCCGACACGGCGCCCGACGCCGGGCCGATGGGCGCCGACGGCGAGGAGCATCTGCTCGACCGCCTGCCGATCGGCATCGTGGTGCAGCAGGGCGGCGCGACCGTGCGGGCGAACCGCACGCTGCTGGGCTGGCTCGGAGCCCGGGACACCGCCGAGTTCATCGCCTCCGGCGGGCTTGCCCCGCGCCTCGTGCGCGATGCCCGCACCGGCGGCCTGGACCTTGAATCGCTGCATGGCGACCGGCTTCCGGTGGAGGTCCGCCTCGTCTCCTCGCCCTGGAACGGCCGGCCGGCCCTGGTGCATGTGATCCGCCTGTTCGAGGGCGGCGCCAACGGCCATGCGGCCGGGCCGCTCACCCCGCCGGGCGCGGCGCCGGCCGCCGAGGCCGACCCCGGCGCGCGCCAGCGCGAGCGCGCGGCGGCCCGCCAGCAGACGCTGGACCTCATTCCCTTCCCCATCCTGCTGCTCGACCGCAACGGCATGGTGGAGACCGCCAATCTCGCCGCCACCGACTACGCCGGCTTCTCGGCCGAGGAGATGGCGGACGAGCCCTTCACGCTGCTGCTGACGCAGGACAGCCACGTGGAGGCGGTCGCCATGCTGGACCGCGCGGCGGCGGAGGGGGACGGCCCGCAACAGGCCACCCTCACCCTGCGCCACCGCCTCGGCGGCCGGCATCACGTGGACGCGATGCTCGCCGCCACCGGCGACGCGCGGACGCGGTTCTGCCTCATCATGCGCCCGGCGGCGGAGCCGGCGGAACGGCACGCCGCCCCGGCCGCCGATCCGGCGCGGCAGGACGGCCTCGCCCGCCGCCTCTCGCACGACATCCGCGACCCGCTCACGGTGCTGCTGGCCTTCGTGGAGAGCGTGCAGCGCAACGTCTTCGGGCCGGTGGGCAACCGGCGCTACCACCAGCAGGCCGACGCGGCCGCCGCCGGCAAGGCCCTGCTGGAGACGCTGGAGGATCTCGACGAACTGGCGCTGCCGCCCGCGGCGAGCCCGGCTCCGCTGGTGCTGACGCCGGTGATCGAGGCGGCGCTCGCCCATGCGGCCGACGCCGCCCGCCGCCGCCGCATCCTGCTGCGCTCGGCCCTGCCGCAGGACGTCTCCGGCCGCTGCGGCGAGGCGGCGCTGGCGCGCATCCTGCGGCTGCTGCTGGAGGACGCCCTGGCGGCGACCCCGGTGGACGGACAGGTCATCGTCACCCTGGACGAGGACGCGGCGCGCGACGCGGTGATGATCCAGATCCGCGACGGCGGCGCCGCGCTGAGCGAGGAGGAGATCGCCCAGGCGCTCGATCCCGCCGCGCCGGCGCCGGTCTCCGACCGCTTCTCCCGCGCCGGCCGGCCGTTCCGCATGGCCCGCCTCGCCGCCCTCGCCCGCGCCCAGGGCGCCGTGTTCACGCTGAAGCGCGGCGTCGACGTGGGCATGCTGGCGCAGATCGTCCTGCCCCGCTGATCACGCCGCGCTCCGGGCCGGCCCGCACGGCCGCTCAACGGATGCCGCCAGTGTATTGAGCGACGTCAAACGCGCAGCACAATAGAACAGATAAAAAGAGCGGTGTTTTCTGCAAAAACGCCGGTTCCGGCACCATATGGGAAGCACATGCCATTGACGCCGGTGGGCAGCATCTGCGAAAAATGTACAGTAATCGGCTTTTTAGAAGCGATCTAATCTAGCGATCACCGGGTCGTGTCATGATTGTCTGCTCGTGCAACGTCTTCTCCGACACCCAGGTCCGCGATGCCTGCGCATCGACGGCGGGCGTGACGTCGCCGGGCCAGGTCTATCGCTGCCTCGGATGCTCGCCCCAATGCGGCCGATGCGCCCGCACCATCCGCGCCATACTGGACGAGGTGCAGGCGCATTCCTGCGCGGAATGCCCCACCGTCTGCCCCGCCGCCAGCCTCTCCACCCGCATGCTCGCCGCCGAATAGCGGCCCCTCCCCCCTGTGGAACGCCCCGCCGCCCAAGGGACTTCCTCAGCGTCAAGCCGTTGCGACTAGTTTGGAACTAGTCTAATTATCTTTCCAGGTTTTGTGCATGGCGGCGTTTGGCTGCCCCAGGGAGACCCACATGAAGGGCGATCAGAAGGTCATCGAGTATCTGAACCGCGGCCTGCGGTCGGAGCTCACCGCGATCAACCAGTACTGGCTGCACTACCGCATGCTGGACAACTGGGGCTACAAGGACCTCGCCAAGAAGTGGCGCGCCGAATCCATCGAGGAGATGGTGCACGCCGACAAGTTCGTCGACCGCATCCTGTTCCTCGACGGCTTCCCGAACCTCCAGGTGCTGGACCCGCTGCGCATCGGCCAGGACGTGAAGGAAATTCTCGAAGCGGATCTCGCCGCCGAGCAGGAGGCCCGCGCGCTCTACCAGGAAGCCGCCGCCTATTGCCACTCGGTGAAGGACTTCCCGAGCCGCGACCTGTTCGAGGAACTGATGACCGACGAGGAAGGCCATATCGACTTCCTTGAGACCCAGCTCGACCTCGTGGACAAGCTCGGCCTCCAGCTCTACGCCCAGCACCATATCGGCGAACTGGACGAGCACTGATCCCGTCCGCGGTTCCCAATCGCTGCGAAGGCCCGGCACCGCCGGGCCTTTTGCGTTCCAGAGCCCGGAACGCGCTGTTTGGACTTGTTCCAACATATTGAGATCACAGCCTCTTTCGTTGACGCTCCGGCCGGCTCTCGCTACGGCACCAGACATGCCGGACACGCGGCAGGTGGGACAACGTGAAGGGGAGGCAGGACATGCCGCGTTCTCTGGGCCAGCGGGTGAGCCGATCGCTGCTTCTGGCGGCCTGCGCCGCGACGCTTCTGGCGGGCGGCGCGTCCGCCCAGCAGGTGGTGAACGTCTACACCACCCGTGAGCCGGCCCTGGCCGCGCCTTTGTTCGAGGCCTTCACCAAGGCCACCGGCATCGCCGTCAACAGCGTGTTCGTGAAGGACGGCCTGGCCGAGCGCGTGAAGGCGGAAGGCGCCGCCTCCCCCGCCGACCTGCTGATGACCGTGGACGTGGGCAACCTGCTCGACGTGGTCGATGCCGGCGTCACCCAGCCGGTGGACAGCCCGGTGCTGTCCGCCGCCATTCCGGCCAACCTGCGCGACCCCGCCGGCAACTGGTTCGCCCTCTCCATGCGCGCCCGCCTGGTCTATGAGGCCAAGGACCTGCCGAAGCCGGCCAGCTTCACCTATGAGGAACTGGCCGATCCCAAGTGGAAGGGCAAGGTCTGCATCCGCTCGGGCCAGCATCCCTACAATATCGGCCTGACCGCCGCCTATATTGTCCACTATGGCGAAGCCAAGACCGAAGCCTGGCTGCGCGGCCTGAAGTCCAATCTCGCCCGCAAGGCCACCGGCGGCGACCGCGAGGGCGCCCGCGACATCCTCGGCGGCATCTGCGACGTGGCGGTGGGCAATTCCTATTATGTCGGCCTCATGCGCTCCGGCGCCGGCGGCCCCGAGCAGAAGAAGTGGGGCGAGGCCATCAACGTGGTGCTGCCCACCTTCGAGGGCGGCGGCACCCATGTGAACGTCTCCGGCGCCGCCGTGGCCCGCAACGCGCCCAACAAGGCCAATGCGGTCAAGCTGCTGGAATTCGCCGTCTCGCCGCAGATGCAGGCGGTCTACGCCAAGCAGAACATGGAATATCCGGTGCTCGCCGGGGCCGAGATCGATCCCATCATCGCCGAACTGGGGCCGCTCAAGGTGGATCCGGTCTCGCTGGTGGACATCGCCAAGGCCCGCAAGAAGGCCAGCGAGCTGATGGACAAGGTCGGCTTCGACAACTGAGCCGGCACAACCGAGCCCGCGCGTGACAGACTTTGCCCTGAGGCCCACGCACAGCCGCCGCGCCCGCTGGCTCCCCCGGCGCGGCGGGCTGCTGCTCGCCGTCTCGGGCGCCGTCGCGCTGCTGGTGCTGCTGCCTGTCCTGGCCTTGGGGGAGATCTCCGCCCAGGGCTCGGGCGACCTGTGGCCGCACCTGATCGAGAACGTGCTGCCGGTGGCCCTCCAGCAGACCCTCGCCCTGCTGCTGGGGGTCGGGCTCGTCACCACGCTCATCGCCGTGCCCTGCGCCTGGCTGGTGGCCACCTGCAGCTTTCCCGGCCGCGGCCTGTTCGAATGGGCGCTGCTGCTGCCGCTGGCAGTGCCGAGCTACATCGTCGCCTATTGCTATCTCGACGTGCTGCATCCGCTCGGCCCGGTGCAGGGCGCGCTGCGCTTCCTGCTCGGCATCTCCAGCCCGCGCGGCCTGCACCTGCCGGACCTGCGCTCCACCGGCGGCTGCATCTTCGTGCTCAGCGTGGTGCTCTATCCTTACGTCTACCTCTCCGCCCGGGCGAGCTTCCTGGTGCAGTCGGCGGCGGCGCTGGAGGTGGCGCGCACGCTCGGCGCCGGTCGGCTGCGCACCTTCGTGCGCATCGCCATGCCGCTGGCCCGGCCGGCCATCGTCGCCGGGGTCACGCTGGCGCTGCTGGAGACGCTGGGCGATATCGGCGCCTCCGAATTCCTCGGCATGCGCACCCTCACCGTTTCCATCTACACCACCTGGGTGAACCGCTCGAACCTGCCCGGCGCGGCGCAGATCGCCCTGGTCATGCTGGCGCTGGTGCTCGTCCTCATCGTGGCGGAACGCGCCGCCCGGCGCAGCCGGCGCTACGTGGCCACCGGCTCGGCGCGGCCGCAGGCGCCCGCCCGCCTCACCGGCCCGGCGGCGCTGGGGGCCGTCGTGCTGTGCGCCGTCCCGGTGCTGCTGGGCTTCGGCGTGCCGCTGCTCCATCTTCTCAACGCCGCCATCCAGCGCATTGAATTCTCAGGCATTTCGCTCGGCATCCTGCGCGAGGCGCGCAACAGCGCCGCGCTCGCGCTGGCCGGAACGGCGGTCGCCCTCGGCCTCGGGCTGGCGGTGGCGGTGGCCCAGAGGCTCGACCGCAGCCGGCTCGGTACCGCCTTCGCCCGGATCGCCAGCCTCGGCTATGCGGTGCCCGGCACCGTGCTGGCCATTGGCCTCCTGACCCCGCTCGCCGCCTTCGACAATGTGGTGGACCAGTTCGCCCGGCAGTTCGCCGGCCTCTCCACCGGGCTGCTGATCTCAGGCTCCGGCGGCGCGCTGGTGATCGCCTATGCCATCCGCTTCCTCACCATCCCCATCGGCGGGGTGGAGGCGGGCTATGCCAAGATGTCGGCCCATCTGGACATGGCGGCGCGCAATCTCGGTTGCACGCGCCCGGCCATGGTGCAGCGCATCCACCTGCCGCTGCTGCGGCCGGCGCTGGCCACCGCCGCGCTGATCGTGTTCGTGGACGGCATGAAGGAACTGCCCGCCACCCTGCTGCTGCGGCCGCTGGGGGTGGAGACGCTGTCCACGCACATCTATGCGGAGGCGGCGCGCAGCACCTATGAGGACGGGGCCCTGGCCGCGCTGCTCATCGTGCTGGTGGGCCTGCTGCCGGTGATCCTGCTGGCCCGTGTGTCACGGATCGCCACGCGCCCGGCCGGCTCCCGCGGCTCTCCCGGCGGCGGATCGGCCGTCAGCGACTGATCCGGCTGCGCCGCCGGTCGCGGACGACCGGCGGCCCGTGGTCCGGCGATCGGCTCAGTCCTGGAGCACCGGCAGTTCGCGATACTGGTCCAGCGCTTCCGGGTTGGAGAGCGCCTCGGTATTCTTCACCGGGCGGCCGTGCACCACGTCGCGCACCGCCAGCTCGGTGATCTTGCCGGAGCGGGTGCGGGGAATGTCCGTCACCTGCACCACCTTGGCCGGCACGTGGCGCGGGCTGGCGCCGGTGCGGATTTGCGCCTTGATGCGCTTGGTCAGGTCCTCGTCCAGCGTCGTGCCCTCGCGCAGCCGCACGAACAGCACCACGCGCACGTCATTGTCCCAGTCCTGGCCGATGGCCACCGATTCCATCACCTCGGCGATCTGCTCCACCTGGGCGTAGATCTCCGCCGTGCCGATGCGCACGCCCTGCGGGTTCAGGGTGGCGTCGGAGCGGCCGAGGATGACGAGGCCGCCGTGCTCGGTCCACATGGCGAAGTCGCCATGGCACCACACGTTGGGGAAGCGCTCGAAATAGGCCGCGTGGTACTTGGCGCCCTCGGGGTCGTTCCAGAACATCACCGGCATGGACGGGAACGGCTTGACGCAGACCAGTTCGCCGCGCTCCAGCCGGATCGGCTTGCCCTCCTCCGACCACACGTCCATCGCCATGCCGAGGCCCGGCGCCTGGATCTCGCCCTTCCACACCGGCGCGGTGGGATCGCCCAGCACGAAGCAGGAGACGATGTCCGTGCCGCCCGAGATGGAGGCGAGGTGCACGTCCGGCTTGATGGAGGAATAGACGTATTCGAACGATTCCGGCGCCAGCGGCGAGCCGGTGGAGGTGATCAGCCGCAGCGCCGAGAGGTCGTGCGTGTCCACCGGCCTCAGGCCCTCCTTATGGAGGGAATCGATATATTTGGCAGAGGTGCCGAACACCGTGAAGCGTTCCTTCTCGGCATAGTCGAACAGCACCTTGGGGCTGGGCGCGAAGGGCGAGCCGTCGAACAGGAACAGGGTGAGCTCGCTGGCGAGGCCCGACACCAGCCAGTTCCACATCATCCAGCCGCAGGTGGTGAAGTAGAACAGCCTGTCGCCGGCGGAGAGATCGCACTGGTAACGATGCTCCTTCAGGTGCTGGAGCAGCGTGCCGCCCGCGCCATGGACGATGCACTTCGGCACGCCCGTGGTGCCGGAGGAGAACAGGATATAGATCGGGTGGTTGAACGGCAGCCGCTCGAACGTGACCTCCTTCGCCGTGAACGGCGCCAGGAAGGCCGGGAGCGCGACGCCCCGGCCGAGTTTTTCCGCCACGGCGTCCGCCTCGCCCAGATACGGCACCACCACCAGTTTCGAGGGCGTGGTCAGGTGCTGGGCGATCTCGCGGAGCTTGTCGGCGATGGAGACCTTCTTGCCGTTGTACCAATAGCCGTCGCAGGCGAAGAACACCTTCGGCTCGATCTGGCCGAAGCGGTCCAGCACGCCGCGCTCGCCGAAGTCCGGCGAGCAGGAGGAGAAGATGGCGCCGAGCGAGGTCGCCGCCAGCATGATGGCGATGGTCTCGGGCATGTTCGGCATCATCGCCGCCACCCGGTCGCCCACGCCCACGCCCTCGGCCTTCAGCGCCTGCTGGAGGCGCGAGACCAAAGCATGGAGATCGTCATAGGACAGGCGGGTCTCCAGCTTGTCCTCGCCGCGGAACACCAGCGCCTCTTGCGGACCGCGCTTGCGCAGCAGGTTCTCGGCGAAGTTCAGCCGGGCGTCGGGGAAGAAGCGGGCACCCGGCATCTTGTCGCCGTCCACGAGATGGGTGGTGCCCTTCTCGCCGATGACGGCGCAACTCTCCCAGACCAGATCCCAGAATTCGGCCAGATGGCTCACCGACCAGGCGTGCAGATCGGCATAATTGGCGAGCGTCGTCCCGAATCGGCTATTCACCTCGCCGATCAGCCGCGTTACGTGGCTGCGGGCGATGCGCTCGGCGCTGGGCTGCCATAGCGGGTGAACGGCGGTGTCGGTCATTGCTTCCTCCCGTGGAGCGCCTCTCCCCTCAGGCCTGAGTCGCAAGCCGGACGGTAAAGCGGTCTCTATCATACCGTTAGAGACGAATTCACCGTCCGGACCTTGTCAATCCAGGCGGACCCGTCTCTCCACCGGCGGCCGCCCGAGGCGGCCTTCCGGCGGACGCTGAAACTAGCCCTGTTGCCGACCCGTGTCATAGCCCTTCACCCGTTTCCTGTCAGGCTTTGGACAGCCATGAAAGCGACACAGACCCCGCCGATTGTCGCGGCGACCTCGGGCAGGGCCAACGCAGGCGTCGCGTTCCGCGACCGCGGCGCTCGAGCCCTCCCGCCAACAGGATTGTTCGGACCGACGTGGTGATCCTTCGCCCCACCGCACGGCGCCTCGCGCTCGCGGCAGCCGCCTCCGCCGGCGCCCTCGCTGGGCTGTGCCTGATCGCGCTCGCGGTCGCGCCGGCGCTGGTGCCGCAGGGCGAGGTGCGCCGTGCCGCCACGGACGCGCTGGCCCTCAGTTCCGGGCGCGAGGTCCGCATCGTCGGCGACAGCCGGTTCTCGCTCCTGCCCTACCCGCGCATCCTGCTCGATCGCGTCGAGCTCGCCATGCCGGGCAGCGCCGCGCTGGACGCCGAGCGCATCACCGCCCGGCTGCGGCTGCTGCCGCTGCTGGTCGGCCGCGCCGACGTGGCGAGCGTGACGCTGGAGCGGCCGATCCTCACCGTGTCCGGGCCGGTGGCGGTGCCGCACCTGTCGCTCGCCCCGTTCATTAGCGCGCCGGGGACGCCGGCGCTGCGCATCCAGAACGGCACCATCGCCTGGCGCGACGGGACCGGCCTGACGCAGGAACTGGTCAGCGGCATCGATGCCCGGCTGGACCATGCCTCCGGCGGCAAGGGGATCAGCGCCTCGGCCGATTTCACCTGGCGGGAGACCGCCGCCAGCGGCCGCCTCGTCATCGCCGATGCCCAGGCCTTTCTCAACGGCATGGACAGCGACACCCGGCTCGACCTCTCCTCCGGCGGCTCGTTCGTGAAGTTCCGTGGCTCCGCCGCCTCGGGGCCGAGCCCGGTGGCCGAGGGCGACCTGTCGCTGGAGACCCCGGACCTGCGCGGCCTCATGGACTGGGTCCGCCAGCCCACCCCCACCACCGGCGGCTTCGGCCGCTTCTCCTTCGGCGCCCATCTCTCCGCCCATGCCAAGGAGATCGCCCTCACCCCCGCATATGTGGAGATGGACGGCAATCGCAGCGAGGGCGGGCTGACGGTGAAGCTCGACGGCGCCCGCCCGCTGGTGGAGGGCACCTTCGCCGCCGACGCGCTGAACATCACCCCCTACGGCCGGCTGTCGCTGACCGCCAGCGGCGGGCACGACTGGGACCACAAGCGCCTCGACGTCTCGCCGCTGCGCAAGGCGGACCTCGACCTGCGCCTGTCCGCCACCAGCATCCGCGCCGACGAAAGCGTGTTCGAGCGGGTGGCCAGCACCGTGGTGCTGCGCGGCGGCCGGCTCGACATGTCCATCGGCGAGGCGGCGGCCTGGGGCGGCCTGCTGCGCGCCTCCCTGACCCTGATGCCGGCGGAGCACGCGGCGGACGGCTTCCTCATGCGCATGGAGATGGAGGGCACCGACGTCGCCCTCGACCGCGCGCTGTCGGACATCGCCGACGTGCGCCGGCTCGACGGCACCGGTACCATCCAGGCCAGCCTCGCCGGCCAGGGCAGCAGCATCTACGGCCTCGCCCAGTCGCTGAGCGGCGACGTGGCGGTCACCGGCACCGGCGGCGCCATCGTCGGGCTCGATGTCGCGCAGGCGCTGCGGCACATCGAGCAGCGCCCCCTGTCCGGCGGCGGCGACCTGCGCGGCGGGCGCACCGCCTTCACCACGCTGAAGGCCAAGGCGCGCATCGACAACGGCATCGCCGTCATCGACGGCGCCAATGTGGAAGGCAAGCAGGTCAAGCTCACCCTCGGCGGCTCGGTCTCGGTGGTCCACCGCGACCTCGACCTCAAGGGCGAGGCGAGCCTCGTGCCGGCCAACGCCGCCGCCCAGGCCGCGCCCTTCGCCCTGCCCTTCATCGTCCAGGGGGCGTGGGACAATGCCTATGTCATGCCCGACGCCCAGAGCCTGATCCGCCGTTCCGGCGCGGCGCAGCCGCTGCTGGAGGCGGTGCGCAGCCGCGGCGGCGATGCCGCCGTGCGCTCGGTGATCGAGCAGATCGCCAAGCCGAGCCCGCTGCTGCCGGCCAATCCCATCGTCCCCACCGGCTCCAAGGCCAACTGACGCCACGCGGCGCCGGGATGAAGCAAAGCCGCCGCAGGGTGCTGCGGCGGCTTTCGTGCGTCGGCGGAGGACCCGGCGGGAGCGCTCACCAGTGATAGGCGAGCGTCCCGAGCACGGTGCGGCCGGTGCCCACGAAGCACTGGTTCGCGGAGGCGCAGGCGGAGACGTAATACTTGTCGGTCAGGTTGGTGGCGGTGACCGAGGCGCGCCAGCCGTCGCCCTTGCCCGGCGTGCCGCCGAAGTCGTAATGCACCGCCGCGTCGAACAGCACCCGCTCGGGCACCACCATGGCCGCCGTATTGGTCTGGTCGCCATAGGTCTCGCCCACATAGCGCGCGCCGCCGCCCAGTGTCACGCCCTTGGCCCAGCCGTTGACCCAGGTGTAGTCGAGCCAGGCCGAGGCGGCATTCTGCGGCACGCCGACCGGAACCTTGCCCTGCACGCCGCTGACGTTGCTCTTGGTCACTTCCGCGTCGGTGTAGGCATAAGCCAGGGTCAGGTTCATCTTGGGCAGGATCTCGGCCTTGCCGGACACCTCGATGCCGCGCGAATTGATCTCGCCGGTCTGGGTCTGGCAGGTGGCGGCGCTGCACAGCGTGACCGCCGTATTGGTGCTGGTGTGCTGGGTGTCGGTGGTCAGCACGTTCTGCTGGGTGATGTCGAAATAGGACACCGTGAACAGCCCGTTGAACAGGGTCGGCTGGTACTTCACGCCGGCCTCGAACGACTGGCCGGTGGTGGGCAGGAACGGCGTGCCGCCATAGCCCGTGCCCATGGCCGGATCGAACGAGGTAGCATAGCTCACGTAGGGCGCGATGCCGTTCCTGAACTGGTAGAGCAGCCCGGCGCGATAGGTGAAGGCGCTGTCGTCATTGGTGAAGCTGGTCTGGGTCCGGCTGGTGAGCGCCGTGGTGGTGGTCTCCGAGTGCACATAGTCCTCGCGCACCCCCAGCAGCGCATGCCAGTCGCCGTAATTGATCTGGTCCTGCGCGTAGCCGCCCACCTGCATGCGCGAGGCGTCCTGCTGGGTGTTGAGGCTGGGCGAGGCCACCACCGACCACACCGGCGCCTGCACGTTCACATAGGAGGTCGCCCCGGTGCCGTAGAGCGAGGAGGCGTCGTAGCGTTGCAGGTCCGCGCCCAGCAGCAGCTTGTGGTCGAGCGGGCCGGTGGAGAATTTGGCGATCGCCTGATTGTCCAGCGCGCCGCCGCTCACGCTCTCCACATAGCGCGACGCCGAGAGGGCGAGGCAGCGGTAGGAATAGCCGCCGCAGGCGGACGCCGCCGCCCAGGCGCTGCCGCTGGCCGGTACCGAGAGTGCCTCGAAATCGGTGTCCAGCCAGATGTAGCGGAAGTTCTGCCGCACCGTCCAAACGTTGTCGATGCTGTGCTCGAACTGGTAGGCCAGCGTCGTCTGCTCGCGGGTGAAGCCGCCGAAGGACGGGTTGTTGGCGTAGAAGTCGCGCGGGATCTGGCCGCTGGGATTGACCTGGAGCGTGCCGAGCGCCGGCAGCCACATGGAATAATAGCTCGACGGGTCGTTCTCATAGGTGAGCTGGACCCGCAGCCTGGTGCTCTCGTTCGGCTGCCAGGCGATCATCGGCGCCACCACCACGCGCTTGCTGTCCGGCGCGTCCACGTCCGTGCCGTCCAGCCGGCCGACGCCGACGAAGCGGTAGAGCAGCGAGCCGTCCGCGTTCAGGCGGCCGTTCAGGTCCACCCCGGTCTCCGCCGTGCCGTGATTGCCGATGGTGGCGAACACCTCGTTCTTGGCGGCGATGTCCGGCCACTTGCTGATGATGTCGATGGCCCCGCCCGGGCTGCCCTGGCCATAGACCGAGGACACCGGCCCGCGCGCCACGTCGATGCGCTCCAGCAGATAGGGATCGAGGCCCGGCACCGCATAGTTCAGGCCCTTGAAGATGCGCAGCCCGTCCCAATACTGGATATAGTTGGCATTGCCGCCGAAGCCGCCGAAGCCGCGGATGAACACGGTGTCGTAGCGGTTGCCGGGGCGCGCGTCGGAGACGACGCCGACCTCGTAATGCAGCGCCTCCTGCACCGTCTGGGCGCCCTGGTTGTCCATCTGCTCGCGGGTGACGACGGAGACCGCGAGCGGCGTCTGGGCCAGCGGCGCCTCGGTCTTGGTGCCGGCCCGCGCCTGGCGCGCCACGAAGCCCTGGTCGGCCGGGCTGCCGTCGGCGTTCACGTCCACGGTATCGAGCGGGATGCTGCCCTCCGTGCTGGGCTTGGCCGCCGTCTCCGCGCGGGCCGGAGCCCCGAGGGAGAGGAACGCAAGGGCGATGATCGAACTGGAAAGGCAGGTTGAGGCGCGCACCGGGACACCCGTTCGTGAGGGATCGACGGAGGCATTTCCACCAATGTCCGCCGGAGTGTCCGAGCAATAAGAGAGTCAATCTCTCCCTACAACGAAACCGACTTTCGCGATCCGGTATTGGTTTTTTGGATTAGATCATAACTTTTCGAAAGAAAACTCAGCGTAGCTCGCGCGGCGAGAAGCCGAAGCGCTTGCGGAATACGGTGGCGAAATGCGCCGGGCCGTAGCCGACGCGATAGGCGACTTCGGAAACGCTGATTTCGCCGGAGGCGAGCATCTGGTGCGCCCGTTGCAACCGATGCTCCAGGATGAACGCATAGACGGTCAGGCCGAACAATTGCCGGAAGCCGGTATTCAGCTTGCGCTCGTTCAGCCCCACGCGCGCGGCGAGCGCGGCAAGGCTCGGCGGCGAACTGTATTCCTCGATCAGGATGGCCCGCGCCGCGCGGATCTGCTCGGCCTCGGCGATGGAGCGCGCGGGCCGGGGCCGCGTCACCCCCGGCATGTGCTGCTCCAGCGCTGCGGCCACCAGTTCGAACGCCTTGCCCATGCGATAGACCGGGCGGGCGAAGCCCTCGATGGGGCTGGTCATCAGCTTGGAGGCGACCCCGCGCACCGCGCGGTCCGGCGTCCGGCTGAGGAAATTGGGATTGGGCATGCCGGCGACGGCCTCGGTGGCCGCGACCAGGTCGGCGAAATCCATGCCGAAGGTTTCCTCGATCAGCGAGGGATCGAGATGGACCATGAGGTAGCAGATGCGGTTGGCGGCCTCGAACACCTGCTCGCGCCGGTGCGCCGCCGCCGCGACGATGAGCGAGACGCTGGGTGTGCGCACCACCACCGGCGGGCGGTCGTCGATGCGGTAGGTCAGGGCGCCGGACAGGGTCAGCGCCACGGTCAACCCCTGCTTCAGCGGCGCGTCCACGCGCCGGGGCTGGTCGAACACCGCTTCGCCCGACGACAGGATCATCCGGCCGCCGAGATAGGTCGTATGGTCCCGTTCGAAGATGGGCGCGCCGGCGCTCAGCATGCCCAGGCCGTCCCAGGCCTCCTCCGCGTTCCCGCTGTCACCCTTCCGGACATCGGCAGACATGTTTTGGAATTCATCCAGACTATACAGGTTCCGCGTCAGCCTCTTACGCTGACCAGGCGGACTTTGGCTTCATTGCACCGCAATGTCCATTGCCTGATATTTTTGTATACTTTCTAAACAGCGGCAAACCCATGCGGGATGAAGGTTCTGCCGCGCGCCGGACGGATGGCGCGCGCCTCCCCCGCAGGCGCGCGCGAACTCCCTCTCCCACACCGTGGGGGAGGGCTGGGGTGGGGGCGCCGCGCCAGCGGCGAGGGCGGGCGGACGCGGCATGCCCGCCCACGCAGGACATCGCCCGGCACTTCCGAAGCTGCGCTTCGGCCCCCACCCTGCCCTCCCCGCACGCGGGAGAGGATTCTGCGTGCGCCAAGCGGATGGGCCGCGCGAGCCCGACGCAAGCTTCCGCCGCACGCCAGTTGTCGCGGCACGCCGGACATGCGTACCTTTCCGGACGGACGCAAGGCAGGGGGACGCCGGCATGCTCGCGCGACTGATGACGAACTGGGTCTATGGCGGCTTCCTTGCCGGCTTCGTCCTGCTGGCGCTGCTGCCGCTGGTGGGCGCCAGCCTGCCGCTGCTGCTGGTGATGCTGCAACTGCCGGTCTACATGCTCCACCAGTATGAGGAGCATGACGACGACCGCTTCCGCCGGTTCGTGAACGAAAACATGGGCGGCGGCCGCAACGTGTTGCCGGTCCCCGCCGTCTTCGTCATCAATATCGGCGGCGTGTGGCTGTTCAACCTCGTGTCCATCTGGCTCGCCGCCACGGTGGACCTCGGGCTCGGCCTCATCGGCATCTACGGCATGCTGGTCAATGGGGTGGTGCATGTGGCGGCCGCCATCGCCGGCCGGCGCTACAATCCGGGGCTGGTGACGGCCATCGTGCTGATGCTGCCCGCCGGCCTCGCCGGGCTCTGGCAGGTCACCGCCAGCGGCCATGGCGGATGGGGATTTCAAGCCATCGGCCTTGCCGCCGCCATTGTCCTGCACATTGCCATCATCGGCTATGTGGTCACCAACAAGCGCCGCCTCTCGGCCTGAGTCCCGGACCCGGAGGCCGACCTCGCCTCAAGGCGCGAAGCGCGCCGCCGTGCCGGGCTCGGCGAACGGGTCGGCATCTTCGCCGCTGCCGGCGGCGGCGCGGCGCGGCCGCGCCTGGTCGGTGCGCAGCCGGGCGAACAGCAGATGGTCCTCCCACAGGCCGTTGATGCACAGATACTGCCGGGCATAGCCCTCGCGCACGAAGCCGAGGCGCTCCAGCAGGCGGATGGACGGCCGGTTGTTGACCATGCAGGCGGCCTCGATCCGCCGCAGGTGCAGCACGTCATAGGCCAGCGGCAGCATGGCGGCGACGCCGGCGCTCATATGGCCGTGCCCGGCATAGCGCTCGCCCATCCAATAGCCCAGGCTCGCCGCCTGGCAGACGCCGCGCCGGATGTTGGACAAGGTGAGCCCGCCCACCAGGGCATGGTCGTAGCTGCGGAACAGGAACAGCGGATAGGCCTCGTCCGCCATCATGTCGCGGGCATAGCGGCGCATGCGGCGGCGATAGGAGGCGCGCGACAGATCGTCGGCGGGCCACACCGGCTCCCAGGGCGTCAGGAAGGCGCGGCTTTCCGCCCTGAGATCCCGCCAGGCCTGATAATCGGCCGCCTGCGGCACGCGCAGGTACACGCCCTCTCCCGCGATCGCAGGGAGCTGGTCCGGCGCGAATACCGACTTGAACAACCACATGATCCGACGCGATCCCCGCCCCTGCCTCCGGTGAGGCCCGAGCGTCCCTATTCTAGAGCCGGATTCGGCCGCACCTCAAATGCCGCAACGCCGTGCCGCAACGCCGTGCCACTGCGGCACGGCGCCGGCGATGCGCCGAACGGCGCACCGAGGCACCCGGCAAGGGCCGGCAAGGCCCCGTCACGGCCGCGCGAGGCGCTCCACCGCGCGGGCCGCCGGGTCCAGCCCGCCGCCGGGGCCGATGGCCGAGAGCGTCGGGCGCCCGCCGGCCACGAGGTCGCGCGCCGCCTGCTGCACCGCCTCCACCGTCACCGCCTCCACCTTGGCGACGATCTCCTCCACCGGGATCACCCGGCCGAAGGCCAGGATCTGCCGGGCGAGCTGGTCGGCGCGCGCGCCGGAACTCTCCAGCGCCGCCAGCAGGCCGACCTTCATCTGCGCCTTGGCGCGGGCAAGCTCGGTCTCGGTGATGGTGTCGCCCGCCGCCAGCACCTGGTCGATGACCACGTTGCTCAATTCGCCCACGTCGCCGGTATCGGTGCCGGCATAGATGGCGAACAGGCCGGTATCCACATAGGACCAGTGGAAGGAATAGATCGAATAGCAGAGCCCGCGTTCTTCCCGCACCTCCTGGAACAGGCGCGAGGACATGCCCCCGCCCAGGATGTTCGAGAGCACCTGGAGGGCGTGATACTGCGGATGCTTGAAGGAACGTCCTTCCAGCCCCAGCACGACATGCACCTGCTCCAGGTCGCGCGGGGTCAGCACCGTGCCGCCGCCGTAGCGGGCGGCGGGCGCCTCGGGCTTGGGCTCGTGGCCGATGCTGCCGAGCCGCTGGGCGGCCTCGGCGACGAGGCGCTCGTGGTCCACGGCGCCGGCGGCGGACACCACCATGCGCGGGCCGCGATAGGTGCGCCCCAGATAGGCGCCGAGGCCCGCCGGATCGAAGCTGCGCACCGTGTCCGGCGTGCCGAGGATGGAGCGGCCCATGGCCTGGTCGGGGAAGGCGCGTTCCTGGAACAGGTCGAACACCAGGTCGTCCGGCGTGTCCATGACCGCGCCGATCTCCTGCACGATCACGTTCTTCTCGCGCGCCAGCTCGTCCGGGGCGAAGGCCGGCTCGGTCAGGATGTCGGACAGGATATCGATGCCCAGGCCGAGGTCCTCGCCCAGCACCCGCACATTGTAGGAGGTCTGCTCCACCGAGGTGGCGGCGTTGATGTCGCCGCCCACCTGCTCGATTTCCTCGGCGATGCGCCGCGCCGAGCGGCGGCGCGTGCCCTTGAAGGCCATGTGCTCCAGGAGATGGGAGATGCCGTGCTCGCTCTCGCCCTCGTCGCGGGCGCCGGCGCCCACCCAGATGCCCAGCGACACCGTGCCGAGATGCGGCATGGCGTCGGAGATGACGGTGATGCCGTTCTCCAGCGTGGTCAGCTTCACGCCGCCGACGATCGTGCTCATGCGGCGGCTCCCGAGGCGATGCGGGCATGCGCGGCGATGAAGCCCTCGATGGCCGACAGGTCGTTGGGCAGCACGGTGACGCGCTCCTTGCGGCCGAACAGGTCCGCCATGTGCGCCGGCAGCGCCGGGCGCTTGCCGGTGGCGGCCTCCACCGCGTCGGGGAACTTGGCCGGATGGGCGGTGGACAGCACCACCTGCGGCACCGCGCGGGCATGCTCGATCTTCTCCGCCACGGCGAGCGCGACGGCGGTGTGCGGGTCGGCGACATAGCCGGCCTCGCGGTAGAGCCGGGCGATGGTGGCGGCGGTGGCCGGCTCGTCGGCCCGGTCGGCGGAGAACTCGCCGGCGATGGCGGCCAGCGCCTCGCGCGGCAAGGTGAAGGCGCCGGACTGGCCGAGCGAGGCCATGAGCTGGCGCACGACGGCGGCGTCGCGGTCCACCGCCTCGAACAGCAGGCGCTCGAAATTGGACGACACCTGGATGTCCATGGACGGCGAAGAGGAGGGCAGCACGCCCTTCACCTCATAGCGCCCGGTCTCCAGGGTGCGGGCGAGGATGTCGTTGACGTTGGTGGCGATGGTCAGGTCCTTGATCGGCAGGCCCATGCGCTTGGCCACCCAGCCGGCGAAGATGTCGCCGAAATTGCCGGTGGGCACCACGAAGGACACCTCGCGGTGCGGCCCGCCCAGCGCCACGGCGGCATAGAAATAATACACCACCTGGGCGACGATGCGGGCCCAGTTGATGGAATTCACCCCCGCCAGCGCCAGCCGGTCGCGGAAGGCGGCGTGGTTGAACATGGCCTTCACATGGGCCTGGCAGTCGTCGAACGTGCCTTCCACCGCGATGGCGTGGACATTGGCCCCGCCCACCGTGGTCATCTGGCGGCGCTGCACCTCGGAGACGCGGTTGTGCGGATAGAGGATGAACACGTCCACCGCGTCGGTGTGGCGGAACGCCTCGATCGCCGCGCTGCCGGTATCGCCCGAGGTGGCGCCGACGATGGTGGCGCGGGCGTTGCGGGCGGCGAGCACATGGTCCATCAGCCGCGCCAGCAATTGCATGGCGACGTCCTTGAACGCCAGGGTGGGGCCGTGGAACAGCTCCAGCAGGAAGCGGTTGGGCGCCACCTGGGTCAGCGGCACGGTGGCCGGGTGGCGGAAGGCCTTGTAGGCGTCGGTGATCATCACA
Organism: Azorhizobium doebereinerae UFLA1-100; assembly: GCF_000473085.1. GTDB lineage: Bacteria > Pseudomonadota > Alphaproteobacteria > Rhizobiales > Xanthobacteraceae > Azorhizobium > Azorhizobium doebereinerae. The sequence goes on from NZ_AXBA01000001.1 coordinate 158,109, forward strand.
TCGAGCGCCGCCCGCGGCAGCGCGTCGCCGACGAACGGCGTGATCACCGCCCGCGCCACGTCCGCATAGGATTTGCCCGCGAGGCCCGCGATCTCCCCAGCCGACAGGGTCGGCCAGGTTTCCGGCACATAGAGCCCGCCGTCGCGGGCCAGCCCGGCCAGGAGCGCATCGGCGAAGGACAGCGGCGGGGCCTCGCCCCGGGTGGAGACGTAACGCAAAGGGACCTCACTCAGGCGCCGGTCGGCGGGATGTTCGCTGCGTGCAGGGTAATCCGGGCGCGCGCCCGACAAAAGACGACGCGGCGGACGAATGCGGCGTCTTATCCCGCAACGGCGCCGGACGCCAGCGACGCCGCGCCCCCCGTTCCGGGCATGGGCGGCGCGGGGGCCATGCGGCGCCCGCCGTTGCCGCCCGGCGCAGGGCGGGCCATGGATGCCCACTCACCGCCGCCCCGCGAGTCGCATGCCCTCCTTCTCCCCCCTCCAGGCCCTCAGCCGCGCCCTCGCCGCCCTCGGCCGGCGGGGCACGCTGATCATCGCCGGCAGCGTGTTCATCGGCCTCGCCGTCCCGCCTCTGGCGGCGCTGGCCAAGCCGCTGCTGATGCCCGGCGTGTTCATCATGCTGGTGATCTCCTTCATGCGCACCGACCTCGCCCGGCTGCGGGCGGGGCGGCACGTCGGCCTCGCCCTCATGGCGCTGGTGTGGATCATGGGGGCGCTGCCGGTGCTGCTCGGCCTTGCCATCGCCTACGTAGTGCCGCCGGCGGACCCGGACATCCTGCTGGCGCTGGTGCTCCAGGTGGCCGCGCCGCCGATCATGTCGGCGCCGGCCTTCGCCGCTCTGATGGGGTTCGACCCGGCGGTCAGCCTGCTGCTGATGGTCGCCGCCATGCTGGTGACGCCGCTGACCGCGCCCATGGTGGTCGCCACCTTCAGCGGCATGGCGCTGACGCTCGATCCCCTGTCCCTGGCGTTGCGGCTCGGCCTGGTGCTGGCCGGCACCGCCGGCCTGGGCTTCGCCCTGCGGCGGGTGGCCGGCCCGGCGCGCATCGGCCGCTGGCAGGGGCCGCTGGACGGCATCAACGTGATCCTGCTGCTGATCCTCGCCGTCGCCTTCATGGACGGCGTTACCGCGCATTTCCTGGCTCAGCCCGGCCTCGTCCTGGCCATCGCCGCCCTCGCCTTCGGCCTGTCCTTCGGCGCCCTGGCGGTGACCGCTCTGCTGTTCCGTTCGGTCACCGACGCGGGCCAGGCGCTGATGATCGGCTTTTCCGCCGGGCACCGGAACATGCTGGTGCTGATCGCCGCCGCCGGCGGGGTGATCCCGGACGGCAGCTGGCTCTATGTGGGGCTGGCGCAATTCCCCATCTATCTGCTGCCCTACCTGCTGCGGCCCATCGCCAGCCGCATCCACCGCCGGGCGAAGACGACGTCTGCATAGGCGTCCGCCCCATGACCGGGGCGCAGGGCTCGGTGTTCGGCGGCACCTATGCGCGCGGGCGGCAATCTGTTAGAGCGCTGGCTTTAACGAGAGGCGCGCGAGCCAAGCGATGATCCCCCGCTACAGCCGGCCCGAGATGGCCGCCATCTGGTCCCCCGAAACCCGCTTCCGCATCTGGTTCGAGATCGAAGCCCATGCGGCGAGCGCCATGGCCGAACTGGGCATCGTGCCCAAGGAGGCCGCCGCCAAGATCTGGGAGAAGGGGCGCGACGCCACCTTCGACGTCGAGCGCATCGACGCCATCGAGCGGGAAGTGAAGCACGACGTCATCGCCTTCCTGACCCATCTGTCGGAGATCGTCGGCCCCGAGGCCCGCTTCGTCCACCAGGGCATGACCTCGTCCGACGTGCTGGACACCTGCCTCGCGGTGCAGCTGACCCGCGCCGCCGACCTGCTGATCGCCGACATCGACCACCTGCTGGCCATGCTGGAGCGCCGCGCGTTCGAGCATAAGCTGACCCCCACGGTCGGCCGCTCGCACGGCATCCATGCCGAGCCGACCACCTTCGGCATCAAGCTCGCCATCGCCTATGCCGAGTTCGAGCGCGGCCGCTCGCGCCTCGTGGACGCCCGCGCCGAGATCGCCACCTGCGCCATTTCCGGCGCGGTGGGCACCTTCGCCCATATCGACCCGCGGGTTGAGGAATACGTGGCGGAGAAGATGGGCCTCAGGGTCGAGACCGTCTCCACCCAGGTGATCCCGCGCGACCGCCACGCCATGTTCTTCGCCACGCTGGGCGTGATCGCCTCCTCCATGGAGCGCCTCGCCACCGAGATCCGCCATCTCCAGCGGACCGAGGTGCTGGAGGCGGAGGAATATTTCTCCGAGGCCCAGAAGGGCTCCTCGGCCATGCCGCACAAGCGCAACCCGGTGCTGACCGAGAACATCACCGGCCTCGCCCGCATGGTGCGCGGCTATGTGACGCCGGCGCTGGAGAATGTGGCGCTGTGGCACGAGCGGGACATCTCCCACTCCTCGGTCGAGCGCATGATCGGCCCCGACGCCACGGTGACGCTGGACTTCGCCCTCGCCCGCATGGCCGGCGTGGTGGAGAAGCTGGTCATCCACACCGACAACATGCAGAAGAACATGGATAAGCTCGGCGGGCTGATCCATTCCCAGCGGGTGCTGCTGGCGCTGACCCAGAAGGGCGCGAGCCGCGAGGACAGCTACCGCCTGGTGCAGCGCAACGCCATGCGGGTGTGGCGTGGCGAAGGCGACTTCCGCGCCTTCCTGCTGGCCGACCCGGACGTGCGCAAGTATCTCTCCGAGGACGACATCAACGAGAAGTTCGACCTCGGCTACCACTTCAAGCACGCCGACACGATCTTCCGCCGCGTCTTCGGCCGCGCCTGAGACGGGGCTTCAGGCCCGCGACATGCGAATGCCCGGCTTCGGCCGGGCATTTTCGTTTAGGGCGCGCGCATTGAGCCTGCCGAGCCTGTTTGGTTCACGGGATCGTGGATGCGCCTGTCACGTCTTGTCTGCATCTCAAATGAGATACATATTGACGGCTGATCAAGGAGGCATCCGATGGCTCAGAGTTCGATGCTGCATGTGCGTGTTGACGACACCCTGAAAGAGGATGCGGCCGCCACCCTCGCCAAGGTGGGGCTGACCGTCTCCGACGCTGTCCGCATCCTGCTCACCTGCGTCGTCCGCGAAGGTGGATTGCCGCCGGGTCTCACCTCCGACCCCACAGCTTATGACGCCTGGTTTCGCGCCAAGGTGAAGGAGGCCATGGAGGACACGGGGCCGGTCGTGCCCCACGAGCAGGTCATGGACGAGGCATACGCGCTGATCGAGAGGAAGCGCCGTGCCGCGCCTTGAGTGGCGGGAACGTGCACGGGCCGATCTGCTGGAGATCATCACCTACATCGCGGATGACAACCCGGACGCGGCGCGGCGGCTTTTGGATGAGCTGACGACGAAGACCGCAAGACTAGCGGAGCACCCGAAAGCATACCGAGGCGGGCGGGTCCCCGGTACACGGGAAATTACCTGCGGCAACTACGTCGTGATTTATGCGGAGGACACGCGCGCCGTCACCATCCTGCGTGTCCTGCATGGCCGCCGGAATTGGCCTCCCGAGTAGGTTCAGCTTGCGCCGAATGCGGGCAACGGCCTCAACACCTCCCGCCAATCCCCCGCCCCCAAACAAAAAATGCCCGGCCGAAGCCGGGCATTCGTGTCTCTGGAGGCGACTGCCGCTCAGCCGATGGCGCGGTCGTGCAGGGGGATGCCCTTTTCCTCGAACAGCGGGATCAGCTCGCCCGCCTGGAACATCTCGCGGACGATGTCGCAGCCGCCGAGGAACTCACCCTTCACGTAGATCTGCGGGATCGTCGGCCAGTTGGAATAGTCCTTGATGCCGTTGCGCAGTTCGTCGGAGCTGAGCACGTTGATGCCCTTATAGCTCACGCCGAGATGGTCCAGGATCTGCACCACCTGGCCCGAAAACCCGCACTGCGGGAACTGCGGCGTGCCCTTCATGAACACCACCACGTCGTTGCCCTTGACCTCTTGGTCGATGAATTCGCGAATGCTCATGGTTCTCGTCCGAATTGATGCCCGGCCGCGCCGGCTCCCGTATCCCCAAGATCGGCCCTGGGGTGCAAAAGCGCAAGATGCCCGCAACCGAGGTTGATCGCCGCGCCGCTTCAGCCGGGCGCCTTCAGTCCGGCGCCGAGGTCTTCAGCGCCAAAGCGTGCAGCACGCCGCCCATGTTGCCCTGGAGCGCGCCATAGACAAGCTGGTGCTGCTGCACCCGGCTCTTGCCGCGGAACGCCTCCGACACCACGGTCGCGGCATAATGGTCGCCGTCTCCGGCGAGATCGGTGATGGCGACCTCCGCATCGGGGAAGGCCGCCTTGATGAGGCGCTCGATTTCACCGGCATCCATGGCCATGGGGCGGATCCTTGGGTTGGTGGGGCACCGGCCGATGGCCGGGCCCGCGCGGTGTCTGGACGGGTCCGCGCGGCAGCGGCTGGGGGGCCGGAGCCGCCGGGTTCGGCTGGAACCTCAGTTGGAGCCCATGTAGATGGGCAGCCAGCTGTCGTTGCGGTCGCGCAGGGCCTCGACGATGATCGCCCGCTCGTTGGCCAGCGTCAGCTTGTCGCCGCCGGTCTTGCCGAGCTTGGTGACCGGCACGCCGGCCGCCTCGGCGCGGCGCACCATCTCGGCGGCATGGCCGGCGGGCAGCGTCACCACGTAGCGGGCCTGGTCCTCGCCGAACCAGAAGGCATGCGCCGGCAGGCCCGGCGGCACGCCGTCCACCGAGGCGCCGATGCGCCCGGCCATGGCCATCTCGGCGATGGCCACCAGCAGGCCGCCGTCGGAGACGTCATGGGCGGCGGTCACGAAGCCGTCCTTGATCAGGCCGCGCACGAAGTCGCCGTTGCGCTTCTCGGCCACCAGGTCCACCGGCGGTGGGGCGCCGTCCTCGCGGTCGCAGACCGTGGAGAGATAGGCGGACGAGCCGAGCCACCCCTGGGTCTTGCCGACCACGAACACCGCCTCGCCGGCGGCCTTGAAGCCCAGCGTCATGGTCTTGGACAGATCGTCGATCAGGCCGACGCCGCCGATGGTCGGGGTCGGCAGGATGCCCTGGCCGTTGGTCTCGTTGTAGAGGCTGACGTTGCCGGAGACGACCGGGAAGTCCAGCGCCTCGCAGGCCGCGCCGATGCCCTTCACGCAGCCCACGAGCTGGCCCATGATCTCGGGCTTCTCGGGATTGCCGAAGTTCAGGTTGTCGGTCACCGCGATGGGGGTCGCGCCCACGGCGGTGAGGTTGCGCCATGCCTCGGCCACCGCCTGCTTGCCGCCCTCGAACGGGTCGGCCTCGCAATAGCGCGGGGTGACGTCGGTGGTCAGCGCCAGGGCCTTGGGCCCCTCGCCCACCCGCACCACCGCCGCGTCGCCGCCGGGGCGCTGCACGGTGTTGCCGAGGATGAGGTGGTCATACTGCTCCCAGACCCAGCGCTTGGAGCACAGGTCCGGCGAGGCGATCAGCCGCTCCAAGGCATCGGCCACGGAGACCGCGTGGTTGACGTCGGACGGGCCGAGCACCGGGCGGGCCGGGGTGTCGGTGAAGGGCCGGTAGTATTCCGGCGCCTCGTCGCCCAGCTCCTTGATCGGCAGGTCGGCCATGACCTCGCCATTGTGCTTCACCACGAAGCGCAGCGTGTCGGTGGTGTGGCCGATGATGGCAAAGTCCAGGCCCCACTTGCGGAAAATGGCTTCCGCCTCGGCTTCCTTGCCGTCCGCGATGACCATGAGCATGCGCTCCTGGCTCTCGGACAGCATCATTTCATAGGCGGTCATGCCGGTTTCGCGGCACGGCACGGCATTGAGGTCGAGCTCGACGCCGAGGTCGCCCTTGGCGCCCATCTCCACCGCCGAGCAGGTGAGGCCGGCGGCGCCCATGTCCTGGATCGCCACCACACAGCCCGCCTTCATGATCTCGAGGCAGGCTTCCAGCAGCAGCTTCTCGGCGAAGGGATCGCCCACCTGCACGGTCGGGCGCTTCTCCTCGGCGTCGGCGCCGAACTCGGCCGAGGCCATGGTAGCGCCGTGGATGCCGTCGCGGCCGGTCTTGGAGCCGAGATAGACGATGGCGCGGCCGACCCCGGTGGCGGCGGCGTAGAAGATCTCGTCGGTCCTGGCGATGCCGACCGCCATGGCGTTGACGAGGATGTTGCCGTTGTAGCGCTCGTGGAAGCCGATGGAGCCGCCCACCGTGGGCACGCCGAAGGAATTGCCGTAGCCGCCGATGCCGGCCACCACGCCGGCCAGCAGGCGGCGGGTGCGCGGGTGGTGGGGGTCGCCGAAGCGCAGCGCGTTCAGCGCCGCGATCGGCCGGGCGCCCATGGTGAACACGTCGCGCAGGATGCCGCCGACGCCGGTTCCCGCGCCCTGGTAGGGCTCGATGAAGGAGGGATGGTTGTGGCTCTCCATCTTGAAGACCACCGCCAGGCCGTCGCCGATGTCCACCACGCCGGCATTCTCGCCGGGGCCCTGGATGACGCGCGGGCCGGTGGTGGGCAGGGTGCGCAGCCACACCTTGGAGGATTTGTACGAGCAGTGCTCGTTCCACATGGCCGAGACGATGCCCAGCTCGGTCAGCGTCGGCTCGCGCCCGATCAGCTCCACGAAGCGCTGGTATTCCTCCGGCTTCAGGCCGTGCTCGGCCACCAGTTCCGGGGTGATGCTGGGGGTGTTCGGGATCACGTTCACGTCCGTCCGATCCAATGGTCTCGATAGCGCCGGGTGCGGCGCGGCCTCACGCTGCCTTCAGCGCGCCGGCGATGCTCTCGAACAGGCCGCGCCCGTCCACCGGGCCCACCACCGGGTCCACGTGGTTCTCCGGGTGCGGCATCATGCCGAGTACGTTCAGCTTGTCCGAATAGATGCCGGCGATGCCGTGGATGGCCCCGTTGGGGCCGTCGGCCTCGTCGATCTGGCCGTCGACGCGGGCATAGCGGAACGCCACCCGGCCCTCGGCTTCCAGCATCTGGATGGTGGCGGGGTCGGCGGTGTAGTTGCCCTCGCCGTGGGCGACGGGGATGCGCAGCAGGTCGCCCTTGCGATAGGCCTTGGTGAAGGCGGTGTCGGCCCGCTCGACGCGCAGGAACACCTCGCGGCAGACGAAGCGCAGCTTGGCGTTGCGCACCAGCACGCCGGGCAGCAGGCCGGCCTCGCACAGGATCTGGAAGCCGTTGCAGATGCCGAGCACCATGCCGCCCTTGGCGGCATGGGCGCGCACCGCCGTCATGATGTTGGCGCGGGCGGCGATGGCGCCGCAGCGCAGGTAGTCGCCATAGGAGAAGCCGCCGGGCAGGACCACGAGGTCGGTGCCCTGGGGCAGCTCGGTTTCCGCGTGCCAGACGACCGCGGGCTCCTTGCCGGTCACGAGACGCAGGGCGCGCGCGGCGTCGCCTTCGCGGTTGGAGCCTGGGAAGAGGAGGACGGCTGCTTTCATGGGCTCTCAGCGGGTCTCCGCGCGGCGGGCGGGGGGACGTCCGGTTCGGGCGTCCGCGCGCTGCCGCGAGCGTTGTGATGTGACACGGTGTTGCAAGCGGGAAACTGTGTGTCCATGGCCCAGGCCGCATCGGGCGGACAGCGCCCCGCTCGGCGCGGTGTCCGGTCCGGTCGGGGGAAAGCCTGCTCGTGCCATGCGCGCCTCGGTGCGGCGATGGAGCCTGGACTTCGGCCTCAGTCCGCGAACTCGACCTTGTAGGTCTCGATCACGGTATTGGCCAGGAGCTTGTCGCAGGCGTCCTTGAGGGCGCCTTCGGCCGCCACCTTGTCGTTGCCGGCCAGCTCGACGTCGAAAACCTTGCCCTGGCGGACACTCTGGACGCCGGCCACCCCGAGCGAGCGCAGCGCGCCCTCGATGGCTTTGCCCTGCGGGTCGAGGACGGCGGACTTCAGCGTGACGATGACGCGCGCTTTCATAGGGGCTCACTCATACTCGCGCGCTGCCGCTGCGGACAGGCGCTCAAAGGGCTCGAACAGGCACCGCGCAACGGAAAGCGGGGGCCTCGCGCCCCCCCTAGCATCTGCCTCGACCCGGCTCAAGCCGGGTCACTTCACAAGGGCCGGGCCCTTGCTCTGATTCGGTTCGTTCTCGGCCAGGATGCCGAGGCGGCGGGCCACCTCGGAATAGGCCTCCACGAGGCCGCCCATGTCGCGGCGGAAGCGGTCCTTGTCCAGCTTGTCGTTGGACTTGATGTCCCACAGCCGGCAGGAATCGGGGCTGATCTCGTCAGCGACCACGATCCGCATCATGTCGTTTTCCCACAGCCGGCCGCACTCCATCTTGAAGTCCACCAGCCGGATGCCGACACCCAGGAACAGGCCCGTGAGGAAATCATTCACCCGGATGGCCAGGGCGATGATGTCGTCAATCTCCTGCGTCGTGGCCCAGCCGAAGGCGGTCACGTGCTCCTCGGAGACCAGCGGGTCGTTCAGGGCGTCGTTCTTGTAGTAGAACTCGATGATCGAACGCGGGAGGGCGGTGCCCTCCTCGATGCCAAGGCGCGTGGACAGCGAGCCGGCGGCGACGTTGCGCACCACGATCTCAAGCGGAATGATCTCCACCTCGCGGATCAACTGCTCGCGCATGTTGAGGCGACGGATGAAGTGAGTCGGCACACCGATCTCGTTCAACCGCTGGAATATGTATTCCGAGATGCGGTTGTTGAGCACGCCCTTGCCGTCAATGACATCGTGCTTCTTGGCGTTGAAAGCGGTGGCATCATCCTTGAAGTGCTGGATGAGGGTGCCGGGCTCAGGGCCTTCATAAAGGACCTTCGCCTTGCCTTCGTAAATGCGTCGGCGACGGCTCATGGGGGTGTACCGTGGGTTGAGGAAGTCCATAATCTTGCCAAGGCTCCGTTCGGGTGACGCTCCTCGGCGGGGCGCAACTGCGACTGCTTTGCAGTGTAGAAGCACCCTGGGGGACACTAGCCCATCGCTGGCCGGGTTACAACGCATGGACCCCGCGCACCCAGTGCAGAGCCGCTACGCTGCCGTTGATCTAGGGGAAGCACCCCTATATTCAAGGTGCGAAACCAGAAGCGCTCCCGAGACGCGCGCTGTTACGTCACAAAAACGTCAATATGAGGGCTGCCATGACCACCTTTGACAAGCGTGAGGACGGCTTCGAGGCGCGTTTTGCGCACGACGAGCAACTCCGCTTTCGCGCCCTGGCGCGCCGCAACAAGGCGCTGGGGCTCTGGGCGGCGGAAAAGCTCGGCCTGTCGGGCGCCGATGCGGAGACCTATGCCAAGGACGTGATCGTCGCCGACCTTGAGGAACAGGGCGAGGAAGACGTGTTCCGCAAGCTGCGGGGCGATTTCGACGCCAAGGGCACGGAAGTGTCGGACCACCAGATTCGCCGCAACATGGCCGAGTTCCTCGCTCAGGCGATGAGCGACATCTCCACGGAATCCTGACGGGACCCCGACGCAAGCCTCGCGCAGCGTTCGCATGCCTGACTGGCGGGAGATACGGCTCCCGCATGGCGAGGGGCGGGTTCTGCGCGAGGATCGGAGCGACGCGATGAAAACGATGTGGTGCGCGGCGATGGTCGCGCTGGCGCTGGCGGTAACCCCGGCGGTTGCCGCCGATATCGCCCAGCCGGCCGTGGTGAAGCGCAACGCCACCGTGCGCGGTGGCCCGACCAACAAGGCCCCCGCGGTCGGCCAGATCACCAATGGCGCGCCTGTCGAGGTGCTCGGCTGCACCGGCGCCTGGTGCCAGCTGGCCTGGCCGGGCCAGGCCTTCGTTCCCGCCAATTGCATCGTGCTGGTCCCGCAGCAGATGCCGGTCGCCCCGACGATCGCCATCGCGCCGCCGCAGAGCGCGCCGCTGGTCTATGCCGCACCGGCGCCCGTGCTCTTCTATCCCCCGCCGCCGCGCTATTACGGCCCGCCCCCGATGCCCGGCCCGCTGGTCGGCGGCGTCACGGTATGGACCGCCCCCGGCGGCAACCAGACCTGCATCGGTCAGCAATATTGCGGCTATCCGGGGAATCACGCCCCGTATTGACCCCTTCCCAGGGGCTTGCGCATGCTGCGCGGCCCCTGGCTCCTCTCCGCGACCGGGGCGGGGAGCTTAAATGTCGCTACATCCCGAGCTTTTGAATCTCGCCCTGCGGCTGCTGTGCGCCTTCGCGGCGAGCCTCGTCATCGGCCTCGACCGCGAATTGCACGAGCGCGCGGCCGGCATGCGCACCACCATCCTCGTCTGCCTCGCCGCCTGCATCGCCATGATGAGCGCGAACCTGCTGCTGCCACAGGCCGGCAAGGAGAGCGGCTCGTTCGTGCAGATGGACGTGATGCGCCTGCCGCTCGGCATCCTCACCGGCATGGGCTTCATCGGCGCCGGCGCGATCATGCGCCGCGACGACGGCTTCGTGCTCGGCGTGACCACCGCCGCCACCCTGTGGTTCGTCACGGTGATGGGGCTGTGCTTCGGCGCCGGGCAGTTCCTGCTGGGCGGGACCGCCTTCCTGGCCGCTCTCGCGACGCTCTGGCCGCTGAAATATGCCGAGCACCATATCGGCAAGGACCGGGAGGCGCGCCTCGTGGTGATTCTCAGCCGCGATGGCCCGAGCGAAGCAGAGGTGCGGCACACCCTCTCCCATCCGCCCTTCCGCATCCGCCGCGCCTTCGTGCGCATCGCCTCCGACACCGGTCGCCGGGAATTGCGCTACGACCTGCGGTATGCCGCCGACGCGGGCGCGCCACCGCCCGACTTCGTCGCCAGCCTTGCGGCGCGGGAAGGCGTCGAACAGGTGGAATGGGAGGTCTGAACGCCTGCCCTGCGGCGGCGAGACCGGACCGCACCAGGCGCCGGAATCAAAAGGCCGCCCCGAAGGGCGGCCTTGAGACAAACAGAATGCGTCGCGCGATCAGCGCGAATAGAACTCGACCACCAGGTTCGGTTCCATCTGCACCGGATACGGCACCTCGTTCAGCTCCGGCACGCGGACGAACTTGGCGGTGAAGCGGTTGTGGTCCGCCTCGATGTAGTCCGGCACGTCGCGCTCGGCGAGCTGAGCGGCCTCGAGCACGATCGCGAGCTGCTTGGAGGCGTCGCGCAGCTCGATCACGTCACCGACCTTCACGAGGTAGGACGGGATGTTGACCCGGCGGCCGTTCACCTTGACGTGGCCGTGGTTCACGAACTGGCGGGCGGCGAAGATGGTGGGCACGAACTTGGCGCGGTACACCACCGCGTCGAGACGACGCTCCAGCAGGCCGATCAGGTTGGCGCCGGTGTCGCCCTTCAGGCGGGAGGCCTCGACGTAGACCGCATGGAACTGCTTCTCGCCGATGGAGCCGTAATAGCCCTTCAGCTTCTGCTTGGCGCGCAGCTGCACGCCGAAGTCGGACAGCTTGCCCTTGCGGCGCTGGCCATGCTGGCCGGGGCCGTATTCGCGGCGATTCACCGGGCTCTTGGAACGACCCCAGATGTTCTCGCCCATGCGGCGATCGATCTTGTGCTTCGCCGAAATGCGCTTGCTCATTGAACGCTGATCCTTGTCGATATTGCTTAAGTTGGATCGCGCCCCTCCTCTGCGGCCCGGCCCCGGAGGGCTTTGGACCACCGACAGGCCCCGTCGGCGCGCTGCCTTCGGGTCCACGGGTGCGTGAAACGCCACACGGGCCGGCAAGCCGACCCGCGAGGAGTGCGGCTTCTAGCCTCAATGCGTCCCGATGTCAATTGGAGCCGGCTCAAATCCAGCAGCGGCAGGCCTTTTGGCGGTTCAGGAGCCGGTTTGGGCGTGAAACGGGGGTGGAATCATCCGTTGATTGCGACCCGGCGCACCCGACTTCTAACGCGCCGAACGCAAGGCGTTGAGCACCGCGAGGCCGGGATAGCCGTCCGCCGGCGTCAGTCCTGCCTTGTCCTGGAAGGCCCGCACCGCCCGCATGGTGTCGTTGCCGACCCGCCCGTCCGTGCCGCCGGTATCAAACCCCATGCGGGTGAGACGCTGCTGGATTTCCTGGAGTTCAGCCAGGGTCAGGGTGCGCTCGCCGCCCGGCCAGGGGGTCTTGAACGCCCCCTCCCCCATCACCCGATCGCCCAGATGGACCACGGCCAGCGCATAATTGGAGGACGGATTGTAGGAGCGCACAGCATAGAAATTGTGGAGCAGCAGCAGGGCCGGACCGCCGGGACCGCCGGGCAGCCAGAGCCGCGCCGGTTCGTCATACCCGCTCAGGGCCGTACCATCGATGGTGGTCAGGCCCATGCCGCCCCACCCCGACAGCGGCCTCCAGGTCTTGTTGTCGGCGAGGCCGGCATTGAAGCCCTGCGGCAGGCGGGCCTCGAATCCCCAGGGCTCGCCCCGACGGTAGCGACCTCGTTTCACCAGATAGTTGGCGGTGCCGGCCAACGCGTCATCCGGCTTACCGAAGGGCGAGATGCGACCGTTGCCGTCGTAATCCACGCCCATGTTGAGCCAGACTTCCGGCATCCACTGGGTGTGGCCCATGGCCCCGGCCCAGGAGCCGATCATCTCCTGCGGCGTGCTCCAGCCGCGCTCGACGATCACCAGCGCGTTCAGCAACTCGGCTTCCCAGTATTTGCGCCGGCGCGGCTCGCCCCAGGCCAAAGCGGCGAGCGAATTGAACACCGGCTTCATGTGCTTGGGATTGTCCACCACGTCGCCGAACGCCGATTCCATGCCCCAATAGCCGAGCATCACCGCCGGCTCGACGCCGAAGTCCTTCTCGATCCGGGCGAGGAGCCCGGCATATTCCGCGGCCCGCTTGCGCCCCGTGGCGATGCGCCAGTCGGAGACCCGCCGGTTGATATACTGCCAGGTCTCCTCCTGGAATTCCGGCTGGGCACGGTCCTGGGCATAGACGCCGGTATCCGGCTTCAGGCCGGAGAAGACGCGGGTATAGACCGCATCCGAGATGCCGCGCGCCCGCGCCCGGGGGCGGAACTTCTCCACCCATACAGCGAAGGGCTGGGCCGCGCTCTGGGCCTGGGACGCAGCGGGAACGCCGGCGGCGAGCACCCCGCCGGCCAGCGCCTGGATCAGGCCGCGTCGATCGAGCTGGAACGCCACCCTGGCCTCGCTTCTCTCTGCTGCGGGACGAAACGCCCATCGATTCCGTGTCGGGGCCCCGAGCCTAGTGCCGTTGCGGCACACCGCAAGCACCTACTGACCCCACGTCCGGCAGGGCGGCTCAGGACGCCCGCGCCAGGGGCGGGGCGATGACCTCGGGCGGCAGGCTCTGCCGCTCCAGCACGCGGGAGATCATCGCCGCATCCAGCGGCTGCGCGGTGGAGACCAGGCGGACCGGCTTCGGGCTGGAGGCAAAGGCGGTCGGCCCGATCAGCGAGGCGACGCGGCGTGCGATGGCCGGGGCCGGATCGATGAAGGACACCGGCCAGGGCGCCACCGCCCTCAGGCGATCGAGAAGCAGCGGATAATGGGTACAGGCCAGGACCACCGTATCCGTGCGGCCCTGCGGCGTGGTGACGAAGCAGGGGGCGATTTCGGCGGCGATGTCCGCGTCCGGCACCGCCGCGCCATGCATGGCGGCTTCAGCGAGGGACGCCAGGCGCTCGCTGGGCACCAGCGTCACGGCGCAGGCGCCGGCGAACTCGCGCACCAGTCCCGCCGTATAGTCGCGCCGGACGGTTCCCGGCGTCGCCAGCACGCTGACCTGCCGGGTCACCGATGCGGCGCACGCCGGCTTCACCGCCGGCACGGTGCCGACGAAGGGGAGGCCATAGGCTGCGCGCAAAGCGGGCAGCGCCAGGGTCGAGGCGGTGTTGCAGGCGATCACGACCAGATCGGGCCGCGTGGCGGCGATCAGCGTGCCGACCACTTCGCGCACCCGCGCCACGAGGGCGGCGTCGCTAAGCGCGCCATACGGGAAGGCCGCGTCGTCGGCGGCGTAGATGAAGTGCGCGTCCGGCCGCACCCGCGCCACTTCGCGGAACACGGACAGGCCGCCGAGGCCGCTGTCGAACACAAGGATGGTCGGGGCTTGGATATGGATAGGCGGCACGGCAGCAAATCTCTGAGCCGGAGCAGTAATATCGGCCATGGCTTATCCTCGCGAGCCCCGGCAGGATTGTGGCGCCGCGCGGTAAAGGAAAAATGAGCGGCCGGGGCGCCATGCCTCATTGCAGCCGCGAGGAGTTGCGATGGCGTGTGGCGGACCGTTTCCTGTCCGTTAGGAGGCGCACCGTACCATCCCATGATGGATGCTCAGCCCGCTGTCCCCTCGGCCGCGATCGCCACGTCGCGCGCGACCGTCATCGCAGCGGCTGGCGCCGTCTCGACCGGCCTTCTCATGCTGCCGGCGGTGGTGAACGGCTTCCCCTTCCTGTTCTACGATACCGGCGGCTATCTGGACGCGGCCTTCAACCACGTGATCAAGCCGGGCCGCTCCACGGTATATGGGCTGCTGCTCCAGCTCGGCAGTCATCCGGGCTTCTGGCCCGTGGCGCTGCTGCAATGCGCGCTCTGCGTCTGGATTCTCGGCCTGCTGCTGCGCGTCCACAGCCTCGGCGGGCGGCCCGGCCTGCTCATCGGCATGTGCGCGCTGCTGACCTTCTCCACCGCCCTGCCGTTCGTATCGGGCGAACTGATGCCCGATATCTTCGCCGGGCTGGGGGGCTTTGCGCTCTATCTCCTCCTCTGGCACACGGCCGACCTGCGCCGCCCCGAAGCGCTTGGCCTTGCTGGCGTCATCGCCGTTGGCGGCGCCAGCCATGCTTCGGTTCTCGCCATCGCCATTCTCTGCGTTGCGGCGGCAGGCCTGGCGGCCGCCTATGACCCGGCCCTGCGGCGACGGCTGCGCCTCTGGCTGCCTCTGGCCTCCATCGGTGCCGGCGTCCTGCTCACGCCGACCGCCAATCTCCTCAACACCGGCCAGTTCAAGGCGACGCCGGGGGGAACGGCCTTCGTCTTCGGTCGCCTTCTGGAGGACGGGATCGTCGCCCGCTACCTGGATGACCACTGTCCCGACCCGAGCCTGACGCTCTGCGCCATGCGCGGGCACATCCCCCGTCTCGCCGACGACTTCCTCTGGGACGACAGCGAAGTGTTCAACGCCATCGGCGGTTTCGAGGGCGGGGAAACCGAGATGCGCCGCATCATTATCGGCAGCCTGCTCAGCTATCCGCTCGACAATCTGCGCCTTGCCGTGCGCGCCACCCTGCGCCAGTTGGTGGCGCTGCAGACCGGCGACCTGATGTCCGAGGAACTGGTCGACAGCTACGACGTCATCCGCGTGGTCACGCCCTCCGCCACGGCCGCCATGATGGCGGCGCGCCAGCAGCAGGAACCGCCCATCGACTTCGACTATTACAGCCGTCTCCACGTGCCGGTGGCCCTCGCCGCGAGCCTGCTGATCGCCGTGGCGGCAGTGGCGGCGGCATGGCTGGGAATGCGCGAGATGACGCTGTTCGCCGGCAGCATCACGATGCTGCTGCTGGCCAATGCCGCGGTCTGCGGCATCTTCTCGAACCCGCATGACCGCTACCAGTCCCGTATCGCCTGGGTGGCGGTGGCAGCGCTGTTCATCTTCGCCGTTCGGTTCGGCGCGCTCTACCTGGCGCGCCGACGGGCTCTGCGCACGGCGGCATTCGGCTGATCCGGCGCCGGCCGCAGGGCGGCTACCGGCGCAGCGGCATCTCCACCACGCTCGCGAGGAAGGCGGTGAACGCCAGTTGGATGGCCGCCACCAATGCGGTGAGGCCGAGGATCAGGATCCGCATGGTGTAGCCGAAGGTCAGGTCGCCGAAGCCCGTGGCCGCCCAGTCGAAGAACGCCCAGGCCTGGAAGCCGATGCCGAGAACGGCCAGCACCAGGGCCGCCCGCAGCACGCGCTCGAGGCTGAAGGCGTGCAGCACGCGCTCCAGGTCCTCGGAAGCCGGCAGGAAACCGAGCAAGGCTCCGTACCGGCGCGCCACAAGGCCGAAGGACATGGCCTGCACCCCCACCAGCACGGTCATGGCCGCCACCAGGAAGGTGTGGATGTCGAGGCGCAGCCGCGGCGTCACGGTCAGCGGCCCGGGATAAAGGGCGATGAGGCCGAGCGCACCGAGCAGAACCAGCACGACGCCCGGATAGAAGAACAGCCAGCGCGGGCTGTAGACGAGCAGGAAGCGCAGGTGCCGCCAGCCGTCGCGCCAGGTCTTCAGGTGCGGCGGACGCGAGCGGCCGTCCTTCTTCAGCGTGGTGGGCACCTCGGCGATGGAGAGGCCGGCAATGGAGGCGCGCACCACCATCTCGCTCGCGAACTCCATGCCGCTGGTTTCCAGCCGCAGGGCACGTATCGCCTGGGTGTTGAAGCCGCGCAAGCCGCAGTGGAAGTCGCCCACATTGATGCGGAAGAACAGCCGGCCGAGGAAGGACAGCACCGGATTGCCCAGATAGCGATGCAGGAACGGCATCGCCCCCGGCCCGATCCCGCCCTGGAAACGGTTGCCCATCACCACGTCCGAACCGGCGCGCAGCCGCTCGACGAAGGCGTCGAGCTGCGAGGAGTCATAGGAATCGTCGGCGTCGCCCATGATGATGTAGCGCCCGCGCGCGGCGGCGATGCCGCCCTTCAGCGCCGCGCCATATCCCCGCTCCGGGACCGGCACCACGCGGGCGCCCCCCGCGGTGGCGATCGCCTGGGATCCGTCCGTGGACCCGTTGTCGGCGATGAGGACCTCGCCCGAGATGCCGCTGCGGGCGAGATAGGCCATGGCCTTGTCGACGCAGACGCCGAGCGTCTCCGCCTCGTTGAGGCATGGCATGAGGATGGTCAGTTCGACCGTCTGCGGGGTGCCGCTCGCATCGCCGAAGCGATCGTCGGACAGGGTGCGCGCCTGCTGGCTCATCCCTGGCGCTCCGGCGTGTGCAGCACGAGGCCGTCGAGGCTCTCGGTGATCTTGATCTGGCAGGACAGGCGGGACGTCGGTCGGACGTCGGAGGCGAAATCCAGCATATCTTCCTCCATGGACGTGGGCTCGCCCACCGCCGTGCGCCATGCCTCGTCCACATAGACGTGGCAGGTGGCGCAGGCACAGGCCCCGCCGCAATCGGCATCGATGCCGGGAACCGAATTCCGCACCGCCACTTCCATGGCGGTGGCACCCACCGGGGCCTGCACGGTGCGCGTGGCACCGTCGAAGGAGACGAAGGTAATCGAAGGCATGAAGGGACCCTTGGATCCGGCAATTCGGCGGCCTGATACCTCAGGCTTTATCCGCGTATAGCGGCATCGTGGTGCCAACGCCAGAGCACCCGGAAGCCGCGTTAACGATATCTTCATCCGTGTGGCAAGGGCAGTTTCAATCCTGGCGGGGAACACGTTAAGATCAGTTAAGGTAAACCCTCGCCTATGTCCCGGCCTTACGCTGGTGGCAGCAGACGACGGATAGCGCAGTTCCGGAGACGGCGAGACGGCATCTCGACGAACCGACGGCAGAGGCGACGGCGACATGAAGAGCCCGAAGAAAATTCAGGATCCCACCGAGGCGGCACTCTCGGCGATCCAGGAAGCATTGACGCTTCAGCTCGACGCCGCTGAACCCGTCCGGCC
Source organism: Azorhizobium doebereinerae UFLA1-100 (assembly GCF_000473085.1). GTDB lineage: Bacteria > Pseudomonadota > Alphaproteobacteria > Rhizobiales > Xanthobacteraceae > Azorhizobium > Azorhizobium doebereinerae. The sequence continues at coordinate 175,687 of NZ_AXBA01000001.1, forward strand.
GCCGGCGCCGCCGGAGGAGCCAGCCACGCCGCCCGCTCAACCGCAGACGAACCGCCCTGCCCCGGCCCGCCGCCGCATGGACGTGGCCGAGCGCCGCGCCGCCAATGACGACCGCCAGACCATCGGCCAGTTGCTCGCCGCCCTCCAGCGCCGGTCGTCGTCGGCGCCCTATTGGTGGGCGCTGATCGGTTCGGCGGTGTGGGTCGCCATCGGCGTCACCCTTGCCCTCGCCACCCAGCGCAGCGCCTTCGCCGAGGTGTCTTCGCTGGACAGCCTGCTGAACTCACCGGCCCTGCTCGCCATCGTCGCCGGCATCCTCCTGCCGCCGATCGGCTTCTTCGGCACGGCGAGCGTGGTCCGCCGGACCCGCGACCTGCAGCTCATCGCCCGGTCCATGACCGAGGTCGCCCTGCGCCTTGCCCAGCCGGAGATGATCGGCACCGAGGCGGTGGTCACCGTCGGCCAGGCCGTGCGCCGCGAGGTCGCCGCCATGGGCGACGGCGTCGACCGCACCATCGCCCGCGCCGCCGAGCTGGAAACCGTGGTGCGCAACGAGGTGTCGATCCTCGAACGGGCCTATGAGGACAACGAGATCCGCATCCGCAACCTCATCGAGGAGTTGCAGGCGGAACGCCAGAACATCCTCATCCACTCCGAGCGCCTGCGCGAAGGCATCGTCGATGCCGACACCCTGCTCTCCAACGAGGTGCAGGACGTGGCCGAGCGGGTCAACGCCGCGGTGTCGGCCGCGCTGGAGCGCGTCACCACGCAGTTCCAGCAGAAGGGCGACCACGTCACCGAGGCGCTCACCCGCGTCGGCGAAGGCATGATCGAGGCCATCTCCGCCAAGGGCACGGAACTGATCGACCGGCTGCAGCTCGCCGGCAGCGAGATCCGCGCCGACCTCACCCATTCCAGCGAGACGGTGAGCGAGGCCCTGAAGGCCCGCACCGAGGAACTCGCCGCCAACCTGATCGCCTCCAGCACCGAGGTGACCGACCTCGTGGCCCGCTGGAGCGACGAAGTGCGCGCCAATGCCGACCTCACCCGCCAGTCCCTGGTGCAGGCGCTCGCCGACAGCAGCGCCCACGTCAATGACGAGATGACGGTGCGGGCGAGCGAAGTGAACACCGCATTCCGCTCCACCGCCGAGAGCGTGGTGTTCGAATTCTCCAACCGCGGCGGCGAGTTGATCCGCAAGGTTCAGGACACCGGCGAGCGGATCGCCGAGACCATTGCCCAGCGCGGCAGCGACGTCGCCGACCGCATCGAGATGACCGGCGCCCGCATCCACGAGGACGTCACGCTGCGTGGCGAGAACCTCCAGCAGCAGCTTTCCGACACCGCCGAGCGCGTGGTGGACGCCCTCGACCGCACCAGCGGCGCCGTGACCGACACCCTCAGCCTCAAGGGCGAGGAGATCACCCAGGCCCTGACCCAGGCCACCGCCGAGATCGGCGAGCGCTTCGACGCCATCGCCGGCGACGTGGGTAACGCCCTCGGCAGCCACGGCGACAAGTTCAACGGCAGCTTCCGCCTCACCGCCGACCAGTTGGTCGCCTCGCTCGGCACCAACAGCGAGGCTCTGGAGCAGATGCTCGCCACCCGCCTCGCCGCGCTGGACGAGACCGTCTCCGTGCGCGGCGTGGAACTGGCCGACCGCATCGGCCAGGACAGCGCCATGGTGGCCAAGGCCGTCCAGGAGAGCCTGGCCGGCTTCGATGCCACCATCCGGGTCAACGGCCCGCAGCTGGTCGACCACATTTCCGAGCGCATCGAGAACGTCACCGAGACGTTGCGCGGCACGCTCGGCGAACTGGACCAGCGCCTCGGCAGCACCAGCGACAGCGTCGCCGGCATCCTCGACACCCGCCTGGCGCGCATCGAGGAGGTGCTCGACGGCCGCAGCCAGAGCCTGACCGCGATCATCGAGGGCCGCACCGGCGAGCTGACCCGCGCCATGACCGAGGGCACCCGCACCGCGACGGACGCCCTCGACCAGACCACCGAAGCCCTCTCCTCCGCCATCGACGAGCGCCTGGCCCGTATCGAGCACACCCTCGGCACCGGGGCCGACGCGCTCACCCAGGCGCTCGACAGTCGCGCCAGCGCCTTCACCCTGGCCGTTTCCGAGGGCTCGCGCGAAGCCCAGGCGGCGTTCGAGCAGACCACCGATGCGGTGGCGGGCCTCATCGACCAGCGCCTCAGCCGCATCGAGCAGGTGCTGGACGAGCGCGCCCACAGCCTCACCCAGACGCTCGAAGCGCGGGCGATGGACTTCACCCGCAGCGTCACCGACTCCACCCGCAGCGCCAACGCCTCGTTCGAGCAGACCGGCGAGGCGGTGGCCGCGACCATCGAGCAGCGCCTCAGCCACATCGAGCAGGTTCTCGACGAGGGCACCCGGCGGCTCACCGGCACGCTGGACGGTCGTGCCGACGAATTCGCCCGTGCCGTGGCCGACAGCAGCCGCGAGGCCAATGCCGCCTTCGAGCAGACCAGCCAGGCGGTGGCCGCCGCCATCGGCGAACGCCTCGGCCAGATCGAGCAGGTGCTGGACGAGCGCGCCCACAACCTGACAGAGACCCTGGAGAGCCGCGCCGGCGCCTTCTCCCGCGCCGTGGCCGACAGCAGCCGCGAGGCCAATGCCGCCTTCGAGCAGACCAGCCAGGCGGTGGCTGCCGCCATCGGCGAGCGCCTCAGCCAGATCGAACAGGTGCTGGACGAGCGGTCCCGTAGCCTGACCGAGACGCTGGAAGCGCGCGCTGGCGAGTTCAGCCGCATCGTCACCGAGAGCACCAGCCACGCCAGCCAGGCCTTCGAGCAGACCGGCGAGGCCGTGGCCATCACTATCGACCAGCGCCTCAACCAGATCGAGAAGACGCTGGAAACCCGCACCCTAACCCTGACCCAGACGCTGGAGACCCGCTCCAGCGAGTTCACCCGCGCGGTCACGGACAGCACCCGCATCGCCAGCGAGGCGTTCGAGCAGACCAGCGAGGCGGTCACCATCACGCTCGACCAGCGCCTCGGCCGCATCGAGCAGACGCTGGAGCAGCGCACCCAGAGCATCACCGAGACCCTGGCCAACCGCACCGTGGACTTCGCCCGGGCCATCACCGAAGGGTCGCGTTCGGTCACCCAGGTGCTCGACCAGTCGATGGAGACGCTGGACTCCTACTTCGCCGTGCGCAGCAAGGCGCTGGGCGAGGTCATCACCGAGCGGGCCGAGACCGTCAGCGAGGCCATCGGCGCGCGGACCCAGGACATCGCCGCGGTGCTCGACGGCCGCGTGGAGCGTATCGAACAGCTGGTCACCGGCCGCCTGGAAGGCATCACTACCCTCATCGAGGAGCGTGGCCTTGCGGTCGCCGATACGCTGGCAGGCCGTGTCGAGGGCGTCACCGCGCAGCTGCGCGAGGAGGCCAGCGGCGTCGAGCTGAGCCTCACCACCCTTGCCGACAATGTGGGCCGTGCCCTCTCCTCCCAGGCGGAAGGCGTTGCCGCCACCCTGCGCACCAGCGCCGGGCAGGTGGAATTCAGCCTCGGCAGCCTGTCGGAGAATGTCGGCCGCTCGCTGAGCGCCCAGGCGGAACAGGTTGCCAACACCCTCCAGGCGAGCGCCGGCCAGGTGGAGCAGAGCCTCGGCAGCCTCGCTGAGACCGTCGGCCAGTCGCTGACCGTCCAGGCGGACGGCGTGTCCGGCGCCCTGCGCACCAGCGCGGGGGACATCAGCCAGAGCCTCGGCGCCCTCGCCGAGAGCGTCGGCCACACCATCACCACGCGGGCGGAACAGGCTTCGGCCTCCCTGCGCTCCAGCGCCGGCGACATCGGGGACAGCCTCGGCACCCTGGCGGAGAACGTGGGCCGCACCATCACCGTCCAGGCGGAACAGGCCACGGCCTCGCTGCGCTCCGGCGCCGGCGACGTGGAGGAGCGCCTCGGCGCCCTTGCCCAGACCGTCGGCCAGACCATGACCTCCCATGCGGACGATATGTCGGCCAAGCTGAATGCGCGGCTGGCCGAGATCGCCGCTGTGTTCGACAACAAGAACGGCACTTTCCTCGGCGCGCTGGAAACCACCAGCCAGCGAGCGGTGGCGGAGATTTCCGCCGCCAACCAGCAGCTGCGCGGCGACATCCAGGCCATCCTGGACCGCCTGTCCGCCACCAATGGCGACTTCCAGTCGGCCATGGGCGGGGTGCTGGAAAACCTCAACCACTTCGAAGGCGGGTTCGCGGAGAAGGTCGGCACCCTGCGCAGCAGCGTGGACGGCATCGGCACCGCCGCCGACGCGACCGTGTCGCGGCTGGACGGGCAGGTGCGGAACCTGAAGCAGGTGGCGAGCGGCACCCTCAACGAGATCGCCGCCCTCACCGAGCGCTTCGAGAGCCAGGGCCGCCTGGTGCTCCAGGCCTCCGAGACCCTGGGCCAGACCCACGACCATGTGGACGCGACGCTGGCCAGCCGCCGCGCGGCCATCGAGGAGCTCAGCACCACGCTCACCCAGCGCGTGCAGGAGCTGGAGGCCGGTCTGCAATCCTTCCAGGCCACCGTCACCGAGACGCTGGCCTCGGCCCAGGATCGTTCCCGCCAGATCGCCAGCGTGGTCGCCGACACCACGGCGGCGTCCGCCAAGGCCATCGACGGCCAGCACCATGCGCTGCGCACCGCCGCCGAGACCGAGCGGGCGCGCCTCACGGAAATGCTGAAGGCCAATTACGAAGCGGCCCTGCACGACGTGAACCGCCTGTTCGAGGAAAGCGGCCGCCGCTTCACCGAGGTGGCGCGCGAGCTGAAGGGCGCCGCGAACGAAGTGCAGCAGTCCGTCGAGCTCGCCCGCGAGGAGATGAAGCGCGGCATCCTCGAACTGCCGAACGAGACCGAAGCCAGCGCCGCCACCATGCGCCGCGCGGTGGCGGAGCAGATCAAGGCCCTGGCCGAGCTGAACGAGATCGTCGCCCGGCAGGGCCAGTCGCTGGACGTGGTGGGCGCGGGCAACCGCGTCGTCAGCCGCCCGGCCCCGGTGGCGGTCCCGCGGGATGCCGCTCCGCGCGAGCTGCCCGCCCGCGAACCCGCCGCCCGCGCGCCGGAGCCGGCGCCGCGTGCCCCGGCCCTGCCGCAGGCCCCGGCCCGGGAACAGGTCCGCGAGCCTCAGGCCCGCGAGACGAAGCCGCGCGAGCCGGTTGCGCCCGCGCCCCGTGAACCGGCCCCCGCCCAGCGTCCGCGCCTGGAAGCCCCGCCCGCGGCGGAAGGACCGCGCCGTCCCGTGGTCCGCCGCGTGGAAGGGCCCGACCGCCCGGCCACGGAACCGCGCGCCATCGAGGCACGCGCGCCGGAAACCCGGCCTGCCGCCCCCCGTCCCGCCCCCGCCCGCGAGGGTGAAGGCCGCAGCGGCTGGCTGTCCGACCTTCTCGCCCGTGCCTCCGGCGACCTGGAGGAGGCGAAGGTCGAGCCGGCGCCCCGCACCGCGGCCCGGCCGCCGCGCCCTCACCACCACATGATCGAATCCCTGGATTCGCTGTCGGTGGACATCGCCCGCATGATCGACCATCAGGCGGCGGTTGAGCTGTGGGAGCGCTACAAGCGCGGTGAGCGCAACGTGTTCACCCGCCGCCTGTACACCATGCAGGGACAGCAGGCGTTCGAGGAACTGCGCCGGAAGTACCGCTCCGATGCCGAGTTCCGCGACACGGTGGACCGCTATATCGCCGAGTTCGACCGCCTGCTGGACCAGGTGGCGGCCGATGACCGCGGCAACGTGCTGACGAAGACCTACCTGACCTCCGACACGGGCAAGGTCTACACCATGCTCGCCCACGCGGCCGGCCGCTTCGAATGAGGCGGCGCCCCTGAGGACATGATGACGGCGCGGCGCAAGCCGCGCCGTTTTCGTTTGGGGCGGGGAGAGAACTGCCGCAGGCCGTGCGATGTCGGTCTCGCAGTCAAAACCGGGGCGCCGGCAGCACGCGGGTTGCGAGGACACCACCACGGGGCCGCGCGATCATGCACGGCGGCGGACCAACTGACGGGACAGGACGGGGACGGCGGGCCGACTGCTGCGCGTGGCGCAGATGGTGGAGGGCGAGGGGCGCCGAGGGCGCCCCGCCCGTCTCAGCCTTGCGCGGCGGACGCCCAGCGCACCAGTTCGATCAGCACCTGGTTGCTCGCCTGGTCGAGGCCCGCCGTGGCGACGGGGCCGGTGACGCTGGACAGCGGCGTGTGGGCGGAGAAGATCCGGGCCGCGACGATGCGGCCGCTGGCGGTGGCGATCAGCTTGGCGGAGATCTCCACCACGGCGAACGTGCCTTCCGGCAGCACCTTAACGCCGAAGCTGCGGACATCCATGTTCAGCTGATAGTCGCCGGTGACCCCGTCCCCGGGACGGGCCACGCGGCGCATCTTGCTGCCGTTCTCGAACGCCTGGATGGTGCGGGCCTGCAGCAGGGCCGACAGCCGGTCGCTCCATTGCGCGTCCGTCAGGTAGGTGATCTGGCCGGGTGCCGGCTCGACCACGATCTTCTCGGAATCGAGCACCGCCAGGGCGGTGGGCGTCACCACCACGAGCTGGCCATTGCTGCCGCCGCGCGCGGTGAAGCCGGTCGGCGCGGAGAGATCGAAGGTCGGCGTCGGAGCCGACGCGCACCCCGCCAGCGTCATCGCCAGCATGAGAGAAAGCACCGCCCGGCCATGGCCAATCCTGGCACGCCACGCCATGTCAGAACATCCGTCGCGCATCATCCGCCATCACCGTCTGCTGTATTCCGGTATCGAACTGCCGCCGAAAATGAACTGGCGGGGGTTGCGCTCCAGATTCTTGAATACCCGCTCGATTTCCGTGAGGGTACGGCGACCGTCCACGGCCAGCGCTTCATATTGGCGCAGCCCCGGACCCGTGAACTTGCTGAGTTCATTGGTCAGTTGCGCCGTGCGCTGGTCGAGATTGTCGGCCAGCTTGCGCACCGAATTGGCCGCGTCGGTCGCCTGCGCCACCAGACCGTCCTTGTCGCCGGAGGCGTGCTGGAGATTGACGACCACCACGTCGAGCTTCTTCGCCAGGTCGGTCAGCTGCGCCATCAGCGTGTTGCCGTTCTGGACCAGCGTGCCGATGTCCTGCGAGCGGTCGGACAGCGCCTTGCTGAACGTCTCCACATTGCTGACGATCTCGGACACCTGCTTGGGATCGACGGCGTCCAGAATGGTGTTGATGCGCGCGGCGACGCCCTGTGCCGTCTGCACCAGCCCGGCCATGCCCGTGCCGCCGTCCGCCTCAATGCGCGGAAGGCCGTCCGGTCCGGGCGGCAGCGGCGTCGCCTTGGATGAGCCGCCACGGATGCTGACCGCCACGATGCCGGTGATGCCCTGGGATTCAAGGCCCGCCTTTGCGTCGGAGAGGATCGGCACGTCGTTGCGCACGCCGATGCGCGCCAGCACCTCGTCCGGCGCGCCGGGCACCAGGGCGAGCTTCGTCACCTGCCCGACGGGAATGCCGTTGAACAGTACCGCATTGCCCTCGCGCAGACCGCTCACCGACCCTTGGAACAGCACCTCGTAGAGCTTGCGCTTGTCGCTGTCGCGGGGACCCGCGAACCAGTAGACGAACACGAACGCCGCCGAGATGACCGCCAGAGTGAAGATGCCGATGATGGTGTAGTTGGCCCGGGTTTCCATGCCTCGTCCTGCCTTAGCGCGCCGCCTGAACCGCCCGGGCGCGGGCGCCATGAAAATACGCGCGCAGCCAAGGATGCTGCGCTTCCATCATCGTCTCGATCGTGCCCTGCGCGATGACCTTGCCGTCCGCCAAGGCCGCGATTCGATCGCACACAGTGTGCAGGCTATCCAGGTCGTGCGTTACCATGAAAACGGTCAGCCCCAAAGTCTGCTGAAGCGTCCGGATCAGTTCGTCGAAGTCGCCGGCGCCGATGGGATCAAGGCCGGAGGTGGGTTCGTCGAGGAAGACGATCTCGGGGTCGAGCGCCAGCGCCCGGGCCAGCGCCGCGCGCTTGATCATGCCGCCGGACAGTTCCGACGGCAGCTTCTCCGCCACATCCGGCTTCAGTCCGACCATCTCGATCTTGGCGAAGGCGATCTCGTCCATCATGCGCTGCGACAGGCGCAGCGTCTCACGCAGCGGAAACTGGATGTTCTGCTTCACCGTCAGCGACGAGAACAGCGCCCCTTGCTGGAACAGTACCCCCCAACGCCGCTCAAGCGCGGAGCGTTCCCGCTCGCCCAGCGTATCGAGATCCTGGCCGAACACCTCCACCGTGCCCGAACGCTTGGGCACAAGCCCGAGGATGGTGCGGGTAAGCACCGACTTGCCGCCACCGGAGGTGCCGACGAAGCCGAGGATCTCGCCGCGGTACACATCGAGCGCGAGATGGTCGAGGATGATGCGCTCGCCGAAGCCCACCACCAGATCGCGCACGCTGATGATGACCTCGCGGCTGATCTGGCGCCGGCGCGGCGCGGCGGTGGCAGCAGGCGTGGGAAGGGTCGGAACATCCATGCGGGCCTCACATGTCGATGGAGGCGAAGAAGATGGCGAACAACCCGTCCACCACGATCACGAGGAAGATGGATTTCACCACGGACGCGGTGGTGTGCTGGCCGAGCGATTCGGCGCTGCCCCCCACCCGCAGGCCCTCCATGCAGCCGACGATGCCGATGATGCCGGCCATGAACGGCGCCTTGATGAGCCCCACCTCGAACTGCGCCAGCGTGATGGCTTCCTTCAGGCGATTGAGGAACACGTCCGGCGTGATGCCCCCATAGAACCAGGCCACCAGGCCGCCGCCGACGAGCGCCGCGATGGAGCCGATGAAGGTCAGCAGCGGCAGCGCGATGACCAGCGCGATGATGCGCGGCACCACCAGCACCTCGATGGGATCGAACCCCATGACGCGCAGGGCATCCACTTCCTCGCGCATGCGCATGGAGCCGAGCTCGGCGGTGTAGGCGCTGCCGGAGCGGCCGGCGATCATGATCGAGACGATCAGCACGCCGAGTTCGCGCAGCACCAGCACGCCGACCATATCCACCACGTAGATGTCGGCACCGAAGCGGCGAAAATTGAAGATGCCCTGCTGGGCGATGATACAGCCGATGAGGAAGGTGATCAGCACGATGATCGGCACCGCGCGGAAGCCCACGCGGTCGATCTGGTTGACCATCGACGTGAAGCGGAAAGAGCGCGGCCGGGCCAGCGTCCGCGCCATGGCGGCGACCACCGCGCCGATGAAGTTCAACATCGCGATGGCGTCGTCGCTGATGTTGACCATCTCCCGGCCGATCCGCTCGAACACGCCCGCCGGCACCCGCTCGGGCGGCGGCGGCTCGCGGCCGGTGCGGGTCATCTCCTCCAGCAGCACAGTATAGGAGGGATTGAGCCCCACAATGGTCGGCTCGACGCCCTGCCCCTGCCAGATGCGGCGCAGGCGTTCCAGCAGCAGCGCGCCGAACGTATCCATCTTCTGGACGTTGGAAACGTCGATCTCCACGTCGCTGACATGGTCGTGCGGGGCGGCTTGCCGGTTGACCGCCTGTTCCAGGTCGTCCGCGAATTCGGATGTCCAAGCCCCGTGGCCTTCGACGCGAATCTTGTCGCCGTCGGCATGGACGTCGAGGAGCGAGGAGTCGGCCACACAGGTCTCCGGCGGTGGGACTCTCGCCCGAAGGCGAGCTGCCCCATGCTCATACTCGGCCCACGGAACGACGTCGAGATGTTACAGAGGCTTGCGCCATCGCCCGCCGCCGGGAATGCTGCCTGCCAAAGCTTTTCGCGTCCCATTTCCGAGTATGATGATGCCTCTCCTGTCCGTACGCGTGGAACGTTTTCCCATCTCCGGCACCTTCACCATCGCCCGCGGCTCGAAGACGGAGGCGGTGGTCGTCGTCGCCGAGGTGAGCCAGGGTGACGCACGGGGCCGCGGCGAATGCGTGCCGTATGCGCGCTATGGCGAGACTGTCGAAGATGCGGTGACCACATTGGAAAGGCTGGCGGATGCGGTCGCCGGCGGGCTCGACCGCATCGCCCTGCAGCGTGCGCTTCCCGCCGGTGCGGCGCGCAATGCCCTCGACTGTGCCTTCTGGGACCTGGAGGCCAAGCAGACCGGGTGCCGGGTGGCCGAGCGCCTGGGGCTCGCCGCCCCCCGGCCGCTTGTCACGGCGTTTACCCTGAGCCTCGATTCGCCGGAGGCGATGGCCAATGCGGCCCGCGCCGCCAACCGCCCCCTGCTGAAACTCAAGCTCGGAGCTGAGGGCGACGCGGAACGGCTGGCGGCGATCCGTGCGGCGGCACCCGAAGCCCGCCTGATCGTCGATGCCAACGAAGGCTGGACGCCGGAGACGGTGGCCGAACGCATGGCGGATTGCGCACGTGCCGGGGTCGAGCTCATCGAGCAGCCGCTGCCGGCCGGAGCGGACGAAAGCCTCGCGCGCCTGCCGCGCCCGGTGCCCGTGTGCGCCGACGAGAGCGTGCATGACCGCGCCGGCCTTGCCGCCCTGCGCGACCGCTATGACGCGGTCAACATCAAGCTGGACAAGACCGGGGGGCTGACCGAGGCGCTGGCGCTGGCGGACGAGGCGCGGGCCCACGGCTTCCGGATCATGGTCGGCTGCATGCTGGCTTCATCCCTCGCCATGGCGCCGGCCCTGCTGCTGGCCCAGCAGGCCGAGGTGGTGGATTTGGACGGCCCGCTGCTTCTGGCGCGCGACCGCTCGCCGGGCATCCGCTATGACGGCGCCCTCGCCTACCCGCCCGAACCCGCCTTATGGGGCTGAAGCCAGCCCGCCAGTAGCGCCATGGCGAGACCCGCCAGGCCAAGCCCGGCGGACAGCAGGAAAGTGCCGGCACCGTAGGCTGCGAACAAAGGCCCCGACACGGCGCTCGACGCCGCCATGGCCAAGCTCACGGTCCAGCCGGCGAGCGACTGTACCGTGGCCGCGCGATGCTCCGGCACGGCGCGCGCCACCAATTCCACCAGACCGAGATAGGTCGCGCCAAAGGTCGCCCCATGCAGCAATTGCAGCGGCACCAGCAGCGGCAGGGGCGGATCCAGGCTGAGCAGCGCGAAGCGCACCAGGGCTGCCGCACCGCCGGCGGCCAGCAGCCCCGCCGGGGGCAGGCGCCGCAGCACGCGGGTGCCGAAATTGAACAGCACGATCTCGGCGATGACGCCGGTGGCCCACAGTCCGCCGATGACGGTGAGCGACAGTCCCTGCGCTTGCCAGGTGACCGAGCCGAACGCATAGAGCGGCGCATGGCTGGCCTGCACCAGGGCCGCGGCTAGGATGCCGACAATCAGCGCCGCCCGCGCCCGCGGCAGCGCCAGATGAGGGGAGACGTCCCGCGCCGGGCGCGGCAATTCCGGCAGCAGCACGCAGGTGACGAGGAAAGCGGCGTGCCCGACGAGCATCAGCTCCACCGTGATGCCCTCCCCGGCCTGGGCGATCAGCGCACCGCCCGCGAGGTTGGCCAGCACGAAGGACGCCGATCCCCACAGGCGGCTGCGGCCATAGTCCACGCGCTTGGCCCGCGCCTGCCGGGTGGCATAGGCATCGAGCAATTGGAACGACGGGTTCCAGACCAAGGCGGCCAGCCCGAGGATACCGAAGATCATCCAGGACTGCCGCGCGAAGGCGAGGAGGCCGATCATCACCAGCGTGCCAGCGGCAAGGATCGCCAGGACCGCTTTGGGGCGCCCCAGGCGATCCGACAGGAGGCCGAGCAACGGCGTCGCCAGGAGACGCGTGACCAGAGGCACCGCGAGCGCGGTGCCGATGTGCGAGGCGTCCAGCCCCCGGGCCGCCAGCCACAGCGGAAAGAACGGCATGTAGATGCCGAGGGCGAAGAAGAGCGAGGCATAAGCGGTGCCGAGCGCGATCCGCACCGCCCCGTTGCCCTCGCCCGCCATATCCGTCTCTTTCGGGTGGTTGTTCCGCGCGGCGCCGCGCAGGCACCGATGGCGGCTTAAAGGTAGGAGCGCGCGATGGCGAGGAAGTCGTCCGCCTTCAGGCTGGCCCCGCCCACCAGGGCGCCGTCCACGTCCGCCGCGCCGAGCAGCGCCTTAGCATTGTCCGGCTTCACCGAGCCGCCATAGAGGATGCGGATGCCCTGCGCGGCCTCACCGAAGCGCTGGGCGAGGACGGCGCGGATAGCGCCGTGCACCTCGGCCACATCCTCGGGGGTCGGAACGAGGCCGGTGCCGATGGCCCAGATCGGCTCGTAGGCCACCACGGTATTTTCCGGCGTGGCGTCGTCCGGCACCGAGCCGCGCACCTGCCGCGCCACCACCGCATGATGATGGCCGGCGGTGCGCTGTTCCTCGGTCTCGCCCACGCAGATGATCGCGGTGAGGCCGGCGCGCCAGGCCGCTTCGGCCTTCTGCCAGATCATCTCGTCGCTCTCGTGATGGTCGGCGCGACGCTCGGAGTGACCGAGGATCACCGCCTTGGCGCCGGCGTCCGCGAGCATTTCGGCCGAAATGTCGCCGGTGTGCGCGCCGCAGGCCTTGGCGTGACAATCCTGCCCGCCGATGACGAGGGGGCTCTGCGCGACATCCGCAGCCGCCTTGCACACGAGCGTCGCGGGCGGGCAGACAAGGAGATCGATCCTGGCGGCGAGTGCGGCATCATAACCCTGGGCGACGGCCCCGATCTCCCCCGCGGACGCCTTCAGCCCGTTCATCTTCCAGTTGCCGGCGACGAGGGGGCGGCGTTCAGCGGGCATCGGCATCTCCACAGGTAAGCTTGGCGGCTCGGGTTAGCAGAGCGGAACCAAAGCCGCAAACCTGCGGTCGTTCGCCCTGTTTGCAGGACCGCGCCTGCGCCGTTGCGGCGACGGTGCCCCCTCCCTATGATGCGCGCCTTCCGCGTCGGGCTCTCCGATGCACCTCGAACCAGACCGAACGATGGTACTCCAGAATCTCCGCAAGGGCGCATCCGGCCTGATCGCCAAGGTCTTTCTCCTCGTGCTGACGGTCAGCTTCGTCCTCTGGGGCATCTCGGGCGTGTTCACCACCTATGGCGCCGGATCGGTCGCCACGGTGGGCGGCACGGCGATCTCCACTGACGCCTTCCGCCAGCAGTATCTCGACCAGATCCAGCGCGTCGGCCGTCAGGCCGGGCGGGGAATCACGCCGGAACAGGCGCGCGCGTTCGGCCTCGACCGGCAGGTCCTGAACCAGATGATCAGCGAGGCGACGCTGGACGACACCGCCGCGAGCCATGGCCTTGCCATGTCCGACGCGGAGATCGCCAAGGCGCTGCGCGAGAACCAGGCGCTGTGGCCGCAGGGGGCCAGCGCGTTCGATCCGGCTTATTTCCAGCAGCTGCTGCGGGCCAACAACCTCACCGAGCAGCGCTTCCTCGCCGCCGAGCGCAAGCGCGTGCTGCGCCAGCAGCTGGTCGAATCGCTGGGCGGCGGTGTGACGGCGCCGGCCGTGCTCAAGGCCGCGGTCCACCGCTTCGAGGACGAGCAGCGCACCGTGTCCTATGTGGACGTCACGTCCGGCGCGACCACCGCCGGCCCCGCGCCCACGGACGAGCAGCTCAAGGCCTATTACGACGGCCACAAGGTGGCGTTCCGGGCCCCCGAATACCGCAAGCTGAACCTGCTGGTCCTGACGCCCGCCACGCTGGCCCCCTGGGTCCAGGTGTCCGATGCGGACGCACGCGCCGCCTATGAGCGCAACGCCGCCCGCTTCGGCACGCCGGAGCAGCGCGAGTTGCAGCAGATCGTCTTCCCCAACGAGGCGGACGCCGCCGCCGCTCTCGACAAGCTGAAAAGCGGCGCGCCGTTCGCGGACGTGGCCGCCGCCCGCGGCCTCACCGCCAAGGACACCGACCTCGGCCTCGTGGCCAAGAGCGCGATCATCGACCCGAAGGTGGCCGACGCCGCCTTCGCCTTGCCGGCCGACGGCACCTCCCAGCCGGTGCAGGGTCGCTTCGGCTACACCCTGATTCATGTGGCCAAGATCGTGCCGGCGACGCAGAAGCCGTTCGAAGAAGTGGAAGCCGGCCTGCGTCGCGATCTTGCCCTGGAGCGCGCCCGGCGCGAGTTGCTGGACAAGCACGACGCCATCGAGGACGAGCGCAGTTCCGGCGCGACTCTGACCGAGACCGCCCAGAAGCTCGGCCTCTCGCTGGAGGTGATCGACGACGTCGACCGCTCCGGCCGCGAGCCGTCCGGGGCCGAGATCACGTCGATCCCGGATCGCACTGCGGTGCTGAACGGCGCCTTCGCCAGCCGCCCGGGCACCGACAACGAACCCGTGCAGCTGGCACAGAACGGCGGCTACATCTGGTACGACGTCGCCGAGGTGACACCGTCCCGGGAACGCCCGTTCGACGAAGTGCGCGAGCAGGTGGCGACGAGCTGGGCTGCGGACGAGGTCGTCAAGGCGGTGGAGGCCAAGGCCAAGGCGCTCCTGGCCGATCTGGAAGCAGGTAAGCCCATCGCCGACGTCGCCGCCGCCAACGGCCTTGAGGTCAAGACCGCGACCTTGAAGCGCGGACGCGCCGACGGCGATTTCACCACCGAGACGGTGGCCAAGGTATTCTCGCTGCCACAGGCCGGCTTCGGCATTGTCGCCGGCACCGCCACGGCCGAACAGTTGGTGTTCCAGGTGACGAAGATCGACACGCCGGAGACGCCGGCGGACAACCGGATCGACGCCCAGATCCAGCAGCAGATCGAAAGCGACCTGCTGACGCAGTATCTGTCGGCCGTGCAGGGGCAGATCGGGCTGAAGATCAACGACCGGGCGTTCCAGCAGGCCACCGGCGCCAGCGCTGTGAATTGAGGGCGACCGCAATGAGCGCACCGAGCCCCTTCGACGCCTTCGCCGCGCGCTACGCCCGCGGCGAGGCCCAGGTGGTGAGCACCACCCTGGTCGCCGATCTGGAAACCCCGGTTTCCGCTTTCCTGAAGATCGCCGGGGAGCGGCCCAACGCCTTCCTGCTCGAATCCGTCGAGGGTGGCGAGACGCGCGGGCGTTATTCCATGATCGGGCTCGATCCCGACGTGATCTGGCGCAGCAACGGGGCCAAGGCGGAGATCAACCGCCGGGCCCTGACCGACAAGGATAGCTTCGAGCCCTGCCCCGAGCCGCCGCTGGCCGCCCTGCGGGCGCTGCTGGCCGAATCCGCCATCGACCTGCCGGATGGTGCCCCGCCCATGGCGGCGGGCGTGTTCGGCTATCTGGGCTATGACATGGTGCGCCAGATGGAGCGCCTCGGCCCGGCCAAGGCCGATCCCATCGGGGTGCCGGAGGCCCTGCTCATCCGCCCCACCGTCATGGTGGTGTTCGATGCGGTGAAAGATGAGATCACGGCGGTGACGCCGGTGCGGCCGCGCCCCGGCATCACCGCCACCGCCGCGTTCGAAGCGGCTCTGGCCCGCCTCGACGGCATTACGGCGGCGCTGGAGCAGCCCATCGCCCACCCTGCGCCCGACCCGTTCCACGGCTCGGTCACCGCCGCTTCCAACACCACGGACGCTGAATTCTGCGCCATGGTGGACCGGGCGAAAGACTATATCCGCGCCGGCGACATCTTCCAGGTGGTGCTCTCCCAGCGCTTCGAGAGCCCCTTCACGCTGCCCCCGTTCGCGCTCTACCGGGCGCTGCGGCGGATCAATCCGGCGCCGTTCCTAGTCTATCTGAACTTCGACGGCTTCTCCGTGGTCTGCTCCAGCCCGGAGATCCTTGTGCGGCTGCGGCGCAACAAGGTCACCATCCGCCCCATCGCCGGCACCCGGCGCCGCGGCGCCAGCCCCACCGAGGACGACGCGCTCGCCGCCGAACTGCTGGCCGATCCCAAGGAGCGCGCGGAACACCTGATGCTGCTCGACCTCGGCCGCAACGATGCTGGCCGGGTGTCGCAGATCGGCAGCGTGAAGGTGACCGACAGCTTCTTCATCGAGCGCTACAGCCAGGTCATGCACATCGTCTCCAACGTGGAAGGCGATCTCGATCCGCGCTTCGACGCCCTCGATGTCCTGGCCGCGGGCTTTCCGGCCGGCACCGTGTCCGGCGCGCCGAAGGTGCGGGCCATGCAGATCATCGACGAGCTGGAGCGCGACAAGCGCGGCGTCTATGCCGGCGCCATCGGCTGTTTCGGCGCCAATGGCGAGATGGACACCTGCATCGTGCTGCGCACGGCCGTGGTCAAGGACGGCCGCATGTATGTGCAGGCCGGCGCAGGCCTAGTCTATGACAGCGTGCCGGAAAGCGAGCAGCAGGAGTGCGTGAACAAGGCCAAGGCCCTGTTCCGTGCCGGCGAGGAGGCGGTGCGCTTCGCCGCCCGCGCGGGGCGCGGGCAATGAGACGCGCGGGGCTCCCGATCCAGGACGGGCGATGGCGTGGCGCTTGACGCTCTGATCGCCGCCACGCTTTAAACCCGAAGGCGCCGCTGGTTGTGGCCGGCGCGCCGTCTGCCCGGACCGCCGGGCGCTGGAGCCTTCATGACCGCCGTCACGCTGATCGATAATTACGACAGCTTCACCTACAACCTCTGGCACTACCTGGGCGAGCTCGGGGCCACCGTCACCGTGCATCGCAACGATGCCAAGGACGTGGAGGCCATCCTCGGCGAGCGGCCCGACGCCATCGTCCTCTCCCCCGGCCCCTGCACCCCCAACGAGGCCGGCATCTGCTGCGAACTGATCGCCGCGGCCAGCGAAACCGTGCCGATGTTCGGCGTCTGCCTCGGTCACCAGGCCATCGGCCAGGTGTTCGGCGGCGAGGTGGTGCGCGCGCCGGTGCCTATGCACGGAAAGCTCTCCGAGATCCTGCATGAGGGGCGCTCGGTCTTCCGCGGGCTGAACCACTCGTTCCAGGCCACGCGCTATCATTCGCTCATCGTCGCGCGGGACAGCCTGCCGGCGGAGCTTGAAATGACCGCCCACACCGCCGACGGCCTCATCATGGGCCTCGCGCACCGCACCCGCCCCGTGCATGGCGTGCAGTTCCATCCCGAGAGCATCGCCTCGGAGAACGGTCACGCGCTGCTGCGCAACTTCCTCGACATCGCAACGGCCTTCAACGCCGGCCGCGCCAAGGATTGAGGCACCATGGAACGGTTTCGACCCCTGCTGAACAAGGTGGCCACGGGCGCGGTGCTGACCCGCGACGAGGCGGCCTATGCCTTCGACAAGATGATGTCCGGCGAGACCACGCCCTCGCAGATGGGCGCCCTGCTCATGGGCCTGCGGGTGCGCGGGGAAACGGTGGACGAGATCGTCGGTGCCGTCTCGGTGATGCGCGCCAAGATGCTGCCGGTCACGGCGCCGGAGGCCTCCGTTGACGTGGTGGGCACCGGCGGCGACGCTTCCGGCTCCTACAACATCTCCACCTGCGCCTCCTTCATCGTCGCCGGCGCGGGCGTGCCGGTGGCCAAGCACGGCAACCGCGCCCTGTCCTCCAAGTCCGGCGCGGCGGACGTGCTGGCCGCGCTCGGCATCCGGATCGACCTCCAGCCGGCGGCCATCTCGCGCTGCATCGCCGAGACCGGCATCGGCTTCATGTTCGCGCCCTCGCACCATCCGGCGATGAAGAACGTGGGTCCGACCCGCGTGGAGCTGGGCACGCGCACGATCTTCAACCTCATCGGCCCGCTCTCCAATCCTGCCGGCGTGCGCCGGCAGATGGTCGGCGTGTTCGCCAAGGGCTGGATCGCGCCGCTGGCGGAAGTGCTCAAGGCGCTCGGCTCGGCGCGGGCCTGGGTGGTCCATGGCTCCGACGGCCTCGACGAGATCACCATTTCCGGAACCACGGACGTGGCGAGCCTGGAGGATGGGCGGGTCCACACCTTCGAGATTTCGCCCGAGGACGTCGGGCTCTCGCGCGCGGCGCCGGAAGCGCTGCGCGGCGGCGATGCCCAGCACAATGCCCGTGCCCTGCGGGCGGTGCTGGAAGGTCACCCGGGTGCCTATCGCGACGTCGCCTTGATGAATGCGGGCGCGGCTCTGCTCATCGCCGGGCATGCCCGTTCGCTCCAGGAGGGCGTCGAGATGGCGCGCGCCAGCGTCGACACCGGCGCGGCCCTCGCCCGCCTCGACCATCTGGCCCGCGTCTCCGAAACCCTTGCCCCGCAGGTGGACGCATGAGCGACATTCTCAGCCGCATCGAGGTCTACAAGCGCGCGGAGATCGCCGCCGCCAAGGCCGCCCTCCCGCTGGCCGAGGTGGACGTCGCCGCCCGCGCCGCCAGTCCCGTGCGGCCCTTCGCCGCCGCGCTGGAGGCCAAGATCGCCGCCGGCGGCACCGCGCTGATCGCAGAGATCAAGAAGGCGAGCCCCTCCAAGGGCTTGATCCGGCCCGATTTCGACCCGCCGGCCCTGGCCCGCGCCTATGAGGCGGGCGGGGCCACCTGCCTGTCCATCCTCACCGACACGCCGTCTTTCCAGGGCGCTCCGGAATTCCTCGTCGCCGCCCGCGCCGAGGTGAGCCTGCCGGTGCTGCGCAAGGACTTCATGTACGACACCTACCAGGTGGCCGAGGCCCGCGCCTGGGGCGCGGACTGCATCCTGGTGATCCTGGCCGGCGTGGACGACGCCTGCGCCCACGACCTCATCGCGGCGGCCAAGGACTACGGCATGGACGCCATCCTGGAAGTCCATGACGACGCGGAGCTGGAGCGCGCCCTGGCGCTGCCGTCCCGTCTCATCGGCATCAACAACCGCAACCTGCGCACCTTCGAGACCACGCTGGCCACCAGCGGCCGGCTGGCGCCGCGTGTGCCGAAGGACCGCATCGCTATCGGCGAGAGCGGCATCTTCACCCATTCGGACGTGCAGCAGCTCGCCCGCGTCGGCATTTCCAGCATCCTGGTGGGCGAAAGCCTGATGCGCCAGGAGGATGTGGCCGCCGCCACCCGCGCCCTGCTGCTCGGCTGACTTCCAGCCGAGGGGGCACCTGGGCCATACTGGGGCAAGGCCGCCGGCAGATGCGGCCTTTTTGGGAGGTGCAGACATGATTTTCGGATCCACCCTTTTCAGGCGCCTTGCGGCTTCTGCCGCGCTTTCCCTGGTCGCTGTGGCGGGACCGGCCCTGGCGGCGGACGTCACCGGCCTGTGGGCCACCCAGACCCGTGGCGGCCAGGTGGAGATCACCAAGTGCGGCGCCTCGGTCTGCGGGCGCATCGTCACGTCCGAGGGCATCAAGGCCGATCCCGGCCTCAAGGACACCAAGAACTCCGACGCCTCCAAGCGCGACCGGGTGCTGAAGGGCCTGCAGATCCTCGGCGGCTTTTCCGGCGGGCCCAGCGAATGGACCGGCGGGCAGATCTACAATGCCGAGGACGGCAAGACCTATAACGCCTCGCTGACGCTCGAAGGCGACGACAAGCTCAAGGTGCGCGGCTGCATCTTCGTGCCCTTGTGCCAGACGCAGACCTGGACCAGGGTCCGCTGATGACCGGCCTGACCCACCTCGATTCCGAAGGCGCCGCCCGCATGGTGGACGTCTCCGAGAAGCCCTCCACCACCCGCGAGGCGCTGGCGGAGGGGCAGGTGGTGATGGCGCAGGCGACACTGGACCTCATTTTGTCCGGCAATGCGAAGAAGGGCGACGTCCTCGGCGTCGCCCGCATCGCCGGCATCATGGCTGCCAAGCGCACGCACGAATTGATCCCGCTCTGCCACCCGCTGATGCTCAGCAAGGTGGAAGTGGAGGTGACGCCCGATCCGGCGCTGCCCGGCCTGCACGTTGTCGCCCGGGTGAAGACCGCCGGCCAGACGGGCGTGGAGATGGAGGCGCTGACCGCCGTCTCCCTCGCCTGCCTCACCATCTATGACATGGCCAAGGCGGCCGACCGGGGCATGCGGATCGAGAATGTCCGCCTCCTGGAGAAGGCCGGTGGCCGATCGGGCCATTGGCGGGCGGAGACCGTGTGACATGAGTGCAGGCGTGCCGGGCAAGCCGGCCTTGATGCCGGTAGCGGATGCCCTGGATCTGGTGACCTCCGGCCTATCGACCCTTCCCGCCGAGAGCATTCCGGTGGCCGACGCCGTGGGCCGCGTGCTCGCGGAACCCGTCCAAGCGCGACGCAGCCAGCCGCCGGCCGACATGTCCGCCATGGACGGCTATGCCTTCGCGTTTCCCACCACGCTGGACATCCCCGCCGAACTGAATCTGATCGGGGAATCCGCGGCGGGCCGCCCGTTCGAGGGCGCCGTCGGGCCAGGCGAGACGGTGCGCATATTCACCGGCGCGGTGGTGCCGCCAGGGGCGGATACGGTGGTCATCCAGGAGAACACCGCGCGCTCCGGCGCGCGCGTGACCATCACCATTCCGGTCGCCCGCGGCCGCAACATCCGCAAGGCCGGCTTCGATTTCCAGGCCGGGGCGGCGCTTCTGCCTGCCGGCACGCGGCTCACCGCGCGCGACGTGATGCTCGCCGCCGCCGCCAACCACCCCACGCTGGCCGTGGCCCGCCGGCCGCGCGTCGGCATCATCCAGACCGGCGACGAACTGGTCTATCCCGGCACCGCCACGGGTGCGCCGTCCGAAGTGGTGGTGTCGAACGTCTATGGCCTCGCCGCGCTCGCCCGCGGCGTGGGGGCGGAGGTGATCGACCTCGGCCTCGTGCGGGACAGCATGGAAGAGACCCGGGCCGCCATCCGCCGCGCGGCCGGACAGGGCGTGGACGTGCTGGTGTCGTCCGGCGGCGCATCGGTGGGCGAGCATGACCTGATGGCCCCCGCGCTCACGGCGGAGGGTGTCACGCTCTCCGTGCACAAGATCGCGCTCCGCCCCGGCAAGCCGCTGATGTACGGCACCGGGACGCTGCGGGCGCTCGGCCTGCCCGGCAATCCGGTCTCGGCCTATGTGTGCGCCATCCTGTTCCTGCTGCCCATCCTGCGGCGCCTGCAGGGCGAGAATGCCCCGCTCATGCCGACCCGCCCGGCCCGGCTCGGCACGTCCATGCCGGCGAACGACAGCCGCATGGATTTCGTGCGCGCTCGCCTGTCCCTGGCCGAGGGCCTGCCTGTGGCGACACCGCTCCCGGCCCAGGACAGCAGCATGCTCTCGGCCCTCGCTTTGGCCGATTGCCTGCTGATTCGCCCGTCTTTCGCCCCGGCGGCGGAGCCCGGCGCGCCATGCGAGATCATCCCGCTCAACGGGTGACGGCGCGTTTACCTCATGTTGAGGCTTGTGGAACAAAAAAGAAACAGCTACACCATGTTCTTGATTTGTTTCGCAGCCGGCGGGCAGATCGGGACCCGGGACGGCATGGGGCGGAACCACGCATGCTCACGCGCAAACAATATGATCTTCTGCGCTTCATCCACGAGCGGCTGAAGGAGACGGGCGTTCCGCCCTCCTTCGACGAGATGAAGGAGGCGCTGGATCTGCGCTCCAAGTCGGGCATCCACCGGCTGATCACCGCCCTGGAGGAGCGCGGCTTCATCCGCCGCCTGCCCAACCGGGCGCGCGCGCTGGAAGTGGTGCGCCTGCCGGACAGCGCGGCGCCCGGTCTGGCCGCTGCGCGCAGCTCGGCCCGCGGCTTCTCGCCGAGCGTCATCGAAGGCAGCCTCGGCCGGGTGCGCCCGGTAATCGACGACGAGGAGGCTGCGACGATGGTGGCGGTCCCGGTCATGGGCCGCATCGCCGCCGGATCGCCCATCTCCGCCATCCAGAGCCGCAGCCACACGCTGAACCTGCCGCCCGAGATGCTGGGCGCGGGCGAGCATTTCGCGCTCGAAGTGCGCGGCGACAGCATGATCGAGGCCGGCATTCTGGACGGCGATACGGTGCTGATCCGCAAGACCGAATCCGCCGAGACCGGCGACATCATCGTGGCGCTGGTGGACGACGAGGAAGCCACCCTGAAGCGGCTGCGCCGCAAGGGCGCCTCCATCGCGCTCGAGGCCGCCAATCCGGCCTATGAGACCCGCATCTTCGGCCCCGATCGGGTGCGCGTGCAGGGACGCCTTGTCGGCCTCATCCGCCGCTATTGAGGCCTGTCCGTAAGGGCCGGCGTTCACGTCGGCGCCGGGCTTGCCTCAATCAGGGGCACTGCGGGCATCATCTTCCGCCCGCGGGACATCAGGGCCCTCGTCCGGCGCGGCAAGGGCGGGCAGCACCGGCATCCAGGGCCGTTGCACGCCCGGCACACGCGTCGGCACCTCGCGCCAGCGGGCTGCATAGGCCTGGGAAGATAGCTGCACAGCGCCTGGGGGTGGTGCGGACGGCCTGGACGGAGGCCGCGCCACGAGATCCCTGCCCACGATCGGACCTGTCCCGCTCGCCCCGCCGGACGTATGTCCTTCCCTCTGACCTGGAGCGGAGCTGGAGACGGACGGGCCCAGGGGGCGCGGCGACGCGGGCCCTGCGGAGACAGTTGCCGGCGGATCGGCACGCGTAGCGGCGACCGACGGCATGGTGAGGCGCAGTTCGCCCTGCTCCGCCCGGCTGGCTCCCTCTCCACTCAAGCTCGATCCGGCCGCCGCTGCCCCTCCGGCCATACCCGTCCCCTCCGCACCAACGCCCCTCCCGCCTTGCCTGTCCGCATCCGCTCCACCGGAGCCCGGCCCGCCGGCTTGCGAAGGCATGTTCATGTTGCGCGCGATCGCCTGGGCACGTGCCGCGGCGCGGTCCGCCTGGAACTGCCGACGCAGGGACGCCCGGTGATCCGCCGCCATGCGGCGCGGCCGTGGCGGACCGGCGATCCCGGCGGACGCGCCCTCGGGTCCGGCTAGGTTCGAAGGGGCAAGGCCAGGCTCGTCGCCCTCCGGCAGGCCGGCAAGAGCCACCAGCGGGGCCGCATCTCGCCCGGCGTCCACTCCAGGCCCCGGGCCGGACACGGCCGGGACCGCAGCGGCGCCCATGCGGCGCGCCTGCCCGGCGGGTCCGGACGGGCTGGCCGCGTCCGGTGCGGCGGTTCCCGCGTCAACCGGGGCCGCCGCCGTCCGCCCAGCCCCTCCTTGCGAAACAGGGCCACAGTGCCGGTGCGGGCCAGCGCGCCGGGCGAGAAGACGCGGGCGCCGCAATCCTTCGGCGCGGGCACCGGCGTGACCAGGATCGTCACCTCCCGGCACGCCGCCGCGAGCCCCTCCGGCCGGCGCGAGACGGCTAGCACGCCCCCACCCGGCAGAGGCGCGCGGCAGGCGTCCGCATCGCAGCTGAAGCCCGCCGCCAGATCTTTGGTCTCCGACGTCCGGGGATCGGCCTCCCGCGAGAGCCACTGCTCCACCGCGAGCCGGCTGCTCCTGGCGCCGGTCACGCTGAGCCTCCCGTCCGAGCCCCGCACTGCTACGGTCTGCCCGTTGGGCGCAATGAGCACGTCGGGGCGCAGCGCCGGCCCGAGCAGCAGGACGGCCGCCACGGCCGGCGGGATGGCGAGCGCCGCCAGCCAGCCGCGCAGCAGGCAGAGACACAGCAGGGCAATAGTGGCTGCGCCCGCCGCGCCCGGCCCAACCCAGTCGGTGCGGGTATCGGCGCCGGGCAGCGCGGCGACCATGTCCGATACCCGCACCATGATGTCGAGGCCCCACCCCATGACCGGCCAGGCGATGAAATCCCAGCCGAAAGGCATCAGCAGCACGCCCATCAGGCCGAAAGGCATGACCAGGAATTCCACCGCCGGCATGGCGCAGAGATTGGCCAGGAGGCCGAACACGCCGACCCGCTGGAAATGCAGCGCCGCATAGGGTGCGGTGGCGGCGCCGGCCACGATCGAGGTGAGCGAGAGCGCGGCGAGGAACAGGCCGGCGCGCGCCGCCAACTGCCAAACGAGCGCCCCCTTCGCCGGCCGGGCGCGCAGGCCGCTCCAATGCTCGTACGCCGCCACCAGGGCGAGGGTCGCGGCGAACGACATCTGCGTGCCCGCCTCAAGGATCGCCTGCGGCCCCAGCGCCAGCACCAGCATGGCCGCCACCGCCACGGTGCGCAGCGTCAGGGCGGAGCGGCCCGCCATCACCCCAATGAGGACGATGCCGAGCATGAAGAAGGAGCGCTGCGCCGGCCAGTCGTTGCCCGAGAGCAGGAGATAGATGCCGCTGCCGCCGAGGGCCACGAGCGCCGCGGCGGTCTTGATGGGGAAGCCCAGCGCCAGCGGCGGAATGGCGGCGAGCAGGCCGCGCACCAGGAAGAACAGCGTGCCCGCCACCATCGCCATGTGCAGGCCGGAGATGGACAGGACATGGGTGAGGCCCGACACCCGCATGCTTTCTTCAACCTCCGGCGCCACTGACGCGCGGTCGCCCACCACCAGCGCCACGGCAATGTCGGCGGCGGTGCCGCTCAAGGATTGGCGGATCCGGGTCCCCACCGTCCGCCGCACGTCCTCGATCAGGGAGCCGAGCCGGACGCTGAACGGTGGATCCCCCGGCGGGGAGATGATCCTGGGCCGGCCGAGCCCGAAGCCCACCGCATCGATGCCCCGGAACCAGATAGCCCGGCCGAAATCATGCCCCCCTGGCACCACCGCCTCCACCGGCGGCAGAAGGCGGGCCAGGACCGACACCGGCGTTCCCGTGGGCGGCGCGGTGCCGCGGCCGAGCGAGAGGCGCACCAGCGCCGGCCGCTCCGAAAGCCCGCGCCCCTCCGCCGCGGTGACGCGCAGCAGCACCCGGTCCGCCTTGGGCCTGCGCTCCACCTGCTCGATGAAGCCGGTCAGCCGCACCGGCCCCGGCGGCGGTGGCAGGACCGGATGGGAGATCCGCGCCGTCTGAAGCGTCGCCAGGGCGAATCCCGCCGAGATCGCGGCGGCACCGAGCAAGAGCGCGAAGGTGACGGGACGCGTCCGCGCCACGAACGCCGCCAGCGTCAGCGCGCCGGCAAGTCCCATAGCGGCGGGAAGCGAGGGTTCCTGCGCCGCGCCGAAATAGATCAGGATGCCGCAGCCAAACAGCACCGGCAGCCACAGGATCAGCCGTCCGGAGGCCGCCTCCGCTCGTGCATCGGCCAGGATGCGGTCGCGCAGCCGGCCCAGCAGGGCGCCGGGCCAGAACGGGGCGGGCACGAAGACCGGCCGCGCCACGGCGCCGCCGAGCACGCCGGCGATGGCGCCGAGCGGCCGCTGCCCGCCCCTGTCCCGACCGCGCTCCATCGGCCGTGTTCCTTCATCCCCCCGCCTATGCTACACGGGCGCCGCTCGTGCGCCACGCTGGCGTGTCCATCGGCCTCTTGCGGGCCGCGCACGGCCACCGCATCGCGCGCTCCACCTCCCACCCCCGGCCTTGTCAGATGTCGCAGATCGTCACCCGCTTTGCTCCCTCCCCCACGGGCTTTCTGCATATTGGCGGCGCCCGCACCGCGCTGTTCAACTGGCTCTATTCCAAGGCCAAGGGCGGGAAGATGCTGCTGCGCATCGAGGATACCGACCGCCAGCGCTCCACCAAGGAAGCCATCGACGCCATCATCGAGGGCCTGACATGGCTCGGCATCGATTGGGACGGGGAGGTGATCTACCAGTTCGCCCGCGCCGAGCGGCACCGTGCGGCGGTGGAGGAGATGCTGGCGCGCGGCAACGCCTATCCCTGCTATGCGACGCCGGCCGAGTTGGACGAGATGCGCGAACTGGCCCGCAAGGAGGGCCGTCCGCCGCGCTATGACGGCCGCTGGCGCGACCGCCCGGCCTCCGAGCGTCCCACGGACCGGCAGCCGGTGATCCGCCTGCGCGCGCCGCAGGAGGGCGTGACCGTGATCGAGGATCAGGTGCAGGGCACCGTGACCTTCCCGAACAAGGATCTGGACGACCTCGTGCTGCTGCGCTCGGACGGCACGCCCACCTACATGCTGGCGGTGGTGGTGGACGACCACGACATGGGCATCACCAACATCATCCGCGGCGACGACCATCTCACCAACGCCGCCCGGCAGACGCAGATCTACAATGCGCTGGGCTGGGACGTGCCGCGCATGGCGCACATTCCGCTGATCCACGGCCCGGACGGCGCCAAGCTCTCCAAGCGTCACGGCGCCCTGGGGGTGGATGCCTATCGCGACATGGGCTACCTGCCCGCAGCGCTGCGCAACTATCTGGTGCGCCTCGGCTGGAGCCATGGCGACCAGGAGATCTTCTCCACGCAGGAGATGGTCGAGCACTTCGATCTTGACCATGTGGGCCGCTCTGCGGCGCGCTTCGATTTCCAGAAGCTGGAGAACATCAACGGCCATTACATGCGCGCCACGCCCGACCAGGAGCTGTTCGACGCGCTGATGGGCCTCGTTCCGCACCTGCCGGATGCCGAGCGCCGGCTGGCCCGGCTGACGCCGGAGCGCCGGACGCAGTTGCTCACGGCTCTGCCCGGCCTCAAGGAGCGGGCGAAGACGCTCACGGAACTGCTCGACAATGCGGAGTTCATCTTCGCCGAGCGACCGCTGCCGCTGGAAGAGAAGGCCGCGGCCATCCTCACCGCCGAGGCGCGCACACACATCGCGGCCCTGCTGCCGCAGTTGGAGGCGGCGGACTGGAGCGCGGCGGCCACCGAGGGCGTGGTACGCGGCTATGCGGAGACGGCGGGCGTCAAGCTCGGCGCCGTGGCCCAGCCGTTGCGCGCGGCCCTTACCGGGCGCACCACCTCGCCGCCGGTGTTCGACGTCTTCGTCGTCCTCGGACGCACGGAAAGCCTTGCCCGCCTGAAAGACCAGGCAGCGTGACGGGAGTTCGCAGATGAAGGCGGCAGCAGCTATTTTGGCCGGCATGACCTCGAATCGCCGGGCTCCGGTAGCCGACCCAGCCACGGGCGAACTGCACTTGGACCTCAAGGGTCTCAAATGCCCCATGCCGGCCCTGCGCACCCGCAAGGCGCTGGCCACGGCGATGCCCGGCACCCGCCTCGTGGTGGAATGCACGGACCCCATGTCGGTGATCGACATTCCCCACCTCGCCGCCGAGACAGGAAACACGTTCGAGGGCCGGACGCTGGAAGACGGCGTCATCACCTTCCGGCTGCGCAAGACCAACGCCTGAACACCAACGCCTGACCATCGGGTCAGGCGTTCTCGTAACCCTTCAGAGCGGCATGGCCGTTTCCACGAGGCGCACCCAATAGGACGTGCCGAACGGAATGGCCTCGTCGTTGAAATTGTAGCGCGGGTTGTGCAGCCCCGCGCTCGGGCCATTGCCGACGAAGATGAAGGCGCCTGGACGGGCCTCCAGCATGAAGGAGAAATCCTCCGCGCCCATCATGGGCGGCACGTTGGTGTCCACCTTGTCGGTGCCCGCCACCTCCGCCGCGATGCGGGCCGCGAATGCCGCCTGCTCGGCATGGTTCACGGTGACCGGATAGCCATCCACCCAATTCAGCTTGGCTGTGGCGCCGTAAGCGGCGGCGATGCCCTCCACGATGGCCGGCAGGCGGGCCTGGAGCATCTTGCGCACCTCGGGCTTCAGCGTGCGCGCCGTGCCGGTGAGCTGGGCGGTCTGCGGGATCACATTCTCCACCGCGCCGGCATGGAACATGGTGATGGAGACCACCGCCGATTCCAGCGGATCGACGTTGCGCGCCACCACCTGCTGGAGGCCCATGACGATGGCCGAGCCGACGAGCACCGGGTCCACGCCCTGGTGCGGCTTGGCGGCATGGGCGCCGCGCCCGTCGATGAAAATCTCCAGCCGGTCGGTGGAGGCCATGATGGCGCCGGGCCGCAGCGCGAACTGGCCGAGCGGAATGCCCGGCTGATTGTGCATGCCGTAGATCTCCTGCGGCGCGAAGCGCTCCAGGAGGCCATCCTCGATCATCGCGCGGGCACCGCCCTCGCCTTCCTCGGCGGGCTGGAAGATCAGGATGGCGGTGCCGGCGAAGGCACGGGTCTCGGCCAGGTGCCGGGCGGCGCCGAGCAGCATGGCGGTGTGGCCGTCATGGCCGCAGGCATGCATCTGGCCGGCATTCTGCGAGGCATAAGGCAGGCCGGTCTCTTCCAGGATGGGCAGCGCATCCATGTCGGCGCGCAGGCCGATCACCTGCCCCTTGCCCGGCGAGCGCCCGCGGATCACCGCCACGACGCCGCTGCGGCCGATGCCCGTCACCACCTCGTCGCAGCCGAAGGAGCGGAGCTTGTCCGCCACGAAGCCGGAGGTGCGCGGCAGGTCGAACATGAGCTCGGGAAACTGATGCAGATCGCGCCGCCACGCGGCGATCTCGGCGGCGGTGTCGGCGATGCGGTTGAGAACGGGCATGGATCGGCTCCTGTCGGCATGGACAGGTTGGAACCGGCGCCGAGAGGGGTCAAGGGCCATGCTGCGGCGCACACCATACGGTCGGAAAGACGGCCGGCCCGACCGCTCGCTCGACACGGCGGCGGCAGGGAGGTGGCGGGGACATGGGATTAGGAAGTGGTGAGCCCGTCGGGATTCGAACCCGAGACCCCATGATTAAAAGTCACGTGCTCTACCGGCTGAGCTACGGGCTCACTGAAGGTGCGTGGTAGGCTGCGGCGCGCGCAGGGTCAAGGGACCCCGGCCACGGAGGTGTGCGCCGCCCACGGGCGGGCCCGGCAAAAACGCAAACGGGGCCCGCGCGGGACCCCGTCGACGATACACGGCCCCGGGTGCCTCAGCCGCCCATGGCCTTTTCCGCCGCTTCCATGGCCTTGGCCTTGGGATTGGCGGTGCAGTAGGCCTTCATCTTGGTGTCCATGTCGGCGGCCATCTTGTCGGTGGCGGCGTCGCCGGTCTTGGGCGTCGGGCCTGCGGCGGCGGCGAGCTTGAGATAGTCCGCGCAGCTCATGTTCGGGTCGGAGACCTGGGCCAGGGAGGGCGTGGCACCGAGGGCGGCCGCGAGGAGGAGGATCGAAGAAATACGCACGATGTTTCCTTATACCTAGAGCGGTACGGATATACGCACGATTCGCATGACGGCAAAGCGAACATTCGGACCGCGACCAATAAAGAGCCGGCCGGTTCCCACTCCGTTTCGAAGAACAGACCAGACGAGCTTCCGCAACGTCGCCCCGAAAGGACGGCGGGACTCACATATTTGGCGCCCTGCACCTCTCGGCGCGAGACATGGCGGGTGATAGCTCTGTCATCCGCCTTTTTCCAATCTGGAGATTTTCCATGGATTACGTGAAGCTCGGCCGCACCGGCCTTGAGGTCTCGCGCCTGTGCCTCGGTTGCATGAGCTACGGCGCCCCCGACCGCGGCACGCATCCCTGGTCGCTGCCCGAAGACGAAAGCCGCCCCTTCATCCGCAAGGCACTGGACAGCGGCATCACCTTCTTCGACACCGCGAACGTCTATTCTGACGGCACCAGCGAGGAATTCCTCGGCCGCGCGATCAAGGATTTCGCCCGCCGCGACGACCTCGTCATCGCCACCAAGGTGTTCAACCGCATGCGCCCCGGCCCGAACGGCGCCGGCCTGTCGCGCAAGGCGATCCTCAACGAGATCGACAACAGCCTGCGGCGGCTGGGCACCGATTACGTGGACCTCTACCAGATCCACCGCTGGGACTATGGGACGCCCATCGAGGAGACGCTGGAGGCGCTCGATACGGTGGTTCGCACCGGCAAGGCCCGCTATATCGGCGCCTCCTCCATGCATGCGTGGCAGTTCGCCAAGGCGCTGGCGTTGCAGGAGCGCCACGGGTGGGCACGCTTCGTCAGCATGCAGAACTACGTGAACCTGCTCTATCGCGAGGAGGAGCGGGACATGCTGCCGCTGTGCGCCGATGCCGGCATCGGTGTCATTCCGTGGAGCCCGCTGGCGCGCGGCCGCCTCACCCGGCCCTGGAGCGAGGGCAGCGCCCGCTCGGAGACCGACGAATTCGGCAAGACGCTCTATGCCGCCACCGCCGACGCCGACCGCCAGGTGGTGGAGCAGGTCGCGGCCATCGCCGCCGCGCGCGGTGTGCCGGCGGCCCAGGTGGCCCTGGCCTGGGTGCTGCAGAAGTCCGAGATCACCGCCCCCATCGTCGGCGCCACCAAGCCAGTCCATCTCGACGATGCCGTGGCGGCGCTCTCCCTCAAGCTGGAGCCGGCGGAGATCGCCGCCCTGGAAGCCCCTTACGTCCCCCACGCCGTGGTCGGCTTCAAATAGCCGGCCCCTTGGCGGCCGTGTCATCCACGACGCGGCCGCCGAGGGAAACGGAGCCAGGGCCGCAAGCTCGCTTGCTTCTCGCCACGTGGTGACCTAAGCGACTGTTCGGTGGGACGTTCCCCGGGGGTTCGCATGGCGATGGTTTGGTCTTTCACGGGTGGCGCCACCAGGGGCGGCGTGGCCCTGTGGGCGCTCGGCGCCGCGATCCTCCTGGCGCCGGTCCCGGTCGCGCTGGCCCAGAGCAGCGGCACGATCCCGCATATCGAGATCCATCCGCGCAAGCCGAACGTGATCCAGCTGCCCGTGATCCCGCAGGGCAATTATCTGGATCCGGGGCCGGGGCCCGCCATCAAGCCGGACGTGTCGATCGGCGACGACCGCAACGAGGATTATGTTTTCCCGCCGAATCTCGGCGGTTTCGACGGTGGCTCCCCGCCCGGCGATCCCACCAGCGGTGGCGGCTGGAGCCCCCTACCCGGCGACACGCCGAGCTTCTGAGGCTCGCGGAGGAAGACACGAAAAGGCCGGCCGCCCGTGGGGTGGCCGGCCTTTTTCGTTCAGCGCGCGCTCAGTCCGCGCAATCGGTCTCGGCGGGATCAAGCCCGTCGGGCTGGCCCCAGTCGTTCTGCGGCAACTGGGCGAACGGCCCGGTGAAGACCTGCTTCTCCATCCGGAAGGACGTGGGAACGGGCGAGCCCGGTGCGTAATCGACGATCCAGAAATAATCGTAGGTCTGGTCCGGCCAGGTCTCCGGCACGCCGGGCAGCCGGTCGAGATTGAGCGCGTAGCGCAGCGTCAACGCCCGCCGTTCCGGCGGCAGGGAGGCATCGGCGATATGGTCGTGCTCCCACACCACGATCACCGTCTTGCCGTCGAAGCGCGGATCGGTGAGCAGCGTCTCCGCCGCCTGCTTGGTGCGCTTGGCAAGATCGCTGTCGAACAGCCGGGGCTCCTTGCCAGCAGGAATCACCGAATAGAAGACTAGCGGCAGGTCCCAGGAATTGGCCAGCGGCGAAGCCGTCTCAATGGTGTGGATGGAGATGGTGTAGACCGCCTCGGGCGCCGTCCCGGGCGCGAACAGGCTGTTTGCGGCCTCCTTGCCGAGATACTGCTTCACAAGCGCCCGCGCCCGCTGCCGCCCGGTCTCGCACAGCCGGTAGGCGTCGGCCTTCTCGCCATGGCGCAGGATGATGAGCCGCGCCGGCGTGGCGGCGGCTGCCGAGACCCCGGCCGCCAGCGCTGCCACGGACAGGGTCGCGGCCATCAAGGCCGCCGTGATGCTTCCAAGCCGCCTGCCCATATCCCGCCCTCCGCTGTCGGCGAGAGCAAAGCATGCTGCGTCGCCGCCCGCTACCCTGATGCCACAACAGGCGTACGGGCACAAAAAAACGGCGGGGCATGGCCCCGCCGTTCTTCCAACAGGTCTCGTCGACCGATCAGCGCTTCGAGAACTGGAAGCTGCGGCGGGCCTTGGCCTTGCCGTACTTCTTGCGCTCGACCACGCGGCTGTCGCGGGTCAGGAAGCCACCCTTCTTCAGGGGGCTGCGCAGCTCGGGCTCATAATAGGTGAGCGCGCGGGAGATGCCGTGGCGCAGCGCGCCGGCCTGGCCGGAGAGGCCGCCGCCGGACACCGTGCACACCACGTCATACGCACCCTCGCGGGCCGCAGCAGCGAACGGCTGGTTGATGATGAGACGCAGCACCGGGCGGGCGAAATACACCTCAACAGCGCGGTCGTTCACCGTGATCTTGCCGGTGCCGGGGCGAACCCACACGCGGGCCACGGCGTCCTTGCGCTTGCCGGTGGCATAGGCACGGCCGAACTTGTCCAGCTTCTGGACATGAACGGGCGCATCCTCGCCCTGGGTGGACAGCGCGTCGAGGGACTGGAGAACCTCGGCCATGGTCAGATCCTCACGTTCTTGCTGTTGAGGCTCGCCACGTCGAGCACCGTCGGCTGCTGCGCCTCATGCGGATGGGTCGAGCCCTTGTAGACGCGCAGGTTGCCCATGATCTTGCGACCGAGGGGACCGCGCGCGAGCATGCGCTCCACCGCCTTTTCGATCACGCGCTCCGGGAAACGGCCTTCGAGCAGGAACTTCGCAGTCCGCTCCTTGATGCCGCCCGGGAAGCCGGTGTGGTGATAATAGACCTTCTGGTCGCGCTTGCGGCCGGTCAGCACCACCTTCTCCGCATTGATCACCACGACGTTGTCGCCGGTGTCCACGTGGGGGGTGAAGATGGCGCGATGCTTGCCGCGCAGGCGCATGGCGATGACGGTCGCGAGACGGCCAACGACGAGGCCGGTCGCATCGATCACCACCCACTTCTTTTCGATTTCGGCAGGCTTGGCCGAATACGTCTTCATGGGGTTCGATTCCAAATGAGAAGGCCGAGCCGCGCACGCATCCGGGCTCCGCTCGACGATGAGAGGGCTTCTAGCGGAGGCGGCTTTTACGGTCAACGTCGCGTCGAGCTATAATATCAAGCAAATTCAATGGCTTATAAAAATGGTGTTATAGCACCATGAAATAAAGCCTGTTTTTGCGGGAATTTGCGGGGCCTCACGCGCCCCGCTCGCCCAGTTGGCGCATCTTGAGCAGCCAGTGCTGCCGCTCGGCGAGGCTCGCCGCGTCCACGCGGCCGAAATAGGTGTGGCGCACCGGGCTCATGCCGGAAAAGCCGAGGATGCCTTCATCGACGCTGCGCACCCCGGGCGCGAAGAAGAAGCAGCGATAGATGAAGGCCGGCGTGCCCATGGTGACGACGAGGCGGGCCGAACGGCCGGTGAGCAGCGCGCGCGGAAACGAATGCTCGCCCGGCAGGAAGGCGATGCCCGGGCGCATGAGCTGCTCCAGGAAGGCCTTCAGCACCGCCGGAAGCGTGCCCAGCCACAGGGGAAACAGCAGCACCACATGGTCGGCGGCGATCAGCGCGTCGCGCACGCCGTTGAGCCCCTCCGGCAAGGCGTCCATCTCGAAGGCGGCCTGGGACCGCAGCAGCGGGAAATCGAGCCGCCCCACATCCACGCGCATGACCCGGTGCCCCGCCGATTCCGCCCCCGCCGCATAGGCGTCGGCAAGACCGTGGCACAGATGTCCCCCGGCTCCGTCCGGATGCCCCTGAATGATGAGGATGGACTTCTGTCCCATCGCACGCGTTCCCCCGTCTTGCGCCAGGGTGGAAGCGCGCGATGCGAAGCGCCTTGATCGAGGTCAGCCGCTCAGCGGCTGGGAATGGAATAGGTGGCGACGCAATGGGCCACAAGTTCGTGGCTCTTGGACGTGCGCAGGCCGATCTCGCCCACCGCCAGCCGCCGCCCCACCTTGATCAGATGGGCGTCGGCGATGACCGCGCCCGGCTCGGGCTTGCGCAGGAAATTGATGTTGAGGTTGGTGGTCACCGCCAGCGTCACCGGGCCCAGTTCGGCCAGGAGCGCCACATACATGGTGACGTCGGCCAGCGCCATCAGCGCCGGACCGGACACGGTTCCCCCCGGACGCAGGTGTTCGTTGCCCGCCTCAAGGCGCACCGTTGCGGCGCCCGGAGCGATCGCTTCGATGCGGTGGGGACGGCCAGGCCCAAAGGATTGGGGATATTCCCGCGAGAGGAATTCCTCCATATCGCTCACCGACATTGCGGCGCCACGAACCGACAGCATCGCTCTCATTCTCCCTGTGTGGCGTACATATGACATGACCAAGCTTGTTTGAAACTGCATAAGACGAAGTCAACGTCCGTGCATAAGGCGGGAGGACAACCGTGACCGAGGCCCATCTGGCGCACCCAGCCGCGCCCGAACCCTTTACCCGCATGGATCGGCATGGCGGCGTCGCCGTCCTGACCCTCACCCGCCCCTCCAGCCGCAACAGCCTCTCCGAAGGCATGATGTCAGCCTTGACAGACTGCCTTGACGGACTCGCGACGGACCCGGAGGTGCGCGCCATCGTCCTCGCCGCCGAGGGCCCGGCCTTTTCCGCCGGCCACGACCTGAAGGAAATCCAGGCCCGCCGCACCGATCCGGATCGCGGCCGCGCCTATTTCGAAGGCGTGCTCAAGCGGTGCGCGAGCCTGATGCTGCGCATCGTCCGCCAGCCGCAGCCGTTGATCGCGGCGGTGGAGGGCATGGCCACCGCCGCCGGGTGCCAGCTTGTGGCGAGCTGCGACCTCGCGGTGGCGGGCGCGGGCGCCCGATTCTGCACGCCGGGGGTCAATATCGGCCTGTTCTGCCATACGCCCATGGTCGCTCTGTCCCGCTCGGTCGCGCGCAAGCACGCCATGGAAATGCTGCTGCTGGGCGAATGGGTGCCGGCCGAAGAGGCGCATCGCCTCGGTCTGGTCAACCGCGTGGTGGCGTCCGGCCAGGCCCTTGAGGCGGCCCTCGGCCTCGCCGGCCAGATCGCCGCGAAGTCCCGCGTTCCGGTCAAGCTTGGCAAGGCCGCCTTCTACGCCCAGGCGGAGATGGGTCTCGACGACGCCTATGACTATGCCTCCCAGGTGATGGCCGAGAACATGCTCGCCCGGGACGCGGACGAAGGCATCTCGGCCATGATCGGCAAGCGCCCCCCGCACTGGGAGGACCGCTGAGATGGAAACCGCTGGAATGCTTGCAGGTACCCCCGTCTCAACCTTTACGATCTATCAACCATAAGGGCCCACCCTTTCGCCGGGATGTCCTGCGCGGTGCAGGCGCACGCGGAAGGGCCGAGCGATGTCGCAGGCATTCGCCTACGAAGCAGAGATGGACGGTGACCGTGCGCGCCCCTCGCCGCTGGCGCGCCGTGGGCTGACGCTGGCCTGGACGCTGTTCGCCCTTCTCGTGCTCTCCCTGCTGTTTCCCTTCCGCTACACCTCGCATGCCGAGCTCAGCTTCGATGTCGCCGCCCAGCCGACCCCCTCGGTGGTGCGCGGCGCGATCCAATTGCTGTCGTCGCGGGAGATGGCGTTCGATGTGGTGCGCGCCCTCGGGCCGGCGGACGCCGCCGCCCTCGCCGCCCAGGCCGGCTCCCGGCTCTCCAGCCTCTGGCGCCGGCCGGATACGGACGAATCAGCCGTGCAGGCCCGCGCTGCCCGCACCCTCGCGCAAGCGCTGCGGGTCAGCGCCCAGCAGGGCGGGCGGGCGTTGGACATCGCCGTGTCGCTGCCCGACGCCAGCCGTGCGGCGCGCGTGGCGGACGCCTATGCCGGCGCCCTGCTGACGCTCGACGCCAGCGTGCGTACCACCGCCGAGGAGGCGCGCGAGCCCTCGCCGCCGCTGCGCCTCGCAGGGGCGGCGACCGCCGTCCGTCTCCCCGACGCGCCGTCGGCCGGCGTCCTGGTCCTGCTCGGGCTCGCCATCGGCCTGCTCGCCACCCTCACCGTCCACCTGCGCCAACGCCCCGGCCGGCCGACGGGCGTGGTGGCGGACGGCGTGCTGCCGCGCGAAATCCCCAGCGACCGCCGGGTGTCCTGGCTGCGCTCCGCCGGCGGCGCGAGCCTCGGGCCGGAGGCCGCCGTGGATCGCCTCATCGATACCGTGGGGTCAGCCGCGCGCTGCGACCTCGTGGTCCTGACCTCCAGCGACCTGCCGGAAGAAGCCGCCGCCTGCAGCCTCGCGCTTGCCCGGCGCCTCGCGGAAAGCGAGGATCAGGTGGTGCTGGTGGCGCTCGACGGCGATGCCGCCGCCTTCACCCACCTGCTGGCGGATCCTCGCGCGCCGGGCGTGGCCGAGCTGTTGTTCGGCGTGGCCGGATTCAGCGAGGCGATCCACCGCGACGGCGCCTCGCGCGCCCATCTCATCCCGCCCGGGCGCGACAGCCGGGGCGGACCGAGCGTGGTCGGCGCCGAGCGGCTGACGCTGATCTTGCAGTCCCTGCGCCAGACCTACAGCCGGGTGATCGTGTCCGCGCCGAGCCTTGCCGGCACGCCGGGGGCCGAGCGTCTCGCCGCCTTGGCGCCGCTGCTCATCGCCCTGCACGAGGACGACGCCTCGACCCCGGCGGCGGTGGAGACCTATGACGCGCTGGCGGCCAAGGGCTTCACCAACGTGGCCATGCTGCCGCTGGCGTTCGAGGACGCCGCCTCTGCCGCGCACGAGACGCCGGACGACACGCCGCCGGCGCTGCCCGTGCCGACCCTGATGGCCGTGGCGCAGCCTATCTCGTTCGCGGCCTGAGCCGTCAGGCCCGGCGGTCCGGCTTCTCCATCCAGCGGATCAGCAGCGCGGCCGGGATCACCCACAGGATGCCCAGCAGCACGTAGCTCACCGTCTGCCACCCCGCCGGCAGGTCCGTGACCCGGCCCTGGGCCAGCGCCATGGCGCCAATCGCCCATACAACCACAAGCACCAGCAGCAGCACCGTGCCGATCAGCTTGCGCACGCGCTGGCGCATGCTCGCCTCCCATCTTGAATCAAGGTGTTAAGTTTTCTATTTTATGATTAATTATCAGTTGTTTACTTGAATATTTTCATCCAATAAATCACCTCAAGCGCACCGTCCTGCTCGCCCTTGTTGAAGGCCGGCTTCCCGCCAGCGACCACCGGACGCCTTGCGCCGCCTCGCCCCGCTCTATAACGGATCGCTCCGGGCGGGCATATGCGGGAGCAGGAAGTGATGTCGCAGGTCCAGGGCATCGCCGTCGCGGATGCAGCCGCCAGCCCGGCGACCGCAGGGTCTCGCGCCGTGCGCATGTGGCTCTATGTCGTGGCGGCCCTCATCGTCGCCATGGTGGTGGTGGGCGGCGCCACGCGCCTCACCGAATCCGGCCTGTCCATCACCGAATGGAAGCCGGTGACCGGCGCCCTGCCCCCGCTGTCGGACGCCGACTGGCAGGCCGAGTTCGACAAGTACAAGACCATCCCGCAATACGAGATCCTCAACAAGGGCATGGGCCTGGAGGACTTCAAGCGGATCTTCTGGTGGGAATGGGCTCATCGCCTGCTGGGCCGGGTGATCGGCCTCGCCTTCTTCCTGCCCTTCGTCTATTTCGCGGCGCGCGGCATGTTGCGCGGCGCCCTGCTCGCCCGCTGCCTCGCTTTGTTCCTGCTGGGCGGCCTGCAAGGGGCGGTCGGCTGGTGGATGGTGGCCTCCGGCCTCACCGCGCGGACCTCCGTCAGCCAGTATCGCCTCGCCATCCACCTGACGCTGGCGTGCGTCATCCTCGCCGCCGTGGTCGCCGTGGCGCGCGGGCTCACCGCGCGGGGCACGCAGGCCGTTCCCCGCCGCCTGCGCGCGACCGCTTATGGGCTGGTCGGCCTCGTGCTGGTGCAGATCTTCGCCGGCGGGCTGGTCGCCGGCCTGGACGCGGGCCTGACGTTCAACACCTGGCCATTGATGGACGGGCGGCTCATTCCCGCCGCCGCCCAGCTCGGCGCCATGGAGCCGGCGTGGCGCAACCTGTTCGAGAATGTGATGACGGTGCAGTTCGTGCACCGGATGATCGCCTACACGCTGTTCGCCGTGGCGATCCTGCACGCCCTCGACGCATCCCGCACCGGCGGGCGGGCGGCACGCGGCGCGCTGCTGCTGCTGGCACTGGTGAGCGTGCAGGCGACCCTCGGCATCCTGACCCTGGTGCACATGGTGCCGCTGGACCTCGCGCTCGCCCATCAGTTGGGCGCAACGCTGGTGCTTGTTGCGGCCACGGTGCATGCCAGCGACCTTGCCCGCTCCCGCGCGCCGGCCGCCGGGCCGGCCTTGTTGCGCGCCGGCTGAGGCCGGTGCCAGCTCAGCCCAGGCGTCCCGGGCTCAGCCCATGAACAGGGCCACCAGCGGCGCCATCATCAGGTTGAAGCAGCCGGCGAGGATCATCACCAATCCGGCGATGGAACCTTCCTCCGCGCCGATCTGGCGGGCCTTGGCGACGCCCGCGCCGTGGGCGCCCATGCCGAGGAAGGCGCCGCGCGCCAAGGACGAGCGCAGCGGCATGAAGCGCAGCATGAACTCGCCCAGCGCCGCGCCGGTCACGCCGGTGATGATGACGAACACCGCCGTCAGTTCCGGCATGCCGCCCAGGTCGCTCGACACCGCCATGGCGAAGGGCGTGCTGGTGGAACGCGGCAGCAGGCTGGTGCGCAGCGCGGTGGGCAGGTCCAGCCAGGAGGCCAGGGCGAAGGCGGTGCCGATGGCCGTGGCGCTGCCGATGGCGACGCCCGCCAGCAGTATGGGCCAATGCCGCTTGATGGTCTCGCGATGCTCGTAGAGCGGGATGGCGAAGGCCACCGTGGCCGGCCCCATCATCAAGGCGATCCAGTGGGTGCCGCGGATGTAGGAGGCATAGCCGGTATGCATCAGCACGACGATGATGCCCACCGAGATCGGCGCCAGGAGCAGCGGGGAGGACCACCAGGCCTGCCAGCGCGCGTTGATCATGCGCGCCACCACGTAGCAGCCGATGGTCACCACGGACCAGAACAGCGCGGTGAGGAGGCCCTGCAAGGCGTCAGGCATGACGGGCCTGCCAGCGGTAGCACAGGTCCACGGTCATGGCGGTGGCGCCCATCACCAGCACCGTGCCGACCACGATCACCGCGGCGATCTTCAGCCCCACCGCGCCCATGAACTCCTGGTGGTCCAGGACGGCGAGCACCGAGGGCACGAAGAACAGCAGCATTTCCGCCAGCAGCCAGCGGGCGCCGCCGCTGACGCTGTGGACCTTGAGCAGGCCGGTGCCGAACAGCGCCAGCAGGGCCAGCATGCCGATGACCCCGCCCGGCACCGGCAGGCCGGCGGCGCGGGTGGCCGTGTCGCTGACAAACCAGACGCCTGCCAGGGCAACGACCTGGGCAAAACGTGTGCGGCGCAACATAATCAGATGACGGAGCTGGGGGCGGTTCATGGCAATGCTTTGATAAGGCTGGAAGGCGTCGGTGGTCCCGACTTGCCGAGCAGCCTACGCTGCGATGCACTATGCGTAAAATGAATTGGTGGAATTCAGACAAGTCGCATATGGAATAGAGATGGAATTGAGAACGCTGCGGGCCTTCGTGGAAGTGGTGCGCCAGGGCGGGTTTTCGCAAGCCGCCAAGGCGGTGTTCGCCACCCAGAGCACCGTCAGCAAGGCCGTGCGCCAGCTGGAGGACGAGCTCGGCGTGCCGCTGCTCGACCGCGTCGCCCATCGCAGCCGCCTGACCGCCGCCGGGGAGATCGTCTACCGGCGCGCCATCACCATGCTGGCGGAGCGCGACGACCTGGTGGCCGAGCTCGGCGAATTGCGCGGCCTCAAGCGCGGCAGCCTGCGCCTCGGCCTGCCGCCGCTCGGCAGCGACACGCTGTTCGCGCCCCTGTTCGCGCTCTACCGCAGCCGCTATCCCGGCATCGAGATCCATCTCAGCGAGCATGGCAGCGCCCGCCTGGAGGAGATGGTGCTGGCCGGCGACATGGACCTCGCCGGCTCGCTCCTGCCCATCTCGGACGATTTCGAATGGCAGTCGGTGCATGAGGAGCCGCTGATGGCGCTGCTGCCCGCGGCCCATCCGCTGGCCGGCGCATCGTCCTGCGATCTCAAGGCCTTGGCCGAATCGCCTTTCCTGCTGTTCGAGGACGGCTTCGCCCTCAACAAGGTGCTGCGCGAGGCCTGGCAGCGGCGCGGCGTGACCCCGACCATCGCCGCCCGCTCCGGGCAGATCGACTTCCTGGTGGGGCTGGTGGCGGCCGGGCTCGGCGTCGCCTTCCTGCCGCGGATGATCGCCGAGCAGCGCGCCCATCCCGGCGTCGCGACGGTGCTGCTGGACGAGCCCGGCACCGCCTGGCACATGGCGCTGGTCTGGCGGCGCGGCGGCTACCTGTCCCACGCGGCCCGCGCCTGGCTGGCGCTGAGCCGCGAGGTCCATGGCGAACGGAGCGATCAGACCTTGGCGAGCGCCTGATCGAGGTCGGCGATGATGTCCGCCACGTCCTCGATGCCCACCGAGAGGCGCACCACCTCCGGCCCCGCCCCGGCCAGCGTCTTCTGCTCGTCGGAGAGCTGGCGGTGGGTGGTGGAGGCCGGGTGGATGATGAGCGAGCGGGTGTCGCCGATATTGGCCAGATGCGAGAAGAGCTCGACGTTCGAGACCAGGTTCACGCCCGCCTCGTAGCCGCCCTTCAGGCGGAAGGTGAACACCGCCCCCGCGCCCTTCGGCAGGTAGGTTTCGGCCAGGGCATGGTAGCGATCGCCGGGCAGGCCGGCATAGCTCACGCCGGCCACTGCCGGATGGTGGGCGAGGAAGCGGGCGACGGCGAGCGCGTTCTCGCTGTGCCGCTGCACGCGCAGGCCCAGGGTCTCGATGCCAGTGAGGATCAGGAAGGCGTTGAACGGCGACAGCGCCGGCCCGAGGTCGCGCAGGCCGAGCACGCGGCAGGCGATGGCGAAGGCAAAATTGCCGAAGGTCTCGTGCAGCACGATGCCCTGGTATTCCGGCCGCGGCTGGGTGAGGAAGGGGTAGCGCCCGCTTGCCGTCCAGTCGAAGGTGCCGGCGTCCACGATCACGCCGCCGATGGAATTGCCGTGTCCGCCCAGGAACTTGGTGGCGGAATGGATGACGATGTCGGCGCCGTGCTCGATCGGGCGCCAGAGGTAGGGCGTCGCCAGCGTGTTGTCGACGATCAGCGGCACGCCCGCCTTCTTGGCCACCGCCGAAATGGCCTTGAGGTCGGTGACGATGCCGCCAGGATTGGCGATGCTCTCGACGAAGATCGCCTTGGTCTTGGGCGTAATGGCGCGCTCGAAGCTGGAGATGTCGTCGGGATCGGCCCACGCCACCTCCCAGCCATAGCTCTTGAAGGCGTGGTTGAACTGGTTGATCGAGCCGCCGTAAAGCTTTCTGGACGCGACGAATTCATCGCCCGGCGTCAGCAGGGTGTGGAACACCAGATGCTGCGCCGCATGGCCGGAGGCCACCGCCAGCGCCGCCGTCCCGCCCTCCAGCGCCGCCACCCGCTCCTCCAGCACCGCGTTCGTGGGGTTGCCGATGCGGGTGTAGATGTTGCCGAAGGTCTGCAAACCGAACAGCGCCGCCGCATGGTCCACGTCGTCGAAGACGAAGGAGGTGGTCTGGTAGATCGGCGTCGCCCGGGCGCCGGTGGTGGGGTCGGGCTGGGCGCCGGCATGGATGGCCAGGGTGGAAAAGCCGGGGATGCGGTCGGTCATGGACGTGTCTCTCTCCTAGGCCAGGTTGTCCTGGGCGCGACGCCGTCGGTTTGGCCGCGGCATCGCTTCGGCACGCATCATGCGTCGAGCCCGGGTGTAATTCCAGACAACCCAGCATTTTTTTGTTGTTTATGCGCCATTCACCGCGTCGCGCGGCGCTTCGCCGCGCACTTCCCCATTTGCGACACCGTGTCTTAGGACATCATTCCGTGCCCGGCGGCGGCGCCCTCAGGTCCGCGTGGGGCCCGGCCGGTCGATGGACAGGCGCTGCACCCCCTGCCCCAGCCGCTGCGGCCGGCGGGCGGAGATGGTCCGGCTGTTGACCCCGGTCCAGCCGATCTCACCGGAGAGGCGGGCATATTCGATCTTCGGGCAGCGGTTCATCACCACCTGCACCCCCGCCGCCTCCGCCGTGGCGGCCGCCGCGTCGTTGCGCACCCCGAGCTGGGTCCAGATCACCTTGGGCAGCGGCGTGAGGGCGAGGGCCTCCTCCACCACCTGCGGCACGTGCTCGGAGGCGCGGAACACGTCCACCATGTCGATGGGCTCGGGGACGTCGGCCAGCGTCGCATAGGCCGGCAGGCCGGCGACCAGCTTGCCCGCCTGCCCGGGGTTGACTGGGAACACCCGGTAGCCGCGCTCGGCCAGATACTTGGTCACGAAGAAGGAGGGCCTGGCCGGATTGGCGCTCGCCCCGACGATGGCGACGGTCTTCACCCCGGAGAGGATGGCGCGGATATAGGCGTCCGGATACTGGTCGTGATTCATGCGCCGCCTCTCCTGCCGTTTCCGTGTCTCACGGCATTGGCTGCCGGTTGAGGCCCGCGCTCAGGTGCGGGCCGCCTTTGAGAACAGCCTATAAAAATTCTCAGTGGTGCGCGCCGCGATCTCCTCCAGGCTCACGCCCAACGTTTCTCCCAGCACGGTCGCCGTGTTGCGCACGAAGGCGGGCTCGTTGCGCTTGCCGCGATGCGGGGTGGGGGCGAGGAAGGGCGCGTCGGTCTCCACCAGCAGCCGCTCCACCGGCAAGGCGGCGGCGAGCGCCCGCAGCTCCTCGCTCTTCTTGAAGGTGATGACGCCGGAGAAGGAGACGTAGCCGCCCAGCGCCACCGCCCGGTGGGCGAGGTCGGCGCCGCCGGTGTAGCAGTGCAGCAGGAAGGGGAAGGCGCCCTTGGCGCTCTCCGCCTCCAGGATGGCGGCTACGTCGTCGTCGGCCTCGCGGGCATGGATCACCAGCGGCAGGCCGGTCTCGCGCGCGGCGGCGATGTGGGTGTGGAAGCCGTGCGCCTGCGCCTCGCGCGGGCTGGTGTCGTAATGATAGTCGAGCCCGACCTCGCCGATGGCCACCACCTTGGGATGGGCGGACAGCCGCACCAGATCGGCGGTGGTGACGTCCAGCTCCTCCGCCGCCTGGTGCGGATGGGTGCCGACCGAGCAGCTCACCAGATCGAAGCGCTCGGCGATGGCCAGGATCTCCGGAAAGCGCTTCACCCGGGTCGAGATGGTGACGAGGTGAGACACCCCGGCGGCGGCGGCGCGGGCCACCACCTCCGGCAGTTCGGGGGCGAAATCGGGGAAGTCGAGATGGCAGTGGCTGTCGACGAGCATGATGGAAGAACGGCACCTTCGGCCAGGAGCGGATGTTCGGCCTCACATAGGCGCTGACGGCCCGTCCGTCGAGGCGCGGCGTCGTCCGACCCCGCCGTGCCCCGTCGTGCGTGCCCGTCTTGCCGTGCCCGTCCTGCGTGCCCTTGCGTCGCCGCACCGAAGGCCCGATAGGAGATCGCCGCTTCCGGAGATTGCGCTGATGATGCCGCACACCCCCGCCCCGCCGCTCGCCCGCCTCGCCACCCGCTCGCTGGCCTGGCGCCTCGCCCTGGTGGCGCTGGGCGCGGCGGTGATGGCGGCCGGCGCCCAGGCCAGCGTGCCCATGGTGCCGGTGCCCATGACCTTGCAGAGCTACGCCCTGGTGACGCTGGCGGCGCTGGCCGGCTGGCGGCTCGCCGGGGAGATCGTCGGCGTCTATCTCGTCGCCGGCTTGCTGGGCGCGCCGGTCTTCTCCGGCGCCAAGAGCGGCCTTGCGGTGCTGATGGGGCCGACGGGGGGCTATCTGGTCGGCTTCCTCGTCGCGGCGCTGGTGGTCGGCTGGCTGGCGGAGCGCAATTGGCACCGCTCGGTGGCGCAGTGGACCGCGCTGATGACGCTCGGCCACGTGGTGCTGCTGGCGTTCGGCGTCGGCTGGCTGGCGGTGAAGATCGGCACGCCGCTGGCCGTCGAGAAGGGCCTCGTGCCCTTCCTGCCCGGCTCCGTGGTCAAGATCCTGCTGGCGACC
The DNA here is from genome assembly GCF_000473085.1 of Azorhizobium doebereinerae UFLA1-100. GTDB lineage: Bacteria > Pseudomonadota > Alphaproteobacteria > Rhizobiales > Xanthobacteraceae > Azorhizobium > Azorhizobium doebereinerae. Next base: position 219,118 of record NZ_AXBA01000001.1, read on the forward strand.
GCGACGCTGCTGCTGGCCGAGCGGATGGTCGCGGAGCGCCCCCGCCGCTAACGCCGCACCCAAGCCCCCTTCTTCCGCTGCGTCATGTCCTCTAACGTGCCGCGCGGAGGAATGCTGATGACTCGCCTGATTTCGATCTTTGCCCTTTCCCTTTCCCTTGCCCTCACCCTTGCCCTCGCCCCGGTCGCCGGCCCGGCCCAGGCGCAGGAGGATTATCCCACCCGCCCCATCCGCCTCATCGTGCCGTTCGCGGCCGGCGGCTCCACCGACATCGTCGCCCGCATCATCGCCGCCAAGATGAGCGAGATCCTGAAGCAGCAGGTGATCGTGGACAATCGCGGCGGCGCCGGCGGCAACCTCGGCGCGGCGGCCGTCGCCAAGGCGGCGCCCGACGGCTACACGGTGCTGATGGGCACGGTGGCCACCCACGCCATCAACCCGGCCCTCTACGCCAAGATGCCCTATGACCCGGTGAAGGACTTCGCCCCGGTCTCGCTGCTGGTGAACGTGCCGAACGTGGTCATCGTCCACCCCTCACTCAACGTGAAGACCACCGCCGAGCTGATCGCCCTGCTGAAGGCCAATCCCGGCAAGTATGAATACGCCTCCTCCGGCGTCGGCACGCCGCTGCATCTCTCAGGCGCGCTGTTCGAGAGCATGGCGGGCGTGAAGATGGTGCACGTGCCCTACAAGGGCGCCGGCCCCGCCATGCTCGACCTCGTGGGCGGGCAGGTGAAGATCATGTTCGACAACCTGCCCTCGGCCATCGGCCATATCCGCAAGGGCTCCGTGGTCGGCCTAGCCGTCACCACCAAGGAGCGCTCGCCCGCCGCCCCGGACCTGCCCACCGTCTCCGAATCCGGCCTGCCGGGATATGAGACCTATAGCTGGAACGCCATCTTCGCCCCGGCGGGCACGCCCATGGCCATCATCGACAAGCTGGCCAAGGCCGGCGCCCAGGCGGTGGCCGACCCGGACGTGAAGGCCAAGCTGGCCGACCTCAGCGCCGTGTCCGTCGGCAGCACGCCGGACGCGCTGGCCGCGCATGTGAAGGCGGAACTCGCCAAGTGGGGGCCGGTGGTGAAGGCCTCCGGCGCCTCCATCAACGAGTGAGGCGGCGCGCCCATCTCTCACTCCAAACACGAAGGCCCGGCGCGATGCGCCGGGCCTTTTTCGTGTCGGGTGCGCCCCGGCGGGCGCGGGCACCAGCTCAGCCGGCTGCGGGCGCCTCAGGCTCCACATAGCGCGGGAACACGCCGGTGGGCGCCGGGATCACCGTGCCGCCGGGCAGGCGGAAGCCGCCACCCAGCCGGTCGAAGCCGCGCTCGGCCTCCGGCACCAGGATGAGGTCCAGCATCTTGCCGGCGCTCGCGGGCATCACCGGCTGGGCCAGGATCGCCACCTGCCGGATCACTTCCGCCGTGGTCCACAGCACGGTTTCCATGCGCTTGGGATCGGTCTTGCGCAGCGCCCAGGGCGCGGCGGCGGCGAAATAGCGGTTGGCCTCCGCCACCACCGCCCAGACGGCGGCCAGATACTGGTGGATGGCCTGGCTCTCGATCGCCTCGCGCGCCTTGCCGATCATGCCGTCCGCCAAGGCGAGGATGGCCTCGTCCTCGGCCGAGAGCGGGCCGGGCTCCGGCACCACGCCGTCGAGATTCTTGGCGATCATCGACAGCGAGCGCTGGGCGAGGTTGCCCAGGTCGTTGGCGAGGTCCGCATTCATGCGGTTGACGATGGACTCATGGCTGTAGGAGCCGTCCTGCCCGAACGACACCTCGCGCAGGAAGAAATAGCGCACCGCATCCACGCCATAGGTGTCCACGAGGCCGAACGGATCGACCACGTTGCCCACGGACTTGGACATCTTCTCCCCGCGGTTGAACAGGAAGCCGTGGCCGAACACCCTTTTGGGCACCTCCAGCCCCGCCGACCACAGGAAGGCGGGCCAGTAGACCGCGTGGAAGCGGATGATGTCCTTGCCGATCACATGCACGTCCGCCGGCCAGAACCGCTTGAACAGGTCGGCCTCGGTGTCGGGATAGCCGAGCGCGGTGATGTAATTGGTCAGCGCGTCCACCCACACATACATGATGTGCGCCGGGTCGCCGGGCACCGGGATGCCCCAGTCGAACGTGGTGCGGGAGATGGACAGGTCCTGGAGCCCGCCGGACACGAAGCTCACCACCTCGTTGCGCCGCGCTTCCGGCATGATGAAGCCGGGGTTGGCGGCGTAATGGTCCAGCAGCTTCTGCTGATAGGCGGAGAGGCGGAAGAAATAGCTCTCCTCCTCCACCCATTCCACCGGCGTGCCCTGGGGGCCGAGCCGCACATGCTGCTCGTTCACGGTGGTCTCTTCTTCGGCGTAATAGGCCTCGTCCCGCACCGAATACCAGCCGGAATAGGTGGACTTGTAGATGTCGCCGCGCGCGGCCATGCGCTCCCAGATCGCCTGCGAGGCTTTCTTGTGGCGCTCCTCCGTGGTGCGGATGAAGTCGTCGTTGGAGAGGTTGAAGGCCTCCCCCATGGCCTGGAAGCGCGGCACGTTGCGCTCCAGCAGCTGGCGCGGCGTCAGCCCCGCCTTCTGCGCGGTCTGGAGCATCTTGATGCCGTGCTCGTCCGTGCCGGTGAGGAAGCGCACGTCATAGCCGTCCAGCCGCTTGAACCGCGCGATGCAGTCGGTGGCGATCGCCTCATAGGCGTGGCCCATGTGCGGCACGCCGTTGGGGTAGGCAATGGCGGTGGTGATATAGAAGGACGGCTTCGAAGGCATGTGAGGTCCGAACCAAAAACCGGGGACGCCGGACGGTCGGCTCAGATGCGCGACGCCTCCGCGAGCTCGGTGAAAATGCGAAAAACCAGCGCCTTGCGGTCGAGATTGTAGGTGTCGGCCTCGGCGCCGCTGCAGCGTACCTTCTCCCACACCTCGCCCAGGCGGACAAGGCGGTGCCGCCCCGCCGCCCCGCCGGTGGCCTCCGCCGCGATCCAGTCGCTGACCGCCTCAAGGAACAGCGCGAGGCCGTCGCCCCGGTCGCCCTGGAGGCGGGCGCCCAGCGCGTGCAGTTCCTCCATGCGCGGCTGGGGCAGTTGCTCCAGGGCGCGCAGCGTCGCCCCGCGCACCTCCATGCCCTCCCCGCGCGCCAGCACGATGGCCCGCCGCACGCTGCCGCCGCTGGCCGCGGCCGCCGCCGGCAGCGCCGCCCCGTCCAGCTCCAGCGCCGGCGCCAGATGGTCGAGCGCCGCCAGCACTTCAGCGCCGCCCAGCGGCTTCAGCCGCACCATGCGGGTGCGCGAGCGGATGGTGGGCAGCACCCGGCCCGGCGCATGGCAGACCAGCAGGAACAGCGCGCGCGCCGGCGGCTCCTCCAGCGTCTTCAGCAGCGCGTTGGCGCCGAAGGCGTTCAGATCGTCCACCGCGTCCACGATGCACACCCGCCAGCCGCCGCCGCCCGCCGTTGCGCCGAAGAAGCTGCGCACCTTGCGCACCATGTCGGCGGGGATGACGGTGGGGATCTTGTCCTCCCCCGCCTCCGGCACCCGGCGCAGCACCAGCAGATCGGGATGGGACAGCGCCGCCACCTGCCGCCAGATGGGATGGGTCTCCGGCACGTCGAAGGCGTGCTGGTTCGGCGAGACCGGCCCGCCCGCCAGCACGAAGCGGGCGATGCGATAGGCCAGCGTCGCCTTGCCGATGCCCTCGGGTCCGCCGATCAGCAGCGCGTGCGGCAGCCGGCCCGCCCGCCATTCGGCGATCAGGTCCGCTTCCACCTCCGCATGGCCGAACAGCCGGTCCTGGCGGCGTGGGTGCGGCGCACCCGGCAGCACATCGCCTTCCGCGCCCTCGCCGGTGGCATCCTTGTCAGCAGCAGATCGCGCCAAGCAGCTTATTCCCTCAGTTCGGTCGCGTTTTCCGGGCCGGCGTCACCGGCGCGATGTCTCCGGCTCCGGCGCGATGTCTCCGGCCCGGCGGCGGTCCTCAGCGCGGCTTCGTCCCGCGCCGCTTGGCGGCCTGCCGCTTCGGGGCCGGGCGCCACATGCGCGCCGCCACCACGTCCCAGATCCGCGCCGCCACCTCGTCCGGCGTGCCGGCGGCATCGATCACCGCGCAGCGCTCCGGCTCGGCCTTCGCCAAGGCGAGGAAGGCATCCCGCACCTTCCCATGGAAGGCAAGCCCCTCGCTCTCGAAACGGTCGGCCTCCTCCCCGCGTTCCTCCCCCCGCGCGGCGGCGCGGGCGAGGCCCACCTGCGGCGGAACATCCAGCACCAGCGTCAGGTCGGGGCGCGCGGCAGCGGCGGCGACCTGCTCCAGGTCGTCCAGCAGCGCGGCGTCGAGGCCGCCGAGCACGCCCTGATAGACCCGCGTCGAATCGATGAAGCGGTCGCAGACCACCCATGTGCCGGCGTCGAGCGCCGGGCGGATCAGGCTGTCCACATGGTCGGCCCGCGCGGCGGCGAACAGCAGCGCCTCGGCGGCGGGGCCGAAATCCTTGGCGGCGCCGGACAGGATCACCTGCCGGAGCGCCTCCGCCCCCACCGAGCCGCCGGGCTCGCGGGTGATGGCGACCGCATAGCCGCGCGCCTCCAGCGCCGCCGCGAGGCGCCGCGCCTGGGTGGACTTGCCGGTGCCTTCGCCGCCCTCCAGGGTGATGAAGCGCCCGCGCGCCGCGCTCATTTCTTCAGCTTCGCCATCACCTGGGCGCTCAGGTCGCGGAAGGCGTCGCCGGCCAGCGTCCCGGCCCCGTCCATGGCCCGCTGCCAGATCGTGCCCACCGCCACGTCGGCGGTGGTGTAGACCGGCACTTCGAGCACCTTCATCTGGCCGCGCGTCAGCTCCAGCCGGCCGACCTCGGTGCCCTTGGCGACGGGGGCCCGCAGGGGGGTCTTGTAATTCACCCGCGCCACCAGCTTCTCCTGGCTGTTGCGCGGCAGCAGCAGCGACAGCGGCACCTGGGCGCTGAGGCCCACCGAGCCGGTCTCCCCGCCCCAGATGCTGGCCCGGCCGATCTCCGCGTCGGCGGCGAACAGCAGGCGATACTGGAAGGAGTGGAAGCCCCATTCCAGCAGCTTGCGGGTCTCCTCCAGCCGCTCCTTCTCGGACTTGGCGCCCATCACCACCGCCACCAGGCGCTGGTCGCCCTGCACGGCGGAGCCGACCAGGTGATAGCCTACCTCGCGCACCCAGGAGGCGTGCAGGCCGTCGGCGCCGACGCCCGCGTCCAGCAGCGCGTTGCGGTTGCGCTGCTTGATCTTGTTCCAGTCGATGCCGGGGATGGCGAAGATCTTGTAGAGGTCCGGGTCGGTGCGGATGATGGAGCGCGCCAGCAGCGCCATGTCGCGCGCGGTGGTGTATTGCTCGGGATCGGCGAAGCCGGTGGCGTTGCGGAACTGCGAGCCGGTGAGGCCGATCTCGGCGGCCTTGGCGTTCATGCGGTTGGCGAACTCGATCTCGGTGCCGCTCACGCCTTCCGCCAGCGCGATGGCGGCGTCATTGCCGGACACCACCAGCGCGCCCTGGAGCAGGTCGCCCACCCGCACCTGGCTCTTGACCGCCGCGAACATGGCCGCGCCGCCGGACGGCCCGCCGCCCCGCCGCCACGCATTCTCGCTGACATAGAACGGGGTATCGAGGGTGATCTTGCCGGTGTGGATCTGGTCGAACACCACGGCGGCGGTCATGATCTTGACGATGCCGCCGGGCGCCATGCGGCTTTCCGCATTCTTCTCGAACAGGATGGTGCCGCTGGCGAAATCCACCAGCGTGGCGCTGGGCACCGGGGTCTGGAAGGCGGTCTGGGCCTGCGCCAGCGCGACCGGCGCCAGGCTGAGCGCCAGCGCGGCGGCAAGGCGCGGCAGCGCGTGCCGCGCGGACGAACCCGCCGACAAAAACGCCGCCAGACCGTAGGGCCGGCGGCGCGCGCTTGGCAAAGAGGGCCGGCCCGAATTGGACACGGCGCCCCGCATGTTCATACCCATGGACGCCCCCCCGGAACCCCCGTTCCGCAGATCAGCGTCCCGAACTGGTCGAGACGCCCGTAAAGCTCAAGCCGCTGACCGGCGCCGCGCCGACCGACCATCCGGCCGGGCCGGGCGCGGCGGCATGGATCGCCGCCGTGGCGTTGGGCGCGCTGGACACGGACGAGGACTGAGACGAAGACGCCACCGTCACCGGCCGCGCGGCCGGCCTGGACGCCACCTGCGGCGCCTCCACCGGATGGACGGCGGCGGCGCGCATCGGCGCCGGGGCGGGCGTGGCGTCCGCCACCTGCTCGCCGGCCTCGGCATGGCCGAGGTCGAACGGGCGCTGCAGCGGAACCGGGATCTCGCCCGGCGCGCTCTGCGGCATCACCATGGGCAGGCTGGGCACGAAGGGGGCGGCGGAGGCCACCTGCACGGCGGAATTGGCCGGCACTTCGGCCGGGCCGCCGTCCTGGCGGAGCGAAGCCACCAGCTTGCGGTCGTCAGAGCCGTCGAGCGGGGCGCGGCTCACGAAGTCCACGCGCACCTTGGCGACGCCCTTGGACGAGAAGCCCAGCAGGTCGGCGGTGCGATGCGAGACGTCGATCACCCGGTTCTGGTGATACGGCCCGCGGTCGTTGACGCGCACGATGATGGAGCGGCCGTTGTTGAGATTGGTCACCCGCACGTAGGACGGCATGGGCAGGGTGGGATGGGCGGCCGAGATGGAGGTGCGGTCGAACACCTCGCCATTGGCCGTCAGCCGGCCGTGGAAGTCGTCGCCATACCAGGAGGCGATGCCTTCGGCGGTGTAATTGGGATTTTCCTGCGGCACATAGGTGCGGCCGGCGATCACATAGGGCTTGCCGACGCGGTAGGCGCCGCCGCCCTTGGGCACCGGCTGGCCGTCGGCCACCACCTTGGGGCTGGCCGACACGCCGTATTTGGGATCGATCTGGCCGGCCAGCTTGCCCGCCGAACCGCACGCCGCCAGCGACAGGCAGAGCGCGGCGACGCCGAGGCTGCCGCGCGAGGCGCGTACGAGGGAGACGATCTGCTGTTCTCGCGTCATGAGCGTCCTTGCCACCAGCGTGCCCGTCACCGTCGTCCTTGCCGTCGTCATCACCGAAACCCGGGCCGCGTGCGCGTCTGCGGACTTCCGTGAGGCAAGCAGACTGTGACATGCCTGCGTGGAATTTGACACAAGAGGTGCGGAAAACGAGGCGGAAATGCGGCACACCTGTGGTTAAGGTAAACGAGCTGTAATGTTCCGCAAGGCGGCGTTAGCTTTGCGCCGTTCCGGCCCACCGCCGCCGGGCCTTCGGCCCTGGTGACGCGGCACGATGGCATGGCAAGCTTGCCCCTCCCTGTCCTCGCCGGCCGCGAATCGCGCAACGGCAGGCGGGCGGACAGGCAGGCAGGCAGGCAGGGTGGACCGGGGAGCAAGGCGGGGGACAGGCAAGGGGGCGTCTCTCGACGGCGGGTCCCTGGCTCGCTAGAAGACCCCGCGCCGCCGCCAGCGGACGGCGCATGCGGGAAGGGTGGCCGAGTGGTTTAAGGCAGCGGTCTTGAAAACCGCCGTGGGTGCAAGCCCACCGTGGGTTCGAATCCCACCCCTTCCGCCATATCTAAGTTATTGATTTTATTGCATCTAACGCCTCTGGAAGTCGCCCCTGTTGTCACACCCTGTTGTCACAGGCGGCGGCGATGGCGACGACCCACATTTTTCGACGCGGCGGGACATGGTGGTTTGTTCGCGGCATGCCCCGCGACCTTCACGCAAGGTTCGGCAGCTCTCATGTCCGGCGATCCCTGCGGACCGCCGACCACAGGCTGGCGAGACGTCGGGCAGCGCGCATGACGGTGGCGATGGACGATTGGGCGGAAGCCGTGCGTAAGGCGATTGAGGACGATCCGGAACAGCCGGATCGCGCCCTTCTGCTGCGCCTGCTCGGCGAAGCGATGGAACGCGCCGAAAGCGAGGCGCCCCTCGGTCGGCTACGGCAGGAGGCTTCTGAACTTCGCTCAGCAACCGCAGAACTGGTCGCTTCCCGGGAAATGGCGAGGAGCACCGGGGAGGTCATCGGGCGGGTGACGCCGATCATCGGAAACTACAAGGAGAAAGCAGTTCGGTTGCGCGAATTGGAGGCGAAGCGCGCGCCATCCGACGAGATCGCGGCACTTCGCAGAGAGATGACAGAACAGATGCTGTCAATGCGATCCCTGGTCATCAACGCCCACAAGGAACGTTGGTCCGAGAGCCGGCTGTCGGAGTTGCTTCCAGCCTATCTCGAGGCCAAGGCGAAGACACTCAAGAACTCCAAGCACCTCTCTACCCTTGGACCACGCATCGAGCTCTTCATTCAGACCGTCGGCGACAAGCCGGTCCGCGACTACGAGCGTGCCGACATCGAGACCTTCCGTGACCTCCTCGACCAGACCCCGAGCCGCTGGGAAGCGCGGTTTAGAACAAAGGTCATCTCTGAGGCCGTTGCCGCCAACGCCAAGCGGTTGCGTCCTCATCCAGCGATGGAACCAAAAACCATCGACGACGGCTATCTGTCGCACATCAAGAATTGCTTCTCGTGGCTCGAGACGACACGAAAGATCGAGAGAAATCCAGGGACCGGCGTGGTGTCCGGCCGCACCGATCCGCAGCAGCGTCCGGACGAAGGACGGTTGCCCTTCTCACCTGCCGCCCTTTCGAAATACTTGGCCTACGCTGCCCAATCTCGGTCGCGGGTATCACCGGATTATTGGCTTCCGCTGCTCGCGCTCTATACCGGCGCCCGCCTGAACGAACTGTGCCAGATCGAACCACAGCGCATCGTCGAGCGTGATGGCATATGGTTGATCGACCTGCTCACGATCTATGATCGAAACGAGATCGACCGCTTACCCGAGGCCGAACGCCTCAAATTGAAGTCGGCTGCGGCGAGGCGGGAAATCCCACTTCATGACAACGTCGTGTCGGCTGGGTTCCTCGATTTCGTGCATGCCGGCCGAGAGCGCGGAGGGCGGCTCTTCCCAAAGCTGAAGGCCGATGAGTTCGGCTACTTCTCAGCCGCCATATCCAAGCGACTAAACCTCGACATCGAACGTGCCGGCGCAAAATCGGCTCGCGTCTCTTTTTACAGCCTGCGTCACAACTTCCGGGATGCGCTCACCAACGCAAGCGTCCCCGATCGCACCGCTGACCGTGTGATGGGACACGTCATTCAAGGGGCGCAGGCGAACTACGGCTCTCCACTCCTCGAGGTCGCAGAAATCGAGGCCATCCGGCGCATCGCATTCCCACAGGTTGATATTGCGCCATATCTTTCACGCGCCAGGGGGGGGGCTGCGGCTTAACCGGCTCGGACCCACGTTGAAGGACGTTCGGCGTAACCGCGGAACTCCCTCGAGGTCGCAGGCGCGCTGCCCGGCGATCCAAGATGCACTCTATCGGCCTAAGGGATCCACTTGCCGACTGGGCTTGACCCGTGCGCCGCCGAACCACAGCCTTGAAATCAGTACCCCCTCGGTCATCGCGCTGGCAGGCGCTCGCGAGGGGGTGTGTGAACGAGGTCAAGGATGAACACCGGCATCGCACGCGTCAAACCTGCCCGTCGCTCTGACGGGTGACCGCCCGGCTCGGATCCACTCCGAGCCAATCGACACCCTTCTTTGATCCCAACCGTCAACAGATTTTGCCTCCGCCGGACGGTCCCGTCCGAGCCTTCGAGACTCGCTGGGCCGAAGAGCGCTGGCTGCGCGACGCCATGTCCGATTGGCCGTCACCGAAGAGCGGCAAGGTCACGCCCGAGAACCAAGTGTTCATTGAGCGAGCCGTCACGCGGCGGGAACTAATTCACCGGCGGCTCGCCGAGGGCTTCGCATTCCATGGCGGCACTATTGGCGGACGATGGCGCGAGGCATTCTCGGAGAGGGGCCTGCGATCCGACGCCAGCCACGTCTTACGCCGCATCGTGCAGCTCACCCCACGCCAGAGCGCCATGCAGGTCGGCCGCTCGAAAGATGTCATGTTCAGCACCGACGCCAAAATTCTTGGGTTGGATGAACCATGGCTCGTGCTGAACAGCGAGGTTCGCGGCGCCTTCCGGATCGATTTGGACCACGTCTTCCCCTCATGGGCGGCCCTACGATATGAATTCGAGCAGCTTCGGCTTCCGTGCCTGCCGCACGTCGTCGTCGGCTTTGAAGACGAGAATGGGAGGATTGAGCGGCCCCATGCCATCTATCTCCTTCCCTACAACGAGGGTGTGTGGTTCTCAGATGACGTCCGGTGCCGGAAGGATGTGATGGCCTTCTGGCGTGGTGTCCATGCCGGCATCACAAAGTCGCTACTCCCCCTTGGGGCAGACCCCGGCGCTCTGTCCAATGCCATGCGCACGAAGAACCCACTAAGCCCTTTCTGGTCCATTGCGATCTGGAACGAAACGACCTTTCCCAACCTCTCAGAATGGGAGGACTGGGTGGATACCCGGACCGATCGAAGGAAGATGATCCGGGAGAGCGCAGCGACACTCGCCACTGCCGACCGCAAAGCGAGCAACGTGCTTTTCACCACGTTCCAGGCGTGGGCCTACGAGATCCTGGCCGCACTCCATCGGGCCGGTGACACCGCCTACCTCGAGGCGATCCGCACCGGCGACAGGGACGCGCTGGCCAAGCTGCTGTTCTATGCGCTGGTTCCGCGAGCCAGCCAGAGCGCAGATCATCCCCGGCAAGCCCAAGCGATTCTGTACCGGGTCGTCGACTACGCCTCCGTACGTTGGGATCCCGATCGCTGTAAGCCGGATCAGACGAAGGACCGCGGGGCCTGCGCGAACGAGGTCGCAGCCATTCGGGACGTCAGTGCCCGGCAGGCGGTGGGGGCGTATTACGCCCACGGCCTCCGTCGATCCCGATCGGCGAACATGGTCCAAGAGGCCATCGAGGCGGTGCAGGCGGCCGGAGAGGTTGCCACCGTCACGAGCATCGCCAGGCGCACGGGCCTGTCCCGCGTGACGGTCCGTACGAATTGGCCCGGACATACGATGAGGTAACGTCCGGTGTCACCGGTCGAAACTCCCAAACATTGGGAGTTTGAGAACCTTCGACCGTTATCCAGGGGACTGTGCCTCGCTGGATCCCGGGAATGACAAGAAACTCGCCAAGCAACGAGCCAGCGACATCCGGCGTGATCGTCGGATTTGACTACAGCCAGATACCCGCCGAGCATCGAAAAGCTCTGCGGGCCGACGCCGTGGCGATCCGCAAGAGCTTGGTCGACGCCGCGGGTGCGCTCATGGACATCGGCGAGCGGCTTGACCGGTGGCGCGATGCGCTCCCGCACGGGGCATGGCTGCCGTGGGTCCTGACGGAGACCGGCATGTCAGGCCAATGGGCGCGGGATGCCATCAACGTCTACCGGCGCTTCCGGGACAGATGGACCTCGCTGGAAAATCTTGCGCTTCCTCAGACAGCCCTTGTCCGCCTATCCACCGCCCCAGAAGCGGCGCTTGAGGACGTCCTAGACCTCATGGGAGAGGGCGTGATGCTGCGCGTGGCGGATGTCGATGCCATCGTGAAGAGGCATCGAAAGAGGGTACAGGAAGAAGAGCATAGGGCCGCAGCAATGGCCAAAGGCGGCCGGCGACTCCCACGGCTGGGGAGGTGCTCCGGGTCATGGCTGACCATGCCCGGGACGAACTGGTGCCACGGGTCGTCGAACGCATGCTGGTCGTACTCGGTATCCTCGAGGATGCCGAGGCGAAATTGGCTTCGGGCGGGAAGTACAGCCTGGGCAAGCTCGAGGGCGAGCTGCGTGTTCATGCGCAATGGCTCACGGATGCTATCGAACAGGTCACTCAAAGGCGGGCAACCACGGCCTCTAGATCCGTCCACGTGACGCTCCTCAATCGAGCTGAACACCTTCCCGGCCCGTGGGCGGACGTTACGGCCTGCCTGCGTGACATCGCGCACTCGAGCTCGTGGGAAGCTATAAAATCGGCGGACGTGCCAGCGCTGCTCCGTAGAGGCAAAGCCACATTGCACGGCGTTCTTTCTCCGGAAGAACGCGAGGCGGCGGCTGCTATTCGAGCTGGGATGCGGCTGGCCTTTGGCAGCCCTTGACGCTCGGCTATCCCGCGTCGCGGGTGCGTATCTGCCGGTGCTCACCGGTCCACGCCCGGTGCCAATGAAGCAGGGGTGGTCAATATGGTGTATAGTAAAAAAGAAGGTCCCGACTACGGCCCCCTCAATCAGCATGGATGTGATCCGCTTATCATCATCTGGACGGTTCTCATGTTCGAGGCCAACCGCCTAAGTTCACTCTCGGTGAGCGGCGCCAAACTTCCGGCTCCACACGGATAGTGCCGAACCCCTCCGCCGAGAAGCCCGGCCATGACGCCTGCCAGACCGGGGCGTCACGCCACACGCCGAAGCGAAAATGAGGTGCCGTCCGCGGAGGCTACCTGCCCCATTCGGAACATGGCTAAGAGCACGTCGGCCACGGCCGCTCGTACCTTCGGCGCAGGCTTGAAGGTGGCGGCAATGGCGGCGGCGTCCAGGGGGCCTGTGGCCTGCATCAGCACGCCCATGACGGCGATGGTCTGCTCTCGGTCGGTCTTGGGAAAGGCGGGGCGGCCGCCGGCCACCGGCTCGGGGGCATCGTCGCCGAGATCGGCTTCCAATTGCTTGGCCTTCTCCTTCTCGGAGCCGAAGCGGGGGATCTGGTAGTCCGGCCGCAGCCAGCGCACCAGGCCGCGCTTTTCCTCCGCCGCCCGTGCCTTGTTGAGGGCGACGAGGCGGGCGAGCACCTCCTCATCGGGCAGATCGGCGGGCCAGCCATAGGCCTCGGCCACCGCGGCATCGATCTTCTCGTGCAGTTCCTTCAGGATCAGCACCAGCCCGTCATCGAAGATGCGGCGGGCCTTGGGGTCGAGATCGGCGGGCGCGACGCCGGATTTCAGAAGCTCCAGCACATTATAGAGGCCGGTGAGGGTGAGATTCTCATGGGCCGCCAGCACCCGCTTGCGGTGGGCGTCCAATTCTTCGGCGAGGTCGCCGATGACCGCCTTCTGCGCCTCAGTGGCGGCTGGGAAGGGGAAGGGATCGAAACACACCGACTTAGAATATCGCGGACGGTCCTCCAATGTCCCACCCTGAGCGAGAGCCCAAATGACATGATGTTGCGCTGAAAGAACCCCCAAGAAATAGGATCGAAATTCAGCGATTGCGACAATCATATTATCGGGAATGATATCTGCATTCAGAAACTGGAAAACACGATGCTTGGTCGTCTCGACTGTCGCAATATAACGGGGCAGTCCTGATAGCGCTGGGCGCAAATTCTGGCGTGGCTTCCCAAAAACCCACCATTGGGCCAAGTACGCTTCTGCATCTTTTGTCGGTGAGCGCTGGAATTGGGCATCCCGCTCCGGCTTCACCGTCCGCAGGAGATATTGATAGACTTCCGGGTAGCGCGCCCGCACCTCGTCGGCCTCCAGGCCGAACAGGTCGATGACCATCACCCCGCGCGCCCGCGCCGCCAGATCGCGGCCGTTGCGATAGGCGCGAATGTGCCGCTCAAGTCCTGGCCGGCGCCCCAGCCCCAGTTCGGCAGCCTGCTCCGGCGTGACGATGAAACCTGAGCCGTGCAGTTTCACGCCGGGCGACGACAGCCCTTCATTGGCCAGCAGCGGCACCGCCGTGGTCACATCCACCCCCACCGTCAGGTCCGAATGGATCTTGCCCATCCGCTCCTGAAACCCGATCACCGGCGCGTCGGTGTCGATGCCCTCCTCGCTGGTCACGTCCCGCAGTAGGCCGTCGCGGGCGCCATTCGCGGCCACCGTCATGGCGATGCGCACCGCCGCGCTGTCGCGGGCTGCCTTGGTCCAGGAATGGTCGGGAATGGCCATCACCAGCGACAGCGGCTTCTTGGCGTTGAGATAGCGCTCCATCACCCGGCGCTGGAACACCTGGCTGATGGAATTGGTGGTGACGAAGCCGAAGCGACGCAGCACCGTGCCCTTGCGCAGCAGCAGATCGGCGGCGCGATCCCACCAATACATGACGAAATCCGCGCTCTCATTCATGTGCGGATGCGCCGCCCACAGCGCCTCGGTGCGGGCATCCCCGAGCCGCGCCCGCAGATCCTTGCCGCCGATGAACGGCGGATTGCCGACGATGAATTCCGCCTTCGGCCACTCCGGCAGGCGCGCATTGGGATAGGCCTCGGCGCCGTCCACGAACTGGGGCACCGGGTAGCCGTCCCAGGTCAGCACCGCATCGCGGGCCTGGATGTTCTTGAAGGCGCGCAGGATCGGCTCGCTGGGCTGGCCGCCACGGGTGCGCACATGCCATTGCAAATGGCCGATCCATAGCACCAGTTCGGCGATTGCCGCCGCGCGCGGGTTCAGCTCCATGCCCAGGAACTGGTGCGGGTCCACGGAATGGCCCTCCAGGCCCACCAGCGCCTCCTGGCCGCCGAGATCGGCCAGCGCTTCCAGCACCTCGCCTTCCAGGCGCTTCATCAGCTCCAGCGCCACATAGAGGAAGTTGCCGGTGCCGCAGGCGGGATCGAGCACCCGCGTCTCGCACAATTTGTCGTGGAACGCCTTCACGGTGGCGGCGGCATCCTTGCCCCGCCCGGCGGTCTTCTGCCGCTCGGCGGTGGAGAGCACCTGCGCCCAATCGGAGCGCAGCGGATCGAGGATGGTGGCGATGACGAGGCGCTCCACCGTGTCCAGCGCCTGCTCCAGCAGGGTGCCGAAGATGGCCGGCTCGACATCGCGCCAATCAAACTCCGCCGCCGCCCGCAATTCGCCGATGGCCGCCTTGTCCAAAGGCAAGGCGCGGCGGTTCTTGAAGAATTCGCCATTGAAGCGGCGCACCTTCTGCTGGAGCGCGGCGGTGAAGCCGCCCTCGTCCATGGCCCGCCACAGATCCTCCAGCATGCCGGGGAAGATGGCGGGCTTGGCCTCGCAATCGCGCAGCAGGGTCTTGAAGCTGTTGGGCGGCAGCAGGTCCACATCCTCGGCGAACATGGTGAACAGCAGGCGCATGAGGAACATGGCCACACCCTCGGCGGGCTGGCCCGCCTCCTCCAGGGCTTTCGAGACCTTGGCGAGACGCTCGGCAATCTCCCGCGTCACCCGCGCCGCGTGGCGGGAGGGGTCGAGCGCCATGGGCGCGGTCCAGATGGCCGCGAGGCGGGCGCGCACATCCGGATCGCGCAGATCCTCCAGATAGATGCGGAAGGAGTTGCGATCTGGGAACTGGTCATAGGCCTTCCCGTCGCGGCGGAAGTTGGCATAGACCTCGATGCAGTGGCCCACGTCGCACACCAGCACGAAGGGCGGCGGCTCATGGGCGGCCGGCAGCAGGCGCACATAGTCTTCCGCCTGGCGGCGGGCATTCATCATCAGCACGTCCCAGGCCCGGTCGGCGCCGCGCCGGCCACGGGTCTTGGATGCGCTCTCGGTGGGGGCGTCCGCCAGTTTCTTGGCGCCGGAAAAGCGCGACTGCTTGGCCTCCAGGATGAAGCAGTCGCGCTTGTAGAGATCGATGCGCTTGGATGAGACGGTGCCGTCGCGAGCGGTCTCCTTCACCGCCCGCTCGAACACATAGTCGTTCGATTCGGTGGAGGCATTGGCCGGGTCCGGTCGCGGCAGGTCCAGCACCGCGCACAGTTCCGGCAGGAACAGCGCGTAGTTCGCCCGCTCCTGCCCGCCTTCACGCCCCTGCCAGCGCGCGATGAACGCATCGACTGCCGCACTCATGCCCGACTCCCCCAGCGGCCGTGACAGTAGGGGAAGTCGCCGGCGAACGGCAAATCGGTGCCCGTGAGAGGCAGGTGTCCCCGGGACAATCCCATGGTCGGCCAAAAGGACCGCTCTCCAACGGCTTGTCGCTATCCCGCCGGCGATCGACCGTAGGTGAGCCAGGCATGACCGATATCCGCGCACTCCGTGCGCTCCATCGGTCACCTGGCCAGGGGGCTTCCGCCCCCGTGCACCCCCGCAGCAGGAGACGACCATGCGTGACCAGATCAAAGCCAGGCTTGAGGAGATTATGGCGGGCGAGGCGGCGCCAGACAGGATGGTCGGCTCGACGACCGTGCGCATCGCCGTCGGCCTCATCTTGGACGAGCTCGATGCGACGAATCCGACGATGGCTTTGACCCCCGCGGAGGCTCTTCTCTGGCTCGACGACGTGCAGCGTCGCGCCATTACGGAGTTCCGCGAATACGGCCCACGCTGGGCTCAAATGAAGCGCGCGGCCCAGGCTCAGAGGGCCTGATGAGACGGCGCGGCAGCGAGACCCGAGCGATGTCCGGCCAAGTGCTCGTGCGCCTGTCGCCGGCGCTCGCCGCTGCCGTGTCCGCCGCAGCCCTGTCGGCCGACCTCTCGGCCGGGGCGTGGCTCCGCCACCTCGCCGCTGAGGGCGTGGGACAGCCTGATCAAGCCCGGCCGACGAAGCCTGTCGATGCGGCGCCCGATCCGCTGGTCGCGGAGCTTGGGCTCGTCGCTAGGAACGTCGGCCGCATGAATGGCGCCTTGGTCCAGCTCGCGAAGACCATGCGCGAGACGCTGCACCCAGACCACGCGGCCTCCGAGCAGGTGCTCGCACGCCTGCGGGCCGCGCAGCGCGAGCTCATCGATCTCGTTCAGGAGGTGCGCCGTGATCGCGGGCGCCACGAGGGGTAAGGGCGGCAACGCGCTCGCCCGGCATCTGACGTCACGGGCGAAGGGGCAGCGGTCGGAGCTCATCGATGTGCGCCACCTCGGCGCGACGACGACGGCCGAGGCGCTGGACAGCCTCGTCGCCGGCTCGGCGCATGGGCGGACGGACCGCCCGGTGCACCATCTGCACGTCGATCCCCCACATGGCTGGGATCGCGCCAAGATCCGCGACGCCTTCCTTCACCGATACGAGGAGGAATTCGGCCTGACGGCCCTGCCACGTTTCATCCAGGAGCATGAGAAAGAGGGCCGCGTGCACTGGCATGTGGTCTACAGCCTCGTCCGGGACGACGGCCGATGCGTGAGCCTGTCCCATGACATGGCACGGCGCGAAAAGGTCTGCCGGATCACCGAGTTTGAGACCGGCATGCCCCTCGTGAAGGGGGCGCACACGAAGGCCGTCGTCGCCGCCCTGGTGCGTGACGGGCGCGAGGACGTCGCTCGCTCGATCATCCGAGCTGGTCACCTTCGGGGGCCTCGTGCCGTCGCTGTAACGCCCATGCAGCGGCATCAGGCGGATCGGACGGCCATGGACCCCAAGACGGTCCAGACGGCGGCCTTGGCGGCTTGGAAGGCGTCGGACAGCGGCGCGGCCATGGAAGCCGCCCTCGCCGCCGCCGATCTGCGTCTCGCCGCCGGCGACAAAGGCCCCGTACTCGTCGATCGCGCCGGCGGAGCTCACTCCCTGGTGCGGATCCTCGGAGCGGCCTCCCGCGCCGCCGGGGATCGAATCCCTGCCGCCGTGGTGAAGGCCCGCGTCGGTGGGCTTCACCTGCCCGTCCTTCAGGGGGTTCAGCATGCCCTCGCAGACACCCGCCGCCACCCCGTCGAAGCCCCAGCAGAAGGCCCACCCAGCCGAAGCGATCCTGCGCGAGGCGCAGGGAGCGCACGCAGTCAGCCGAAGCCTTCTGCCGCTTCTGAACCTCCTCCAGGAGCCAGAGGCCTCCGGGAGCCTCAACGAGATCAAGGCGCTTCTGAAAGCCATCGTCATGATCTTAGGTCAGCAGTCAGAGATGCTGCGCGAGATCAAGGCCAGCGTTCCCGTTGGACCGAATCCGATCGGGCAGCGGTAGCCGCTTTGGGTCGGATCAATGTGACCGGCATCCGCGGTGATGCCGAGGCCATTCGGCTGCGCCCGATGCGCCGTGCTGTCCGCGAACATGCCGCCGCACTGGCCCTGTCCCGGATCGACATCGGGACCCTGGCTGGCGACGCCCAGCGGATTCTCGTACCGGCTACCGCCGGCAGCATTTTCCCACATCCTGAATCTCAGCCACAAAAGGATTCAACGATGGCAGTCAAGGGGTTCGGGTCGATCGGCCGCAGGCAGGATTACAAGACAAGGTTGCTCGAGGGAGCGGTCCCCGATTTCGACGCGAGCGCATGGGTTGATGATCTGCATCTGGTGAAGGCTGGCGGCCCCTCAACGCCGACCCGCATCCTCATGTGCGATCGCGGCTGGGTGGAGATCGATCGGAAGTCAGGCATCGTCAGAACCTGGGGGCCAATCGGTCGGGCTGAGCCGTTGGCGAAAGCACTGGCTGCCGCTGGCGGCTGGGACATTGAGCGCCTCGTACCGTCTGGCGAGGCCCGCCGGGTTGGTGTCACAACGCCACGCCCGACCTTCGTTTCACCGCACGTGACGGAAAGTCTGATCACTTGGTGGCGCGAACGCGGATACGATGCGACACCGACACCCGATGGCGCATGGGTCGACGCTGGAGGTGCTCATCTCCACGACACTGGCGACCATGTCGAACTCCACGGCCGCCTGACGTCTGAAGCGGCCCGCGCCCTCGTGCTCAAGGCCCTCGAAGCCTGGGACGGTGGCGCCGAGCTTTCGGGTCCTTGGAGCCAAGTTGACCAGGATACCCTATGGCTGGAGGCTCAGCGAACTGGTGTTGAGTTGCACCGATGCCAGCCTTCGGACGCGGCATGTCGCGCATGGGAGGCTGAGGTCCAAAAGGCTCAGCAGCACGAGACCACTGTCGGACTTGTTAGTACCAGCAGCCGGGAAGCGGAGACCTTACGCTCCGCCGCCGCAGGAGACATCGCAGCGCTCGGAAGGCTGAACCCAGGACTAAGGGCATTCGTGGGCTCATACCTTGACGATGACCAGCGCGCGGAACTCGCCGAAGCCGAACCGGTAGACCTCATCCCAGAACTTCGCCGCTTTCGCTCGCTTGGTGCCGAGGAACTCAAGATGCGACGCCGCCAGTGCGATCCCGAGCAGGTTTCCCAAGCCGCGGAGGACAAGCCGGAAGGGGACGATCCCGGCAGCCCCAATCTGGCGATGTGACGATGCGCGATCGCGATGCATCCCGTCTTCGTCGATACGTCATCCGGCGGGCCACTGGTGATGCCCATCACGAATATGTCCGTTACGATGGTGACCTTGGCGGCGGGCTACTGTGCGACGAACGAACAGCCAGAAGTCATGATCAATGGCGGCGCATTCGGCTTCCAGGACAGCCGTGGTGCCCGGCCTTGGGGCGAGACGTCACGATCGCTGGGGACACGGCGCTCCAGGCATTCTTCGAAACGGCTTTCGCCGATGGATGGCGTCGCCTCGAGATTGAAGTTCGTCGATACCCAGCACGCTGCCTGCGGGAATGGCACGAGAAGGGACAGCGTCTAATTCAGGCGGCACAGGCGGCAGCCGAAGGACGACGCCTGCCGGGCAAGCTTACGGGATGGCCTTCTAGGCGTGGCACCGGCGCCCGCTCCTTGCTACCCCTGCGCTGAACGCACCAATTCGCGATGAAGGAACATTCACGCGTAGTCAAAAGATGCGCAGAATTGGCTCGCACAGGAGCATCGGCACATGGCGATCAGAGAATAAGTGCTGTGGAGCGCTGTCCCCAACACCCCCACCCGCCAGGGTTTTCAACGACAGATGCTGGTGAGCGCCTTCAGGTGTTTCGCATCCACCTGACCCATCAGAGCGAGCAGAGCTGCATTCGCCCCTTTTATCTCTTCAAGCGTCATCGAGGAAAATGAGAGCAAGTCGTCCAAATTATCAGAATGGGACTCGACCTGCCTCAATCGCTCCACGGCTGTGAAGCGAACACGATCAAGGTCAGGGTAGCCGGTGAACAATTTGTTCATTTGCGAGACGATTCCACCACCCACAGGCGCCTTGAATGCCAGAAATATATCGAGCACCCTCCTCAATACATTAGGCATCATGTAACCATGATCGTAATGCTCATCGGGGGCGCCCGAGAATTTAATCACGTGACTGAACAGGTAGTGATATTCAGAATCGTATTCACGCAACAACTTTGACATCTCCACCAAATGAGATGTTCTACGCGACGTATTTTTGGGCAATCGAACGTCGATGAAAAATAGGGCAGCTTGTGGATCGTGGCCCTCCTTACCTTCCTCGCGCCTTGTCTTATTTTTCCACGCCTTCTTGAACTCATTCATGCATTGCTGGTTATGGGTCAGGATGAAAACCTGGCACGCCTTCTCAAGTCGGCTTTTTACCAGAGAGCAGGCATAATTGAGTGCTTTTGTATCCAAACTTGAGATTGGATCGTCAACGACGACGATCAGATCTTTCAGCTTCCGTCCGTCAGCCTCGAGTGACGATAAGAAGTAGGCGATCGCGATTGCGGTCTTCTCTCCTTCACTGGGGAAACCCTTGATTTCTTGCCCGTGCCGATGCAGGGCGTACCCCGTTTCCAAAGGTTGAATAGTCAGCTCCTGGTGCCCGAGATAGGAGGCTACCAGACTGTTGATCGCAGTGGCCGCCGGGCCATGAGTGCGGATCCGGCGACGGAGCTCTTCGGCCTTTTTGCCGATATCCTCCAACTCCTTCTGCGCGGCATCTCGGGCGGTGATTGCCTTTGTCACAGCGTTTGCAGAAGCATCGAAGTCGCCTTTTAATTTGGCAACGAAATGCTTGCGGATTAATTCTTCCGCGCCTGATTTGACGGCGGAAAACGCCTCAACTTTCTGATTATGATCGCCAATCACGCCATTCACGTTAGCGATCTCGGAAGCCAGAGACCCTGCAACCTGCACGACCACATCCAGGGACGGAAGCCTTCCGACGTCCACTGGGGAGGCAGGCTTCTTCAACTTTTCCTCAACCAACGGCTTTAAGGGCTCCAGATGCGCCCGTGCCGTTCGAACAGCCTCTGCGAATTTCCCTCTGCGAGCCTTATAATCCTCGCGCAGCATTGCCACCAAATCGTCGTCTTGCGGGGCTGCATGGTCGAGACCGGTAAGTTCGCCAAGCACCTCTTCAAGACGCGCTCCTGCCTTTTGTAGCCGCGACATAAAC
Organism: Azorhizobium doebereinerae UFLA1-100; assembly: GCF_000473085.1. Taxonomy (GTDB): domain Bacteria; phylum Pseudomonadota; class Alphaproteobacteria; order Rhizobiales; family Xanthobacteraceae; genus Azorhizobium; species Azorhizobium doebereinerae. The sequence goes on from NZ_AXBA01000001.1 coordinate 240,100, forward strand.
TCATCGATCCGGTCGTCCAATGCCGATGCGAGCAGCCTCAACCGCTCATCCGGGAACGGACTCCCGCACATAAGGCAGACATCCAGCGACTCGTTCTTATGAAACTCGAATCCTTCCTTTAGCCAGATCAGCATGTCTGGGTGCTGTTGCGCTTCGGCAAGCGCGGTGGTGCTGAATGATTGCTCACACATGCTTCGAATGAACTCGAACGCCTTTTTGACCGTCTGCGCGTCGAACGTCAAAGGGGCAATCGCCGGTGGCGGAGTATCGAGCTTGCAGATATCTTCCTGAACCGCCAACTGCTCATCGGTAAGAGTGGTGTCGCGCAGGCCCGCCCAGGCATCGTGATCCTTCACGAGAGCGGGCGCCTCATACTTTCTGTTGCCCAAATGCAACCTGCTGGCCACCGTTTTAGCGGTGGTGCGCTTGTATGCCGTGAAGGCTTTCTCCGCGGCGGTTAGAGAGCCTTCCGCCTTGCTCTTCCGTGATGTGATACTTGGTATTCTAGCTTCGGCTGCCGACAGCTCTGCCGCAGCCTCTGCCTGATCCGCGCCGATGAAAAAGACCGGATTAGCCCGCCCTTGAGCCCACTGGAAATTCCGTTCCACGTAGTCGGCATTAAAGACGAGAACACGACGCTCCAGCCCCGCAAGGGCGGCCGGGCAACTGAGCTTCGCACCGCTGTCCATTTCGATCTCAAAGGAGCACTCTTCTGGCAGCCTTTCGTGCCGCTCACCCGTTTCCAGACTCGCGAACAGGCGAGAGAGGGTGCTCTTCCCTGAACCGTTAAACCCGTAGATCAGGTTGTATCGCCGGAACGGCAACTTTGGACTCGACTTGGAATAATCCGCAAGAATCCCCATGCCCCGCATAGAGCTGATCGTCGAGACGATGTCAGTCAAAAGCCCCCCCCCCCCAAGGACACCCATTAACAACCGCGCTCATACTGAGGCGAAGCAGTGCCGTCAGCAACCTACGGTCGCGTCAGCGTTAGGCCTAGCCGCTGGGAAGAGGCAAATTGTTGACAGAAACGCCCCTCCGTTGCTACATCGTGCTGTGACAACAGCGCGGCTTAGATCGCTTGATTCATACGAAAAATCAATGACTTACGCGGATTTTGGGAACAGCTCCCACCCCTTCCGCCATAACATTCTGATAATACTTTCATATTTCTGATTCTAAAAGCACCACAACTCCGGCAAAGAACGAGAACAAATCGGATCTATTTGGCGCTGAAACGCACATTTGGGTGCAGAAAGTCCCGAAAAGTCCCGAACTGCTTTCCCTGAGAACGCACGATTTTTAACGCCAGGCTTTTGCAGCGCGGCCCGGAAAATACAGCTGGGCCCGCATCATTGTCCCAATCGCGCCAATGCCTTGGAGGCAGCCGCATTTCCGAGATCGGCGGCCTGCCGGTAAAGAGCGATGGCCTTGTCCAGATCCCGCGGTACGCCTGCGCCTTTTTCATAGAGGCCCGCCATCCCGACGATGCCGTCCGAGGCGATGATGTCGCCGCGCGAGGCTGATTTTCGGTACCAGGCCATTGCCTCGGCATCGTCTTGCGGAACACCGCCTCCCGTTTCATAGGCGCGGCCCAAGGCATACTGGCTGGTGATATCGCCGGCCTCAGCCGCCTTGCGGAACCATTGCGCCGCCGTGGCGTCGTCGCCTCGCTGCTCGGCGATCAGGCCCACATAGCGCCCGGCTTTCATGTCGCCCGCGGCGTCCGCCTTCTTGAAACAGGCGAGCGCCTTTTCCAGATCGGCGGTAACGCCCCAGCCGTTCATCCAGATCTGGCCGAGATAGAGATTGCCGCGGCCCTTGCCGGCGTCCGCCGCCTTTTGGGCCCATTCCATGGCGGCGGCATAGTTCTTTTCCACGCCGTTGCCGCCTTCGAGATAGATCATGGCGACATGTTCCAGCGCCGCGGCTTTTCCGTCCGCGGCAGCCTGCTTGAACAGTTTCAGCGATTGCGCGAAATCGCCCGCATCCATCGCCTTTTGCGCAGCGAAAAGCTCGGCATCGGATTGCATGTCCTCCCGCGCCAGCGTCGGGCAGGCGCACATCAGCAGGACGGCGAAGGTCAGGAGCATTGCACGGATCATGATTCAACCCATCGCCGGCGGCTCAGGCCTTGACCTGCCGTAACAGCCAATCGCGTGCCGCCTTGACGTAGAAGAACTTGCGCGCCGAAGCCATATGGTCGACCCCCTCGAAGGTGAGAAAGGTGATGTTGCCTCCCTCGTCGAGATAGCGGTTGACTTGCCCGGTGAGTACTTTCTGGTCGTCCACGGGGAAGATCAGGGCCGGGTCCAGCGTCTCTTCAGGACGCGTGACCTTCGCCCCGGCCTTGCGCCAGACAGGCACGCATTTCTCGTTCCAGGGCGTCGCCTTTCCATCCGCTGTCCCGGTGATGATCAGCACGTTCTGGCCGGCGAGCGTCGCCACGTCGGCCGGGCGCTGCTGGCCGGCGATGATCAGGCCGCCGGCGAAGGTATCCGGATGCTTCGCCATCAGCCATAGCGAGGTCATGGCCCCCATCGACCAGCCGGTGCAATAGACGCGCTTCGGGTCGATCTTCAGCACCTTGTCGCGGCGGTCGTCGAGGTTGGGATTGCCGTAATTCCACGTGTTGGACATGAGGGACTGAATAAGCCGATAGGTGTTTTCCACGTCGTAGGTATGTTCCCAGTAATCGTTCATCGTCGTGCGCTCATAGCGCGGTGTGATGACGACGCATTCATGCGCCTCCTGGACCTCGGGCATGCCCCAGATGCTGGCGATGCAAGTCTCCGTGAGGGTCTCCTTGCAGGTGCCGTTATAGCTCGTGCCGGAATGGGTCACGGCGAGCACAAGCGGATACGATTTCTCGTCACCGCCTTTCGCCAGGAAGGATTTGGGCAGATAGATGCTGTATTCCAGCCAGGTGGCGCGACTGTCATCCCACCACCAGTGATTTTGTTCCCAACCCTCCAGGCCGCGGATCGAAACGCTGTCGCCGCGCTGTCCGACATTGCTGTAATTCGTCGCGCTGGCGGCATAGACCTTGCCGTCGGTGGTGCGAACATCACGCAACTGGGTGAGCGATACCTTTTCGCTATCGGTGGTCGGGATGCTGAGGTCGGGATCGTGCGCGAATTCGGCGACGACAAAGCGGCCGGGCACGCTTGCCCGGTCCATGCGGCGGGCCGGGGCGTCGTTGGTGTAGATCGCCTGAACAGCGCGGGGCTGAGGCGGTTGCGCCGTATCGTTCTTGTCGACGGCTTCGGGCATTCCGGGAGAATATCCCGTGGCGGCCGGCGTGACGGCTACGCTATAGCTATCCAGCGACAGCGAGGCAGGATTGATATTCACGTCGTATTCGACGGCGACGGCATAGACTTTCTCTCCGCCGCCCGTGACTTCGCAAACGGCGGTGATGCCTTGCAAGCCCGGTTTCTTCGGAGCCGAGCCGGGTCCTTCGGGCCGGGAGGACGCGGCCATGAATCCGTTCGCGTTTCCTTGCGCAAACGCCGCCCTGGCCTCAAAGCCGACGACAGGCACCAGCGCGCCGCAAGCTGAGAGAAACGTCCGTCTGGAAAGACCTGTCATATCAATGCCTATTACGCTTCCGCACGTTCTGGCGCGAACCGACGAGGCCGGTCTCCGGCAGTGCGGTCATCCGGCGAATTGACGCTTCCAGACGCGCCGCTGGAATCGATGGCGGACACACGCCGCGGTCCGGCTTCGAACGGTCTCCTTGGTAGCAGCATAGCCGCTTGGACGTCTCGGCGCCTAAAAGCCGACGGATCCGCAAGGCGTGTCATGGCGGGCAATGGAGCAGACACAGCTCTCATCGGCTTCCCGCAAGGCCCCCCACCAACCCTTTGGTGCGCAGGCGCAAAATCGGCTGGTGAGAAAAGCCGCAGGACGCCCACCTCGCGCGAGCGGCGCGTCCTGCCTGCGACAATAACGCGGGCGGAAAGTCCGTTGCAGGTGACCTGTGGCGCACGATGTGCCCGCCGGATCGCGAGGCCCCCCCACGCGCCTCATCCATCGACGGTGAGGACGATCTTGCCCTGGATGTGTCCCGCTTCGGCCCGTTCGTGCGCCCGGCGCGCGTGCGCCAGGGGATAGGTGCTGTCGATGACCACGCGGAGCGTGCCGTCGTCCAGCAGGCGCCCCGCTTGCTCTAGTTGCGCGCCGCTGGAGCGGACCTGGGTGGCCGACACGGTGACGCCCCGTGTCGCGGCCTCCTCGCCGCCGGAGAACCCCAGCGGGAAGATGGGGAACAGGGTGCCGCCGCGCTTCAGCGTCCGCAGGAAGCGCCCGGACGCCGCGCCACCCACGGCATCGACCACCAGATCGACCTCCCGCGCCACGTCCTCCGGCGCGTCCCTGGCATAGTCGATGAACGCGTCGGCGCCGAGCGCGCGCAGCATCGCCTCGTGCCGGCCCGAAGCCACGGCGAGGACGCGGGCGCCGCGCCATTTCGCCAGTTGCACCGCCAGGTGGCCCACGCCGCCGGCCGCGCCGTTCACCAGCACCGTCCGGCCCGCCAGCGGCACCGGCCGGTGCGGGTGCGGCTGAAGCGGGTTTTGCGCGTCATGCCCCAGATCGATCAGGAACTGCCAGGCGGTCAGCAGCGACATCGGCGCCGCCGCCGCATGCGCATGGTCGATCCCGACGGGTTTGCGCGCGACTTCCGAGGCCGGCACGCTGACATATTCGGCATAGGCCCGGCTGCCTCCCGCCAGGCCGCCGGGAAAGCGCACCATGGCATGGACCTCGTCACCGGCGCGGAAGTCCCCGACATCCTCGGCCACCGCCTCCACGACGCCGGAGATGTCCGTCCCCAGGATGACGGGAAACGTCACCTGCGGGCGCCATTCGGGGGGCAGCGCCTTGTAACCCTCGCGCAGGTACCAGTCGGGGGGATTGAGCCCCACCGCGCGGACGCGCACGAGCACCTCGCCCGCCGCCGGGCGGGGCTTCGGCGCGTCCTCGTAGACCAGCACCTCGGGGCCGCCGAATGCGTGCTGCCGAACCGCCTTCATCCTCTCGCTCATCATCCGCTCCGTCCGTCATGCCCGTCTCGGCCGCCATATGGCGCTCAGGTGCCAGATTGATAATCCAGCCGCTTTTCGCTTTAGTCGTTCCATGAAGGAACAAATGATGCTGGAGCGGCTGACCGGCCTGATCGCGTTCGCGCGCGCCGGATCGCTGGGGAGCTTCACCGCGGCGGCCCGCTCACTGGCGATCTCGCCCTCGGCGGTCAGCAAGAGCGTCCAGCGGCTCGAGCAGAACCTCGGGCTTTCGCTCTTCACGCGCACCACCCGCGCGCTGACGCTCACGCCGGAGGGCCGCGAGCTGCACGAGCGCGCGCTGCGGCTGCTGCGCGAGGCCGAGGAGATCGAGCAGGCGGCCATGACCGCACGGGCGGCCCCCTCGGGCACCCTGCGGATCGCCGCGTCGCTGCCGATCGGCATCCATGTCATCGCGCCCGCCCTGCCCGCCTTCCGCAGGCTTCACCCCAAGGTGCGGGTCGAGCTGCGCCTGAACGACCAGTTCGTGGACCTGATCGAGGAAGGCGCGGACCTGGCCGTGCGGATCGGCGAGCTTGCCGATTCCCGGCTGCTGTCACGCCGGCTGGCGCCGCACCGGCTCTGCTGCTTCGCCTCGCCCGCCTATCTGGCGGCGCGCGGTATTCCCGATCATCCCGACGCGCTCGATGGGCATGAGACCGTCAGCCTGCGCTACCAGAGCACAGGGCAGACCTTCCGCTGGCCGTTTCGCGTCGGCGACCGCGAGATCGAGGTGGTGCCGCCGTCCGGCATCGTCGTGGATGCGAGCGAGGCGCTGATCGCGGCGCTGGTGGCCGGCGGGGGCATCGGCATGGGCGCGGACTTCATCGCCGCCCCCCATGTGGCGCGCGGCGAGCTGGTGCCGGTGCTGTCCGCATATGCGGTCGCGCGGCACAACATCACGGCGGTCTGGCCGGAGAGCCGCCGCACCAATCCCGCCGTGCGCGCCTTCCTCGCCCTGCTGCAAGAGCTGTTCCGGGCGCAGATGAAGACCACGGCCGGTGCCGCGACATAGGCCGGATAGACATTCAGGCCCGCTGCCGCCCGCAACAGGGAGCGGTCATCCCCGATCCCGCTCGATACGCCACCTTTTCTGTTCGAGCCGTGAGACAGTGGCGGCGCGGAACGGCGCCCATCCCCCCTTCCGCCACGGGCGATCATCCGCCAAGAACGAAGCGGCGGGCTGGCCCGGCCGCCCTTCTGATTCCCCTTTTCGTCCCCGCTCAGGCCCGGCCATCGCGCATGCAGGCAGACCCTCCCGGCTCCACAGGCACCACCCGGCCCACGGGCACGCGCGGGCGGGTGATGCTCTGCGCGATGAATTTCGCCCCCGAGCCAACCGGCGCCGGGCGCTATGCCGGGGAACTGGCGCAGGGCCTCGCCGCGCGCGGCCACGAGGTGGAGGTCATCGCGGCGCCGCCGCATTATCCCGGCTGGCACGTGCGCCCGCCCTATTCCGCCTGGCGCTACCGGCGGGAGCGGCACCAGGGCCTGCCCGTCACCCGCTGCCCGCTGCTGCTGCGCAATGCCGGCGCCGGCATCGGCCGGCTGCTTGCCCCGCTCAGCTTCGCCCTCTCCGCCGCCCCGGTGATGGCCTGGCGCATCCTGCGGTTCCGGCCGCGGACGGTGATCTGCGTCGAGCCGACCCTGCTGGCGGCGCCCGCCGCGCTCCTCGCCGCCCGGCTCGCGGGCGCGCGGACCGTGCTGCACGTGCAGGACCTGGAAGTGGACGCGGCCTTCGCGGTCGGCCATCTGCCGGCCGGCGGCCGGGTGGCGCGCCTCGCCGCCTGGTTCGACCGCGCCATGCTGACGCGGTTCGACCGGGTGGTGACCATCTCCGATCGCATGGCCGAGCGCCTGGAGCGGAAGGGCGTCGCCGCCGCCCGGATCGCGGTGGTGCGGAACTGGGTCGATACCACGCGCATCCATCCCCTGCCCGGCCCGAGCCCCTACCGCGCCGAACTCGGCTTCGCGGACGGCGATTTCGTCGTGCTGTATGCCGGCCAGATCGGCCCCAAGCAGGCGCTGCACCAGATCCTGGAGGCGGCCGAACGGCTGGCCCATGTGCCCGGCCTGCACTTCGTCATCGCCGGCGAGGGCCCCGCGAAGGCGGCGCTGGCGCAGCGCTTCGGCCACCTGCCCCAGGTCCGCTTCCTCGGCCTCCAGCCCGAGGCGCGGCTCAATGCCTTCCTCAACCTCGCCGATTGCCACGTGCTGCCGCAGGACCCCTCGGTGGAGGATTTCGTGCTGCCCTCCAAGCTCGGCGGCATGCTGGCGAGCGGCAGGCCGGTGCTGGCGGTGGCGCAGCCGGCGAGCGAGCTGGCCGCCTTCCTCGGCGGGGCGGCGCTGCTGGTCTCACCGGAGCGCCTCGCCGACATGGACGCCCACCTGGTCCGCCTCGCCGGCGACCCCGCCGCGCCCGAGCGCGGGGCCGAGGCGCGGGACCGGCGCCTTGCATTGGCAAGCCGTCTCGCCATTGATAGGAACATCGATGCGTTCGCCGCCCTCCTGGAGCTTCCCCGCAGCCCCAACGGAAGCGGATCGCGGCAGGCGTGAGACCTGCCCATGATGGTCACGCCCGTGACGGCTGCTCCCACGGGCCGCCGCGCATGAGTGCCGCGCGCATGACAAGGGTCCGGGGATGTACCGCAGGCTGTTGTTGAACATCGTCGGCGGTTTCTTCGCCCGCTCGGTCAACCTCGCCACCTCGCTGGTGCTGGTGCCCTTGACCGTGGGCGGCCTCGGCAGCGAGGCCTACGGCATCTTCGCCATGGCGCTGTCGGCGACGGCGGTGTTCGCCTATTCCGACCTCGGCCTCGGCCTCGCGGTGGTGAACCAGATCGCCGGCTCCAGCGCGGGCGGCGCCCGCGCGGCCATCACCCGCACCTGGGTGTTCCTGTGCGGCATCGCCTGCGGGCTGGCCGCCCTCGGCCTGCTCCTGCTGCTGGGCGGCGGCCTGCCCGGCCTGCCCTTCGGCGCCACCGGGCGGGCGCTGACGCTGGCGCTCATCGTCACCGCAATGGGCATCCCCTCGGCGCTCGCCACCCGCATCCTGTTCGCCCTCAACCGCAACTTCGAGGCCAATCTGTGGATCGCCGCCGGCAAGGTGGCGGCGGTGGCGGCGGTCGGCGCCTGCCGCTTTTTCGATGCCGGGCTCGACCTCTATCTCACCGCCCTCCTCGGCGCGCCGATCGCCGTCAACTGGCTGATGACGGCGGTGGTCTTCCTGCGCCAGCGGCCCGACCTCAGGCCCGCCCGCGCCGATCTGGAGATCCGGGCGCTGCCGGCGGACCTGCGGCGCGGGCTCGCCTTCACCGTGCTCCAGCTCGGCATCTTCGCGGAAACCGGCGTCGATAACCTGCTGGTCGGCGCCATCCGGGGCCATGACGCGGTCTATGCCTATGACCTGATGGCGCGGCTGTTCGGCTATATCGCCGCGCTGGTGTCCATCGGCGCCTTCCCGCTGTGGCCGGCGCTGCGCGAGATGCTGGCGGGCGGCGGCAACGCCAACGCCCGCCGGCTCTACCGGCTGGCGGTGGGCGCGGCCGCGCTCGGCGCCCTCGTCCTCGCCGTGGTCTTCGTGCGCTATCACGCGGCGATCATCACCCTGTGGTCGGGCCTCGCCTATGCGCCCGATACGCCGCTCGCCGCCGCCATGGGGCTGTTCGCGGTGCTGACCTCGGTGGCGACGATCCAGAGCATGGCGCTCAACGCCAGCAATGCCATCGCCTATCAGGTGGCGATCCAACTCGCGGTCATCCCCGTCCTGTTCACGCTCAAGGCGCTGCTGCTGGCGAACGTGTCGGAGAGCGCCATGGTGCTGAGCGTCTGCGCGGTCTATCTCGTGCGCATCGCGCTGTTCCAGCGCCGGCTGGGGGGCCGGCCGTGAGCGCCCGGCGCGGCGGCGCGCCGATCCGCGTGTTCGTGGACACGCCGCGCTGGTTCATCCGCCCGCGCAACACCGACTGGCGCTACATGAACGGCCTCGCGCGGCTGGAGGAGCATGTGCCGGTCCGCATGATCTACGGGGCGAGCCTCGCCGACGCCGCGCAGGAATCCCTCCATTACCTCGGCCGGCGCCTCGCGCCGGCGCGCCCGGCCGATAGCGCGGACTATGCCCGCTCCGGCGCCCCGGTCGCGGCGGCGGCCAGGGGCGCCGACCTCGTGCTGTCGCACCGGCGCTTTCCGCTCGGCCTGCCGCAGCCGGTGGTCTGGCACTATGCCGTGCTCGATCCGCAGATGCAGGGCGCGGCGGGCGTCTCCCCGCAGGAGGTGGAGGCGCAATATGCCGGCCAGGAGCCGCTCTATGCCCGCGCCGCGCGCGTGCAGGTGCCGACCCAGGCCGAGGCGGCGCGGCATGCGGCGCGCTTCCCGCATCTGGCCGCGCGCTTCGTGCCCTGCCCGTTCTTCCTGCCGCACATCACGCCGATCACCGACGACGCGCTGCGCGCCAAGCACGGCGAGGACGCCCGCCTCGCGGTCTCGTTCGTCGGCCGCGCGGCCCGCCGCAAGGGGCTCGACCTGGTGCTGGAGGCCATCGCCGCCCTGCCCGTGGCCGAACGCCGGCGTATCGATCTGTCCGTGGTCTCGCCCGAGCGGCCGGCGGCGCCCGGCGGCCTGACGCTCCGCCACATCCCGTCCGCCACGCCGCGCGAGGTGCAGGCGCTGATGGCGGCGAGCCACGTCTTCCTGATGCCCAGCCGGTTCGAATCCTTCGGCTTCACCCTGATCGAGGCCATGGCCCAGGGCTGCGCCGTGATCGGCCCCGATGGCGAGGTGCAGCGCGAGATCCTGGCGGAGGGCGCCGCCGGCTGCCCCGTCGGCGCCGACGCCGGGGCGGTGTCGGCCGCCCTGCTGCGCCTGATGGCCGATCGCCCCGCGCGGCTGCGGATGGCGAGCGCCGCTTTGGCGCGCTATCATGCCTGCTATCGTCCCGAGGTGGTCGCCCGCCGCCATCTGGACCTGTTCGCGCGCGCATTGAGCTGAACCGGCCGTGCCATTCCTCTGCCTCACAGCGCTCGCGCTCATCTTCGACATCCCGCTGGTCGGACGCCTCACCGGGGCGGAGCTGCTCACCCTCGCCTGCCTGCCCTACTGCCTGTGGCGGCTGCCGCGCGTCCGGCTGTCGCCGCCCGAGGTGCAGTTCTTCGTCATGCTGGCGCTGTGGATGGGCGGCGCCGTGGTCTCCGACCTCTATCGCGGCACGCCCACGGACGACGTGATGCGCGGCTGGTCGAAGATCGCCTTCGTCGGCATCAACTTCCTGTTCATGGCCACCGTCGTGGGCAAGGACTTCCGCCGCGCCACGGCGTTCCTCTTCTGCCTCTACCTGGCGTCCGTCATCCGGCTGGCGGCGGGCATATCGGACGAGAACGGCGGCCTCGGCGCCGATGTGTTCGGCACCAGCTGGAAATTCGGCTACGGCCAGTTCTGGACCATCTGCTGCCTGCTGATGTCCGCCGGCCTCCTCACCAGCCCGTTCACCCGCCTGTTCGGGATGGGGCTGCCCGCCGTCGCCGCGCTGGTCAATCTGCTGCTCAACGCCCGCAACCTGTTCGGCATCTCCGCCGTCGCCGCCACCGCAACGATGATGACCGCCGGCCGGAAGCGCGGCCTGTCGCGCACCGCCATCGGCGTCATCGCCGCGACTTTCCTCGTGCTCGGCCCAAGCCTCGTCGCGGTCTATGGCTATGCCGCCGAGGCCGGCTATCTCGGCGACCAGGCGCGGGAGAAATACGAGCTCCAGAACAGCGGCGAGCTGGGCCTGCTGCTGGGCGGGCGGCAGGAATCGCTCGCCTCGACACAGGCGATCATGGATTCGCCCGTCCTCGGCCACGGCTCGTGGGCGCGCGACATCTCCTATGTGCTACTGCTGAAGGCGCGGCTGGAGATGGCCGGGGTGGAGATCCAGGGCGACCTCCTGTCCAGCGACCTCATCCCGTCCCACTCCCACCTGTTCGGCGCCTGGGTGGAGAGCGGCGTGTGCGGCGCCCTGTTCTGGCTCTGGGCGCTGTGGATCACGCTGCGCGGCCTCTATGCCGCCCTGCGGACGCCCACGCCCCTGACCGGCTTCATCGTCTTCATCGGCGCGTCGCTGGCGTGGGACATCTTCTTCTCTCCCTTCGGCCTTGAACGGCGCATCGTCACGCCCGCCAGCCTCTATCTGATGATGATCGCCATCTGGTGGCGGCCGGGAGCGCCCGCCGCCCGCCTCACCGCGCCTGCGGTGCCCGCCCGCCCATGGTGAGGGCCATCACCCGCCGGTCCGCCCCCTCCAGGCGCAGGCAGGTGAGCCGGCCCGTGCCGAAGGCGCCGGTGTCGATATTGATCCGGTACGGCTGGAGGTCCGCCGCCATCACCGGCGTATGGCCGTGCACGATGACCCGCTCATGCCGCGCCTGGGAGGTGAGGAAGTCGTCGCGGATCCACAGCAGGTCCTGCTCCGCCTGAGCGTGCAGCGGCACGCCCGGCCGGATGCCCGCGTGGCAGAAGAAATAGTCGCCGGCCGTGAAATGCAGCGGCAAGCCCGCCATCCAGGCGCGGTGGGCCTCCGGCAGGGCGGCGGCGAAGGCGGCGCGGGTGGCGGCGAGGTCCCGGCCCAGTTGCACCGGGCGGACGTCGCAGCCATAGGAGAACAGCGTCTCCAGCCCGCCGAAGCCGCACCAGCGCACCAGCGTGGCGTCATCCTCCAGGGCCGCCAGCAGCACCGCCTCATGGTTGCCCTTGAGCGCCACGATGGGGGTCGGGAACGCCCCCGAGGCCAGCCGCTCAACGATCGCCGCCGACCCCGGGCCGCGGTCCACATAATCCCCGAGGAAGACGGTGAGCGGCGCCAGACGCGGCGTGCGCGCCGCGTCCGCGCCGATCGCCGCCGCCGCCCGGTCGAGCAGGTCGGCGCGGCCGTGCAGGTCGCCGATGGCATAGATCACCTGTCCGTCCGGCACGCGGGACGGCGGCTCCGCCGGGCCGGGGCGGACGAGAAGGCGGTGGAAGAACGTCTGCATCACCACGAGCACCGCATCTGCGACGGCGGGGCGCCGCGCCCCCCGGTGCCGGCGGAACCGGGCCGCCGCCCCGCCTCCATAGCCGGTGAGCGGCCGGGACCGCAAAGGCCGCGTCGCGGAAGCGGCGGCACAAAGCCGCTTGACCCCATCCGGCTCGGCCCCCAAGAGTGCGCCATTGCTAAATCTCGATCTCCCAGGGCGTTGCGGGAACATAAAGTCGCAGACATGCAGATCTTGCACGTGATCGCCTCGATCGACCCGAGAGGCGGCGGTCCGATCGAGGGGCTGCTGCAACAGGCCCGCCATCGCGCCAGCCTGGCACGCGCCGCGCCGGGCGACGCCGGGCCGGTGCACACCCATATCCTGAGCCTCGACCCGCCGGGCACGCCCTCGCCGTCGGCCGAGGTGCGGCTGTTCCCGCTCGGCCGCAGGCGCCCGGCGAGCCGCTGGGCGCGCCGCCTGCCCTGGGTGCATTACGGCTATGCGCCGGATTTCGTGCCCTGGCTGCGCCGCCACGCCCGGGACTACGACCTCATCGTCATCAACGGCCTGTGGAACTACGCCACCCTGGGCGCCCGGCGGGCGCTGGCCGGCGGGGATGCCCGCTACGTGGTCTACACGCACGGCATGCTCGACCCGTGGTTCAAGCAGGCCCATCCGCTGAAATCCATGCTCAAGCAGGTATTCTGGCTGTTCTGCGAAGGCCCGCTGCTGAACCGCGCCACGGCGGTGTGCTTCACCACCCAGGACGAGATGGACCGGGCCCAAAACGCCTTCTGGCCCTATGCGGTCCCCGGCATCGTGGCCGGATACGGCACCGGGGACATACCAAGCGGGGCGGACGGGCAGGCGGCGGCGTTCCGCGCCGGCCTGCCGGCGCTCGGCGCGCGACCGTACCTGCTCTATCTCAGCCGCATCCATCCGAAGAAGGGCTGCGACCTGCTGATCGCGGCGTTCGGCGCGATCGCGGCCGACCATCCCGGCCTCGATCTGGTCATGGCCGGGCCGGACCAGGTGGGCTGGGGCGCGCAGTTGCGGGCCCAGGCCGAGGCGCTCGGCATCGGCGATCGCGTCCACTGGCCCGGCATGCTCGCGGGCGCGGCGAAATGGGGCGCGTTCCGCGGCGCCGCCGCCTTCGTGCTGCCCTCGCACCAGGAGAATTTCGGCATCGTCGTCGCCGAGGCGATGGCGGCCGGGCGCCCGGTGCTGGTGAGCGACAAGGTGAACATCTGGCGCGAGGTGGACGCGAGCCGGTCGGGGCTGGTGGACACCGACGACGGCCCCGGCACCCGCCGCCTGCTGGAACGCTTCCTCGCCCTTCCCGCCGACGAGCGGGACGCCATGGGCGGGCGGGCGCGGACGTGCTTCCTGGAGCGGTTCGACATCCGGCAGGCCTGCGCGACCATCGACCGCCTGATCCGCGAGGCCGCCTGATGGGCCGCCCGCTGGAGGCGCGACGCACGCGGCCCCGCGACGGCGGCCCCAGCTTCCCGCTGCGCAGCCGCCTGGCGCGGGCCGCCTTCGCGCTCGCCTGGGCGCTGCTGGCGCGCTGGACGCCGCCGCAGATGCACGGCTGGCGCCGCCTGCTGCTGCGCGCGTTCGGCGCCCGCCTCGACGCCACCGCGAAGGTCTATCCCACGGCCCGCATCTGGTACCCGCCGCACCTCGCCATGGCGGCCCATGCCTGCCTCGCGCCGGACGTGGACTGCTATTGCATGGCGCAGGTAACGCTCGGCCCCTACGCTCTGGTCTCGCAGGGCGCCCACCTGTGCGCGGGGTCGCACGACATCGACGATCCCGACTTCCAGCTCATCGCCCGCCCCATCACCATCGGCGCCGAGGCCTGGATTGCCGCCGGCGCCTTCGTCGGCCCCGGGGTGGTGGTGGGCGAAGGCGCGGTGCTCGGCGCCAACGCGGTCACGGTGAAGGACCTTGAGCCCTGGCACGTCTATGCCGGCAACCCCGCCCGTTACATCCGCATGCGGATGCGGCAGGATGGACGCGGGGAGGCGCCGGAGTGATGCAGGACATCCCGTCCATTGCGGGCTACCGCTATGCCTCGGCCGAGCCGTCCGGCGCCCATGCCTATCTCCTGCCCTGCCTCGCCCGCATCCTCGACGAGTTCGAGCGCCAGGACACTGGACACCAGGACGCCGGACGCCGGCTGATCGACGTGGGCTGCGGCAACGGCGCGGTGACCCAGGTGCTGGCCGCGCGCGGCTATGACGTGGTCGGCATCGACCCCTCACAAGAGGGGATCGCCCAGGCCAACCGCGCCTATCCCCACCTCGCCATCCACCAGGGCTCGGCCTATGACGACCTCGCCGCCACCTATGGCGTGTTCGACGTGGTGGTCAGCCTGGAAGTGGTCGAGCATCTCTACGATCCGCGGCGCTACGCCAGGGTGATCTTCGACCTGCTGAAGCCCGGCGGCCTCACGGTGCTGAGCACGCCCTACCACAGCTATCTCAAGAACCTCGCGCTGGCGGCAAGCGGCCGGATGGACGCCCATTTCACCGCGCTCTGGGACCATGGCCACATCAAGTTCTGGTCGCGCCGCACGCTGGCGGCGCTGCTGCGCGAAAGCGGATTTCCCGAGGTGACCTACCACCGCGTCGGCCGCGTTCCATTCCTCGCCAAGTCGATGGTGGCCGTGACCCGCAAGCCGCTCTCCTGATGCTGACGATCATCATCCTGACCTTCAACGAGGAGCGGCACATCGCCCGCTGCCTTAAGGCGGCGCGGGAGATCGCCGCCGACATCGTGGTGGTGGATTCCCTCTCCACCGACGCCACCGTCGCCCTCGCCGAGCAGAACGGCGCGCGCGTGCTGGCGCACGCCTTCGTCAATTATGCCGACCAGTTCCAATGGGCGCTCGACCATGCGGACATCCGCACCCCCTGGGTGATGCGGCTCGACGCGGACGAGATCATCGCGCCGGACCTCGCGGCGGAGATCCGCGCCAGGCTGCCCACCCTCGGCCCCGAGGTGGCGGGCGTGAACCTCAAGCGCAAGCACATCTTCATGGGGCGCTGGCTGCGCCACGGCGGGCGCTACCCGCTGGTGCTGCTGCGCCTCTGGCGCCACGGCCAGGGGCGGCTGGAGAACCGCTGGATGGACGAGCACGTGGTGGTCCGGGGCGGCGGCCTCGTCACCTTCCAGGGCGGCTTTGCCGACTGCAACCTCAACGACCTCACCTTCTTCACCGCCAAGCACAACCACTATGCCACCCGCGAGGCCATCGACGTCCTCGTCCGGCGGCACGCCCTGCTGCCGGTGGATGCCGGGGTGGCGACGCAGACCAGTTCCGGCCAGGCGCGGTTCCGCCGCTGGATGAAGGAGAAGGTCTATTACCGCCTGCCGCTGTGGTGCGGCCCCTCGGCCTATTTCCTGTTCCGCTACGTGCTGCAACTGGGCTTTCTGGATGGCCGCGAGGGGCTGATCTACCACCTGCTCCAGGGCTTCTGGTACCGCTTCCTGGTGGGCGCCAAGATCGAGGAATTCGACCGCGTGCTGCGCGCCTGCCCGGACGCGGCGAGCCGCCTCGCCGCGCTGGAGCGCCTGACCGGCCACCGCCTGCGGCCGTAAGAGCCGGCCCCCGACCGCCTCAGACCTCGCGTCCCTGGACGCGGAAGCGCGGCGCGCGCGCCAGCCGCCGCTCCACCTCGGCCCTGTCGCGGACGAACAGCGTGTTCTGCGCGGCATTGGGCTGGTCCAGGGGCGACAGCACGCGGGCGGCCGCGTCATAACGGCAGGGCCGGAAGCCGAGGCCCGACATGCGCGCGCCGAGCGCGGCATCGTCGAAGCCGTAGCGTGCGCCGCTGCCGTTCAGCTCCAGGATGACCGCCAGCAGGTCCGGCGATGCCAGCGTCCGGTCCGCGCCGGCCAGGACCTCGGTCTCGTAGCCCTCCACGTCGATCTTGATGATGCGGGGCACGTCGCCGCCGCGTGCCGCCACATCGTCCAGCCGCTCCACCGGCACGGTGACGGCGTCCGCCGTTTCGCCGGCCTCCGCCACATGGTTGAGCGTGTCCTGCCCGGCGGTGAAGCGCACGCTCCCGGCCGCGCGGCCGAGCGCCGCCGGGACGATCTCCACCCGCGCGCCGAGATCGTTCACCCGCACGTTGAGCGCCAGCCACCGGCACGCGGCAGGCGCCGGCTCGACGGCGATCACCCGTGCGCCGGCGGCGGCCGCCAGCAGGCTGTAGGCGCCCACATTGGCGCCCACGTCCAGGAATGCGTCGCCCGGCCGCAGGGCGTGGAGGACGAAGGCCATGTCGTCGAACTCGGCCAGCCCGGTGTAGATGTTGAGGGTCGCCCCGGTCATGCCGGGCGTCACGCACAGCTTCATGGGGGCGACGAAATCGACTAGGATCGGGCCGGTCGCGAGCCGGCTCGCGAACTGCCAGCGCAGGTAGCGCAGCAGGGCCTCCCCCTCCCGCCCCCTGTTGAAGGGGTGCTTCAGGATATGCGACAAGGTTCGCGAAAGTGACCCGAGCACGTCAGACCCTCAAATCCATCCACGCGGCCGACCATCCCAGGGGCCGCGCCGCGTCATTTTCCATGCGTGCAGTTCACATGGCGAACATCGGTCTTCACCGGCGGGCGAAAGCGCAGCAACTGCAACCTGACAACTTGTTCATCTTCAAATCCCGCGATCAGAAACGGAAATTTATCGGTATATAGTCTCCAGCTTATTGCCGGACTCGGGCGTGGTGAGGGGCCCCGAGAGCTGATGGCCATAATGAGCACATAATAAGGAAGCCCCCCATGTTCGCTTTACGCGATAAACGCATCTGGGTCGCGGGCCACCGGGGAATGGTGGGCAGCGCGCTGGTCCGGCGGCTGGAACGCGAGGCCTGCACCGTCCTGACCGCCTCCCATGCCGAGCTGGACCTGCGCGACCAGGCCGCCACGCGGGCCTTCGTGCTCGCCAACCGGCCCGATGCCGTCATCCTGGCCGCCGCCACCGTGGGCGGCATCCTGGCCAACGACAGCTTCCCGGCGCATTTCCTCTACAACAACATGATGATCGCCGCGAACGTGGTGCACGCCGCCTACGAGGCCGGCGTTTCGAAGCTGCTCTATCTGGGCTCCTCCTGCATCTATCCGAAGTTCGCGCCGCAGCCGATTCCCGAGGCCGCCCTGCTCACCGGAGAGTTGGAGCCGACGAATCAATGGTATGCCATCGCCAAGATCGCCGGCCTGAAGCTGACCGAGGCCTACCGCCGCCAGTATGGCTGCGACTTCATCGCCGCCATGCCGACCAATCTCTATGGCCGGGGCGATAATTTCGACCTCGCCGCCGGGCACGTGCTGCCCGCGCTGCTGCGCAAGGCGCACGAGGCCAAGCTCGCCGGCGCGGCGGAAATCGTCATCTGGGGCACGGGAACGCCGCGCCGGGAATTCCTCCACGTGGACGATTGCGCGGAGGCCTGCATTCACCTGATGCAGCACTATTCCGACTTCGGCCACGTCAACGTGGGCTCGGGCGAGGACGTCACCATCCTCGAACTGACGGAACGGGTCTGCGCCGTGGTCGGCTTCAAGGGCCGGATCGTCAACGACCTGTCCAAGCCGGACGGCACGCCCCGCAAGCTGATGGCGGCCGACAAGATCCGCGCCCTCGGCTGGGGCCCGCGCATCGGCCTCGATGACGGCATCCGCGACGCCTACCACTGGTTCCAGCACGACCTCAGCCAAGCCGCGCGCGGGGCCGCCTAGCCGGACTGCGGCACCACGGCGCGGAGGCCGCGCACGCGCCATATGGACTGTGACGCATATGACACAGTTGGGGAGTTTTTGGGGGTGCGGCATGGCAAGCCATTGCCTGCCATCCCCGCGGGGCATTAGGCCTAGAATAGCGGATTTGTATGACAATACCTCAATTGCGCGCGAAGGTTGCGACCATCTGGCGGAGCGGCGTTTGATGCCGGGCATTTTGGAGGTGCGACGCCGGCGTTTCCGGCGCGGCGCGCGACTGGCCGCCGCGCTGGTCCTGCCATTGCCGTGCCTGGCCACCGTCTCCGCCTTGGCCGAGGTGGTCTCCGTCGATGCGCCGAGCACCACGGTCTTCGCCAATGACTGGGGGACGTTCGGCGAGGCGCCCAAGCCCCGCTCCGGGCCGCCAAAGCCGAACGAGCGGGACTACAGCTTCCAGATCGGCGACTGGCTGGTGCACGGCGTCGCCAACGTGGGCGCGGTCTATAACGACAATCTCTACGGCACCAACACCAATCGCGTGGGATCGTGGGGCTTCGGCGTCGCGCCCTCGCTCCTGGCCGAGCGCAACACCGGCCTGTTCAAGACCACCCTCTACGGCGGCTTGAACGCGGATTTCTACGATTCGAATTCCAATGCCGACACCGTGACGGGCCGCGCCGGGCTGGTGAACGTGTGGGAGATCCAGCGCGACCTGACCTGGCGGGCGCAGTTCGATTATTATCGCGACGTCTATTATCCCGGCGGCGCGCCGGGCACGACCGGCACGTCCGGCCCTGTCGCCAGCCCGGAGGGCATGAACCAGTTCTTCGGCTCGACCGGGCTGCACAAGGACTTCGGCCAGATGTTCGCCGACATCGGCGGCAGCGTCACCTATACCACCTATGCGGATCCCTCCGCCGCCTCGGGCCAAGTCTACAACCTGACCTCGCCGGACGGCCTGATCTACACCGCCACCGGCCGCATCGGCTACAATCTGTCGCCGGTGATCTACGTGTTCGTGGAGCCGCGCCTGAACTGGTGGCAATATACCAACAGCCTGTTCGACTCCACCGGCTACCGGCTCGTCGGCGGCCTCGGCACCGACCGCATCAGCCTGTTCCGGGGCGAGATCTTCGCAGGCTACCAGTCGCAGGATTTCGGCAGCGCGTCGCTGGGCACGGTGGATTCGCCCGTCGTCGGCGGCGCGGTGTCCTGGTTCCCCACCCGCGACCTCACCTTCAAGCTGACCGCCGACCAGACCATCGCCGTCTCCACGCCGTCTTTGGCCTTCAGCGCCGACAATGTGGGCTTCTACGATTCCTACGTGACCAAGAACACCGCCGTCGGCCTGACCGGGACCTACACCATCAACCGGCAATGGTCCTCCAACGCCGGCCTGACCTACACGCATTCGGACTATGTGGGGCAGCCGCGCGTGGACGACCAATATGGCGCGACGGTGGGCGTGACCTACATGATGCTCAACAACTGGGGCATCAACCTCAGCTATACTTACACCAACGTGGATTCGAACATCCCCACCGACAGCTATACGCAGAACGTCACCCGCATCTCCGCGCGCGGGCAGTTCTGACGGCCCGCCGCCGCTGGCCTCAGGCCAGCGCGCGGGTGACCGCCGCCGCCCAGGTGAGCGGCGAACGCTGGCGGGACAGGTCCACGCTGCGCGCCGCCATCGCGCGCCGATCCTCCGGCTCCAGGGCGGCGAAGCGCTCCAGCGCCGCCTGCAATGCGTCCGGCGCCTCCGCCGGGACGCGGTAGCCGTTCAGCCCGTCGCGCAGGAAGGTGTCGGCGGCGCCGCAACGGTCGGTGAGGATCAGCGGCAGGCCGGCGGCGGCGGCTTCATGCACGACGATGCCCCACGGCTCGCGCCGGCTCGGCAACACCAGCGCCGCGCAAGTCCGCATCACGCCCGGCAGGTCGGCGGGCTGGACGAAGCCGGACAGTTCCGCCTGCGGCAGGGCCCGCACCAAAGTCTCCTCTGCCCCGGCACCGCACAGCTTCAGCCGCCAGGATTCGTGGCGGCGATCCCCGCAGAAGCCGCGCCAGGCCTGCGCCAGCGTATCCAGCCCCTTTTCCGGCGCGAGGCGGCCGGCGAACAGCATGGTCCGCGCGCGGGTGGTCTCCTCGGCCTGCGGGGTGAAGGCGGCGGTGTCGGCCGACAGATGCCCCTCGATGACGCGGGTGACGGGAAACCCCAGGCGGACGGCGAACGCCGCCTGCCGCGGGCCGGGCACGAAGGCATGGTCGAACAGGCGATGCCACCGGGCCCGGAAGGCGGCGATGCCGAGATATTGCCGCGCCGTGCCGCGCCACTGGTTGTCCATGCACAGGACGCGCGGCGTGCGCCCGGCCAGCGCGGCGGCGATCTCGCGATAGGCGGGCACGTGCCAGCCGCAGATGATCGCCAAATCGTAGCGGGTTTCCGGCAGGCCGGCGCGCAGCGCGTCCAGCGCCAGCACGCGGCAGGGATAGCGGAAGAACCGCTCGGCCCGGAACGGCGCGTCGGCGGCGCCCGCGAAGCACACGATGTCGAGCTCGCATCCGGTGAAGGCCTGGAGCGCCCGGGCGCAGGCATCCATGTAGCCCGACCAGCCGGTCCAGAGGATCGCGATACGCATGTGGGCTCCCCTGGTGGTCACGGCTTGCGCGGGTTCCGTGCCGGGCCCGCCACGGCCCCTCACCGCCGCGATCGGCGGCGCTCGGAACGGTCCTTCAGCAGGCGCAGCGAGCGCCAGGGGTCCGCCAGATGCCAGAGCTTGCGGCTGAGCGGCATCAGCACCGCTTCCTCCAGCGGGCCCGGTGCCCGCCCCTTGATCTTGCGGAACAGCCGGGCGCTGTTCTGCGCGTAGAGCGCGGCCATGCGGCCGGAGCCGGTGATGGAGGCCCCGTGCAGCCGGAAGGCCCCCACATCGGCCCCGAAGCGCGCGACGGCGTGGCCTGCCAGCGCCAGATCCACCAGGATCTCGCCGTCCCAGCAGGTGCGATTGGCGAGGTTGAAGCCGCCCACGGCGCGGAACGCCTCGGCCCGGTAGAAGGTCGCCTGCTGGAGCGCGAAGGCGGCGCCATAGGCCGCGCGGGCCAGCGAATGGCGCTGCGACAGCGAGGCCCGGAGGCGCCCGCCCGCCTCGTCCACCAGCACGCCGTTGCCGACCACCGCGCCGGCGCGCGGATGGCGGGCGATCGCCCGCGCCGCCGCTGCGAGCCCACCCGGCAGGTAATAGTCATCGGAATTGAGGTAGCCGAACCAGTCGCCGCCGGCGCGCGCGAAACCCCGGTTCAATCCGTCGGCCGGGCCGGAATCGCGCTCATAGATCACCGCTGCGAGGCGGGATCGGTATTTCTCGATGATCTCCCGGCTGCCGTCGGTCGAGCCCGGATCCACCACGATATATTCGAAATCCACCCCCTCCTGGGAGAGCACGGACCGGATCGCCTGCTCCAGGAACTGGGCTTGATTGAACGAGATCGTGACGATGGAAAATTTCATCTGGGAACATCAAGAACAATGGGCGTCCGTCTCATCCGGCGGAGGTCATACGCGGCACGACGGGCGGCCCCATATTTCCCTTTCGCCGCATCGGCGCAAGCCGCAATCGCGCGCCCTGCCTCGCCCCGACCATATGAATGAAAATTCACAATGCCGGATGCGCCGTATCATGATAACGCCATGTCTGGGTGGCACCGCGAGCGGGTGCCGATGTCAGCCTCGCAACAGCGACCTCCGGCACGTTGCGGGTCCCGGCACCCGGAGCGGACGAGAAAGGGAACGGCACGGTGGATTGGGTGAATGTGGCGTATTTCATGGCCGGCGCCTTCGTCGGCGCGAACGTGGCGGCGCTCGCCCTCGCGCTGCTGAGGCATGCCCGCGAGACCGCGCCGGCGACGCCCGCGATCGTGCAGAAGCAGGACGAGAGCCGGATCGAGGCCTGAGCGCGGGCCGCTGCCGGCCCGGCCGGCCGGGTCTTCCTCAAGCCATATGCGACAGGTTCAGCGCCGCGCGCCGGGATGGTCGGCCGGCCATCCGTTGCAGTGCGCCAGCTCATGGCGCAGCAGGCGTTGCTGGGTGGCCTTGGTGACCAGGACGCCGTCCACGGACGGCACGACCACGTAGCAGACCTTGCCGAGGAAGCGGGCACATCCCTCGATGCGTCCCCCCTCGCCTTCCGCCGACTGCATCGGCCAGCGGCAGACACGGTCGATCTTCATGTACGGCATGGTGGTGATGTTCACCTGGACATCAGGTGCGCGATCATATTGCTCTGGCGGAAGATCGATGAATCCAGCAATAAACGGTACGATCGCCACGACGGCAGTGTATTTTACACTCCAAAATGGCGACATACACGCGTCTCCGGATGATTGCGCTCCGGAATGACATATTTTTTAGTCCATTCCGGATATTTAAACCCGGATTTAATATTATTGTTGATAGCTGTTCTGAAACTTGCTTCGGCGCGCACGCGCTACACATGAAGACGGGATGCCCGCCCGCGCACTTCAACTATTGCGTGCAAAGATCGCTGCCCGTCGCTTGCCAAACGCGCCCACGCGGGCCAGTATTCCGAGAGTCCATGCTGATTTGCGAAGTGCGTGCGAGGTGGGGCACGGAAGTTCGACAACCGGGGCGCGGACGAGAGGAACTGAGATGCGGCTGAAGGTTTGCTTGGCGCTCTTGGGGGTTCTGTGCACGGCCACCCTGCCGGCGGCTGCCATTGCCCAGCAGGCCGCAACGGCCCGGGTCCAGACCGCGTCCGCGGCGCGGGCGCAGGTGTCGGCGATGTTCGCCGCCGCTGCCGCCCGCTACAATGCGCCGGGCACCTCCGATGCCCAGAAGACGGCCATCGCCGAAGCCCTGTCGCAACAGGTCGCCGCCTTCGTGATCGCCAATCCCGACTTCGCGTCCGAGATCGCCGCCGCCGTGGCGGCCCAGCCCGCGAGCCCGCTCACGGTGGCCGTCCTGTCCTCCACCCCGGCCGCGCTCAGCCAGAATACGGAAAGCGGCAGCCAGTCCACGGCGGCCTCGTTCCTGAGCAATCTCAGTTCCGGCCTCCAGGCGGGCTCCGCCCCGTCCGGCGGCGGCAGCGCCTCCGTCAGCCCGAACGGCTGACCGGCCTGCGGGGCCGCCGTGCCATGGCCGGCCCGGGCTCACGGCGATGCAGCGGACACGGCCCCTCCCGTGCCGCCTGGAATGCGAGCGACTGGATGCGAGCGAAGCGCCCGACGCGTCCCGTTCCCGGCGATTTTTCATGCCAGAATTTGAGTAGCGAGATTGCCTGCTGGACCGAAAAACCACGTTGATCGCTCCGTCACGGGCATGATCGAGAACCGCGCGCTCCGGCGGCCCCTTCGGGCGCTGGCCGCGCTGGCGCTGGTCCTTGTCCTGGCGGGCTGCGCGGGCAACGGAATGGACACTATCGCGGCGGCGCGGCCGGACGAGGCGACGATCCCCGCCTCCGAACTGCGGCTCGCCCCCGGCGACAGCATCCGCGTCACGGTGTTCAACGAGGCGTCCCTGTCGGGCACCTACCAGATCGACGACGACGGCTACGTCTCCTTGCCCCTCGCCGGCACGGTGAAGGCGGCGGGGGCCACCAAGATCGAGTTCGAGCGCGTCCTCGCGGGCAAGCTCAAGGGGGACTATCTCACCAATCCGAAGATCACCGTGGAGGTGGCAAGCTTCCGGCCCTACTTCATCCTGGGCGAGGTCGAGAAGCCGGGGCAGTATAATTATTCCAGCAACTTGAATGTGATGAGCGCCATGGCCGTGGCCGGTGGCCCGACCTACCGCGCAAGCCAGAGCGATGTTCTCATCCAGCGCGGCGGCCGGGGGGACTTCAAGCGCTACCCCCTCAGCCCCACGGTGCTCATCTATCCCGGTGATTTGATCCGCGTTCCCGAACGGTACTTTTGATCGGGACGACTACCTGTGAAGATGGTCTCACGCCATGTCCCTCAAGGTTGCGCGCGACAGCGAACCTGACAGCCGGAACGACGAGGCCGATGCCGGGCCGGCGACCGGCCGTTCCGCCGTTTCCGTCCGCCGCCTGGCGGTCTGCGCCGCCGCCGTTGTCCTGGACTGCGCCGTCATCTTCCTCGCCGCCCGGCTGGCGGCGGCGGCCTATCTCGATCCGCCCTCGGTGGAGGCGGGCGCCTATCTGCGCAGCGGCGCCCTCGGCGCCGGCATCTTCTGCCTGCTGATGTGGTCGAGCGGGCGCTACGAATTCCACGCCCTCGTCGCCCGCCGGCCGCGCGTGTTCGACATCCTGCTGCGCTGGGGCCTGTCCATCCTGTTCCTGGCGCTCATCCTGTTCCTGTTCAAGCGCGGCGCCGATTTCTCCCGCGGCACCACCATCCTGTTCGGGCTGTTCGCCGGCCTGGGGCTGCCGCTGGTGGCGCTGGCGCGCGCCCGGGTGATCCGCGTCCTGATGGCGCGCGGCATCGTCCGCCTCCGCCGCGCCGTCGTCATCGGCACCGCCGGGGAATTGCGCGGGCTCCCCGGCGGGAGCCTTTTGCGCGCGCACGGCATGGAGCCCATCGGCCCCTTCATCCTCGCCGACATGGAAGGGGACGACCTGACCATCGCCGCCCGCGCCGTCGCCGCCGCGCGCGGCCAGCGGGCGGACGAGGTCATCCTGGCCATGCCCTGGAGCCAGGGCGAGCGGCTGGCGCGGGTGCGCGAGGCGGTGCGGGTGCTGCCGCTGCCGGTGAAGCTGCTGCCCGACGCCATGGTGGCCGGCCTCTATGAGCGGCGGGTGGTGGAACTGGGCTTCTCGCCCGCCATCGAGTTGCAGCGCGAGCCGCTGACCCTCGGCGACCGGCTGGCCAAGCGCGCGCTGGACGTGACGGTGGCCGGGACCATCCTCGTGCTGCTGACCCCGCTGATGGTCGCCATCGCCGCCTGCATCAAGCTGGACAGCCCCGGCCCCGTGCTGTTCCGCCAGCGGCGCAGCGGCTTCGACGGGGTGGTGTTCCACATCCTCAAGTTCCGCACCATGACCTGCGCGGAGGACGGCCCCGTCGTCCTCCAGGTCCAGCAGGGCGACCAGCGCGTCACCCGCCTCGGGCGCGTCCTGCGCACGTCGAGCCTGGATGAGCTGCCGCAGCTCATCAACGTGCTGGCCGGCGACATGTCGCTGGTGGGGCCGCGTCCTCATGCGGTGGCCCATAACGACCACTACACCCAGCTGGTCGCCGACTATGCCTTCCGCCACCACGTGAAGCCCGGCATCACCGGCTGGGCGCAGATCCACGGCCTGCGCGGCGCCACGCGGCACCTGTCGCAGATGGAAGCGCGCATCCAGTACGACCTGCAATACATCGCCAGCTGGTCGTTCATGCTGGACCTGTGGATCCTGCTGCGGACGGTGCGGGAAGTGGTGGTGCCGCGCAATGCGCTGTGATCCGCGCCCATGATCGTGCCCATGATGGTTTCCCGCCCATGAGGCGGACGGCCGGCACGCTCCAGCCCCCGCGCGCGCAGCCCCCCCGCGCGCAGGCATCGCCCGCCGGGCATGCGGCGCCGACGGCGCGCGCGCGCCGACCGGCGATGGACGACGCGCTGTTCGCGGCGCTCGTCGTCCTGCTGGCCTGGGTGCCGTTCTGGTTCGGCGGCAACCGGCCGGTGGCGTGGGGGCTCAACGCGCTCCTTTTCTCGCTGCTGCTCGCCGCCCACGAGATCGGGCTGGCGGTGCGCCGGCTGCCCTATCCGGTCGCGCCGCGCCGGATCGCGCTGTCCATCGCCGGCATGGGCACGCTGGTGGCGTTTGCGCTCATCCAGGCCCTGGCGCCCGTTCCCACCGCCTGGGCGCCCGCGCTCTGGCCCGCCGCCGCCGACGCCCTGGGCCGGCCGGTGGCCGCGGCCCTGTCGGTCGATCCCGACGGCACGCTGCTCGCGGTGCTGCGGCTGCTGCCGGCGCTGATCGCCTTCTGGCTCGCCCTCCAGCTCTGCCGCAGCGCCCCGCGCGCCCGCCGGCTGCTGAATGCGCTGGCGCTCATCTCCGGCGCCTATGCCCTCTACGGCATCGTCGCCCTGCTGTGGTTTCCCCACACCCTGCTGTGGTTCGAGAAGGTGGATTACGTCGGCTATGCCACCTCCACCTTCATCAACCGGAACAGCTACGCCACCTATGCCGGCATGGGCGCCCTGACGGGAATCGCCGCCTTGTCGGCCCATCTGGCCCGGGTGGGGGAAACAGGCGCCGGTGGCTGGCGCGGCCTCCTCTCCGCCTTCCTCCTGCGCGGGGCGGGGCTGCCGCTGCTGGTGTCGCTTGCGGTCGTCGCCAACGTGGCCGCGCTCATGCTGGCGGCCTCGCGCGGCGGTTTCGCCGCCGCCATGATCGGCCTGTGCGTGTTCCTCGCGGCGCAGTTCCTCAAGCGCGGCGCCCGCCTGCGCGCGGCGGTGCTGATCGCCCTCGCCTTGCCCGTCCTGGCGGTGGTGGCCGCCCATTTCGACGATGCCCTCACCCGGCGCGTGACCGGCGCGGGGCTGGTCGATCCCCTGCGGCTCGCCATCGTCCGCCTCACCGCCACCACCCTTTCGGACCAGCCGTGGACCGGCTTCGGCTACGGCACGTTCGAGGAGGTGTTCCGCATCTATCGCGATGCCGGCGTGGCCGGGCGCTTCGTCATCGACAAGGCCCACAACACCTATGCGGAACTGGCCCAGGGCGTGGGCCTGCCGGTTTTTCTCATCGCGATCGGCGCGCAACTCCTGTTAGTGTCCCGCTGCATCCGAGGGTTCCTGAAGCGGCGCAGAAACGCGGAGTTTCCCCTGCTCGCCGTGGCCGTGAGCGTGCTGGTGGGCGGCCACGCCCTGGTGGACTTCAGCATCCAGATGCAGGCGGTCGCGGTGACGTTCGCGGCCGTGCTCGGCATGGGCGTCGCGCAATCCTGGTCGCAGACCCAATCGGTGGCGGGATGACGCCGGAGCGGTGGGCCGCGGTGGGCGGAGAGGACAGCAAGGACACACCAAGGCAATGCTGAAGCAAATCGTCCAGGCGCCCGTCGAGGAAGAGCACAAGGAAGGCGTCGTCGCCGTCCATCAGGTGCTCGGCTTCCTGTCCCGGCGCTGGAAGCTCATTCTCGCCTATGCCGCCGGGACGGTGATGCTGGCCGTGCTGGTGCTGTTCTCGCTCACCCCCTATTACACCGCGACCACCCAGATCCTGCTCAATCCCAGCGACACCAAGGGCGCGGGTGCCGACAAGGTGCTCGCCGAATTCGTCCTGACCAACGCCACCATCGACAGCCAGTTGAGCCTCATCTCATCCACCGCCTTGCTCAGCCGGGTCGTGGACAAGGAGCATCTGGCCGGCGATCCGGAGTTCGGCGGCACCGGCGCGCGCTCGCTGGTGCGGGCGATCGCCGACACCCTCGCCGCGCCCTTCTCTCACCCCGATCCCGCCGACCCGCCCGCCGCCGCCGACGCCAAGGCGTCCGCCGCGCTGACGCCGCAGCAGCTGGCGGCGATCGGCCGCCTGCGCGCCGCGCTCAAGGTGGCGCGCCTGAAGCTCACCTATGTGATCGAGATTTCCGTCACCTCCAAGGATAGGGTCAAGGCGGCGCGGCTCGCCAATGCGGTCGCCCAGGCCTATGCGGTGGACCAGTTGGAGGCGCGCTACGAGAATGCCCAGCGGGCCTCGGAATGGCTGAGCGACCGCCTCGCGACGCTCGCCAACGAGCTGCGTGATTCGGATGCCGCCGTCGCCGCCTTCCGCAAGGAGCACAATCTCCTCACCACCAACACCGGCACCGTGACGGCGCAGCAGCTCTCCGAGCTGAACATCAAGCTCGCCGCCGCCCGCACCGAGACGGCGGCGGCCGCGGCCCGCTACAATCAGGTGCAGGCCGCGCGCCGCAACGGCAACGACGTCTCATCGCTGCCGGACGTCATCCGCTCCAACGTCATCGCCGACCTGCGCCGGCAGCAGGCGGAAGTCACCCGCAAGGAAGCCGACCTCGTGGCGCATTACGGCGGGCGGCATCCGCTGGTGGTGAACGTGCGGGCGGAGGCGGCGGACATCAATGCCGCGCTGGCGGCGGAGACCAAGCGCATCCTCGACACCATCCAGCACGACTATGAGGTCGCCAAGGCCCAGCAGGCGGCGCTGGAGCAGAGCATCGCGCAGCTCACCGGCCAGTCGGGCGTGGACGAGACGGTCTCCGTCAGGCTGCGCGAGCTCCAGCGCGTCGCCGACGCCAACCGCACGCTCTACGAGAACTTCCTGTCCCGCGCCAAGCTGGCGGGGGAATATGTCACCTTCGATGCCCCCGACAGCCGCATCATCACGGCGGCGGTCCCGCCCGGCGCGCCGAGCTATCCGCCGAAGCTGCTCGCTTTGCTCGGCGCCGCCGTGCTCGGCCTCGCCATCGGCATCGGCGCCGCCGTGGTCATCGAGCTGCTGAACACCGGCTTCACCTGGCCAGGACAGGTGACCGAGACCCTCGGCCTGCCGATCCTGGCGCGCATCCCCTCGGTCCCGTCCGCCCGGGGGCGCGAGGCCGACCCGCCGCAGGACGGCGGCGAAAAGAAGCGGCGCAGCTTCCGCCTCCGGCGCGACGACAGCCGCTCCATCGCCCTGCAAGTGGCGAGCAAGCCGCTGTCGCAATACAGCGAAGCCATCCGCACGCTGCGCACCGGCATCCACATGAGCGACGTGGACCATCCGCCCAAGATCATCATGGCCACCTCGGCCATGCCCGGCGAAGGCAAGTCCACCATCATGGCCAGCCTCGCCCTGTCCTACGCGCTGTCCGGATCGCGCGCCGTCCTCGTGGACTGCGACCTGCGCAAGAAGAGCGTGTCCTACCAGTTCGGCCTGGAGAAGCAGGCCGGGCTGGTGGACCTGCTGCTCGGCACCGTGCCGGTGGAGCAGTGCGTCGTCACCGACGAGGCGACCGGGCTCGCGATCATCCCGGCCGGCACCGACACCCAGACGCCGCAGGACCTGCTGGCCTCCGGGCGGATGCAGAACCTGATGCGGCAGCTCTCCGCCGGCTACGATTTCGTGCTGGTGGACAGCCCGCCACTCGGCCCGCTGGCGGATGCGCTGATCCTCTCCAACCTGGTGGAGAAGATCGTCTTCGTGGTGCAATGGAACGCCACGCCGCGCCAGCATGCGCTGGAGGCGGTGCTGTCCATCCGCGACCGGCACAAGATCGCCGGGGCGGCCATCTCCAAGATCGACGAGAGCGCGGCGGCCAAATACGGCTCCTACCACCGGCTCAGCGGCGGCTATTACAGCCACTATGGCGATTATTACCAGCGGGACCGCAATGCCTAGCCTCGCCTGGCGCGTCCTCACGCTGGGCGTTGCCGCGGCGGGGATCTATTGCGGCGCCGTGGCCCTTTATGCCTTCGGCATGGAGGGCGTCGCGCAGAGCGCCGTCCCGCCCGGCCGGATGCGCGCGCCCGCGACCGAGCCCGCGTTCGCCGCCGCCGAGGCGGCCTGGGGCGCCGCCGCCGCCGGCTGGCGGCACATGGGCCTAACCGGCCGAGCCGAGCTGGACACGGCGCGCGGCGCCCTGCTGCATCCGCCGCAGACATCCGCGCAATGGGCTGACCGCGCCGCGCAGATCAGCGCCGCCCTGGCGTCGAACCCGACCGCCGCCTTCCTGTGGGCGGAGTTGGCGCGGGCCGAGCTGGTGCAAACCGATCTGGCGCGGGCCGATCCGGGGGCGGCCGACCGGGGCGCCGCCGCCTTCGCCGCGCTGCGCATGGCCCAGGTGACCGCGCCGCGCGAGCCGGTCCACACGCTGGCCCGCGCGCTGCTGGTGCTGCGCCACTGGCCGCAGGTCACGGCCTCCCCCGAGGCCGGGACGCTCAAGGGCGCGTTCGGCGACCTGCTGATCCAGGACGTGGTGAACGGCTGGGCCTATTACACGCCGTTCGAGCGGCAAGTGCTGCGGGCGAGCTTCGAACTCCTGCCGCCGACGGACGCAGCGGCGCTGCGCGTGCCGCTCGCCGCACGGCTCGGCCCCATCGCCGCCGGCCAGCTGTTTCCCGCCGCGCCGTGATCCCGGCCGGTTCCGCCGGACGCCCGGGGCCATCGGTGTGCCCGCCGGGCGCTTTGCCTGCTACAAGGACCGGCGTCGCGCGAAGCGAACGTCACGAGGAGACACCCCATGGCCCTCCATTTCGGCATCCTGGCCTTTCCGGCCGTCCAGCAGCTCGATCTGACCGGCCCCTATGAGGTGTTCGCCTCCGCGCCCGGCGCGCGGGTGGACCTCATCTGGAAGGACCGGGCGCCGCTGACGGCCTCCACCGGGCTCGCCCTCACGCCCACCGCCACCTTCGACGACTGCCCGCCGCTCGACGTGTTCTGCATTCCCGGCGGCGGCGGCATCAACGCGCTGCTGGAGGATGCGCAGGTGCTGGACTTCGTCCGCGCCCAGGCGCGGCACGTGCGCTATCTCACCTCGGTCTGCACCGGCTCGCTGGTGCTGGGGGCGGCGGGGCTGCTGCACGGCCGCAAGGCCACCAGCCACTGGAACGCGGTGGACCTGCTGCTCCGCTTCGGCGCCGTGCCGACGCCCGGCCGCGTGGTGCGGGACGGCAACCTCATCACCGCCGGCGGGGTCACCTCCGGCATCGACTTCGGCCTCACAGTGATCGCCGAGCTGCTGGGTGATGACGCCGCCCAGACCATCCAATTGTCGCTGGAATATGCGCCGCAGCCGCCGTTCGACGCCGGGACGCCGGACACCGCGCCCGCCGCCATCCTGGCCGCCACCCGGGCCCGCCTTGCCCCGTCTCGCGCCGCGCGCGAGGCGATCATCGCGCGGCTGACGGAAGAGCGGGCCTGACGCGGCCCCGCCGCTCAGGCGTCCGACTGGGTGGCGAGCGCGGCGCTGGCGGCGGAGAGCGAGGCCGGCTTCCTGGCCCGCTGCAGGCGCCCGTTGACGAGGCGCGACAGGCCGACGATCAGCACGACCGTGGAGAAATAGCCGATCACCTGCATGCCCGTGGGCTGGGCGCGATAGCCCACCAGCGTGCGCAGCACGCGGCCCACGGCGCTGTCGTCCGCCAGCAGCCAGGTGCTGTTCCACACCGGGTCGGCCAGCGACTGGATGAAGCCGGAATCCTGGAGGATGCCGATGACCTGGGCGCACAGGCCGGCGGCCAGCAGCGTGATCAGCACAGTGGTGGTCTTGAACAGGTGCTTGACCGGAATGCTGACGAGGCCGCGATAGAGCACGAACGACACCGCCGCGCCCGCCGCTACGCCCAGCAGCAGGCCGGAAATGACGTTGAGCGGGGATTCGCCGCCGCTGATGGCGATGCCGTACATGAACAGGACGATCTCCACGCCCTCGCGCAGCACCGCCATGCCGACCACCAGCCCGAGCGCCGCGATCGGCCGGCGCCCGGCCTTCACGTCGCCGCCGACGGTGCGCATCTCGGTGACCATCTCGCGGCCGTGGCTGGCCATCCACACCACGGTCCACACCAGCATGACCACGGCGACGGAGAGGATGGCGGCATTGAGCAGTTCCTGCCCGGAGCCTTCGAACAGGTTGGCGATCTGCTCGGCGAACAGCGCCACCACGCAGGAGCCCAGCGCGCCGCCGAGGATGCCCGCCGTGATCACCACGCCCCGCCCGCGCACCCCTTCGGAGGCGGCGAGCATGACGCCGGCGATCAGTCCGGCTTCGAGAACCTCGCGGAAGACGATCACGAACGCTGCGAGCATGGGCAAGCCCCTCTTGACGCTGTCCGCGATCCCCGGCGCGGCGCGGCCTCGTCCCAGGCGAGGCCCACCGACGCCCGGCCGCTCGACGGGCAACCTGCAATTCCAAGCACACCCGCCGCGCATCGGCGGCGGCGCCTGTGAATTGCTTACATTCATCTGCTGGTACACCCCGTCCCGCAGGCTGTCACCGCCCGCCGACTGCCTTTAGAACTTCTCTATTCTGGAACATCTCAAAACTCAGCCGCAGCCGGACACCACGGCCCGCCGCGGCGCCCGCCGCAAGGGCCCGCAAATAAATCGGGACGCTACGTCAGGTCGTTTGCCGCCGGCACTTCATTGGGACGCAGCAGCCGGATCATGTTTTTTGGCTCCCCGCGATGAATTCCGATGGAAGAGACGGCGGGAGACGATCCCCGATCATCGCAAACCCTGCGGCGG
This sequence comes from Azorhizobium doebereinerae UFLA1-100, assembly GCF_000473085.1. Lineage (GTDB taxonomy): Bacteria > Pseudomonadota > Alphaproteobacteria > Rhizobiales > Xanthobacteraceae > Azorhizobium > Azorhizobium doebereinerae. The sequence goes on from NZ_AXBA01000001.1 coordinate 272,020, forward strand.
CACGCGCATCTCTTTTCAATGGAATAATTCCATTGTCTGGAGCGCTCCTTGTGGTCCGGCTTTGCTCGGCGCTAGGCTGCCCGCCGGCGCATGGACGCCGCTTCGCTCCAGAAAGAATGCCGCGCTCATCGGCGCACGCAGAGAATTACCGGGAGACCTTCAAAGATGCGCGCGCAGATTGTCGCTGCCGCCCTTGCGCTGACCTTCGGCATCGCAGGTCCGGCCAATGCCCAGGCGACCAAACCCACGGCGGCCCCCGCCGCGCCGACGGCGCAGCAGGTGATCACGCATTACGCGGATCTCGCCCAGGCCATGTATACGGATTCCTACACCGCCGCGCAGGAGATGCAGACGGCGATCAACGCCTTCATCGCCGCCCCGAGCGAGGATACCCAGAAGGCCGCCCGTGCGGCCTGGAAGAAGGCGCGCAATCCCTATCAGAAGACCGAGGCGTTCCGCTTCGGCAACAAGATCATCGACGAGTGGGAGGGCAATGTGAACGCCTGGCCGCTCGACGAGGGCCTGATCGACTATGTGGACACCAAGAGCTACGGCACCAAGTCCGACGAGAACCCGCTCTATACGGCCAATGTGATCGCCTCCAAGTCGATCCGCATCGGCAAGAAGACCATCGACACCACCACCATCACCCCGGCGCTGCTGCACCAGCTCAACTCCGCCGGCGGCGTGGAAGCCAATGTGGGCAGCGGCTGGCACGCCATCGAGTTCCTGCTGTGGGGCCAGGACCTGCACGGTACCGAGCGCGGCGCCGGCGAGCGCCCCTGGACCGACTACGACCCCAAGGCCTGTACCAACGGCAATTGCGAGCGCCGCGCGCAGTATCTGAAGGTGGCCGCCGAGACCCTGGTGGCGGACCTGAAGGAGATGTCCGAGGCCTGGGGGCCGAAGGGCGCCGCCCGCGCCGCGCTGATGAAGAAGAAGGACAAGGCGGGCCTCGCGGTGATCTTCACCGGCCTCGGCTCGCTGTCCTATGGCGAGTTGGCCGGCGAGCGCATGAAGCTCGGCCTCATCCTCCACGATCCGGAGGAAGAGCAGGATTGCTTCTCCGACAACACCCACAACTCGCATTATTACGACGAGGTGGGCATCGCCGACGTCTATTACGGCCGCACCACCCGCAATGACGGCACGGTGTTCTCCGGCCCCTCGGTGGCGGATCTGGTGCGCGCCGCCAACCCCAAAATCGCCGACGAGATCGACGGCAAGATGAAGGCCGCCGAGGCCGCGCTGAAGGTCATCAAGGACAGCGGCGACAGCGGCGACATGTTCTACGACATGATGCTCGCGGAAGGGAACGCCAAGGGCAACAAGATGATCCAGGACGGCGTGGATGCGCTGGTGGCGCAGGCCCATGCCATCGAGCGCGGCGTCGCCGCGCTGAAGATCCAGATCAAGGTGGAAGGCTCCAAGAGCCTCGACAATCCGAGCGCCGCCAAGAAGAAGTGAGCGGAACGGTCCCCGGCGCCCTCACCGGCGCCGGGGACCGCGCGGGCGCGCCGACATGGCGACGCGCGTCCAGGTTCGCGGCCCCGGCCGGTGGACCGCAGGTGGAGTTGAAGATGATTTCGCGACGCAGTTTGATGCTCGGAAGCGCGGCGGCGGGCCTCGTCTCGTTCGCGCCCTCCGCCATCGGCCAGGTGCCGGCCGTGGACACCCTGCCCGCTTCCGCGCCCACCCGCCGCCTCAGCCTCACGGCGCAGGAGACCGAGGCCAAGCTGCTGGGGCCGGACAAGCCCGCCACCCGCCACGTCTGCGCCTATGACGGCGAACTGTTCAAGATCGTGCGCGGCCGGCGCGGCACCCGCCTCATCGTCGATTTCGAGAACCGCCTGCCAGACCCGACGACGGTCCACTGGCACGGCATCCGCGTGCCCTATCTCTCCGACGGCGTGGCGCCGCTGACCCAGGACGTGGTGCCGCCCGGCGGGCGCTTCAGCTACAACGTGCCGCTGCCGGACACCGGCCTTTATTTCTTCCATCCCCATTGCGACGAGACCGGCCAGGTGGGCCGCGGGCTGTTCGCCTTGCTGGTGGTGGACGACGAGGCGGAGGACAAGGTCCGCTTCGATGCCGAATGCTTCATCGTGGTGAAGGACTGGCGGCTCGGCGACGACGGCCAGTGGCTGGAGATGAGCACCGAGGACGGCGCCGCCAATGCCGGCACCTTCGGCAATGTGCGCGCCACCAATGGCCAGACCACCGCGCCGCGCGTGGAGGCCCCCGCTTATGGCGACGTGCGCGTGCGCACCATCGTCGCCGACGCCACCCGCGTCATCGACCTCGGCTGCGATACCGACGACGCCTTCATGCTGGCGGTGGATGGGCAGGCCCTGCCGCCCGTGCCTTTCAAGGCCCTGCCGGACGATGTCTGGCGCATGGGTCCCGCCATGCGGCTCGACATGCAGGTGCGCATGCCCGGCCCGGGCCAGGAGGTGAAGATCTACGACTACCGCTCCAGCGAGCCCTATCTGCTGACCACATTGGTGGCGGTGGACAAGGGCAAGCACCCCTCGCCGCTGAAGGCCAAGGCGCTGCCGCCGCCGCGCGTGCCGCTGCCGGACGTGCGCAAGGCGAAGAAGCTGGAGTTCCTGATTCAGATGGCGGCGGGGCCGACCATCGTCAGCCCGTCCCTGCCCGCCGACGATCCTTTGTCCAAGGCGCTGGTCAATTCGCTCTGCGTCGGCAAGACCACCCATTGGGCCATCAGCCGCGACAGCTGGGCGGCCGGCGACGCGCTGCGCCTGCCCCCGCCCCTGGCCCGTCTCGACAACGGCGCCAGCTACATCGTCTCCATGACCAACGTGACCAAGCACATGCACCCCATGCACCTGCACGGCCACGTCTTCCGCGTGCTGTCGCACTCCAAGAAGCCGAAGATGCCGCAATATCTGGCGGACACGGTGATCGTGGAGCCGAACGAGACGGTGGACATCGCCTTCAAGGCGGTGAGCGGCAACTGGGTGTTCCATTGCCACATCCTGGAACACATGGACACCGGCCTGATGGGCTGGTTCAAGGTGGCATGAACCGCCCCCGATCCCTGCTGCGCCTCGGCCTCGTGACCGCCTGCGCCGGTCTTCTCGCTGCGGGCGCGGCGGCGGGCGGGCTTGACGGGCTCGACATCCGCATCGGCAAGGCGCTGTTCGAGCGCGCCTGGGTGCCGGCCCCCTCATCCACCAAGGCGGACGACGGGCTCGGGCCGCTGTTCGATGCCCGCTCCTGCGCCTCCTGCCATCCCGCCGACAGGCGCGCCAGGACCAGCGTGGATGCGCAGGGCCATCTGGACGGCCGTGGCATGGTGCTCGTGCTGGCGCAGAAGGACGGCAAGGGCGATCCCGTCTACGGCCGGCGCCTCCAGATCGACGCCGTGCCCGGCCTCGCGCCGGAAGGCATCCTTGGCGTCACCGACACGGCGCTGCCGGACGGCCTCACCCGGCGCGTCCCGGCACCGGATGCCCTCGCCTACGGGCCGCTCTCGCCCGCGACCGGCCTCTCCCTGCGCACGGCGCCGGATCTGCGCGGGCGCGGTCTGCTGGAGCAGGTGCCCGAGCCGGCGCTGCTGGCGCTGGAAGCGGACCAGGGCAAGGGGCCGGACGCCGTGCACGGCCGGCTGCGGCGCGTCACCCTGCCGGACGGCGCCACCGCCATCGGCCGCTATGGCTGGAAGGCGGCGCAGCCCACGCTCGCCAGCCAGTCCGCGGAAGCCTTCTTCCTGGACATGGGCCTGTCCACCCCCATGCATCCCGAGCCCTGGGGCGACTGCACCGAGGCGCAGGCCGCCTGCCGCGCGGCGCCCCATGGCCGCGACGGCGAGGACGGCTTCGAGATCCCCGACGCCCTGCTGTCTCGCGTGGTGGCCTATGTGACCTCCCTGCCCGTGCCGGAGACACCGAAGGACGGCGTCGGCGCCCGCCTGTTCGCCGCCACCGGCTGCGCCGCCTGCCACCGCCCCGCCCTGCCCACCGCCGGCGGCGGGCAGGCGCGGCTGTTCACCGACCTGATGCTGCACGACCTCGGCCCCGGCCTCGCCGACACCATGCCCGAGCCCGGCGCCGCCGCCGGCGAATGGCGCACCGCACCGCTGGCCGGCCTCTCCGACGCGCTGGCCCGCGACACCGGCCTGCTGCATGACGGGCGCGCCCGCTCGGTGGAAGAGGCCGTGCTGAGGCACGCCGGCCAGGCGGAAACCGCGGTGCGGCGCTTCCGCGCTTTGCCTGCCGGCCGGAAAGCGGCACTGTTGGCCTATGTTTCGAAGCTGTGAGCCGGGCACCGGCCAGGCGCCCGCCGCCCGGCTCGCCCGCGACACGCCGTCCGCCTTGGGAGCACGATCGCCATGACCCAGATGTCCCGCCGCCTCGTCATCGGCGCCCTCGCCGGCGCGGCGCTCCCCGGAGTGGCCACCGGCGCCCCGGCGCCGGCCCTCGACCCCGTGGTCATCATCGAAGCCTGGCTGCTGCCGCGCTATGACGCCCTCGTGGCTGCCACCAAGGCCCAGGCGGATGCCTGGAGCGCCTTCGCCGCCAAGCCGGAGGCGGGCGCCGTCGCCGGCCTGAAGGCCGCCTTCGCCAAGGCCGCCGATGCCTGGACGGCGGTGGAGTTCGTCACCCTCGGGCCGGTCAGCCAGGACCTGCGGCCGGATCGCTTCAACTTCTTCCCGGACCGCCGCAATGCCATTGCCCGCGCCATGGGCGAGGTCATCGCCGACGCGGACCCGGCCCGGCTGGAGCCGGCGCGCTTCGCCCAGTCCGGCGCCGGCGCGCAGGGCCTGCCGGCGCTGGAGCGCCTGCTCCATGAGGAGGGCGCGGTCGATGCCCTGCTCCAGGGACCGGAAGCGGCCCGGCGCGCCGCCTATGGGCGCGCCATCGCGCAAAATCTCGCCGCCATGGCCGCCGAAGTGCGCACAGCCTGGGGCGACCGCAAGGCGGGCGTGCTCGGCGCCATCGTCTCCGGCAAGGGCGACCCGGCGCTGTTCCCTGACGTGGGCGCTTTGCCGGGCATGATTCTGACCGACCTGTCCGGGGCCTATCAGCGGGTGACCGACACCAAGATCCTGCCCGTGCTCGGCCCCGGCCCCGACAATGCCAAGCCGACGCTGGCGGACGGCTGGCGCGCCGGCCGCTCGGGCCGCGTGGTGACGGTGATGATCCAGAGCGCGGACGCGCTACTCCAGGAGGTGGGCAAGCAATTGCCCAGCCGCCCGCAATTCGTGGTCAACAAGGCCGCCACCGCCGCCGACAAGGCCGCCGAGGCGTTTCCGGCGGACCTGTCCGCCGCGGCCCAGAGCGCCGACGGCGCGGCGAAGGTGGAAGCGGCGGTGAAGGTGTTCAAGGCGGCGCAGCTGACCGTCTACCGTCCCATCGCCTCCTATTTCGCCATCTCGCTCGGCTTCAACGCCCTGGACGGCGACTGAGCGGCGGGGCGAGGCCATGGCCCTGAACCGACGGTCCCTCCTTGCCTCCGCAGGAGCTGCGCTCATGATGCCCTACCACGCCTTCGCCGACATGCACGCGCGCGACCACGCCCTTGATGAGGGCTGGCTCACCACCGCCGGCATCGACCAGGGCTTCGCCGCCATCGCGGTCGGCGGCGAGATGGATGCGGCCGCCTGCGCCGCCTCGCCCGCCCGGCTGCACGGCGTCGAGGCGAGCCCGAACGGGCCGCTCGCGGTGGCGGTCGGCCGGCGGCCGGGCCACATCGCCTTGGTGTTCGACCGCCTGCGCGGCGGCATCGCCCAGGAATTCGCTCCCGGCGCGGGCCGGGTGTTCTCCGGCCACGGCCGCTTCTCGCCCGACGGCGCGCTGTTCCTGACCAATGAGATCGAGCGCGGCGTGGCGGACGGTCCGGTCCGCACCATGGGGCGCGGCGTCGTCGCCGCCCGCAGCGTTGCGGGCGGGTTCGCCATCATCGCCGAATGGCCCACCGGCGGCGACGGTCCGCACGACCTCATGCGCGTGGGCGAGATGCTGGTGGTGGCCAACGGCGGCATCGAGCCCCACACGCCCGAAGCCCGCGACGCGGAAATCACCGGCAGCACCATCACCCTGCTCGATCCCGCCTCCGGCGCGCAGCGTGGCGAGGGCGTGCTGTCCGGCGACCTCGCCAGCCTGTCGCTGCGCCATCTGGCCCGCGACGGATCAGGGGGTGTCGTGGTGGCGGCGCAGGACCTGCTGAAGGACGGCGTCGCCCGTCCCCTGCTGTTCTCCATCGCCACCGACGGCCGGCTGACGCCGTTCGACGCCCCGGAGAACGAGCTGATGCAGTTGCGCGGTTATGTGGGCTCGGTGGCCGTGGACGCCTCCGGCGCCTATGTGGCTTGCGCCAGCCCGCGCGGCGGGCGGGTCTGCGTCTGGCAGCGCAATGGGCGCTATGTGGGCGCCGTGCCCCTGGTGGACGGCTGCGGCCTCGCCGGCACCGCCGAGCCCGGACGCTTCATCGCCACCAGCGGCTATGGCGAGATCATCCTCATCGCCGCCGAGCCCGGTGGCCTCGGCGTGCTCGCCCGGCGCACCGGCGGCCCGCGCTTCGACAACCACGTGGTGCGGGCGTAAGGCTACCCCCGCACCACGCAAGGCGCGGCTCACGCCTCCTCGATATAGCGATGCCGCAGGTGGGCCTTGAACACGGCGGCATCCAGCGGCCGGCCGGTGGCATGGGTCAAGAGGTCGTCGGTCTGGTAGAGCGAGCCCTGGCTGTGGATGTTGGCGCGCAGCCAGCGCACCAATGGCGTGAAGTCGCCCCGCGCGATGCCCGGCAGGATGTCCGTATCGGTGCGCTTGGCGGCGTCGAACAGCTGCGCCGCCGTCATGGCGCCCAGCGTGTAGGTGGGGAAATAGCCCCAGCCGCCGCTCGGCCAATGCACGTCCTGGAGGCAGCCGAGCCGGTCGTCCGGCGGCACCACGCCCAGCAGGTCCTTCATCTGAGCGTTCCAGGCCGCCGGCAGCTCGGAGAGCGGCATCTCGTCGCCGATCAACGCCTTCTCCAGGCGATAGCGCAGGATGATGTGGGCGGGATAGGTGACCTCGTCCGCGTCCACGCGGATGAAGCCGCGCGCGACGCGGGTGTAGCGCCGCCACATGGCGTCCGCATCCCACGCCGGCCCTGAGCCGCCGAAGGCCGCGCGCATCAGCGGGGCGGCGAAATGCAGGAACTCGCGGCTGCGGCAGGCCTGCATCTCCATCAGCAGCGACTGGCTCTCGTGCACGCTCATGCTGCGCGCCTGAGACACCGGCTGGCCGAGCAGGTTCTGCGGCCGGCCCTGCTCGTAGAGCGCGTGGCCGGTCTCGTGCATCACGCCCATGAGCGCCTGGGCGAAATCGCTCTCATTGTAGCGGGTGGTGATGCGCACGTCGTTGTCGGCGCCGCCGCAGAACGGGTGGGTGGAGACGTCGAGCCGCCCGCGCTCGAAGTCGTAGCCGAGCACGCCCATCAGCTTCACGCCCAGCGCCCGCTGCGCCTCGATGGCGAACGGCCCCTCCAGCGGCGCATCCACCGGCCGGCGGGCCTGCACGGCGAGGGCCTCCTCGGTGAAGCCGGGCAGGAAGTCCGCCAGATCCGCGAACAGCGCATCGATCCGCTGCGAACTGCCGCCGGGCTCGTAATCGTTCAACAGCGCGTCATAGGCGCTCAGGCCCAGCTTCTCGCCCTTGGCGCGGCCGATCTCGCGCTGGAGCTTCAGCACCTCGGCGAGGGTCGGCAGCAGCGCCTTGAAGTCGGCATCCGCGCGGGCCTGGCGCCAAGTCATCTCGCAGATGGAGATGGCCTTGCTGGAGGCTTCCACCAGATCCGCCGGCACGGCGGTCTCCACCGTCCACACCCGGCGGATCTCGCGGATATTGGCCTTCGCCCAGGTGTCCAGGCCGGTGTCGGCCTCGGCATCGCTGATCCAGTCGCCGATGCGCGGATCGGTGACCATCTCGTGCGCCAGCACCCGCAGCAGCGCCATGCTGTCCGAGCGCGTGCCCACCGCGCCCTTAGGCATCATGGTGTCGCTGTCCCATTGCAGGATGCCCAGCGCATTGGACAATGCGGCAGCGCGGCCGAAATGGGCGGAAAGCGCGGAATAGGCGGTCATGGGGTCCTCGGCTGCTCCTGGCCGGCGGGCGCGCGGCCGCCCATGGTTAGCAAGCCGCGCGCCGCGCCGCCATCTCCGCCGCTCAGGCGAACAGGACCAGCGAACGCCCCTCCAGTTCGATGGCGTCCTCGCCGCCCGCGGTGACGCGCGCCGGCCCATCGGGCGCGGCGGTGTCCACGATCGCCCGCCACGGCGCCTCCTCCCGCGCCGGAAGCTTGAAGGACACCGGGCCGTCATGGGCGTTGAAGGCGATGACGATGTCCGACCAGACCTCCTCGCCCTCCCCGCCCAGGTCGTCACGCGACAGGCGGAGCGCGATGGAATTGGCGCCGGCGTCCGCCCATTGCTCGGCGGTCTGCTCGCCGCCGCCGGGATTGAGCCAGGTGACGATCAGGCCGTCACGGAAGCTGGCGCGGCGCAGCAGCGGCTGGCGGGCGCGCAGCGCCAGGAGATCGCGCACGAAGGCGGTCAGCGCCTTGCCGTCCTCGGAAATGCCGTCCCAATCCATCCAGGACAGCTCATTGTCCTGGCAATAGCCATTGTTGTTGCCGTGCTGGGTGCGGCCGAACTCGTCGCCGGCGAGGATCATCGGCGTGCCGTGCGACAGCAGCAGGGTGGCGAGGATGTTGCGCTTCTGCCGCTCGCGCACCGCCGTGATGCCGACATCGTCGGTCGGTCCCTCGACGCCGTAGTTGAAGCTGCGGTTGTCGGAATGGCCGTCGCGATTGTCCTCGCCGTTCGCCGCATTGTGCTTGTCGTTGTAGGAGACGAGATCGTTGAGGGTGAAGCCGTCGTGAGCGGTGACGAAATTCACCCCCGCCCAGGGCCGGCGGCCGCGCAGGTCATAGACGTCGCCCGAGCCGGTGACGCGGGCGGCGAAATCGCCCATCAGGCCCTCCGTGCCCTTCCAATAGTCCCGCACCGTGTCGCGATACTTGTCGTTCCATTCCGCCCAGCCGGGTGGAAAGCCGCCCACCTGATAGCCGCCGGGGCCGATGTCCCACGGCTCGCCCACCAGCTTCACCTTGGTAAGCACCGGGTCCTGCCCCACCGCGTCGAAGAAGCCGCCGCGCTGGTCGAAGCCCGTGGGCTCGCGGCCGAGGATGGTGCCGAGGTCGAAGCGGAACCCGTCCACCTCCATCTCGGTCGCCCAATAACGCAGCGAATCCAGCACCATCTGCAGCACGCGCGGATGCGAGGTGTTCACCGTGTTGCCGGTGCCGGTATCGTTGATGTAGTAGCGCGCCGCGTCCGGCATGGTGCGGTAGTAGCTGAAGTTGTCGATGCCCTTGAACGACAGGGTCGGCCCCAGCTCGTTGCCCTCGGCGGTGTGGTTGTAGACCACGTCGAGGATCACTTCGAGGCCGGCGTCGTGGAAGGCCCGCACCATGTCGCGGAAGCCGGCCATGCCCTTGGGGCCGCGATAGCGCTGCTCCAGGGCGAAGAACGCCATGGTGTTGTAGCCCCAGTAGTTGGACAGCCCCTTGGACATGAGGTGTTCGTCGTCGGGGAAGGCATGCACCGGCAGCAATTCCACCGAGGTGACGCCGAGGCTGCGGATATAGTCCACCAGCGCCAGATGGCCGAGGCCCTCGAACGTGCCCCGCAGCTCCGGCGGAATGGCCGGATGAAGCTGCGTCATGCCGCGCACATGGGCCTCGTAGAACACCGTGCGGTCCCACGGGATGCGCGGCTTGGGCGTTCCTGCGCCGCCATAGCCCTTCGGGTCCATCACCCGGCACTTGGGCATGCCCGGCGCGCTGTCCTGCGTATCGAAGGACAGGTCGGCGTCGGGCGCATCCAGCACATAGCCATAATGAGCAGGCGACCACTCCACTTCGCCGGCGAGGTCGCGGGCATAAGGGTCCAGCAGCAGCTTGTTGGGGTTGAAGCGGTGGCCGTTCTCCGGCTCGAATGGCCCGTGGACGCGGTAGCCGTAGAGCGTTCCCGGGCCGACGCCGGGCAGGTAGCCGTGCCACACCTCGTTGGTATATTCCGGCAGGGTGACGCGCTCGATCTCGGTCTGCCCGGTTTCGTCGAACAGGCACAGTTCCACCCGCTCGGCATAAGCGGAAAAGAGCGCGAAATTGGTCCCCTCCCCGTCATATGTGGCGCCGAGGACGGTCGCATCACCGGCGTGCACCTCGCGGACGGGGTGGGATTTTTGCAGCATGGCGGGCTCTTGGGCGAGAGGGGACGGCCAAGCTGAACGCGCCGCGGCGCGAAATGTTTCCTGGCCGCCTCGCCTTGCGGCAGCGAAGGGCCTACGCCGCGCCCGTCGCCTTCTCCAGTTCCGCCACGCGCTTCTTCAGCGCCTTGGTCTCCTCGAAGCGCCGCGACACGTCGCGCACCGACGACACCATGCCGCTCACCCGCCCGCTACCGTCCTTCATCAGGACGATGGTGAACTCGATGGAGATGCGGCGTCCGTCCTTGCACAGGCCGGGCACCGCCAGCAGGTCGCCCGCGCCATAGCGGCTCTCGCCGGTGGCTACCGTCTGGTGGTAGCCCTCCCAGTGGCGGGCGCGGAACGGCTCGGGAATGATGATGTCGAGCGACTGGCCCAGCGCCTCGGCGGGAGAGAAGCCGAAGATGCGCTCCGCGCCGGCGTTCCAGACCGTGATCGTGCCGTCCCGGTCGCTGGCCACCACGCCGTCCGCCGGGCTCGCGACCAGGGCCCTGCCCACCTGTTCCTCAATGGCCATGGTCTCATCCGTCGCGACAGGAAGGGGCGCCGTTGCCGGCCGGGAGAGCGGCGCCGCAGCAGCGCCATCGTCGAAAATGTCTTCGGCGGCGCCGAAGAACTCGAACCGGATCCGGCTGCGCGGCACGCCGGCCGAGGCCAGCCCGTTCGCCATGTCGCGCAGGAAATCCAGCGGGCCGCACAGCAGATAGGAGGCCTCGCGCAGCGGCGTCTCGGCCCGCAGCCAGTCGAGCCCGATCCGCCCCGCGTGCGTGCCGTCCGGCCCGGCCCCGTCCTCCGGACGCGGGCGCGAATAGAAGACGTCGAGCCGGATGGCGCCGGCGTGCCGGCCCGCCAGCGCCGCCACATGGTCGGCGAAGGCGTGGGTGGCACGGTCCCGCGTGCCGTGGACGAAGTGGATGGGCCGGGCGTCGCCCGCCGCCACCGCGGCCTCCAGCATGGCGATCATCGGGGTGATGCCGACCCCGGCGCTGACCATGACCACCGGGCGGGTAGCCTCGTCCGGGAGCACGAAATCCCCGCTGGGCGCGCGCACCTCCAGGTGCTGGCCCACCGGCAGATGGTCATGCAGCCAGTTCGAAGCCGCGCCCTTCGGCTCGCGCTTCACCGAGATGCGCCAGTGGTCGCCGTTCGGCGCGCAGGAGATGGTGTAATCGCGCACCAGCGGCGCCGAGCCCGGACGCTCCAGGCGCAGCGTGAGGTGCTGGCCGGCGCGGTGGGGCGGCAGCGGCGCACCATCCACGGGCCGGAGCAGGAACGAGGTGACCTGAGGGCTTTCGTCCCGCCGCTCGGCGACGACGAAGGGCCGCCAGCCGGCACCCGGGGACGGCACATGGCCCGACGGGGCGGTCGGTGATACGGGGTCTGCGGTTTCAGTCATCGTTGAACCGCCGCTGCCCGGACGGATCACCACGTGCGCCAGCGGAGCCGGCTTCGCCTGCGACCCAAACCCGAAACCTCGGCGCCCTCCCATTGTGTATTTTGCATACACGCTAGCAGGCGGGAGGAAAGTTACAAGGCGGGCCGAATGCGCGGGCGGGCGGCGGAAGGTCACGGCGCCGGGGCTCACAGAGGCGGCCACCGGCCTCATCGCCAACAGCCGCGGGCAGGACCCGCCCTCAGGGCGGCCTGCCGGAAAAAACACGCGACCCGACGACGCGCGGGCCCTCAGGACACGATGTTGCGGCGCCCCTGAGCCAATTCGGGCAGCGGGATCATGTCGGAGTTGCGCAACGTGTCGATCACGGTCCGGGCGCACGACAGGCTGTCGCGGCGGGCCCATTGGGTGGCGTCCTCCCAGACCCGGCCGTATTGGCGCTCGTACAGCACCTTGGCGACCAGTTCGGCGATGGGTTCGGCTTCGGCAAGAGAACGGAGCGTCATGGCATATCCCTTTCCTGCGCCAGTGGACGACGGACACGAATGGGGACCGGGCACGCACCGCCCGTCCCGGTGGGGAGGGCAGCGGGCGTGCCGAAACACGCCCGCTGCGGGAAAAGAACCAATGGTGGGGAAAGGCTCTTTTCCGTTCGAACCCCAGGAGAGCAGCGAGCGTGCCGAAGCACGCCCGCTGCGGGAAAAGGACCCGTGGTGGGGAAAGGTCCTTCTCCATTCAGGCCCCGGCGTCGCCGGGGGCAAAGGGGGCGGCGGACTGCCCCGCAGCAAATCCGCCGCAGGAAGAAGACCAGTGGTGGGGGATGGCCTTCTTCTTTCCGGAAATCTCAGCCCGGAATGCCGGGCGGCCTGGGAGGCATGCGCCCGCCCGGCCCCGGGGGCAGAGGCGGAGGCGGCGGCAGCAGGTCCTCGATATGCGCGGCCCGTTCGAGCTGCGCGGGCGTCAGCTTGGCCTTCAGCCGATCGATGGCGCCCAGCAGGACCTCAGCCTTCTTGCCGTCTTCCTTGAGCTTCTCGGCCAGGGCCAGCGGCCGGGCGAACGGTTCGCCGCGCGCCTCGCCTGCCGCCGGCGGAGGCGCAGGAGCCAGCGCCAGCAGCGCGTCGGTATAGTCCCGCCAGACATCCAGCTGGTCGGCGCGGATGCCGATCGCGGTCTCCGCGGCACTCAGCATGATCGCGAGACCCGCGCCGGGCGGCGGGGGCGGAGGCGGCATGCGCAGGCGGTCCTCGGGACCGCCCGGATGCCCCATCATCGGGGCCATCATGGGCCGGGGCGGCATGCCGCCCGGCTGCGGATTGAACCCACCCGGTCCACCAGCGTCGGCGACACGTTCCACCATGTAGGCGGGAACGCCCGTGGAAACCGCGAGGCGGTCCGACGTCTTGCTGGGATCAGCGTGCGCAGCGGCAGCGCAGTATCCTGCGACACCGAGGCCGACCAGGACGGTCGCTGCGCAAACTTTCCGGTTAATCATCAGAGGTGATGTCCTGTCCCGTTGATGGGATGATCCTGGAGGGACAGGTTTGCTGCCGAAGGTCGGCACGTTGCTCCGCGTTGCACCGCAGGGGGTTTTTGTAAATGAATGTTGCTGCGCGGCCTTGGGCAATGCTGCGTTGCACGCTGGCGCCGACGCAACGGCCGCCCTACCGTAATCAAAGCATCGCAATGTTCGTCCGCGGGGCCGGGAACCGGCCGCGCGGACGCAAGAAGGAATCACAGAAGTGGATTACGCGCCGCATGTGCTCGTGGTCGACGACGACCATGAAATCCGGAAACTGCTGGCGCGCTATCTGGTCAGTCAGGGATTCCGGACCACCGTGGCGGCCACCGGGCGCGAGATGGAGGAATGCCTCGTCTCCAACAGGTTCGACCTCGTGGTGCTCGACCTGATGCTGCCGGATGCCTCCGGGCTCGACCTGTGCCGCGCCCTGCGCGCGCGCTCGCGCGTTCCCATCATCCTCCTGACGGCGCTCAAGGAAGACGTGGACCGCATCATCGGCCTCGAGATCGGCGCCGACGACTATCTGGGCAAGCCGTTCAATCCGCGCGAACTCGTGGCCCGCATCCGCGCGGTGCTGCGGCGGTCTGCGGAGCGCGAGGAGCCGGCGGCCCCGGGCATCACCTACCGCTTCTCCGGCTTCACCGCCGACCAGGGCACGCGGCAGGTGATCGCGGAGAATGGCGAGGAAGTGCCCCTCACCTCGGCCGAATTCGACCTGCTGATGGCCTTCCTGGAACGGCCGGGCCGCATCCTCTCCCGCGACCAGCTGCTGGACATCACGCAGGGGCGCGAGGCCGGGCCGTTCGACCGTTCCATCGACGTGCTGGTCAGCCGCGTCCGCCGCAAGCTCGGCGATGCCGGCAGCTTCCAGATCCTCAAGACGCAACGCAATGGCGGCTACCAGCTCTCCGTGCGGGTGGATACCGTGAAGGCGCCGCAATGAACTCCCTGCGCACCAAGCTCACCGTGCTGCTGGTGGCCGCCATCATGGTGGTGGTCGCCGGCTCCACCTTCTTCTTCCTCTATGTGCTGGGCCCGCGCCCCGAACGCACCGGCCCCCACCACGAGATCGCGCAGATCAAGCTCCTGCTGGACCTCATCAAGGATCCCGCGGCCACGGGCAACGATCTCGCCGGCATCCGCAGCGCGCCGCCGGACGGCTGGTTCGACCCGGAAGCCTCGCGCCAGCTGACGCGGGCCATGGAGGCCAGCGGCACGCCGGAAACCGTGACCGTCTATCGCCACGAGTTCGGCGAGGGCGCCTCCGCCGTCGTCCGGCTGGCCGACGGGCGCTTTCTGGTTCTGCCCATCGGCATGATGCCGCCGCCGCCAAACGGCCTGCCTCTGGTCTTGTTCGGCTGGCTGTTCCTCATCGCCATCGGCACGACCGGCGTGGTGATCGTGGCCGTCCACCGCATGACCCAGCCGCTGGAGATCATCGAGCGGGCGGTGGCCGAGATCGGCCCCGACGGCGAACTGCCCAAGCTGGAGGAGACCGGCACCACGGAGGTGCGCGCCGCCGCCATCGCCATCAACCGCCTCTCCCTGCGGCTGCGCAGCGCGATCGAAGGCCGCATGCGCATCGTGGCGGCGGCGGCGCACGACCTGCGCACCCCCCTCACCCGCATGCGCCTGCGGGCCGAATTCCTGGAGGACGAGCGCGAGCAGTGGCTGGCCGACCTGAGCGAGCTCGACCGGATCGCCGACAGCGCCATCCGCCTCGTGCGCGAGGAGGTGGAAGGCGCCGGCGACGAGGCGGTGGCCCTCGACCGGCTGGTCAAGGACCTCACGCTGGAATTGCAGCAGACGGGGCTGAAGGTGGATCTGCTGCGCTGTGATCCGGTGACCGTGCCGGGGCGGCCCATCGCGCTGAAGCGCGCGGTGCGCAACCTGATGGTCAATGCCGCCACCCACGGCCGCGCCGCCCGCATCGGCGTCTCGGCGGAGGCCGACAAGGGCGTGCTGGTGATCGAGGACGACGGCCCGGGCATTCCCGACGCGCTCATGGCGCGCGTCTTCGAGCCGTTCTTCCGGGTCGATCCCGCCCGGCAGGCGGTCATTCCCGGCGCGGGGCTGGGGCTTGCCATCGCCTATGAGATCGTGACCCGCCACGGCGGCCGCCTGTCGCTCGCCAACCGGCCGGGCGGCGGGCTGCTCCAGCGCATGGAACTGCCGCGCATGATCGAAGCGGAGGATGCGGCTGTGATGGAAAACGGTACCGCCGGCGCGGCGCGGAATGGTCGGAGCAGCAGGATTTGAACCTGCGACCCTCTGCTCCCAAAGCAGATGCGCTACCGGGCTGCGCTATGCTCCGACGTGCCGGGAAGGCTTGTGCTGCTTACGTTCTTTGACCGCCACGCGCAAGGGTGCGGCGGGGAAATGTGGAACGAAACGGCACCATCCGGGACACTTCGGCACGAAAAGTCCCAGGAAAGTCCCGCAGCGTGGTCGCGGGCCGGTCTCGCCGTCCACACACCGCCACCGCCTCCGCCTGCCAAGCCGCCTGACCGTGTGTCCACGCCGCCGCAGGCCGGAGCCCGCGGCGGCGAAGGTGGGCCGGAAGGGCTCAGAAGCTGACCGTGAGCGCGCCCTTGAAGGCGTTGTCCTGGATGCCGGAGGCGATCTGGCCGCTGTAGCTGGCGGACAGCACCGCATTGGCGGTGAGGCGATAGTCGAGCGCCGCGCCGATCAGCGCGCTGTCGCGCGCCAGCGGCACGCCGGTCACGGCGAAGGGCTGCGAGCCGCTGGCGAAGGCCATGGTCGCGGCGGGGGCAACGTCGCCGAAGGCATGCAGCCAGGCGAGGCTGAGGCTGGGCGTGACCGTCACGCCCGGCGCCAGCGTGACATTGGTGCCGACCCGCAGGCCGAGACTGGAGAACACCGTGTCCATGTCGCCCATGCTGACCGCCAGGGCCGAGCTGGACCCGGTTTCGGTCAGGCCGTCGGTGGAGAGATGGACATAGGCCAGGCCCGCGAACGGCTCCAGCGTGGCGCCGTTGAGGCGGACCGTATAGCCCGCCTCGCCGAACACCTGCGTCGTCCCGGCGTCGTATCCGGAGGTATTGATGCCGCTGTAGCCGGTGAAGGCCACCGTGCGGCTCATGGCGGCGTCATGCCATGTGTAGCTCAGGCCGGCTTTGAGGCCGATGTCGCCGTAGCGGGCGCCGGCATAAAGGCCGATGTCGTAATTGTCGATGGTGCCGGAGAAGGCGCGCGCATCCACATCCAGCGTGGTGCGGCTGTAGCCGCCCATGAGGCCGACGCGCCAATTGTCGCCCAGCGCCACGTCGGCGCCGGCGAACACGCCGGCGATGTCGCTGGAGACGGTGGCGGCGTTGCCGTCGCCCCAGGCATTGCCCCAGGCGCCGAAGCCCTGCATCCACAGCGTCGGGGTGAGGCCCGGCGCCAGCGCCGCCGTGGCCGGCCCGGCCGCCGCCGTGGCCGGCGAAAGGGCCTGGCCGAGCCGCGCGCCCACCGCCTCGCGCAGATAGAGCGACTGTTGCAGCATGACCGTGCCGGCGGAGGCATAGGCCTCGCCCGACAGGCTGTCGAAGGCGGCGGGCGCCGCGCCCACCGTGAGGTTGGCGAGGGCGTAATAGACCGGATTGCTCCAGCCGAGCCCGTCCGCCGCCGCCGCCACCGCCCGCTCATTGGCGGTGAGGGCCTGGCTGGCGAAGCTGATGTCGTTGCGCCGCAGCGTCAGATAGACGTCGTTAGCGTCATAGCTGAGCAATGGCGTCAGGAAGGCGAGGTTGGAGGTGACGCTGGCGAAGGTGCCGGTGACGCCGCCCGCCGCTTGCAGGATGGTGAGCGTGGTGATGGGGCTGTAGCCGCCCGCCGTCGCGTTCACCGCCACCGTGCCGCCGAGGATCGTCGCGGTGCCGGTGGCGGTGATGAGGTCGTGGGCGCCCGTGGGCGTCACGTCCACATTGTAGGTGGAACCGGCATTGAAGGTGACATTGCCCGCCACCGTGAGGGTGCCGGGCGAATAGCCCGGCGCGGCCGTGCCGCCCGACGCCACGGTGAGGCCGGAGACGGTGCCGGTACCGGAGATCGTGCCGCCGCTGCCGACGGTGTAGCTGGAGTTGGACACCGCGCCGCTGGCCAGCACGAAGCTGGAATCGGCGATGGTCACGGCGCCGGTGTAGCCATTGGCGCCGGTGAAGTTCACCGTGGAGCCGCCGACGATGATGACCGCGCCCGAGCCGGTGATGGTGCCGGGGAAATTGTAGGTGCCTGAGCGGTTGAACACCAGCGTGGCTTCGTTGACCACATTGCCCTGGATGGAGCCGGTGGTGCCGCCATTGCCGATCTGGAGCGTGCCCTGCGAGATCAGCGTGCCGCCGCTGTAGGTGTTCTCGCCGGTGAGGATCAGCGTGCCGGTCCCGGTCTTGGTGAGCGAGCCGGTGCCGGAGATCACGCCCGAATAGGTGCCCGTCACCGCCTGGTTGAAGACGAGGGCGGCATTGGTGACGATGTTGCCGGTCAGGCTCGTCG
The DNA here is from genome assembly GCF_000473085.1 of Azorhizobium doebereinerae UFLA1-100. GTDB lineage: Bacteria > Pseudomonadota > Alphaproteobacteria > Rhizobiales > Xanthobacteraceae > Azorhizobium > Azorhizobium doebereinerae. The sequence goes on from NZ_AXBA01000001.1 coordinate 289,709, forward strand.
TGCTGCCCACCAGCGTGCCGGAGGCGACCGTGGTGCCGCCGCTGTAGCTGTTGGCGCCGGTGAGCGTCAGCGTGCCGGACCCGACCTTGGTCAGGGAGCCGGTGCCGGAGATGCTGCCGGCAAAGGTGACGGCGTCCGAGCGATTGAAGACCAAAGCGGCATTGTCGGTGATGTTGCCGACGATCGCCCCCGTGGTGCCGCCATTGCCGATCTGTAGCGTGCCGGCCGAAATGACAGTGCCGCCGGTGTAGCTGTTGGCGCCGGTCAGCGTCAGGGTGCCGGTTCCGGCCTGGGTCAGCGCGCCGGTGCCGGAGATGACGTCCGCATAGGTCACTGCGTCGGAGCGGTTGAAGACCAGGCTCGCATTGTCGGTGATGTTGCCGACGATGGCCCCCGTGGTGCCGCCATCGCCGATCTGCAATGTGCCGGCGGAGATGGTGGTGCCGCCGGTATAGGTGTTGGCGCCGGTCAGGATGAGGGTGCCGGTGCCGGCCTGCGTCAGCGAGCCGGTGCCGGAGACGACCCCGCCATAGGTGAGCGCGTCGGAGCGGTCGAAGACCAGCGCGCCGTTGTCGGCGATATCGCCAAGCACCGATCCGCTCGTGCCGCCATTGCCGAGTTGCAGCGTGGCGCCGCTGTTGATGGTCGTGCCGCCGGTATATTGCTGGTCCTGGACGAAGACGACCGTGCCGTTACCGTTGCCTGCGGCGGACGAGTTGCGAATGATCACGCTGCCGGGGGTGGTGGAATCCGTCAACAGGGACGGCACCACCAAGGAACCCGCAAGCCCCGAGTTCAAGTCGGTAAAAGCGTAATCGAAAGTAAATCCCGCGCCGATCGGCTGCACGCTCTGTAGAACGAGCCCGGTCTCTTTCGCAACCACAGTCTGCGTGCCTGCCCGGATGACGACGCTCGTGGTGATCACGCCCGGCGCGGTGCTGGTCGCGAAGGTGAGGAGGCCAGCGACGGTGGCGGTGGCAGCGGTGCCGTCGGCCGATGTGCCGTAGAGCGCATACGTGATGCGCGAGTTCGTTCCGTCAGCCGTAACCGTGACGCTGCCGATGCGATCAAATGTATAGGTCGTGGTCGAAACGACTCCCGTGGCCGAGGCCGTCGGAACGAGAAGCGTATAGACGACCGGGGATGGGGTCGTGGTGTCGCCCGATACGGTCCGGGTTCCCACCAGCAAGGGGTTGAACAGGCTGCTGGGCCCGGTCATTGAGTCGGTGGCGGCGACTTGGAATTGCTCCCCAGCAACAGCCATGAACAGATTTGCGTGGGTAAAGGCGCCGTAGGATGTTCCGTTGGCGGTGATCGTTCCTCTGACAGTCCAACCGAAGGCCTCGAGGACCGTGTCGACATCGGCTGCGGCAGGATGACAGACGCCGAGACCCACGAGGGTGAGGACAACCTTAAAATACGGGCGGACAGTGGATTTCATGGCAAGATCACACTTTAGCAATTGATGTTTTGGCAAAGACGCGATGGCTGAAACATGGCCGGGCGGCCGGAGGCGGGCGGCGTCACACGGCTACGCGTGCGGCCAGCCCGCTCCGGCACGGCGACATATTACAAGGCGCGGAAAATCTCGGAGGAGACCGGCATGGGGCCGGCAATCTGCGCCCGGCTCATGCAACGGGCCGCAGTGAGAACGCTCCTGAAACCGACGCCGGCTAAGCCGGCGGCAACCTGACACGGAGAGGAACCGCAAGACGCGGCAATGCGTCTGCCGTGATGTCCTGCCGTGTCGAACACACCAACGTCAAACATGCGCCCCTCACACAATGCCATCCCCGCCCATCGCTGCGGCGGGGCGGAAGCTGGCTCGGCCTTAGCCCGTGCCAGCCTACCATCGCCCGGTCATGTTAACCCAATATTCAAATACCTCATGGCCGGTACACAGGGAAGCCCATTGAACCGTGCCTTGCGGTCTTTGCGGGGGATGTGTCGCGCCGCACACACAGGGCGCGACGATGCCCTTACGTCAGACCCGCGTGGGCGCCGGGCCGCCGTCCGGTGCCGCCCCCTCGCCTCCTGCGCCCTCCAGCGTCTCGACACGATCGCGGCCGGCGCGCTTGGCGATGTAGAGCGCGCGATCACTGGCCCGGAACAGGGAATCGACGGAAGCGGTCGTATCCGGCGCTACTCGGATCGTGGCGATGCCGATGCTGACGGTGCCTGCCACCGCCAGGCCGTGCCGCGCACCCAGGCTGAGATCGCCGATCCGCCTCCGGATGCGGGTGGCGACGGTCAGGGCGCCCTTCGTATCCGTATCGGACAGCAGAACCGCGAACTCGTCGCCGCCATAGCGCGCCGCGAGGTCTCCCGGCCGCAACAAGGCCTTGCCGATGGCCTCGCCGATGGCGCGCAGCACCCCGTCGCCCGCCGCATGGCCAAGGCCGTCATTGACCGCCTTGAAATGGTCGACGTCGATGATCAGCAGCGATAGTGAGGCCCGGTTGCGCCGGGCACGCTCCCACTCCCGGGCCAGCAAGTCGTCGAAATAGCGCCGATTGGACAGCCCGGTGAGGACGTCGGTGGTGGCGAGGCGGGCGAGGTCGGATTCCACCTGCAACTGCCGGTCGAGCACCCGCTGCAACGAGATGAACAGCGCGATGATGATGGTGCAGGCCACAAGCCCCAGGCCGAGGATGGTCACCGCTTCCGGGATCCAGCTCTCCAGCACGTCGCCATTGGAGAAGCCGACGATCAGGTACAGCGGGAAGTCGCCGATCTTGTCGAACACGAACGAGCGCTCCACCCCGTCCACCGTGGAGCGGGCCGTAAAGCTGCCACCGGCACCGGACTGGATATGCTGGAACACCGGGCTGCCGCGCAGATCCAGGCCCACATTGCCGGTCCCGTCCGAAGACGGCACCCGCATCAACAGCGTTCCGTCGGCCCGCATGATGCTGACCGCAGCCAGGGGGCCGAGGTTGACGTCGCTGAACATCGAGGAAAAATAGGCAAGGCGGACGGAACCGACCAGCACGCCCTTGAACCGGCCCTCCGCATCCGACCAGCGCCGGCTGAGGGCGATGCTCGGATCGCCGCCGCGCAGGCGGCTGAAATAGGGCGGGCTCAGATAGGTGCCGCGCCTGCCGTCCAGATGGGCGCGGAAATAGTCCCGGTCGGCGAAATTGCCCCGGCGCGGCGGCCAGCCGGCATTGTCGAACAGCACGTCGCCATCACGCGACAGCACCAGCATCGCCCCGAGATATTCCGCGCTGGCGGCGCGGTCGAACAGCGCGCTGTTGCGCAACTGCGGCTCCATGACCGCCAGATCGAAGCCTTCCATCGTCTCCTGAAGCCCGGTCAGGGAGAGTTCGACGATCTTGAGATTGCGGTCGATGCCGGTCGACAGCGTCGCCGAGACGTTCTTGGCGGAGCGGATGGCCATTTCCCAGGCGGCCGAGCGCACCTGCCAGAGCAGATAGCCCTCAAGGCCGAGGATGATGGCGACGGAAATCCAGACCGCCCCGATCGCCCATTTGCGCGCGCGCCGGTGGCGCTTCCGGCGCTCCCGCCCCCCTTCCGGGGAACGCCCGCCGTGGAAGGCTGGGAAGATGCGGCCGCCGAGCACCGGCGCGGATCACGTCTGCCGTTCAGCCAAGCCCTCAATGGCTCCGGAACAGCTGGTTGCCCACCACATCGCCCGCCGCGACGCCGAGCTTGCGGGCCTGGCCGCCGCCGATCTCGATCACCGCCCGCACCGGCTCGCCGGAGGAGATGGTCCGTTCGGAGAAGGGCGTGGTGTTCTCCTCGATGCGCGCGATGCTGCCGTCGGCGCGGATGAACAGCATGTCGAGCGGAATATAGGTGTTCTTCATCCACATATAGACCGGCTGGTCGACCGCGAAGTCGAACAGCATGCCCTGGCGCTCCGCCAGGCTCTTGCGGTTCATCAGCCCGGTGGCGCGCTGCTCGGCGGTGCGGGCCACTTCCACCTCGATCACGACCACGCCCTTCTTGGTGACGATCTCCACCGGCTCCAGCGCGGCCGCGCCGGCGGCGGGCGCCAGCCCCCCGGCGAGCGCTAGGGCGAGTGCCAGACCCGCCAGCAGGCGGGCGGCGCGGTGGAGGCGTGGCAGGGGAAAGGCAAAGCGGAAGGGGCGGAACGTCGAGCCGGTCATGGAGATCTCTGACAAAACCGATATGTCCGGCTCGTTTAAGGCACGGACGGGAGTTGGCAAGAAGGATGTTGGCGAGAAGGATGCCGGTGGGTCGGGCGCAGGCGGCACGTCACGGGGGTCAGTGCTTGCCCGCCACCGCCACGCCTTCGGCTTTCACCTCGGTCGCCATCAGGCCCTTGGGGCCGTCGCCGAAGCGCACCAGCACCGTCTGGCCGGGACGCAGCTCGGTCAGGCCCTGCTGCCGCAGCGTTTCCATATGGACGAAGATGTCCGGCGTGCCTTCGCCTTGGGTGAGGAAGCCGAAGCCGCGCATGCGGTTGAACCACTTCACCGTGGCCGCCTCGAAGCCGCCCGTGGGGGTCACCGCCGCCCGGGCGCGGGTGGGTGGCGCGGTCGGCTGGATGGCCGTCGAGAGATCCAGCGAAAGCACCCGGAAGGCTTGCAGCCCCTTGCTTCGGCGCACCGCCTCGCAGACGATGCGGGCGCCTTCCATGGCCGAGGTGAAGCCGTCCCGCCGCAGGCAGGTGACATGGACCAGCACGTCGGGCCCTCCATCGTCCGGCACGATGAAGCCGTAGCCCTTGGCGGCATCGAACCACTTGATGGCTCCTGCCACTTCCACCAGATCGACCGGCCGTTCCGCCGGTTCATCCGAAGGATTGGTCAGTCGCGGCCCGAGACTCAGTGCGTCAGACCCCATGACAACCCCGACCTACGCGCGTGCGGGAACCCGTAGAGGAACGCAAAGGATAGCAAGTTACGCGCGCCGCGCACACCCTTTCGTTGCAGTGCGATGAGACATTTTGCTTCACTGGGCGGCTTCGGCAAAGGGTTCAAGCACATCGCCGATGTCCGCCCGCACCACCAGATCGGCGAGATCGTCGAATTCGGTGGCCTCGCGGTTGACGATCACCAGCCGGGCACCGTTGCGGCGGGCCATGAGCGGAAAGCCGGCGGCCGGATAGACCACCAGCGAGGAGCCGAGCACGATGAACAGGTCGCACGCCTCGGTGAGCGCCGCCGCGCGGCCCATCTCCCGCGCCGGCATGGCCTGGCCGAAGGAGATGGTGGCGGTCTTCACCGGGCCGCCGCACTGCGGGCAGTCCGGCGCCACGCCGCCCGCCGCCTCGAACGCCCCGCGCACCCAGGACAGTTCATGCCGGGTGCCGCAGTCCAGGCAGATCGCATAGGCGGTATTGCCGTGCAGTTCCACCAGCAGGTCGTCCGGCACGCCGGAGGCCTGATGCAGGCCATCGATGTTCTGGGTGATGATGCCGGCGAGCCGGCCCTGCGCCACGAGGCGCGCCAGCGCCCGGTGTCCGCGCCCCGGCACCGCGCCGGCAAACGCGGCATCCATGGCGAACTTGCGCCGCCACGCCTCGGTCCTGGCCTCGCGGTGGGCCAGGAAGTGCTCGAACGGAATGGGCTTGTTGCGGCTCCACAGGCCGCCCGGTGAATGGAAATCGGGAATGCCGCACTCGGTGGAAAGCCCGGCCCCGGTGAAGGCCACCGCATGGCGGGCCGCGCCGAGAAACCCGTCAAGTTCCCGCCGCGCGGTCTTGAGATCGGCCTCGAAACTCATACCTTTCCTCCGCCGGCCACCGGCACTGCCCTCCCCCGCCAAGGATCAGCCATGCGCTATCTCCACACCATGGTCCGCGTGACCGACGTCGATCGTTCGCTGGACTTCTATTGCAACAAGCTGGGGTTGAAGGAGGTCCGGCGCAAGGACGTGCCGGCGGGCCGCTATACCCTGATCTTCCTCGCCCCGCCCGGCCAGGAGGGCGTGGCGGAAATCGAGCTGACCCACAATTGGGACCCCGAGCCCTATGACGAGGGCCGTAACTTCGGCCATCTGGCCTTCGAGGTGGACGACATCTACGCCACCTGCGAGCGCCTCATGGCCGGCGGCGTGACCATCAACCGCCCGCCCCGCGACGGCTACATGGCCTTCGTGCGCTCGCCCGACAACATCTCGGTGGAACTGTTGCAGAAGGGCGGCCCCAAGCCGCCGCAGGAGCCCTGGTCCTCGCTGCCGAACACCGGCAAATGGTGACGCGCCGCCGCCACGGCCCCCGACCGCGGCAGCGCGCCCGCGTCGGTCCGCCCCCGCCGGACCGACGCCCCGCCCTCGCCTCGCCCGCGAGACCCGCCGCCGGTTGCCCATGCCCCATCGCGGTCCCGCACGACGGCCCGCCTGCCGTTATGGCTCAGGGTTTCGCGCGATTTCCGGCGGCGCTGCCCACAGGCTTTCCGTAGCCGCCTCCCGGAGCCCCTTGCGGCATCCGGATCACGCCCCTATAAGGACGCCGCCGCAGCGCCCTTCGTCTATCGGTTAGGACGCCACCCTTTCACGGTGGAGAGAGGGGTTCGACTCCCCTAGGGCGCGCCAGCAATTTCAAGGACTTAGCTGGTTCCAAGCCAGATCCGTCGAATATCCGTCAAATAAACATGCTCGGACTTCGCCGGATTTCCGCGAAGATTCTCGGACTGGTCGAGGGGAAACCCATGGTCCGCAGATCCAGCCATCGCAGGTGCGCCGGTGGAGCGCAGGGCTCTCCCTTCTGCGGTCCTGCCAAGCTACCGGAGCCGATAACGATTGAGCGCATCGAACGAGCGCTGGTCTATGCCGCATACGTGGTGGTTCGCTATGGGCCGCAGTTCGCGCCCATCGTCGAGCGGCTCGAGCACGAGCTGGAGGCGGCAAAGAAGTCGGAGGACGCCGTAGCGCATGCACGGCAGATCCTGGCGGTGCTCGGGGACAAATATCCGAAAGAAGCGGGGCGTTAGGCGCCGTTCTTTGCCCTGGCGGCTTCCTGCCGGGCCGTCGCCCGCGCATCGCGTTTCTCGCGCATGCGGCGGCGCTTGGCGCCGGCCGTCTCTGGGTCCGGCTTCCGCTTTCGCGGCACGCGCTGCCGCAGGTTCACGGCAATCACGTCGTCGCCATCGAGGGCGATCTCGCCGGCCTCTGCCATCTGCGCGAGCACGGCCCGGAAGCGCTGGCAGCCGAGCGTGCCCCATGTCAGCAGCATCCGCTCCCGGAGGATCGCCCGCAGCTCTGTGCGCGTCGTGCGCGGCCGCTCACGCAGCAGCCGGCGGACATGGCCGGAGAGGGTCCAGGCGCCGCGCGCTGGGGATAGGGCACCAGCGGCCGGCTGCGCCGGATTGTCCTTCATGGTGGTTTGTCCTCAGGCGTCGAGAAGGTTGCGCAGCATGGTCGGCTCCTCGATCACCATCAGGGCAAGGATGCGGGCGGCGAATTCTTCCGGCGGCATCCCAGCCCGGTCGGCCTCGGTGCCGAGGGTTGCGATCACCTCCCGCGGGAGGGGCACGGCGAGGCTGCACTCGCTGCGCAGGCTGACGCCAATCGTCCGCAGCATCGCGCGCAGCTTGTGCTGCTCCGACACGCCGAGTTCCGCGCAGATTTGGCCTGCCGACCGGCCGGCGCCGGCCAGATAGGCCGCGCGGACCTTGATCGGCACCGAATAGGCGACGCTCTTGCGGCGTGTCTCGCGTTTGCGGACAGGGCCTCGCGGGGGCTGCTCACAACCGCCGGCCGGAGACGGGGCGCTGGCGTCCCCGATGTGGGAAATTCCCATAACGCTCACCCCTGCTGAACGGTGTTGGCCGGCGCCAGGAAGACGTCTCCGCCCTCGCGCGCGGGCAGGCCATCCCAGCGACGGGCCTCGTTCGGGGAATAGATCCCGCTCGCGATGCCGGCGGCGTAGGTCTTCACCCGCGTCTCAGGATCGCCCGCCAGCAGGTCGGAGAGATCGTGCGCCAGACTGAAGCGCTCACGCTGGGAGGTGGAGAGGAGCGCCAGGCCGAGCTGGGCATCGAACCGGCGGGACCACGGGCGGAAGCAGTTCTGCACCAACGCCCGGCTTTCCTCGGAGAGGGAACCATAGCTGGCGTTCCGTCCGAGGCCGATGACACTCAGAGGCACGCCATAGAGGCGGGCGACGTCCTCAAGGCCAAGCTGGCGTGCCTCAACGAATTGGGCCTCCCGGCCCGCCGGCGCAAGCTGTTGCGCCTTCAGTCCACCCTCCAGCAGCAGTGGCGCAACGTTGTCGCGCATCCGCCCGACACGGGCGGCGAGCTGATCTTTCAGGCGCTGAAAAGCGGTCTCGCCGGTCTTCTCGTCGAAGGCCCCGTCCATGGAAAACGCCAGGTCCGGCACAAGACCACGGCGCGCCTGCGAGGTGGCAAGGTTCGCCTGTTCCACCACCAGCGAAATCGCCTCAGGGCTCCAGCCGAGCGGGCTGATGCCGAGTTGGCCATCGCGGGATTTGTACCTGACGTGCGCGGTCTCCTCGGCGAGCAGCACCATCGTCCCGTGCGCCTGATCGGCGAACCGATACCGCAGGCGGCCGTTGGGGAGGCGTTCCACGCCGACGCCGGTCGCCGGCATGTAATGGAGCGCGGTGACCGCGCCGCGGGCGTTGCGCACGATGCGGGCGAAGCCGTTGCCGCTGGTAAGGACATCGCGGGCAAGAAGGTCGCGCAGCTCGAAGCCGGACATCTGATCGTTGGCGGCGTCGTTCAGGATGCGGTGCAGCGGATGCGCCTCGGTCGGCACACGGTCGCCGTTCGCCTGGCGAGCGAAGATCTGGAGCGGCAGGGCCGCCAAGCCCTCGCTGATCAAATTCACGCAGCGCGCCGCCGTGGCGATGGCGGAAATCGCCGTGTCGGGCGAGGCGAGCGGACCCGATACGCCGCGGGCGCCGAGGAAGGCAGCGAGCGATGGATCGGAGAGCGGGACGGTTGCGCTGCGCGTCTCGCCGCGCCGGGACCAGGGGAAGCGCATGGGGGCCTCACTTCGCCAGATAGGCGGTAATCGTGGCGTCGGCCTCGGCCGCCGTATGGGGCAACTCGCCGGTGATGGCCCGTGCGAGCTGGAAACGGCGCAGGTGGTGGAGCTTCTGCCAATCGGCAGGGATCTCCACATCAGGCTTCTCTGGAATTACTCCCCCCGCCGCTCTCGCGGAGACGGCGGGGGGAACGACGCTGCTGCCGGTGGGCGGCCGAACGCCCAGATCTTGACGGGTTGTCGCGATCCCATCGGGGACGGGTGCGAGGACAAACACCCCTTCTCCGACGCCAGCAGCAATGTCAGCCGGCGGCACGCCGCCGGTGTCTCCAACTCGGTAGGTTCCGCGTGGCCGGCGGAACTCGACCAGCACCAGGCCGGTGGCCTCGATCACGTCAACCTGCATGAGAGCCTCCGAGGGTTTCCAGATAGGCCTGCGCAAGCCGCAGGCGCGTGTGTGGAGCGCGGGCGCGGGCCTCAACCGTCGTGTCCGGATAGGCGGGCCAGGCCGCCACCACGGATATTTCGAAGAGTCGAACGGCCGTCAGCTCCCGGCGCTCGCCGGACCAATGCTCGCCACCTGCGGCCACGCTGAAGCCAAAGGACATTCCGCCCAAGTCGCCGCGTTCCGCCAGCGCCAGGACATCCCGGCCGGCGGCCGTGTCCGGCACGTCCAAATCAAAGGCGAGGCCCTGGCTGTCTTCGGCGAGGCGCAAGGTGCCGGAGGCGGTGCGCGCCAGCAGGCGGGCCGGATCGTGGTCCACCAGTGCCAGCTTGTCGGTGCCGTCCGCCAGGGCGGCGGTGAAGGCGCCCGGCCGGATGACCTCGCTGAAGGTGCCGCCGATCCGCGCTTCCCGGCCGAAGACGGCCGCATAGCCTTGGAGCCGGCGGCCCTTCGCACGAACCTCAAGGGAGGCGGATCGGCGCTCGGTCACTGCGTCACCACATCCTTGAGGGCGGCGAAGCTCTCCGGATGACGGACGGCGACGTCACAATCGAGGAAGGCATGCAGCAGGAGCCCGCCGTTGCTGGCGACGTCCGCGTGGTACGGGTTCGGCAGGATGTCCACCGCGCTCCAGTATCCGACAATCAGATCGGACCAGGCGCCGTAGATCACGGCTGATAGATTCGCGCCGGTGCCCTTGGTGAGGTTGCCCGGCACGCTGTCCGAGTACTTCACGGCCTCGCCCTGGAACACGGCGGGCAGGCCATAGGGCCGGTTCTGGCCGTCCTTCAACTTCATCGCGGCCCCGCGAACCTTCGCATTCGTCAGGAACCCGCGCTGGCCTGCCACACCATCGGGAATGGCGCTGATCAGGTCGGCGGCGAGGTCGAGGCCGAATGCCGCGCCGTTCGTGCCGGCGGAGATGATGCTGATGCCGGTGCCGGCGGCAAGGAGGCCCGTGGGCTGGTTCGCGCCACCGCCGACAACGGCGGCGTGGTCGAGCGTCTCGCGAAGGATGAAGCTCAGATCGTTGCGCAGGAGGGTTTCCAGAGCCGGCTGGCTTTGCAACAGCATCCGCCGGCTGATCTGATATTCAGCCGTCGCGGTCTTTGGCCCCATCTCCACCTTGGCGAAGGTCGGATCGGTGCGCGTGGCATTCCCGTTTTCCGAGACCCAGGAGGCTGAACCGGAGGCGCTGAGCTTCGGCAGATCGAGATTTCCAGCCAGGCCGCTCAAGACGGTCGCCCCGAGCTGCTCCACCGCCAGCAGCGGGCGGATGCGGTCCGCCGTCGGCTGCTGGAACGTGGCGACGAGATTGCCACCGGTGCTGCCGGTGGTGAGCGAGCGGCGTTCGCTGCCGAGGATGGCAGAGACCGGGACCGCGAAGGCGCCCCGGCGCCCGCTGCGGTGTTCAGCCGCCCATTCCGCCTCCAAGCCTGAGAGCCGGCCGGTCTCGTTGTGCTCGGCCAAAGCCTTGGCGAGGCTGTAACGCGCCTCGATGGTCGCCATTTCGCCATGCGCCGTGATCGGCTCGGCTTCGGCGCGGCGCTCCAGCTCGGCGAGCACCTCCCCCTCGCCGATGCGGCGATCCAGGCCGGTGACCTCGGCCTTCAGCCCATCGAAGCGCGTCCGCTCGTTGTCGGCGAGGTCGCGCCCGGCGGTCTCGGCGGCAGTGACGAGCCCGCGCATTTCGACCACTTTGGCGGCGCGCTGCTCGCGCAGTTCGTGAATTTTCATGGAGAGCCCCTCGTTGGAGGTCGCGCAATGCAGCGCGAGACCAAATCCATGGAAATGTCTCCACATTCGGAGGCGGGAGCGAAACCAAATCAGGTTGGTATTTTCAGCAGTTGAGCTTCGGTAAAGGTGAGGGCCGACCGCCGCGGGCTCCGGTGCGGCGCAGTCGCGCGCTGCCCATCCCGGCTTGGCCGCGGCTTCGGTGATGCAGCGCCCGGCGCTGGGGCGCCGCCGCCCATTCCCTGCCGCGACGTCGCGGGCCATAGCCTTGTCCGCCGGCTGCATCGAACTAAACTGGCGTCTGCCGCTCATCGCCGAAGGCCAGCGGCCGCCGCTACTTCCGGAACAACTCGAATTTGTTGGGGAAGAAAAGATGCCAGAGGTCAGAAAAACAATGTTCCCGTACGGGATGGAAAAGAATGATGACGACACTTGGACGCTTTTTAACCGGAATTACAAGCCTGTCGGAGTCGTTTCGACGGAGTGGCGGGAGTGGCGGGAGTGGAACAATCCAGATCACAAAATAAATCTCAAGGGACTGACTGAAAGGCGGCTTTTATCGCTGGATGTGAACTGTATTGGCGAGGGATCGCGTATATATTTCTACAACGATGCTACAAATCCAGAAAACAGTGCGAAAGATATGAACGCGTATTTTGATAAAATGAAAATATTGATGGTTCTTGGAAAATAAATAGCCATCCAGCGGGGGCAGGTGGCGAGCCGTCGTTCTTGACGGCCCGGAACTCCATTGGCGCCTCCTGGCTACCTGCGTCGCACAGCGGCAAGAGCGGGGCCCTCCACCACCGCCGGCCCTTCTCCGCCTCGGGGGAGAGCCGAAGATCTGCAAATGTTGCTGGACATGGAAATTGTGCGGCCTTCTCCTGTTCGACGCGAGGGAATCGAGAGGGGACTGCGGCGTGCCCAGCCTGAAGGACTTCATTGAGGCGATGGGCGCATCGTGGCCGGTTGCCTTGGCCATCGTCCTCGGCGCCCTCGGGATATTGGCCGGCGACCACTACGAGATTCGTTATCTGCAAGGGTTGCCGAGTTGGGCCCTCGGGACTGTGTTTTTCGTCGGCGCCTTTGCGCTCGCGGTTCTAACCGTCGGCATTACTAGGGCAGCAATCAGAGCGCTGCTGTGGCCCTTTCGGGCGATTTCTCGTTGGCGCTATCGAAGGAAGAAGCTGGCCGAGCTATACGAGCTTCCGCCAGAGGAAACGCATGTATTGGCCTGGGCGGTGCAGCAAAGGTCTCAGGTTATTCTGGCGCCGCTGGGGGATCGACGCATCACGCCCCTGGTTGCGAAAGGCTTCCTCCATCTTGTCCCCGGCAGGTATTCGGTGCTCGATTGCCCCTACAAAATTCCAGATTTCATTTGGGAAACCATCAAAAACGATCGACCAGCCGATGGGTCGGTGCCGAACCCCTTTAGCCCCTTCTCACGGGATTTTTTTTAATATGCGACCGCGAGAATTGCCCCCCAGGGCGGTCCGGCTCCCCGGCGCGATCCGCTCAAAAACTGCCCCCGCCCCTCCTTGGCATAGCCTATAGTCGCCAGAGAAGTCCGCAGGCGGCCGTTTACTGCTGGAAGCCATCCGCCGTCATCCAGGATCGCGCTCGGCCGATGGCGGCCCATTTCTGGCGATATATTCTTGGGCACCGCTCGCTGTCGGGGTGCTGCGAAGCATAAGCCGACGTGGAAGGTTGAGCTTCGTCGCGTTTGGAACGCCGCAGTTAAAGCTTCAACCTGATCAGGTCGGTTCCGCTTGGTGGGTCCTGTCCATCCCGGGTTCAGACGTACTTCGGTGATGGGGGCGCCTAGCGCCCACCCATGCATGCCTCTGATGTCTGGCGTAACGCTGATGAAGCCAAGCGACCTCCATCAATGAAGCCGTGGAACGCGCGCCTTAGGGCGCGTTACGGTTAAAGCAATACTCTAATACTTTAATATCGAGAAACGCGCGACGCGCGCTCGCGTAGTTATACTCGCGCGCGCGGGAAAGGTGACCGCCTATCGGATTGTATCCGACATGCGCCTACAACCCCAAGAATGTCTCGTCACGGAATCCGAGGAACCTGTCACGAAAACCGGCCTTCCTGTCACAGGATCGCCGGCGAGTGTCACAGAATCCGCCCGATGTGTCACGCTGCGCCGATGGGCGTCACGCTTTCCGATGCCATCCCTCCTGGCGCCCGGTCAGTCTTCATAATCGAAGGGCATTTCGTCGCCGCTATCGGCTGCCTTCAGCCGCACGCCAGGGCCGCCAGGCGCGATCTCGCCGTCGGCGAGGAAGATGATGCCGGCGGCTTCAAGCGCTCGCTCGATAGCGGCGAGTGTCGCGGGAATAGTGGTCGCTTGTCCGGTCTCAAAGCGGTTGACCGTGGCAACGCCGACATTGGCGCGCTTGGCAAGCTCGCCGGTGTTCCAGCCCAATGCGACGCGGGCCATCTTGCTCTGAATAGCTGTTATCATGCGATCACATTACGATCACATACAGCTTGACGCAATCACTTGATGAAGATTAAGGTTAACTCACGCGATATAAATCACATCGCCGAGGTGGCCGGACGGGAAGGTGGAATCTCCCGCGCCCGGCCTGACCATCACCGCTGAATAGGAGCGCCGAATGGCTGCGAAGGAAACTACCACAGACGAGCGCCGGGCGGCCGACGCCTTCTATGAACTGGAGGATATCGTCCTGGCGGTGCGCAACGCGACATACCTGATGGAGCTCGCCGCCAGAGACACGACGATGCGGCTCGAAGGCGGGATCGAGAAAGTGGTCCGCGAGCGGTTCAAGAATGGGGAGATGGACGGCTACAGGATCTTCCTGCTGTCCGAGGAGCAGTCGAGCGGAGTGGACTATGCGCTGTTGCACCTGGGCGACCTGGTGCGGAAGCTGCACGAACACTACAACGCGGGGTGCGGGAAGGGGGCATAAGCCCCCTCACCTGCTTTAGGCACCGGCTTCGGCGGCGAGGTTTTGGACGAACAACCGGAGCGCCGAGTCGGGGATCATGCGCCGCCGGCCGAGGTGGACCGAGCGCAGCTTGTTTTCGCTCATCAGCTCATAGACCGTCGAGCGCCCGACACCGAGCATCTTGGCGGCGGTGGGAATGGAATGAAGGAGCGGCGCGATAGCCGGCGCCTCAGTGAGGCTCATAGGTCTGATCTCCTTGTGGATGATTACGAACAAGGAGATGATTGAGCGAATAGCAGGCGACGAAAAACCCAATCACGCCGGCGAAAATTTGGGGCGAGTGTCGGTAATCACGCTACGCGCTCCATCATTGATGCCAACACCTCGTCAATTCCGTCGGGCTGTTCGAAGCCGACGTCGCGCCACGCCGCCCTGACGAATTCCACGAGCGGACCCGAGCGCGACCTTGGTGCGCGCCGCCCGGTCTGTTCTTCGAATCCCTCTCGGATGGCACGCACGAACGCCGCCTCCAGTGGCCGGCTGTTCCGAAGCGACGGCTTGGTGGGAAGGGTGAGCTCGTTGAGAAACTTATCGATCTGCCGATGGAGCGCATTGGCCGTGTTGGCCACCCGGTGAGAATACCCGATGGCCTTCAGGTCGGCCGCGTAGGGATCTTCCTCGTCGATAAGGGGAACGAACGCTCCCCATCCCTCGTAACGTGCGCGCTCAATCACTCCGCAGGCGTCGCGCAGGGCCAAGAGCTTTTCCTCGATTATCCTGCCCTCGTCGTGGGCGGCCGGCGCTTCCAGAGCTCCCTTGGCCTGGTGGAACGCGCGCAGGGCAGCGCGGTTGACGATGCAACGTCCCACCCTGGCCGGATCCTCGGCCCCGGCGAACAAGCGAGCCGAATGCCGGTCAATCTCATGGCGCCCCGGGGGCACCTCCAGCTCAAGGGCATTGCGAACTGAGGACGTCGCCGGCAGCGCGGCCCGCGCGGGAGAAGTTCGGCCGCCGCTCATGTCCGCACCGCCCGCAGCGGCTGCACGCTCGCCGGCATGGCCGTGAGCGGGACCACCGCCCTGGCTGCGATTTCGTCCAAGGCGGAAACGATGAAGGCGGAATAGTGCTGCTCGATCATCGCGCTGCTGGTGTCGTGAAGGGCGGCCACGAGGCGAATGGGAAGGCCATGCCGCAATCCGCGCACGATGGCGCTGTGGCGCAGCGCGTAAGGCACCACGCCGGCTGGCATCCCAGCGCGCACGGTGATCTCCTTCCAAGGTCCGCTGAACTCGGCAGAATAGCCCCATGGGCCGCGCCCGACGCGCTCCCACACGGTCGGAGACGTTTGCTTGTGCCGCCATCGCTCCAGCAGCGTGGCGCTTCCCACCCGCCCTGCAATCGCTGGCCGAAGGGCATCAATGACATCCTCGCCGACCGGCACTCCTGTGCGGCCGACCTTCTTCCCCTTCCCCTTCCGTGAGGCCGGCACCATGAGCCGGCACTGAGCCGCCTGCACGTCGCCCACGGTCAAGCGGGTGACCTGGGAGAAGCGTGCGCCCGTCGCCGCCAGCACGATCACCAAGCGGGCTAGATCGCCTTCCCACCGGAACTCCCCGTCAACCTCCCATGCAGCGGCAATGATTCGGCGGACGTCGGCATCAGGGAGAACCTGTGCTTCCCGTGCTACGGGAGAATAAGATTGCTCTGAGGACGCGAGGCCCGCCTTCACCTCAAGCGGGAAAGCGGCTGGCAAGCGGCTGTGGTGTGCTTCGGCCGCGGCGTTGAGCGCCGCGCGGAAGTCGTTACAGATCCGCCGGACGGTGGCGACAGCAAGGCCTCGGTCAGCCAAGCGCTTCCGCCATGCGCGGAGTTCATCGCGACGCAGCTCGTGCAGCTTTGCCTCGGCGATCACATCGGTGAGCACATGGCGCGTGAGCTGCCCTCGGGCAGCCTTGCGGCCAAGGCTGCCGCCATTCATCGCCCGATGGCGAGCCTCGTAGGCTTCCACATAGGCCTCAGCCGCCGTGCGAACAGTGGGCGCCGGTCCATCCCGTTCGGCCTTCTCGTCCGCGCGCCGCAACTCCACAAGGTCTCTGGCCTGGCGTTCGGCTTGCGCGAAGTTCAGAGTTACCTCGCCATCAGCGTCAAGCTCATCATCGGCATTGCCGACCGTCTCTTGAGAATAGCCGCCGTCAGGTGTGCGCCACCGCGCTACCCACTTTCCGCTGCGGATCCCTTTTCGATAGCCAAGGTGCACTTCGGCGGACAGGGTTCGCCAGTGCATGCCATGCTGCAGGCGAGATCGCGCGCTGCGCGTGGTGAGCGGAGCTTCAGCAATCGTACGGCCCATCGGCACGCTCCAAAACCGTCTAATATTTTTCGAATATATGCCTCTGTACGGGGGCGGATAACGAAGGATCGCATTGGACTAACAGATTGATATTTCTGAATTTTGGCGAACGTCGGCAAACGCCAAAATCGCAAAAGCCGGTCTCTTTCACGGTGGAGAGAGGGGTTCGACTCCCCTAGGGCGCGCCAGCGGCTTTCCGGACAGATCCGAGCATTCACGCCCGCGCCGCGATCAGGCCGAGGAGGCGCTCCATCGCGCAGGGGATCGGCGCCAGCACCGGCGTGGTGAAAAGCGGCTGGAGGGTCTCGGCCGCCTGCCCCAGCGGCCCGCCGCCGATGATCACCGCTTCCGCCCCGTCCGCGTCGATGCAGGCCGTCACCTGCTCGGCCAAAGCCGCGTGGAGGCGGGCGGGGTCCTGCGCCAGGCTGCGCGGGTCGCCGACGGAACAGCGGATGCCCGTGTAGAGGCCGGCAAGGCCGAGCCGCCGGGCATGCCCGGCAATCGCGTCTGCGAGCTCCGGCGTGACCGTGGCCACACCAAAGCGGCGCCCGCCCCGCGCCGCCGCCAGCATGGAGGCCTCACAGAGGCCGACCACCGGCACCGGCGCCCGCGCCTGGAGCGTTTCGGCCCCCGGATCGCCGAAAGCGCCGACGATGATGCCGGCGCATCCGGCCGCGTGGCGAAGGCCGATCTCGACCACCTCGTCGGCCGCCGCATCCAGCTCGCCGGGCGTCACGATCATGGCCGGGCCGCGCGTCGCCGTGGCGGACACCACGGCGGTCCGCCCGCCCGCCGCCCGCCGCGCGATGGCGAGCATCATGTCGGTGGTGGCGCAGGAGCTGTTGGGGTTGATCAACAGGACTGGAGAGGTCGTGCCGGTCATTCAGGAACTCGCCTTGGCGGTGGCCGGCGTGCCGAGGTCGGACGTTTCCGGCTCCGCCCGCTGCGTGACATCTTCCATGGACATGCCGTAGGTCTCCGGCCCGAACTGGATGCAGACCGCGAACACCGCATACATCGCCGCCGCCAGCCCGAACACGCCCGGCATGCCGTAGCGGTCGAACAGGAAGCCGGAGATGGTCGGCACGAAGGAGCCCGCCGCCGAGCCCGTGGCCAGGATCAGCGCCACGCCAAAGGCGCGGATGCGGGTCGGATAGAGCTCCGGCGCATAGATCCAGATAGAGGTGTTCAGCAGCAGGACGAAGAACTGGAACACCGCCCCGAACAGCAGCACCAGATAGAGGTTCACGCCCAGCGCGACGATAGCGACGGCCGCAAGGCAGGCCAGCACCGCGCCGATGGTGAGCACCCGCTTGCGCGGAAAGTAATAACCAAACAGCGAGGCCACGATGGCGCCCAGCACGCTGCCGGACTGGATGGTCATGGAATAGAGCAGGCTGCCGGAATAGGTGTAGCCCATGGAGACGAAGATGCTCGGCATCAGCGTCAGCACCGAGAGCTGGGCGCCGTAGCTCATGAGGATGGCGATGGCCACCGCCACCGTCCGGCCGAGGAACGGCGCGCGGAACAGGTCCCGCCACGCGCTCTTCGGGCGGGCCGCCGGCGTGGCGTCCTCGGTAAGGAAGGTCTGGGCGCGGACGTTGCGCGTGGCGAGCGAACCGGACGCCAGCACCGAGAGCACCTGGTTCGCCTCCTTCACACGGTTCTGCGACACCAGGAAGCGCGGCGTCTCCGGCACGAACTTGCGGTAGAAGGTGGCGAGCAGCGCCGGCACGGCGAGTGCCGCGAACAGCCAGCGCCAGGCATTCTCGCCCGGGAACAGCGAGAAGATCAGCAGCCCGAACGCCGGGGCGAGGAAATTGCCCAGGCCACCCGCCGCCACGTTGACCAGCCCCGCCGCCGTGCCGCGGAACTTGGGCGAGCAGAATTCGGCCAGCATGGTGACGGCGGTGGAGATTTCCCCGCCCACGCCGAAGCCGACCACGGCGCGCGCGAGGCACAGCAGCGCGAAGCTGGGCGCCAGGGCGCAGCCCAGCGAGCCGATGGTGAACAGCAGCAGGTTGCTCATCAGCATGACGCGGCGGCCGTAGCGGTCGCCGATGATGCCGGACAGCAGCCGGCCGAGCGCCGCGCTGCCGAAGGTGATGGTGTTGAGGAAGCCGATGTCCGCGCCGCTCAGCCCCCACTGGGCCCGCAGCGCCGGACCGGCGATGCCGATGGTGTTCTGCTCGAAGCTGTCGAACAGGCAGCCGATCAGGATCAGCGCGATGATCTGCTTGTGGGCGCCGGTGATGCCGATGCGGCCGAGCGCCCCTTCCAGCTGGCGGATTGCCGGTGAACCGGGGCCGGACGCCCCCATGCCTTCTGCTGCCATGATGTCACCCCTGGTTCTTATATGAAATTATATTTTCATAAAGTATCGAGTGAAAACAGATGTGACAGGTCAAATTTTCGGCGCGGGCGCACATTTTGGCGGCAGATTGCAGCTTGGCAGGTTGCGGGGTCGGCGCAATCGGCGCAGGTTCGCGTGAAAATTCGTTTTCGTGAGGATGAGATGAGTCCGGAAAGCCGGTCGTTCCTGACCCGTGTGCGTGACGTTCTGGACACCCTCCATCCGGCCGAGCGGCGCCTGGGGGACTTCGTGTGCGATTTCCCCGGCGAGCTCGCCAGCTATTCCGCCTCCGAGCTGGCCACCCTCGCGCAGGTCTCCAACGCAACCGTCTCGCGCTTCGTCAAACGCCTGGGCTATGAGAATTACGAGGCCGCCCGCCGCCACGCCCGGGCGGAGACGCAGACCGGCTCCCGCCTGTTCCTGACCCGCGCCACCGACAGCGCGGCCGAGCAGTCGGTGGCGGCCCATGTGGCGCAGGGCATCGCCAATATCGAGGCCACCTTCCTCGCCATCACCGACAGCCAGATCACCGGCGTGGTGGAGGCGATCCTCGCCGCGCGCAAGACCTGGGTGCTCGGCTTCCGCAGCAACCACCCTTTCGCCGCCTATCTGCAATGGCAGATGACGCAGGTGGTGGAGAATATCATCGCTTTGCCCGGCGCCGGGCAGACGCTGGGCGAGCACCTCGTCAGCCTCACCGCGCAGGACGTGGTGGTGGCGTTCGGCCTGCGGCGGCGGATCGCGCAGATGGATCGCCTGCTCGCCACCATCGAGAGGAGCGGCGCCAAGGTGCTCTACATCACGGACGAAGGCGCCCCCGCTCGGTCGAGCGTCACCTGGCACTTCCGCTGCCAGACGCTGGCCCCAGGTCCCCTGTTCAACCACACGGCTGTGCTGGCGCTGTGCCACCTCATCGTCACCCGCGCCATCGAGCGCGCCGGGGCCGCCGGCCGCAAGCGCCTGCGCGGCATCGAGGGCATCGGCGACCTGCTCGACGAAGTCTGAGCCGGCCTGCCGCACGCGGCCCTACGCGTTCAGGTTTCGGGCGATGTCGGCGATGATCGGCAGCAGCGGATTGTCATTGTCCGAGCGCCAGACGAAGAACAGTTCGGCCGGGCGCGGCAGGCGCAAATCCAACGGCCGCAGCACCACGCCTTTCGCATGCAAATTGACCGCGGCCTCCGGCACCAATGCGATGCCCAGACCCGAGCGCACCAGCGCCAGGATGGTGTGGATCTGCGTCAAATGCTGGACATAGCGTGGCTGGAAGCCGGCGCGGGCGAACAGCTCGGCCACGAGATCGTGGAAATAGCGCGCCTCATAGGGCGCATACATGATGAAGGGCCGCTCGGCGAAATCCGCCAGGGCGATATGGTCCGAGGCGGCCAGCGGGTCGTCCTCGGGGATCGCCGCCATGAGCTGCTCGGCGGCCACCCGCACCCGCTCCATGCCGCGCGGCAGCGGCGGGCGCAGCAGGCCGCCGTCGATCTCGCCCGCCCCCATGGCCTCCACCTGGGCGCCGCTGACCATCTCCTTCAACGTCAGGTCCACCTCCGGCAAGTGCTTGAGGCACGCCGCCACCAGGTCCGGCAGGTGGGAATAGGCCGAGGCGGCGGTGAAGCCGATGCGGATGGAGCCGGCCTTGCCCGCTGCCACCCTTTTGGTCATCAGCGCCGCGCTGTCGGCGAGCTTGAGGATGCGCCGCGCCTCGGGCAGGAAGCTGGCGGCGGCCGGCGTCAGGCGCACCGAGCGGCTGGTGCGCTCGAACAGCACCACGTCGAGGATGCGCTCCAGGATCTGCACCTGCCGGCTGAGCGGGGGCTGCGTCATGTTCAGCCGCTCGGCGGCGCGGCCGAAATGCAGCTCCTCGGCGACGGCGACGAAGCAGCGCAGCTGGTTGAGATCGAACATCATGCCGCATTCCGCGAAACGCACACGTCCCGCGCTCCGGTGCCGGGCGCGGGACGGCGATGGGCTCGGGCGCTCCATGGTCACGGCGCGCCCGCCCCGTCAAGGCCCGCTCATTCCGCCAGCGCTTCCTTACGCTTGCGCAGCACCGCCGGGGAGAGCAGCGCCAGCAGCAGCACGGCCACCACGCCCAGCAGGATGGCGCTGATGGGGCGCTGGAGGAAGACCGAGAAATCCCCGCCCGACAGCAGCATGGCGCGGCGGAAATTCTCCTCCAGCTGCGGACCGAGCACGAGGCCGAGCAGCAGCGGGGCGGGCTCCACCCCGACCTTGATGAAGAAATAGCCGATCACCCCGCAGCCCAGCATCAGCCAGACGTTGAACAGCGAATTGGCGATGCCGTAGGTGCCGATGCAACAAAACAGCACGATGGCGGGAAACAGCAGCCGGTAAGGGATCTTCAGCATGGAGACCCACACCCCCACCAGCGGCAGGTTGATGACCAGCAGCATCAGATTGCCGGTCCACATGGAGGCGATGACGCCCCAGACCAGCGCTGGCTGCTCGGTCATGATCTGCGGGCCGGGCTGGATGCCCTGCATCATCAGTGCGCCGATCATCAGCGCCATCAGTGCGTTGGAGGGGATGCCCAGCGTCAGCATGGGGATGAAGCTGGTCTGCGCGCCGGCATTGTTGGCGGCTTCCGGCGCCGCCACGCCCTCGATGGCGCCCTTGCCGAAGCGGGACGGGTCGCGGGCGATCTTCTTCTCCAGCGCATAGGCCGAGAACGGCGGCAGCGCCGCCCCGCCGCCCGGCAGCACGCCGAGGATGGAGCCGATGGCGGTGCCGCGCACCATGGCGGGGAAGGCGGCGCGGAAATCCGCCCGGGTCGGGATGAGGTCGCGGATCGACTGGCTGACCACCGTGCGCTGGCTGGGGCGCTCCAGATTGGCGATGATCTCGCCGAGCCCGAACAGGCCCATGGCGACGGGCACGAAATCGATGCCGTCCGCCAGTTCGGGAATGTTGAAGCTCATGCGGGCGATGCCGGACGACACGTCGATGCCGATCAGCCCCAGCAGCAGGCCGAGCAGCACCATGGCCAGCGACTTCATCACCGAGCCGTGGGCGAGGATGACCGCCGCGAACAGGCCGAGCACCAGCAGGCTGAAATATTCCACCGCGGTGAACTTCAGCGCCAGCGCCGCCAGCGGCAGGCTCAGCACGGCGATGACCACGGTCGCCACCGTGCCGGCAAAGAAGGAGGCGATGGCGGCGGTGGCGAGCGCCGGCCCCGCCCTGCCCTGCTTGGCCATCTCGTGGCCGTCGATGCAGGTGACGACGGAGGAGGTCTCGCCCGGCACGTTCACCAGGATGGCGGTGGTGGAGCCGCCATACTGCGCGCCGTAGAAGATGCCGGCCAGCATGATGAGCGAGGTGGCCGGATCGAGCCCGAAGGTCAGAGGCAGCAGCAGCGCCACGGTGGGAATGGGCCCGATGCCCGGCAGCACGCCGATGGCGGTGCCGATCACCGCGCCGATCAGGCAGAACAGCAGGTTCTTGAACTGCAGGGCGGTGGAGAAGCCGAGCAGGATATGATCGAAGAATTCCATCACCGCCTCACCACGGCCAGACCGGAACGGGCAGCGACAGCAGCTTGGCGAACAGCAGCACCGCCCCCGCGCTGATGGCGACGCCGAAGACGAGGTTCTCCAGCGCCCGCGTCTCGCGGCTGGCGAGGCCCGCCACCACGATGGTGGCGAGCGAGGCGAGCGCCAGGCCCGCGCTCGCCGCCAGCACGGCGAACACCGCCACCGAGGCCGGGATGGCCAGCAGCGGCCGCAGGTGGATGGTTTCGATGCCGTGGAAGCGGCGCCCCGCCCCGCGCCCCAGGAAGAACAGGCCGAAGGCCAGCAGCGCGAACGCCACGACGCGCGGGAAATAGCCCGGCCCCATGTCCGCCGCCGTGCCCACGGAGAGGTGCCAGGTGGTGGCGAGCGCAGCGCCCGCCACCAGCACCAGGAAGCCGCCGAACAGAAGGTCCGGCAG
Organism: Azorhizobium doebereinerae UFLA1-100; assembly: GCF_000473085.1. Lineage (GTDB taxonomy): Bacteria > Pseudomonadota > Alphaproteobacteria > Rhizobiales > Xanthobacteraceae > Azorhizobium > Azorhizobium doebereinerae. The sequence continues at coordinate 312,415 of NZ_AXBA01000001.1, forward strand.
GTCGAAGCGTCGCCGCGTCATGGACCTCACTCGCCCTTGATGCCGGCTTCGGCGATGGCCGCGCCCCAGGTCTTGATGTTGGTGGCCAGCCACCCCTTGAAGTCGTCCGGCGAACCGGCGCGCACCACGCCGCCCTGGTCGGCGATCTTCTTGGCGATGTCCGGATCGGCCAGGATCTTGCGGACCTCGGTGTTGAGCCGGGCGACCACGGCGGGCGGCGTACCGCCGGTGGTGAGCAGGCCCTGCCAGGTGCCGGCATCCGCCGCCGGCAGGCCGGCCTCCTTGAAGGTGGGCAGGCCGGGCGCCGCCGCGATGCGCTCGTCGCCGGTCACCGCGAGGCCGACCAGTTGCTTGCTGCTGACGAAGGGCAGCGTCGCGGTGGAGCCATTGATGATGACCGTGCTCTCGCCGGACACCACGGCGCGCGAGGCCGCCGCGCCGCCCTTGTAGGGCACGTTCTTCCAGCTGATGCCCAGCTGCTTGGCGATGATCACCGCCGTGATGTGGTTGAGCGCGCCGACGCCGGAATTGGCCACCGCCAGCTTGCCCGGATTGGCTTTGGCATAGGCGATGAACTCCGGCACGGTGGTGGCCGGCACGCTGGCGTTCACCGCCAGCACATAGGGGCCGAACATGACCATGCTGACCGGGGCGAGGTCCTTCTCCACATTGTAGGAGAGGTTCGGGAACAGGCTCGGCGCGGTGGCCAGCGAGCCCACGTCCATGAGCAGCAGGGTGTGGCCGTCCGGCTGGGCCTTGGCCACGGCATCGGCGCCCACATTGCCGGCGGCGCCTGGCTTGTTCTCCACCACCACGGCGACGCCGATGGCCTCGGAGAGCTTCGGCGCGATCAGCCGGGCGAGGATGTCCGACGTGCCGCCGGGCGCGAACGGCACCACCATGCGCACCGGCCGGGTGAACTCCTGCGCGGCAGTGGGCAAGGTGGCGGTGACGGACAGCAGCAGGGCGGCCACGGGCCCGGCAAGGCCCTTCAAGGCACGAAAGCGCATTGGCGTTGTCTCCCAGATCGATGTGCGGACGCCCCCGCCATGAGCCGGCGCGGGACGTGCGGAAGAGCGGACTTGGCGCCGCTTATTCCGCAACGGTAATGGATGCGCTATGCGGAAATAGCCCCGTCTCGGCATCGATCAATGCAAGTTTTGTATGGATTTGACTCACACCGGGACCTTGGCGGCGGCCACCGCCGCACCGGCGCGCCATCGCCCGGCCTGCGGCTCAGGGACGGGCCGGCCGGTCCACGATGCGGCGGCCGAACAGGCTGCCCGTCAGGTCCACCAAAAGGTCCGCGCTGCGCCCGGCGAGGTCGAGCATGGGGTTGAGCTCCACCAGGTCCAGCGAGCCGACGAGGCCGCTGTCGTGCAGCATCTCCATGGCGAGGTGCGCCTCGCGATAGGTCAGGCCGCCGGGCACCGGTGTGCCGACGCCGGGCGCCAGGGACGGGTCCATCACGTCGAGGTCGAAGCTCACGTGCAGATGGCCATGGGCCTCCCCCACCCGCTCCAGCACGCGCCGCAGCGGACCGGCGATGCCCGTCTCGTCGATCATCCGCATGTCCGCCACCTCCACGCCCCGCTCGGCCAGCAGTCGCCGCTCATCGCGGTCGATGGAGCGGGCGCCGAGGATGGTCACGTGTCCGGCTTCCACCGGCGCATGCCAGGAGGGGGAGATCACGCCGGAGAACTGCGGCTCCCCACACAGCAAGGCCAGGGACATGCCGTGCGGGTTGCCCGAGGGCGAGATGTCCGGCGTGTTGAAGTCCGCATGGGCATCGAACCACAGCACGAACAGCGGTCGCCCCGTGGCCGCGCAATGGCGGGCGACACCGGCCACCGAGCCCATGGACAGGCTGTGGTCGCCGCCGAGGAAAACCGGCAGGGCCCCGCCCGCGAGGCTGCCCTGGGCCCGGTCGCTGATGCACCGCGCGTAGGCCATCACCGTCTCGTGCCGCGCGGCGGCATCGGCCAGCGCCGGGGCGGGAATGAGCAACGCCGTGCCGTCGTCGATGCGCGCGTCGCCCATGTCGGCCACCCGGTGGCCCAGTTCCGTCAGATGCCCGGCAAGGCCCGCGAGGCGCAAGGCCGCGGGGCCGAGGCTCGCCCCCCGGCGCCCGGCGCCGATGTCGAGCGGCACCCCGTGCAGGGCGAGCGGCGGGCGATGCGCCCCGGGGTGGGAACCGTGCGGCACTTCTTCCTCCCTCCGGCATGGCCGGGAAGACTGCCGCACCGGCGCGGGAGACGCGACGCCTCCGCCTGGGCGCGGCACAGCGTCCAGGGCGCAGGGCGATGCGGCGGTCAGAAGATATCGTGCAGCGGCGTGATCTTCATGACCATGTCGTTATAGTCGAAGTCGGATCCCTGGGCGGCGGTGAGATCCTCGAAACCGAAGGTGTTCTCGCCATACATGCGGATATATTCGTGGCCGCCGGCATTGGCCTGGCCCACGACGAAGATATCACCGTTCTGGGTCAGCAGGACCGGCGCGTAATAGCCCTCGGTCCCCGCCACTGTCCAGGTGACGTCCATGGCGGTCTGCCCGCCGCGGCTCACGTTGAGGCCGGCATCCAGATGGCTCGCGACCGCGGCCTTGAAGGCGGCGGTATCGCCATAGGCCACACCGTCCACGCTCCAGGCACCGCTCGTCGGGTCCACGTCGATATGCACGAAACCCAGCGCATTGGTGTTGCTGCTGCTGCCGGTGACCTGCACGTCCAGAGCGGCGCCATGGGTGAGATAGACCAGCGGCTGGTCGTTCATGCGCTGGGTGGACGCGAGTTCCGCCGCATCGCTCAGCACGTTGTTGGTCACCGCCGCGAGGGTGAAGCCGCCCACCGCCACCGTCGCGGAGCCGTCCGCCGCCGTGCTGACGTGAACCGCAGGCGCCATGTCGACGGCGCCGCTGCCGCTCAGCACCGCGAAATGAAGCTGCTCGCCGGCGCCGAGATAAAGCTGCTGCCCGCCTTGCAGCAGGGCCACGCCCGCATCGTCATAGACCGCGCCGATCTTGGCGAGGGTGGCCTCGGCGAGCGTGACGCTACCCGTGCGGCCGTCGCGCGCGAGCAGATTGCCCGCCGCGTCCGTGACATAGAGAACCAGTGTCGCGTCCCGCGGCAGGCCCGGAGACGGGGTCTGCGCCTCGAAGCGGATCCAGTTTCCGCTCACCTCGGGATGGCTGCTGGTGTCCACCAGCAGCGCCTGGCCGTTCGCCCCGGCCTTCAGCGCGAGGGTCGCCACGTCCACGGTGAAGGTGGCGTTCGCCGACTGGACGGTGACCGCATTGGCGCTGGTGATGCCGCCCGGCCGGTACTCCTGGACATTGACCGTATAGGTGCCATTGCCGAACTGCACCATGCCGCTCGCCCACTGGCCGTCGATGTCGCCGACGGCGCTGGTCGGGGCGATCGAGGTGCCGCCGAACCGCAGATAGGCCACGTCCAGGGCGGCGGTCTTGTTCGAATAGGCGCCGACCCAGGCCGAGCTCCAGGCCACCGGATTGAAGCCGGTCCAGCCGAAGCCCAGTTCGCCCGAGCCCGTCGAGACGGCCGAGCCGTTCAGCAGCGACTGGCCGGTCACCGATGCGAAGGCGCCGCTGGACATGTCGCCGATGACCGGCGAGCTGGGCGTCGCCAGCGTGCCTTGGTACCAGGTGAGCAGCGAATCATCGATGGTCGAGCTGCTGCCGGGCAGGAAGTTGATGGAGAAGGTGTTGATGGTCTGCGGCGTGGTTGGGTACTGTGGGATCTGCAGCACCGCGAGACCGTCCACCGCGATCGCGCCGGACTGGGCGCTGGAATAGTCGGGGTCCAGAAACTGGTAGCCCGACGTGGTCGTATAGATGTTGAAGGTCTTGGCGGAGGGCAGCGAGGCAGTCGGATCGTCGCTCGCCTGAAGCACGATCTGGTACCAGGTCACGCCGGAATTGGACGTGGGCAGGCCCTGGATGAGCATGGACCCTACCGGCTGGCTGCCGCCCGCCGCCACCGCCGAATAGGTGTTGGTGGTGCTGTCGTAGACCAGGCTCCAGCTTTGCCACAGCGTCTGGTTGTAGCCGATCACCGGGAAGGTCACCGGGATCCAGACCGGCGCACCGCTTTGCTCACCGGCATAGATCTTCAGAGTGACCGCGGTGGTCGCCTCGTTCAGGATCGTATGCCCGTTGGCGAAGTTGAGCACGATATTGGCGTTGGCGCTGTTCTGGACCGGAACCTGGAATCCCGCCCCGCCGGGGTTGGTCACCGTCACCACGGACGGGTTGATGTAATTGTAGATGACCGGCGTCGTATATCCGGCCGGCACGACGCTGTCGTCATAGAGCGTGAGGTTGATGTTGCTCACGTTCAAATTCGTGGTCGTGTCGTACAGGATGATCTGCGGACCACCCTGCGTGTACTGGCTCATCAGATTGTCGGAATATGACGAGCCGTAGGAGTTGGAATTCTCGAAGAAGATCTTCGAATAGGCGTCCATGAACACCGGCTGCGCGGACGACAGGTGCTGGCCGAAGGCGTAGGTCGGGTCCCAGTTGATATTGGTGTTGAGGTTGATCGCCTGCGACGCGCTGCTGTTCGTGGACGCGCCCGTGGTGCCGAAATAGCCCGCCGTGAAGCCGGTCAGGAACTGCGTGAACACCTCGCCCCACTGGTTGTTGGCGCCGGTGTTCATCTCCGTCGAGGTGCTGCCGGCGATCTGGTAGGGCGCCGAGGTGAGGGTGGCGTAGACCTCCGCATTGCCCAGCGTCGAATAGATGCTGTTGGCCAGATCCGTCTGGGTGATCTTGATATAGCCCTGGATCTGGCTGTTCGCGGTCGGTGACAGCCAGAAGGCGCCGGTGGTGCCGTCGCTGTTGGCCGCGGTGGCGTCCCAGCTCAGCTGGTAGCTGAAATAGCCCCCGTTGTGCCAGACACCATTGACGTCCGCCGCTCCGTTGAACATGCCGGAGATCACGATGGGCGTCGCCGGTGTCTTCACCGCGTTGATATAGGCGGTCCAGTCGGACGGCTGGAACACGGTCGAGCCCGTCGTCACCGCCTGGCTGGGCGAGATTCCCATGCGCGGCGTGTTGGCCAGCACGCCCTCGGTGTAATTGGAGATGGCCGCGCCGTTGATGGCCACGATGTCGTTGATGATGCCCCAGCCGTTGGTGGCATAGCCGGACGTCTTGGTGGTGCCGTTCGCGTAAGTGACGCTCAAGTCCATGGGCAGGCCGAAGCCCTCCACGGAGGTGAGGTTGCCCGCGTCGCCGGTGGCGTTCTGGAGGGTGTATTCGAAGCTGTCGTAGCGGAAGTCCCAGGCCTGGGCGTTCTGCCAGGTGATCTGCGACTGCGAGGTGATCAGCGTTGTCAGGTCGTTGGTGTCGGCGGCATCCTGGCTCTGGATGATGAAATAGACCTTGCCGCCCTCGATCTGCGGCAGGTTGATCAGGAACGTGCCGGTGGGCTCCCCGCTGCTGCTCAGGACCGTGCCATTGTCCACCAGCGTCGTGTAGGTGACGCTGGAGCCGTTGGTCACGAAGGCGTAGGCCCAGATGCCGTTGCTGCCCGGCGTGCCGGAACTCAGGACGCCCTGAAGCGTGCTGTCCAGGTTCAGCGTCAGTGTCGTCATCGCATGTCCCCACCACTGCCGCCCCACGGCGTCGCGATGGTAGTTACAGAGATACCATAGTCAACCATTCTGCGGTCACAGCGCCGCGATAGCGAAACAATGCGCCATGCGGCCGCTCAGGCGCAGGCCGGCTCCCGCGCCGCCTGCCGCCAGGACGCGACCCGGGCGAGGTCCGCATCCGGCCGTTCGGTGACGATGCGGGACCGGCCGAGATGGATGGTGCCGGCGCGGCCGTCGATGGACAGCCAGTCGCCTTCGGCCACCGGATGCCCGGCGATCTGCGCCCGTGCGGCGGAGGGCTCGACGTGCACCGCCGCGCATCCCACCACGCAGGGCTTGCCCATCTGCCGGGCCACCAGCGCCGCGTGGGCGGTGCGCCCGCCCACCGCCGTCACGATGCCCGCGGCCACGGAGAAGCCGACCACATCCAGGGTGCTGGTGTCCGGCCGCACCAGAATCACCGGCTCGCCCGCCGCCGCCAACTCCTGGGCGCGCTCCGAGGAAAAGGCCACCCGGCCCACGGCCACGCCGGTGGAGGCGGCGGTGCCCGTGGCCACCGGCGCCCAGGCTTCCGCGAGGCGGGTGGTGACGAGGGCGTCGAGATCGACGCCGGCCAGCCGCGCCAGCCCCTCGGCGGGGGTGATCAGCCCCTCCTCCACCTGCGCCACCGCGAAGCGCAGCGCCGCCGCCGGCGTGCGCTTGGCCGCGCGGGTCTGGAGAATGTAGAGCTTGCCCTCTTCCACGGTGAATTCCACGTCCTGCACGTCGCCGAACGCGCCTTCCAGGCGGGCCAGCACCTCGCGCAGCTGCGCCGCGGCCACGGGGGCGGCGGCGGCGAGCGCATCCTCGGCGAGCGGCGTGCGGCTACCGGACACCACGTCCTCGCCCTGCGCGGCGAGCAGCACGTCGATCATCGGCGCGGTGGCGCCGGTGGAGGGATTGCGGGAGAAGGCGACGCCGGCGCCGGAGGTGGCGCCGCGATTGCCGAACACCATGGCCTGCACGGTCACCGCCGTACCCTCCAGATGCTCCAGGTGCTCGATCCGGCGATAGGCGGCCGCGCGCGGGCTCATCCAGGAGCCGTAGACCGCTTCCGCCGCGCCGCGCAATTGCGCCATGGGCTGGTCCGGCACCAGATCGTCGCGGTCCTCCAGCAGCGCCGCATAGCCTTCCGCCAGCCGCTCCAGCGCCTCGCCGTCGAGATCCTGCGGGTCGGCGACGCCCTCGCCGGTCAGCACCGCGCGGCGCGCGCGGGCGAAATCCGCATCGGGCACGCCCAGCACCACGTTGCCGTAGCTCTCCAGGAAGCGGCGGCGACAATCCCAGGCGAAACGGGGATGCCCGGTCATGCGAATCAGCCCCTGCGTCGCCGCATGCGAGCAGCCCACGTCCAGCACCGTCTCCAGCATGCCCGGCATGGAGCGCGCCGCGCCGGAGCGCACCGAGACCAGAAGCGGGCGGCGACCGTCGCCGAAGGTGCGGCCGGTGGCCTCCTCCAGGAAGGCGATGCCCTTCGCCAGCCCGGTCTCCATCCGCTCCCGCGCGTCGCGCTCGCCGCGCACGATGGCGGCGCACAGTCCGACCGGCAGCACGAAAGCCGGCGGCACCGGCAGGCCGAGCACGGCCATGCGGGCCAAGTTCGCCGCCTTGGCGCCCACCGTCTCGGGCGTGGGCTGTTCGGTCGATCCATTGCCGATGCGGACGATCTGCATGGGCGCTCTCCATATGACGACGGGAAGGGAACGGCGGACCGGCCGCCATGCGAGCAGATGCGGGCCTGGGCCCGGCAATGGCGTCAGGTGGCGAGATCGGCCAGCACGTGGGTCCGCAGCAGATGGCCGAAGCCGGCCAGCCGGTCGGTGGCCCGCTCCAGCGCACGGGCGAGATCGAGCGCGCAGAGCGAGGTGGTGAGGTCGGCGCCGCCGCCCAGCACCCGCGCCGTCACCGCCCGCTCGGCCGCGTCTGCCGCGTGCTCCAGCTCGCCGAGCCGCACGGCGCAGGCAAGCGCATCCTCCGAATCCACCCGGTGGCCCTCGGGGACGGCGGCGGCCGCGGCGGCGCCGGAGGCCGCAGCCTCCGCCCCGCTGACGGCGAAGCCGCAGAGATCCGACAGCGGCGCCAGCAGGTCCGCCGGCAGCACCGGCGGCAGAAGCGAGGCGACGAAGGCGGCCTGCTCCAGTTCGTCCACCACGTCCTCGATCTGGTTGGACAGCCGTTCGATGGCCGGGTCGGCGCCGAAGCGCGCCACCTTCTGCCGCGCGTCGAGGGCGATGCGGTCCGCTTTCTCCTCGCGGCGGCGGGCGGCGCCCGCCAGTTGGTCGCGGTCGAACGGCCGGCCGGCGCGCTGCTCGAACAGAGCGGCGGCAAGCCCGGCGGCCACCTCGCGCGCAAGACCCGCCTGCCGGATCACGATGGCGAACAGCATCGCCTCCGCCCGCTCCAGATGGCGGGCGAGTTCCGCCTCGATGCGGTCGCGGGCGAGGCGCACCGAGCTGCCGTCCAGCAGCGCCTCGGCGCAGATGCGCAGCACGCCCTTTAGGAAATCCACCGCCGCCTCGCGGCCGAGCACCCCGTCGAGCCGCTCGCCGAAGCCGATGCGGCCGGGAGCGGCATGGTTCACCGCCGCCGCCACCAGGTCGCTGCCACCGAGTTCCAGGAAGGCGCGGTGGCCGAGGCGGTGGGTGGCCGCCCAGTCCAGCACGCGCACCGCTTCGCCCTTGGGGATCCAGGCGCGCAGCACCTTGCGGGCCTTGTTCCAGTCGATGAGGAAGACCAGATTGGCGCCCAGCGCCTCCAGCACCGCGTCGCGCACCGCCGGATCATCCGTCTCGCAGCGTCCGGTGACGAGATAGAACACGCCGTCGTCGGCGAGGCCCGCCGCCGACTTGCGGTCGAGCCCGCTCCAGGCCAGCGGCGCATCGCGCAGCAGGCCGGTGAAGAATTTCGCCCGCGCCAGATGCACGTCCGTATAGGTGACGGTGATGGCGCCCGGCTCCACCGCGATCACCACCACATGGGCGTCGGTTTCGCCGATGTCGTTCTGGATGGTCAGGCGCTCGCCGGCGCGGGCGGCATTGGTGCCGAGGCCGGGATGGTCGAACTTCAGCCGCCGCGTCGCCTCCAGCCCGCGCATGAAGGCCTCGACGAGGCCGTGGTCCTCGGGCCGCAGGCCGAAGGCATGGGCACCCGCCACATTCTCTTCCGCATGCTCGGCCGACAGGCGGTTCAGCGCCTTGTGCAGGTCCATGACCAGCCGGTGCAGGCTGTCCCTGCCCTCGCCGGACAGGCCGGTGAGCCGGGTGACCTCGGCGCCGGACACCGCATCCGAGCCGCCGAGCGCATGGCTGGCGCGCAGCGCCGCGAGGCGCTCCAGGCCGGCGGCGCCCGCCGCCGCGTCCCCGGCGGCCACGCCCTGCGCCATCTCGGTCACGTCGTCCCAGACCCCGCGCCCGAGTTCGCCAAGGCCCGGCGCGGTCACCACGTCGCCGCCGCCGGCCGTGGCGCCGGCCACCATCTGCTCCATGGCGAGGGAATCGAGCCCGGCGGCGCGACATTCATCCGACAGGTCGGCACGGGCCGCATCCGGCGCCTGGGCGTGGTGCGCCGCCGCTTGCAGGATGCTGAGGCGCGCCTTCACCCGGTCGTTGGCGCGCAGGGCGCCCGCGATCAGCGCGGGGATCAGGACGTCGGTCTGGCCGAGATGCTCGATGATCTCTGTCTTCATGGCACGCTCTCCCGCTCGGCCCTGGTATCGATCAACCAAAGCACGCCGCCGCCGGAATGGGATTGCGGCAAGTCATTCATCCCTTTGTCACATGGCCAGAGACGGCCACGGCCTCCGGTCAGGTGACGTCCGCGATAGTCGGACGTGTCGCGCACGGGGGCGAAAACACCATCATCCGACGTCGTGCTCCCGCGCCGCACGCCGCCTCTTTCTTCCAAACATAATTTGCATGCGCACACTTCATGTGACATGCGCGCAATACTTCATCGCCGCGCGCAAGCGGCCTTGAATTCCATCTCGATGCGTATCGCCCAAGATCCGTCGAAGTGAGACAAGAGCTTGCCCCGCCGCGTGAAATTTCTTAGTTGTTCAGGTATCCTTTGCCGTCGGGCCTTTGATTGTGGCCGTTCATCAAATTCATTGCTCCTCCCACGCCTCCGTGCGTGATGCCCTAGCCGGCCACCCGCACGCCTTCGCGGTGGCCTTGCCATGAGCGAGAAGCCGCCGCCGATCGCGGAAGCGACCGACGTCTTCGGCCGCCCGACACTGGGCGAGGCGGACCGGCCGCGCCGCACCTTCAGCGAAATCCTGCACGCTCTGCCCGTGGGCGTGGAGATCTACGACCGCAATTTCGACGCGGTGTTCTACAACAAGGCCGCCGACGACCTGTTTCTCTATGTGGAAAAGCCCGTCCTGCACCATGACGAATGGTGGGAGCTGGGTTTTCCCGACCCCGTTGCCCGCGCCGCGGCCATTGCCGAGTGGCGGCAGATGGTGGCCCTCGCCCACGACCAGCCCGGCACGGCGCATACCGGCGAGTGGAACGTGCGCTGCCGCGACGGCCTTCAGCACATCGTGCAGTACCGCTTCTGCTTCCTCGGCGACACCTACATCCTGGTCCTGCTCGATGTCACCGAGCAGCGCCGGCTGGAGGCGGAATTGCGCTGGCTGGCCAATGTCGACCCGCTGACCGAGGCGTTCAACCGCCGGCGCTTCCTGGCCGAGGCCGAACTCACCTTCGCGACCTGCCGGGAGAATGGGCGCGCCCTGACGCTGCTGATGCTCGACATCGACCACTTCAAGGCGGTCAACGACCGGCACGGCCACGGCGTCGGCGACGAGGTGATCCGCCTCGTCGCCCGGCGCTGCCAGGAGGCGGTGAGGGCGGGCGACATGCTGGCCCGCATGGGCGGCGAGGAATTCGCCGTCCTGCTGCCGGACGCCGGTCCCGCGGATGCCCGGCGCGTGGCCGACGGCCTGCTCGACGCCGTCACCGCCACGCCGCTGCAACTGGGCGCCCTGAACCTGCCGGTGGGCATCAGCATCGGCGGCACCTGCGCCCGGCCCGATGACCCGCATGTGGACGCCGTGCTGAAGCGGGCCGACCGCGCCCTCTACACCGCCAAGAACGCCGGGCGCGGCCGCGTGGTGTTCGACGCCGCCGTCCTGCCCTGACGGCAGCACCGCCTCCAGCGCATGGCCGTCCCGATATTGGAGACCGGGGCCAAACCTGCTATGGCCCCGGCTCAGCCGCGCGAGCCGCGCGCGGGACGCAGGGCGAGGACGAGCCATGTTCCCGGAAAGACTGACCCAAGGCTACCGTTCCTTCATCGACGGCCGGTTCGCAGCGGAGCGTTCGCGCTACGAGGCGCTGGCGCAGGCCGGCCAGAGGCCGGAGATCATGGTAATCGGCTGCGTGGACAGCCGCGTGTCGCCGGAAGTGATCTTCGATGCCGCGCCGGGCGAACTGCTGGTGGTCCGCAATGTCGCCAATCTGGTGCCCGCCTACGAATCCCACGGCGAGACGCAGCACGGCACCAGCGCCGCCCTTGAGTTCGGCGTGCAGGCGCTGCGCGTGAAGCACATCGTGGTTCTCGGCCACGCGCTCTGCGGCGGCATCCGCGCCTTCGCCGACGAGCAGGAGCCGCTCTCGCCCGGCGACTTCATCGGCCGCTGGATGTCGCAGATCGCCCCCGCCGCCGAGAGCCTCGGGCCGCGCAAGCCGGAGGACGGCGACACCTATCTGCGGCGGCTCGAATTCGCCTCGGTGGAGCTGAGCCTCAAGCACCTGATGACATTCCCTTGCGTGCGCATCCTGGTGGAGCGCGGCAAGCTCGCCCTCCACGGCGCCTATTTCGGCGTGTCCTCCGGCCGCCTGCTGGTGCGCGACCCCGCCACCGGACGGTTCGAGCCGGTGACGGACGAGGGGCCGGACCGGCTTGCCATGTTCCGGTGTGCGAGCGACTAAGCGCTGGACGCATAGCCTCTCACATGACGGTGAGGTGACATCCGGCGTCGTTCGGATATTGTTGCGACAACCGCGTGGGACTGCCCCCACAGTGGCCTCCAGACGCCCCGTCCCGACCCCCTCGGGCGGGGCGTTTTGCTGTCCGCTCCTGGCTATGCCTGCGTCGCCGCGCGCGCGGCCGCCAGCAGGTCGAAGCTGTTCAGCACTGCTTCCACATGCCGGGTCATCTCCCGCGCCGCCTCTTCCGCCTGCCCGCGCCGCACCGCCGCCAGGATGGCCAGATGCTCCTCATAGGCGTCCTGGTAGCGGCGTGGCTGGAGGCGCGTCGCCAGCAGCCGCACCCGGTCGATATGTGCCTTCACCGAATGCACCAGCCGCCAGGCGGCGGGCACGCCGGCCATCTCGGCCAGGGCGGCATGGAACTGCTCGTCGGCGGCAAAGAAGGCGTAGTCGTCGCCCCGCTCCACCGCGGCGCGCTGGGCCTCCAGCAAGGCCTCGATCCGCGGCCAGAACGGCGCCGCGGGCGGCGCGGCGCACAGCAGCCGCACCACCTCGCCCTCCAGCGCCCGGCGGATGACGACGCCGGCCTCGATCTCGGCCCGGTCGATGGACGCCACCACCGAGCCCACCTGCGGCCAGGTGGTGACGAGCCCTTCCAGCGCCAGCTGGTGCAGCGCCGCCCGCACCGGCGTGCGGGAGATGTTGCAGGCGCTGGCAATGTCGCTCTCGTGCAGCGGCGCGCCGGACGGCAGGCGCGAGCGGATGATGAGCCGTCGCAGCCCCTCGTAGATCTGCGGCCCGATGGCCTGCGCGCGGTCCACGGCGACGTCCCGCAGGGCCTCGCGCAGATCGAAGCCGGGCAAGGTGCGCTTCACCCGAGGCATGGCCTTTCCCCGCGGGTCAGGCGCGCCCGGCGTGGAGCGGATGGGCCAGCGCGGTCATCACCCCGCGCAGTTCGGCGAGGCCCTTGAGGCGGCCGATGGCCGGATAGCCCGGCTGCGCGCCACGGCCGATGTCGTCCAGGATGTCCTGGCCGTGGTCCGGGCGCATGGGGATCTCCCAATCCACACGGCCCTCGGCGCGGCGGCGGGTCTCCTCGGCGTGGAGGGCGGCGATGGTGGCGACCATGTCGGTCTCCCCCGCCAGATGCTCGTCCTCGAAGAAGGAGCGGCGCAGCCCGTCCACCGGCGCCTGGCGGCGGATGTTGCGCAGGTGCACGAAGTGGATGCGCGGCCCGAGCCGCTCCGCCATGCCGGGCAGGTCGTTGTCCGGCCGCACGCCGAGCGAGCCGGAGCACAGGGTCACGCCGTTGGCCGGGCTGTCCACCGCGTCCAGCATGAGGCGGTAGTCGGCCTCGGTGGAGACGATGCGCGGCAGGCCGAGCAGCGGGAACGGCGGGTCGTCGGGGTGGCAGCACAGGCGCAGGCCCAGCGTCTCCGCCACCGGCACCACCTCCGAGAGGAAGTCCACCAGATGCCGCCGCAGGCGCTCCGTGGGGATGGCGTCGTAGAGCGCCAGCTGCTCGCGCAGGCCGTCCAGCGTCCAGCCCTCCGCCGCACCGGGCAGGCCGGCAGTGAGGTTGGCGGCGAGGCGTTTGCGGTCGTCCTCGCTCATGGCCGCATGGCGTTCGGCGGCGGCGGCCTTGATGGCGTCGCCATAATCCTCCGCCGCGCCCGGACGGGCGAGCACGTGCAGGTCGAAGGCGGCGAAATCCACCAGGTCGAAGCGCATGGCCTGCCCGCCGTGGCTCACCTCGTAGCGCAGGTCGGTGCGGGTCCAGTCCAGCACCGGCATGAAATTGTAGCAGATCGTGGCGATGCCGGCCTCCGCCAGCGCTGCCATGGAGCGCTTGTAGGAGGCGACATGCGCCCGCCAGTCGCCGGTCTGGCGCTTGATGTCCTCGGATACCGGCAGGCTCTCCACCACGTCCCAGGTGAGGCCGGTGGGGGCGCCGCCGGCGCCGCGCACCACGTCCTGCCGCTTGCGGATCTCGGCCAGCGTCCAGTCTTGCCCGGTGGGCACATGATGGAGGGCCGTGACGATGCCCTGCGCGCCCGCCTGCCGCACCGCGCTGAGCGGCACCACGTCCGCCGGCCCGAACCATCGCCACGTCTGCCGCATCTGAAGGTCCCCGTGTCACCTGTCCGAGCGTACTCGTATTCCAGTATCCCAGTTTTTTGTAAAGCCCGCTTCACGTTTGCGCCCATCGCGGGTGCAGCCCGGGCGGACGGTTCGTCGCATCCCGCAAATCCGTGGTAGCGTCAGCTCTCCCGGACACAACCTGTTCCGGGAGTGGGAAGGACCCGAAGCCCGATCCTCCTGTGCCGGATCGCCGGCGCGTCGCGGTCCAGATCGTCACGCTGCAGACGAGGGCGGAAGCACCAGTGCCGCGGCTCGGGAGTGACAGCATCGGCTTCATGGACCGCCTGCGGGGCCGGCCGCGGCTTCCGGCCGTCCTCGGCGTCTGCGCCCTCGCGCTCACGGCGGGCGGGCTGGCCGCCGCCGGGCTCTCCGCCGTCGCCGCATTCGGCCGCTATGGCGAGGAGCTGGAACGCCAGGCGCTGATGCGGACCGCTGCCGCGGCCGCCGCCACCTTTCCCGTCGAGACGGTCGCCCAGTTGCAGGGCTCGGACCAGGATGCCGGCACGCTGCCGCTTGAGCGCGTCAACGCCATCCTGCGGCGCCTGCGGGAGGCCCTGCCGCAGGCGCGTTTCGCCTATCTGATGGGCCTGCGGGGCGGCATGGTGGTGTTCATGGCCGGGGCCGAGCCGGTCGGCTCGCCGGCCTATGCGGCGCCCGGCTCCACCTATGGCGAGGCCTCGCCGGAGCTGCGCGGCGTGTTCGTCTCCGGCGTCCCCATCGTCGAGGGCCCGGCACGCGACCGATGGGGCGACTGGGTGTCAGGCCTGGCGCCGCTGAGCGCGGGGCCCGGCGGGCCGGTCATCGCCATCCTCGGCATCGACATCGACGCCGCCATGTGGCGCGGCACGATTGCCCGCTACCGTCTGTTCGGCGCCCTCATCGTCGGGGGCGCGGCGAGCCTCGTGATGCTGCTGGGCGCGTTCATCTTCGTCCAGTACCGCTTCGCCGCGCGGCTCGCCGAGGCCAACCGGATCGTCGAGAACAGCTCGACCGTGGTCTACCGCATCCAGGTGGCGCCGACGATGCCGCTCACCTACGTCTCCGACAACATCGGGCGCTTCGGCTATACGCCGCGCCAGGTGCTCGCGGCGTCCGACCTCTGGCAGCAGCTCCTCCATCCCGACGACCTCAAGGCCAGCATCGCCGACAACGAAGCCATCTGCCGCGGCGAGAAGGACAGCAGCACCTGGGAGCGGCGGCTGCGCGACGCGGACGGGACCTACCGATGGTGGCGCGGCAAGATCCGCGGCCTGCGCGACGGCACCGGGCGGGTGGTCGCGCTCGAAGGCGTGCTCGACGAGATCGATGCGCGCAAGCGGGCGCAGGACGCGCTCGAATTCACCAACCTGCTGCTCAAGACCCAGATGGAGACGTCACCGGACGGCATCGTCGTGGTCGATGAGACGGGACGGATCATCTCCGTCAACCGGCAGTTCTGGGAGATGTGGCGCATCCCGCCGGTGGCGCCCGGTGACGACAACGGCCCCGTGCTGGCGGCCTTGGCAGCGCGGATGAAGGACCCTCAGGCCTTCATCGCCCGGGTCCTGTATCTGTTCGAGCACCCCGAGCAGGCGGCCCATGACGAACTGGAGACCACCGACGGGCAGGTGATCGAGCGGCATTCGGCCGGTCTCCACACGGCGGGGAACAGCTATCTCGGCCGGGTCTGGTTCTTCCGCGACATCACCGCCCGGCGGCGGGCGGAAGCCCAGATCCGCCACTCCGCGCGCCACGACGGCCTGACCGGCCTCGCCAACCGGGGCGTGTTCCGCGAGGCGGTCGAGCACGCCATGGCGCAGGCGCGCCGTGGCGGCAAGGGCTTCGCCGTGCTGTATCTCGACCTCGATCATTTCAAGGACGTCAACGACACGCTGGGCCACCCCGTCGGGGATGCCCTCCTGAAGACCGTCGCGGCGCGCCTGCTGGCCAACGTGCGGGAGGCGGACGTGGTCGCCCGCTTCGGCGGCGACGAATTCGCCGTCCTCGCGACGGACGTGAGCGAGCCGGCCGACGCGGCCATCCTGGCCGCCAACCTGATCGCCGCCCTGGCCCAGCCGTTCATCCTCAAGGGCAATGACGTGCGCAGCGGCGCCAGCGTCGGCATCGTGGTCTACGAGGCCGGCGACCTCGATGCCGAGACGCTGCTCTCCCATGCCGACCTCGCGCTCTATCAGGCGAAGTCCGAAGGGCGCGGCGACTACCGCTTCTTCACCGGCGCCATGGACGCGGACGCGCGCACCCGCGTCAACCTGGCGGGCGAGCTGCGCCGGGCGATCGCCGACGACGAACTGTTCCTGCTCTATCAGCCGCAGGTGGACCTCAAGAGCGGGCGCATCGCCGGGATGGAAGCCATGGTGCGCTGGCGCCACCCCACGCGCGGCGTCCTCGGCCCCGAGGTGTTCCTGCCGGTCGCGGAAAGCAGCGGCGTGATCCTGGCCCTGGGGCGCTGGACGATGCGGCAGGCATGCCGGCAGGCCAAGGCCTGGCGAGAGGCCGGCATCGACTGCGGCCGGATCGGCATCGGCATCTCGACCATGCAGAGCAAGCGCCCGGCGGAACTGGAAGAGGACATCGGCGCCACCCTCGCCGAGACCGGCGTGCCGCCCCGCACCCTCGAACTGGAGCTGACCGAGCTCGTCCTGATGGACATGGCGGCCGGCCACAACGACGCCCTGGTGCGGCTCCGCGAGACCGGCCTGACGCTGGCGATCGACGACTTCGGCACCGGCTATTCCTCGCTGGACTACCTGCGGCGGCTCCCGGTCGACCGCGTCAAGCTCAGCCCGCGCTTCATCGCCGACATCGCCACGGACACGCGTGCCGCGACCATCGTGCACGCGGCCATGCGGCTGCTCCAGGCCATCGGCATGGCCATCCTGGCGGAAGGTGTCGAAACCCGCGCGCAACTGGCCCTGCTGGAGGAATGGGGATGCGCGGAGGCGCAGGGCGCCCTTTTCGCCGAACCGCTCAGGAGCGAGGCGATCACGCCGCTGCTCCAGGCCGCCTCTCCCCCCTGGGCAAGCCCTCCGGCGGGCGGCGGCCCCGAACGCCCCTGATCCGAACGCGTGCCCGCCCCGCGCCGGCGCTCAGCCGGACAAATGCCGCAGCGGCGTGCGCACCGTGATGACCAGCCCTTCGGGACGCCAATCGCGCGTGGCGGTCCCGCGCAGCGCCTGCGCGATGGTCAGGCGCTCCAACTGGCTCCCGAACCCCGGCCGATCGATGGACGACGGCGGCGGCGGGCCGCCGGTCTCGGTCCAGACCAGGACATGGTCTTCCCCGTCCACCGCGCTGTCCACCCGCAGCCGGCCCTCGGCGACCGACAGCGCCCCGTACTTGGCGGAATTGGTGGCGAATTCGTTCAGCGCCAGCGCCAGGGAGGCCAGAGCGGGCGCGCGGATGGGAAAGTCCGCCCCGAGGACGTGGGTGCGCGGCGCGTCGGCGTCATTGTGCGGCGTGAGAATGGCGCCGAGCAGCGAGAACAGCGTCGTCGTCCGCTCCCGCTCCAGGCCGCCGGCCATGTCGGGCAAGGTGAAATCATGCGCCCGCGCGAGGGCCGACAGCCGCTGCCGCAGGCTGGCCGCCAGATCGGCGGCGCCGGTGGCGGAGCGTTCGCTGAGGCTGATCAGCGCCGACGTCACGGTGAACAGGTTCTTGATGCGGTGGTTCATCTCCCGCAGCAGCAGCAGTTGCCGCTCGTGCTGCCGCTTGCGCTCGGAGATGTCGCGCGCGATCTTCGAGGCGCCGGTGATCACGCCGTCCCTATTGCGCACCGGCGAGACGGTCAGCGAGATGTCCACCAGGCTGCCGTCCTTGCGCCGGCGCACCGTCTCGAAGTGATCGACCCGTTCGCCCCGGCGGATCTTCTCCAGGATCAAGCTTTCCTCGCTGCGCCGGTCTTCCGGGATGAGGATGAGAATGGGCCGGCCAAGCATCTCCTCGGCCGAAAAGCCGAACAGACGCTCCGCGCCGGAATTCCAGCTGGTGACGATGCCTTCGAGCGTCTTGCTCAGGATGGCGTCGTCCGAATTCTCAACGATCGCCGCCAGCCAAGCTTTAGCATCCAGCTCAGCCTGCCCCGGCATGATGTCGTCCGTACCACCAAGCGGCATGACTTGCGTATCACTCCCAGGTTCCGAAGCGTCGCAGGAACGACCTTCGGATTGGAGCCGTTTCATCGCAAAACGTCCTCCGAGGCAATGAACCCAGGTTCATGAATGACTGCATGGCGGCATATGCTACCAGAGCAATAGGCCGGCGGGTAGATATCTAAACTTCGCTCGTCTCGTCCATCCCCGCCCCGCCCCGGCGGCGGCGATCCGCACGCGGCGTGCCGCGCGGGCTTCAAATATAGGCACCAACTCGGCTAGGCTGCGGGCAGGACCGCCGGAGGTGCTGACCCATGGGCTCCGCGTACTGGCTGATGATCGACGGGGTCATGCGGGCCGCCGTCGTCGTCGCCATCCTGGTCAGCTTTGCACTGGCGCTGCCGCCGCGCCTCACCCAGCCGGGCACGCGGGCGCGGGAGATCGCCTATGGCGCGGTGCTGGGGCTGATCTCCACCGCCGCCATGATCATCCCGATCGAGACCGAGGCGGGGCATCTGGTCGATTTGCGGACCGTGCCGCTCATTCTGGCGGCGCCGATCCTCGGGCTGGTGGCGGGATGCACCGCAAGCATCATCGCCGCCGCCGGCCAGGTCCTGCTGTGGAACGCCCAGCACCTGGAGGGCTTCTATTCGATGCTCGTGGCGTCCGCCCTGGGGCTCGCCATCGCGCTGATGATGGGCTGGCGGCTCTCCGGCCCCTCCCACACGCGGATCGCGGCCCGGCCGGTTCACCTCCTCTGGGTCGCGCTCGCCTCCCCCTTCGCCGTTCTCCTGCCTGAAGTGCATTGGACGGCGGGCGAAGGGCTCATCCACCCGGGCTATGAGAAGATCTGGCTGCCGCACCTGCTGCTGGTGCCCCTTTCGACCATCGCCATCGGGGCGATCCTGATCACCTTTCTGTCGCGGCGGCGGCTGCTGGCCTCGCTTCAGGAGGCGAACGAACAGATCGCCGCCATCGCCACCAACATCCCCGGCGTTCTCTATCGCCGGGCGGTGGGTCCCCATGGCGAACTGATCTTCCGATATGTCAACGAGCAGTCCTCGGACATCTTCGGCCTCCCGCCGGAGACCATCATCCAGGACGCCTCCACTTTCCTGGAGCGCATCCACCCGGACGACCGGGCCCGGGTGCACAGGGCCCTGACCGAGGCCGCCCAAGGCACGCCCCCGCCGGTCTTCAGCGAATACAGGTTCGTCCGGCCGGATGGCCAGATCCGCTGGATCCAGGGCCGCTCCCAGGTCAACCAGGCCGCGTCCCTGCTCGCCGGGGAGACCATCGCCGACGGCATCGCCTTCGATGCGACGGCGCAGAAGGAAGCCGAGCTGGCGGCCGAGGCCGCCACCCGGAAGGCGCAATGGGCCGGGTCCCATGATTTCCTGACCGCCCTGCCCTATTGGCCGGCGCTGGCCGAGCGCATCGCCGCGTGCGCGGCCGCGCCCACGCCGGGCACCGCTTTGCTCGCTTTGACCGACCTGCGCGACAGCAATCTGGTGAACGAACTCTTCGGCATCAGCGCGGGAGACGAGCGCCTCGTGGAAGCCGCGCGCCGGCTGTCGGCCGCGGCCCCGCCGGGCAGCGTGGTAGCCCGGCTGGGCGGGGACGAGTTCGCCATCTTCATCGAGCATCCCGGCCCGGACGCCGCAGCGGCGATCGCGGGCATCGCCGATGCGCTCCGCGCGCCGTTCCTGATCTCCGGGCAATCGGTGCCGATGAGCGCGGATTTCGGCTATGTGCTCACCCGCCCCGGCCTGACCGATGCCGCCGAGTTGCGCAAGCTGGCCGGCATCGCCTTGCAGACGGCGGGAGGCGCCCCGGAAGCGGCCATCGTCGCCTTCACCAGCCGGATGGAGGCCGAGCGCAACGGCCAGCGCATCTTCGACGCGGCGCTGGCCGAGGCCATCGACCAGGGCGCGCTGACCATCTGGGCCCAGCCCATCGCCGCGACGGCGGACATGCGGCTGCTGGGGCGCGAGGCCCTGGTCCGCTGGGACCGGGCCGGCCACGGCCCGGTGCCGCCCGACCTCTTCGTGGCGCGGGCGGAAGCCATCGGCCTGTGGCCGAAGCTGGACGCCCTGGTGCTCAAGGCCGCCTGCGGGCAGGCCGCCGCCTGGCCCGCCGACACCTGGGTCTCGGTCAATCTCTCGCCCGGCTGGTTCATCCTGGGAACGGTGATCCCGCTGGTGGAGGACGCCTTGCGCGAGACCGGCCTGCCCCCGCGCCGCCTGTGCATCGAGATCACCGAGCGGGTCTTCATCGAGGACAGCCGCGCCGCCCGGGACATGGTCAACGGGCTGAACCGCCTGGGCGTCTCCGTCGCCATCGACGACTTCGGCTCGGCGTTCTCCTCGCTGAACTACATCCAGATGCTGCCGATCCAGAAGCTCAAGATCGACAAGAGCTTCATCGACAACCTCATGACCAGCCGCAAGTCCAGGGCCATCGTGCGCAGCGTCATCCAATTGTGCGCGGAGATCGGCCTTGAGGTGGTGGCCGAGGGCGTGGAGACGCAGGCGCAGATGGACTGGCTGCGCGACCACCATTGCTCCGCCGTGCAGGGCTATCTGACCGGCCGGCCGCAGCCGATCGAAGCCGCCGGCGCCCCGGCCGGCGCCGCCACCCCCTCTTGACCGCCCCGCCGGCGGGGCCGCCTCACAGCGTGACCTCCACATAGAGCGCCACGTCCAGCAGCTTCATCGGGTCGCCTGCGGCGGGATCGCCGCCGGCCGGGGCCAGATCGCCCGATGCGGACAGCGCCAGCGTGTGCTTGCCGAGAAGCCCTGCGCCGAGCGCCGCCTGCACGTTGGCCGTGCGCCAGCCGGGGAATTCCGGCGTGGCGGCAAAGGCGTTGAACGGCTTGGTGTCGAGCGTGACCGACGCGCCGGCCCCGGTGGCCCCGCCGCCGGTGCGGATCATCAGCAGGGCGCGCGAGAGGGTGAGCGCGCGGCCCTTGAGGAAGAAGGGCAGCGAACGCTCGTCCAGCTCGAACGCCAGCGGCGTGCCCGGCGGCGAATTGAGCAGGCGCTGGAAGGTGGAGGAGAAGTCCTGCCTGAGGCTGAACACCCGCGCCATGGGCGTGTCGGTCAGCGCCTTGGCGATGGAGCCTTCCAGGGCGGCATTGCTGTCCTCCACCTTGGCCCGCAGCACGCCGTCGGTCAGCGCCGAATAGCTGATGTGCATCAGCACGTCGGTGATGGTGGCATAGTCGAACGGCCGGAAAGTCCTCGGCAGGGTCAGGGTCCAGACGCTCGCCGCGCCGGCGCCCTCGAACGGCATGTAGCGCTCGTCGCGGAAGCTGAAGTCGAACACCCCCGCATCGTTCTGCGCCGTGCTGGTGGCGACGGTGCCCACGTGGCGCAGCGGCACCTCGACAAGATCGGCCGCCGCCGTGCCCGGGCTCTTGCGCAGGAACGACTGCTTGAGCGTCAGTTCGGCCGAGATATTGGTGTAGGGCCCGGTGACGCAAGGGATGGTGATCCGCGCCGCCTTGATCTTGCGCCGGTACTGGCCGGGGTAGAACAGGTCGAAGGCCACCTCCGGAAGGACGATCTCGCAGGTTCCGGTCTCCCGCAGCGTGAGCAATTCGGCGGGATCGAGCTGCATCAGCGAGAAGGTCTGGTCCACTTCCAGCGTGCGGTAGTTGGTCTCGATGAAGCGCCGCTCCATCTCCAGCAGGTCGCTGGTCAGCCGCTCGCCGGCGAGCAGCCCGGCCTGGCTGGCGTCCCAATAGGTGGCGTCGAGCAGCGGCGTCGCCTCGTCGTCGCGTTCGAAGCGATAGGCGCGCTCGGCCAGCCGGGCCATGGCATGAGCCGAGTTGAAGCTCTGCCGATAAAGCCGCTGAAGGGTCGCGGACAGCCAGTTGTAGAGGCCGAGGTTGCTGAACTTGGTGACGAAGAACTCGATCACCTCCTCCTGGTCCTCGATATTCTTCTGGTGCAGCTCGATGCCGCGCTGGGCGATGTCGACCCGGATCTTCGCCGCCGACAATTGCTTGTCGATCTGCTTGATCTCGTGGTTGGCCAGGTCCACCTGGTGGTCCCAGCCCTCGCGGCGGCGCTCGAAGCTCGCCTCCAGCCCCATGGAGGCGGACACCATGTCCAGCAGCTTGGCGGTGTCGCTGAAGCACATGCTCCAGCCCTTGAAGCTGTTGTTCAGCTCCTGCCCGCCATACTTCATGGCGAAGGGCGAGCCGATCTGCGGGATCAGGCCGAGCACGCCCGCCGTGCCGCCGAACAGCGCCCCGAGGGTGTAGAAGCCCAGGCCCGTGTGCTTGGTGACCTGCTGCGCCCGCTCCCAGCCGTTGAGGTCGCTGTCGAGCAGGCCGGCATAGTAGTCGCGCTTGTATTCCGCCGCCTGCTTCTGGCGCTCGATCTGCGCCACCTGCTCCTCGGCGACGCGCAGCTCCCATTCGCGCAGGCGGGTGTTCAGCTTGGTCATGTTGAGCGCCTGCGTATTGCGCAGCCGCGTCAATTCCTCCATGTCGCGCTTCTCCAGCGCGGCCATCAGCTGGGCGCCGAAGCCCTGCACGGTGCCGGCATATTGCTTGGCCTTCTCGATCAGATAGGCGAAGCGATAGGGCGGCAGGTTGCCGCTGGAGGCGCCCAGCACGTCCTCGATCGAGAGCCCCTGCGCCCTGGCCCGCACCAGCAGGCGCGGATCGATCTCGGGCGCGAACAGCGACAGGTCGCGCCGCGCGCCGGTGATGTCGAGGCAGTTGCGGATCTTGTAGAGCCGGTCCTCCACCCGGTCCCACAGCGCCGCCAGGTCCTTGTTCTCGGGAATGCAGAACACCGGCCCCATCTGGCGCACGATGGACCAGCCGAAGCGGCCGGTGCGGCGGAAGTCGTCGATGAGGATGGAATCGTTGACCGACATGGGCCGCGCGCGGCCATTGACCACGGTCCAGCTGCCCGGCCGCGTCCGCTTCCAGTCCACCGGGCGGGAGATGGCCGCATTGTCGTCGATGGCCACCGAGGTCCGCCTGTTCTCGATCAGCGCCGCGCGCTCGAAGCGGGTGGGCGCCACCTCGGCATAGACGGCGGAGACGCCCGCGCGGACCGCCTCGGGGGCCTCGCTCGCGGCCATCACGGCGATGTCGCGCTCCTTGGCGTGGATCGACAGCGCCTCGGTCTCGATCGGCCGGCCGCCCTCCACCTCCTCGCGCCGCATGGTCCGGGCGGAGGCCCGCACCTCCACCGGCGGCGGGTCGCCGGCGCGGGCATAGATGGAGGCGGCCCTGACCGCCGCGCGCACCTGCACCGCGCCATCCTTGCGCACATAGTCCAGATAGGACCTGGCCCGCGTCGCATCCTTGAAGCGGGCGAACTTGCGCGCCTTGGGGGCGATCCAGAGGATCGATTCCGCCTCCAGCAGGAATTCCGAGCCGCGGTCGATGGTCGGGCGGATGTGCGCATAGGTCTTGGGGGTGACAGTCCCCTCGCCGCAATCGCCGGCCTTCACCGGGCGGCGGCCGAGGATCTCCTGCGCCATCACATAGAGCACGATCGCCTCGTTGACGGATTCCATCGTGAACTGCGTGAACAGGCTGTCGCCCCAGTCCAGCAGGTTGGCGACATATTTCATCACCACGGCCTTCTGATAGGCCGAGATGCGCAGCCGCGCGATGGCGTGCGGGTTGAACGGATCCTCCTTGTAGGCCTTGATCGCGGCCTCGTCGGTCAGGATGTCCCGCAGCTTCGGCGGGGTCAGGTTCTTGAACTCGATATAGTGCCAGACGCGGTCGCGCAGCACCTTCTTGCGCTGCCCGGCGGAGAGGCCGGCGAGGTTGATGGAGGGATCGAGCGTCGCCGTCGGGTCGAAGATGTAATGGAACCACTGCTGCGCGGCGGAGAACTTCTGCCGCCCGTTGAGATTGTCGGCGATCAGGAACGGGATCTCGAAGAAGATCTCCTTGTAATAGCGCCCCATGGCGCCGCGAAAATCGATCGCCCCCACCCGGCCGGCATTGCGGATGTCGGCGCCGGGCTGGAGGATGTGGTCCTCCTCCGCCAGGCTCTTCTGCGTCTTGATGTCGAGCAGCTGATTGACGCCGCCGGTGAACAGGATGCGCGACATGGCCCGCGCGATGGTGGTGCTCAGGCGGTGGGATTCATATTCGGCCTCCGCCGCGAAACTGCGGAACACATAGGTCGCGTCGGGCCCCTCCTGGAGCACGAGGCCCGCCCCGTTCGGCCCGCCGCCGACCGCCAGCGTGGTGGCCAGCCCCTTGCGCAGGCTGGCGATGGGCGCGCCGCGCTTGTTCGGCTCCACGCCGGCGAGGGTGCGATAGGCGGAGAGGAAGTCCGGCCAGATGCCCCAGCCGATGACGAAGTCCTCGAACGTGTCGATGTCGGCCACCGCCGCCTGGAGCGCGAACGGCGTCAGCGTCCGGCCCCAGCCGAAGTCGAAGCGGGCGTTGGGTGTATAGAGCTTGCGCGCGCTGCCGGCGCGGCCCACGTGCAGCATCCGCCGGGTCTGGCCCCACATCGCCCTCAGCGCGCTTTGCAGCGTGGAGGACAGGCCGATCTGTTTCTGGTCGAACAGGTCGGCCTCCGCGATGCTCAGCAGGCCGGCATAGTTCATCATCAGGCGATCATTATAAAGCGCGGGATAGACGCCCTCCCACTGGAACCCGCCCAGGGTATAGCCGTCCTGCGCCTCGGAATGGATCGTCGTGTCCGGCTGCCGGTAGGGCACGCCGTAATTGTAGATGCTGCCCTTGTAGGTCAGCGGGTCGGAAATCGTCTGTCCGGAGCCGACGGTGGAATTCTGCGCCAGCTTCAGCGCCTGCGGCGGGGTCCAGGCGCCGTCGAGGCGCAGCGAGGTGAATTTGACCGTCAGCTTGTGCTTGTAGCCGACGAACTTGGACTCGCCGTCCTTCACCTTGTTGCTGGACGAGGTGGTGATCTCGTTCCAGAACAGGAACAGGCGGCCCAGGTGCACGACGGGCGTCACCGTGCGCGCGGGGATCGACACGTCGATCTTGCGCCGGGCCGAATAGGACACCGCCCGGTCGGGATCGAACTTGCCGTAGAACAGGTTGTCGATGGTCCAGTAATAATAGACCGGCGGATCGGCATTGGTGCAGCCGAACACGTGCAGCACGTCCTGCCCGGAGCTCCAGCTCAGCTCGTGATAGGCCCCGGCGATGCGCAGGTTCGCCAGTTGCTCGAAGCCGGAGAGATAGTCGCCATAGGCATCGAGCACGTTCTGCTCGTTGATGTCCTGTTGCAGGAGCTTGTCCTCCAGCTCCTTGAACAGCGGTGTCTTGTCGTCGCGCAGCTCCGGCTCCAGATAGTTCTCCGGCCACAGGAACACCTTCCGGTTAGCCTCCCAGACGCGGTAATTCTTGCGCCAGGACCATTCGTCCTCCGGAATCCGGCTCGGCAGCACATGGACATGGTCGGGGTCCGCCACGTCGCGCCGGTCCTGCTCCAGGTTCAGCAGGATGCGGTGCACGTAGGTCTGGCAGGAGGAGATCGCCGCGACCACGCGCGAGGTGCGCGCGCAGCCCTGGAACTGCGGGTCGATCAGGAAATAAGCGTAGAGATCCTCCAGCGAGGTGAAGCGCTCGCTGCTCTTGCGGATCACGTGGTCGGCCAAGGCGTCGCGCTTGCGCCCGTGCAGGCGGTTGTCGAGCGGGGCGAGGCGCGCGTCGAAATCGGCGTCGTCCGGGAAGCGCTGGCGCAGCGCGCTCACCAGCGCCTCCGCGCCCCGGTCGAGATCCCCCGTCGCCTCCGATGACAGGAGCTTGATCGTCTCCGCCCCGATGCCGCTGTCGCGCGACAGCCGGGCCAGCGCCGCCAGCGCGGCCAGCGCCGGGGCCGCCGCATTGGCCAGCGAGGCCAGGGCCGAGATGGCGGTGGCCACCGCCGGGGCGACGCCGAGGGCTGCCCCCAGCACGGCGGCGGGCACGGCGGCGAACTTCTGCGCCGGCGTGAAGGCGGCCAGCGCCGCCTCCACCGCCGCCGGGTCGGGCGCATCCGCATCGGCCACCGGCGGCCGCGGCGCGATCAGCCCCTCATAGACCTTGAGCGTGCGGATGGCGGCGAGCGTCGGCGCGGTATAGCCGGCGATGCCCAGCAGGGCCTTGTGCGCGCCGAGGAAGGCGAGCCGGTCCGGCGTCAGGGCGGCGGGCTTGAACAGGAGAGCGAGCTTGGCCAGCGTGGCGACGGCCTGCTCCAGCGGCGCGAGCGCCCCGCCCTGCAAGGCCGTGGCGAAGGCGGGCGTGGCCAGATCGATCCCGGCAAGGCCGGCGAGCGCGGCGAGCTTGCCGCCGTCGAGGCCGAGTTCAGCCGCCAGACGAACCGGCAGGATGTGCCCGGCATGATAGCCCGCCAGCGCCGCCTGGAAAGCGGCGAGCGGGGTGGCGATGCCGGCGGGAATGACCAGCGCCGGGGCGAGCCCCGTCGCCGCCTTGAGGCGCAGCATGCCCTGCCCCTGCGCCTCGAACAGGCCGGCATTGGCCGCCACCACCGCTTTCGACTGCTCCTCGGTGACGCCGGGCAGGAAGGCGAAGACGGTGGCGGCGAACAGCAAGGCGCCGTCGGCGGCGACGCCCGCGACGATGCGCGCCGCCACCTCGGACGCGACGGGATAGGTCTCCGCCGCCAGCGGGGTGCCGCCGGTCACCACCGCGAGGTCGTCCAGAGACAGGCCGCCGGCCCGCACCCAGTCGTCGAAGTCCAGCAGCGCGCGC
The DNA here is from genome assembly GCF_000473085.1 of Azorhizobium doebereinerae UFLA1-100. Lineage (GTDB taxonomy): Bacteria > Pseudomonadota > Alphaproteobacteria > Rhizobiales > Xanthobacteraceae > Azorhizobium > Azorhizobium doebereinerae. The sequence continues at coordinate 338,951 of NZ_AXBA01000001.1, forward strand.
AGCTCGGCCAGATCGTTCACCGCCCCGCCGCCGATGGCGGCGAACGCCAGAAGCTGCTTCAGCTCGCCGGCCGCGCGGCGCAGCAGCTTCATCAGCCGGGCATGGCGATAGAGCAGCGACAGGTTGGCCGCGTTCAGCGCGAAGCCGCGGCTGTCGGGATTGGCATGGGCGAGGTTGGCGCCCAGCGGCGTCGCCAGCACCGCGATGAGGTTGCCCAGCTCCTCCTCCGAGAGCCGGGTCGCCAGCAGCAGGCGTTGCAGGGTGTTGTCCGCCGGCAGCGGCGTCGCCGAGGGACGGAAGGCCGGATGGACGAAGGCCACCGCGGGCTTGGGCAGCATGCCCTCGGTCAGCGCATAGGGCCGGTTGTTGTAGAGCCGGTCGAACAGCGACCGGCGGCCGGCCTGCACCTCCACGCGCGGGATCGCGCTCCACAGCGCGCAGGCCTCGTCGAGCGGCAGGCCGAAGCGCTGCGTCAGCGCCAGCACCTGCGCCACGTCGGCCACCGCTGCGGCGTCCAGCCCCGCCGGCGCGGCGGGCGAGCGCTGCTTGAGCAGGAGGTCGAGCTCGCCCACCGTCCAGGGCGTGAGCCGCCACAGCCGGACGAAGCGGTGCATGGCGTCGAGCGCCGCCGCATTCAGCCCGAGGATGCGCTCCACGTCGTTCTGCACGCTGGAGGCGTCGCGCTTCTGCGCCTCGATGCGCACGTTGCGGGTGCCGTCCGCGCGCACGAACTTGGTTTCCACCAGATCGCCGAACTGCGCCCGGGCGAGCCCGGTGGCGGGCAGGATCTCCTGCACCTCCAGCGCGGCCGCGATGCCGCTCGCGGGCACGGAGAAGTCGAAGGCATAGAGCTCGCGCAGATAGGGCCAGCCGGTGTTGGGGGCCACCAGCATGTCGTATTCGGCCTTGGCGATCTTCAGGACCGCCGCCGCCTCCCGCGCGCCGCCGCCCGCGCCCGCCGCCTTCACCAGGTCGGCGCGGCTGCGCTCGAACGGCTCCAGATAGGCGTCGGCCTTGGCGCTGGCGAGCACGAAGGGGGTGACGAAGGAGGCCTTCGCCTGCGGCAGGCGCGTGCCATAGACGAACGCCTCCACCGCCTCGCGGTCGCCCACATTGGTCGCCGGGCTGAATTTGCCGGTGATGTAGGCTTCCAATATCTCGTTCACCACCACCAGCGTCGGCAGCAGCGTGTTGGTGTTCGCGCAGGTCAGAGGCAAGGTCCACAGGTCGGCGCGACGAACCTTGAGGCTCAGCGCATGGTCGGCCTTGGTGCCCGTGAAGACCTTGCTGGTGACGTGCTGCTCGATGAAATACATCAGATCGACGAAATAGGCTGCCGGGCTCAGGATCGACTGGCAATGGTCGCAGTCGCAGACCTCGGTGGGGCCGAACAAATCGGCATAGCCTTCCATCGCCTTCAGCCCGTCGGAGACATCCTCGAACAGGTTGCCGACGCCGAGGCTGCCGAAGCCGCCCTTCACTACATCGATCACCGAGCCGACCAGCGCGCTCACCCCGGACAGCGTGCCGGAGGCGCGGTCGTAGATGGTGCGCGCCGTCTCGGCGGACAGGCCGGATGTGGCGGAGAAGGTCTCGAAATCCTCCCGCGCGATGGCCAGCGAGGAGGCGTAGCCCGCCTCCAGCACCCGCGCACTGAGCTCGGGATCATCGGTGACGGCGAAGATGCGCTGCTCGGCCTTGAAGGTATTGACGACCAGGGCCAGGTCCTTCTCGGCGATGCCGTTCGTCTTCAGCCGCGCCAGATCCTGGCTGCCGGGCGTGTAGTCGAGCGCCAGGAACTCCACGTCCGGATTCTGCCGGACCACGGCGTCGATCAGCCCGATGCGCGCCGCCGCGATCTTCGCCGCCGCGGCGGGATCGGCGGTCTCCCGGAACACCGCGTCGAGCTGGAGGCCGGGATAGCGCGCGGCGGTGCGCGCCAGGGTCTCGCGCGCCGCCAGCATGTCCCGGCGCTTCGCCGCGGTGACGCCTGGGAGGTCCAGCGCCCCGGCGCTCCGGGTCAGCCAGTGCGGATCGGCGCGGGCCAGCGGCTCCAGCGCCTTGAGGCTGCGCGCCAGCTGCGCCTGCTGCGGCGGCGGGCTCGCCCGGCGCAGCGCCTCAAACGGAAAGCGCGCCTGGAGCTTGCGCGTGATGTCCTGCGCCACCTGCTCCAGCGTCGCGCCTTCGGGGGGCGCGACGCGGGCCGCCTTGAGCCGCGCGGCGATCTGCTCCCGGGACAGGGCCAGCAGGTCCTTGATGTCGCCCGCCGCGCCCTCCTCCGCCGGGCTGAGGGCCATGGCGGCGGCGGTGTCGCCATCGACCAGATGATAGAGGCTGAGGCGGAAGCCGATGGCCTTGGCCTCCCGGTCGGCCAGTGCCTTGCCGGCCACCAGCTCGGCCAGCGCCGCGTCGTCGATGGCGTTGATGTCGTCCGCGGTCTGCGCCAGGGCGTCGGCGGTCTTGGTCTTGATCTTCGCGGCGTCGGCGAAGGCGAACAGCTCGGCCCGCGCCAGCGCGCCCGCCAGCGCCGGGTTGAGCGCCAGGGGAACGTCGGCGTCGAGGTGGCCGGGATCGACCTGGCGCAGGATGTCGAGGCGCGCCAGCAGCGCCTCCTTCTCCTCCTGGGTGGCGGTGACCCCGTCCACCGCGCGGGCGATGAGGTCGGCGGCCTTCTCGCCCGCCAGGTCCGCCTCGCTCAGGGCGCCCAGCGCCCGCTTCAGGCTGGCGGGGGCATCGCCCAGATTGCGGATCAGCATCTCCTTGCGCGCCTTGCCGAAGCTGTCGGCGACGGCCTTGAAGACCTCCGGCTTGTCGCGCTTCAGCTGGCTGAGGCTGGTCTCCTGGCCCGCCGCCAGTTCCTTCAGAATCTTCCTGTCCATGACGCCCCCCGGCTTTCGCCCGCCCGTATCGTCCGTCGTAGCCGCGTCCCCATCGCGGGGGGCGCGTGTCGTCCCGGCGGCATGGAGCCGCCTCCCGCGCTCGCCCGTGCCGGGCGCGCCGGCCCTAGAAGGGCGCGCGCAGGAAGTTCAGGCCCATCGCCGTGATCACGCGGCGCGAATTCTCGCTGAAGCACCAGCCCAGGATCACGTCGTTGCCGCTCTCCAGCACCGCCCGCATCTGCGCCGGCCCCATGCGGGCGGCGTCGTGGACGATGACATTGGCGCCCGGCGCGATGCCGTAATCCTCCATGAGGAAGGTGAGCTCGCGCGACATGTAGCCGCCCGGACTGCCGTGCGTGCCGGAGATGATCTCGATCGGCTTGCCGCGCCCGAGCGGCCCCTTCAGGATCTGGTTGGCGAGGTCGTCCACATGGCCGTTCGTCACCGCCTCGGTGGAGGCGAAGATGCGCGTGCCGTTCATGCCCTCTAGCTCAAGGAAATCCACCGTCGAGGTGACGACCTTCTTCTTGAACAGGCCGGTCTCGACGGGCGCGCTCGTGGCCACCTTGCCGAACTTGCCGAAGGGCAGGAATTCGGCGAGCGAGCGGCCGCGGAGCGGGTTCCAGTTGATCCCCGCGCGCACGCCGCGCTGAAGGGCCTTTTCCCAGAACTCCCGCGTCAGCAGCCGTGCGCCCTGGGTGAGCGCCTTGCGCCCGGCCGCCTTCAGCGCCTGGAAGCCGGCCTTGAGGCTGGCCTTGATGCCGGCATAGCCGCCCAGGCTCAGGAAGGTCACGACGATGTCGGCCACCGTCAGGGCGACGAAGATGCCCTGGCCCCACGCCCCCCAATTGTGCGAGCCGAAGCCTCCCGGCACGCCGCCCGAGCGCCCCTTGGGGTCGCCGCTGAACTCCAGGTTCCACCAGCCCGCCACCGTGGTGACATAGTCCATGGCGGTGGGCTTCTCGCGCGGGCCGGGGGGCCCGCCGCTGCCGCCGCCCGGCGCTCCGCCCGGCCGCTCCGCCGTGCCCTGGGGCGCGCCGGGCGCGCCCGGCGGCCGGCCGGGACCCTGGCCTGTGGGCGTCCCCTGGGTGCCGCCGTCGCGGCGGCCGTTGGGATCGCCGCCGGGATTGGCCATGTTGCCGGGCTGGCCCTGGTCCGAGCCGGTGCCCGGCGCGCCGCCGGGGCGGCTGCCGGGCGGGGCGTTGGGATCGCCGTTCGGGTCGGCCTGCGGCGCGGCCGCCGGCCCGCCGGGGCGGCCGGCACCGCCTGCCCCCGCCCCTGCACCTGCCCCAGCCCCTGCCCCATGCCCGCCTGGCCGGCCGCCGGCGCCATGGGTGCCATGGCCGCCCGGCACCGTGCCCTGGCCGGAGCCCTGGCCGTGCGCGCCCTGCCCCTGTCCCGCGCCAGCGCCGGTTCCGGCACCGCCGCCCGCGTGGTCACCCTCGCCCTCGCCTGCGCCGGGATGGCTGCCGGCACCCTCGCCCACGCCGGAGCCCGAGCCGGAGCCGGGACCGGCGGCGCCGCTGCCCGCGCCCAGCCCCGCCAACTCCTCCGCCGAGCCGCCGCCCCCGGTGCCGGTGCCCTGCGCGCCGAGGCCGGGACCATTGCCGCCGGTGCCGCTAGGTCCCGTGCCGGTGCCTCCGGTTCCGCCCGAGCCTGTGCCGGTGCCCGGCGCCGTTCCCGGCGCGCCGCCGTCGCCCGGCGTCGCGCTGGCCCCGCCGGGATCGGCGGCGTTGCCGGTGCCGGTGGAGGCGCCCGCGCGGCCATCCGCGCCGGTGGCCTGGCTGCCGGTGCCGCTGCCCGGATTGGCCCCGCCCGTGCCCGTCCCGCCCGCGCCGGCACCGGGGGGTGGCGCTGGCGGGGGTGGCGCCTTCGGGCGGGCGGGCCGCTTCGGCCGGCTGCCGGCCCCGGCGCCCGGTCCGGAGCGGGGCGCCGTGCCGCCCGCGCCGGCTCCGGGCGCCTGGAGCGCCGCCACGTCCTGGCCGCCCGCGAGGCTGGCCTCCACCCGCGGGCGGATCTCCGCCAGCGTGCCGAAATAGACCTGCCCGCTGGCGCGATCGAGGAACCAGCGGAACTGGCCCTGCTGCATCAGCGCCCGCAATTCCGTCTTGCGCGCCTCCGGCAGGCCCATGAAGGCCTCCTGCACGGCGAGCGGCACCGCGCCGGCCACGTCCACCTCGCGGCCCCGCCGCTGCGCGGTCTGGAGGCCGGTCGGGTCGTAATAGGTGATCGGATTGTTGCGGGCGTAGAGATAGAGGTTGAGACCGTCCACCTGCCCCGCCGGGTCGGCGCTGATCCAGCGGCACATCCAGGGCGCGTAGTAGCGCGCGCCGAAATAATACAGCCCCGTGGCGTCGTCCCGCTCCTTGGCGCAGAAGCGGTAGGTCTTGATCTCCGCCTCGCGCGCATCGTCGCCGGCGATGAAGGCGGTGCCGCCGAACGGCAGGTATTCCTCATAGGAGATGAGCCCGCCGCGCTCGTCCAGCTGCAGCTGCGCCGAGCCGAGATGATCGCCCAATTGGTAGCGGATGCGCGCCTTGGCGATGTCGTCGGTCTCCCGCCCGGCATCGTCGCGGCTCCAGCGGTGCAGCAGCGCCACCCGCCCGAAGCCGTCGCTCACATGCGCCGTGCGCCGCTCCAGGATCGGGGTCCCCGCCCGCGTCACCCGGCGGATCTCGCAGCCGTCAAAATAGAGCGTCTCGATCACCTCCACGCCGCCCGCCGTCAGCCGCTCGGTGCGCTTGCACGCGCGCCGCCCGTTCGCGTCGTAGGCGTAATATTCGGCATCGTCGCTCTGCCCGGCCATGCTGCGGTCGATGACCACGGCGCGGGCCAGCGCGCCGCGCCAGGTCCACTGCGTGCGCGCCAGATGCGGGAAGCGCAGGCACTGGCCGGCGGCATCGAACTGCGCCTCCGGCGCCGCCACCGGCAGGCCGTTGGCGTCCAGCGCCGGCAGCGCGCGGTTGGAGGTGCCCGAGACCCAGAAATCCGAGGTCCAGTTGGCCGCCCCGCCCGCATGCACCAGCTTGGTCATGTTGCCGGAGAGGTCGTAGCTGTAGCTCTGGGTGTAGCGCTCCAATTGGCCGCCGTCGTTCAGCGACAGCCGCCGCGCGCCCTTGAAGCTGCCCGGGTTGGGGGCATCGGTGCGGTGGTCGTCCGGCAGCAGCGCCCGGTGGACCCGCCCGGTGGCGGTGCGCAGGCGATAGAGCGCGTCATAGCTGAACAGCCGCTCAGCGGCGACGGCGGCGCCGCCGATGATGGTGCCCGGCCCGGGCTTGTGGACCTGGTCCTCCACCCACACCACATTGCCCGCGGGATCATAGGCATAGCGCAGGTCCTGCAAGGTGGCGGCGGGCAGCGCGCCGGCGGGCCGCGCCGCCTCCACCCGGCTCGCCTTGCGGGTCTCGCGATCGAAATGATGGCGCAGGACGACGCCGTTGCCGAGCGTCAGGCGCGCGCGCTGGCCGTGGGCGTCGAACTCCGCCTCCGTGACGATGGGGGTCGGCGCGAGCACGCCGTCCAGGCTCTGCGCGCCGATGCCGCGCAATCCCCCGCCGGCCTGGAAGGCATAAGTGAGGACGGTGCCGTCCGCCAGGTCCTGGCGCAGCGTGCGGCCCATGGCGTCGTAGCTGGCGGCGGTGCGGAACACCTCCGGCGCCAGCGCCGGCGGCGCGCGCCAGTCCACCTGTGCCTTGATGTCGGCGACGATGCGCTGGCGCGCCTCCAGCATCTGGCCGTCGATGGAGCAACGCAGGATCTCCCGCTCGCCGGCCTCGTCGCGCAGGATGGCCGGGCGGCCGCGCAGCTGGCGCAGCTCCGCGTCGGCGATGGCCGGATCGTCGCCATAGACGATCGCCTCCACCTGCGCGTCGAGGCCCGGCAGCCCGTCCACCAGAATGCCGGTGGGGCGGTCGAGCCGGTCGTAGAGGATGCGGCGGCGGGCGCCCCCCGCCGACCAGTTCTCCACCGCCCGGCCGAGGGCGTCGTGGAACACGATCTCCGTGCCGGCATCGGCGGAGGTCTTGCGCGCCACCCGCCCCAGCATGTCCTGGAGCGACGTCGCCGCCACCAGCCCGCGCGGATCGCGGCTCTCCACCCCGTGGCCGAGCGCATTGAAGCGGGTGGTGACGCGATGCTCGCCGCCCATGCCGTCGCTCTCCTGCGTGAGGATGACGCGCCCCATGGCATCGAGATGGAGGACGGCCGGCGTGTCCTTATGCTGCAAGGCGCCGTCCAGGGCGCGCCGCTGCGGATCGGCGGCCGGCAGCCCCTCGCGGGCGATGCGGTAGAGCGAATCCGCCACCGTGTCGTTGGCGTCGAACTGGCGCGTCCGCCAGGGCAGCAGCTCGCTGCGGCTGTGGGTGCCGTTAGGATCGTCCTGGCGGATGGTCCGGCCCATGGCGTCATAGGTCAGGCTGGTGAAGGTGCCGAAGCGCGCCAGCTCCGCCTCCGGCTCGAACCGCCAGAGCGTGGAGTGGAACGGCTCGTAGGTGCGCACCGCCTGCTGCTTGAGGTTATGGAGGGTGTAAGCCGCCACCAGCCAGCGCTCGGCCGCCGCCGCGAGCAGCGGCCGGCCGTCCGGCCCCAGCTCCAGCGCCCCGCCGGCGCCGCGCTTCACCGCGAGGCCCGGCTCCACCCGGACCTTCTCCTGCACCGCGCGCCCGAACCCGTCCAGATGCGACACCGCCGTCAGCACGGCGGACGGCGCTGGCGCGGCGCCGGTGCCGTCATGCACGAAGCTCTCGCGGGTGAGCGCCACCGTGACCGGCGGCTCGCCCTTGGTCTTCCAGCGGTCGAGGTCGTAGATGACCGCGCCGGCCATCTGGCCCACATGGCCGGCGGGATCGGCCAGCGCCGTCTCCACCGTGGCCAAGGCCGGCAGACCGAGCGGCCCGAAGCCCTGCGCCTGGGCGACGCCGCCCGCGTCGCGCACGGTGCCGCGGCGGGTGGTGGCCACCGGCACGCCTAGGGCATCGAACAGGACTTCGGTGACGCCGCCATTCTCGTCAGTGATGCGGCGCGCGGCCATCACGTGATAGTCGATCTCCAGGCGGTTGCGGTTGCCCACCGCGTCCACGGTCTCGACCGGCATGAGGCTTGCGGCGTCATAGGCATAAGCGGTCTCGCCGCCGTCCGCGCGGACGATCCGTTCCAGGCGGAGGAACCCGTCCGCGCCGGCATAATGGAAGACCTCGCCCGGACACCACCAATGCCCGTCGCCCGGCTGGTAGAGGGCCGCGCCCAGCCGCGCCGCGTCCACCTGCCCGCCGAAGGCGGCGGCGACATGGGCCTGCGAGAAGGCCGCCGTCTCCACATGGTGCAGCCGCAGCGGCGCGGCGTGCTGGCCGTGCGGCAGCACTGCGGTGCCGGCGGCGTTCCAGTAGAAGGTCCGGCCCCATGCGGAGCGGCGCGCCGCGCCGGGCGCCAAGGGGGCGTCGTGCGGCACGATCTGGCTGAGCGCGGCGGCAGCGAGGCCCTGCGCCTCCTGCCAGCTCCAGATCCGGCCCACGGGCGGGACCAGCCCCTCGATGGCGAAATCCTCCGCCTCCAGGGCGATGCACCGCTCCACCCGCTCGGCCTCGTCCACATGGGCGAGCGTGAGGCGCGCGAGATTGGCGCAGGTGATCTGCTGCGCGGGATCGGCCGGGGCGCCGCGACGCCCATAGGCGACGTCCAGCGACAGGGTCGCGATGCCGAAGGCGTCATGGGCCAAGGCGAGCTGGTGGACGATGCGCGGATCGCCCGCCGTCTCCTCATAGAGGCAGGCCACGGTCTCCCGGGCGAGGGCGATGAAGCTCGCCCTGGCGCGGGGCCCGGCCGCCTGGAGGCGGCGGACCTTGACGCCGGTCAGCGTCACCGACAGGGGATGGGCCGCCACCTGCCCGTCGCGCACCGCGAACAGCTCCTGCCGCACGACGGTGCCGGCGACGGCGGCCGGCGCGTCCTCCGCCTCGTCCGGAAGCAGCGCCTCGGCGCCTTCGAAGGCGAGGGGCGCCAGCCGCGGCTGCGCCGGGTCGCCAGCCCACATGCGCGCGGGCGAGGATACGCCCTCGGCGCCGAGATGGTGCCAGGTGCGGGTCAGCGCGGGCGCCGTCGCCGCCGCCTCCACCCCCAGCGCGCCGTCCAGCTCCGCGTCCAGCATCTCCACATGGCCGAAGCCGCGGAAGCTGCGCTCGCGCCCGTCATAGGAGCCGTCGTGGTAGAAGAACACGGTTTCCGAGCGCGCGCCGCCGATCTCGTCGATGGTCTCCAGCCGGTCGGCCACGGTGGCGTGGCGCGGCAGCTTGCGCGTCCAGGGCCGCCCCGCCGCCTGGTCGCGCAGATAGTGCTGGCCGGAAGTGGCGTAGGACACCCGCCGCCGCAGCCCCATGGAATTGTCGGTCTCCACGACCAGCCCCGGCTTCACCCCGTCGGTGAGCGGCAGATAGGACAGCGGCCCCTGCCCCGCGCCCGCGCCGGCGCTCCAGACGAGGCACGGCGTGCCGTCGCCGAGGAAGTCCAGCACCCGCACCGTGGCGCGCTGGTCGATCACCGGCAGGCCCTTGAGCGTGCCGCCGGGCAGGAAGCCATTGCCGCCCGCATTGATCCACCACGCGATCTCCCCGGTGCCGAGATAGAGCAGGTCGCTGGTGCCCGAGCCGTCGATGTCCGCGAAGATCAGGCGCCCGGCGTCGAACTGGCCTTCGTGGGCGAAGTGCGGCGCCTGGTCCATGGCGATGGGCGGGCCGAAGCGGCCATGGCCGAGATTGGGCCAGTAGACCACGCAGCCGTTGCGGGCGAGCACCTGGTCGGGCAGGCCGTCGCCGGTCATGTCGGCGAAGGAAAAGTCGAGCTGCGGCGCGTCGCGCCAGGGCGCCGTGGCATCGCCGCCGCGCGCCGGGCGGGCCTGCCGGCCCGGCCCGAAGCCCTGGCGGCCGAGCGAGGGATAATAGGTCAGGCTGTCCGGCCCGCCGATGACCAGCTCGGCATGGCCGTTGCCGTCGAGATCCAGCCACTGGGTTTTGTGGCCGAGGGCGTCCAGATGGGGAACCTGCGGGAAGGGGGTGAAGCCGCTCCAGCGTCCGCTCTGGCGATCATAGGCATAATAGCCCGCGCCCCGGCTGCCGGTGACCACGAGGTCGGGATTGCCGTCGCCGTCGAAATCCTGCACCGCCATCGCCGCCACCGCATGGGACGGCCGCTCGACCACGATGCGCTCGGCGCCGAACCGCCCGCCACCCTCATTGGGCCGGTAGGTCCAGGCGTCGCGCTGCTCCAGCAGCAGGCCGGGCAGGCCCTCGCCGAGCAGGTCGACGAGGCGGTGGCGCGCCCCGCCGAGCCCGGCCGGCACGTCCTGCGCGCGGCGCGGCGCGGCCTCGAACGCCGCCCCCATGCGCGGCGCGGTGTAGCTGAAGACGAGCGGCGGGCGCTCCAGCGTCTCCCCGCCCAGGCGATGGCCAAACTGGCGCACGCGGATCAGCTCCGCCCCCTGCGGCCGGGCCTCGTGCTCGAACCGCCAGTCGTTGACCAGCACCGGTTGGGGCGCCAGCGCGGCGATGTCGTGGAACAGCATTAGGCGGCGGCACAGCCGGTAGCTGCGCAGGTCGAAGCCGGGCGCGTAGAGCGAGAAGGGATCGGGCCGCACCGGCCAGGGCTGGTCCGGCGCGGGCGCGGGCGCGGCGTGGTCGCCATAGTCGAACACCAGCCGGAACGACCAGCGCTGGCCCGCCGCATCCGGCCCCGGCGCGGCGACGGGCAGCACATTGCCCCACAGCACGCTCTTCAGGTAGCGCTGCGCCGGAGGCAAGGCGGCGCGCAGCCGCCCCGCCTCCTCCGGCTTCGCGCGGTCGACGCCGGCGAAATCCTCCGCCTTGTAAAGGAAGCGGACGGCATTGCCCGCCACGTCGATCTGCCAGTCCGGCAGCCAGGAGAACACCCGCGCCGGATCGGCCGGATCGGCGATGCGGGAACTGGCGTCGAGACCATAGAGGGTGAGCGTGTCGCGGGCGTCACGGGTGCGCCAATGCAGCGCGCCGGTGGCCTTCTCGGCCCAGGCCTCGATGCGCAGGAAGCCGCGCTCGAAGCGCGGGCGATGGCGCAGCACGCGGAACGCGCCCCGGTCCTCCCAGCCCGCCGGGCTCGGGGTCAGCTCCCCGGCGCCGGAGAAGGCATAGACGTCGCCGCCGTCATAGGCCGGCAGGCCGCGCGCCGTATGGATGGAGACCGAGAGCAGGCCGCCCAGCGCCCAGCCGCGGCCGAACGGCCCGTTGCCGCCGCCGCTGCGATAGTCGATGCCGAGCGCGGGGTGCAGGTCGCGCCGCCCGGCGGTCACCTCGAAGGGAACGGAGACGTTGAGCGTGCCGGTGCGCTGGTCGATCTGCACCTGGTGCGCGATCCCGAGCGACGCCGGAGACGCGCCCGCCCGCTTCGACCGTCCCGTCATGGGGACCTCGCCCGGTTGGCCTGGCGGCGCCCTGCGGCAGCGCGCCCCGCATGAGGAACGCCGGCTGCGCGAAACGGCGGCCGGCGCGTCTGCATGCTCGCGTCCGCATGCCGTTCAGGAATGTAGGAGCGCTGAAGATCTTACGTCAATACGGAATTTCTACGACTTGACAGTATTCACGCGTATTGACTGAACCATAAGCCAGCCAAACAAATAGCCGGCAGGGCCACAAGGCCTAAAGCTCAAGTTATTCGGCGATATGCTTTCGAAGCTATACATATCATGCAGTCTATAAATCATCGACGGTACTAAAAAACCGCACTACCCGGGATGCGCGGGCGCGAGGGCGCGCACCGGCAAGCAGGCGCGCGGCGTCGTGTCATTCAATCGATCAGGAGCGCCCGGCGGCGCGGCGATGCCCCGCCGCGGCATGGCGGCGGGGCGGTGCCGGCGGATGGTTCAGAAGGCTGCGGCCTGGCTGTCCTTGCGGCTGTCGCAGCCGGCGGCATAACAGCCGTTGTCGCCACGCACCACCAGTTGGGCGGCGCCGAAGGCGAACACCGCTTCCGGCGGATCGAGCACGATCTCGTGGCCCAGCGCTTTCAGGCCCTCCAGCACGGCGGGGCCGGCGCCGGCCTCGATCGCCACCTTGCGGCCGGCCACCACGCGCCAGCGCGGCGCGTCGGCGGCGGCCTGGGGGTTCTGCCGGTGGCGCAGCACGCGCAGCGCCATCTGGGTGTGGCCCTGCGCCTGCATCGGCCCGCCCATGACGCCGAACGACATCAGCGGCGCGCCCGCGCGGTCCATGGCGAAGCCGGGGATGATGGTCTGGAACGGCCGCTTGCGCGGCGCCACCTCGTTGGCGTGGCCCTGCTTCAGCACGAAGCCGGCGCCACGGTTCTGCAGGCTGATGCCGGTGCCCGGCACCACGACGCCGGAGCCGAAGCCCATGTAGTTGGACTGGATGAAGGACACCATCATGCCCTTGGCGTCGGCCACGGAGAGATAGACGGTGCCGGCCTGCTTCGGCGCGCCATAGGTGGGCAGGCCGGCGGTCGAGCGGTCGATGAGCTTGGCGCGTCCGGCCAGATAGGCCGGGTCCAGCAGCGAGGCGGGATCGATATTCATGTAGGCCGGGTCGGCCACGTACTGGAACAGGTCGGCCAGCGCCAGCTTGGTGGCCTCGATGGCCAGATGGATGCCCTCGGGCGAATCCACGTCCGCGCCGTCATGGCCGAGCGCTTCCAGGATGCCGAGCGTGATGAGGGTGGCGATGCCCTGCCCGTTCGGCGGCAGTTCGTGCACCACGCCGTCGCCGAACGGCTGCGACAGGGTCTCGACGAAATCCGCCTGGTGGGCGCCGAGGTCGTCCAGCGTCATGGCCGCGCCGTGGGCGGCGGCGTGCGCCACCATCTTGTCGGCCAGTTCGCCGCGATAGAAGGCCTCGCCCTCGGTCTGCGCGATCAGCTCCAGGCTGCGCGCCATGGCCTCCGAGCGGAACAGCTCGCCCGCCTTCGGCGCCCGGCCTTCGGGCAGGAAGCATTCGGCGAAGCCCGGCTGGCCGGCGAGCAGCGTCTGCGCATTGGCCCAGAGCTTGGCCACGGAGGGGGAGACCGGATAGCCCGCGCGGGCATAATGGATGGCCGGGGCGGCGATGACGTCGAGCGGCAGCGAGCCGAACTTGCGCCACAGCGCGATCCAGCCGGACACCGCGCCGGGCACGGTGACCGCGTCCCACCCGCGCTCCGGCATCACCGCGCGGCCCTTGAAGCGCTCCGGCGTCCAGGCGGCGGGGGAACGGCCGGAGGCGTTGAGGCCGTGCAGCGTCTCGCCGTCCCACAATATGGCGAAGGCATCCGAGCCCAGGCCGTTGCCGGACGGCTCGACCACCACCAGGGTCATGGCGGTGGCGATGGCGGCGTCCACCGCATTGCCGCCGCGCGCCAGCATGGCAAGGCCGGCCTGCGCCGCCAGCGGCTGCGAGGTGGAGACCACGTTGCGCCCGAGCACCGGCTGGCGGACCATCTGGTAGGACGTGCGATAATCGAGCGACGACAGATCCACGGGCAGACCTCTTGGAAGGATGACGGGCGCTTGGGGGTGCGCAAGGACGGACCGGGAACGGGGCCGGCCGGCGCCCGGCGCGCACGATAGGGCCCGGCGGGGGGACGGACAATCGGCATGGCGACCGGCCCATGTCCGCGCCGGGCATATTGTGCAATCTCATGCTCGCCTTCGGCCCATGGCGCGGGAAGCCATGCTAGAAAGTCGCGGCTGCGCGCCATGGCGGCTTCGCAAAAAACCGCCGTTGCCCGAAAATTTGCAATGATTTTTCGCCGGAGGTTCCGTCTAATACAATAACCGCTGTGGAAGCCGGGCGGACGTCGCGTGGAACCACACTCTTTCCATAAATTCGATGGAAAATTAATTTTTGACCTTTCCTATGGTGTTAATTGCAATATAGCTAGCATAGTATTCCTCGCAGCGGCCGCCGGGTGCCGGAGAGCTTGCCGCGGAGAGAAGGAGATGTGGCTGTGACCGATGTCGCGACGTCCCTGCCGGGGCCAGTCCTGGACCACGTGGTGATCAATGTGATGGACCGGCTCGATCCGGCCCTCGCCGCCTATGAGAAGCTCGGCTTCCAGCTCACCCCGCGCGGCCACCATTCGCTCGGCTCGGCCAACCATCTCGCCATCTTCGGCACGGACTACATGGAACTGCTCGGCTATGAGCCGGGCAATGCGGGCAACCGGGCGGACCTGTGGCGCCACCCGCCCGGCCTCACCGGCCTCGTGTTCAAGCCGGGCGATCCGGAGGCGCGCTATGCCGACCTCACCCGGCGCGGCGTCCCGGTGGACCGGCCGGCGGAGTTCAGCCGGCCGGTGGACGTGCCCGGCGGCAGCCGCGACGCCCGTTTCCGCGTGCTGCGCATCGGCGCCGCCGAGGTTGAGAACGGCCGCACCTTCTTCTGCCACCATTACACGCCCGATCTGGTGTGGCAGCCGGCCCAGCAGGTCCATCCCAACGGCGTCGCCGGCATCGCCGAATTCGTCATCGCCAGCACCGATCCCGCCCGCACCGGCGCCATCTACGAGCGCATGTTCGGCCCCGGCCTGCTGAAGGCGGTGGAGGGCGGCCTCGCCTTCTCCGCCGGCGTGCCCACCGTCTCGATCCTCAAGCCGGAGGTGATCGCGGCGCGCTTCGGCATCGCCCCGGAACTGGGGCCGGACGGCACCGACCACATGGTGGCCCTGGTCTATCTCACCCGGTCGGTGGACCAGGCCAAGGGCGCGCTGGCCGCCTCCGGGGTCGCCTTCGCGCCTTATGGCGCGGGCGTCGTGGTGGCGCCGGCCCTCGCCTCGGGCGTGATCACCGCCTTCGTCCCGGCCGCCTGAGCCGGCTTGAACCATCCGGCGCGCCGCGCGCGCCGGGCCTCATCACCAGAAAAAGGGGGTGTCATGCGGGCCGTGGTCATGCGGGAACACGGCGGGCTCGAAAAGCTCGTCCTGGAGGCTGATTTTCCGACCCCCGAGGCGGGGCCGGGCGAGGTGCTGCTGCGGGTGCGCGGCGCCTCGCTGAACTATCACGACGTCTTTACCCGCCGCGGCATGCCCGGCATCAAGATCCCCATGCCGCTGGTCATCGCCCTCGACGTGGCCGGCGAGATCGTCGCGCTGGGCGAAGGCGTCAGCGGCTGGTCGGTGGGCGACCGGGTGCTGGTGGACCCCATCAACCGCGTGGAAGGCGGGCTGATGGGCGAGACCCAGAACGGCGGCCTCGCCGAATATTGCGTCTGCAAGGCGCACCAATTGTTCAGGATTCCCGACGGCATCGGCTTCGAGCAGGCCGCCGCCCTTCCCGTCGCCTACGGCACCGCCTACCGCATGATGGTGACGCGCGGCCAGGTGAAGGCGGGCGAGAAGGTGCTGATCCTCGGCGCCTCCGGCGGCGTCGGCGTGTGCTGCGTGCAGCTGGCCAACCTGGCGGGCGCCTATGTGATCGCCTGCGCCGGATCGCGCGAAAAGGGCCAGCGGCTGCTGGACATCGGCGCCGACGAAATCATTTACTACCAGGAAGAGGATTTTCTCAAAGCGGTGCAGGAGCGCCATGGCAAGGCGAGCCGGCGCCGCAGCCAGAAGGGCGGCGGCGTGGACGTGGTGGTGAATTTCACCGGCGGCGAGACCTGGGTGAAGTCGCTGCGCACCTTGCGCCTCGGCGGCCGCCAGCTCACCTGCGGCGCCACGGCGGGTTTCTCCCCGCCCGAGGACCTGCGCTACATCTGGACCTTCGAGCTGGACATCAAGGGCTCCAACGGCTGGGAGCCGGAGGACGTGACCACGCTGCTGGAGCTGGTGGGCTCCGGCAAGCTCAAGGCCATCGTGGACAAGACCTACGCGCTGGAGGAGGCTGCCGAGGCCCTGCGGGTGATCGAGGACCGCGAAGTGATCGGCAAGGTGGTGGTGGCGCCATGAGCGAAGCGAACACCGGCGGGACGGCGCCCGGGGCCGAAGCTCCCGAGACGAAGGCGTCCGGACCCGCGCGGCTCGATGCCGCCGGCGTCCAGGCCTATCTGGATGGCTCGCCCTGCATCGCCTTCTCCGGGCTCCGGGTCACGGCTCTGGACCATGATAAGCAGGAAATCACCATGCGCTGCCCCATGCGCCCCGAGTTCGAGCGGCGCGCGGGCTCCCGGCAGTGGCACGGCGGGCCGCTGGCCTTCGTCATCGATACGGTGGGCGATTTCGCCGTGGG
This sequence comes from Azorhizobium doebereinerae UFLA1-100, assembly GCF_000473085.1. Classification (GTDB taxonomy): domain Bacteria; phylum Pseudomonadota; class Alphaproteobacteria; order Rhizobiales; family Xanthobacteraceae; genus Azorhizobium; species Azorhizobium doebereinerae. The sequence continues at coordinate 355,004 of NZ_AXBA01000001.1, forward strand.
CATGATGGTCGGGCGCGGCCTTCCCACCATGAACTTCCGGGTGGATTATCTGCGCCCGGCCATCGACACCGACCTGATCGTGGTCGCCAAGGTGCGCCGGCTCGGCAAGACCGTCGGCATCGCCGACGTGGACGTGTTCAACGAGGCGGGAGCGCTCCTGGCCATCGGCCGGGCGGCCTACGCCACGCAGTGACGAGACAAGCAAGATGGCGGGCGGCGACCCCGCCGCCCGCCGCCAAGACATTATAAAAAACATCAATAAATCTATGACTTTAGGGATACGCGGAGGATCTACCAGATGAGGCCCATGACCAGCAGAAGGTAGAGCTGAACAATGATCTCCAGGCGTGATTTCCTCACCACGACCGCCGGCTTCGCGTTGGCGTCGAGCCTGCCGCTGCCCGCCCTCGCCCAGGCGACGCCGAAGCGCGGCGGCACGCTCACCGGCACCTGGGGCGGCTTCGAGCCGCAGGCGCTGTTCGTGCCGCCCGGCGGCGGCTCCAGCCCCTATTTCACCTCCACCAAGATCCTTGAGCGCCTGCTGCGCCTGGACGGCGCGCTGAACTTCCAGCCGGTGCTGGCGCTGGAGGTCACCCCCGCCGCCGACTTCAAGAGCTACATCGTCAAGCTGCGGCCCAACGTGACCTGGCACGACGGCAAGCCCTTCACCGCCGACGACGTGGTGTTCAACGCGCTGAGCTATTGGAAACCCGTCTCCGCCGGCCTCGCGCTGAAAGCGCTGACCGGGGCCGAGGCGGTGGACCCGCTGACGGTGAAGCTCACCTTCAACACCACCGTGCCGGAATTCTTCCTGAAGTCGGTGCTGGCGGGCAAGTCCGGCCTCGTCATCCCCAAGCACATCTATGACGGCAAGGAACTGCTGACCAACCCGGCCAACAACGCCCCCATCGGCACCGGGCCGTTCAAGGTCAAGGAATGGGTGCGCGGCTCGCATGTGGAGATGACCCGCAACGAAGCCTATTGGGACGCCGGCCGGCCCTATATCGACCGCCTCGTCATCCGCTGGTGGCGCGACCCCGCCTCGCGCTCCGCCGCCTTCGAGGCCGGGCAGCTGGACATCGGCTGCTTCAACCCCATCCCGGTGCCGGACATCAAGCGCCTGGAGGCGACCAAGAAATTCGTCTCCACCACCAAGGGCTATGAGAATTCCGCCTGGGTGGCGACGGTGGAGTTCAACAGCCGCCGCGACATCGTCAAGAACGTCGCCGTGCGCCAGGCGCTGATGCACGCCATCGACCGCGAGTTCATCGGCGACACCATCTTCTTCGGCCTCGCCACGCCCTCCACCGGCTTCATCCCGGCCAGCAACACGCTGTTCTATACCAAGGACGTGGAGCAATACCCCTTCGACCCCAAGCTCGCCGCCAAGAAGCTGGACGCCGCCGGCTTCCCGCTGAAGGGCAAGAGCCGCTTCAAGCTCAGCGTGGTCTCGGCCGGCTGGTTCGAAGAGAACGTCAAGATGGGCCAGTACCTGAAGCAGGCGCTGGAGGACGTGGGCGTCGAGGTGGACCTCGCCATTCCCGACCGCGCCACCTCGCTGAAGCGGATCTATTCGGACTACGAATACGACATCGCCATCTCCAACAATTCCGGCCCCATCGAGCTGGTGCCCAACTGGACGCAGTTCGTGACCACGGACGGCATCGTGAAGGGCGCGGCGTTCCGCAATGCCAACGGCAATTCGGACCCCAAGCTCGATGCGCTGGTGGAGCAGCTCACCACCCAGACCGACCCGGCCAAGCGCAAGGCGCTCGCGGTCGAATTCCAGCAGGGCGTCGCCAAGGCGCTGCCGATCACCTCGCTGGTGGACATCGGCTCCGTCACCATCGCCCGCGCCGACGTCCGCGACCATTCCCAGGACGCCGACTTCATGGGCGAAAGCTGGTCCCGGGTCTGGCTCGACCGCTGAGGAGGACACGCCATGCGCCGCATCCTCCTGCGCCGCTTCGCACAGATCATCCCCCTCATCCTGGGGGTGATCGTGCTGAACTTCGCATTGATCCAGATGTCGCCGGGAAGCTTCCTGGACGTGATGACCGCTGAGCAGCAGGTCAGCGACCCGGCGATGATCGAGCGCATGCGCGTGCTCTACGGCATGGACAAGCCGGTCATCATCCAGCTCTTGAAGTACATCTGGTCGGTCCTGACCCTGGATTTCGGCTATTCCTACCGCCAGAACGAGACCGTCCTGGCGGTGATCATGCAGGCTTTGCCGGCCACCGTGATCCTGATGCTGGCCTCCATCGCCATCGCCCTCCTCGTCGGCGTGCTGGCGGGGGTGGTGGCGGCGGTGAAGGTGAACACGCTGTGGGACAATCTGATCTCGGTGGGCGCGGTGTTCTTCTTCGCCGCGCCCACCTTCTGGCTCGGCATCATGCTGATGATCGTGTTCTCGGTGCGCCTGGGCTGGCTGCCGGTGGGCGGCATGCGCGACATCGGCGTGGACCACGGCGTCATCGGCATCGCCCTCGACGTGATGCGCCACCTGGCGCTGCCGGCGCTCTCGCTCGGCCTGTTCTATGCCGCCATGTACACCCGCGTGATGCGCGCCTCCATGCTGGAGGTGTTCCGGCACGATTTCGTGCGCACCGCGCGGGCCAAGGGCCTGTCGGGGGCGCAGGTGGTGGTGCGCCACGTGTTCCGCAACGCCCTGCTGCCGGTGGTCACCCTGCTCGGCCTGCAGCTGGGCACGGTGCTCGGCGGCTCGGTGGTGATCGAGACGGTGTTCTCCTGGCCGGACATCGGCTCGCTGATGCTCGACAGCGTCATGAGCCGCAACTATCCGGTGGTGCTCGGCGTGCTGGTCCTGTCCTCGCTCATCGTGGCGGTGGCCAACGCGCTGGTGGACATCGCCTATTTCCGTCTCGATCCCCGCATCCGGGCCCGGTGAGGAGGCGCGCCATGTCCTTGACCACGTCTTCCTTGACCACATCTCCCCTGGCCACATCTCCCTCGACCACCTCCCCCGCCGCGCCCGCCCCCGCGCCCCTGGTCACGCCGGTGGTGCTGGCGGGCAGGCGCCGCTCGCCGGTGCTCGACTTCTGCCGCCGCTTCGCCCGCAACCCGGCGGCGCTGGTGGGCCTCGTGCTGGTGCTCGCCTTGGTCGCGGTGGCCCTCGCCGCGCCCTATTATTATCCGCGCGATCCGCTGCGCATCGTCGGGCGGCCGGAGCTGTGGCCGTTCACCAACCCGCGCTTCCCGCTGGGCACCGACTCGCTCGGGCGCGACATCGCCGCGGTGGTGGCGCACGGCGCCCGCACCACCTTGATGATCGGCCTGTTCGCCAGCCTCACCGCCACCCTCATCGGGGTCGGAGTCGGCGCCACCGCCGCCTATTTCGGCGGCTGGGTGGACGAGGTGCTGATGCGCGTCACCGAACTGTTCCAGACGGTGCCGAACATCATCTTCATCCTCACCGTGGTGGCGGTGCTGGGCCAGTCCATCGGCAACATCACCATCGCGGTCGGCGTGGTCACCTGGACGCCCATCGCCCGCATGACCCGGGCCGAGTTCCTCGCTCTGCGCGACCGCGAGTTCGTGCAGGCCTGCCGCGCCATGGGCATGGGCGACGTGCGCATCATGCTGGGCGAGATCCTGCCCAACGCGCTGCCGCCCGTCATCGTGCTGTCCTCGCTGGTGGTGGCGAGCGCGGTGCTGTTCGAAAGCGCGGTCTCCTTCCTCGGCCTCGGCGACCCGAACGTGGCGAGCTGGGGCGGCCTGATCGGCCAGGGCCGCACGCTGATCCGCTCGTCCTGGTACATCTGCGCCGTGCCTGGCGTCGCCATCATGCTCACCGTGCTGGCCCTCAATCTGGTGGGCGACGGGCTCAACGACGCCCTCAACCCGAAGCTGAGGGACCGCTGAGATGGCGCTCATCGACGCCCCGCCCCTGACCCCGCTCCCGCCCGCCCCGGCCCTGCTGTCGGTGTCGGACCTGGAGGTCACGCTGTTCACCCGCGCCGGGCAGCTGAAGGCGGTGGACCGCCTGTCGCTCGAGGTGGCCGCCGGCGAGACGCTGGCCATCGTCGGCGAGAGCGGCTGCGGCAAGTCCATCTCGGCGCTGGCGCTGATGCGCCTGCTGCCGGAGCCGCCGGCGAAGATCACCGGCGGCTCCGTCCGCCTCGCCGGCCGCGACCTCACCCGCCTGTCGGAGGGCGAGATGCAGCGGGTGCGGGGCAAGGACCTCGCCATGATCTTCCAGGACCCTATGAGCGCGCTGAACCCGGTGCTCACGGTCGGCCGGCAGATCGTCGAGGTGATCGCCCGCCACGACCCGGCCTCGCACCGGGCCATGCAGGCGCGCGCGCTGGAGCTGATGCGCAAGGTGCGCATCCCGGATGCCGAGCGGCGCTTCAACGACTATCCGCACCAGCTCTCCGGCGGCATGAACCAGCGCATCGTCATCGCCATGGCCATCGCCTGCCAGCCCAAGGTGCTGGTGGCGGACGAGCCCACCACCGCGCTCGACGTCACCATCCAGGCGCAGATCCTGGACCTGATGAAGGAGCTGCAGGCCGAGACCGGCATGGGGCTGATCATCATCACCCACGACCTGGGCGTGGTGGCCGAGACCGCCGACCGGGTGCTGGTGATGTATGCCGGCCGCAAGGTGGAGGACGGCACGGTGGACGCGGTGTTCGACCGTCCGCTGCATCCCTATACGCGCGGCCTGATGGGGGCGACGCCCTCCGCCACGCTCCAGCCGCACGGCCGCCTCGCCGAGATCCCCGGTAGCGTGCCGGCGCTGGCCGACCTGCCGGCCGGCTGCGCCTTCAACAACCGCTGCCCGATCGCTTTCGCGCGCTGCTTCGCCGAGCGGCCGGGCCTCACCATGCCGGCGCCGGCGCGCTCCGTCGCGTGCTTCGCCGTGGAACAGGAAGGGGTGCGCCATGGCGATCCTGTCGGCGCGTAGCCTCTCGGTGCATTTCGACACGCCGCGCGGCACGCTGCAGGCGGTCAACGACGTCGACCTCGACGTGGAGGCCGGCGAGACCGTGGGCCTCGTGGGCGAGAGCGGCTGCGGCAAGTCCACGCTCGGCAAGGCGCTGATGCGCCTCGCCCCGGCCACCGAGGGGCGCATCTTCGTCAACGGGCGGGACATCACCCGCCTGGGCAAGGGGGCCATCGACGCCATCCGCTCCGAAGTGCAGATGATCTTCCAGGACCCCTACGGCTCGCTCAACCCGCGCCATTCCGTCGGCAAGATCATCGGCCAGCCTTTGTCGGTGGCCGGCTGGAAGCGGGCCGACATCAAGGCGCGGGTGGCGGAACTCGCCGCCAAGGTGGGCCTGCCGGAGGCCGCGCTCGACCGCTTCCCGCACGAATTTTCCGGCGGCCAGCGCCAGCGCATCGGCATCGCCCGCGCGCTCGCCTTGAACCCCAAGGTGGTGATCTGCGACGAGCCGGTCTCGGCGCTGGACGTCTCGGTGCGGGCGCAGGTCATCAACCTGATGAAGGACCTCCAGGCGCAGACCGGGGTGTCCTTCCTGTTCATCTCGCACGACCTGTCGGTGGTGGAGCATATCTGCGACCGGCTGCTGGTGATGTATCTCGGCCGGGTGGTGGAGAGCGGGCGGGCCGAGGACATTTGGCGCCGGCCGGCCCATCCCTACACCGCCGCGCTGCTGGCGGCGGCGCCCGTGGCCAACCCGCGGCTGGCGCGCACCCGCGCCCACAAGACCCTGCAAGGCGAGCTGCCGAGCCCGCTCTCCCCGCCGCAGGGCTGCGCCTTCCATACCCGCTGCCCCCTGGCGCAGCCGCGCTGCGCGGCCGAGCGCCCGCTGCTGCGCGGCCTCGCCGGCCAGGGTGCGGCGCCCCGGCAGGTTGCCTGCCATTTCGACCTCGTGGACCATCAGAGAACGCCGGATGTCACGGCGACGGGAACGGCCTATGTCAGTGCTTGAAGCGTCCTTGATTGCCCCTCCCCCGGCCCCGCCCAACCGCTGGACCAACCTCGGCGACCTGATCGACCGCGGCGGGGACCTCTCCCGCACCGCCCTCATCGACCTGTCCACCCCGGCGCCGCGCAGCTACACCCACGCGCAGGTGGACGGCCTCGCCAACGGCGTCGCCCGCTTCCTCACCGCGCGCGGGCTGAAGCGCGGCGACCGGGTGGCGATCCTCTCGCTCAACCGGGCGGAATATCTCATCGCCTTCTTCGGCATCATGCGCGCCGGCTTCGTCGCCGTGCCGGTCAACGTGAAGCTGCCGCAGGAGACGGTGGACTACGTGCTCGCCGACGCCGACGTGCATTTCGCCTTCGTCGACACCGGCGGGCACGCCTTCGTCGCGGGGAAGGTGCCGTTCCTGGATTTCGACGACACCACGGGGGCGGGGTTCGCCGCCACCATCAAGCCCGGGGCGTTCGAGACCGTGCCCATGGCGGTGGGCGAGATCGGGCAGATGCTCTACACCTCGGGCTCCACCGGCAAGCCCAAGGGCGTGCCGCTGTCGCACTCCGGCCAGCTCTGGGCGCTCTACATGCGTACCAACAACGGCAAGCGGCAGGAGAGCGAGCGCTACCTCATCGCCCAGCCGCTGTTCCACATGAACGGCCTGTTCTCGGCCAAGACCGCCTTCGCGCTGAACGCCTCCATCGTCATGATGCCCGGCTTCGACGTGCGGCCCTATGTGAAGGCCATCTCCGACTGGAAGGTGACGGCGCTCGGCTCGGTGCCCACCATGTTCGCCCGCATCGTCAAGGATGCGGACTATGTGCGCACCCTCGACACCACCTCGCTCAAGCGCATCATGATGGGCTCGGCGCCGGTGACGCTGGCGCTGTTCGAGCGGGTGAAGGAGCTGTTCCCCAACGCCGCCATCGCGCTGGGCTTCGGCACCACGGAGGCCGGCCCCGCCATCTTCGGCCCGCATCCGGACGGTCGCTCCACCCCGCCCGGCTCGCTCGGCTACCCGGTGCCCGGCAGCGAGGTGCGCCTCGTGGAGGGCACGCCGGACGAGGGCGTGCTGATGATGCGCAACCCCTCGCTGATGGCCGGCTACCACGGCCTGCCGGCGCAGACCGCCAAGGCGCTGCGCGACGGCTGGTACTATTCCGGCGACGTGCTGCGCAAGGACAAGGACGGCTTCTACTATTTCGTCGGCCGCGCCGACGACATGTTCGTCTGCTCAGGCGAGAACATCTATCCGGTGGAAGTGGAGAAGATGCTGGAGCGCCATCCCGCCGTGCAGCAGGCCGCCGTGGTGCCGCTGCCGGACGAGGAGCGCGGGCAGATGCCGGTGGCCTTCATCGTGCGGCGCCCCGGCACCAGCCCCACCTATGCGGAGATCAAGGCCTTCTCGCTGGCCAACGGCCCCGCTTACCAGCATCCCCGCCGGGTGGAGGTGGTGGACGACCTGCCCTGGGCCGGCACCAACAAGATCGATCGCAAGGCGCTGATCGCCCGCGCCCGCGAGCTGGAAGCCTCGAGCGGGTGGAGCAAGTGATGGCTGGCTCGGAAACCGTGGGAACGCTGATCGCCGGCGACGTGATCGCCGGCGAGCCGCCGAAGGGCGATCTGTCGGGCAAGGTGGCGCTCGTCACCGGCGCCAGCCGGGGCATCGGCCGGGCCATCGCCGTGGCGCTGGCCGCGCGCGGCGCCCTCGTCGGCGTGCATTACAATGCCGGGGCGGACGCAGCCCAGGAGACCCTGGCGGCGGTGCGCGCCGCCGGCGGCGACGGCTTCCTCATCGCCGCCGACCTCGGCGCGCCGCAGGCCTGGGACACGCTCGCCGACGGCCTTGCCGCCGCGCTGGCGGCGCGGGGGCTGGAGCGCTTCCACATCCTCGTCAACAATGCCGGCGTGTCGCGGCGGATGCTGATCGAGGAGGTGGACGAGGCGGAGTTCGACCGCGTGCTCCAGGTCAATCTGAAGGCGCCCTTCTTCCTCATCCGGCGCCTCGCGCCGCTGCTGGCGGACGGCGGGCGGATCATCAACATCTCGTCCATGAGCACGCGCGCAGCCTTCGCCTTCTCGCCGGTCTACGCCCCCTCCAAGGCCGGGCTGGAGGCGCTGACGCGGCTGCTGGCGGTGCATTACGGGCCGCGCGGCATCACGGTCAACGCGGTGCTGCCCGGCGCCACGGCCACCGACATGAACCCGGTGTCGCGTGATCCCAAGGCGCGGGAGGCGACGGCGAAGACCGTGGCGCTCGGCCGCGTCGGCGAGCCGGAGGACATCGCCCGCGTGGTCGCCTTCCTCGCCTCGCCCGACGGCGGCTGGGTCACCGGCCAGATGCTGGATGCCAGCGGCGGCCAGCGGCTCTGAGACGGCGGCGGGCCTATTTCAGCATGTAGCTGGTGGGCACGGCGGTGGTGAACTTCATCTCCTCCATGGCGAGGGAGGACGAGAGATTGGAGAATTCCAGCCGCGAGATCAGCCGCTTGTAGACGGCATCGTAGGTGTCGATGTCCGGCACCACGAGGCGCAGCAGATAGTCGGTCTCGCCGGTGAGGCGCCAGGCTTCCACGATCTCGGGAATGTCGGCGATCACCTTGCGGAAGGCTTCCAGCCATTCCATGGCGTGGCGCGGCGCCTTCACCGCCACGAACACGGTCAGCGGCACGTTGGCCTTGCGGCGGTCCAGCAGCGCCACCCGCTTCAGGATGACGCCGTCATCCTCCAGCTTCTTGATCCGCCGCCAGCACGGCGTGGGACTGAGCCCGACCTTTTCCGCCACGGCGGCGGCCGACATCAGGGCATCCTCCTGGAGCAGGTCGAGGATGCGGCAATCGATGGCGTCGGGCACGGCAAACTCCGGTAACGGCCTTTATGTAGGTTTGTTCATTGTAGCAGAATTATGGTGCCGGACAGCCATACCGCGCGATGAACCTGCACCATTTCGGAGGAAACGCAGGACGATTCAAGAAATCGCGGCCGCCACGCGCGATATCGCAGCGCCCGGAATCGCGCCCGGCGGCAGGGTCATCGCAGGCGAAGACGGGAATTAGCCTCGCCGCGCCTGGAATGTCTCTGACGTTCCTATGCAACTTGACGTTGCCGCGACGCGCGCACTCTCCCCGCCGAGGGACAGCGGAGGCAGGACGTGCGGTCCCCTCAGCCCGCGGGCGCGGTCGTCACGGCGGGGGTGGCCATGGCGGCGACGGCCTTGGCGAAGAAGTCCGGGCCGCCGAAATTGCCGGACTTGAGCGCCAGCAGCATGCCGGGATCGTGCGCCACGGTGCGCAGCAGCGGCACGCCGGCGGCGATCTCCGGCCCCACCTCGAAGCCCTGGATGCCGAGCCGGTCGACGCAGGCGCCCGACGTCTCGCCGCCGGCCACGATGAGCCGGCGCACCCCGGCCGCCACCAGGGCGGCGGCGAGCGCGCCGGAGGCATGCTCGATGGCGAGGCCCGAGGCGGCGCGGCCGTGGCGGGCCTGGACGGCGGCCACCTCTTCCGGCGTGCCGCTGGTGGCGATGAGCAGCGGGCCAGCCGCGAGGCGTGGCGTGGCCCAGGCCAGGGCCTCGGCCACCGCCGCGTCGGGCGTGGCGATCAGCGCCTCGGGGGCGAGGCGAAGCACCGGCATGAGGGCTTCGGCGCGGGCGATCTGCTCCAGCGTGGCGGCCGAGCAGCTTCCGGCGATGGCGGCGACGGCACCGGCGACCGGCGCGCCGGCCGCGCCGCGCGTGCCGCCGGCCCCGGCCTTGACCAGGGCGCGGGCGAGGCCCAGCCCCAGGCCCGAGGCGCCGACGCTGAGCGGCGCGTCGAGGGCGACGGTGCCGATGGTCTCCAGGTCGCGCTCGAACACCGCGTCGATGATGGCGGCGCCCTTGCCCTCCCCCGCCAGCGCGGCGAGCCGGGCGCGCACCGCCTCCGCGCCGCCGCTGACGGCGGCAAGGTCGATGAGCCCGACCGGCGCCCGCGACTGGCGGGCCAGCACGCGCATCAGGTTGGAATCCCGCATGGGATTGAGCGGGTGGTCCTTCAGCGGGCTTTCCGCCAGCGGCACGGTGCCGACGAACAGGTGGCCGAAATAGACCGTGCGCCCGGTCTCCGGGAAGGCCGGCGTCACCAGCACCGGGCCGGCGCCGGCATCGGCGCGCAGGGCGTCCGTCACCGGGCCGATATTGCCGTCATCGGTGGAATCGAAGGTGGAGCAGATCTTGAACAGGATGTGCCGGGCGCCCTGCCCGGCCAGCCAGTCGCGCGCGCCGCGCGCCAGCGCCACCGCCTCGGCGGCGGGGATGGAGCGGCTCTTCAGCGCCACCACCACCGCGTCCACGCCGGACACGGCGAAGCCGCCGCGCGGCACGCCGATGGTCTGCACCGTGCGCAGCCCGGCCTTGGTCAGCGTGTTGGCGAGGTCGGAGGCGCCGGTGTAATCGTCGGCGATGCAGCCGAGAACAAGGCTCATGGGACAAGGCTCACGGAACGAGGCTCAGGCGGAGGCCCTGATCTGGGTGGCATAGGGCCGGAACCAGCCCAGCCCCGCGCCGGTGGAGCCGCCGCGGGGATGATAGTTGCAGCCCACGAAGCCCTTGAAGCCGAGCCGCTCCAGCTTGCAGAACAGGAACGGGAAGGAGAGTTCGCCTTCCCCGTCCGGCTCGCCCCGGTCCGGCACGGCGGCGACCTGCACATGGCCGACATGCTTGACATGGCGGCCGAGCGCCATGGCCACGTCGCCGCTCGCCAGCTGGCGCTGGTAGATGTCGAACAGCATCTTCACATTGGGCTGGCCCGCCGCCGCCACGAAACTGGCCGTGTAGCAGAAGTTGGTGAGGAAATAGCCGGGGATCTCGCGCGGATCGAGCGGCTTCAGCAGCAGGCCGATATTCTCCTGCCCCAGGCGCTCGGCGGCATGCCGCACCGCGCGGCGGAAGCTCGCCACCGCCGCCGGGTCGTCCAGCGCGGCGAGGCCCGCCATCATCACCACCTTGCCGGCGCCGATGGCCTTGGCATAGGCGAGGCCCTCCTCGACGCTGGCCTTCAGCTCGCCGTAGCGGCAGGACAGCGCCGCAAGGCCCCGGTCGCCTGCCGCCCAGTCGCCGGCCGGCAGATGCAGCATCACCGGCTGGAGGCCGTGGCGTTGCAGCCGCTCGGCCACGCGGTCGGGCCGCACGTCATAGGGAAAGTCGAACTCCACCGCCGTGAAGCCCGCGTCGGCCGCGGCGGCGAAGCGATCCAGGAAGCTCCATTCCCGGAACAGGCAATGAAGATTGGCGGCGAAGCGGGGCATGTCAGACGACCTCTTCCGGGCCGTTGGGCAGGGACACTCCCGACATGCTGGCATAAAGCCGGGCCAGTGACGAGTCGTCCTCGCGCCCCATGCCCGCGCCGGCCGCGCCGAGGTAGAGCTGGAGCGCCGCCGCCGCCAGCGGCACCGGATAGCGCGCGGTGCGCGCCATGTCCTGGATGATGCCGAGGTCCTTCACGAAGATCTCCACCGCGCTCAAGGGCCGATAATCGCCGGCCAGCACGTGGGGGATGCGGTTCTCGAACATCCAGCTGTTGCCCGCCGAGGCCGTGATGACCTCGTAGACCTTCTCCAGGTCGAGGCCTTGACGCGCCGCAAAGGTGATGGCCTCGCAGGCGGCGGCGATATGCACCCCGGCGAGCAGCTGGTTGATCATCTTGAAGGCGGCGCCGGTGCCGGCCGCGTCGCCCAAAGCGTAGAGCTTCGCGGACATGGCCTTCAGCGCCGGCCCGGCCTGGGCGAAGGCGGCGGGGCTGCCGGAGGCGAGGATGGTCAGCTCGCCCGCGGCCGCGCGCGCCGCGCCGCCGGAGATGGGCGCGTCCAGATAGAGCCGGCCGGTGGCCTCCAGCCGCGCGGCCAGCGCCCGCGCCCGCTCCGGGTCCATGGTGGCGCAGGAGATGAAGACGGCGCCGGGGGCCATCGCCTCGGCCACGCCGCCGGGGCCGAACAGCACCTGCTCGGTCTGGTCGGCATTGACCACCACGCTGACCACCGCCGCCGCGCCGCGCGCCGCGTCCGCCGGGCTGGCGGCGGGCGTGCCGCCCTTGCGCGCCAGCGCCTCCAGCGCGGTGGCGGAAAGATCGAAGCCGCGCACCGGCAGGCCGGCGGCCAGCAGCGCGCCGGCCATGCCAAGGCCCATGGCGCCGAGGCCGATGACCGCAACGGGGGCGGCGCCGTCCGCCGGCGATGCGGTGTCCGAAGTGCCCATGTGGTGCGTCTCCCCTGCGATCCAGCCCGATTGGCAGCGCTGCCAAAGCACACATACCCGAGCCTGCCCCGTTTTCAACCGGAAATTGGCAGCGCTGCCAATTTTTCTTGCGATCCCTGTGCCGAGGTGGGACAGTCGGTGCGTGACACCCGTGGGGCCGGCATCGCCCGGCCCGAGCGGCGCAACTGGCCGAAAAGCGCAACCGGCCCGAAAAGCGCAACTGCCCCGAGAGGCGCAACTGGAGGCGACCCTGGACGACCGCGTGCTCCGCCCTTCCACCGCCACGCTGGCGGACGTGGCCGCCGCCGCCGGCGTCGGCGAGAGCACCGTGTCGCGCGTGCTGCGCAACCACGGCTCGTTCTCGCAGAAGACCCGCGAGCGCGTGCTCGCCGCCGCCACCCGGCTCGGCTACGTGCCCAACCGCATCGCCGGCACGCTGGCCTCCGCCGGCTCGCGGCTGGTGGGCATCGTCATCCCCTCTCTCGCCAACATCGTCTTCCCCGACGTGCTGCGCGGCGCCAGCCAGGCGCTGGAGGCGGAAGGCTACCAGGCGGTGATCGCGGTGAGCGAGTACGACATGGCGCGCGAGGAGGCGATGATCGCCTCCATGCTGGCCTGGCGGCCGGCGGCGCTGATGGTGGCCGGGCTGGAGCACACCCCCGCCGCCCGCGCCCTGCTGGCGGCCAGCGGCACCCGCATCCTGGAACTGATGGACCTGGACGGCCCCTCCATCGACATCGCGGTCGGCTTCTCCAATCGCGAGGTGGGCCGCGCCAGCGCCCGCCACCTGCTGGCGCGCGGCTATCGCCGCATCGCCTATGTGGGCCACGACCTTGCCGTCGATACCCGCGCCGCCAAGCGCATCGCGGGGTTCGAGGAGGTGCTGCACGCCGCCGGCCTCGCCCTGGTCGACCGCGAGACCATCCCCACCGCCTCCTCCATCGAGGCCGGACAGGCCGGGCTGGAGCGGGTGCTGGCCCGCGCGCCGCGCCTCGACGCGGTGTATTTCTCCAATGACGACATGGCCTTCGGCGGCTATTTCCTGTGCATGACGCGGGGCATCTCCATCCCCGGCGACCTCGCCATCTTCGGCTATAACGGCCTTGCCATCGGCCGCGTGCTGCCGCAGCCTCTGTCCACCGTGCGCACGCCGCGGGTGGAGATCGGCGCCACCGCCGCCCGCCTCGCCACGGAGAACGCCCCCGCCCAGCGGGTGGACCTCGGCTTCGAGCTGGTGCCCGGCGGCACCGCCTGAGGCACCTGCCGACGTGAACGCCCGCTGCCAACACGAGCGCCCGCCACCGACACGAGCGCCGCCGCACCACGAGAGGGACCGAACGCCATGAGCCCCACCGATGCCGCCGAGACCCGGCTGCGCGAGGACATCTGCCGCTTCGCCCGTTCGCTGTTCGAGCGCGGGCTGACCCCCGGCTCATCGGGCAACATCTCGGTGCGGCTGGAGGACGGCGGCTGGCTGGTGACGCCCACCAACGCCTCGCTGGGCCATCTCGACCCCGCCCGCCTGGCGCGGCTGGATGCCGCCGGCGCGCTCCTCTCCGGCGATCCGCCCACCAAGGAGATCCCGCTGCATGCCGCGCTCTACGAGACGCGCGGCGCGGCCCGCGCGGTGGTGCACCTGCACTCCACCCACGCGGTGGCGCTCACCCTGCTGCCGGAGATCGACCCGCGCGCCGCCCTGCCGCCGCTCACCCCCTATTATCTGATGCGCGCCGGCCAGACCGCGCTCGTGCCCTATTACCGGCCCGGCGACCCGGCGGTGGCGGACGCCATCAAGGGCCTGGCGGGGAAATACAGCTCCGTCCTGCTCTCCAACCACGGCCCGGTGGTGGCCGGCGACAGCCTGGAGGCGGCGGTGTTCGCCATGGAGGAGCTGGAGGAGACGGCCAAGCTCTATCTCCTCACCCGCAACCTGAACCCGCGCGCCCTCACCAGGGCGCAGGTGGACGACCTCGTCGCCACCTTCAAGTGCGAGATCGCCGACCCGGAGGCGCTGGAGGCGCAGTGCCGCGCGCCGGACTGCCCGGCGCACGGCTTCGGCTTCCTCGGCGGCCTCAAGCGCGAGCCCGCCGAGGACTGAACCGCTCCCCTCACGCCCCGCCGGGCAGCGGGGCGGCGGGATCGATGAGGCCGGCGGCGCGCAGCTCCCGCCAGAAGTCGGCCGGGACGCTCTCCCGGAGCGCCGCGCCGTCCTCGGCGATGCGCTCCGGACGGCTGGCGCCGGGGATGACCGCCGCGACCGCCGGATTGGCGAGGGAGAATTGCAGCCCCGCCGCCTTCATGCTCACGCCATGGCGGTCGGCGATGGCCTTGATGCGCGCCACCTTCTGCGCCATGGCCGGGGTGATGGGCGCGTATTCGAAGTTCGGCCCGCCCACCAGCGCGCCGGAACTGTAGGGCCCGCCCACGACGATGCCGAGGCCGCGCTCGGCCACCTGCGGCATCACCCGCTGGAGGGCGCGGGAATGGTCGAGCAGCGTGTAGCGGCCGGCCAGCAGGAAGGCGTCGGGGCGCGGCTCCTCCAGCCCCAGCAGCAGCTCGATCGGCTCCACGCGGTTGACGCCGAGGCCCCAGGCCTTGATCACGCCCTCGTCGCGCAGCCGGTCCAGCGCCCTGAACGCGCCGGTGCGCGCCTCCTCGAACTTGCTCAGCCAGGCGTCGCCCCAGAAGTCCTGCGCCACGTCATGGACGAAGGCGATGTCGATATGGTCGGTGTTCAGGCGCTTCAGGCTGTCCTCGATGGAGCGCAGGGTGGCGTCCGCCGAATAGTCGTTCATGATCTTGTTGGGGCGGCCGTACTTGAACACGTCGCCCTTCTCGCCGAGGTCCCGCGCGCTCACGTCCTCGATCTCGTCGAGGATGACCCGGCCCACCTTGGTGCTGATCACATAGTCACCGCGCGGGCGGCCGGCCAGCGCCGCGCCCATGCGGATTTCCGCCAGGCCCGCGCCGTAGAAGGGCGCGTTGTCGAAATAGCGGATGCCGTCGTTCCAGGCCGCCTCCACGGTGGCCCGCGCCT
Source organism: Azorhizobium doebereinerae UFLA1-100 (assembly GCF_000473085.1). Classification (GTDB taxonomy): domain Bacteria; phylum Pseudomonadota; class Alphaproteobacteria; order Rhizobiales; family Xanthobacteraceae; genus Azorhizobium; species Azorhizobium doebereinerae. Next base: position 370,185 of record NZ_AXBA01000001.1, read on the forward strand.
CCGCTTCGGGGATGTCGCGGAACATGTTGCCCAGCGGCGCGGCGCCGAAGCCGAGGCGGCTGGGGAGAATATCCTTGAGTGCCATGGTCCTGTCCTCTGTCCGGGTGGGCGATGTGTCCGCGCGGCGGCCGGCGGCCGCCGCGCACGTCGACGCTATGGGGTCGAACGGGCCGGCGCGGCGCGCGTCAGGCCACGTCCACGGGGTCCAGCAGCTGCGAGGTCCGCTCGGCCAGATCGTTGATCCTGCCGATATAGTCGAGGAAGTGCGGCGTCTGGCGGTGCACGGCGATGGCCGCCGCATCGACATAGAGCTCATCCAGCACGAACCGGCCGGGGACCGCCTGGTCCTCCCAGATGTCCCAGCGCAGGTTGCCGGGCTCGGCGCGGCAGGCGTCCACCATGCCGAACAGCAGCGCCTTCAGTTCATCGGCCTTGCCCGGCCGGGCGGCGAGGATGGCGACGATTTTCACTTGGGTCGACATGGGTCCTGGTCCTTTCGGAAAATGGGCCCGCGGCGGGGTGCAGGCCATGCCGCGCCCCGCCGCGGGCCCGTGAGGTCACGCCGCGACCGCCGCGCGGTCGAGCGCCTCCACGAGCTTCGCCCCGACCAGATGGTCGGACCCCGGGTTCTGCCCGGTAATCAGCTCGCGGTCGATGATCACGTGCGGGGCGAAATTGACCGCGGTGGTGATCACCTCGCCGCCGGCGGCCTCAAGGGCGTCGGCCATCCTGAAGCGGAGCTTCGCGTGCAGGATATAATCCTCCGCCACATCCTCCTCGGCATTGGAGAAGATGGTCATCCGGTAGCCGGCATATTGCCAGCCCTTGGCCCATTCGCGCGCGGCGTCCGTGGCGCCGGCGACGAGCGCGGCGCGGAACTCGCGGGCGTGCGGCAGGGCCGCGACCACGGCGATGGGGCCGTGGCAGATCAGCGCCGTGGGCTTCGCCCGCTGGTGGAAGTGGCGCAGGATCTCGCCCATGTCGGGGTCCTGCATCAGGTCCATGATCGGCGCATGCCCGCCGGGCACGAACACCCCCGCATAGGCCTCCAGCCCCTCCTCCACCACGGCGCGCAGGGTGCGCACCCGGTTCATGGCCGGGGCCTCGGCATAGAAGGCCTTGGCCTGTTCGTAGGCGGCGGTGTCGCCGCCGAAATGGTCGGCGCTCTCGGACACCGCGTCGAGATGCGGCTTGGTGCCGTCCGGCGTGGCCAGCACCACGTCATAGCCGGCCTTGATCAGGGCCAGGACCGGCACGACGGTCTCGTTGAGATACTGCCCCGTGGCGACGGTGCCGCCGCCCTGGACTTCGAGCCGGGTCGCGTTCGACCCGACCACCAGAACCTGTCCCTTGCTCATGATTGCCTCCGGTGAAAGGGGTTGGCTCCTTTCGGATGGGCGGACCATGCGCCGGCGGGACATATTTCACTAATTTATTTCTATGATTTTAGATATACGGCGATACATATAACTCATGCGATACGACCTCAATCTCCTGCCGGTCTTCATCACCTTGATGGAGGAGCGCAGCGTCACCCGCGCGGCGGACCGGCTGGGGATGACGCAGCCCGCCTTGTCCAACGCGTTGGCGCGCCTCCGGGTGGTGATGCGCGACCCGCTGTTCGTGCGCGAGCGCTACGGCATCCAGCCCACCCCCATGGCCGAGGAACTGGCGCCGGTGATCGCCGCCGCGTTGGCCAAGATCGACGACGTGGTGCTGGGCCAGCAGGCGTTCGACCCGGCCGCCGCCGAGCGGCTGCTCACCATCGCCCCCAACAGCTATGCGGAGCTGGTGCTGGTGCCGGCGATCGTCGCCCGGCTGCGCGCCGTCGCCCCCGGCATCCGCCTGCGGCTCACCCCGTTCGGCAGCGACCTGGCCGAGGCGGGCGTCACCTCCGGCACCACCGCTCTGGCGCTGGGCCGCATCGTCGACCCGCCGGACAATCTCGTGGTGCAGCACCTGATGGACGACGGCCTCGCCTGCATCGTGCGGGCCGACCATCCGGAGGTGTCGGGCACGCTGTCCCGGGCCCAGTACGAGCGCCTCAAGCACGTGAACATGCTGCCGCCCGGCCGGCTGCGGGTCGGCCTGTTCCAGGCGCTCGAACGCCAGGGGCTCAAGCGGGAGGTGGTGGTCTCGGTGACGCATTTCCTGTCGATCCCGGAGATGGTCGCGGTGACCGACTATTGCGCCACGCTGCCGGCGCTGCTCTGCCGCCGCCTCGCCCATGACCCGCGCCTGAAAGTGCTGCCTGCGCCGGTCGATCTCGGCACCTTCCCGGTGGAGATGGCCTGGCACGTGCGCCACCGGCACGATCCCGCCCACCTGTGGCTCCGCTCCCTGGTGGGCGAGGTGGCACGGGAGGTCTCCGGCGCGGCGGCGGCCTGACGCGCCCCTCCCTACAGGTCCAGCACCAGCCGCGCGCCGGCGGACTGCGCCACGCAGGGCATCAGCTTCGAGGCCCGCTCGGTCTGCGACAGGCAGCGGTCGCGGTGCAGCGGCGTGCCCTCCAGATAGGTGACGGCGCAGGTGCCGCAAATGCCGCCGCCGCAGGACACGGGGACCTCCACGCCCACGGAGGCCAGGGCCTGCGCCATGCCGGCGCCCGCCGGCACGTCGATCTCCACGCCCGTCCGCGCCAGCACCAGTTTGTAGGCGCGCGCGTCCGGGTCCGGCACCAGGGGCGGCGGCACGAACAGTTCCAGATGCACCCGCTCCGCCGGCCAATGGTCGGTGGCCGCGCCGAAATCCGCCAGCAGCGGCGCCGGGCCGCAACAGGCGGCGCTGGCCCCCTCCGGCAGGGCCGCCAGCAGGTCGGCGACCGCCGGGCGGACGGTGCGCGCGGTGTCGTGCAGACGCGCGAGGCCGGCATCCATCAGGGGAGCGATCTGGTCGCCCAGGGGCGGCGCGCCCCGGCTCAGCACATGCAGGCGAAAGTCGCGCCGCCCCTGCGCCAGCAGCGCGGCGGCCGCCGACAGGAAGGGCGTGACGCCGATGCCGCCGGCCACGAACAGATGGAAGCCCGGCCCCAGCGGCACCCCGCCGCGCGGCAGGCCGACCTGGATCTCGTCTCCCACCTCCACCTGATCGTGCAGATAGGCCGAGCCGCCCCGCCCCTCAGCCTCCCGCTTCACCGCGATCACGTAGCGGTCGCCCCGCGCCGGGTCGCCGCACAGGGAATAGGTGCGGGTGAGGCCGCCCGGCAGGAACAGGTCCACATGCCCGCCCGGCCGGGCGGGCGGCAGCGCCCACCCCTCCGGGTCCTGAAGGGTGAAGCGCTTGACCCCCGCCCCCGCATCCTCGATGGCGGTGACGCGGGTGAGGATGGCTCCGTGCCGGCGCATCAGGCGTTCCTGACCAGATCGCCGACACGCACCGTGCCGCCTTCCAGGATGCGGCAGTTGAGGCCAGAGCGGTTGATCAAGGGATCAAAGATCGCCTGGCCGGTGATCTCCTCGATATGCCGGCAGGGCACGGAGAGGCGGGTGGCCTCCAAGAGCGTCTCGCCGAGCCAGAAGCGGCGGCCCACCAGATGGTTGAGCGGCACGCCCTCCACCGTGACGTTGCGCCGGTGGTCCTCCGGCTTCAGCGTGATCTTGTGGTCGCGCCGGAGCGCCTCCAGCGTCTCGATCTCGAACAAGGTCACCTGCCGGCCGTCCTCCGGCCGGTCGGAATAAAAGCCTTCCTCGCGGCCGATCATGTAGCGGTCGCCCTCGATGCCCTTGCCGGGAATGAGATGAACTTCGTCCATGGCGCGCATGGGCAGGAAGGCGCGGGCGGTGATGTGCAAATGGCGCACCACGCCGGCGAAAGCGGTCGCGGTGGCCTCGATGGTGGGTTGAAGGCTCAGCATGTCCTTGGGTCTTTCAGGCAGGTCCCCGGGGGCGCCGCCCCCGGGGAAGACAGGGGGAAACGGCGTCAGATCATGTCCTTGCGGGCGGTCTCGGGCGCCATGAAGGTGGCGAACGCGGTGATGAGCGCGCAGCCGATGAGATAGATGGAGATGGGCCAGGTGGCGCCGCCGCTCCAGGTCATCAGCGCCGCGGCGATGAAGGGCGTGAGGCCGCCGGAGAGCGCGGCGCCGATCTGGAAGCCCAGCGAGGCGCCGGAATAGCGCAGCCGGGCGGTGAACAGCTCCGAATACCAGGGCGCGCCGATGCCGAACATCACCATCTGGCCGCAGGAGATGGCCACCACGATGGTCGCCGTCACGATGGCCGGATCGCGGGTCTCCAAGAGCGCGAACATGGGGAAGGCGAAGCCCGCGCAGAACAGGCAGCTCAGGAAGAACATGGTCTTGCGGCCGACCAGATCCGACAGCCAGCCGAACAGCGGGATGGTGAACAAAGCGATGAAGGAGGACAGCCACACGCCGTTGAGGATGGTCGCGCGCGGCATGCCCAGTTGAGCCGTGGCATAGGAGATGACGAACACGCCGGCGATAGAGGCGTAGGAGATTTCCGCGATCTTCAGGCCGACGGCGGTGAAGAAGGGGCGGCGGTGATCGCGGAAGATCTCCACCAGCGGCGCCTGGGCGCAGGCGTTCTTCGCCTTCATCTCGCGGAAGGCCGGGGTCTCGTCGAGCTTGAGGCGGATGAACAGGCCGACCGCGATGAGCACGATGGAGAACAGGAAGGGCAGACGCCAGCCCCAGGACAGGAAGGCGCTGTCGGGCAGTTGCGACACCAAAGCGAAGATGCCGATGGCGGCGAGATTGCCGATGGGATTGCCCACCTGCACCATGGAGCCGAACAGGCCGCGCTTCTTCGCCGGCGCGTTCTCCACCACCATGAGCACCGCCCCGCCCCATTCCCCGCCGATGCCGATGCCCTGGAGGAAGCGCAGGATCAGCAGCAGGATGGGGGCGGCGACGCCGATCTGCTCATAGGTGGGCAGGAGACCGATGCAGAAGGTGCCCAGCCCCATGATGACGATGGTGGTGGCCAGCATGGCCTTGCGGCCGAGCTTGTCGCCATAATGGCCGAAGATGGCCGCGCCCAAGGGCCGGGCGAGGAAGCCCACCGCATAGGTGCCGAAGGCGGCGATGGTGGCGAGCGCGGGATCGGCCACGGGGAAGAACAGCTTGTTGAACACCAGAGCGGTGGCCGCCGCATAGATGAGGAAGTCGTACCATTCGACGGCGGTGCCGATGACCGAGGACCAGACGATGCGCCGCATGTCGCTGCGCTCGGCGGTCGCGGCCGGCGACGCGATGGTTCCGGTGAGTGTCATATCGTGCCTCTCTGGAAGGTCTGGGGGGACGCACACGCCTGCCCGGTCCCCGTCCGGCTTCTGCGTCCGGGCGGAGGGGCGGAACTTCTTGGACCTGGAGACGGCCGGACACGCCGGCCGGGGCGGGCGCCCCCTCCCCGGCCGGCGCGGCCGGCGGCGGGAGGTACCCGGAACGGTCTTGCGGACACGGGCCCGCCGGCCGGCGCGCGCAAGGCGGGCGCCGGGGACGTGATGTTCACCTGCTCACCTGCCCGCCGCGCCGGTCCCGCCATCGGCGGGGCGCGCGGCCGGCACGGGGCCTGACCCGCGGCCGCCGACCTCGCGGTCAGCGTCCGGCGGGCCTGAGCCGCCGGCTCAGGCGGGAGGTGGGCGGCGGCCGCGCCCGGGGGCGCGGCGCGATGCGGCGGGGGGCAGGAGGCCGCTCGGGCCGGTGCCGGGACGCACGATCATGCGGGCTGTCCTCTTGCCTGATCTGGAGCGGAGGGCGGGACGCGAAGCCGCGCCCGTACCCGTCCATACCCAACGGCACCATGTTTACTGACAGAAATCAATAGCCGCGAAACGGTGCCGATCCGGCCGGCGGATGCGGATGACAGTCGTTTGCATATTTTTCATTCACGACACGGTGCGTTCATGCGTGTCTGCACAAATTCGCGCGCATGGCTGACGACAATTTCCGCAAACGAAAGGTGTTCTGCTAGAAACAGTTGAGGCGCCGCCGGCCGCGTCCTAAGACACGGTGGCGCAAATGGGGAATTGAAGGGCGCAACAGGGGATTTTGCGTGCTCGACGCCAGCAAGGCCGATCGTCTGGGACCGAACCTGCGGCAGCTCCGCCTTGAGAAGGGCATGACGCTGGACCGCCTCGCCGCCGCCAGCGCCCTCACACGGGGATACCTCTCACTGGTGGAGCGCGGGCTGAAGACCCCGTCCATCAGCGCGCTGCTGCGGGTGGCCACCGCGCTCGATGTCAATATCGCTCAACTGTTTGATCTGAATGCCATATCCACCGCGCGCTACACGCTGACGCGGCATGGCGAGGGGCCGCAGCAGGTGGACGGCACCTTCGGCCTGTTCCCTTTGGCGGCGGGCCGCTCGCGCAAGATGATGGAGCCCTTCCTGATGACGCCGGCCACCAAGCCGGCGCTGCGCTCGGACCCGCGCTGGGCGCATGGCGGCGAGGAGTTCCTGTTCGTCGTCTCCGGCCGGGTGGCGATCCGCCTCGGCCCCGAGGAGCTTGAGCTAAGTGCCGGGGATTGCTTGTATTTCGAAGGCGAGATCAAGCATGAGGTGCGCAGCCTCGGGCGCGAGAAGGCGCAGGTCCTCGTGGTCATCGCCCTGCCCGACGAGACCGCCGGGATCGCCGCGCCAAGGCCCTGAAAGACCAGGGCCATGACACACTAAGATCCTGAAATACCGGCGCTTATTTCAGTCGCGACAGCAAGGCGAGCAGTTGCGCGCGCTCGGCCGCGTCCAGCGGCGCCAGGGTCTCCTCGGTGATCCCGAGCGCCGTCGGCGCCGCCCGCTCGGCCAGCGCAACCCCTTCTGCCGTCAGGGCCACCACCAGCCGGCGGCCGTCCTCGGGGTCGGGCCGCGTCTCCACCAGGGCGCGCTTCACCAGACGGTCCACCACCCCCTTGATGGTGGCCGCATCCATGGCGGTGAGGCGGCCCAGCAGGTTCTGCGAGCACGGCCCCTTCTCGGCGAGCTTGGCCAGCGCCGCCCATTGGGTGGAGGTCAACTCCTCCCCCATGCGCGCGCCGAAGATGATGGTGTGCCGCTGCATCACTTGCCGCAGCAGGAAACCTACTTGCGTATCAAGCACATAGGCCGGCGGGGCCGGCGTTTTGGTGCGCCGGCGGCGGGCGCCGGCTGCTGGCATGGTGCTCACCCCTGGCCTCCCCTGGCGTCGTGTCATCTATATCGCCCGCCCCGCCTAGACGGCGAGATAGGCGTCGCGGACCTCCGGATTGGCCTCCAGCTCCGCCATGGTGCCGGAGAAGCGAATGCGACCTTTTTCAATGATATAGGCCCGGTCCGAGATGAGCTTGGCGAAATGCAGATTCTGCTCGGAGATGACGATGGAGAGCCCTTCCCGCTTCATGGTCAGGATGGCGTCGGCCATCTGCTCCACGATCTTCGGCGCCAGGCCCTCGGACGGCTCGTCCAGCAGCACCAGCGAAGGATTTCCCATCAATGTGCGGCCGATGGTCAGCATCTGCTGCTCGCCGCCGCTCATCTGCCCGCCGGGACGCTTCCTCATCTCGCCGAGGTTGGGGAACAGCTCGTAGATCCGCTCCGGCGTCCAGGTGGCGACCCCGGCGCGGGGCGGCTGGCGGCCCACGGTGAAATTCTCCTCCACCGTCAGCTCGGTGAAAATGCGCCTGTCCTCAGGCACATAGCCGAGGCCGCGACGGACGACCTCATAGGTCGGCAGGCGCGAGACGTCCTCGCCCTCGAAGCGGATCTGGCCGGTGCGCTGGGCGACGAGGCCCACCACCGAGCGGAAAGTGGTGCTCTTGCCGGCGCCGTTGCGGCCGAGCAGCGCCACCACTTCGCCGGCGCCCACCTCGAAGCCGACGTCGAACAGGATGTGGGCCGGCCCGTAATGGCTGTTCAGCCCGGAGACTTCGAGCTTCATGCGGCGCTCCCCTCGCGGTGTTTGGCGTCGTACAGCAGGCCCTCGCCCAGATAGATCGCCCGCACCTGCGGGTCGCGGCGCACCTGTTCCGGCGTGCCGGTGGCGATCAGCTCGCCCCGGTTCAGCACCATCACGGCATCCGCATGCTCGAACACCACGTCCATGTCGTGCTCGGTGAACAGCACGCCGATGCCCTTCTCGCGGGCGATCTTGGCGGTGAGGCGCATCAGGTCCACGCGCTCCTTCGGCGCCATGCCGGCGGTGGGTTCATCCATCAGCAAGAGCTTGGGATTGTTGGCCAAGGCAATGGCCAGCTCCAGCCGCTTCAGGTCGCCGTAGGCCAGTTCCCCGCACGGCCGTTCGGCCTGCGCCTCCATGCCCACCAGCGCCAGCAGGCGGTCGGCCTCGGGGCGATGGGCGGCGCCCGCATAGCCCACCATGGCCCACAGCTTGTGGTGGAAGGAGAGCAGCGCCACCTGCACGTTCTCGCGCACCGTCATGGACGGGAAGGTGGCGGTGATCTGGAACGTCCGCCCCACCCCGCGCCGCCACACCGCGCGCGGCGGCAGGCCGACGATCTCCTGGCCCTCCAGCTTGATGGAGCCGGCATTGGGCCGGATCTGGCCGTTCAGCATGTTGAAGCAGGTGCTCTTGCCGGCGCCGTTGGGGCCGATCAGGGCGAGGATGGTGCCGGCGTCGAGCGCGAACGAGACGCCCCGCACCGCATGCACCCCGCCATAGGACTTGGCGAGCCCTTCCACTTGCAGCAGCGCGCTCATTCCGCGGCCTCCACCTTGGCGACGTAGCCGGCCGCCTCAGGCCCCGCCCCGTCGGGCGCGGGCGGGCGGCGGCGGCGATGGCGCAGGTCCTCGAGGAAGCCGACGATGCCCTTCGGGAAGGCCACCACCAGCACCACGATCACCCCGCCCAGCACCAGCTTGGACAATTCCGTCTTGCTCATGAGCCAGATGGCCAGGGCCTTGTAGACAATGGCGCCGATGACCGCGCCGGACACCGTCTCGATGCCGCCCAGCAGCACCATGACGAGGCCGTCCACCGAAGTCGGGATGGCCAGGTTCTCCGGGAACACACTGCCTTTCAGGAAGGCGAACAGCGCCCCGGCGATGCCCGCGAACGTGCCGGCCACGATGAAGGCGGCCCATTGCGTGCTCTTGCGGTCGATGCCGATGGCCTCGCTGCGCAGCGTGCTGTCGCGGGCCGCCCTGAGGCCATAGCCGAAGGGCGAGAACACCAGCATCCGCAGCACGCCCACCCCGATGACGACGATCGCCAGGGTCAGCCAGAAGAAGCCCTGCGGGCTGGAGGCCCATTTGGACGGCCAGATGCCCAGCATGCCGTTGTCGCCGCCGGTCACCTCCACCCACTGGAACGCCACCGACCATGCGATCTGGGCGAAAGCCAGCGTCAGCATGGCGAAATAGACCCCGGACAGGCGCACGCAGAACCAGCCGAACAGCACCGCACCCGCCAGCCCGAGCAGCGGGCCGACCAACAGCGCCAGCTCCATGGGGGCGCCCAGGAACTTGACCATGAAGGCCGCGCCATAGGCGCCGAGGCCGAAATAGGCCGCATGGCCGAAGGAGGCGAGGCCGCCCACGGTCATCAGGAAATGCAGGCTGGCGGCGAACAGCACGAAGACGAGGATTTCCGTGCCCACGCTCAAGGCATAGTTGCCGGCGAAGACCGGCAGGCTCGCCGCCACCAGAATGGCGACGGCGACGCCCATGCGCTCCAGCGCGGACATGGGGCGCCAGGGGCGGATGGAGAGGCCGGCGGCGGCACGCGGCGTGCCCTCCGGCTTGCCGAACAGGCCCCAGGGCCGCACCACCAGCACCACCGCCATGACCAGGAACACCATGACCATGGAGATCTTGGGCAGCACCAGGATGCCAAAGGCATTCAGCTCGGACACCAGGATGGCGGCCACGAAGGCGCCGGTGACGCTGCCGAGGCCGCCGATCACCACCACCACGAACACCTCGACGATGATCGACAGGTCCATGGCATGGCTGACCGTGGTGCGCGGAATCTGCAAGGCTCCGCCCAGCGCCGCCAGGAACACGCCCAGCGCGAACACGCTGGTGAACAGCCACTTCTGGTTGACGCCCAGCGAGGCCACCATGTCGCGGTCCTGGGTGGCGGCGCGCACCAGCACGCCCCAGCGGGTGCCGTGGAACAGCAGCCACAGCAGGCCGAGCACGATGGGGCCCAGCGCAATGAGCAGGAAGTCGTAGGACGGCACCAGGCGGCCGAACACGGTGACGGCGCCGGTGAAGCCGGGCGCGCGCGGGCCCATGAGGTCCTCGGCGCCCCAGATCAGCACCACGATGTCCTCGACCATCAGCGTGACGCCGAAGGTGGCCAGGAGCTGGAACAGCTCGGGCGCGTGATAGATGCGGCGCAGCAGCAGCATCTCCATCAGCGCGCCGACGGCGGCCACCACGAGGCAGGCCACGAGAATGCCGCCCCAGAAGCCGAGGGGGCCGGCGAAGCGGTCCGTCAGCGTGAACGCGACGTAGGCGCCGAGCATGTAGAACGCGCCATGCGCAAAGTTCACGATGCGCATCACGCCGAAGATGATCGACAGGCCCGACGCCACCAGAAACAACGACGCGGCGCTGGCGAGCCCGCTGAGGGCCTGGACCAATAGGAATTCCACGGCTCAACCTTTCGTTGAACGCTCTTGAAGGCTGGTTTCTTGTTATTGGTGCGGAGAATGGCTGGCCGGCACCGGAAGGCACCGGCCAGGGGTCGCGTCAGGGATCGCGTCAGTCCTTGGGACGGAGCTTGGCAGCGTCCGCTTCGGACGGCAGGTAGTCGGCACCGGCGCGGAACACATAGTCCACCATCACGCCCTTGCCGTCCTTGACCGAGGTCTTGCCGATATAGGCGCCGAGCGTGCTCTGGTGGTCCGCCGCGCGGTAGACGATGGGACCGAAGGGGGTGTCCACCTTCAGGCCCTTCATGGCCTTGACGATGCCGTCGGGGTTGTGGTCATCGGTGGCCTTCAGGACGGCCGCGATGCTCATGACGGTGGAATAGCCGACAATGGAGCCGAGGCGCGGATAGTCCTTGTTGAGCTGCTGGTAGGCGTCCAGGAACGCCTTATGCTCGGGCGTGTTGATGCCGTACCAGGGATAGCCCGACACGATCCAGCCTTCCGGGGTCTCGGTCTTCAGCGGATCGAGATATTCCGGCTCGCCGGTCAGGTAGCTGACCACGGCGCGGTCCTTGAACACGCCGCGGGTATTGCCCTCGCGCACCAGCTTCACCAGGTCGCCGGCGAAGGTGGCGTTCAGGATGGCGTCGGGCTTGGCGGCGTCGATGGCCTGGAGCACCGGGCCGGCGTCGATCTTGCCCAGCGGCGGCCACTGCTCGGCCACGAACTCCACGTCCGGGCGCTTCTTGGTCAGCAGTTCCTTGAACACGGCCACGAACGACTGGCCGAACTCATAGTTCGGGGCGATGGTCGCCCACTTCTTGGCCGGCAGCTTGGCGGCTTCTTCCGCCAGCATGGCCGCCTGCATGTAGTTCGAGGTGCGCAGGCGGAAGGTATAGTCATTGCCTTTCGACCAGACGATGGCGTCGGTCAAAGGCTCGGCGGCGATATAGGGCACCTTCTTCTGCTTGGCGAAGTCCGCCAAAGCCAGGCCCACGTTGGACAGGAAGCCGCCGGCGATCATCACCACGCCGTCGCGCGAGACCAGCTCGTTGGCGGCGGTCAGGGCGTCGCCGGGCTTGCCGCCGTCGTCCTTGGAGATGATCACGAGCTTCTTGCCCTTGATGCCGCCGGCGTCATTGATCTGCTTCAGCGCCAGATCCATGCCCTTGCGATAAGGATCGGTGAAGGCGGGCAACGCCGAATAGCTGTTGATCTCGCCGACCTTGATCTCGCCCTGCTGGGCCTTGGCCATTCCGGTCACCAGCAGCGTGGCTGCCAGCGCGACCCCAATCATCGTCTTCATACGGTCATCCCCTCTGGTTTTTCGACGTACCGTCCTCAAATTCCGGCCCGGTCAGGGTCCGGCGCGAGCTTAGCGCAATCCGTCCTCGCCCTTGATGTCGGCCACCACCAGGCCGCCCACCCGCGGCAGGGGCCGGCCGGAATCCGTGACCGCCACGGCGACCACGATCTCGTTGGCGCGCGGGGCATCGTTGATGCTCACCTGCATGCCGTCGAAATGGCTGCGGACGAAGGCCGCGTCCTTGTGGCCGAGCGGGATGTCCAGCTCCGCGCCCATGCCGCCGCGCCGCTTGGAGGACGGGATCAGCGCCGCGCCCTTGCCCAGCACCTTGCGCACCGGCGTGCCCATCTTGGGATGCAGCAGAGCCGCGGCGTGCTCCAGCTCGCCATTCTCACCCACCAGCGCGGCCTTGCCGTAGCTCTGCGCGGCCGCGCCCTCGATGCCGAGGGCGGCGACTGCCCGCTCGGTCAGGAGCCCGCCGAGCTCCTCGCCGATGGCGATGAGGTCGGACAGGTCCTCCACATAGCGCCCGGCGAAGGGGTTCTCGATCACCGCCACCGCCGCCGCGCGGCGCGTGGGCGGGGAGACGGGCCGGCCCATCTCCGTATGGGTTTCTTCGAGAAAGGTAACGATCTTGCGGATTTTCGCGCTCATCGCAGGCCGTCCTCGCCCTTGATCTTGTCCGCCGCCAGGCCGCCGACGCGGGCGTGGACGCGCGGGCCACTGGTCATCGCCAGCACCAGCACGATCTCGTCCGCCTTGGGGCCATCCGGCACGCCCACTTCCATGGCGTCGAAATGGCTGCGCACATAGGAGGCGTTCACATGGGTGATCGGAACGTCCAGCCGCGTGCCGGGGCCGCCCACCTTCTTGGTGGAGGGGACGATGGCCTTGGCGTCGCCGAGGATCTCGCGCATGGCATAGCCGCCGGGCACATGCCACAGCGCGCCGTGCTCCAGCTCGCCGGCGGCGCCGACGATGGCGCCCTTGCCGTAGCCGTCGATGGCGGTCTTGTCGCCGCCCAGCGCGGCCAGGAGATCGCCCGCCATGGCGACCCCGAGCGGGGTCAGGTCGTCCATGAAGCCGGCGATGTCTTCCACATAGCGGCCGGCGAAGGGGTTCTCGATGACGGTGAGCACCGCCCCGCGCTTGCGCGGCGTTGCGGCCACGGGGCCACCTTCATGGAGGATTTCCTCGATGATCAGGAGACGCTTACGGATCTTCACCTCAGGCATGTGTGCGCCCTTGTTCTGGTTGTGGCGTTGAGAAAATGCGGGCGGCGGAGGCATCCGCCGCCATGTCGGAGAGCAGGGCAAGGTCGGCGCCGGTGCCGACGGTCTCGCCCTGGAGATGCAGCGCGGCGGCGCAGATCAGGCCCCGGCGCGCCAGATCACGCGCGCAGGCGAGGCCGGCTTCCAACGCCTCGGCCCGCTCGGCGGCGGACAAGTCCGGCACGTGCCGGGTGACGGCACGGTCCCGCAGGTCGCTGTCCGGCTGGAGGTCGCGCGCCGGCACGCGGATCACGCCGCGATGGCCCGGCAGGTCCACCGCATTGGCCACCACGGTCGCCGCCGCATCCGCCATGGCGGCGGTGGGCGCGAGGATGGTGACCGCATCGGCGATGCCGAGCGAGAAGCTGCGCCCGCGCCAGCCGCTGGTGGCGACGCCGCGCACCGGGCTCGCGGCGTCGAGAATTGTGGTGCCGATGATCCGGGGCCGGTCGGGCCGGTCGACGAGGCCGACCGTGAAGCGCGTGCCGTCCGCCAGGAAAAGGGCGATGTCGCCGCCATTGTTCACATAGGCGCGCGAGATGCCGGGCCCCACCATGGCGGCGAGCACCTCTTCCGCCACCGCGCCCGCCACCGCCGCCATGGGGGTGATGAAGATGTCGCCGGCGAACGGCATCACCGCCCGCCACATGCGTCGCGCCACGGCACCGGAAACCGGGCAGAGGTCGGGCGACGACGCGGCCCGCAGCGCCGGCAGTTCCGCGCACAAGGCATCGAGCACGCGGGTAAAGCTATGCACCGCCGCCGCATAGGCCCGCTGCACCGCCTCGGGCTCGCCCACCGCCTCAATCACGAGGTCGATGGGACCGTCCTGCACATGCAGGCGGCGCCCATCGGCCAGCAGGGCCGCCTGGGGCGCCCGCGGGGCCTGGGAGGGAAGAGACGCGGCGAGGCTCATGGGTTCAGCCGTGCGAACGTTTGGCGGTCTGCGGCGCCAGCGGCCAGGGATTGCCCCCGAGCGGCGCCAGGGGCCGCAGGCCCTCGCCCTGCGGGATGGAGGACACCGGCCGAACCTCGGCCATGTGCCCGCCCAGCGCCTCATAGTCCGACAGCTTCAGGGTGAACTCGATGGGCGCCACCAAGGCCGGGGTCGGCACGTAGCCGAAGGCGTTCTCCGGCAGGCGGGTCACGTCCACCATGAAGGTGATGCCGCCGCCCGGATAGACATAGACCGGTGCGCCGCCGCTGGTGACATAGGTGAGCGCGTCCTTCACCGACTTGGTGAGCCGCACCGGATTCTCCGTCACGCCCGAGCGTAGCGAGCCGCCGGCACCGGCCATGAACAGAACGGTGGAGAGCGCAGGCTCGCAATTCTCCTTCACCCGCTCGGCCGAGGCCAGCAGGTCCGCCGGCATGTCCTTGGCCACCGGCAGCAGGGCGTCGTCCAACTCGTAATAGGCGAAATGCTCGCCGGTGGTGGAGATGAAGAACAGGCGCAGGCCCGGCCATGCCACCTTGGGATCGAACGGGCCGATGATGGCCAGCGGGTCGGTGATGTTGGTGCCGCCCCAGCCGGTGCCGGGCTCGGCCACCTGGAAATAGCGGCCGGGGGTCGAGCGGCGGCCCTTCATCTTGATGCCGGTCTCGGGAATGTCGAGCAGCTTGCCGGCCTGATGCTCGGACAGCACGCCGGTGATGTGGTCGTCCACCACCACCACCTCGTCGGCCTTGCCCAGCCACTGCTTGGCGAACATGCCGATGGTCGCGGAGCCGCAGCCCACACGCATGCGCTCTTCCTGGAAGCCGTTGACGACGGGCGCCTTGCCCGCCTGCACCACCACGGTCGAGCCGTCGTCGATGGTCAGCTCCACCGCCTTGCCGTTGCACAGGTCGAGCAGCGCCTCGCAGGTGACGCGGCCTTCCTTCTTGCCGCCGCCGGTGAGGTGATGCACGCCGCCGAGGGACAGCATCTGCGAGCCGTATTCGCTGGTGGTCACATGGCCCACGGGCTCGCCCGCGGCGCGCACCGTGGCCTGCTCGGGGCCGAGGAAGCGGTCGGTGTCGATCTTCACCTTCACGCCGCAATAGCTGAAGATGCCCTCGGTCACGACCGTGACCATGTCGATGCCGTCCACCTGGGACGAGACGATGAAGGGCGCGGGCTTGTAGTCGGGATAGGTGGTGCCCGCGCCGATGGCGGTCACGAAGGTCTCGGGCGTGCCGAGCAGCTTGCCGTCCCAGTCGCCGCCGCGATTGAAGGGCACCACCGTGCCGCCCTGCGCCAGCGTCCGGTCGAGCACCACGTGGGGATCCACGCGCACCAGTTCGCCCGCGTCATTGGCATAGCGATCGCAGGCACCGGTCATGCCCGGCTTGATGTAGCACATGACCGGGCAGGCATCGCAGCGGATCTTCTCATCCGCGGCGGGCCGGGACGCGGCGATCTTGTCGTCAAGCATGGCGCTCACAGCTCCAGGGCACGGGAAAACCGGCCGTCGGCGGCGCGCCGGTCACCCAGCGCAGTTCATATGTGTACTAATGAAATATGCGCATGGAGTCATGTCAAGCACAACGAACAGGCACGCTGCCTGAAAGGGCAGCGCGCCTGACCTATTACCAGAGATCGCCGGCCTTGAAGGCCGCCGTATGGGCACCCAGCGCCGGCGAGGGCTGGTCGGACACCATGGGCGCACCGTCGATGGTGATCGGCGTGCGCACGCCCGGGACCGTGCCCGAGGCCGCGTCGGCGGTGGGCAGGTCCAGACGCATGCCGCGCGCGATTACCTGCGGATCGGCGAACACCTCGTCGATCGTGTTGATGGGGCCGGCGGGCACGCCCTCGGCCTCCAGTTTCGCCAGCAGGTCCGCCTTCTGGAAGGCCGCCATCTTGCCGGTGAGCAGCGGCACCAGTTCAGCCCGGTTCTTCACCCGCTCGCGATTCGTCGCAAAGGCGGGGTCGGTGCCGACCTCCGGCACGCCGAGCACGGTGCAGAACCGGCGGAACTGGCCGTCATTGCCCACCGCGATGATGACGTAGCCGTCCGCCACCGGGAAGACCTGATAGGGCACGATGTTGGGATGGGCGTTGCCCAGCCGCGCCGGCGCCTGGCCCGAGACCAGATAGTTCATGGCCTGGTTGGCCAGCACGCCCACCTGGCAGTCGAGCAGTGCCATGTCCACCACCGCGCCCTGCCCGCTCGCATCCCGCCGCCGCAAGGCGGAAAGGATGCCGACGGTGGCATAGAGACCGGTGAAGATGTCGGCGAAGGCGACGCCCACCTTCATCGGCTCGCCCTCCGGCGCGCCGGTGAGCGACATGATCCCGCCCATGCCCTGGACGAGATAGTCATAGCCCGCCCGCTCCGCATAGGGCCCGGTCTGGCCGAAGCCGGTGATGGAGCAATAGACGAGGCGCGGGTTGACCGCCTTCAGGCTCTCAGCGTCGAGGCCGTATTTCTTCAGGCCGCCGACCTTGAAGTTCTCCACCAGCACGTCCGCCTTGGCGGCGAGCCGGCGCACCTCTTCCTGCCCCTCGGGGGTGCGGAAATCGATGACCACGGACTTCTTGCCGCGATTGGCGGCATGGAAATAGGCCGCGGACAGGTCGCCACCATCGGCGGCGGGCACGAAGGGCGGCCCCCAGGTGCGGGTGTCGTCGCCCTCCGGGCTCTCCACCTTCACCACGTCCGCGCCGAGATCGGCCAGGAGCTGCCCGACCCACGGGCCGGCAAGGATGCGTGCCAGTTCAAGGACCTTCAGTCCCTCCAGCGGGCGCGTCATGGGCGCGCTCCCACGATGGAGGACGGGATGGTGGAACGTGTCGAAACCCGCATGGAACGTCTTCTTCCGCAATGAACCGCGCCAGCATGGGACGGGCGGGCGCGGCGTGTCGAGGGTGGACGCGCGGCGCAACGCGCCGCTTGACGCCATTCATTAGTATAGAAACAATCTAGCGAAACAATCGCGCTGCCAGCCGAACAGAGGGGCGGACATGATCGCGACACCGAAACCCGCCGCACGCCCTCAGGCGCGCAGCGGCGGGAGCCGTCTGCCGTCACCGGATCGGGCCTGACATGCCCGATCCGGTGACGCTCACGGTGAATGGAACGGACCATACGTTCACGCTGCCGCGTGAAACGCCGCTCATCTATATCCTGCGCAACGATCTGGCGCTGAATGGCCCGAAGTTCGGCTGCGGGCTGGGCGAATGCGGCGCCTGCACGGTGCTGCTCGACGGCGTCGCCGCGCGCTCCTGCGTGGTCACGCTGGGCAGCGCGGAAGGCCGGGCGGTGACCACGCTGGAAGGGCTCGGCACGCCGGAGGCGCCGCACCCGGTGCAGGTCGCCTTCATCGCCGAGCAGGCGGCCCAGTGCGGCTATTGCCTGAACGGCATGATCATGGCCACGACCTCCTTCCTCATGCGCCACCCCGCGCCCACCGAGGCCGAGGCGCGCGACGCCCTGCGCTACAACCTCTGCCGCTGCGGGACGCATGTGGAAATCCTCCGTGCGGTCATGCGCGCCGCGCAGGAGATGGGCGGCGCCCCGGACCAGGGCGCGGCCGAGACGGACCTTGCCCCATGACCGAGCCGACGCCTGCCCCAGCGGATCTGCTTGCGCGCACCGGCACGCTCGCCATCCTGCGTCCGGCACAGCATGTGAAGGGCCTCGTGCCCACCACGCCGCCGCCCGAGGGGGCGCTGGACATCTTCCTTTACGTGGACGACGCCGGCACGGTCATGGCCTTCAACGGCCACGTCGATCTCGGCACCGGCATCCGCACCGCCCTCGCCCAGATCGTGGCGGAAGAGCTGGACGTGCCGCTCGACCGGGTTGTGATGGTGCTGGGCCATACCGGCGGCACGCCCAACCAGGGCGCCACCATCGCCAGCGACAGCATCCAGGTCTCCGCCATCCCGCTGCGCCGCGCCGCCGCCCAGGCGCGCCACCGCCTCGTGGCGCTCGCCGCCGAGGCGCTGGACGTTCCCGCCGACGACCTCATGGTGACCGACGGTGTGGTGCATCCCCGCGCCGGCGGCAATGCGGGCCTGTCCTATGCCGCCATCCTGGCCGGCCGGCAGGAGCGGCTGATGCTGGCCGAGACCGTGGCGGTGAAGCCGGTCTCCGATTATCGCATCGTCGGCCAGCGCATGCCCCGCGTGGACATTCCGGCCAAGGCCACCGGCACCTTCGCTTATGTGCATGACGTGCGCGTGCCCGGCATGCTGCACGGTCGCGTGGTGCGCCCGCCTTATGCCGGCGTCGATGCCGGCGATTTCATCGGCCACAGCCTGATCGGGGTGGACGAGAGTTCCGTCGCCGGCCTCCCCGGCGTGGTGGCGGTGGTCACCATGGGCGACTTCGTCGGCGTGGTGGCCGAGCGCGAGGAGCAGGCGGCAGAAGCCGCACGGCGCCTCGTGGTGCGCTGGAAGCCGGCGCCGCCCTTGCCGGACCTGAAGGACCTCCCGAACGCCCTGCGCGCCAACCCCAGCCGCACCCGCACGCTGCTGGACACCGGCGACGTGGACGCCGCCCGCGCGGCCGCCGCCTATCCCATGGACCGCACCTATGTGTGGCCCTACCAGATGCATGCCTCCATCGGCCCCTCCTGCGCCGTCGCCGATGTGACAGCTCAGGGCGTGACGGTGTGGTCCGGCACACAGAACCCCTTTCCCCTGCGCGCCGACATCGCCCTGCTGCTGGGCCTGCCGGAAGACGTCATCGAGATCATCCGCTTCGAGGCGGCCGGCTGCTACGGCCGCAATTGCGCGGACGACGTGGCCGCGGACGCGGCCCTATTGTCCCGCGCGGTGGGGCGGCCGGTACGGGTGCAGCTCACCCGCGAGCAGGAGCACGCCTGGGAGCCCAAGGGCGCGGCCCAGCTCATGGAGGTGAAGGGCGGGCTGAATGCCGACGGCACGGTGGCGGCCTATGATTTCTCCACCCGCTATCCCTCCAACGCCGCCACCACGCTGGCGCTGCTGTTGACCGGCCGCGTGCCGGCCGACAATCCCATTTTCGAGATGGGCGACCGCACCTCGATCGCCCCCTATGCCTATGACAACATGCGGGTGGTGGTGCACGACATGGCGCCCCTCGTCCGGGCGGCCTGGCTGCGCGGCGTCTCGGCGCTGCCCAATTCCTTCGCCCACGAAAGCTATGTGGACGAGCTCGCCACCGCCGCCGGCGTCGATCCGGTGGAGTTCCGCCTGCGCCACCTGCATGACCCCCGCGCCGTGGACCTGGTGAAGGAGGTCGCGGAGAAGGCCGGCTGGGAGCACCGCACCGGCCCCCGCCAGGAGGTGGTGGAGGGCGACATCGTGCGCGGTCAGGGCTTTGCCTACGCGCTCTATGTGCACTCCAAATTCCCCGGCTACGGCGCCGCCTGGTCCGCCTGGGTGGCGGAGGTGGAGGTCAACAAAGCCACCGGCGACGTGAACGTGACCCGCGTGGTGGTCGGCCAGGACTCAGGGCTGATGATCAATCCGGCCGGGATCGAGCATCAGATCCACGGCAATGTCATCCAGTCCACCAGCCGGGCGCTGAAGGAGGAGGTGAGCTTCTCCGATACCGCCGTCGCCAGCCGGGAATGGGGCGCCTATCCCATTCTCACCTTCCCCGAGGTGCCGGTCATCAAGGTGGTGCTGATGCCCCGCCCGGAGGAGCCGCCGCTGGGGAGCGGCGAGAGCGCCTCCGTGCCCAGCGCGGCGGCCATCGCCAACGCCATTTTCGACGCCACCGGCGTGCGCTTCCGCGAGCCGCCGTTCACCCCGGACCGCGTGCGCGCCGCCCTTACCGGCGAGACGCCCCCGCCGGAGCCGAAGCCGCACAAGAAGAAGCGCTCCTGGTTCGCCATGGCCGGCGCGGCGCTGGCCGGGGCGCTCGGCATGGCCACCATCGCCCTGCCGATCCGTGGCGCCATCGCGCCCATCGCGCCGCCCGATCCGTCGGCCTTCTCGGCGGAGATGATCGCGCGCGGCAAGCAGCTGGCGGCGCTGGGCGACTGCGCCGTCTGCCATACGGTGCCGGGCGGCGTCGCCAACGCCGGCGGGCGGGCCATGGAGACCCCCTTCGGCACGGTCTACGCCACCAATCTGACGCCGGATTCGGACACCGGCATCGGCCGCTGGTCCTATGCCGCTTTCGAGCGGGCCATGCGCGAGGGCATCTCGCGGGACGGGCGCCACCTCTACCCCGCCTTTCCCTACACCGCCTTCACCAAAGCCTCCGACACCGACCTCCAGGCGCTCTACGCCTATCTGATGTCGCAACCGCCCGCCTCCGCCCCGGTGCCGGAGGCGAAGATGGCCTTCCCCTTCAACATCCGCCCGCTGATGGCCGCCTGGAACATGCTGTTCCTCATGACCGGCCAGGCGGTGGCGGACCCGGCGCGATCGCCGCAATGGAACCGGGGCGCCTATCTGGTGGAGGGGCTCGGCCATTGCGGCGCGTGCCACACGCCGCGCAATGGCCTGGGCGCGGAAAAGACCGGCGCGGCTTATCTTGCCGGCGGCATGGTGGACGGCTGGGAGGCACCCGCGCTGACCGCCTTGTCCAAGGCGCCGATCCCGTGGACGGAGGCCGAGCTGTATTCATATCTGCGCACCGGCTTTTCGCCCCACCACGGCACGGCAGCCGGGCCGATGGCGCCGGTGGTGCAGGAACTGGCGCATCTGCCGGACGCGGACATCCGCGCCATGGCGGTCTATCTCGCCTCCTTCTCCGGCCCCGCTCCGGCCGATCCCGAGACGAAGGCCGCCACGCTCCAGGCGCAGGCGACCGCTGCGCTGCGCCCGCTCGATACGCTCGGCGGCAAGCTCTATGAGGGCGCCTGCGCCGCCTGCCATTCGGAGAGCGGCCCGACGCTGTTCGGCGTGCGCCCGGCGCTGGCGCTCAACACCAATGTCCATGCGGCGCGGCCGGACAATCTGGTGCGGGTGATTCTCGACGGCATCCCCTCGCCCGCCGCCCGCGACCTCGGCGACATGCCGGCCTTCCGCGACAGCCTGGACGACGGGCAGGTGGCTGCCCTGGTGCGCTACATCCGCGCCAAGTTCGCCCCCGACGCGCCGGCGTGGGAAAGCGTGGAGAGCACAGTGGCGCGGCTGCGGAGCGCGCCCGGAACCCATTAGCCGCGGGGGCGGCCCCGTCCCTGCCCGTAATCTCCGCATTCCTGCTCAAAATGTCCGCACATCGCGGCATCCTGGCCGATTGACAGGCGCGACCGGTATTTCTATTTTTCATTTGTATACAAACAATATGAGACATGCCGCTTCGGCACGTCACCGGATCGGGACCCGTTCCATGGCCTATGTCGTCACCGATGGCTGCATCCGCTGCAAATACATGGACTGCGTGTCCGTCTGCCCGGTGGACTGCTTCTATGCCGGCGAGAACATGCTGGTGATCCACCCAGACGAGTGCATCGACTGCGGCGTGTGCGAGCCGGAATGCCCCGCCGAGGCGATCCTGCCGGACACTGATCCCCGCGCCGGGGCATGGGCGGCGCTGAACGCCGAATATGCCGCCAAATGGCCCAACATCACCGAAAAGGGCACCCCGCCCGACGATGCCGACGACTGGAAGGGCAAGGACGGCAAGCTCGCCTTGCTCTCTCCCGCCCCCGCCGCCTGATCCCTGCAAACGCGAACCGACCGAGCCTGCCATGAGCAATCTGATGGAAGAGCGCGTGCTCAGCGTCCACCACTGGACCGACCGCCTGTTCAGCTTCACCACCACCCGCGACAGCACCTTCCGCTTCCGCAACGGCGAGTTCACCATGATCGGCCTCAAGGTCGACGGGAAGCCGCTGCTGCGTGCCTATTCGGTGGCCAGCCCGAACTATGACGAGACGCTGGAATTCTTCTCCATCAAGGTGCCGGACGGTCCCCTCACCTCCCGCCTCCAGCATCTGAAGGAAGGCGACCCGATCATCGTCGGTCGCAAGGCCACCGGCACGCTGGTGATCGACAACCTGCGGGACGGCGAGAACCTCTATCTGCTCGGCACCGGCACCGGCCTTGCCCCGTTCATGTCCATCATCCGCGACCCGGAGACCTACGAGCGCTTCGACAAGGTGGTGCTGGTCCACGGCTGCCGCGAAGTGGCCGAGCTGGCCTATGGCGAGCTCATCACCGAGCAGTTGCCCAAGCACGAGTTCCTCGGCGAGGAGATCTCCAGCAAGCTCATCTACTACCCCACCGTGACCCGCGAGCCGTTCCGCAACCGGGGGCGCGTCACCGACCTGATCGAGAGCGGCAAGCTGTTCGAGGACATCGGCCTGCCGCCGCTCGACAAGGCCCGCGACCGCATCATGCTCTGCGGTTCGCCGCAGATGATGACGGAGCTGCGCGGCATGTTCGAGGCCCGCGGCTTCGAGGAAGGCAACCACGGCGAGGCCAGCGACTTCGTGCTGGAAAAGGCGTTCGCCGAACGTTGAGAATTTTTGCCCGGACGCGGTTCTCAAGCGCCGCGTCCGGGCGTAGCTTTCATATGCCTACAAATAAATGGCCGGGACCGCCCGCGCGTCGCCGGCAATGCTTTCCGGAGTACCAAGATGGCCCACGACGCCCCGAGCGGCCCCACCGGCCCGACCAAGCTCGTCATCCGCAACATCGGCCTGCTGCTCAGCGGCGACCTTGAGAAGCCGATCCTCGATGCCGACACCATCGTCGCCGAGAACAGCCGCATCACCGCCATCGGCCGCCTGAAGGACGTGGACACCGAGGGCGCCACTACGCTCATCGACGCCAACGGCGCCGCGGTGACGCCTGGGCTCATCGACAGCCATGTGCATCCCGTGGCCGGCGACTGGACGCCGCGCCAGAGCCAGCTCAACTGGATCGACAGCTTCCTGCACGGCGGCGTCACCACCATGATCTCGGCCGGCGAAGTGCATTATCCCGGCCGCCCGCGCGACGTGGTGGGCCTGAAGGCGCTCGCCATCACCGCCCAGCGCACCTTCACCAACTTTCGCCCCGGCGGCGTGAAGATCCATGCCGGCGCGCCGGTGATCGAGCACGAGATGGTGGAAGAGGACTTCAAGGAGCTCGCCGCCGCCGGCGTGAAGCTTCTGGGCGAGGTCGGCCTCGGCGGCGTCAAGGACGGCCCCACCGCCCGCAAGATGGTCGGCTGGGCGCGCAAGTACGGCATCCAGTCCACCATCCACACCGGCGGCCCCTCCATTCCCGGCTCCGGCCTGATCGACAAGGACGTGGTGCTGGAGGCGGACACCGACGTGGTCGGGCACATCAACGGCGGGCACACCGCCCTGCCGGACAGCCAGATCCGCTGCATCTGCGAGGGCTGCAAGCGCGGCCTGGAACTGGTGCACAACGGCAATGAGCGCTCCGCCCTCTACACCCTGCGCATCGCCAAGGAGATGGGCGACCTCAACCGCGTCATCCTCGGCACCGACGCCCCCGCCGGCTCGGGCGTGCAGCCGTTGGGCATCCTGCGGATGGTTTCGCTGCTGTCCTCACTGGGCGACCTGCCGGCGGAAGTCGCCTTCTGCCTTGCCACCGGCAACACCGCGCGCATGCGGGCGCTGGACTGCGGGATCATCGAGGTGGGACGCACGGCGGACTTCGTCATCATGGACACCGCCCAGCACTCGGCCGGCAGGAACCTGCTGGAGAGCGTGCAGCTCGGCGATCTGCCGGGCATCGGCATGACCGTCATCGACGGCATCGTGCGCACCGAGCGCTCGCGCAACACCCCGCCGGCGACCCGCGTGCCCTTCATCGTGAAGTAAGCGCCCGGGGCTTGGCCTCACAAAAGAAAAGCGCGCCTAGCGGCGCGCTTTTTTTGTGTTCCAACCGGCTGGCTTCAGAGCACTTGGCCCAGGAACGCCTTGGTGCGTTCGTCCTTGGGATTGGCGAAGAAGTCCGCCGGCGGTCCGTGCTCGACGATCAGGCCCTTGTCGGTGAAATAGACATGGTCCGCCACCTCGCGGGCAAAACCCATTTCGTGGGTCACGAGGATGCAGGTCATGCCCTCCTCCGCCAGCTCGCGGATGGTGACCAGCACCTCCTTCACCGTCTCCGGATCGAGCGCGGCCGTCACCTCGTCGAACAGCATCACGTCCGGCCGCATGGCGAGCGAGCGGGCGATGGCGACGCGCTGCTGCTGGCCGCCGGAGAGCTGGCCGGGATAGACGTCCTCCTTGCCCTGCAGGCGCACCTTGGCCATCAGCGCCCGGGCGCGCACCTCCACCTCCTTGCGGTTCTGCTTCAGCACGTGGACCGGCGCCATCATCACGTTCTGCAGCGCGGTCCGGTGCGGGAACAGATTGTACTGCTGGAACACCATGCCGACCTTGCGGCGCAGCGCCAGCTTGTCGAGGTCGGGGTCGTTCACCTCCTGGCCCTCGACGCGGATGGTTCCGCTGTCCACCGGGATCAAGGCGTTGATGCAGCGGATGAGGGTGGACTTGCCCGAGCCCGACGGCCCGATGATGCAGATCACCTCGCCCTTGCGCACGTCCAGCGACACGCCGCGCAGCACCTGCAGCGAGCCGAAGGCTTTGTGCACGTCCACGAGGCGGATCAAGGGCTGGTCCGGGGTCCAGCCATATTCATTCTGCGAAACGGAAGGGTCAGCGGCCAAGACAGGTCTCCGGCGCGAAAAACGTGATCATTGATGAAGGTGGAAGCGCCGCTCCAGGCGACGGGTCCAGAGCTCGATGGGGTAGCAGTAGATGAAGAAGCACAGCATGGCGAAGCCGTAGAGCGGCGCCAGCAGGTCCGGTCGCCCTCCCTCGGCGGCATGCACCTGGGCGATCAGCGTCAGCATCTCGGTGACGCCGACGATGGAGGCCTGCACGGTGGCCATGGTGACCAGCGTATAGAGGTTCATCCACGGCGGCAGCATGCGCTTGAGACACTGCGGCAGGATAATCATCCACATGGTCTGCCGGCGCGAGAAGGCGAGCGATTCCGCCGCCTCCCACTGGCCGCTGGGCAGCGAGCCCACCGCGCCGCGCACGATCTCCGACATGTTGGCCATCACCGGCAAGGCGAAGCCGATCACCGCCTTCACCCAATCCGGGAACGGAATGGTCACGCCGAAGATCCGAAACTCGAAGGGGATCATGAACATGGCGAAGAACAGCAGCACCAGCCACGGCGCATTGCGGAAGAACTGCGTGAGACCCCACGCGATCCGCCGCAGCGGGGTGGACAGGCTGATGGAGGCAAGGCCGAGGCCGACGCCCGCCACCGTGCCCAGCGCCATGGACAGCACCGAGATCAGGATGTTGAACAGGAATCCGCTCATCAGCAGCGGAAACCACTTGATGATGACACCGAAGGCCGAGAGCTGGTTGACCCCCGCCTGCGCATGGGCGCCACCGGCGATCAGCAGGCCGAGGCCGACGATCCCCAGAGCATGCAGCAGGGTGAGCCGCAACGGCGGGAACCGGCGCTGCGGCGCCGTCAGGCGGAAGGGCAGCAGGACCGGAAGCGGATGGGCGGGCGCTGCGGGCGCGGACGTGTCGCGGATCATCGCGCCGCTCCCTGACCATAGCCAGGAATGGACAGGAAGCGCTCCCAGCGGTTCATGATGTAGACGAGGATGCCCACGAGGGCGGTGTAGACGATCAGCAGCACCGTCATCATCACCGGCACGTTCTGGCTGTCGTTCCAGATCTGCTTGGACACATAGAGCGTCTCGGGCACGGCGATGGCATAGGCCAGCGTGGTGGTCTTCAAGAGGTTCACGAGGTTGTTGTTCAGCGCCGGCAGACAGATGCGCAGGGCCAGAGGCAGCAGCACGTGGCGATAGACCCCGAGCCGGGTATAGCCCAGCGCCTCCGCCGCCTCGGTGGTGGTGCGCGGCACCGCCTCGATGCCGGAGCGGAAGATCTCGACATTGTAGGCGCCGGCGAACAACGACAGCGAGATGATCGCCCACTGCACGTTGGAGATCATCTGCACCATCATGCCGTCGTCATTCTCCACCCGCGGCAGGATCTGTCCGAGGCCGAAGTAGAAGAAGAAGATCTGCACCAGCGGCGGGGTGTTGCGGAACAGGACCACGAAGCCGTTGACGAAGGCGCGGATCGCCCGGGCCGGCGAGCCCTGCGCCCAGGCGCCGATCGCACCGATGATGGTGGAGATGATGATCGAGACCACGGAGAGATAGATCGTCATGCCGAGGCCGGACAGGAAACGCTGCCGGTCATAGGGGTCGTAGACGATCGTCAGGTTGATGCCGGTGGTATCGTAGAGGTGGCGGAACCAATCCGCGACGAGATCCATACGATCAGGCCAGTCGAGCGAGAGAAAACAGGAATGAAGCCGGCAAAGCCGCCGGCATCGGCAGGAACAGAACGCGGAGAACCCAATATCCCCGCCCGGCCCGCCCGACGACGGGGCGTCGTGCTCGCCGTCGGCGGCCGCGCGAAGCGCAGACCCGGCACGCGGGAGCAGGCTGGCGCCTTACCGGAGCCGCGACGGGAACGGCGCGCCGCCCGCAGGCGGCGCGCCCAAGGGCTCAGCTGCCCTTCTTGTGCTCTTCGTGCATGCGCTTGGAGTAGTCGGTGGGCTCGATGCCCCACTTCTTCTCCTCATTGACCACGAAGCCGGTCTTCATCCAGTCGATCGTGGTGTCGGTCATGAACTTGGCGAACTTGTCCTCGCCCGGAGCGACCGCCAGGATCCAGGGAGCCTCCATCACGCCCGGCAGGGGCATGGCGAAGTCGGTGTTCCACTCGGCATCGAGCAGCTTGCCCTGCACGAAGGTCTGGTCATAGAGGTAGCCGATGCATTCGCCGCCCTTCAGCGCGAACAGCGGCTTCTCGGACCCGTCGAACGCCTTCACCTCGGCGCCGTACTTGGTGGAGACGTCCTTGTTGTACCAGGCACCCGAGGTGCCGCAGAGCACCTTGCCCTTCAGGTCTTCCCACTTGGTGACGTTCTTCACCTTCTTGGACAGAAGGATGTTCACGGCGTCGGAATAATAGGGCGGGTCGATGGCCAGCACGACCTTGCGGCGCTCGGGCTTATCCGACATCGTCGCGATCATCAGGTCGATCTTGCCCTGCTGCAGGAACTCGATGCGGTTCGCGGAGACGACCGGGACCAGTTCGAGCTTCACGCCCAGGCGCTTGGCCACGTCGGCCGCCAGGTCCGGCTCGATGCCGACGATGGCGCCCGACGGATCGCGGAAGCCGAACGGCTTGTAGTCGGCCTTCACGCCGACGGTCAGCACGCCCTTTTCCTTGATCTTGTCCAGCACGTCGGCGGAGGCTGCGACGGTGCCCGCCAGCAGCGCCAGGCTGGCGGCGATCAGAAGCTTTTTCATAGAAGTCCCCATTGTCTTTGTCCCGCCGGCGAAGCCTGCGGGCCTGGCTATGGTCCGGCGCACGGCGCAAGGATCCTGCGGCGCTCCCGCAGGGCGCAGGCAAGAAGTGCGCCACCCCGGACGATGCCGATCGGAGCGCCGTCCCCATCCCACGCGTTCCACCATGACGTTAGGAACATGGCACAGCCCAGGGCGCAAGTGCACAATAAAGATGCATTGAACGGACGCCGCCCCCGGCTTTCAATCGCAGGCTATGTTTTACCGCCGCCAGGGCGCTTGGCGGCGGAGCGCGGCTGGATAAGATGCGGCCGGGTCAACAGGCAAAGGGGGGCGTGCCGTGACGAACCGACTGGCGAAGACGATATTGTTCTGGCTCGGCCTCATTGTCGCGCCGCTGGTGCTGGTGGGCATGGAACTGTTCCATCCCGCCAACTTCACCCGCGATCCGGGCATGTTCGCCTATCTGTGCACGTCCCAGCCCTATGATCCCGCCTTCCAGGCACTGGCCTATTTCGGCCCGCAGTGGTGGGTGACGCTGCACATGATCCAGCTTCCCCTCATCGGCCTCGTCTCGATCGGCCTGTGGGGCCTCATGGACGACATCGACGGCGGCATCGCCGGATCGCTGGCCTGGCTGTCGCGGGCGCTCACCTTCGTCTTCATGGTGCTCTATACGGCGCTCGATTCCATCGGCGGCATCGGGCTGGGCCGTTCCATCCTCAATATCGAGACCATGCGCGCGGCCGGAACGCTCACCCCGGACGAGGCGGCCGGCGCCATCAAGCTCCTGAATACGGACTGGCTCGACCCGCTGACCGGCGGCATGGGCTCGTTCATCAGCCTCGGCGGGTCCTGGGCGGTGTTCGGCGCGGCGGTGACCGCCGCGCTCGCCCTCGCGCTCACCGCCCGCGCGCCCTGGCCGGCGCTGCTGCTGCTCGTCGGCTTCGGCTGGGAGATCCAGGTCAGCCACGCGGCCCCCCACGGCCCCATCGGCTTCAGCCTGCTGCTGGCGTCCGCCCTGTGGATCTGGTGGAGCCGGCGCACGACCGCCGCCGTGGTGGACAGGGCGGCGGTCGCCACCTAAGGGTTGGCCCGCAACAAAGGCGAGGCGATCCCGGCACGCGGGATCGCCTCGCCTCGCCAGCCGAAGCAAGAACAGGCGATCAGGGGAGGTCCCGTGGGCATCAGGGCATTGCAGCAGCCGGGGCCGCCGGCCGCGCATCGGATCGAAAGCCTCGCCGCCCCCCTGGTGACGCTGGATTTCGTCCTCGAAGCCGGGCTCACCCTGAACGAGGCCATCGCCCGGCCGTTGCAGGCGGCGGGACTGACGGCCGCGACCGTGAGCTTCTCCGACGGTGCCCTCGCGCCGTTCCACTACGTGATGCCCGCCCCCTCCCCCGACCCGGACCATGCAGCCTGGTACAGCCGGACATATTCGCCGCCGGGCGAGGTGGAGATCGAGCAGGCCAACGTCACCTTCGGCAGCCGCGACGGCGCCCCCTTCACCCATTGCCACGCCATCTGGCGCACCGCGGACGGGGTGCGGGCCGGCGGGCACATCCTGCCGCTGGAGACCCGCATCGCCCGGCCGATCGCCGCCAGGGCCTGGGGCACGCGCGATGCCCGCATCGTCGCCCGCCCCGATGCCGAGACCAACTTCACGCTGTTCACGCCCGAGACGGAGGGCCCATCTGCCCCGCCCCCGGCAGGCCCGCTCCTGCTGGCCCGCCTGAGGCCCAATATCGAGGTGGGCGCGGCGCTGGAGGAGCTGTGCCGCAGCCACGGCGTCACCCGCGCACGGGTGCGCGGCAGCCTGGGCAGCCTGATCGGCGCGGTGTTCGACGATGCGGAGACGCTGGAGGATCCGGCAACCGAGTTCCTCGTCCTCGACGGCCACGTGGCGCCGGACGCCGACGGGCGGCTGGAGGCGCGCCTGAAGATCGCCATCGTCGGCCTGAGCGGCGCGCTGCGCGAAGGCTGGCTGACGCCCGGCCGCAATGCCGTTTGCATCACCTGCGAATTTGCGCTTGAAGCCGAGGCTCCTTAAGAGGCCGCGTACATCGGCGCGCGCGGGTGGACGCCCCGCGTGCGATATGCGACCAGAAGCTGCACTGACGTGAGAGGGACAGGAATGCCGGCGGACCTGAAGATCGTTCCCGTGATTCTGGCGGGCGGCACGGGCACGCGCCTCTGGCCCCTGTCACGCCAATGTCTGCCCAAGCAGTTCCTGTCGCTGGTGTCCGAGAACACGCTCTACCAGGACACCCTCCTGCGGGTCGCTGCCCCGGAGCTGTTCCACGCCCCGGTCGTCCTCACCAATGCCGACTTCCGCTTCTTCGCCCGCCGCCAGGCGGCCGAGATCGGCATCGACCCCACCGTGGTGCTGGAGCCGGTGGCCCGTGACAGCGGTCCGGCGCTGCTCGCCGCCGCCGCCTATGTGCGCGAGCGCTACGGCAAGGATGCGCTGGTGCTGGCGCTGGCCGCCGACCATGTGGTGAAGGACCCCGCCGCTTTCCTGGCCAGCGTACGCGCCGCCGCGGCCGTGGCGGTGACGGGGCAGATCGTCACCTTCGGCATCAAGCCGAGCGCGCCCAGCACCGCCTACGGCTACATCAAGCTCGGCGACGGCCTGGGCGAGGCCGCCTTCCGGGTGGCGCGGTTCGTGGAGAAGCCGAACGCCGAGACGGCGAGCCGCTACGTGGCGGACGGCTATCTCTGGAATTCCGGCAACTTCCTGTTCCGGGCCGAGCAGTTGCTGGCCGAAGGCGCGGAATTCGTGCCGCAGATGACCACCCACGCCGAGCAGGCGGTGGCAACGGCCCGCGAGGACCAGGGCTTCATCACCCTCGGCGCCGACGCTTTCGCCGGCGCTCCGGCCCAGTCCATCGATTTCGCCATCATGGAGCGCACCCAGCACGCCGCCGTGGTGGCGGGCGATTTCGGCTGGTCCGACATCGGCGCCTGGGATTCGGTCCGCGCGGTCACCCCGGTGGACGGCGAGGGCAACGTCGTCCGCGGCCCGGTGACGCTGGTCGACAGCCACAATTCCTACGTCTATTCCGACGGCACGCTGGTGGCCGGCATCGGGCTGGAGGGCATCGCGGTGGTCGCCACCGACGATGCCATCCTGGTCATGCCCGCCGAGCGCAGCCAGGACGTGAAGACGCTGGTGGCGACGCTGCGCGCCACCCATCCGCAGCAGGTGGACGAGCACCTGAAGATGCACCGGCCCTGGGGCACCTACCAGACCATCTGCCGGGGCGAACGCTTCCACGTGAAGAAGATCGTGGTCAATCCCGGCGGCAAGCTGTCGCTGCAGAAGCACTACCACCGGGCCGAGCACTGGGTGGTGGTGAAGGGCACGGCCGAGGTCACCCTCGGCGACAACGTCTTCACCATGAACGAGAACGAATCCACCTATCTGCCGTTCGGCAGCATCCATCGCCTCGCCAATCCCGGCCGCATTCCGCTCGAGCTGATCGAGGTGCAGACCGGCTCCTATCTGGGCGAGGACGACATCGTGCGCATCGAGGACGTCTACAGCCGGGTTTAGACAGACCGGCCGCTTGGCGCTAAAGACATCCCACCATGACACCCGCGGCGGCTGGGAGCCTGCCGCACCGGAGCCGGCGGAGACGCAAGTAGACATGACATCGATCACCCGCCTCGACATCCCCGAGGTCGTGCTCATCACCCCGCCCCGCTTCCAGGATTCCCGCGGCTATTTCAGCGAGACCTACAAGAAGTCGGCATTCGACGCGGCCGGGCTCGACTTGACCTTCATCCAGGACAACGAATCCCTCTCCACCACGCCGGGGACCATCCGGGGCCTGCACTTCCAGGCCCCGCCCTTCGCCCAGGCCAAGCTGGTGCGGGTGATCCAGGGCGCGGTGTTCGACGTGGCGGTGGACATCCGCAAGGGCTCGCCCACCTTCGGCAAATGGGTCGGCGCAACGCTGACCGCCGAGCACGGCGAGCAGCTCCTGATCCCGCACGGCTTCGCCCACGCCTTCTGCACCCTCACGCCGGACGTGAAGGTCCTCTATAAGGTGGACGGCGCCTATTCCAAGGTCAGCGAAGGCGGGATCATCTGGAACGATCCGGACCTCGCCATCACCTGGCCGACCAAGGAGGCCGTGGTCTCGGACAAGGACGCGGAGCTGCCGCGCCTCAAGGACCTCGACAGCCCGTTCGTCTATTCCTGAGGTGGCATCCATGGCGCAACGTATTCTCGTCACCGGCGGCGCCGGCTTCATCGGCTCGGCGGTGGTGCGCTATCTGATCGGCACCGGCGCCAAGGTGCTGAACTTCGACAAGCTGACCTATGCCGGCAACCTCGCCTCCCTGGCGCCGGTGGCCGACCATCCGAACTACAGCTTCGTCAAGGCCGACATCTGCGACCCCGAAGCGGTGCGCACGGCGCTCGACGGCTTCAAGCCCGACCTGGTGATGCATCTGGCGGCGGAATCCCACGTGGACCGTTCCATCGACGGCCCCGGCGCCTTCATCACCACCAACATCAACGGCACCTACGTGCTGCTCCAGGAAGTGCTGCGCTATTGGCGCGCGCTGCCCGGCGGGGAGCAGGCCGGCTTCCGCTTCCACCACATCTCCACCGACGAGGTGTTCGGCAGCCTCGGGGCCGAGGGCCTGTTCCGCGAGGACACGCCCTACCAGCCGAACTCGCCCTATTCGGCCTCGAAAGCGGCCTCCGACCATCTGGTGCGGGCCTGGCACCACACCTATGGCCTGCCCACCGTCCTCTCCAACTGCTCGAACAATTACGGCCCCTACCACTTCCCCGAGAAGCTCATCCCGCTGACCATCCTCAACGCGCTGGATGGCCTCCAGCTGCCGGTCTACGGCACCGGCGAGAATGTGCGCGACTGGCTCTATGTGGAAGACCATGCCGAGGCGCTGGCGCTGATCGCCACCACCGGCAAGCCGGGCGAGAGCTACAACGTGGGCGGCCTCAACGAGCGGCGGAACATCGACGTGGTGCGCACCATCTGCGCCATCCTCGACGAGATCACGCCCGACGCGAAGATCGGCAAGCGCGAGAGCCTGATCCATTTCGTCACCGACCGGCCCGGCCACGATGCGCGCTATGCCATCGACGCCAGCAAGCTCACCGCCGAACTGGGCTGGACCGCCCGCGAGACGTTCGAGACCGGCCTGCGCAAGACCGTGCACTGGTATCTCGACAATCGCGGCTGGTGGGAGCCGCTGCGCAACCGCTATGCCGGCCAGCGCCTGGGGCTCGCCTCCTGATGCGCATCCTGCTGTTCGGCGCCGACGGCCAGCTCGGCCGCGAACTGACCGCGCTCGCCGCCGAGCGCGGCCTCGACCTGCGCGGCCTCAACCGCGCCGCGGTGGACATCACCGACCCCGCCGCCGTGGCCCGCGCGCTGGAGGCCAACCGGCCGGACGTGGTGGTGAATGCCGCCGCCTATACCGCCGTGGACAAGGCCGAGAGCGAGCCGGACCTCGCAGCCCGCGTCAATGCCGGCGCCCCCGGCCTGATCGCCGAGCGCTGCGCCCGCTACCGCACGCCTTTGATCCACATCTCCACCGACTATGTCTTCGACGGCACCAAGGCCGGCGCCTATGCGGAGAGCGATCCCATCGCCCCGCTCGGCGTCTACGGCCGCACCAAGGCCGCCGGCGAGGCCGCCATCCGGGCGGCGGGCGAGCGGCACCTGATCCTGCGCACCTCCTGGGTCTATGGCGTCCACGGCGCCAACTTCCTCAAGACCATGCTGCGCCTTGCCGGCGACCGCGACCGGCTGACCATCGTCGCCGACCAGCGCGGCTGCCCGACCGCCACCCGCGACATCGCCGAAGGCATCCTGGCCGCCGCCGCGCCCGCGGTGACTGGGGCCGCCCGCTGGGGCACCTATCATCTGGCCGGCCGCGGCGTGACCACCTGGCACGGCTTCGCCCAGGAGATCATCGCCCGCGCCGCCCGGCACACCGGCCGCACCCCGGAAGTCGCCCCCATCACCACGGCGGACTATCCGACCCCCGCCCGGCGCCCGGCCAATTCCGAATTGAATTCCCAGTTGTTCGAGCGGACGTTCGGCTTCAAGGCCGCGCCCTGGCAGCAGCGCACGGCCGAGGTGGTCGACGCTCTGCTCACCCCCATTCCCGTGGAGGCCCCGTGAAAGGCATCATCCTCGCCGGAGGTTCCGGCACCCGGCTCCATCCCATCACCCTCGTCGTCTCCAAGCAGCTGCTGCCGGTCTACGACAAGCCGATGATCTACTACCCCTTGTGCACGCTGATGATGGCGGGCATCCGGGACATCCTGATCATCACCACGCCGCACGATTCCGAGCTGTTCCAGAAGCTCCTGAAGGACGGCAGCCAGTTCGGCCTCAACATCTCCTACGCCGTGCAAGCTTCCCCGCGGGGCCTCGCGGACGCCTTCATCGTCGGCCGGGAGTTCATCGGCAACGACAAGGTCGCGCTGGTGCTGGGCGACAACCTGTTCTTCGGCCACGGCCTGCCGGAGCTGCTCCAGGGCGCCCAGCAGCGCGAGACTGGGGCGACCGTCTTCGGCTATCCGGTCAAGGACCCCGAGCGCTATGGCGTGGTGGAGATGGACGAGAGCGGCAAGGTGCTGTCGCTGGAAGAGAAGCCCTTGAAGGCCAAGTCGAATCTGGCGGTCACCGGGCTCTATTTCTACGACAACCGGGTGGTCGACATCGCCGCCAACCTCGCCCCCTCCCCGCGCGGGGAGATCGAGATCACGGACGTGAACAAGGCCTATCTGGAACTGGGCGAGCTGCAGGTGAGCATCATGGGCCGGGGCTTCGCCTGGCTCGACACCGGCACCCCCGCCTCGCTGGTGGAGGCCGCCCAGTTCGTGCAGATTCTCGAACAGCGACAAGGGCTTCGCATCTCCTCTCCGGAGGAGGTGGCCTACCGCGCCGGCTTCATCGACCGCGCCCAGCTCTCGGCCATGGCGGAAGCGCAGAAGAAGTCGGACTACGGCATCTATCTCGGCAACCTGGCCGCCGGGGGCTGAGCCGGCCGCCTTTCTCCCGCCCTGCCCGGGGGCCATCCTGGCGGCGCTGATCCTCACCCGGCGGCGGGCGCCGCCGGGGCCGCGTGCTGAAAGAGACCCCCGTGAGCCACGACGCCTCCCCTTTCGCCCCGCAAATTCGCGATTACTACACCCTGTCACGCGACACGCTGGACAAGGCGCTGGCGAGCCCGGACTTCGTCGCCCGCACCGAGGCCATCGCCCGGCTGTGGACCGAGCGCCTCGCCGCCGGCCACAAGATCCTGATCTGCGGCAATGGCGGCAGCGCCGGAGACGCCCAGCACATCGCCGGCGAACTGCTCTGCCGCTTCCGCTTCGACCGGGCGCCGCTGCCGGCCCTGGCGCTGACGGTCGATTCCTCGGTCATCACCGCCATCGGCAACGACTATGCCTATGACCAGATCTTCGCCCGCCAGGTGCTCGGCCTCGCCACGCCCGGCGACGTGGTGGTGGGCATCTCCACCTCCGGCCGCTCGCCCAACGTGGTGAAGGCGCTGGAGGCCGCCCGCACCCGCGGCGCCACCACGGTCGCCTTTACCGGCGAGGACCCGCGCGACCTCGGCCCGCTGGCCGACTTCGTGCTGAATGCCCCGTCCGCCTCCACGCCGCTGATCCAGCAGGTGCACATGACGGCGGCCCACATCATCTGCGAGCTGGTGGAAGCGACCCTGTTCCAGCCGCCGGGGGCCTGAGGCCATGGGCGGCGCCCCGGCGCCGATGCAGGCGGTCATCCCCTGGGGGTTCGCCCATGAGGATGCGGCGGGGCTTGCCCGGGCGCTGACCGACGCCGCCCGCTTCGGCTTCCGCCACCTGCTGGTGCCGGTGCCCGCCGCCCTCGCCCACCGGGCCGAGGCGATCGCCGCCGCCTTGCCGCCTTTGCCCCACCTGCCCCAGGTCCAGTTCGCGCCGGTGGTCCAGTTCGCGCCGGTAGCGGCAGCCACCGGCGATGCCCTGGCGCGGGTCGCTCCGCTGCTGGAGCCGGTCTTTCTGCTGGTGGATCCAGGCCAGGTGGTCGAGGCCAACTGGCTGGAGCTGGCGCTGCGTGCCCCGCCGGGCGGCCATGCCCTGGCCGTCGCCGGCGCGAGTGCGGCGGCTCCCGCCGGGCTGGCCCTGCTGGGGCGCGACGCCCTGCCGCCGGGCGCCGACCTGCCCGCTCTCCTGCGCGGGCTCGCCGCCGACGCCCGCACCGCGCTGTGGCGCCTGCCGGCGGATGCCGTGCGGCCCGTCCACGCCGGCACCCCGGCCCGCCCGCCGCGCCCGGCCCTGTTCCTCGACCGCGACGGCACGCTGAACGCCGACTATGGCTATGTGAGCGACCCCACCCGGCTGGTGCTGCTGCCCGGCGCCACGGCGGCGGTGAAGCGGGCCAACGATCTCGGCTGGTCGGTGTTCCTGGTCACCAACCAGTCCGGCGTCGGGCGCGGCTATTATGCCGAGGCGGACGTCATCGCCTGCAATGCAGCCCTGCACGATTTGCTGCGGGCGCAAGGCGCCCATCTGGACGACATCCGCTACGCCGCCGACCATCCCGAGGCGCTGGAGGCGCGCTACCGTGCCGCCACCGGCTGGCGCAAGCCGGCGCCCGGCATGCTGACCGACCTCATGGCGCACTGGCCGGTGCGGCGCGAGGCGAGCCTGATGGTGGGCGACAAGGACAGCGACGTGGCGGCGGGCGAAGCCGCCGGCATCCGCGGCCTGCTGTGCGACGGCGGCGACCTCGACGCCCTGCTGGCGCCGTACCTCCACCCGCCGGCGTGAGAGCCGGGGGGCGTCGGCGGACCCGAACCGGAGGGTTAGTCGCGCGATCGAGACGACGGCAGAGTTGCAGTGGAAGGCCCACGGACGCCAATCTCCCGACACTGGCCAGGAGGCGTGTCGGCCAATTGCCGCAGCTGTTCAACGCTCAGCGCGTCGCTCACACCCAGGTGCCCGGCCAACTGCGCGCGCGCGCGACGATACGCTTCCACATCCGCACGAGGCGGCGATCCAGCGTATTCGATGTTCCTCGCGCGAACGGTCATGGCTGCACTCTCCGATCATAGTATGTGGCACCGTTTATGGTTTCCGCAAGGCGAAAGCCCATTGCCTGATACCTCGGCAATACGCCTGCTAACGGTGCCTTCAGCTTGACGCGCTGCCGACCGATGACTTTCGCATAACTATCGGCTGCTTCGACCGCGAACAGAGCGACCCATCCGGCCAAAGGGTTCGCACCACCGCTCCGCTCGACAAAATGAATCGTGACGTTGTCTGGCCCCCGCGACGCGCGCCCGATGGCCAGGGCGGCCAAGTTGTCCCGATACCAGACAGCGAGCTCGAAGCGCCGGAGATATGGCCTGTTTTGCCCGACCAGCTTGCGCCAGGGAAACTGGAAGCCTTCCGCCTTGCCGACAGCCAAGTCCGAAATGCCGGCGAACACGACGTTGCCCGCCAACTCCGGAAAGCGAGTTGCGATCTTCTCGCAGGCAAAATCCCTGGATGCGCTTCTGTAGGCTTCATACTTGGCTTCCACATGCGCCTTGCCATGTTGCACATGGGCCTCCCCAGCCGATGCCGATGCCGATGCCGATGCCGATGCGGGAATATCATGAAGGGATAGCCGACTTTACAAGCATGCTCCGAAGGCCGCATCGATCGGCCTCATCCTCGCGCCTGTCCGGAACCGCTAAAAAGACACCCCGCCGCAGTGCAGCGTGGGAAATGCATGTTATAGGGTGGAAGCGATCTTACCACAGCGTGCACTCGTGATTGAGTGCGCGCGCTTCCGTGCCCCGGCTGCCCGCCGGCGCCTGTCCCGATGTCGAGCCAGTCCCCATGAGCAATCTGAACGAAGAGACGGTCACAAGCGTCCATCACTGGACCGAGAACCTCTTCACCTTCACCACCACCCGCGATCCCGGCTTCCGCTTCCTCAACGGCCAGTTCGTGATGATCGGCCTGATGGTGGACGGCAAGCCGCTGCTGCGCGCCTATTCGCTGGCCAGCGCCAATTACGAGGAGGACCTCCAGTTCTTCTCCATCAAGGTACAGAACGGCCCGCTGACCTCGCGCCTCCAGCACCTGAAGGCGGGCGACAAGATCCTGGTGGGCCGCAAGGCCACCGGCACGCTGATCCAGGACAATCTCACCCCCGGCAAGCGGCTCTATCTGCTCTCCACCGGCACCGGCCTCGCGCCCTTCCTCTCCGTGGTGAAGGACCCGGACGCCTATGAAAGGTTCGAGCAGATCATCCTGATCCACGGCTGCCGCACCGTGGCGGAACTGGCCTATGACGACTTCCTCACCAAGGAATTGCCGGAGAACGAGTTCATCGGCGAGGAGGTGAAGCGGAAGCTGCTCTACTATCCGACGGTGACCCGCGAGCCGTTCCGCAACCAGGGCCGCATCACCCAGCTGATCGAGAACGGCAAGCTGTTCACCGACCTCGGTGTGCCGCCCCTGAACCCGGCCGAGGACCGCCTGATGCTGTGCGGCAGCCCGGCGATGCTCAAAGACCTGGTGGAGGCGCTGGAGGCGCGCGGCTTCAACGAGGGCAGCCAGGCCACCCCGGCGGAGTATGTGATCGAGAAGGCCTTCGTGGAGAGGTGACGGGCGGGGGGTGGGCCTGTCGGCGCCTCGCCCTGCCTGTCCCGGCATCGGGGCGCATCTTGGATCATACGGCAATTTGCCGTATATGAGTGGCAAAGGACACCGCCATGCCCAAGGCCCTGCACGAGCCCGTTTCCACCCCCCCGGTTGAAGCCGAGACCGCCCGGCTGGAAGCGCGCATTCCGGTCCAGATCTATGACCAGATGCAGCGCGCCGCGCGGCTGCGCGGCATGACCCTGACCGGCTATCTCATCGCCACCGCCGGCGAGGACGCCCGGCGCGTCGTCGAGGAGGCCGAGATCATGCGCCTCGCCCGCGAGGACCAGATCCGCTTCGCCGAGGCGCTGATCGCCCCGCCCCGGCCGAACGCGCGCCTCGCCCGCGCGGCCAAGCGCCATGCCGAGCTGATCGCGCCCCGGTGAGCGCCCGTCCATGAGCCCCCGCCGGTGAGCGCCCGTTTCGCCATCGAGCCGCTGGCGACGGCGCACCGGCGCTCCGGCTTCACCTGCGGCAACGCGCGGATCGACCTCTATTTCCGCGAAACCGTCTCGCAGGATGTGAAGCGCCACTACGCCACCTGTTTCGTCGCCCGGGAGCTGGCGAGCGATCGCGTGGCCGGCTTCTATACCTTGTCATCCAGCACCGCGCCGCTGACCGAGGTGCCCGAGCCCCTGGCGCGAAAGCTGCCCCGCTATCCCAGCGTCCCGGCGGTGCTCATCGGCTGGCTGGGGCGGCACAGC
Source organism: Azorhizobium doebereinerae UFLA1-100 (assembly GCF_000473085.1). Classification (GTDB taxonomy): domain Bacteria; phylum Pseudomonadota; class Alphaproteobacteria; order Rhizobiales; family Xanthobacteraceae; genus Azorhizobium; species Azorhizobium doebereinerae. Next base: position 408,951 of record NZ_AXBA01000001.1, read on the forward strand.
GACTATGCCGGACAAGGGCTTGGCGCGGCCTTGCTATTCGACGCGATCCGGACGGTGGCGACCGCGCCCATCGGCGCCCACGCCATCTTCGCCGACGCCATCGACGACGAAGCGGCGGCCTTCTATGCCGCCTTCGGCTTCACCCCTTTGCTGCGGCGACCGCGCACCCTCTATCTGCCGGTGGCGACGGCGCTGGGGCTGGTGTCGTTGTGAGGGGATGTCTTCGATCCCCGTCTTTTTCGCTTCCTTCGTCACCAGTCGCTAAGTGCTGATCGTCTTTTCATGTTCCGCGAACCTTACTGGAACTTGCGCTTTTTGAATGCTGCCACATCCTGCGCCGTCAGCTTGAACCATTCGCCGTTGGCCCGACGATCCGCGAAGCGCCGATGCCAGTAAGCTTCGATGCCGGGCGGATCGTCGGTTCGGATCGTGTGGAATAGTTCGGCCTTGTCGGGCAAAGCGATTGTGATTTGCTTAAAACGCCGTTCGGCATCGTCGCTGCGGCCGATTTTATAGAATTCGCCAGATTTAATGAGATACACGAATCCTTCGATGGACTGCAATAAAGATTGCCGCTGAAATGCGTCGTTGCTTTGTTCAGGCAACATAGCTGCAACATCGGATAAAGCCGCATCGGTCGCTACATGCTTGGCAAGTGCAGCGACCATATCGGATCGACGCCCGAAATTGCTCTTAATGACATTTGGATGAGGGATCGAAGGATTTGTTCGCCGCAGCATCTCGAGTTCTGCGTTTGTTGGCAAACGTCCGTAATAGCGGCAAGCCGCAACTACCCCGGAAAGGACCACATTTGCATCCGATTTACTGGTCCAATTGTTCGGCTGGAAGCCCGCTTCGCTTAACGCATCACCCCATCGCGCCCAAAACCGACCGCGCCACTGATGTTCAGCAATGCCAGTTTCTTTAGCGAACAGCTTCTGCCCCGGAGCCTGCCCCCCATTTGCCGAAGCTAACCGTCGTATCTCTTGAAGAATGAAATCCCGCATTCGGATAACCTAAACAGCCTTCCTATCGGACGGAACAGCAATTTCCGCGGCTCCTTCCCCCAGCCTTAACCCACCTAGAGCGCCCCCCACCTTCCCCTGTGTTCGCCTCTCTCCTGCCAAGTGTTTTTATTTATAATAGTTCCATTCAGAGCGCCGCATATTGAGCTGCCCCAGATGCATTGCTATGCATCCTCAGGTTCTCTTGAGCATATCCGCGCGAAAAAGCCCGGTGCGCCGCTTTTTCTCGGCGGCAATGCGCAGGGTTTTCGCCGCGCGTGGGTTCAAGTCACGCAGGTCGGGGGCGTGGCGTCGATGATCAAGGCTGTTCTGTTTCAGATTCACTGGTTCCTCGGCATCACCGCCGGGATCGTGCTCGCCGTGGTCGGCGTCACCGGCGGCATGCTGTCGTTCGAGGACGAGATCCTGCGGGCGCTCAACCCGGGCATCATCACCGTCACCCCGCAGGGCACGCCGCTGGCGCCCGACGCGCTGCTGGCCCGCGTGCGCGCCGCCGCGCCCGACCGCGCCGTGAGCATGCTCACCGTGCGCGCTGATCCGGACGCCTCCGCCCGCGTGATGTTCGCTCCCGCGCCCGGCGTCCAGGGGCGCGGCGAGATGCGCTATGTGAACCCCTATGACGGCGCGCTGCTGCCCCAGCCGGTCGGCGTCGATACCCTGCGCACCATCATGTTCATCCATCGCTGGCTGGCGGCGGGCGACGTGGGCAAGCAGATCGTCGGCGCCGCCACCGCCATGCTGGTGTTCTTCGCCCTCTCCGGGCTCTATCTGCGCTGGCCGCGCAACGCGCTGTCGCTGAAGCGCTGGTTCGCCCTCGACCTCAGCCGGCGCGGCCGCTCGCTGTTCTGGGAGCTGCATTCGGTCATCGGCACCTGGGTGCTGCCCTTCTACCTGCTGGCGGCGCTGACCGGCCTCACCTGGTCCTACGACTGGTACCGCATGGCCTTCTACGACCTGATGGGCGCGCCTCGCCCGGCCCAGCGCGGCGGCCCGCCCGGCGCCCCGCCGCCCCAGCCGGGCGCGCAGGCCCAGGGCGCGCAAGGACAGGGCGGGCAAGCACAGGGCGGGCAAGGACAGGCGGCACGGCCGCAAGGGCAACCCGGCGCGCAAGGCGAGCGCGGCGGCGCGCGGCCCCAGGGCAACCGGGCGGCGGGGCCGGACCTTTCCGTCCTCTGGCCGGTCTTCCTGAAGGAGAGCGGCGGCTACAGCCAGGCCACGCTGCGGCTGCCGCAGGGCGCGGGGCCGCTGACCATCCAATACCTGCCGCCCGATCCGGCCCATGAGCGGGCCAGCAACACCCTGGTGCTCGATCCCGCCGGCCAGGTGCGCGAGCACAGGCGCTATGCCGACCTGCCGCTCGGCCAGAAGCTGGTGGCCAGCATCTTCCCGCTGCATGCGGGCTCCTATTTCGGCATCGCCGGCACCGTCCTGATGATGATCGCCAGCCTGCTGATGCCGCTGTTCGCGGTCACCGGCTGGCTGCTCTATCTCGACCGGCGGCGGAAGAAGCGCGAGATCGCCCGGCAGGCGCAGGCCACGGTGGCCGAGGCCGCGCCCGCCGCCGACGCGGCGCCGGTGCTGGTCGCCTTCGCCAGCCAGAGCGGCACGGCCGAGCGCCTCGCCTGGCAGAGCGCCGGGGCGCTGAAGGCCGCCGGCCTGCCGGTGGAGGTGACCGCGCTCGGCGCGCTGGCGCCGGAGGCGCTGGCCGGGGCGAAGCGGGCGCTGTTCGTGGTCTCCACCTTCGGCGAGGGCGAGCCGCCGGACGCCGCCCGCGCCTTCGCCCGCACCGTGATGGGCCGCAGCACCGCCCTCGCCCAGCTCGACTATGGCGTGCTGGCCCTGGGCGAGCGTTCGTTCGGCCGGTTCTGCGGCTTCGGCCGCGACCTCGACGCCTGGCTGCGCACCCAGGGCGCCACGCCGCTGTTCGACCGGGTGGAGATGGACGGCGAAGACCCCGGCGCGCTGCGCCACTGGCAGGCCCAGCTCGGCGCCCTCTCCGGCGCCGGCACCCTGCCCGACTGGGTGCCGGCGGCCTATGGCGCCTGGCGCCTCGCCGGGCGGCGGGAGCTCAATCCCGGCAGCGCCGGCCTGCCCACGTTCCACGTGCTGCTGGAGCCGGTGGAGGCTGCCGACCTGACCTGGACGGCGGGCGACATCGCCGAGATCGGCCCGCGCAACGACCCGCGCCGGGTGGACGCCATCCTCGCCGCCGCCGGCCGCGACGGCGCGGAGACGGTCACCGCCGGGGGCGAGAGCCGTGCGCTGCGGAGCGTTCTGGAGGAGCGCCTGCTGCCGGAGGACGCCAGCGTCGCCGGCTGGAGCGCGCAGAAGCTGGCGGACACGCTGCCGCCGCTGCCGCACCGGGAATATTCCATCGCCTCCATTCCCCAGGACGGGCGGCTGGAACTCCTCGTGCGCCAGGCCCGCACGCCGGACGGCCTCGGCCTCGGCTCCGGCTGGCTCACCGCCTTCGCCGCCGAGGGCGCGCCGATCGCCCTGCGCATCCGCCGCAACACCGGCTTCCACCCGCCGGCGGACGGCCGGCCGATGATTCTCATCGGCAACGGCACCGGCCTTGCCGGCCTGCGCGCGCACCTCAAGGCCCGCATCCAAGCGGGGCACGACCGCAACTGGCTGGTGTTCGGCGAGCGCAATGCGGACAGGGATTTCTACTTCCGCGACGAGATCGCCGGCTGGACCGCCGCCGGGGCGCTGGAGCGGCTCGACCTCGCCTTCTCGCGCGATCCGGACCGGCGCTACGTGCAGGACGCGCTGCGCGCCGCCGCCGACATCCTGCGGGCCTGGGTGGCGGACGGCGCGGCGATCTATGTCTGCGGCAGCCTGAAGGGCATGGCGCCCGGCGTGCATCAGGTGCTCGGCGAAGTGCTGGGCGCGGACAAGCTGGAAGCGCTGGCCGAGCAGGGCCGCTACAAGCGGGACGTCTATTGAGGCGAAGCCCCGCGCCCCTGCGGCGCGGGTGAAATGGCGACGCGCCTCAGTCCAGCACGGCGGCCTTCAGCAGGCACACCATGAGGGCATGGGCGGGCGCGGCGGTGGCGTTGCGGATGATGTGCTGGCGGTCGCAGCGGTAGCGCAGCGTCTCACCCGCCTTGGCGGTCTCGGTCACGCCGCCCACCTCCACCTGCAGCTCGCCCTCCAGCACGGTCAGGCATTCCACCGAGCCGCGCTGGTGGCCCTCGGAATCCAGCACCCCGCCGGGCGCGGCGTGGAAGTCGTAATATTGCAGCCACTCCACCGTCTTGATCCAGCCGATGATGGCCAGACGGCACAGCCCGTCCTCGGACTGGAGCATGGGCGTGTCGGCCCGCGTCAGCTTCTCCACGAACGGGGCTTCGTCGGAATTGGCCAGCACCCGCTCCACCGTGATGTCCAGCGCCTGCGACAGGCGCCAGACGGTGGCCAGCGTCGGGTTGGTCTCGTTGCGCTCGATCTGGCTGATGATCGACTTGGCGACGCCGGACTGCTCGGCAAGGTCCGACAGCGAGAGATTGTAGGCCTTGCGCAGCCGTTGGATGGTCTTGCCCAGCTGGCCGGTGATCGCGTGGGCGCCCGGTTCCAATCCGCTGCCGCGCTCGGCTGGCTTCTCGCGCTGAACCATTGCTCTCCCTTTTACCGAACACACGTTCGCTTCCCCGGACGATAGCGGGAAAGCCGAGCGCCGGGCAAGAAAAACCAGCGGTGCCGGGGCGTCAGGAGGACGGCCAGAGCGCGTAAAAATGGTGCACCGGCCCGTGCCCACGCCCCACATGCAGGCGATCGGCCGCGGCGATGGCGCCGGTAATGTAGGCCTTGGCCGCCGCGACCGCCGTGGCGAGATCCTCACCCTTGGCGAGGCCGGAGGCGATGGCCGAGGACAAGGTGCAGCCGGTGCCGTGGGTGTTGCGCGTGACATGGCGCGGCGCCGGCAGCCGCACCACGCCGGCGGGCGTCACGAGCAGGTCGACGCTTTCCGCCCCGGTGCCGTGGCCGCCCTTCATCAGCACCGCCTTCGCCCCCAGCGCCAGCAGCCGCTCGCCCTGCGCCCGCGTCTCGTTTTCGCCTTCGGCCACCGGCGCGTCGAGCAAAGCGGCGGCCTCCGGCAGGTTCGGGGTCACGAGGTCGGCCAGCGGCAGGAGCCGGCTCTTGAGCGTGTCGATGGCCGCGTCCTCCAGCAGGCGCGCGCCGGAGGCGGCCACCATCACCGGGTCCAGCACCACGTGCCGGGCGCCGAGGCGCGCCAGCCCCTCGGCCACGGTGGCGATGGTGGCGGGGCGCGACAGCATGCCGATCTTCACCGCCCGCACGTCGAGGTCGCTGAACACCGCCTCCATCTGCTGGGCGATGAAGTCCGGCGGCGCGTCGTGAATGGCGGTGACGCCCAGCGTGTTCTGCGCGGTCAGCGCGGTGATGACGCTCGCCCCGTAGACGCCCAGGGCGGAGAAGGTCTTCAGGTCCGCCTGGATGCCGGCGCCGCCGCTGGAATCCGAGCCGGCGATGGTCACGGCGATGGGCGTGTTGCCGGCGGAGGGGATGCCGGCGGAGGGGATGCCGGTGGGGGTGGAAATGCTGTCAGCCACGCTGCGCCTCAGAGCATCGGAAGGCGAAAAGGGGCGCCCCTGCGCCGCGTCTCGGTTCCCTCCGCCGGCATGATCCGGATCAGGTTCGCGGGTTGGCCTTAAGCCTCTCAGCCATCCATGACGGACGGCACCCCGACGAGAGACCCTGAGATGTAGCCGCCGCACCCTCGCGCTTCAAGGCCGGCGCGCCGCAGCGCCGCGCCCGCTTGTCACGGCCGGCGGATTTGTCCACCTTGTCGCGCGCCGCCGTCCACGCCGCCCGGATCCTCGTCCGCGCGCCGCAAGGCCGGGTGCATCCATGGAGCGTTCCGGTGATTCCCTTCTTCGTCCAGATCAAGTGCCAGCTCGGCAAATCCTACGATGTCGCCAACGCCTTGGCGGATGCGGAGATCGCCTCGGAAATCTATTCCACCGCCGGCGACTTCGACCTCCTGGTGAAGTTCTACGTGCCCGAGGCCACCGACATCGGCCATTTCGTCAACGAGAAGGTGCAGAAGCTGCCCGGCATCCAGGACACGCGCACCCTCATCACCTTCAAGGCCTTCTGATCCGCAAGGCCCTCTGATCCGCAAGAGCGTCCGACCCGCAAGGCCGTGTGACCTGCAAGGCCGTCTGCCCCAGGTCACTTCGCCCCCTCGACCCGGGCCGCGTCGTGCGCGATCAAGACGGCGGTGGGGCGGGCCGCATGGCTGCCGCCCGCCCCGAGAGGCTCCAGCCGATGCAGTCGCCCGCCCCCGATGCCGCGCCGCCCGCGCGCCCGGCCTTTCCCTCCGGCCCCACCGCCCCGACCGGCCTGACCGCCGCGGAGGCCGCGCGCCGCCTTCAGGCGCTCGGCCCCAACCTGCTCGGCGCAGCGCGCACCCGCAGCCTGTGGGCCATCGTCGCCGGCACCCTGCGCGAGCCGCTGTTCCTGCTGCTGCTGGTCGCCGCCGGCCTCTACCTGCTGCTGGGCGACATCGGCGAGGGCCTGTTCCTGAGCGCTGGCGCCGCCGTGACCATCGGCCTCGTGGTGATGCAGGAGGTGCGCAGCGAGCGGGCGCTCGCCGCTTTGCGCCAACTGGCCGAGCCCATGGCCCGCGTGCTGCGCGACGGGCAGGAGCAGCGCATCCCCGCCCGTGACCTCGTGCCCGGCGACCTCATCCTGGTGGGCGAAGGCGACCGCCTGCCGGTGGACGGCATTCTCATCTCCGGCGATGCGCTCACCGTGGACGAATCCGCCCTCACCGGGGAATCGGTGCCGGTGGTCAAGCGCGTGGCGCCCGAGGCGGCGGCGGAAACGAGCGACCCGGAGCCGGGCGGCGACCACAGCCCCGCCGTCTTCTCCGGCACGCTGAACGTGCGCGGCCAGGGCGTGGTCCAGGCGACGCGCACCGGGCCCGCCACCCGCCTCGGCCGCATCGGCGCCTCGCTGGCCAGCATCGAGAGCGAGCCCACCGTGCTCCAGAAGAGCATGGGCCGGCTGATCGGCAAGCTCGGCGTGCTGGCCATCGCCTTCTGCGCCCTGGTCACCGTGGTCTACGGCCTCTGGCTCGACAATTGGATCGAGGGCGCGCTCGCCGGCATCACCTTCGCCATCGCCCTGGTGCCGGAGGAGTTCCCCATGGTGCTGGCCATCTTCATGGCCATCGGCGCCTTCCGGCTGGCCGGCCAGAAGGTGCTGGTGCGGCGCGGCGCGGTGATCGAGACGCTGGGCGCCGCCACGGTCCTGTGCGTGGACAAGACCGGCACCCTCACCGAGAACCGCATGGCCCTCGCCGTGGCCGCCACCGGCGAGGACGCCTTCGCCTTCTCCCCCGCCGGTCCGCCGGCCGGTGCCCTGCCGCTGCTCGGCCTCGCCCGCCTCGCCTGCGCGCCGCAGCCGGTGGACCCCATGGACCGCGCGGTGCATGCGGTGGCCGATCCCGCCCTGCCCCCGAACGCGGCGGCGCTGGTGGAGACCTATCCGCTGCGCACCGACCTGCTCGCCTTCATCCAGCGCTGGCGCCTGCCGGAGGGCGAGATGTTCGCCGCCAAGGGCGCCCCGGAGGCGGTCGCCGCCCTCTGTCGCCTGGACGCCCCGGCGCGGGCGGCGCTGGACCGGGACGTGGCGGATTTCGCCGCGCGCGGCCTGCGCGTGCTGGCGGTGGCCTCCCGCCCGGTGGGCGACGCCCCGGCGCCGCAGGACGCGCCCTTCGCCCTCGCCGGCCTGCTGGCCTTCGCCGATCCGGTGCGCGCCGACGTGCCGGGGGCCATCGCGGAGGCCCGGCGGGCGGGCATCCAGGTGGCGATGATGACCGGCGACTATCCCGCCACGGCGCTGGAGATCGCCCGCCAGGCCGGGCTCGACACGGCGGGCGGGGTGCTCACCGGCGCCGATCTCGCCGGCCTCGATCCGGAGGCGCTGAGGGCGCGGGCGCGCGAGGTGCGGGTGTTCGCCCGCATCATGCCCGAGCAGAAGCTCGCCATCATCCAGGCGCTCCGGGCCAATGGCGAGGTGGTGGCCATGACCGGCGACGGCGTCAACGACGCCCCGGCGCTGGAGGCCGCGCACATCGGCATCGCCATGGGCCTGCGCGGCACCGACGTGGCGCGCGAGGCGGCGGACCTGGTGCTGCTGGACGACCGCTTCGTCTCCATCATCGGCGGCATCCGCCTCGGCCGGCGCATCTTCACCAACCTGCGCAAGGCGCTCACCTATGTGACCGCTATCCACATTCCCATCGCCGGGCTGGCGCTGCTGCCCATCCTGATGGGCCTGCCGCCGGTGCTCTATCCGGTCCATGTGGTGCTGCTGGAACTGCTGGTGGACCCGCTCTCGGCCCTCGTCTTCGAGGGCGAGCCCAGCGAGCGCAGCGCCATGGAGCGCCCGCCGCGCGCGGCCGGCGAGACTTTATTCGGCGCCCGGCAGATCGCCTTCGGCGTGCTCCAGGGCGCCGTCGTGCTGGCGGCGGTGCTGGCGCTCTATGCCTGGTGGCTGAAGGCCGGCCATCCGGAGGCGGAAGCGCGCGCCGGCGCCTTCCTGGCGCTGATGATGGGCAATCTGGTGCTGGCCTTCGCCGAATCCGCCGAGCCGGGCACCGCCTTCTTCGACCCGCGGCGCGCCGCCTTCTGGATCATCTGCGCCCTGGCGTCGGCGGTGGTGTCGGCGATCCTGCTGGTGCCGCAGCTCACCGCCATCTTCCGCCTCGCCCCGCTCTCCGGGGCGCAGTTCGCCACCGTCGGCGCGGTGGCGCTGCTGGCCGGCGGCTGGAGCGGCATCCTGCGCCGCATCCCCCGCCGGCCCTGAGCGCCGGCGGGCCGGCGGCGGCGCTCGGTCAGTAGGAGAGGAACAGCGGCGCCGGCGAGGTGCGCAGCAGCGACTGGGTCACGCCGCCCAGCGCCACCTGCCGGAACCAGGAATGCACATAGGCGCCCATGACGATCAGGTCGGCGCCGGTGCCCATGGCGTGGATGCGCAGCGTCTCGCCCGCGTCGCCATGCACGGCCGGCAGGCTGGTGATCTCGAAATTGATCTCGTGGCTGGCCAGATGCGGGGCGAGCTCGGCCCCCGGCACGCTGTCGCTGAGATCCTTCTCGCCGACGATGGAGACGATCTCCACGCTCTTCGCCGCCCGCAGGATGGGCAAGGCGTCATTCAGCGCCCGCGCCGCCCGCGCGCTGCCGTCCCAGGCCACGACCACCCGCTCGGCCTTGAACGTCTCATAGCCCTGCGGCACGATCAGCACTGGCCGGCCCGACTGGAACACCGCCGCCTCGATGATGGCGCGGTCGGTGGAGATGGTGTTGCTCTCGGCATCGAGAATGGTCAGGTCATGCACCCGCGCCTCGGCCAGGAAATTGGCCACCAGCTCGGAATGCGGGGCAAGGCCCACGTCGGTGCGGCACGGCACGCCGGCCAGCGCCGCCGCCGCCCGGGCATCGTCCGCCAGCTTGGAGGCGATGGCGAGCAGGCGCTCATTCTCGGCCGCGGCCATGCCGGCCACCACGTCGCTGGTCCGGCTGTGCGGCAGCGACAGCTTCTGCGCGAAGGACTGGACGGTCAGCCGCGCGCCGGCCTGCCCGGCCAGCGACAGGCCGTAGGCCACCGCGCACGGGGCATCGGGCGATTCGGTCTCGGACGACAGGGCAACGAACAGGTTCTTGATATTATAGAGCATCGTGCGCCTCCAATGATCGTGGCACCCTAACTAACCTTACGTCGCTTCCCTTGATTTAGGACAACACCCGTTACAGCAGCCCGGCCGCGCCCAGCGCCGCGCCGAAGCCGATCCACCACAGCGGATGCCAGCGCGTGGCCAGCGAGCCGGCCACGGAAACGGCGGTGACGGCGTAGCACAGCCAGTTCACGTCGGAGGCCTGCATCAGGATCCAGGCGCTGGCCAGCACCACGCCGATGGTCAGCGCCGACAGGCCGCGCTGGATGGCGATGCGCAGCGGCGCGTCGCGGAAGCGGTGCGACACCCGGCTCATGGCGAAGGCCATCGCCCCGGCCGGCACGCACATGGCGAGCGTGGCGCCGATGGCGCCGGGAATGCCCGCCACGTACCAGCCGATCAGCGTGACCAGCAGCACGTTCGGCCCCGGCGTCACCTGGGCGATGGCGAACAGGTCGGCGAACGTGGTGTCGGTCATCCAGCGATGGTTCTCCACCGCCATGCGGTGCAGCTCGGGGATGACCGCATTGGCCCCGCCGATGGCGAGGAAGGAGATCAGGAAGAACTGCACGACCACGTCGGTCAGCGAGCCGCGCCCGGTCATTTCGCCCACCGCCAGGACGCCAGGATGGAGAAGGGCGCAAGCCCGAGGATCACCGCCACCAGCGGCAGGCCGAGCAGCCCGGCGCCGACGAAGGCGAGGGCGGCGAAGATCAGCATGAACGGGCTCCTGCGCTCCACCCACGCCATCTTGATGCCGAGCGCGATGAACAGCCCTACCGCCCCCGCCGAGATGCCCCGCAACATGCCGGAGACGGCGGGGAACTGGCCGTAGGTGAGATAGACCCAGGTGAGCGAGATGCCGATGATGCAGGGCACGGTGACGAGGCCGACGAAGGAGGCCACCACGCCGGGCAGTCCGGCGAACCGCGCGCCGATGCAGAAGGACATGTTGCAGATGTTGGGGCCGGGCATCAGCTGGCAGATCGCCAGGATGTCGGTGAACTCGCGCGCGGTGAGCCACTTGCGCTGCTCGACCATCTCCCGCCGCGCGAACGGCAGCGTGCCGCCGAAGCCGGACACCGCGATGCGCAGGAAGCCGAGGAACAGCTCGCGCGCGTCCGGGGCGTGGGTGGCATCGCGCGGATCGGGCGGATCGCCGCGGGTCATGGCCGCCCCGATGCCCGCGCGCGGTTTCCGGGCACCGCCCGCAAACCTGCCTTAACGTCATGAAATACTGTAATTTTCATGGCCGTTCCTCCGGAGCGGGGGCGCAGTCGTGCTCTAGACGAGCGCACGCACCCGCGCAAGCCGGGCGCGGCGAGACCTGTGCAGGGCCGCGGCTTTTCACGGGATTGTCGGTTGGCTTGCCCGATCCGCTGCGCAAAGTGCGAAAGCCATCAACACAAGGGATTCTGCGCATGTCGGGCACGCCGTCGCGGTGGGTGAAGGTCTGGGACGCGCCCACGCGCCTGTTCCACTGGAGCCTCGTGCTCCTGGTGGCGGGCGCCTATGCCACCGCCGAGCTGGGCCTGATCGACTGGCACTTCCGGGTGGGCTACGCCATCCTCGCGCTGCTGCTGTTCCGTCTCGCCTGGGGCTTCCTCGGCAGCGACACGGCGCGCTTCGCCCGCTTCCTGGCGAGCCCGCTGGAGGCGCTGCGGCACCTGGCGCATTTCACCCGGCGCGGGCCCGACACCGAGATCGGCCACAATGCCGCCGGCGGCTGGATGGTGCTGGTGATGCTGGCGCTGCTGCTGTTCCAGGCCGGCAGCGGCCTGTTCTCGAACGACGAGGTGATGGCCGAGGGGCCGCTGGCGAAGTTCGTCGGCTCGGCCTGGAGCGACCGCATCAGCGGCTGGCACGTGTTCAACTTCAACCTGATCCTGGCGCTGGTGGGGCTGCACGTGCTGGCGGTGCTGGCCTATGCGGCGGTCAAGCGGCACGACCTAGTGCGCCCCATGGTCACCGGCATGAAGCGCCTGCCTGCCGGCCTGCCCGCCCCGCGCATGGCCAGCGCCGCGCTGGCGGCCGGGCTGTTCCTGGCGGCGGCGGCCATCGCCTGGGTGATCGCCACAAGGCTCTGAGCGGGCATGAAAAAGCCGGCCGGAGGGGATCCCTCCGGCCGGCCCGTGAAACGCGAGGAGGAAGCCGGCCTCAGCGCAGCTTGTAGGCGCGATGGCAGGCGGCGCAATCCTCGCCCACCGCGGCCATGGCGGCCTTGAAGCCGGCCTCGGTGCCGACCTTGTCCACATTGGCGGCGACGTCGGCCTTGAACTTGGCGAGCGCGGCGTCGAAACCGGCGCGGTCGCTCCAGATCGCCGGGGCGGCCTTGGTCTCCCCGACGTTGGAGCCCTCGGTGAACAGCGCGCCGAACTTGGCGGCCCCGTCCGTATAGGTCTTGAAGATCGCCGCGGCCTTGGCGGCGTCGTAGGGCGCCTCGCCCTTGACCATGGCGCCTGCCACCTTCGTCTGGTCGCCGATGTCCTTCATGATCGCCTGGCGGTCCTTGATGACATTGGTCTGGGCCACGACGGCGGTCGCGGCGAGGGGGACGAGGACGGCGGCAAGCAAGGCAAAGCGCATCGACAACTCCTGCGAGTCGGTTGGAACCAGTCTCGTTCTAAGGTGGGAAGATGACAGCGGCCATGGTCACGTCTTGCGCCTCGCGCAAGCGTGATGGCGGAAGGCAGCACGGCCAACCACGGATTGTAGTTCCAAGAACAGATTCCCGCCTGACGCAGGGTTTCCTCAAGGAAACCGGGCGCGGCATCGGCCGCGCCCGGCCCGGAAAGCCTCAGGCGGAACGGCGCACCGCGGCGATGGCCTCGAACACCGCCAGCGGGGTGGCCGGCATGTCCATATGGCCGATGCCGCAGCCCCGCCACAGCGCGTCCACCACCGCATTCATCACCGCCGGGCAGGAGCCGATGGCCCCGGCCTCGCCGGCCCCCTTCACGCCCAGCGGATTGGTGCGGCAGGGCACGTTGCGGGTCTCGAAATGGATGTCCGGCAGGTCGGCGGCGCGCGGCAGGGCATAGTCCATGAAGCTGGCGGTCAGGAGCTGGCCCTCCGCGTCATAGACGGTGCGCTCCAGCAGCGCCTGGCCCACCCCTTGCGCGATGCCGCCGTGCACCTGCCCGGCCAGCAGCAGCGGGTTCAGCGTCATGCCGAAATCGTCCACCACCACGTAGCGCACGATCTCCACCGCCCCGGTGTCCGGGTCGATCTCCACCTCGCAGGCGTGGGTGCCGTTCGGATAGGTCGCCTCGGGTGCCGCGAAGGCGTCGGTGGCATTCAGGTGCTCGGGCGTCGCCGCCGGCAGGCTGGCCAGCTCGGCCAGGGTCAGCTTGCGGTCGGTGCCCGCCACCACCAAAGCGCCATCGCTGAATTCCAGATCCGCCGGGTCGGTCTCCAGCGCGTCGGCGCCGAGCCGCTTCAGCGCCTCGCCCATCTTGCGCGCGGCCCCCGCCACCGCCGCCCCGCCGATGGGGATGGAGCGCGAGCCGCCGGTGCCCGAGCCGCTGGGCAGGTCGTCGGTATCGCCCTGGAGCACCCGCACCTGGTCGAGCGGCAGTTGCAGCTCGGCGGCGACCAGCTGGGCATAGGCGGTCTGGTGCCCCTGCCCGCTCGACTGGCTGCCGATCTTCACCGTGACACGCCCGTCGGTGCCCAGGGTGAGGAAGGCCGGCTCCGCCCCGCCGCCGCCGCAGGCCTCGATATAGCAGGCGAAGCCGAAGCCGCGCAGCTTGCCGGCCGCCCCCGCCCTGGCGGCGCGCGCCGGGAAGCCGGCCTGGTCCGCCACCGCCAGCGCCCGCGTCATGTGGCCGTCGAACTCGCCGCTGTCATAGAGCCGGCCGGTCCGGGTGCGGAACGGCATCTCCTGCGGCGTGATGAAGTTGCGCCGGCGCAGGTCCTCCGGCGCGATGCCGGTCTGGCGCGCGGCGGCATCGACCGCGCGCTCGATCACATAGGCCGCCTCCGGCCGGCCGGCGCCGCGATAGGCATCCACCGGCGCGGAATGGGAATAGACGCCGCGCACCCGCGCGTGGAAGGCGCCGATCTTGTAGACGCCCGGCAGCATGGAGGCGCCGCCCCACGGCACATAGGGGCCGTAATAGGAGAGGTAGGCGCCCATGTTGGCGAGCGTGTCCACCTCAAGGCCGAGGAAGCGCCCGTCCGCGTCCAGCGCCAGCGCCACCTCGGTGATGTTGTCGCGGCCCTGGCTGTCGCCCTGGAAATGCTCGCTGCGGTCGCCGATCCAGGCCACCGCATGGCCGAGCCGGCGGGCGGCCAGCGCGGTCAGCGGATATTCGCAGAACGGGAACATCTTGGTGCCGAAGCCGCCGCCCACGTCGGGCGTGACCACGCGCAACTCCTCGCGGTCCCACTTCAGCACCTTGTCGGCGATGGCGTTGCGCAGCAGATGGCTGCCCTGGCTGCCCAGCGTCAGGCGGATGCGGCCGCCCTCCTCCACCTCCGCCAGCACGCCGCGCGTCTCCATGTAATTGGTGACGATGCGGTTGTTGACGAGGGTGAGGCGCACCACGTGGCGGGCGGAGGCGAACGCCGCCTTGGTGGCGTCATCGTCGCCGAACTCGGATGTGAAGGCGATGTTGCCGGGGCGCTCGTCCCACACCAGGGGCGCGCCCTCGGCCGCCGCGGCGCCGAGGTTGGCCACCGCCGGCAGCGCCTCCCAGTCGATCTCCAGCGCCTCGGCGGCGTCGCGCGCCTGGTCCAGCGTGTCGGCGACCACATAGGCGACGGGGTCGCCCACATGGCGCGCGGTGCCCGGCGCCAGCATGGGATGGGGCGGCACCGCGAGGCGATCCTCGCCCACCACGGTGATGACGGCGGCCAGCGGCATGACGCCGAACCCGTCGAGGTCGTCGGCGGTCAGCACCAGCCGCACGCCGGGCATGGCCTGCACCGCGTCGAGATTGCCGAAGCTGAAGCGGGCATGGGCATAAGGCGAGCGCACGACGAAGCCGGCATAGGCATCGCTGGCCGCCGCCGCATCGCCCACATAGCGGCCGCCGCCCGTCAGCAGGGCGGCGTCCTCCACGCGCTTGTGGGGCTGACCGACACCGAATTTCAGTTCCGCCATACGCCTGTGCTCCTGCTTCGTCTCAAGGCGTAGCACGATCGCCCTGCACCGCAGCACGCCAAAACGCATGCGGGCGGGCAGGCCCATGCCTTCCGCGCATGCCTGTCGTCTGGGAGAACCTCACCCGGCCCGCTGGAAGCCCGCGACCATGGCCGCCACCGCGTCGCGCGCCTCCAGCAGCAAGGCGGGATCGCGCGAGCGCACCACGAGGTTGGTGTTGGGGCCGGTGTCGGACAGGAAAGGATAGGAGCCGATGGACACGCCGGGGAACCGCTCGGCGATGGCCCGCAGCGGGGCGGCGATGTCGCCCTCGCGCGCATTGGCGAGCACGGTCTCCGACAGCATCTTCGGCCCGGTGTCCAGCGTGGGGAGCACCGCCTCCAGCATCGCCTGCATGATGCGCGGCACGCCGGCCATGACGATGACGTTGCCGATCCGGAAGCCCGGCGCCTTGGAGACGGGATTGACGATGAGGTCGGCCCCGGCCGGGATGCGGGCCATGCGCAGCCGGGCCTCGTTCATGTCCTTCTCGGCGATGAATTCCAGCAGCATGGCGCGGGCGCGGGGATCCACATCGATGGATACGCCGAATGCCTTTGCAACCGCGTCAGCGGTGATGTCATCATGGGTCGGCCCGATGCCGCCCGTGGTGAACACGTAGGTGTATCGGTGGCGCAGCGCGTTGAGAGCATCCACGATGTCCTCTTCCACGTCGGACACCACCCGGACTTCGCGCAGGTCGGCACCGACCTCGGTGAGCCGCTCGGCGATGTGGCCGATGTTCTTGTCCTTCGTCCGTCCCGACAGGATCTCGTCGCCGATCACCAGCAAGGCCGAGGTGATCGATCGCGTGCCGAGTGCCTCTGTCATGGTCCACTCTCCTGCCCGTGGCAGCGCCATACCGTCTGGCATTGCCCATGTTTTGTTCAAACCATTCATCATTGCGTTGGGATAAGGAACGCGACACCGCGTTAGCCCTTCCTTGGCACGATGTTTGTACATAGGCTGAAACGAACCGGAGTGGCAGTCCCGATGGCGCGTGCGTTCGACGAGATGTCCAGTGACGACGGCAGCGTCCGTAAAGCCTATGAAACGCTGAACCGTTGGTTGACCAATGTTCCGCACGACGTGCTGGACCATCGGCGCAAGGAGGCGGAATTCATCTTCCGCCGCATCGGCATCACCTTTGCCGTCTATGGCGAGCAGAACGCGCAGGAACGGCTGATCCCGTTCGATATCGTTCCGCGGATCATCACCAAGGACGAATGGACGCGCCTCGCCAAGGGGCTGGAGCAGCGCGTCAAGGCGCTGAACCTCTATATCAAGGACGTCTATTCCAAGCGCGAGGTGCTGCGCGCCGGCATCGTGCCGGAGGAACTGGTCTACCAGAACCCCGCCTTCCGGCCGGAGATGAACGGCCAGGCGGTGCCGCACGATCTCTACGTGCACATCGCCGGCATCGACATCGTGCGCACCGACCCCGACACCTTCTACGTGCTGGAGGACAATGCCCGCACCCCGTCCGGCGTGTCCTACATGCTGGAGAACCGGGAGATCATGCTGCGGCTGTTCCCCGAGTTGTTCTCGCTGCACCGGGTGGCCCCGGTGGAGAATTACGCCGACGACCTGCTGGCGACGCTGCGCTCGCTCTCGCCCAATGGCGCGCATGAGCCGAACGTCGCCATCCTCACCCCCGGCATCTACAATTCGGCCTATTACGAACACTCCTTCCTCGCCGACAAGCTGGGCGTGGACCTGGTGGAGGGGCGCGACCTCTTCGTGAAGGACAATATCGTCTACATGCGCACGACCGAGGGGCCGAAGCGCGTGGACGTGATCTACCGCCGCCTCGACGACGACTTCCTCGATCCCCTCGCCTTCCGCCCCGACAGCGTGCTCGGCGTGCCGGGGCTGATGAGCGCCTACAAGGCCGGCAACGTCACGCTGACCAATGCGGTGGGCACCGGGGTCGCGGACGACAAGGCCGTCTACAGCTACATGCCCGAGATCATCAAATTCTACCTCGGCGAGGAACCGCTGCTGGCCAACGTGCCCACCTGGCGCTGCCGCGAGCCGGACCACCTGAAATACGTGCTGGAGCATCTGGAAGAGCTGGTGGTCAAGGAAGTCCACGGCTCCGGCGGCTACGGCATGCTGGTGGGTCCGAAGTCCGACAAGGCGCAGATCGAGGCCTTCCGCGCCAAGCTCAAGCACGATCCGGCCAATTTCATCGCCCAGCCGACGCTGGCCCTGTCCACCTGCCCCACCCTGGTGGACGAGGGCGTCGCGCCCCGCCACGTGGACCTGCGGCCGTTCGTCCTCTCCGGTTCGGACAAGGTGCGGATCGTGCCCGGCGGCCTCACCCGCGTCGCCATGAAGGAGGGCTCCCTGGTGGTGAACTCCAGCCAGGGCGGCGGCACCAAGGACACCTGGGTTCTCGACGCCTAGACGGCGCCGGCCCGCTTGCGCCCGCGGCGCATCGGGCCGACGCTGCGGTTTGACAGTCGCGGCACCGCCCCGGCGCCGCTCGCTTCGTTCCTGTGAGATGGGCTGCTCATGCTCTCCCGTACTGCCGACAATCTCTACTGGCTGAGCCGCTACGTGGAACGCGCCGACTGCCTCGCGCGCATCCTCGACGTGGCGCAGCGCCTCGCCTACACGCCGGTCACCTACGGCGGCTCCACCAATGAGTGGAGTTCGGCGGTGCTCACCGCCGGCTGCGTGGAAGGCTTCGTCGCCCGCCACGGCCCGGTGGAGAACGCCACCGAGGAAAATGTGGTCTCCTTCCTGGCCTTCGATCCGGAGAATTCTTCCTCCATCCGCAACTGCTTCGAAGTGGCGCGCACCAATGCCCGCTCGGTGCGGACCGCGCTCACCTCCGAGATGTGGGACGTGATCAATTCCGCCTGGATCGAGCTGCGCGCCTTCCCGGACAAGGTGATGACCCGCGAGGAACTGGCGCGCTTCCTCGCCTTCGTGAAGGAGACCTCGCTGCGCTTCGACGGCGCCACCTTCCGCACCATGCTGCGCAACGACGCCTACTGGTTCTCCCGCGTCGGCGCCCATGTGGAACGGGCCGACAACACCGCGCGCATCCTCGACGTGAAATATCACGTGCTGCTGCCGGAGAAGGAGCACGTGGGCGGGCCGCTGGACTATTTCCAGTGGGCCTCCATCCTGCGCTCGGTGTCCGCGCTCACCGCCTTCCACTGGGTCTATCGCGACAGCGTGAAACCGTGGCTGGTGGCCGACCTGCTGATCCTGAACCGGCAGATGCCGCGCTCGCTCGCCGCCTGCTACGACAACGTGTCGCGCAGCCTGGACGACATCGGCGGCGCCTACGGCCGGCAGGGGCCCGCGCAGCGCCTCGCCCGCTCGACCCTGGCCAAGCTGTCCAACCATTCCATCGAGGACATCTTCCAGGCCGGGCTGCACGAATTCATCAGCGATTTCATTCTCAACAACTACAAGCTGGGCAACGAGATCACCGAGCAGTACCTGACGTGAGGCGGGGCCGGCCGGCTTGCAACCGGCATGGGCTCGGGATGTTCTAGTGTTCGGCCGCCGGCGCGGTGGCAGCGGCGGGCCAGGGTCAGGGGGACGGGGATGCGGGTTCGCGTGCGGCATGAGATCACGCATCGGTTCGAGCCGGTCGCCCGGCACGCCATCGCGACGCTCCGGCTGACGCCGCGCAGCCATGTGGGCCAGCACGTGCTGCGCTGGGCGCTCGACGTAACGCCCGACTGCCGGCTGATGGCCGAGGAGGACGCCTTCGGCAACATCGTCCACACCTTCTCGGTGGAAGGCGCCATCGACGCCATCACGGTGATCGCGGAAGGCGACGTGGACACCCAGGACACCACCGGCGTGGTGGCGGGAGGGGCCGAGCGCTTCCCGCCCTCGCTGTTCCTGCGGCAGACGAGCCTGGCCGAGCCGGACGCCGCCATCGCCGCCTTGGCGGCGCGGATCGCCAAGGACGTGAGCGAACCTCTGGGCCGGCTGCACGCGTTGATGGTGGCGATCCACAAGGGCGTCGCGGAAGTGCCGGCGGCGCCCGACGCCGCAGCCGCCCCGGCCGCGAAGGCGCTGGCCGCCGGCAAGGGCACCTCCGCCGAGCTCGCCCACGTCTTCGTCAGCGCCGCCCGCGCCCTGCGCGTCCCCGCCCGGCAGGTGTCCGGCTATGCGGCGCTGGAGGCGCCGGCGGCATTCCGCGAATGGGCCGAGGCCCATGTGCCCGGCATCGGCTGGGTCGGCTTCGACTGCGGCCGCAACCTCTGCCCCACGGACGATTACGTGCGCCTCGCCGCCGGCCTCGATTCCCAGGCGGTGGCCCCCATGCTCTCCACCGGCTCCATCGCCCGGAACACGGCTGTCGCCCGCGACTTCTTCCAGGCCGCCCGCCCGGGCCAGGGCCAGCAGCAGGGCCAGCGCCAGCAGCAAGGCCGGGGCCAGCGCCAGGAATAGCCCGGGACAGCAGGGCCAGGGACAGCAGAGCCACGGGCCCGAGCGCGGAACGCGGAACACCGGCCGGGGCGCGGCAGACCGGCATCTTGACCGCCGCCCTCCTGCCTGCGATGCGCTCTGCGCAAAGAGGAGACGACCATGAGCGCGACGCCCGCCTACGACACCACCAACGTGTTCGCCAAGATCCTGCGTGGCGAGTTGCCGGCGCATAAGGTCTATGAGGACGACCGCGCCTTGGTGTTCCTCGACATCATGCCCCGCGCCCCCGGCCACGCGCTGGTGATCCCCAAGGCGCCGGCGCGCAACATCCTCGACATCGCTCCCGACGACCTCGCCCATGTGGCCAAGGTGGCGCAGAAAGTGGCGCAGGCGGCCAAGACCGCGTTCGAGGCCGACGGCATCACCGTGCAGCAGTTCAACGAGGAGGCCGGCGGCCAGGTGGTGTTCCACCTGCACGTCCACGTCATCCCCCGCCACGCCGGCGTCGCCATGAAGCCGCCGGCCAGCGAGATGGAGAATGGCGACGTGCTCGCCGCCCACGCCGCCCGGCTGAAAAGCGCGCTGGGCGCCTGAGGACCGCGCCGGCGGGCGCGCCATCCGCGTGCGGCGCACCCGCTTTGCTGCGCCGCACGGGAGGGTTCTTTTGCCGGGCCGCCACCTCCGGTATGCTGCTTTCGCCATTATGGCGCTCTGCCGCGTATGGGGACCGGACACAGGACAGGGCATCCTGCCGTGTGCACCCCGTCGATCCGCTTCCCGTCACGGAGGTGCGCGCATGGCATGCGAGGCCCGGCCCTGCCGTTCCGCCTCGGCATGCCATGCAATGGGCCTCCTTCCCTTGGGCCTCCTGTGCCCGTCCTTGGCCCTGGCCGGCCGTAGCGCCTCGCCCGCCCGTCGCGGGCGCACGGGATCGGATCGCCAGGGGGTCCGCCTGTCCGCGTGATCGCATCGGCCGGAAGTCGGCCGTTCTTGTTCCTCAGCCCCGGAGGGCCGTGCTGCGGCGCTCCGGGCATTGATGGACCGACATTTCATGGATCTCGCCATTATCGCCTTGTGTGCCCGTCCGTTCGTCGCCAGCGCGGCGCGGGCCGGGCTGTCGCCTCTGTCCCTCGACCTGTTCGCCAATCTGGACACCTGCGCCAAGGCGGCGCGCTGCGTGCGCGTGCACCGGGCCAACGGCCACGCCTTCGACGGCGACGACCTGATCGCGGCCCTCACCAATCTCGCCCCCGCCGGCCTGCCGGTGGTGCTGGGCGGCGGGCTGGAGGACGATCCGGCGCTGATGGCGCGCATCGCCGCGCGCAACCCCATCCTGGGCAATGGCACCGCCACGATGCAGGTGCTGAAGGACCCGCTGGCGCTGGCCGCCCTGTGCGGCACGCTCCAGGTGCCGTTTCCCGAGGCGACGCTCAATGCGCCCGACGCCGGCTTCGCCGCCCGCCCGGTGCTGGAGAAGAAGATCGGCGGCTCGGGCGGCGGCCACATCCGCCGCCGCGCCGCCGGCGACCTCGCCCCGCCGCCGCCCGGCTTCTACCTCCAGCAGGAGGTGACCGGCGAGATCTATTCCCTGCTGCTGCTGGCCAACGGCCGGCAGGCCGTGGTGGTGGGCGCCTGCCGGCAGTGGCACGCGCCCGACGCCGCCCATCCCTACCGCTATGGCGGCATGGTCGGGCCGGTGGCCCTGCCCACCCGCCACGCCGCCGCCATCACCGCCGCCGGCCGCGACATCGCCACCGCCTGCGGGCTGGTGGGCCTCGTCTCCGTGGACCTGGTGGTCGGCGCCGACGGCTGGTGGCTGGTGGAGGTGACGCCGCGCCTCAGCGCCATGCTGGACATCTTCGACTGCGAGCCGCTGCCGCCGCTGCTCGCCCTGCACCTCGCCGCCTGTGGCGGGCGCATGCCCGACACCCTGCCGGCGCCGAAGGAGCATCGCGCCTGCGCCGTGCTCTATGCCGCCGACGCCGTGGTGATTCCCGACGGCCAGTGGCCGGCGACCGCCACCGACCGCCCGGCGCCGGGCACCGCCATCAAGGCCGGCGCGCCGATCTGCACGGTGCACGCGAGCGGCCCCACGGCGGCGGCCGCCGAGGACCAGCTCGGCCGCCGCCTCGCCGAGGTGCGCGGCTGGCTGGGGCTGGAGACGGTGGACATGGCGGTCTAGGCACGTTCCGTTCAAATGGCATCGCCATTTGAACGGTAAAACGTTCTCTATCAAAGTGTTAGAGGCCGATTTCCCGAGCAGATTGATTCACTCTGATCGGATCTCGCTCTAGGCACCCGGGCGGCACGGTCCGGCGTCTCGACGCCCCCCCCGCCCCGTCGCGCTATAGTGGGCGTGGCGCCTGCGGGCCCGGATGCACCGGAAGGGGATCGATGCGCGTTTTCCTGTGCGAGTTCCTCACTTCGGGCGGCTTGCGGGGACAGCCCCTGCCGGCCGATGCCGTGGCCGAGGCACTGCTGCTGCGCGACGCGCTGGCCGCCGACCTGGAGGCGGTGCCCGGTGTCACCGTGGTGCTCGCCTTCGATGACCGGCTGGCCACGCCCGTCGGGCTTTCCACCCCGGTGGCGGAGGGGGCCGATCCCTGGACGATCTGGCGCGACCTGGCGCGGGAGGCCCATCTGGTGTGGCCGGTCTCGCAGGACCCCGCCCGCCTGCCGGCGCTGCTGGACGGCCTGCGGGCCGCCGCCGCGCACGTGATCGGCGGCAGCGCCGAAGCGCTCGCCGTCGCCACCACGCCCGAGCGGCTGGCCCAGGCCCTGGCGGGCGGGCGCATTCCGCGCGCCACCCCCGGCGCCGGCGGCACGCCGGCCAGCCTGTCGGTGCTGGCGCGGCCGGACGGCGTCACGCTGCTCGCGGTCAACATCCGCCACCTCTCCGACGACGGCCGGCTGCTCGGCTTCACCGTCGGTGCCCGGCCGGACGCGGAGGGCACGCTCCAGGCCCTGGCGGCCGCCGTGGTGAAGGCGGTTCCCGGCCTGTCCGGCATCTTCGACATCGACGTGATGCTGCGGCCCGAGGGCGCGGCCGTCACCACCGTCCAGCCCGGCCCCACCCTGAGCTATGCCGGGCTGCACCGCGCCCGCGGCATCAACCCCGCCGCCTTCCTGCCCGAACTCATCCGCGAGGGCTGCCCGCCCCGCGTGCCGCATCTGCCCCCGCCCGTCGCCGTCGAGGTGCGGCTGCGCGGCTGATCCCGCGCCGTTCCCCCGCCCCTCGCCCGTTCCCCGAGACCGCCCTCCCGAGACCGTCCATGTCCTCCGTCGATCCCGAAACGCCCCACCCCACGCCGCAGGAGGCCGCCGAGGCCGAGGCCGCGCCGCGCCGCCCGCACACCGACCGGCTGTTCCTGCGCGCCGTACCGTTCTTCGCCCGCCACGGCGTGCATGCGGAGGAGCGGACCCTGGGCCAGCGCTTCGTGGTGGATGCGGACTGGTGGCTCGATACCCGCCCCGCGGCCTGGGCGGACAATGCCGCCCTCACCGTCTCTTACCAGGAGGTCTATGAGCACATCAAAGCCGTGGTGGAGGACGATCCGGTCAATCTGATCGAGACGGTGGCGGAACGCATCGCCACCCGCCTGCTGGACCATTTCCCCGCCGTGGACCAGGTGCGCATCGCCGTCCACAAGCCCGGCGCGCCCATCACCGGCGTGTTCGGCGACGTGGGGGTGGACATCGTCCGCACCCGCTGAAGGCCCCGCCCGGCATCCGTCCGGCTTGCCCCGGCGGCGCCCGGACACCACTTTATGCCGCGCCGGGCGTGACGGACGGCGCCGCTTGGGCCATAAGAACGCCGTCCGTATGGGTAATGAGGAGAGACGCGGTGACCGAGGTGACCCTTCAGGCCTTCCTTGACGACTGGGCCGGTGCCGACCCGCTGCGGTGCGCCGTGGCGGCGACGGTGGAACGGCTGGCGGAAGCCGGGGTCGCCATCGCGGAACTGGTGGCCCGTGGCCCGCTGGCCGAGGATTTCGGCAAGGTGCGCGGCGAGGAAGCCAATGCCGGCGGCGATGCCCAGAAGGAACTGGACGTGATCGCCGAGGAAGAGCTGGTGGACGCGCTCGGGCGCGCGCCGGTGGCCTTCATGGCCTCCGAGGAGAGCGAGACGCCGATCCCGCTCGACCCGCACGGCCGGGTGGTGGTGGCGGTGGACCCGCTGGACGGCTCCTCCAACATCGACACCAACGTCTCCATCGGCACCATCTTCTCGAT
Source organism: Azorhizobium doebereinerae UFLA1-100 (assembly GCF_000473085.1). GTDB lineage: Bacteria > Pseudomonadota > Alphaproteobacteria > Rhizobiales > Xanthobacteraceae > Azorhizobium > Azorhizobium doebereinerae. The sequence continues at coordinate 432,469 of NZ_AXBA01000001.1, forward strand.
CCTGCCCTACGATTTGGAGCAGCATCCAGACCCGGCCGCCGCGCTGCTGCAGAAGGGCTCCGCCCAGGTGGCCGCCGGCTTCCTGATCTACGGCCCGGCCACCGTGCTGGTGTCCTCGCTGGGCGAGGGCACGCAGGTGTTCGTGTTCGACCACGACACCTCCACCTTCATCCTGGCCCGCGCGCGGGTGGAGATCCCCGCCGCCACCAAGGAATACGGCATCAACCAGTCGAACGTGCGCCACTGGGCCAAGCCCACGCAGGCCTATATCGACGACTGCCTCGCCGGCAAGGACGGCCCGCGGGCTAAAGACTTCAACATGCGCTGGGTCGGTTCGCTGGTGGCCGACGCCTTCCGCATCTTCACCCGCGGCGGCGTCTATCTCTATCCCGGCGACAGCCGGAAGGGCTATGCGGACGGCCGCCTGCGCCTGATCTACGAGGCCAACCCGGTCGCCTTCGTCACCGAGCAGGCGGGCGGGGCGGCCACCGACGGCACCACGCGCATCCTCGACATCGAGCCCAAGCACATCCACCAGCGCATCCCGCTGGTGTTCGGCTCGCGCGAGGAAGTGGCGCACATCGCCGGCTACTACTGATCCGACGTCCGCCGGGCGGGGCGGACCCCCATGTCCAACCCGTCTTGAATGGAGCCTTACGATGAACGGTCCCCTCATCGCCCCTTCGATCCTCGCCTCGGACTTCTCCCGCCTGGGCGAGGAAGTGCGCGACGTGGCGGCGGCGGGCGCCGACTACATCCATCTCGACGTGATGGACGGGCACTTCGTGCCCAACATCACGTTCGGCCCGGACATCATCAAGTCGCTGCGCAAATACACCGACAAGCCGTTCGACGTGCACCTGATGATCTCGCCGGTGGAGCCCTATCTCGAAGCCTTCGCGGCGGCGGGCGCGGACATCATCACCGTGCAGGCGGAAGCCACCCAGCATCTCGACCGCTGCCTCCAGGTGATCCGCGGCCTCGGCAAGAAGGCGGGCGTCGCGCTCAATCCGGCGACGCCGGAGAGCGTCCTCTCCTACGTGCTCGACAAGCTCGACCTGGTCTGCGTGATGACGGTCAACCCCGGCTTCGGCGGGCAGGCCTTCATCCCGGACGTGCTGCCGAAGATCGAGCGCATCCGCGACATGATCCGCGGGCGCGGCATCCGCCTGGAAGTGGACGGCGGCGTGAACCCGGCCACCGGCGAACTGTGCGTGAAGGCCGGCGCCGACGTTCTGGTGGCCGGCTCGGCGGTGTTCAAGGGCGGCATCGAGGGCTATCGCGCCAACATCTCCGCCATCCGCGCCCAGGCCGCCAGCGCCCTCGGGCTGGTGGCCTGAGGCGAAGGCCGGCGCGGGCCTAGGTCCGGAGCCGGCCAGGATCCGCGCACGGCGACGCAACCACGGCGATTATTGACGGGCGCGGCAACGCGGCGTCGGCTTGACCTCCGCATTAAAAAAACGTTCGATCGTTTCTGATTTTTAGCCGCGCGGGCGATCAACGTCCGGCGGCGGACGGGCCGGATGACGCTGCTTGCCAAAGCAGCGCGCGGACCGAACGATGAGCGCCCGCCAGACGGCGCCGGAGGACAACGCCTATGCTGCCTGAGGCCGCGCGCTATGACGACCTCGTCCGCGCCTTCCGCTGGACCATCCCCGAGCGCTTCAACATGGGGGTCGCCTGCGTCGACGCCCATGCGGACGGCTCCGGCAAGCCGGCCCTGGTGTTCGTGGAGGAGGCCGGCGGCGTCGCCACTTATTCCTTCGACCACCTGAAGGCCCTGACCAACCGCTTCGCCAATGTGCTGGTGGCCTGCGGGCTGGAGCGTGGCGACCGGGTGGCGGTGTTCCTGCCGCAGGCGCCGGAAACCGCCATCGCCCATCTCGCCGCCTTCAAGGCCGGCTTCGTCTCGGTGCCGCTGTTCACGCTGTTCGGCGACGAGGCCCGCTCCTACCGCCTCGCCAATTCCGGCGCCCGGGCGCTGGTCACCGACCTCGCCGGGCTGGAGAAGCTCGACCGGGTGCGCGCCGAGGTGCCGGACCTGACCCATGTCTTCGTCATCGGCCCCGACCAGGGCGACCCACGCGCCATCTCCTTCGACGCCGCCATGGCGCGGGCCTCCGACGCCTTCACGCCGGTGGACACGGGACCGGACGATCCCGGCATCATCATCTTCACCTCCGGCACCACCGGCCATCCCAAGGGCGCGCTGCACGGCCACCGCGTGCTGCTCGGCCACCTGCCCTGCGTACAGTTCGTCCACCAGGGCATGCCGCAGCCGGGCGACCTGCACTGGACCCCGGCCGACTGGGCCTGGATCGGCGGCCTGTTCGACGTGCTGTTCCCCACCCTCTATCTCGGCGTGCCCGTGCTGGCACACCGGGCGAAGAAGTTCGATCCCGACGCCGCCATGGCGCTGATGGCGCACCACAGGGTGCGCAACGTCTTCCTGCCGCCCACCGCGCTGAAGCTGCTGCGCCAGGCCGACGTGCGCCATCCCGGCCTCCAGCTGCGCTCGCTGCTCACCGGCGGCGAGACGCTGGGCGCGGAACTGGGCGCCTTCGTCCAGGAGCGGCTCGGCGTCGAGGCGCGCGAGATCTACGGCCAGACCGAATGCAATTTGGTGGTGGGGTCCAATTCCAATTTCTTCCCCATCCGCCCCGGCTCCATGGGCAAGGCGATCCCCGGCCATGACGTGCGCATCGTGGACGAGGACGGGCAGGAGGTGCCCTCCGGCACCGAGGGCCATATCGCCGTGCGCCGGCCCGACCCGGTGATGATGCTGGAATATTGGAACAATGCGGACGCCACCGCCGACAAGTTCGTCGGTGACTTCCTGCTCACCGGCGACCTGGGCGTGCAGGATGCGGACGGCTACCTCTGGTATGTGAGCCGGTCGGACGACGTCATCACCTCGGCCGGCTACCGCATCGGGCCCGGCGAGATCGAGGACTGCATCCTGCGCCATCCCGCCGTGGCCATGGTGGGCGTGGTCGGCGTGCCGGACCCGGTGCGCACCGAGGCGATCAAGGCCTGGGTGGTGCTGAAGCCCGGGCACCTGGGCTCCGATGCGCTGGCCGCCGAGATCCAGCAGCATGTGCGCACGCGGCTTTCGGGGCACGAATATCCCCGCTATGTCTCCTTCACCGATGCCCTGCCCATGACGGCCACGGGCAAGATCCTGCGGCGCGAACTGCGCCGCCTCGGCTGAGGACACCCGATGACCGCTGCCCCCGCCGACGCCGGCACCACCCGCCTCGCCATCGCCGACGGCGTGGCCACCATCCTGTTCGACCGCCCGGCGGCGCGCAACGCCATGACCTGGCGGATGTATGAGGAGCTCTACGCCGCCGCCCGCGAGATCGCCCGCCGCGCCGGGGAGATCCGCGTTGTGGTGCTGCGCGGCGCCGGCGGCAAGGCCTTCGTCGCCGGCACCGACATCGAGCAGTTCCGTGCCTTCACCGCCGACGACGCGGTGGCCTACGAGGCCAATGTGGAGACCTATGTGGCGGCGCTGGAAGCCATTCCGGTGCCGACGCTGGCGGTGGTGGAAGGCTGGGCGGTGGGCGGGGGCTTCGCGATCGCCAATGCCTGCGACCTGCGCCTCGCCACGCCCGGCACCCGCTTCGGCGTGCCCATCGCCCGCACGCTGGGCAACGGCCTCTCCGCCGCCAATCTGCGCCGGCTGTCGGCGACGCTGGGCGTCGGCATGGTCAAGCGCATGCTGCTGCTGGCGGAGATGCCGGCGGCGGAAGCGATGCCCGCCGGCTATGTGGAAGTGGTGGCCGCGGATGCGCTGGAAGCCCACCTCGCCGGCCTGTGCGCACGCCTCAAGGGGCACGCGCCCTTGACCCTGCGGGCCACCAATGAGGCGCTGCGGCGCCTCGCCACCGACCCGGCGCCGGCGGACGAGGACCTGATCCGGCTGGTCTATGGCAGCGCCGATTTCAAGGAAGGCATCGCCGCCTTCAGCGAGAAGCGCCCGCCGGCCTGGACCGGGCGCTGAAGGACATCGCGCCGGCAAGGAGCGGCCTTAAGCCCCTCCCCGCCGGCGCGACACGCCCTGACCGGCAGTCCGTTCTACGCCACGCCGCGCCCGCCGGATCACCGGCCGGCGCGGAAATACCCCGCTCCTGATCAGCGGCTCAGATCGACCACCGCGCCGGGCTTGTCGATGGGGATGGTGCGGATGGCGGTGGCGTCGAGGTCGGCCTTGGTGAGGTCGATCATCCGCGACTGGCTGTCCGCGTAGGTGCGCAGATAATAGCGCTTGGTCTTGGTGTCGGACACCGCGCTCCATTCCGTGGTCTCGATGCCGGCCACCCCGCCACCCGCCGTGGCATCCGCCGAGGTGCGGATGATGCCCGGCGCGATATCGAAATTATTGAGGATGTGGAACGCGTTGCCCACCGCGTCCGTGCTCGTGGGCAGGGTCGGCGCGGCCCTTGAGTACATGAAGGCGCGCACGAAGCGGGCGGGCGAGGACATCTGCCCCGGCAGGCCCGGCGCGCCGCTGCCCGTGCTGGGCGGGGCGATGGTCAGCGAGCCGATCTGGAGCGGCTTGGGATCATAGGCCGAGAGGGTCAGATAATTGCCGAGATTGGCGGTGTGCCAGTCGAACGCCGGGGCGTTGGTGAGCACGCCCAGCGGATTGTCCCGCATCTGCAACTCGCCGCCGATATATTCCACCACCAGGCTCGCCCCGGTGGCGTCGTGCAGCGTCATGTGCACCGGCACCACGCCCTTGAACGCCGCCTGGGGCGCCTGGCTGACCTTGATCTTCGGCAGTGCCGCCTTCACTTCCGCCACGCTGGCGAAATTGGTCAGCGCATAGGTCAGCAGCTCGAAGGAGGCGATGGAATTGCGCGCCTCGGACGGGCCGACCTGCTGGAACTGCGCCAGCCCCGGCAGATAGAGCAGGCCGCCGGCGAGGCCCGCCTCGTTCATGCCGTCCACCAGCACCGGCAGGCCGAGCGCATTGGCGCCTGCCGCGCCGTATTTGCTGGTCCAGGCGAGGCCGCCGCCCGCCGTGCCGTCCGGCCCGGTGCCGGCCATGGCCAGCTTGCGCGGAATGACGGCGAGCTGCGATTGCAGCGGCAGGCCGAACTCCATGGTCCGGCCATAGACCACCCCTTCGTCCGCCGCCCGCAGGATGAAGGAGGTGCAGGCCTGCGCCGCCGGAGCGGACAGGGCCAAGGCGCAAGCGGCGGCAGCCGCGCGCGAACGGGACAGGGCACGCAGCATGGTCTCACTCCCTCGGTCGGACAGGCCGTAATATCCTTTAATCCTACCCCGGTCGTGCGACCATGGGTTGCGCCAGCGCAAGCGTCATCATCTCCGTGCTAAGTTTGGCCGCATCGGTCCGCAATCGCGCACGGCCGCATGCCGGCCCATGGCTGCGGCGGAGAATGGCGGCGGGGCGATGCGGCCGGATGTACGCCTCCGGCGTTGTCTCCCGGCCGCGCATGCGCCGGCCCCTGGGGCCTGCGCCCACGGCCACGACCATCAGATCAGGAGCATTCCATGAAGACCCAAGGCTCGGCGGTTTGGGAAGGCGGCATCAAGGACGGCAAGGGCGCCATCTCCACCAGGAGCGGCGCGCTCAATGCCTACCCCTATGGCTTTGCCAGCCGCTTCGAGGGCAAGCCCGGCACCAATCCGGAAGAGCTGATCGGCGCTGCCCATGCCGGCTGCTTCACCATGGCGCTCTCGCTCATCCTGGGCGAGGCCGGGCTGACCGCCAGCCACATGGAGACCACCGCCGAGGTGACGCTGGAGAAGCAGGCGGACGGCTTCGCCATCACCGCCGTGCATCTCACGCTGCGGGCCACCGTGCCCGGCACGGACGACGCCGCCTTCCAGGAACTGGCCGGCAAGGCCAAGGCCGGCTGCCCGGTGTCCAAGCTGCTCAAGGCCGAGATCACGCTCGACGCCGCCCTCGTCGGCTGAGCCCGACCCGCCATCCTCGGCCAAGGCACGGGCGCCGCGGCGCCCGTGCCGCTCAGGCGCCCTGCGGGGCGTAGAGATCCTCCAGGAAGAAATTCACCGCCAGCGCCACCACCGGCGGCTGGTAGGCGTGCGGGCCGTTGTATTCCACATAGGTCACGTCATAGCCCGCCCGCTTCAGCAGGTCGGAATGGGCGCGTCCGCTGCGCCCGATCGGGATCTGCTCGTCATTGATGCCGTGCGAGATGAACACCCGCGGCGCCCCCTCCTGATGCTGCACCGACATGAAGCCGGCGGAAGAAATGATCAAATGGGTGACGAACTGCCCGTTGGTCAGCCCCAGCGAGAGGGCATAGCTGCCGCCGTCCGAATGGCCGGCGAAGGCGATGTGGCCGGGGTCGATGGTGAAGCGCGAGGCCACCTCCGCCAGCGCAAGCTCCAGCCGCTCGCGGTCCGGGCCGTTGCCGGCGATGACGATGTCCCAGGTGGGATACAGCGACTGCGGCACCAGCAGCAGGAAGCCGTTCTGCTGCGCATGGGCCTCCAGCATGGGCAGGATTTTCTGCGCGCTGCCGCCGCCGCCGTGGAACAGCACCACCAGCGGCGTCGGCCGCGCCGGATCGATGCCCTCCGGCACCACCAGCAGCGCGTCGCGTTCCGCGAACAGGCCGAGCTGGTGATGCCCCGCCGGCAAGGTGGGCTGGGTGGGCGCGGAAAGGGTGAAGTCGAGCCGTCCGGCGAGCTTTGAATCCATAATACGAGATTAAGCCCCCTGCCGCGCGGATCAAGCGGTCCGGGCGGGAGGCCAGGCGCAGGGCTGGAACGAAGCGCCACTGCGGTCGGTTATCCCAGCAGAGGCGCAAGACGGATGCCTGCCAGGAGGCCCCATGACCCGCGATCCCCGCACGCTCGACCAGAACCCGCTCGTCGTCGATCCCGCCAATGTGGACGCGGTGCTGCACGACCGGCCGAGCCCATCCCGCCCGCCGCTGAAAGCCCCCTTGGCCGAGAATGACGCAGAATATGACGACGCGGCCGCCATGAAGGATCGCCGCCCGCCGGATGTGCGCGTGCCGCCCGCCTCCCGGCGCGGTTGACGCGGCTGGGCTCAGGCCTCGGCGGACACCTGGGCGTAGGGGGCGAGGATCTCGCGGATGCCGCGCTCGCCATCCTCCGAGACGGTGACGAGGGCGCGGGACAGAACCGCGTCGAGGTGGGTGTGCATCATGCCGCTCACCCGCTCCAGATCACCTTCCACCAGGGCGCGCAGCAGGTCGCGGTGCTCGTGCACCGAGCAGTTGGACCATTGCGGCCGACCGTAGAGGCCGAGCACCAGGGCGCTGCGCCCCACCAGCAGGCGCATGTAGCGGTGGAGCAGCGGGCTGCCGGTCATCTCCGCCAGGATCACATGGAATTCGGCGGCATAGCGGATGTAGTCCTGCCGCCCCTCCTGCTGGGCGCGCTCCTCATTGGCGATCTGCTCTTCCAGCCGTGCCACGTGCTCGGGCGTGAGCTTGCCGCACACCCGGCGCACCACCAGCTGCTCGATGTCCTGGCGCACGCTGAACAGGTCGCGGGCTTCCGCCGGCGTGGGCTTGGCCACCGCCGCGCCGCGATTGGGCCGGATGTCCACCAATTCCTCGCTGGAGAGTTGCTCCAGCGCCCGGCGCACCACGGTGCGGCTGGCGCCGAACTGCTCGCCGATGGTATCCTCCGGCAGCTTGGTGCCGGGCTCCAGGGCCTGCTCCAGGATGGCACGGCGTAGCGCGCGGTAGATCGCGCCTGCCCGTTCGCCCATCTGCTCCATGCCGCCGCTCCGGATTCCCAGCCTTTTGCATGGCACGCACGGCGGGAGGGCTCAAGTCCGCAACCCCGGCCATGCAGCACTTTTTGGATGCAGCGGTGCTGGTGGATTGTATCCAGATTGCATGCATTGCAGATGGGCGCGGCGCGGCCCATGATCCCGCCTCGGCTTGCCGCCGCGAGCCTGTCCCGAGTGCCTTGCGCCCATGAACGTCCGCTTTCTCGAAACCTTCGTCTGGGTCGCCCGCCTGCGCAGCTTTTCCAGCGCGGCGGAGAAGCTCTGCACCACCCAGGCCGCCGTCTCCAACCGCATCGCCACATTGGAGCGCGATCTCGGGGTGCGGCTGTTCGAGCGCGACCTGCGCAACGTCAGCCTCACCCCCCAGGGAGAACGCGCCCTGGGGCAGGCGGAGACCATCGTCCGCCTGACCGAGGAGCTGCGGCTCGGCGTCAGCGACGCCCACCACCTGCGCGGCCGGATCGCCATCGGCACCATCGATTCCATCGTCTATGCCTGGCTGCCGCAGTTGATCGAGGCGGTGAAGACAACCTATCCGGATGTCGATCTCGACCTGACGGTGGATAACAGCCTCAATGTGTCCCGCCTGCTGCTGGACGGGCAGCTCAATCTGGCGCTGATCGCCGGGCCGGTGCTGGCGCCGGAATGCCGCAACATCGATCTGTGCACCTATCAGTGCCACTGGTTCGCTGCACCGCACCTTGGGCTGCACGGCCGCCGGCTGTCGCTCATGGACATCGTGGCCAACCCCATCTTCGCCTTCTCCAAGGGCTCGCAGCCGCACCAGAACGTGCTGCGCCTGATGGAGGCGGCCGGGCTCGATGCCAACCTCAACCTGGTGCGCATCCTCAATTCCAATTCGCTCGCCACCATCACCCGCCTTGCCCGCGACGGCATGGGCGTTGCCGTTCTGCCCACCGGCGTCGCCCGCGACATGGTGGAGCGGGGCGAGCTGATGCGGCTCGACGTGGAGGCCGACCTGCCGCCGTTGCACCTGCATGCGGTCTATCGCGAGGAGCCGGGCAGTTCCCTGCCGGCGCTGATCGCCCGCATGGCGGCGGATGTCGCCAAGGCGGAGGAGAAGGCTGCCCTCCAGGGGTCGCCCAAGTCGCGCCGCAACCAGATCCGCATTGCATCGCACACAAAATAGGCACCCGGCGCCCATGCCGCTGTCATAAGCATTTCTTGTTACGGCGGACAATTATTTCGCGTTTGTCCGGCGTGAATAGGTCTGGTCTGCTCCCTGAAGCCAACGGCAGGAGACCCGACGTGAAGGTATCGCTCGTCCAGATGAATACGCAGGGTGACAAGGCGGCAAATCTCGCCACCGCCGCCGCCCTGATCGAACAGGCCGTGATGGAGGAGAAGCCCGACCTCGTGGTCCTGCCGGAATACTACGCCTTCATGGGCGACACCCCGGCCCAGGCGCAGGACGCCGCCGAGACCTTCCCGGACGGTGCCTCCTACCAGCTAATGAAGGGCCTGGCGAAGAAGCTGAAGGTGGCGATCCACGCCGGCAGCGTGGCGGAGCGGGACGGCAACTCCTTCTACAACACCACCGTCGTGTTCGGCCCCGACGGCGAGGAACTGGCCCGCTACCGCAAGATCCACCTGTTCGACGTGGAGATCACCGGCGGCACCGTCTATCGCGAGAGCGACACCGTCTCGCGCGGCGAGGACGTGGTCACCTATGAGCTCGGCGGCAAGACGGTCGGCTGCGCCATTTGCTACGACATCCGCTTCCCCGAGCTGTTCCGCAAGCTGCGCGATAAGGGTGCGGACGTGATCGTCCTGCCCGCCGCCTTCACGCTGATGACCGGCAAGGACCACTGGGAAGTGCTGGCGCGCGCCCGCGCCATCGAGACCCAGACCTGGTTCCTCGCGGTCGGCCAGACCGGTTCGCATGCCGGCGGCAAGAAGTGGTGCTGGGGCCATTCCATGGTCATCGATCCGTGGGGCCACATCACCGCCCAGTGTTCGGACGGCGTCGGCATCACCACCGGCAAGCTCGACTTCGCCTATACCGACAAGGCGCGCGCGAACGTGCCGGTCGCCAACCACCACGTCCTCGGCTGAGCGGAAGCGCAATCATGTTCATCGTCAAACCCATGCCCGACCAGATCTCGCCGGAGCTCGTGACCGAGCTTGAGAAGTGCGAGGTCGCCACCATCGGGCATGTGCTGCATTCCGGCTTCGTGGATCGCGAGATCCGCGCCGTCCTGCCCGGCAAGCGCGTCGCCGGCACCGCCGTCACGCTGCGCATCCCGCACGCGGATTCCACCCTGCTGCACTATCTCACCGCTTATGTGCGCCCCGGCGACGTGGTGGTGATCGAGCGCTGCGGCGACGACAAGCACGCCTGCTGGGGCGGCGTCATCACCAACGCCATGAAGAGCGCCGGCGTGAAGGCGGGCGTGATCGACGGCCCGGCCACCGATTTCTCCGAAATCGTGAAGGTGGACATGCCCATGTGGTGCCGGGGCCCCTCGCCCATCACCACCAAGCTGCTCGGCCTCGAAGGCGCGATGAACGTGCCGGTGAGCGTCGGCGGCCAGACCATCGAGCCGGGCGACGCCGTGCTGTGTGACGAGAGCGGCGTGGTGGTGCTCAAGCCCGCCCACGCCCCCGCCGTCGCCGCCCGCGCCATCCAGATGCAGGAGAACGAGATCAAGCTGCTGGCCCGCCTCGCCGCCGGCGAGAAGCTGCCGGACATCACCGGCGCCCGCGCGCTGGTGGAAGCCAAGCTCGCGCCCTGATTTTTAGCGCCCAACGTCACCGCGACCGAGGCCGGACCACCGGCCCGGCCAACCTTTCCAGAGGGGAACCAGATGACGCATGAACTGAAGTTCGGTGCCGTGAAGCGCAATACCGTGAAGCTCGGGGCCGCCGCCCTCGCACTCGGCCTGCTGACCCAGGCGGCGGCGGCCGAGAGCACCGTCACCCTCATGGCCTATTCAGGCCTGTTCCAGGAGCGCTACACCAAGGCGGTGGTGGAGCCCTTCATGAAGGCCCACCCGGACATCAAGGTCACCTATTTCCCGGTGAACAGCTCCGCCGCCATGCTCGGCAACCTGCGCGCCCAGAAGGCCGCGCCGCAGGCGGACGTGGTCATCATGGACGTGTCGGTCTCCAAGGCCGGCACCGACGAGAGCCTGTTCACCAAGATCGACGAGGCCAACGCCCCGAACGTCAAGGACCTCTATCCCACCGCCCGCATCCCGGACGTGGCGGGCGTGGCCGTGACCTTCGACAACCTCGTCATGCTGTACAATTCCGACGCCGTGAAAGAGGCGCCGAAGTCCTGGATGGCCATGGCCGACAAGACCTACCAGGGCAAGGTGGTGATCCCCGGCATGCCCGACATCCAAGGCCTGTCGCTGGTCATCATCCTCAACAAGGCCAACGGCGGCACCGACTATCTGAAGGACGTGAGCAAGGGCATCGCCGCCATGGTGGAGATCGCCCCGAACATCCAGACCTGGGAACCCAAGCCGGAAGTCTACGCGCCCATCGTCACCGGCCAGGCCTCGGTCGGCGCCGGCTGGAACGCCCGCGCCCAGGTCAACAACCAGACCTCCGGCGGCAAGCTCAAGGCCACCATCCCGCAGGAAGGCACGGTGTTCCAGATCAACACCATCAACCTCATCGCCAACGGCCCCGGCGGCGACGCGGCCAAGACCTTCGTCAACTACGCCCTCGGTCCGGAGGCGCAGAAGGCCTTCACCGAGAGCATGTTCTACGCTCCCACCAATGCCAAGGCGCCGATCTCCCAGGACGCGCTGGACCGCACGGCGGTGAAGTTCATGGACAAGGTGATCCCGGTGGACTGGATCGCGCTCGCCAAGGTGCGCGACGCCATCGGCGAGCAGTGGCGCCGCCGCGTCGTCCCGGCGAGCCGCTGAAGGCGGACCGGGCATGATCCGCACCGCACCCGACGAGATGGCGGGCCTGAAGCAGGGGGAGGGTTTCCTCTCCCTGCGCGGCCTCACCCGCCGCTACGGCCCGTTCGTGGCCGTGGACGATTTCAATCTCGACGTGGCCAAGGGCGAGCTCGTCGCCTTCCTCGGCCCGTCCGGCTGCGGCAAGACCACCTCGCTGCGGATGATCGCCGGCCTCGTGCCCTCCTCGTCCGGCCACATCGTGGTGAACGGGCGCGAGATCACCGAGGTGCCGCCCTATCGCCGCGACATGGGGCTGGTGTTCCAGTCCTATGCCCTGTTCCCGCACATGGACGTGGCGAGGAACGTCGCCTTCGGTCTGGAGATGCGCAAGGTCGCCAAGGCCGACGCCGCGGCCCGCGTGCGCGAGGCCATCGCCATGGTGCGCCTCACCGGCAAGGAGCATCACCGCCCGTCCGAGCTGTCCGGCGGCCAGCAGCAGCGCGTGGCGCTGGCCCGCGCCTTGGTGGTGCGGCCCTCCATCCTGCTGCTGGACGAGCCGTTGTCGAACCTCGACGCCAAGCTGCGCGACGAGATGCGCAACGAGATCCGCGACATCCAGAAGCGGCTCGGCATCACCGCCATCTTCGTGACCCACGACCAGATGGAAGCCCTGACCATCTGCGACAAGGTGGTGGTGATGAACCACGGCCGGCTGGAGCAGGTGGGCACCCCACTGGAGATCTACGAGCATCCCAAGACCGCCTTCGTGGCGGGCTTCGTCGGCCGCATCAACCGCCTGGCCGGCACCGCCTCGGGGGGGATCGCCGAGGCGGCCGGCGTGAAGGTCGCCGCTCCCGGCTTCACCGGCCCGGTGGAAGTGATGGTGCGCCCGCATCGCATCGTCCTTTCCGCCGGCGCCGCGCCGGCGGGCGGCGACCTCCACCAGCTCTCCGGCACGGTCGCCCGCGCCACCTTCGCCGGCGACATCCTCGAATATGAGGTGGAGGCCGGCGGCGTGCTGATGAAGACCGAGGCGGCGACGCGCGGCGGCGAGACCGTGCACGCGCCCGGCACCCCGGTCACCCTGTCCTGGCGGCCCCAGGACACCTTCGTCTACACCGCGTCATGAGCGCCATCGCCCTCCCCGCCCGCAGCGCGCGGCGCATCGGCCCGACCGGCGTGGTCATGCTGCTGCTCCTGCCCATCGCGCTGGTGAACGCCGTCGGCTTCCTGTGGCCGGTGGTGAACCTGCTGCGCATGTCGTTCAAGGAGACGCAGGCCACCGGCGCGCTCATCGACACGGTCTCGACCGCCACCTGGGCAACCGTGCTGAGCGACAGCTTCACGCTGGACCTCATCGCCAACAGCGTCGGGGTGAGCCTGTTCATCACCCTGCTGACGCTCGTTGCCTCCTATCCCATCGCCCTCTACCTGCACCGCTCCACCGGGCTGTGGCGCACCATCCTGCTGGTGCTGGTCATCGCGCCGCTGCTCACCTCCGCCGTGGTGCGCACCTATGGCTGGATCGCCATCCTCTCCAGCCAGGGGCTGATCGCCAACGCGCTGCTCTTTCTGGGCATCACCCCGCCGCGGCTGATGTTCAACCTGACCGGCGTGGTGATCGGGCTCACCGAGATCCTGATGCCCTACATGATCCTGGCGTTGCTCTCCGGCTTCGGGCGGCTCGACCCGCGCTTCGAAGAAGCGGCGCTGACGCTGGGCGCGACGCCGTGGAAGACCTTCTGGCGCGTGGTGGTGCCGCTCACCGCGCCGGGCATGGCGCTCGGCTGCCTGCTCTGCTTCGTGCTCGCCATCTCCTCCTTCGTCACGCCGAAGCTGCTGAGCGGCGGCCGCGTGTTCCTGCTGGCCACCGAGATCTACGACCAGGCCATCGTGACGCTGAACTGGCCGGTGGCGGCGACGCTGTCGATGATCGTGCTGGTGCTGTTCGGCGCCGCGCTCGCCCTCTACACCCGCGCCTTGCGCCGCATCGCCTGACGGAGGCCGGACCATGGACGAACGCCCCATCTCCCCGGCGCTGAAGGCGTCCGCGCTGGTGATGTTCATCTTCCTGCTGGCGCCGCTCCTGGTGGTGCTGCCCATCTCGTTCAGCGGCGATGCCTACATGGCCTTCCCGCCGTCGAGCTGGAGCGTGAAGTGGTACGGCGCCATCTTCGCCGACAAGCAGATGACGGCGGCCTTCTCGGTCAGCATCGCTTTGGCGCTGGTGGTCACGGTGCTGTCGCTGCTGATCGGCCTGCCGGCGGCCTATGCGCTGGTGCGGCTGAAGCCGCCGGGCGCGGAGGCGCTGGGCAGCCTGTTCACCGCGCCGCTGCTGCTGCCCACCATCGTGCTCGGCCTCGCCATCCTGCTGGTGTTCGCCCCGCTCGGCCTGCTGGGCACCTTCCAGGGGCTGGTGGCCGCGCATCTCATCGTCACTTTGCCCTATGCGGTGCGGGTGCTCTCCACCGCGCTCGCCACCTTGCCGATCCCGGTGGAGGAAGCCGCCTCCACCCTCGGTGCGCCGCCGCTCACCGTGTTCTTCCGGGTGACGCTGCCGATGATGCGCTCGGGCATGGTGTCCACCGCCGCGCTCTGCTTCCTGGTCTCGTTCGACGAGGTGGTGCTGTCGCTGTTCATGACCGGCCCGCGCATCTCCACGCTGCCGGTGGCCATGTATCACCATGTGGAGCAGCAGGCCGACCCCATGGTAGCCGCGCTCTCCGTGCTGCTGGTGTTCCTCACCCTCGCCGTGGTGGTGATCGTGGACCGCACCGCCGGCCTCGCCAAGACGTTCGTCAAATGACCGACGTTCGTCAAATGACCGACCTTCGTGAAATGACCGGACCGAAGGGAGCCGCATGATCCCAGCCGGACCGCACGGCCCCTCTGCCCGCGGCTGACGCCGCCCCGTCTGCCCTTTGCCACGACCGCCTTGCCCGACCCGCGCCCCCGCGCGGGAACGGGGAAGCTCACCCCTCGCCCGGAGTTCCCACATGACTGCGTCCATGGCCCAGTTCGCCTTCTGGCTCTCCTCGCCGTCCTTCCCGCACATCGAGATCGCCCGCGACGCCGGCTTCACGGCGGTGGTGCTCGACGTCGAGCACGGCACCTTCAATCTCGACGATCTCGACCGCGTCATCCCGTTCTGCCGGGCGCTCGGCATCAAGGTGTATGCCAAGGTGCTCGGCCCGCTGACCGAACCGATCCAACAGGCGCTGGATTTCGGCGCCGACGCCATCATCATCCCGCACATCGGCACCCTGGCGCACGCCAAGCAGGTGACCGCCGCCACCAAATATCCCCCGCTCGGCGTGCGCTCCTATGCGGGCGGCCGCACCATGGGCTACGGCCCCGTGGGCGACAGCTTCAGTGCCGACCAGAACGCCCGCACCAAGTGCTGGCCGATGATCGAGAGCCGCGAGGCGCTGAACGAGGTGGAAGCCATCGCCGCGCTGCCCACGGTGGACGGCCTGTTCGCCGGCCCCACCGACCTGTCCATGGCGGCGGGCAATCCCCGCTACACCTTCAGCGAGAGCGACCAGAAGGACATCGCCCGCATCGGCGCGGCCGCCAAGGCCGCCGGCAAGCCCTGGGTGCTGCCCGCCTGGACCGCGCCGGAGCGCGCCTTCGGCAAGGCGCACGGCGCCGACATCACCGTGGTCGGCGCGCAATACGCGCTGATCCGCACCGCCTTCCGCGGCCTCGTGGACGGCCTCGCCGCCGAAGGCCTTCTCTGATCCCCGGACGTTGAGACCCATCATGACCTCCGCAGCGCCCATCCGCATCGCCGTCGATATCGGCGGCACCTTCACGGACATCGAGATCCTGGATGCCGCCACCGGCGAGATCCACCAGATGAAGACCCCGAGCACGCCGTCCGATCCGTCCATCGGCCTCCTGACCGGCATCCGCGAGGCCAGCGCACGCTTCGGCTTCTCGCTGGATCAGGTGCAATACCTGCTGCACGGCACCACCATCGCCACCAATGCCGTGCTGGAGCGCAAGCTGCCCTTGGGCGCCGTGGTGACCACCGCCGGCTTCGAGGACGTGATGCAGATCGGCCGCCACGGCCGCACCGACGTCTATGCCATCACCGCCTCGCCCCAGGCGCCGCTGGTAAAGCGCCGCCTGTGCTTCGGCGTGCCCGAGCGCATGGGCGCGGACGGGCGCATCGTCACTCCCATGGACGACCGGCAGGTGGCCTTCCTGGCCGGCAAGCTGCGCGAGGCGAACGTCAAGTCGGTGGCGGTGTGCTTCCTGCACGCCTACGCCAATCCGGCCCATGAACGCCGCGCCGGCGAGATTCTGCGCGAGCTTCTGCCCGGCGTCGCCGTGTCACTCTCCAGCGACATCTCGCCGGAGCTGCGCGAATACGAGCGCATGTCCACCACGGTGCTGAACGCGCTGCTGGTGCCGGTGGTGCAGACCTATACGGACCGCCTCGCCGGCAAGCTGAAGGAGGAGGTGCCGCAGACCCAGGTCTATCTGGTGCAGTCCAACGGCGGCGTCTCGGGCCTCGCCAAGGCCGGGCGCGAACCCGCCCGCCTGCTGCTCTCCGGCCCCTCGGGCGGCGCTGCCGCCGCCAAGCGGCTCTCCGCCGAGCTGGACGAGCCGAACCTCGTCGCCGTGGATATGGGCGGCACCTCCTTCGACGTCTCCGTGGTGCATGACGGCGCGGTCTCCATGGTCAATGAGGGCGAGGTGGACGGCCTGCCGGTGCGCCTGCCGATGATCGAGATGCGCACCATCGGCGCCGGCGGCGGCTCCATCGCCTGGGTGGACGACGGCGGGCGCCTGCGCATTGGCCCGCACAGCGCCGGCGCCGAGCCCGGACCGGCCTGCTACGGGCGCAGCGGCGAGCGGCTCACCGTCACCGACGCCAACCTGCTGCTGGGCCGCCTCGACGGCTCCAGCTTCATGGGCGGCAAGATGGGCCTGGACCGCGCAGCGGCGGCGAAGGCGGCGGAAGACGTGGCTGGCAAGCTGTCCCTGTCGCCTGAGGCGACGGCGGCGGGCGTCATCGCCGTCACCAATTCGAGCCTCGCCACCGCCATCCGCCTCTCTTTGTTCGAGAAGGGCATGGACCCGGAGGATTTCGCTTTGCTCTCCTTCGGCGGCGCCGGCGGCGTGCATGCCTGCGAGGTGGCCGAGGAACTGGGCATGCGCAAGGTGATCTTCCCGGCCCACGCCTCCACGCTCTCCGCCTGGGGCATCCTGTGGTCGGACATCACCCACGACCTGTCGGCCACCCAGATCGGCCTGTTCAGCGAACTGGCGCCGGCCCTGGCGCAGAAGGCGCAGAACCTCGCCGCCGAGGCCAACCGCCTGCTCGCCGAGGATGGCGTGCGGCCAGAGAACTGCGCCTTCGAATGGGCGGTGGACCTGCGCTATGCGGGCCAGGCCTTCGACCTGCGCGTGCCGCTGGCCACGGTGGACCTGTCGCCGAAGGGCGTGGCGGCGGCGACCGACGCCTTCCATGCCCTGCACAAGCAGCGCTTCTCCTATGACGAGCCGAGCGTGCCCGTGGAGGTGGTGGCGCTGCGCCTCACCGCCATCGGCCGCCTCGCCAAGCCCACCCCGGCGCCCTCCGGCACGGCTGTGGCGGGCGCGCCCGCGACCCGGCCCGTCTATGGGCGGGGCGGCTTCGTCGACACCAAGGTGTGGCCGCGCGCGGCGGTGACGGGGGCCAGCGTGCCCGGCCCGGCCGTCATCGAGGAAACCTACACCGCCACCTATCTGCCGGCCGGCTGGACCATCCGCTCCCACGCCTCCGGCGCCCTGATCGCCGAACGCGCGGCCACCCACTGAGCCCGCAAGGAGCCACCGTCATGAGCCCCATCGATCCTGTCCGCCTGGAAGTGATCCGCAATGCCCTGGTCGCTGCCGCCGAGGAAATGAGCATCACCATCTGGCGCACCAGCCGCTCCACGGTGGTGCGCGAGATCCTCGATTTCTCCACCGCCGTGTTTGATGCGCAGGGGCGCAACATCGCCCAGTCCGCGCGCATCCCGGTGCATCTCAACTCCATGTCGGACTGCCTCAAGACCATCCTGGAGCAGTACATCCCGCTGGACAGCTGGAACGACGGCGACGTGATCGTGACCAACGACCCCTATGCCGGCGGTCAGCATCTGCCCGACATCCAGACCTTCCGCCCGGTGTTCGTGGACGGCGAGCGGGTCGGTATCGTCGGCACCCTCTGCCACCATGTGGACGTGGGCGGCGGCGCCGCCGGCTCCTATTATGCCGCCGCGACTGAAGTGTTCCACGAGGGTATCCGCATCCCGCCGCTGCGCCTCGTGGACCAGGGCACGCTGAACGCCGGCGTGTTCGAGATGCTGCTCTACAACGTGCGCCAGCCGGACGAGACGCGGGGCGACCTCAACGCCCAGATCGCGGCGCTGGGCATCGGCGCGCGGGCGGTGTCACGGATCGCGAAGAAGTACGGCAACGCCAACCTCGCCGCCGCCATGTCCGCCATCCTCGACGGCTCCGAGCGCATGATGCGCGCGGCCATCGCGGCGCTGCCGGACGGCACCGCCTCCTTCGTGGAGACGGTGGACGACGACGGCCAGTCCGAGACGCCCATCCGTCTTGAGATCGCGATCACCAAGGTGGGCGACACCATCTCGCTCGATTTCGCCGGCTCCAGCCCGCAGGTGCGCGGGCCGGTGAACAATACCCCGGCCATGACCTGCTCGGCGGTCTATTATGCGCTGCTGGCGGCGCTCGGCTCCGACATCCCGGCCAATTCCGGCTGCTACCGGCCGGTGCGCGTGAACCTGCCCAAGGGCAGCGTGGTGAATGCGCAATTCCCCGCGCCCGTGGCCGGCCGCATGGTGGTGAACCACCGCATCGCCACCTGCGTATTCGGCGCGCTGGCGCAAATCATGCCGGAGCGGATTCCGGCGGCCTATTACGCCATCTCCTATGTCTATGCCCTGTCCATCGTGCGTCCGAACGCGCGGCGGCAGGTCTATTTCGACATCGAGGTCGGCGGCTGGGGCGGCCATGCGGGCGGCGATGGCGCCAGCGCCCTGTCCTGCGGGCTGCACAACAACACCAACGCCCCCATCGAGATGGTGGAGGCCAAGTATCCGGTGCTGTTCACCCGCTACGGCCTGCTGCCGGACAGTGGCGGCGCGGGCGCCCACCGCGGCGGCCTCGGGCTGGTGCGCGAGTTCCGCCTGGAGGCGGGGGAAGGCTCGCTTTCGACCAATTTCGAGCGCTTCCGCTTCCCGCCCTACGGCATCAAGGGCGGCCTCCCCGGCTCGCTCTCCAGCACCACCGTGACCCATAAGGACGGCCGCACGGAAAGCCTCAATTCCAAGGTTTCCGGCATCCCGCTGGCGGCGGGCGATCTCGTCACCATCGCCACCTCCGGCGGCGGCGGCTATGGCGACCCGCGGGAGCGTGACCGCGCCAAGCTGGCGGACGATCTCGCCGAAGGCCTGGTGACGCCGGAGGCGGCCCGCACGCTCTATGGCGCGCCGGAGCTTGCGGCCGCCGCCAGCACCAAGGTGAATTGCGGCAAGGCTGGCTCGGCCAGAACCGGAGCGAAGGCGGCCCCCGCGAAGACCGGGGTGGCGGCATGAGCGCGCCGTCTCCTGTCCCCATGGTCACCCTCTCGCTCCAGCAGGTGGAGGACCTCACCTTCGCCGCGCTGGTGGCGAGCGGGCTCAGCCTCGACAATGCACATTCCGTCACCGCATCCGTGGTGGCGGCGGAGGCGGAGGGCGTGCACAGCCACGGCCTCGCCCGCCTGCCCACCTATTGCGCCCACGCCAGCGTGGGCAAGATCGACGGCAAGGCGTTGCCCACGCTCACCCGGCCCCGTCCCGGCCTGGTGCGGGTGGACGCGGCGGACGGCTTCGCCCATCCGGCCATCGACATCGGCCTGCCGGCCCTATTCGAGGCGGCGCGCACGCAAGGCATCGCGGCGCTGGCGGTGACGAACTCGTACAATTGCGGCGTCGTCGGCTACCATGTGGAGCGCATCGCCAAGGCCGGCCTGATGGCGCTCGGCTTCGTCAACGCCCCGGCCTCCATCGCCCCGATGGGCGGCACGAAGCCGGTATTCGGCACCAACCCCATCGCCTTCGCCGTACCCCAGGCGGGCGCGGACCCGCTGGTGCTGGACCAGTCGTCCAGCGTCATTGCCAAGAGCGAGATCGTGGTGCACGACCAGCGCGGCGAGGCCATTCCGCTGGGCTGGGCGCTGGACAAGGACGGCGCTCCCACCACCGATCCCAAGGCGGCGCTGGCGGGCGGAACCATGGTGCCGTCCGGCGGCCACAAGGGCGCCGGCATGGCGCTGATCGTGGAGATGTTCGCCGCCTGGCTCACCGGCGCCAACCTCTCCATCGACGCCTCCTCCTTCGCCGACAATGCGGGCGGCTCGCCGCGCACCGGCCAGTTCTTCATCGCCATCGATCCGGGTCCGCTGGCAGGGCCGGAGGCGGGCGCGCGGCTCGCCCATCTGTTCGCCGCCATCACCGGCCAGGAGGGCGCCCGCCTGCCGGGCATGCGCCGGGCGGCGGCGCGGGTGCGCACGGCGCGCGAGGGCGTAAGCATTCCGAAAGCCCTGGCGGCGAAGCTGGAAGCGCTCGCCGGATGATCCAAGCGAGCAGGCCCGCCGGGCGGCGCCCGGAGGGCGGTCAGAGCCGCTTCGGCCGGGCGCAGTCCCTCACGGCGGCGACGAGGGCTCTGAGCGCGGCGCGGTCCTCCGCGCTCATGCTGCGGATGCGCGCATACTCCCGGCAGAGCAGATAGACCTCGCAGGAGCCAAGGCCCGAACGCGTGCCGCCGACATCCGGCGACACGCCTTCACTCTTGCGGCTCTCCGAAACTTCGCCCACGCTCTCCCCCGCGATCTGGTGTCGTCGGTTGGCCCGGCTGATCCACAAATCGGTTTCGTTACACCGTGAACTGGCACACTTTAGCACTCTCCGAGAGAGATTTCAGATCCGAAATGGCAACACCGGAGATGAGCCGGGTACCGATTTGGTAGGGCATGGCATCCGGATGCCGCCGGGAAGGGCTATATTGCTCAGAATATTCCTCAACTCTCCCGCATCGGTGCGTGATCGGTACGTGGGGGCATCGATAACCGGCCGCTCAGCCACCCTTTGCAGGTTCCGCCGCCCTGCGGGCTGATCAGAGGCCGTTGCCGGGCGCCTCTTGCATCCGCCGGCTGAAGCCGGTTTCATGCCTCCTGCCCGCGCTGCGCGCATCCGGGAGGTCGTCGTGGATCGCCGTGCCCTTCTCGCCACCGGACTGGCAGTCGCCGCTCTGGGGCCAGGCGCATTCGCGCAGCAGCCCGGCCCGCCGCCGCTCAAGGAAGCCCCGCCCTCGCCCGCGCCCTATTCGCGGCTTCAGGGGGGCGGCTTCGTGCATCACCTTGAGCCGGCGCAGGAGGCGCAGCGGGTTTTCGACAGCCCCGCGCCGAAAGGCCCCGAGGGGCGCTGGACCACGCTCGCCCCCTTGCCGCTGCCGCGCAGCGAAATGGCCTGGGCCACGGCCTGGGCCGGCCGCATGCACATCATCGGCGGCTATGGCGAGGGACGCGTCGACCGCGCCTATCATCATGTCTACGATCCTGGCACGGACCTCTGGCTCGATGCCGCCCCTCTGCCGCGCGGCGCCAATCACGTGGCCGTCGCAGCCCATGCCGGCCGGGTCTATGCCTTCGGCGGCTTCATCGAGCAGAACCGCAATCCCGACACCAACGCCTATGCCTATGACGTCGCCACGGACCGATGGAGCGTGATCGCGCCCCTGTCACGGCCACGCGGCGCGGCAGCGGCGGTCGTGCTGGCGGGGCGGATCCATCTGATCGGCGGTGCCGGCGCGCCCACCGCCGAACGGGCGAGCGTCGGCTGGCATGAGGTCTATGATCCGCAGGCGGACCAATGGACGATGCGGAAAGCACTCCCCGGAGCGCGCGACCATGTGGGCTGCGTCGCTTACGACGGCGTCATCCACGTCATCGGCGGGCGCTTCAACACCTTCGAATACAACACCGACCTCCACCACGTGTACCTGGCCGAGCGCGATACCTGGGAGGCGCGCGCGCCCATGCCGACCACCCGCTCCGGCCACGGGCTGGTGGTCTATCGGGAACGCCTGTTCGCCATGGGCGGCGAAGCCGGCATCCTGACCCGTGGCGTGCCGCAGCAGGCCAAAGTGTTCGGCCAGACCGAGAGCTACGACCCGAAGACCGACACTTGGCAGCAGCATGCCCCGATGCCGACGCCACGGCACGCGGTGGGCGCAGCCGTGCTCGGCGATCGCATCCATGTGGCGGGCGGCGGCGCCGTCCTGGGCGGCGCATTGCAATCCGCCGTGCACGAGGCTTTCACATTGGCGTGATCCCTCGGCCGACAGCGCCGGAGGCCACGCCGGCGTCGGCGCCAAGCGATAGGTTGACGCGGATCGCGAAAGGGCGGCACCGCGACCATGGCCGCCTGCGCCAATCGCGGCGCGGCGGATGGAGGAGACGGATGATTGATCGCATGGCCGCCGCCGCTTTGTGCGCGGGCCTCCTTGTCCTGCTCTCGCCCCCTTCCCCAGCGCGGGCGCAGACATCCCAGCGCTGGCTGCTGGCGATCTCCAAGTCCGACCATACCCTCGCCATGGTCGATCCCGGCAGCCTCCAGGTGGCGGCGCGCTTCCCCGTGGGGCCGGACCCGCACGAGGTGACGGTGTCGGCCGACGGCAGGACGGCCTATGTGTCCAATACCGGCGCCGGGCTTTTGCACCAGATCGACGTGATCGACCTGGACGCGAGGAAGGTCCTGCCTTCCATCGACACCGGCCCGTTCCTCGGGCCCCACGGGCTGGCCTATGTGGACGGCAAGCTGTGGTTCACCGCCCAGGGCGCCAAGGCGGTGGCCCGCTACGACCCCGAAGCCCGTAGGGTCGACTGGACCATCGGGACCGGCCAGGACGTCACCCACATGATCCACGTCTCGCAGGATGCGCGGCGCATCTACACCACCAACGTGGATTCCGGCACCGTCAGCCTGCTGGAATTCCAGGAGCTTCCGCAGCGCATTCCCCCCTCCGGCGTGGTGCCGGCCGTGGCCAGGCCGCGCATGGAATGGGTGCAGACGCTGGTGCCCAGCGAAACGGGCGCGGAGGGTTTCGACGTGTCTCCGGACGGCCGCGAGCTGTGGGCCGCCACGCCGCGCGGCGCCGTCCGCATCATCGACCTCGTCGCCAAGGCGCCCGCCGCGACGATCGAGGCTCATGTCCCCGGCCTGCACCGCCTGAAGTTCACGCCGGACGGCCAGCGCGTCCTCGTGGTCTCCATCCGCACGGGGGACCTGCTGGTCTACGACGCCAAGTCCCGCCAGGAAGTGAAGCGCCTCAGGATCGGCCACGGCGCGGGCATGATGATCGACGCCAAGGGAAACCGGGCCTACATCTCCTGCACCCCCGACAATTACATATCGGTCATCGACCTGGGCAGCCTGGAGGAAGTGGCGCGCATCGACGCGGGTGCCCGGCCCGACGGGACAGTGATGGCGGAGACGCCTTCGAAAGCCCCTTAGCACCGGCAGGTTTTCCTCACCCCGAGGCCACCGTCGGCGGGGAATGAGGGATGTCGCCGACATTCCACTTGCCATCATGGCGGCAGGCGGGATGATCGCGCCGCAAAAACGCATAGCAATCGTGCCCAATGGTGAGGCCATGACGGATCTGAAGGACAGCGCCACCGCTCCGGTCGAGGGGAGGACGGCGCCCTCGGCATGGCAGCGCCTGAAGACGCTCACGGTATCCCGCCTCGGCCCCGGTCTCGTGACCGGGGCGGCCGACGACGACCCGAGCGGCATCGCCACCTACAGCCAGGTCGGCGCCCAGTTCGGCTATGCGTTCGCCTGGACGCTGCTGTTCAGCTTCCCGCTCATGGCGGTCATCCAGGCGGTGAGCGCGCGCATCGGCTGCGTGACGGGGCGGGGCATCGCCCGCAACCTGCGCCGGCACTATTCCCCCTGGCTGCTGCGCGTGGTCATCCTGCTGCTGCTTGTGGCCAACGTGATCAATCTGGGTGCGGACCTGGGAGCGATGGCGGCGGCGCTGGGCCTGCTCATCGGCGGCCCGGAACTGCTCTATGTGATGCTGTTCGCACTGGTGTGCGTGCTGCTCGAAACCTTCATGAGCTACGCTCGCTATGCGCGGGTGCTCAAATGGGCCACGCTGTCGCTGTTCGCCTATGTCGCCGTCGTCTTCGCCGCCCATGTGGACTGGCCTCTGGCGCTCGCCAACACCTTTGTCCCGCGCATCGCCTTCGATGGCGACCATGCCATGGCGCTCGTGGCCGTGCTGGGCACCACCATCAGCCCCTATCTGTTCTTCTGGCAGGCGGGACAGGAGGTGGAGGAGCTGCGCCGGCGCCAGGTGAAGGCGCTCTGCATCACGCCGCGCAGCGCCGGCCCGGAGCTGTTCCGCATCCGCATGGACACCTTGGTCGGGATGGGCTTTTCCAATCTCGTCGCCCTGTTCATCCTGCTCGCCACGGCCGCCACGCTGAACGCCAACGGCGTCACCGACATCCAGACCTCCGCGCAGGCCGCGGAGGCGTTGCGCCCCATCGCCGGCCCCTTCACCTTTGTCCTGTTCGCCACCGGGATCATCGCCACCGGCATGCTCGCGGTGCCCGTTCTGGCCGGCTCGGCGGCCTACGGGGTCAGCGAACTGTTCGACTGGCCGGAGGGGCTCGGCCGCCGCCCGCGCGAGGCCAAGGCCTTCTATGCCATCATCGCCGCCGCCACGCTCGGCGGCGCCGCCCTGAACTTCACCTCCCTCGATCCGGTCAAGGCGCTCTACTGGAGCGCGGTGGTCAACGGCGTGCTCGCCGCGCCGCTGATGGCGGTGATGATGGTGATCGCCATGAACCCGCGCGTCATGGGCCGGCTCACCCTGCCGCGCCCCATGCTGGTGATCGGGTGGCTGGCCACCGCCGTCATGGCCGCCGCCTCCATCGGCCTGCTGGTCCTGTAGCCGCCCGTCGTGCCGCTGCGCCCGAAACCGACCGCTATGCTACAGGCATGTATGCTTCACGACACCCGCGTCTTAAATTGGACAGTCAACAACCATTGTCAGCGCCACACGGCAGAAGCAACTCAGATTCTTTCTCATTATGGAGACTTGATCAATTCTATGACGAGGCGCTAGACGTTGCTGCGGACGTGCTGGACGCTGATCCGCGCGGGCTGAACTCCCGAGGACATGCCCATGGGCCCCTTCGATTTTTTCCGGACCCTGCATGACGGCTTCGTCGGCATCCTCGCCGCCGGCGCCGCGCCCGATGTGCTGATCGACCGATTGACAGCGCGGTCATTCGAGCTTTTCGACGCCAATATCGCCATTCAGACCGAGGGCCTGCCGCAGCCGGCTTGCCACCGCGGCTGTCCATCGTGCTGCAAGCTGCGCGTGACCGCCACCGCGCCGGAGATCTTTCTGCTGGCGCACTATATCGGCCTCATCCACGCCACACCGGCGGGGGCCGCCATCAACCTGCCCAAGCGCATCGCGCAGGCCAACCGGGCCACCAAGGGGCTTGGCGAGCGTCAGCGGATGGCACTGCGCCAGCCATGCCCATTCGTCCTGCGCGGCGTCTGCATCGTCCATCCCGTGCGCCCGCTGGCCTGCCGCGGACATGTCTCCTTCGACCGCGCGGCTTGTGTGCGTGCCGCCGCGGGGCGCGACATCGAGGTGCCGGTTTCCGAGCCTCACCTGAGCCTGCGCGGCCTGGTCCAGACGGCGCAGCAATCGGCATTGCGCGCGGCGGGCTTGGCCTGGGGGCTCTATGAGCTCAACAGCGCCCTGGTTCTCGCGCTCGACACCAAGGATCGTCGCGCGGCCTGGGCCCAGGGAAGCGACAGTCTCGCGCCGGTGATCGGCGACCTGGACATGGCCGCGATGGCCGCGACTTTCGACGAGCTTCTCACCCGCCACTGACGCCCCGTCGCGAACGACCGCACCCTTCGGGCCTCGACCGACGGACGGAAAGGGCGCAGCGCGACGCTGCACCGCACCAGACGGGGCAAATAAAGCCGCCTCACGCTGGCCTGAGCGGTTGATGCCAGCTGGCATGAGGCAGAGGCCCCATGGACAAAGACGGCATACTAGACGTTGGCAACTGTTCCATTGCTTGATCTACCTCAATTTTCCGTCCACTTCGATCGCGTCGCCCACTTCGAATCTGCATTTCTCTGCGACGGAGCGCCCTGACCCAAGAAGATGGATGTACATTCGCGCCAATCGGGCTAGGCTCCGCGCCGGCGGTCGGAGACGAGTGGCCGAGCACGAGAGAATTCATCCGGCGCCACTGACCAACGGAGGCAGGGATGTCACGCTCACGGGAAGACCTTGGAATGCGGGCCCTGCTGGTTCATGGCGATCCGGCTGGCTCCGCCGCCGGGCGCGCCGCCCGGGCGCTCGCAGACCAGCTTCGCGACGAGGACGTGGACGTGGTGATCGCCGCTTCCTGCGCCGACGCCGCCCTCCTGTTCGCCAGCGATGCCTCGTTCCAGGCCGTTCTGCTGGACTGGGACGTGGACGGCGACCCCGACCACAAGGCGGCGCTGGCGGTCATCCGCTCGATCCGCGCACGCAACGTGGCGGTGCCGCTGTTCCTGTGCGCCGACCGCTCACTCGCCTCCACCATTCCACTCGACGCCATGGGACATGTGGACGATTTCGTCTGGCTGCTGGAGGATACCCCCCGCTTCATCGCCGGCCGCGTGGTCGCCTCGATCCACCGCTACCGGCAGCAGGTGCTGCCGCCCATGTTCAAGGGGCTGGCGCAGTTCTCGCGCGTGCACGAATATTCCTGGCATACGCCCGGCCACACCGGCGGCACTGCCTTTCTCAAGCATCCCGCCGGCCGGGCCTTCTTCGAATTCTTCGGCGAGAACATGTTCCGCGCCGACCTGTCGATCTCGGTGGGCGAGCTCGGCTCGCTGCTGGACCATTCCGGCCCCATCGGACAGGGCGAGAAATACGCCGCGCGGGTGTTCGGCGCCCATCGCACCTATACCGTGACCAACGGCTCCTCCACCTCCAACCGCGTCATCCTCATGGCGAGCGTGACCCGCGACCAGGTGTGCCTGTGCGACCGCAACTGCCATAAGAGCGCCGAGCACGCCATGACGCTCTCTGGCGCCATTCCCACCTACATGATGCCCTCGCGCAACGGCCTCGGCATCATCGGCCCCATCCCGCCCTCGAACTTGACGCCGGAGGCGGTGCGCGCCTCCATCGCCGCCAATCCGCTGGTCAAGGGCGATGTGGATCCGGCGCCGGTGCACGCCATCATCACCAACTCCACCTATGACGGGCTCTGCTACAATGTGACCCGCGTGGAGGAACTGCTCGGCCAGAGCCTGGACCGGCTGCATTTCGACGAGGCGTGGTACGGCTACGCCCGCTTCAACCCGATCTACAAGGACCGCTTCGCCATGCATGGCGAGCCGGGCGCGCACGATGCGTCGAAGCCCAGCGTGTTCGCCACCCAGTCCACCCACAAGCTGCTGGCGGCGCTCTCCCAGGCCTCTTTCATCCATGTGCGCGACGGGCGGCGGCCCATTGAGCATGCGCGCTTCAACGAGGCGTTCATGATGCACGCCTCCACCTCGCCCAATTATGCCATCATCGCCTCCAACGACGTCAGCGCCGCCATGATGGACGGCCCCTCCGGCAAGGCGCTGACCACGGAAAGCATCCGCGAGGCGGTGGCCTTCCGCCAGATCATGGCCCGGCTCCATGTCGAGTTTGCCGAGCGCGGCACCTGGTTCTTCACCACCTGGCAGCCGGACACGGTGAACGACGCCAAGACCGGCACCCGCGTCGCCTTCCACCTCGCCGACGAGACTCAGCTCGCCACCGACGCCGCCTGCTGGGTGCTGGCGCCGGGCGCCGCCTGGCACGGCTTCGAGGGGCTGGAAGACGGCTGGTGCATGCTGGACCCGATCAAGGTCTCGGTACTGACCCCCGGCATGTCGCCCTCGGGCGTGCTGGCCGACACCGGCATCCCGGCGGCCATCGTCACCATGTATCTGGACCGCCAGGGCATCGTGGTGGAGAAGACCACGGATTTCACCATCCTGTTCCTGTTCTCGCTGGGCATCACCAAGGGCAAGTGGGGCACGCTGGTGAGCGAGCTTGCCGACTTCAAACGCGACTATGACGCCAACGTGCCGCTGGAGCCTTGCCTGCCGGACCTCGTGGCGCTCGCGCCCGCGCGCTACGGCGCCATGGGGCTAAAGGACCTGGCGGACGAGATGTTCGCCGCCATGAAGGAGCTGAAGACCACCGCCGCCATGGCCGCCGGATTCTCGCAACTGCCGCAGCCGGACCTGTCCCCGGTGGAGGCCTATGAGCGACTGGTGCGCGGCGCGGTGGAGACCCTGACGCTCGACGAGATGGCCGGCCGCACGGTGGCCACCGGCGTCGTACCCTACCCGCCGGGCATTCCCCTGCTGATGCCCGGCGAGAATGCCGGGCCGGCGGACGGCGCGGTGCTCGGTTATCTGAAGGCGCTGGAAGCGTTCGACCGCCGCTTCCCCGGCTTCGGCCACGACACCCACGGCGTCGAGGTGGACGAGGGCGTCTACCGCATCATGTGCATCCGGAACTGACCGCAAGCGGAAAGGGAGGTTCAGATGGCCGACGCGACTGCCGCAGCTGTTCCAGCAAGCATCGCTCCAGCGAGTGCGCCCAAGAAGATCGGCCTCGTGGCCGCCACCCTGATGGTGGCCGGCAACATGATGGGCTCGGGCGTGTTCATGCTGCCCGCCAACCTCGCCGCCACCGGCGGCATCGCCATCTTCGGCTGGCTGGTCACCATCACCGGGGCGGTGGCGCTGGCGCTGGTGTTCGCCAAGCTTGCCTCCATCGATCCCGCCGCCGGCGGGCCCTACGCCTATTCCCGCCAAGCGTTCGGCGACTATATGGGCTATCAGACCAACCTCATCTACTGGCTCGCCAATGTGGTGGGCAACGTGGGGCTGGCGGTGGCGGGCCTCGGCTATCTGTCGAACTTCTTCCCCGCGCTCAAGGACCCGCTGATCTCGGCGCTGGCGCAGATCGCGCTGGTCTGGTTCTTCACCTACGCCAACATCCTCGGCCCGAACGTGGTGGGGCGGCTGCAATCCTTCACCACCTCCTTCGCGCTGGTGCCGATCCTCGGCATGGCGATCTTCGGCTGGTTCTGGTTCTCCGGCCGCACCTATGCGGAAGGCTGGAACGTCTCCGGCCAGGGCACCTTCCCGGCCATCGGCGCGACGCTGAACTTCACGCTGTGGGCCTTCATCGGGGTGGAGACCGCCTCGGTGTCCGCCGGCGTGGTGGAGAACCCCCGCCGCAACGTGCCCATCGCCACGGTGTTCGGCGTGGTGCTGGCGGCGGTGTGCTACGTGCTCTCCTCCACCGTCATCATGGGCATGATCCCCAACAAGGCGCTGATCGCCTCCTCCGCCCCCTTCGCCGACGCGGCGCGGATCGCGCTCGGCGACACGGCGGCGAACGTGGTGGCCGCCTGCGCCGCCATCGGCTGCCTCGGCTCGCTGGCCGGCTGGACGCTGCTGGTGGGCCA
This sequence comes from Azorhizobium doebereinerae UFLA1-100, assembly GCF_000473085.1. Classification (GTDB taxonomy): domain Bacteria; phylum Pseudomonadota; class Alphaproteobacteria; order Rhizobiales; family Xanthobacteraceae; genus Azorhizobium; species Azorhizobium doebereinerae. The sequence continues at coordinate 461,723 of NZ_AXBA01000001.1, forward strand.
GACCGCGAAGGCGGCGGCGGACGACGGGCTGTTCCCCAATATCTTCGCCCGCGTCAACGACAAGGGCGTGCCCTCCATGGGCCTTGCCATCGTCGCGGTCATCATGAGCCTGCAGGTGCTCGCCACCATGTCGCCGACGGCCAGCGAGCAGTTCGGCAAGATCGCCTCCATCGCCGTCATCATGACGCTGCTGCCCTACATCTACTCGGCCATCGCCCTGAAGGTGATCGGCTACAAGAAGATGCCGCACGGCGAATACGGCCTCTACACCATGATCTCGCTGGTGGCGGCGGTCTATTCGCTGTGGGCGCTAGTGGGCTCGGACGGCAACCAGACCCGCTGGTCGCTGATCTTCGTCATCTCCACCATGGTGTTCTACGCCCTGGCGCTGAACCACAAGCGCGACGTGGAGGACGGCACCGTGCACACCGGCGGCGCGGCGCCCCGCTGGGTGCGCTACGTCACCCTCGCCGTCACCATCCTCGCCTTGGCCGGCATGTTCTGGGAATCCGTCGGCAAGCGCCGGGCGGACGCGCTGCACACCCGCTCGCCCGCCCCCATCGTGGCGCCGGGCCAGACGCCGCCCCCCCCGGCACCCGGCGGCTCCTGAGCCGGCGAAGCGCGCCCGGACATCCCGGGTGCGCGGCCTCCACGGCCGGGCACCCGCCCAGTGTTCAAGCCGGGCGCGTTAGGGTATCACGATCCCGAACAGTGACGTGTTGCGGGGGTGGTCCGGGTGTCTCTTCCCAGCTTACTGGTGCCGCCCGAGCCGGCCCGCCTTGCCGCCGTCGATGCTCTTTGCGCCTGGCCGCATCCCTATGACGTGGGAGCGGAGCAGGACCGCCTGTTCGTCGCCGGCATGCGCGAGATCGTCGCCTGGCATCAGGAGCGCTCGCCCTTCTATGCCGGCCTGATGGCCCGGCGCGGCTTCACGGCGGACCACATCGTGGACGTGGCGAGCTGCGCGGACATCCCCGCAATCCATGCCAATTTCTTCAAGACCCACGAGGTGCTGTCGATCCCGAAGGATCAGGTGAGCACCCACCTCACCTCCTCCGGCACCACCGGCCAGCGCAGCCAGATGTTCTTCGACGACTGGTCGCTGGGCTCGGCCCAGCGCATGGTCGCCTTCACCTTCCGCCATTACGGCTGGGAGACACCGGAGCAGCCGACCAATTATCTGCTGCTGTCCTACGAGCCCGTCGCCGGCATGAAGATCGGCACGGCCTTCACCAAGAATTTCCTGCTGAGCTTCGCCCCGCCGGACCGCATCGCCTATGCCTTGCGCGCCACCGGGCACGGCCACGAGTTCGACCCGTTCGGCGCCATCCGCGCGTTGCAGGAGTTCGCCGACGCCGGCCTGCCGGTCCGCATCTTCGGCTTTCCCGCCTATCTGCATTTCATCCTGGAGCGCATGGCCGACATGGGCCTGCCGCCGCTCGCCTTGCCGGAGGGCTCGCTGGTGTTCCTCGGCGGCGGCTGGAAGGGGCATGCGGACAAGCAGATCCCCAAGCGCGAGCTCTATGCCCGCATCACCGCGCAGCTCGGCATCCCCGACGCGCGCTGCCGGGAGAGCTTCGGCTCCACCGAGCATTGCGTGCCCTATGTGGAATGCGCCAACCACAATTTCCACGTGCCCGCCTGGTCGCGCGTATTCATCCGCGACGTGCGCACGCTCGATGTGGCGAAGGATGGCCAGACCGGCTTCCTGCACTTCGTCTCGCCCTACATCACCTCGGTGCCGGCCCACAGCGTGCTGATGGGTGACCTGGCGGAGGTTGGCCACGGGGCAGCCTGCGGTTGCGGCCTCACCACGCCCACCCTGCGCATCGCGGGGCGCGCCGGCACGTCGCGCAACCGCACCTGCTCGCTCGCCGCGGCCGAACTCCTGAAGAGGACCGCGGCATGAACCGCAGGCATCTCTGGCGCGGCGAATGGCTCGCTGCCGATCTCGACACCGATCTCGACACCGCCTTGGCCGGCCTCGGCGACACGCTGGACACGGACCTCTCCGCGACGCTCGACACCGGCGTGTTGCTGCGCGCCGCCGACCGCTTGTCCGCCGCCATCGCCAGACGCGCGCATCCTGAGCTCTCGGAAGCGTTGGCGGAAGCCGGCTATAGCGCCGAGCAGGCCGACCGCGTGCTCGACCGCGTGGCGGGCTTCCTGTCCTGGGACAGCCTCTCGGCCAAGCTGAGCCGAGAGCTGGGCGCCGACGACCCGGCCATGCTGCGCCGCTTCGATTTCTCCCGCCCCATCTTCGAGGGCTGGGCGCCGCTCGGCGTGCTGATGCACGTGGCTGCCGGCAATGCGCCGACCGTCGCGCCGCTGAGCGTGGTGGAAGGCCTGCTCACCGGCAACATCAACATCCTCAAGGCCAGCAGCTCCGACGGCCCGTTCGCCGAGTTGCTGCTCAAGGCGCTGGTGGACGCGGCGCCCGACGGCGCATTGAAGCCCTTCGTCTATTCGCTGCGCATCCCCTCCAGCGACAAGGCCCGACTGACGACGGTCCTGAACCTCGCCGACGGCGTCGCCGCCTGGGGCAGCGAGGAGGCGGTGAACGCCATCCGCGCGCTCGCCCCCTCCTCCGCCCGCATCGTCGAATGGGGCCACAAGATCTCCTTCGGCTATGTAACCCCTGCCGCCGCCGCGGATCCGGCAGTGCTCGCCGCCATGGCGCACGATGTCTGCCTCAACGAGCAGCAGGCCTGCGCCAGCCCGCAATGTCTCTATCTGGAGGTGGAGGACGGCGAGGACGTGCAGGCGGCGCTCAATGCCTTCGCCGGCCGCTTCGCCGCCGCGCTGGGCGAGGTTTCCGGCCGCACGCCCGCGCGCCTCGTGCCCGGTCCGCAGGAACAGGCGGAGATCACCACCGCCTGCGAACTGGTGCGGCTGGGCGCCGTACTGGGCGAAGGCGACATCGTGGAGGCGCCGGACGGCAGTTGGCGCCTGCTGCTGGATTACGCCGCGCCGCTGCGCGCCTCGCCTCTGTTTCGCACGCTGTGGATCAAACCCATGGTGCGCGCCCGCCTCGTCGCCACGCTGCGGCCGCTGCGGCCCTATCTCCAGACCTGCGGCCTCGGCTGCGCCGCAGGCGAGCTGGCCGCGCTCACCAGCCTCTTGACCAAGGCCGGCGTCTATCGCGTCACCCCGCCCGGGGGCATGCTGGACGGCTACATGGGCGAACCGCACGACGGCGTCTATGCGTTGCAACGCTACAGCCGCCGGGTCTGCCTGCGCGCGCCCGAGCCGCTGGTGGCGGGCATCGCCGCCTTCGGCGACTTCGTGCCCGCCCCGCCGCCTGGCCTGCTGCCCCACACGCCGGTCCTGACCAAGGAAGCGTTCCAGGCCCGTCCGGTCCCGGAGAAGGACGCCCATCTCTATTTCCGCAGCGGCGGCAGCAGCGGCGCGCCCAAGCTCTCCGTCTTCAGCCATCACGATTACGACGGCCAGATGAGCGCCGCCGCCGAGGGCCTCTACGCTACCGGCCTCGACCCGGCCACCGACCGGGTGATGAATTTGTTCAAGGCCGGCTATCTCTACGGCGGCTTCGTCAGCTTCTTCTCCATCCTGGAGCGGATGAAGGCGGTGTGCTTCCCCATGGCCTCCATCGACGAGCTGGATCAGGTAGTGCAGGCCATCGCCGACTACAAGGTGGACACGCTCATCGGCATGCCCGGCTATCTCATTCGCCTGTTCCGCGAGCAGGGGGACGCTCTGAAGGCCTATGGCGGGGTGCGCAAGATCTTCTACGGCGGCGAGCATTTCAACGAGGCGCAGAAGGACTTCCTGCGCCGCGACTTCGGCGTCCACACCATCCGCTCGGCGGTCTATGGCAGCGTGGATGCCGGGCCTCTGGCCTATGCCTGCCCCCATTGCGACGGCGGCGTCCATCACGTGATGTCGCGCACGCAATTCCTGGAAATCCTCGACCTCGATGGCGACCGGCCGGTGGCGGACGGCGCGGTGGGGCGCCTCGTCTTCACCTCGCGGCTGCGCCACGGCCAGGGGGTGGACCGCTACGAGATCGGTGATCTCGGCCGCTGGGTGGCGGAGCCCTGCCCCTGCGGACGGGCGGCGCCGCGCTTCGAGCTGATGGGCCGCCATGGCGACGTCTTCCGTATCGGCATGAAGTTCCTCAACTATCGCAAGATCGCCAATCTGCTCGCCGACCACGGCGGCTATGCCGGCGAATTGCAGGCCGTGCTCGACTGGTCCGGCGGCAAGGAGCGCATCGTGCTCCGGGTGGACGAGGGCAGCGGGCTCGCCCCGGCCTCCGTCGCCCCCCTCCTGCTGGAGCGCTATCCGGAGCTGCGCGAGGCGGTCATCAAATATCACGTCCTCGATCTGGCGGTGGAGCCGGTGGCGCCCGGCGCCTTCGAGCGCATCGCCGGGAGCGGCAAGCTGCGCATGGTGATCGACCGCCGGCAGACGGCCTGAAACAGCTAAGGTCCGAGGTTCTTCCCATGACCACCTATCCCTTGCCGACCGTCGTCGCGGTCGCCCGCACCCTCTCGCCTTACTACCGCAAGCTCTATGCCGGGCTGCCGGACACCGGCTGGGCGCTGGCGGACCTGCCGGTGGTGGAGCAAGCCGCCTTCTGGGACCCCGCCGTCCCCATTGAGGCGCAGCTCACCGGCCCGCTTTCCGACGGCATCGTGTTCAAGAGCGGCGGCACCACCGGCAGCCCGAAATTCTCGGTGTTCACAGCCGAGGAATGGACCGCCTTCGTCTCGGCTTTCGGCGAGAGCCTGACTGCCAACGGCCTGCACAGCGGCATGCGGGTGGCCAATCTGTTCTATGCGGGGGAACTCTACGCCAGCTTCCTGTTCCTGCACGATTCCCTGCGCCAGGCGCTGTCGAACGTGGTGGAATTTCCCATCTCCGGCCAGGCCGATCTCGCCTTCATCGCGAAGTCGCTGAAGGACTTTTCCATCGACGTGGTGCTCGGCGTGCCGACCACCATCCTCAAGCTTGCGGAACTGGTGCGCGAGACCGGCATGACCGGCCTCAAGGTGCAGCGCATCCTCTATGGCGGCGAGGATCTCTATGACGACCAGCGCGCCTTCATCGCCAGCGTGTTCCCCGGCGCGCACATCACCTCGGTCGGCATCGCCAGCGTCGACGGCGCGCTGATCGGCTATTGCGACCCCACCTGCGGGCCGCACGAGCACCGCGTCTTCGGCCGGCACACCATCGTCGAGATCGTCGACGACGCTACAGGCCTGCCGATCGAGGCGCCCGGCCAGGAGGGCCGCGTGCTGCTGACCAATCTCACGCGCCTGCTGATGCCCATCATCCGCTATCCCTCGGGCGACCGGGCGCGGTGGATCGACCCGCCCGGCACGGAGGACCGCCGCTTCCGCCTGCTGGGGCGCTCCGACGACGGCGCGCGCATCGGGCCGATGACGCTCTATGTGGAGGACGTCCACCATGTCCTCGAACCCTATACGGAGCGGGCCGGGATCAGCGGTTTCCAGTTGGTCGTCACCCACCAGGGCCGCCTCGACCGCATGACGCTGCGCATCGGCACCGGTGATCCGGCTGCCGCCGCTGCCCATACCGCACAGATCAGCGCCGCCATCTATGCGGCACGCCCCATGTTCGGTGAGCTGCTGCACAAGGATCTCGTGCATCCGCTGGAGGTGGAGTGGGTGAGCGGGCGGGAACTGGAGACCAACCCGCGCACCGGCAAGCTGCGCCGCGTCATCGACCGTCGGCAGGACGGGGCATGAGCGCCCTGCCGCACGACTGGGACCCCAACCAGTACCGCTTGCTGCTGCCGAGCCGCCTGGACGCCGTTCCGGCGGCCCTCGCCTTCGTGCGGGCGGTGGCCGAGGACGCCGGTTTTCCGGAGGCGGAGCGGTTCCAGATCGAGCTGGCGACGGAGGAGGCGGCCAGCAACGCCGTCAAGCACGCCTACCGTCCGCACGAGCACGCCTGCGTCGAGATCACCTGCCGCACCACCGCGCTGGGCCTGGAGATCCGCGTCCGGGACGAGGGCCGCCCGTTCGATCCGGACACGGTGGAGCGGCACGATCCGGCCAAGGCGACGGAAAATGCCATGGGCCTCGGGCTCGGCGTATTCCTTATCGAGCACATGATGGACAAGGTGCAGTTCCGCAACCTGGGGGCGGCGGGCAAGGAAGTCCGCCTCGTCAAGTTCCGCCCGGCGGTGGCCATCGAGCGCCCGGTGCCTCCGCCGGAGGCCAGCGCGCCCGCTGCGCCGGCCGACACCGCGCCGGTTGAGCTCTCCATCCACCCCATGCAGCCGGACGAGGCCATCAAGGTGGCCCAGTGCGTCTATGAGGCCTACGGCTATTCCTACGTCTACGAGCACGTCTATTTTCCCGACCGCATGGTGCGGCTGAACGAGAGCGGGGAGATCTGTTCGCTGGTGGCCACCACGCGGGACGGCGCGGTGGCCGGCCATGCGGCGCTGGTGTTCGGCGAGGACCCCAATCTGTGCGACCTCGCCATCTGCGTCACCCTGCCGGAATTTCGCGGCCGGCAGGTGGCGCGGCGGCTTGCCGAGGAACTGATCGGCTACGCCCGCAGGCGCGGCAGCAAGGCGGTGTTCATCGAGCAGGTGACCTCGCACCCCTTCACCCAGCGCTTCGCCAGCCGCCTCGGCCTGCGCGACTGCGCGCTGCTGCTGGGGCTGGCACCCGCCACGCTTTCGTTCCGCGGCATCGCCGAGACGCTGGGCCACCGGGAATCCATCGTCCTCGGCCTGCTGCCGGTGGCCGAGCGGGCCGACGTGCCGGTGATCCATCCTCCCGGGCACCATGCCGAAATGGTGGAGCGGCTCTATGCCGGCCTCGGCTGCCCCTTCGGCCGCGCCGCGCCGGATGCCCCGATCCTGCCGCCGAGGCGGGAGCAGACCACGCTCGGCGTCGCCATCAGCGGCAATCTGGCGGTGGCGACGGTCGCGGTGCAGACCTATGGCGCCGATTTGAAGCAGCGCGTGCTGCACGAGACCAACCAGGCGCACCGCGCGAAGGCCGAAGTGGTGGTGCTGCATCTGCCGCTGGAGCAGCCGGAGGCCGCCTGGGCGGTGCCGGTGCTGGAGGAAGCCGGCTTCCTGTTCACCGGCGTCCTGCCGCGCACCAGCGGCGGCGACACGCTGATCATGCAGCATCTGCTGGGCACCGTGCTCGACTACGACGCCATCTGCGTGGAGTCGCCCATCGCCCGTGATCTCCTGGCCTATGTCCGCGCCCGTGACCCGGCCAGCGTCTGACCCCCAGCCCGCGCGCCGCCTCGCGGTCCTGCGCGACGGCAATGCCCGCCTCCTGGTGAGCGGCCAGCTCGCCTCGCAGGTCTGCGACCGCATGGCGCTGGTGGGCATCCTGTGGTTCCTCACCGCCACCGCGGGGGAGGTCCTCGTCCCCTGGTACATCGCCGCCGGCGGGCTGCCGCACCTCGTGCTCACATGGCGCTCGGGCCGCGTCATCAATGCGTTGGGCGCCCTGCGCGTGGTGGTCTGGGCGGACCTGCTGCGCGGCGTGCTCTATCTCGCCGCCGCCGGGCTGGTGGGCCTGCTGCCGCACGGCGCCGACATCGCCGTGCTGTTCGCGCTGACCCTGCTCGGCAACATGGGCGCGGCGCTGTTCAACCCGGCCATGCTGGCGCTCCCTGTGCGCCTCGCCCCCACCGGCGCCTACCGGCCGAACCAGCTCACCGCGCTGCTGAACTCCTGCGTCGCCACCGGCAACATCCTGGGCCCGGCGCTGGCCGCGCTGGTCTACAAGGCCGGCGGGCTCGACGCGGTGCTGGCGATCACCGGTGCCGCCTATCTGACGGCAGGCACCATCGAACGGCTGGTCCGCATGCCGCCCCGGACGGCGGAGGCCGCGCCACGCCCGGCAGGCCAGGCGGCGGCCGGCTTTGCTCTCGCCCGGCGCTACCCGCTGGTGGGTTCCATGCTGGCCGTTCTGCTGGCCATAAATCTGTGCCTCGGCCCGATCACGCTGTTCATCCCGCTGTTCGCCAATACGGAGTTCACCGGCGGCATCGACGCCCTCGCCTGGCTGCAATCCAGCATGGGCGCGGGCATGATCGCCGGTAGCCTCGCCATGGCCTCCCTGACGCTTTCGGGATCGCGGCGGGTGCGCATCGCCGTGCCGGTGGTGCTCACCGCCGCCTGCTATCTCGGCTTCACCCTCGCGCCCTCCCTGCCCGTCGCCTGCCTGCTGCTGGTGGGGCTGGGCCTTGCCATGTCGGCGGGCAATGTGGGTATCATCGGCGTGTTCCAGAGCGAGCCGGACGAGGCCGACGTGCCGGCGGTGATGGCGACCGTGAACCTCATCGGCGTCGCCTCCCTGCCGGTGTCCATGGCCGCCATGGGGGCGCTGATCACCCATGTGCCGGCCACCTCCGTCGCCATCGGCTGCGCCGCCACGGCGCTCGCGGTCTCCTTCCTCACCCCCTTCATTCCGGGACTGAACGAGACACCGGAACCCCGCGCGGAAACCCGCTCCGGCAAGACCCGCCTCTGAGCCACCTCACGGAGCCGTACCGGCCCGCTTCCTGCCGATAACATGACCTTACGTCATGTTATCGATGCAAAAATTGACATGATCGATGCTCGATTTGCGGCTGAACGGTATCTCCATCTGAGTATCGTGCCAGCTAGCGATTTTGGACTTTCCCGACGACGGCCGATCCACGGCGCCTGTGCCGCTGCGGCGCCGCCCCACCTCCGGCCCGTGACACAGCATTGAACCGGCAGGTCCCGCCGGACAGCCTCAATACGAAGGGACGGCGCGCCGCCAGCGCTCGAACGCCGTCTCTCGTCTCGCCAAGAACAATCCGGCCCGGTCCACGGGTCGGGAGGAAACCCAACAGGGAGACAGGCCGTGGCCATCTCGACAGCTTACGCCGCGCAGGCGCGCAGCCGCGCGCGCTATTGGATCGTATTCGTCATCTTTGCCGTGACGGTCCTTAATTACGCCGACCGCGCCATCATCTCCATCGCCGGCGCGCCGCTAGCCAAGGAATATGCCATCGACCCGGTGTCGATGGGCTATATCCTCTCCGCCTTCAGCTGGTCCTATGTGGCTGCGCAGATCCCCGGCGGCTGGCTGCTGGACCGCTACGGCACCAAATGGGTCTATGCCGGCAGCATCTTCTTCTGGTCTCTGTTCACCTTCATGCAGGGCTGGGTCGGCTTCTTCGGCGCCGGCAGCGCCATCATCGCCCTGTTCGCCTTCCGCTTCGCGGTCGGCATAGCGGAAGCCCCGTCCTTCCCCGGCAATGCGCGTATCGTCGCCGCCTGGTTCCCCACCGCCGAGCGCGGCAAGGCCTCGGCCATCTTCAACTCGGCGCAGTATTTCGCGCCCGTGCTGTTCGCCCCGCTGACCGCCTGGGTCACCCAGGAATTTGGCTGGCGCTACGCCTTCATGGCCATGGGCGTCATCGGCATCGTCGCCGTGGCCGTCTGGAGCAAAGTCATCTACGGCCCCAACGAACATCCCGGCGCCAATGCGGCGGAACTCGACCACATCCGCGAGGGCGGCGCGCTGATGGAGATGGGCGCGGCAGCCAAGACCGGCGAAGCGGCTCCCGTCTGGGGCTACGTGCGCCAATTGCTCGCCAACCGCATGATGCTCGGCATTTATCTGGCGCAATACTGCATCAACGTCATCACTTACTTCTTCCTCACCTGGTTCCCCATCTACCTGGTGAAGGATCGCGGCATGACCATCCTGAAGGCGGGCATGGTGGCCTCGCTGCCGGCGCTGTGCGGCTTCATCGGCGGCGTGCTGGGCGGGGTGATCTCCGATGCCATCCTGCGCCGCACCGGCTCGCTAACGCTGGCCCGCAAGGTCCCGATCATCGGCGGCATGCTGCTCTCCATGTCGATCATCGGCTGCAACTACGTGCAGACCGAAGCCTTCGTGGTCGGGCTGATGGCGCTCGCCTTCTTCGGCAAGGGCATCGGCTCGCTCGGCTGGGCGGTGGTCTCCGACACCTCGCCGAAGCAGATCGGCGGCCTCTCCGGCGGCCTGTTCAACACCTTCGGCAACATGGCCGGCATCACCACGCCCATCATCATCGGCTACATCGTGCAGGGCACCGGCTCGTTCAACGGCGCGCTGCTGTTCGTCGGCCTCAACGGCTTCGTCGCCCTGGCCGCCTATCTGGTGATGGTCGGCGAGATCAAGCGGGTAGAACTGAAGACCGCCTGAGGCGCAGCCCGCGCCCGGCCCCCCGGGACGCGGGCAACCAATCCCGAAAACGCATCAATCAATGCCGGGTTTGATCTGAAATTGCATCGATCCAGCAGTACCACAGTGAACCGATCCGCGCCCCGAGGCGGCGCCCAAGGCTTAAGGACTTGAGATGAGCAAGATGACCCCGCGTGAGATGGCGCAGACCCTCGGTTCCGGCCTGCTCTCCTTCCCGGTCACGCCGTTCAACGCCGACCTCTCGTTCAACGAGGAGCAGTATCGCGCCAACATGGACTGGCTGTGCGGCTATGACGTCGCCGGCCTGTTCGCCGCCGGCGGCACCGGCGAGTTCTTCTCGCTGACGCCGGCCGAAGTTGAGCGCGTGGTCACGGTCGCCGTGAACGAGACCCGCGGCCGCGTGCCGGTCCTCGCCGGCGCCGGCTACGGCACCGCCATCGCCAAGGATCTCGCCGCCGCCGCCGAGCGCGCGGGCGCCGACGGCGTGCTGCTGCTGCCGCCCTATCTGGTCAATTCCGAGCAGGAAGGTCTGATGGCCCATGTGGAGGCGGTGTGCGCCGCGACCAAGCTCGGCGTCATCGTCTACAATCGCGACAACGCCATCCTCACCGAGGACAGCGTCGCGCGCCTCGCCGAGCGCTGCCCGAACCTCGTCGGCTACAAGGACGGCATCGGCGACATCGAGCTCATGGTGCGCATCCAGTCCAAGCTGGGCGACCGGCTGACCTATGTGGGCGGCCTGCCCACCGCTGAGACTTTCGCCCTGCCCTATCTGGAGATGGGCGTGACCACCTATTCGTCGGCGGTGTTCAACTTCGTGCCGGAATTCTCCACCTCCTTCTACGCCGCCGTGCGCCGGCGCGACCGGGAAGCGGTGGCCGCCGGCCTGAAGAACTTCATTCTGCCCCTGCTCGCCATCCGCAACCGCAAGAAGGGCTACGCGGTCTCCATCATCAAGGCGGGCATGAAGGTCATCGGCCGCGACAGCGGCGCGGTGCGCCCGCCGCTCACCGACCTGACGGCCCAGGAGACGGCCGAGCTGACCGCCCTCGTCGCCGCCCTGCCCGCCAGCGGGCTGACCGCGCGCGCCGCCGCGGAGTGAGGCCGGCCGCCGGCAACGGAGCACGGTCCCGCCAGCCTGCGTTCCACGCCGGCGGGGCGTGTTCTCCTCGGACTTGAGAGACGGGAAGCGATCATGGGTGACGTGGCGTTCAATTTCATTGCCGGCGAGTGGGTCGATGGCGCTTCGGTGACGAAGAACATCAATCCCTCCGACACCAGCGACGTGGTGGGCGCCTATGCCCAGGGCTCGCGGGCGGACGCCGAGCGGGCCATCGCCGCGGCGCAGGCCGCCGCGCCGCGCTGGGCGCGCTCGACCCCGCAGGAGCGCCATGACGCGCTGAAGCGGATCGGCGACGAAATCCTCGCGCGCCGCGAGGAACTGGGCCGCCTGCTCTCCCGCGAGGAAGGCAAGACCCTGCCCGAAGGCATGGGCGAAGCGGCGCGCGCGGGGCAGATCTTCCTGTTCTTCGCCGCCGAGACCTTGCGCCTTGCCGGCGAGAAGCTGGCCTCCGTCCGCCCCGGCCTTGACGTCGAGATCACCCGCGAGCCGATGGGCGTGGTGGGCATCATCGCGCCGTGGAACTTCCCCATCGCCATTCCCGCCTGGAAGATCGCCCCGGCGCTCGCCTATGGCAACACGGTGGTGTTCAAGCCGGCGGACCTGGTACCGGGCTCGGCCCATGCCCTGTCCGAAATCATCGCCCGCGCCGGGTTGCCGGCAGGTGTGTTCAACCTCGTCATGGGGCGCGGCTCGGTGGTCGGGCAGGCCTTCCTGGAGAGCCCGGCGGTCAACGCCATCACCTTCACCGGCTCGGTGGACACCGGCCGCAAGGTGGCGCAGGCCTGCATCGCCTCCGACCCGATGAAGAAGTTCCAGCTGGAGATGGGCGGCAAGAACCCGCTGGTCGTGCTCAACGACGCGGACCTGGCCGTGGCGGCCGAATGCGCCGTCAACGGCGCCTTCTATTCCACCGGCCAGCGCTGCACCGCCTCCTCCCGCTTCATCGTCGAGGACCGCATCCACGATGCCTTCGTGGACGCCGTCACCGAGCGGCTGAAGGCGTTGAAGGTGGACAATGCCCTCGACCCCGCCACCCAGATCGGGCCGGTGGTGGACGAGAAGCAGCTTGAGCAGGATCTCAATTATATCGAAATCGGCCGCGCCGAAGGCGCCAGGCTGCACTGGGGCGGCGAACGGCTGAACCGGGCGACGCAGGGCTTCTATCTCCAGCCCGCTTTGTTCACCGAGGCCACGAACAGCATGCGGATCGCCCGCGAGGAGATCTTCGGCCCGGTGGCCGCCACCATCCGCGTGAAGGATTACGACGAGGCACTGGAGGTCGCGAACGACACGCCCTTCGGCCTGTCGTCGGGCATCGTCACCACCAGCCTCAAGCATGCGAGCCACTTCAAGCGCAACAGCGAGGCCGGCATGGTGATGGTGAACACGCCCACAGCCGGCGTGGACTATCATGTGCCGTTCGGCGGCCGGAAGGGCTCAAGCTACGGCGCCCGCGAGCAGGGACGCTATGCGGCGGAGTTCTACACCATCGTGAAGACGGCCTATACCAACGCCGGCTGAGCCGGCTGCGCGCCAAAAGCAAAGAACAAACGCGCGCATCAGGGAGGATATGAGGATGACGTACCAGGCCGCCGGCGGGGTCGAGGCGCCGCGCACCATCAAGGTCCACGAGACCGACAACGTCGCCATCGCGGTCAACACCTTCGGCCTCAAGGCGGGCATGACGCTCGCCGACGGCACGATTGTCATCGACTTCGTGCCGCAGGGCCACAAGGTGGCGCTGGCCGACATTCCGGACGGCGCGCCCATCCTGCGCTATGGCGAGGTGATCGGCCGGGCTATCGGCGATATCAAGCGCGGCGCGTGGGTGGAAGAGTCCCGCGTCGCCATGCCGGTGCCGCCGGACCTTGCCTCCGTCGAGCGGTCCACCCGCGTGCCCGCACCTCTGCCGCCGCTGGAGGGCTATACGTTCGAGGGCTTCCGCAATCCGGACGGCTCGGTGGGCACCAAGAACATCCTCGCCATCTCCACCAGCGTCCAGTGCGTCGCCGGAACGCTCGACTTCGCCATCAAGCGCATCAAGGACGAACTGCTGCCGCGCTATCCCAATGTGGACGACGTGGTAGCCGTCACCCATGCCTATGGCTGCGGCGTCGCCATCGGCGCCCCGCAGGCGGTGGTGCCGATCCGCACCCTCCAGAGCCTTGCCCGGCATCCCAATTTCGGCGGCGAGGTGATGATCGTCAGCCTCGGCTGCGAGAAGCTCCAGCCCGAGCGCCTGCTGCCCGAGGGCAAGGAGGGCATCGTCCGCCTCCAGGACGAGGCCTTCCACGGCTTCGAGGCGATGATCGGCGCCATCCTGGAGATGGCCGACGCGCGGCTGAAGGTGCTGAACGCCCGCACCCGCGAGAGCGTGCCCGCCTCCGAGCTGGTGGTGGGCCTGCAATGCGGCGGCTCGGACGCCTTCTCCGGCGTCACCGCCAATCCGGCGCTGGGCTTTGCCGCGGATCTGCTGGTGCGGGCCGGCGCCACCGTCATGTTCTCGGAAGTCACCGAGGTGCGCGACGCCATTCACCTGCTCACTCCCCGCGCCGCGACGCCGGAGGTAGCCGACGCGCTGATCCGCGAGATGGCCTGGTACGACGATTATCTGGCGCAGGGCGGCGCCGACCGCAGCGCCAATCCCTCCCCCGGCAACAAGAAGGGCGGCCTCGCCAACGTGGTGGAGAAGGCGCTGGGCTCGGTGGCGAAGTCCGGCACCAGCGCCATCGCCGGCGTGCTCGCGCCCGGTGAGCGGGTGAAGGAGAAGGGACTGATCTTCGCCGCCACCCCGGCCAGCGACTTCGTCTGCGGCACGCTCCAGCTGGCCTCCGGCATGACGCTCCAGGTGTTCACCACCGGCCGCGGCACGCCCTACGGCCTGGCGGCGGCCCCAGTCATCAAGGTGTCCACCCGCACCGACCTGGCGCAGCGCTAGCACGACCTGATCGACCTTGACGCAGGGCGCATCGCCACCGGGCAGGCCTCCATCGAGGAGGTGGGCTGGGACCTGTTCCGCCTCATGCTCGACGTGGCGAGCGGCCGGGTGAAGCCATGGTCCGACCGCTGGGGCCTGTTCAACGCGCTGACGCTGTTCAACCCGGCGCCCATCACCTGATTCCGGCCCGCGACGCGGGCCTTCACGGCATCTGAAAACCCGCCGGAGCGCGGGACCGCGGAGCGGCGCGACGGCCGCCCCGCGAAGCGCGGGCGCACGCCTTGCGTCCAGCATGGGAGGGAAGCAGCATGACACTCAGGATCGCGATGGCCGGCGTTGCCGTGGCAGGCGCCGTGTGGGGCAATATGAGCGGCGCGGTGGCCGGAACCTTCGTCTATGTCTCCAATGCGGACAGCCGCGAGATTTCGGTGCTGTCGCTGGATGAGCGCACCGGCGCGCTGACGCCGGTGGCCACCACGCCCACCAAGGGCGCGGTCATGCCGCTGGCGCTCTCGCCCGACCGCCGGCATCTCTACGCCTCGCTGCGCTCGGAGCCCTATTCGGTCAGCACCTTCGCCGTCGATCCGGCGACGGGCACGCTCACCGAGCAGAGCACCGTGAAGCTGCCGGACAACATGGCCTATCTCTCCACCGACGCCACGGGCCGCTTCCTGCTGAGCGCCTCCTATACGGGCGACAAGATCGCCATCAACCCCATCGGGCCGGACGGCCTCGCCGGCGAGACGCCGGTGCAGGTGGTGCCCACCGGCAAGAATGCCCACGCGATCCGCGTCGATCCTGCGAACACGCACGTGCTGGCGAGCAATCTCGGCAGCGACGTAATGCTCCAGTTCCGCTTCGATCCGGCCAGCGGGCAGGTTTCGCCTGGCACGCCGCCCGCGGTGGCGACCGCCAAGGGCGCGGGGCCGCGCCATTTCGTGTTCAGCCCGGACGGGCGTTTCGTCTACGGCACCAACGAACTGGATGGCACGGTGAACAGCTATCGCTATGACGCGGCGGCGGGCACGCTGGCGCTCATCGGCACCGTCAGCGCCGTTCCGCCGGACTTCAAGGGCGGGGCGCCCGCCACCGCCGACATCCACCTCACGCCGGACGGCGGCCTGCTCTATGCCACCGAGCGCACCTCCAACACCATCGCTGCCTATCGCGTGGACGCGCAGACCGGCGCGCTGACGCCGGCCGGCAATTTCGCCACCGAGACCCAGCCGCGCGGCTTCGCCATCGACCCCCTGGGCCGCTACCTGATCGCCGCCGGCCAGAAGTCCGGCTCGGCCACGATCTACGCGATCAATCCCGAGAGCGGCGCGCTGGCGCCGCTCGGTCGCCAGCCGCTGGGCAAGAACCCCAACTGGGTGGAGATCGTCACCCTGCCCTGACGATCAGGGCTGCGCGAGGGAGGCGAAGCCCCACTTCGCCAGGATCGCCTGGCCCGGCTCGGACACGATGAAGAGCGCGAAGTCCGCCGCCGCCGGCGGCGCGCCCTTCATCACCACCAGCCCATAGTCCGCCGTGGTGGCGAGCGGCGCGGGCAGGTCCACCACGGTCAAAGGCGCGCCGTCGGAAGCCGCCCTGGCCGTGGTGCAATAGGCGATGAACAGGTCGGCCTTGCCGGTCTCGATCATGTAGGGCACCGCGCTCTTGCCCGCCGGCACCACCTCGGAATTCGGCCCGCCGACCAGTTGCAGCGCCTTCTCCTTCAGCGCCGCCCCGGCGCCGGGGCGTAGCGCGTCCGCCTTGTCGAACATGGCCCAGGTATAGTCGCCCGAGGGATCGGACTTCGGCGTCGAGGTGCCGAGCCGCACGGCGGGATCGAGCGCCTTGTCGAGCACGTTGCCCGGTGTCAGCCCCAGCGCCGGCTTGGCGATGGCGCAGAGGCGATTGCCGGTGAAGCGCACCACGACGGGGGCCGCCCCCTCCGCGACCAGCTTGCGCGGGTGGCCCATGTCGGCGGAGGCGAACACCTGCCCCGGCTCGCCCTTCTCCAGCCGCTCGCGCAGCAGACCGGACGGGCCGAAGGTCCCGCGCACCTCGGTGCCGGTGGCCTTGGTGTAGGCGGTGGCCACCTCGCCGAGCGCGCCGGACAGGCTGCCCGCCGCATAGAGCGCGACCTCCTCCGCGCGCGCCGCCACCGGGGCGGCCAGCAGGGCGACCGCGCAGGCGGCGCGGATCATTGAACGGGCAGACGGCATCAGTCTCTCCTCACCCCGCATGCGGGGACAGTTCCGTAAGCCCCGCCAGGACGGGGGCGATGTCGGGGCGGCGGGCGAAGGCGGCCGCCGCCTGCCAGATGTCCGCCCACGCCGCCACCGGGCGCTGGCCGATGGCCGCCGTGATGCGGGCCGGGCGGCCCGCCAGCACCAGGATGCGGTCGGCGAGCCGCACCGCCTCGGTCAGGTCATGGGTCACGAACAGGGCGGCGACGCCGGTCTCCACTACGAGGCTGCGGGTCAGCGCCTGCATGTCGCGGCGCAGGCCAAGGTCGAGCGCGGCGAACGGCTCGTCCAGCAGCACGAGATCAGGCTCGACGACGAAGGCGCGGGCGACGGCGACGCGCGCCTTCATGCCGCCCGAAAGCTGGCCGGGACGCTTCGCCAGGTCCTCGGCGCGGAAGCCGAGGCGGGCGAGCCATCGCCCGGCCCGCACGCGCGCGTCCGCGCGCACCACGCCGTGCGCTTCCAGCGGCAGCCCCACGTTGTCGAGGGCGCTCTCCCAGGGCAGCAGCCGCGGATCCTGGAACACCATGGCGCAGCGCCTCGCGCGCCGCGCCACGTGACCGCCGGTCGGTTCCAGCAGGCCGGCGGCAAGCCGGAGCACGCTCGACTTGCCGACGCCGGAGGCGCCGATCAGTACCACCAGTTCGCCGCGCCCGATGCAGAGATCGACACCGCCCAGCACCGGCTGCCCGCCGACGCTCCAGGACACCCTCTCGAAGGCGAGCATCAGCGCTCCCCCTCACGCAGCAGGCTGGCGCCGGCGCAGGGCGGCGCGGCGACGGGCGCGGATACATCCGTCTGGCCGGAGATCCAGCGGCGCAGCGGCCCCAGCAGGGCGGCGTCGGTGATGAGCAGCAGGATCACCACGAGCACGATCCAGGCCATGGCCTCCGGCAGGTCCAGATGGGCCCGCGCGGTTGCGAACCCGCCCCCGATGCCGCTGCCGTCGCCCAGCACCTCGGCGGTGAGCGCCACCTTCCAGGCGATGGCGAAGGCGGTGGACAGAGCCGGCGCGATATGCACCGCCAGCTCCGGCAGGATGATGCGAATCAGTCGCGTCCGGCGCGGCAGGCGGAACACCCGCGCCATCTCCACCAGCGCCGGATCACGGGCCCGCATGCCCTGCAACGTGGCGGCGAAGATGATGGGCAGGGTGGCGATGGTCACAGTGAACAGCAGCGCCGTGACGCCGACGCCGAACCACAGGAAGGCGAGCACGATCCAGGCAATGGGCGGCACGCCCAGTATGGCGGTTGCGCTGGGCGCCAGGGCCGCGCCGACCGCACGCCACAGGCCCCCGGCCAACCCTAGCAGCAGGCCGATGCCGCCCCCCAGCGCCGCCCCCCCGACCGCATGCAGCAGCGTCGCGCCCGAGGCCCGCACGGCGCTGCCATCGGCGATGAGCCGCAACAACGCGGCGCCGGTCTCGACCAGAGAGGGCAGCACAAAGGGGCCTGAGCGCCAGTTCACCAGCGTCCATCCGAGAGCCAGCAGCGCCAGCCCCGCCGCCCCCCACGCCGTGTCCGCTCCAGGCAGGAAACGGCGCACGCTCACAGATCCAGATAGAAATCGTCGGGCGGCAGGCGCCCGCCGACGGCCTCCGGCTCCAGCGCCAGCAGGGTGGAATAGAAGTCCACCAGTTCCGCCTTGGCGGCCTTGGCCGACACCACGTCGATGCTGAAGCGCGGCAGCGCCTTCTCGAACACCTGCGGGCGCATCTCCATGGTGCGGGCGGCGAGCTTGGCCGCCGCCGCCGGGTCGGCGAAGACGCGGTCCTTCGCCGGAACGAGGCCGCGCCGCAAGGCATCGACGACCTCCGGAGAGGTGTCGAGCAGGCTGGCGTGCAGGGCAATGCCGGCCATGGGAATGCGCGCCTTCGGCTTGTGCTGGCCCCACACCTCCGAAAGGTCGAACGCCCGGCGCAGCGTCACGCCCTGCTGCATGGCCATCATGATCGCCGCCGTGGCCGGAGGCTCGGAGAGGATGGCCGTGGTCGCCTTGCCGGCAGCGAGCATCTGCGCCGCTTCCATGGGCGTCTGCACATAGGTGAGCGTCATGTCCTTGTCCGGGTCCATGCCCTCCATCTTGGCGATGGCCCGAAAGGTCAGGTCCGGCATGTCGTGCCGGAAGAAGCCCAGCACCGGCTTGCCGGCCAGATCCTTGAACGAGCGGATGCCGGCGTCCGACGTCACCACCGAGAGGTGCCCCATGCCCAGGATGCAGAGCATCTTGAGCGGCATGCCGCGGGCGGCGAGGTTCGCCGGCACGTGGGAGGGGGTGGAGAACAGCTTGGTCTGACCGGAGACGATGCCGGCGCGCAGATCGTCCGTGGTGCGCCACAGCCGGAAGGTGGCGCCCGGGGCCGCCTCCGCGAGGCCGCCGGATTCGATGAACTCCACCAGCACGATGGTGGAGCCGTTCGGCGCGCCGAGGATTTCGAGCTTCGGCGCCGGCGCCGCCGGCAGGCGCCGTGGCATCAGGCCGGCGGCGGCAGCCGCCGCCGAGCCGGCCAGGAGGGAACGGCGGGACAGGAAGGTCATGGGAAACTCCGCGCGGCGGCAGACATGAGGGTCAGCGGTCCTGATCGGCCGTGGCGAGGTGGTGCGCGGCGGCGCGCACGGTGCCGGCGGCGATGGCCCGCCCGCGCTCGTCCATGCCGGTCCAGCAGGCCTGCCAGCGGTTGCGGGGGTCGATCTCCAGCAGCTTGACGCCTTCGGGAACCTCCACGCCGTCGCGCACCAGGCCGCGCAGCACGCCGTCGAGCGGGGCGACCACCGGATTGCGGTCGAGATAGCCGACCACCATGTCGCGGAAGATGCGGGTGCCGATGGCGTGCGGCGTGCGCCACCGCCCCGACAGGCCGGAATAGACGAACCGCTCGCCGCCCTTGGTCCCGAGCTTGCGGGCGACCCGGTCGGGCGCGGCGGTCTCGCCGCGTTCCAGCACCGCGCCGGCCCGTTCCGGATGGGTCTCGATGGCCACGTGGCAATTGCGCGCCACCGCGAAGCCTGGCCCGATGCCGATGGTGACGGAAGCGAAATGGCGCAGGTCCGCCTTCGCCGCATATTTGTTGAGACGCGCGTCCACCAGCAGCGCGAACGGGGCGATGACCATGAGGTCAACAAGTCCCATGCGGGTGATCGCCAGCCGCTCGCCGCCGGCGAGAACGGAGAAGATCTCCCAGACCCGCTCCACCGGCTCGGCGGCCACGCCGTCCACGCTCGCCGGATCGCCCCACAGCGCGTCGTGGAACGCCATGCTGCGCCGGATCACCGGCAAGGCTGCGTCATGGGAGAGGATGACCCGGTATCGGGCACGGTGCAGATGCACCCCGATGGCCGAGGCGATCTCGTTCGTGCCCAGCACGATCGCCACCGGGGAGCGATCCCGGAGATAGGCTTCCGCAAGCGATGCGCCGTCCATGATCCCCTCATTATGTAATTCGATTACATTTTGAGTTGGAAAGCAATGTTCGCGCCAACTGATTTCAGCGCCATCCCGCGGCATTTGGGCCAAGCGGCGGCGTGAGAATGGCCCGATGCCTACATAACGCTGTCGGGGTCCGCGGCCCCTGTCCGGAACCCGACAGGCGGTGGCCGGTGGGGGGCGATCGGCCCGCGGCGGGGATCAATCCACCGCGAGGATCACATGGTCGGGATCGAAGGTGGCGACGGCACGGTCGCCCTCACCGAGGCCAGCTGCCTCGGCGCGGCGGCGCGGCACCACGGCGGTAATGGTCTTTCCGCCGCCGATATCCAGCTGGATCTCGCTGTTCACCTCCGCATCGGTACGCGAGACGACAAGGCCGTCGAATCGGTTGAGCGCATCGGCGGGAACCCCATCCGGCGGGACGACGTGGACGAAGGACGCCTTCACCAGCGCCAGCACGCGCCGGCCCGGCCGCAGATCCAGTTCCTCGACGGCGGAATTGGTGACGATGGCGAGCAGCGAGATCGTCTCGCTGACCTTGAGCGTTACTTCCACATCCACCGGCCAGCGGCGCACGTCGACGATCTCGGTCTGGAACATGTTGCGGGCGGAGATGCGCACCCCCACGGTCCACAGCAGGGTTTCGCCCAGCCCGTCGAGCCCGTCCTCGGCGATCAGGCTGGAAATCTTGGCGAGCCGGCCCTCCAGGCGGTGGAAGGTGGCGATCAGCCGGCGCCCCTCATCGGTGATGACCGCGCTGCCGCCGGCGCGGCCGCCGGCGCGGGTCACGAAAGCGGGCGTCGGCAGAAGGTTGTTGATGGCGTCCACCGCCTCCCAGGCGGTCTTGTAGCTGAAGCCGGTGGCCTTGGCCGCCTTGGTGATGCTGCCGTGCTCGGCCACCGCTTCCAGCAGGCGGATGCGCTCGCGCCCGGCCAGCAGCCGGCCGTCGCTTTTGAGGGCCAGGAAGGCATCGATCTTGGTCTGCGACACGCTGCGCCATCACCTTCCTGCCAGGCCGCGAGCACCGCCCGCGCCCGGCATCCCGTCCGGCGACACCGGACGGCCCCTCTAGACGCCGGGCTCCGCCCCGTCCTCCCGGCGTTCCACCTCCACCTGCAACGCCGCCATATGCTCCCGCGCCACGTCGGACACGGCGCGCTCGATGGCACGGAAGCGCGAGATCAAGGCAAGGCCGAGCGGGGTCAGCGTCGCGCCGCCCCCGTGCCTGCCGCCGATCTGGCGGATGGCCACCGGCTTGCCGAAGATCTGGTTGGTCTCTTCCACCAGTTCCCACGCCCGCCGGTAGGACATGCCCATGGCACGCCCGGCGGCGGAGATGGAGCCGAGCGAGGCGATCTTTTCCAGAAGCTCGATCTTGCCGGGACCGATCCGCCCGCCCGGCTCAAGGTCGATGCGCAGGCTCAGCGAGGCCATGACGCCCCCCGGCCGCTGTGCCCGGACAGGACAAGCGCGGGTGCCGGATGCGCTGCGCCCCGCCCGCCTCCGGCGGCAATGCCGACATCCCCAGTGATCGTTTCATTCTTGACGTGCCGGGTCGAGGACCGGCCACCCCCGCGACGCGGCGGGCGATGGCGCCTGTCCTGAAAAGCGATATGCACTTTTCATCATAGCGACGGGCGAAGCGGCCCGCAATCGCGGCCACCGTGTGCGCGAGAGGGCGCGGACCTGCGCCGTGGCGCTATTTGACGCGCTCGCAATAGCTCGGCTGGGGCAAAGCGCCGGCCGGGCGGGAGACGCCGGCCCACCATGCCTCCAGACTGCCGCGCGTGCAGTCCAGCTTCACGAACAGGCCTTCCGAAAACCGCAGCCAATCGGCGAACCGCGCCTGCGGCACGGGCAGCAGCACCGGCACATCCCGCGACACCGCCTCGGCGATCACCCGCAGCAGGCCGCCGCCGGAGCGTTCGGCGGCCCCATAGCGATTGAGGACCAGCAGGTCCGGCCTCTGCCGCTCGGCTTCAAGCAGCCATGCCTCCGCATGGACCAGCGCACTGGACCATGCGGCCGAGGCGTCATGGTCCCGCGTGCCGCAGCGGGGAATGGCGAGGGTGGCGCCGTCCGGCACGAAGACGAGCCCGTCGGCCGCCCCTTCCCCGCCACGGCTCTGCAACACGCCGACCGCGTTCACCCCGCGCGTCCGCAGGTCGGCGGCGAAGGCCGCCAGCAGGCGATCGGGGCTCTGGTCGGTGCCATAGACCAGTGCGGCGATGTCGCAGTCTGCGTCCTGGGCCATGCGAAACGCTGTCATGGTCGGCTTTCCGGGCCTGAGGCCCATGGCAGTGGACGCGTGGCGGGATCGGCCCCGGCGCGCCTCATTCGGCAGCCCGCGGCAGCCCCGGCGCGAGCCCGGCGAGCGCTGCCGCGAAGCTTGCGAGGCTTGCGGTCCGCAGCGGCTGGAACGGCTTGCCCGCCTCCCGGCACAGCCGCTTCACCTGGGACGCCGCCAGATGACTCACACAGTCCACCGGCAGGAAGGCGCGGTCGGCCTGGCTGACGAGGCCGGGCAGCAGGGCGGTGGTTTCCTCCACGCCGCCGTCATGGGCGAGCAGAACCCCGCCGAGACGCTCCACCAGCGCCCGCACCTGCTCCACCTGCTTCGGCCGCCCGCCCACATAGAGCAGGCGGCGGCCTTCGAGGTTCGGCCCGTCCGCGTCGGGCTCCATGCCGTGCATGGCGGTCGCTGCTCCCGGTAGCGCGGCTTCCAGGGCGCGGACCTCCTGCTCCAGGGCGCCGACCTGCCGCTCCAGCTCGACGATACGGCCAGCGCCGACGGCCAGGGCCTCGTCCCGCGCCGCCAGCCGTTCCGCCAGCGCGGCGGCGTGCGCCTGCTCGTCCGCCAGCCGCTTGTTCAACGCCTGCACGTTGTCCGGCACCGGCGCGGGGACGATGTTCTGCGCCAGGGCGCGCTTCAGATCCGCCTGAAGCTGCTGCACGTCCCGCCGGAGGGCGGCGCGGTCCTGCGCCATCTCCTGGAGGCGGCTTTCCTGGCGGGTCAGCTTCTCGTCCCGCGCCCCGAGATCGCGCTCCAGCTCACGCAGCCGGGCGATGTCGGCGCGGTTCGACATGCCCACCAGGTGGGAGAGCATGTGCACCTCGCCGAACGCTTCCCGCACCAGCGCCCGGTCGGTCAGGGGATGGGTGAGGACCGCCCAATAGGCCCCGGGAATGTCGCCCTTCGCCAGGCAGTCGCGCCACAGCGCACGCACCTCGTCCAGCGTCGCGGCCTTGGAGAAGCGCCGGATGCTGCTCTCATGCCGCCGGTCCAGCATCTTGTTGAGCAGCTTGCCCGGCAGATCGCGCTGGCCCGCGCCATGCACGGCGAGGCTATGAATCTCATGCTCCGAGGCGGTCTTGGCGCGCGGGTCCTTCAGCTTGGCGAAATACTGGCGCAGTTCGGCGGAGGACAGGCAGGTGCCGATGACCGAGCAATGCAGGTTGGACGACAGCTCCCAGATCCGCTCCCGCCGCCCCTCGGCAGCGAGGCCGCCAGCATCGGCGAGGCCCTTCTGCGCCGAGGGCAGCATGCCCTGGCGTTCGGCGAAATGGCGGAGGAGAACCGGTGCTGTGCTCACGGCTGCGATCCAGTCGTAATGTCCAAATGGATATAGCGATGACACAGCCGCGCCGCGAGTTTGTCAATATGCCGCCAGGACAAGCCGGGGCAAGCTGCTCTGCGTGGAGATTCGAAGGATGACGCGGAGCGCGCCGCCGCAAAGGCTGGACATGCGCTATGCTCGCATGGATATAACGAAAGGCGGGGCGCGACGATGCCCTCGGCCGGACGAAGACGGATGCATGCGACAGACGAGGCGGGCGACCACAGCACGTTTCAGGCCATCGCCCACCCGGTGCGGCGGGCGATTCTCGATCTGCTGAAAGAGGGTGACCGGACGCTCGCGCAGATCGCCGGTGGCCTCGGCCGGCGCGAGGCGGAGATCGAGCCGCATCTGGTTCTGCTGCTGAAAGCCGGCCTGCTGCGCGACAAGACCCATGCCGGGCAATTGTCCTGGTCTCTGGTGCCCGCGGCCCTGGGCGAGGTGGACCGCTGGCTGACGCCGTACCGGCCGTTCAAGCTGGTGCGCATGGCGGACCTGAAGCGGCTGGTGGAAGGCGAACTGAGGAACGGCCGGTAGAGCCCTCCCCCGCCGGGCAACGTCAGCGCGGTGTCAGCCGCAGCAGGCGGCCGGGGCTCCGGTCCTCGATCAGCCACACCGCGCCGTCGGGCGACACGGCCACGTCGCGGATGCGGTTGTCCATCTGCCAGCGGTCGCTCTCGTGCGGTGCGCCGGCGGCATCGAAGGTGACCCGGATGAGCACGCGCGAGGCCAGCCCGCCGATCAGCGCGGAGTTGCGCCATTGTGGAAACAGCGGCCCGTCATAGAAGGCCAGCCCTGCGGGCGCGACGATGGGCGTCCAGTAGAGCGCGGGCGCCTGGAGATCGGGGCGGGTGGCATGCCGGGGAATCGGCGTGCCGTCGTAATTGTCGCCGTTCGACACCAGCGGCCAGCCGTAATTCCTGCCGGGCTCGATGAGGTTGAGCTCGTCGCCGCCGCGCGGCCCCATCTCATGCAGCCAGAGCTTTCCGTCGGGCGCGAAGGCAAGGCCGTAGGGATTGCGGTGGCCGAGCGTCCAGACCTGCGCACGCACGCCGCCCTGCCCGGCCATGGGATTGTCGGCGGGCGTCGAACCGTCGAGGTTCAGCCGCAGCACCTTGCCGAGCGCGATGTCCGGGTCCTGCGCCGTCTCCGGCCGCCGCCGGTCGCCGGAGGTAAGGAACAGGTGGCGGCCGTCGGGGGCGAAGGCGATGATGCCGCCGGGCTGGCTGCCCTGCCCCTTCGGCAGCTGCCGCCAGATCACATCCACGTCATCCAGGCGCGCGGCGGCTTCGCCCTTCACCAGCCGCGCCCGCGCCAGGGCAAGTCCGCTGCCGCCTGCACCGGGCTCCACATAGCTGAAATACACCCGCCCGGTGGCGGCGAAATCGGGGGACTGAGCCACGTCCAGCAGGCCGTTCTGGCCGCCATAGGCCACCTGGGGCACGTTCTGCACAGGGATCTTCTGCCCGCGCACCGAGACCAGCCACATCCGGCCCGGCTTCTCGGTGATGAGCATCTGCTCCCCGTCCAGGAAGGCGATCGCCCAAGGCGTGTCGAAGGCGGCGACGGGCGCGGCGGTGAACGGCAGGCTGGTGCTGGCCGCACGCGCGCCGGCATTCTCCCCCTCGGCCGCGCGCGCTACCGCCGGCGCGATGACGAGGCCCCAGAGCAAGACCGCGAGGCCGAGGCCGGACACGGGGCGCATTCCCTGCTTCATCTTGATCCTCCGGCCTCGGCTCCCCACCATTATGTGGCGGCCGATCGGCATTGCGGAAGGGCAGGCCTCGGCCTTCGCCACCGCCACACGCAGAGATCGCGGGCGGTGGCGCGCGATCTGTGCCATATGCATGCCGCGAAGGACCTCGGCCCTTTCCTGTCCGAAAAGCGGAGCCCCCTCATGTATCCTGACGTGCAACTCCACATCGCCGGTGTCTGGCGCGATGCCGATGGCGGCCGTCGCATCCCGGTGCTGAACCCGGCCACCGAGGAGCAGATCGGCACCGTCGCCCACGCCTCGCGCGCCGATCTCGACGCCGCGCTGGACGCCACCGCCAAGGGCTTCCAGACCTGGAGCCGGATGTCGGCCTACGACCGTTCCAAGATCATGCGCAAGGCTGCCGCTTTGTGGCGCGAGCGCGCCGATCAGGTCTGCCGGCTGATGACCATGGAGCAGGGCAAGCCGCTGGCCGAGGCCAAGGGCGAGATCCTCGCCGCCGCCGACATTATCGAGTGGTTCGCCGAGGAGGCGCAGCGCGCCTACGGCCGCGTCATCCCGGCCCGCGCGCCCGGCATCTACCAGTTGGTGGTCAAGGAGCCGGTGGGGCCCGTGGCGGCGTTCACGCCCTGGAACTTCCCGGTCAACCAGGTGGTGCGCAAGCTCTCCGCGGCGCTCGCCGCCGGCTGCTCCATCATCGTGAAGGCGCCGGAAGAAACCCCCGCCTCCCCGGCCGAGCTGATCCGCGCCTTTGTCGATGCCGGCGTGCCGGCGGGCGTCATCGGCCTCGTCTACGGCGTGCCGTCCGAGATCAGCGAATACCTGATCCCCCATCCCACCATCCGCAAGGTCACCTTCACCGGCTCAACTCCGGTGGGCAAGAAGCTCGCGGCGCTCGCC
The DNA here is from genome assembly GCF_000473085.1 of Azorhizobium doebereinerae UFLA1-100. Classification (GTDB taxonomy): domain Bacteria; phylum Pseudomonadota; class Alphaproteobacteria; order Rhizobiales; family Xanthobacteraceae; genus Azorhizobium; species Azorhizobium doebereinerae. Next base: position 487,871 of record NZ_AXBA01000001.1, read on the forward strand.
GGCGAGCACATGAAGCGCGTCACCATGGAATTGGGCGGCCACGCCCCGGTGATCGTGTTCGACGACGCGGACGTGGACCTCGCCGCCCGGCAGATCGCCGGCGCGAAGTTCCGCAATGCCGGCCAGGTGTGCGTCTCCCCCACCCGCTTCCTGGTGCAGGAGAAGGTCTACGAGCAGTTCGTGGACAAATTCGTCGCCACCGCCAAGACCGTGAAGGTGGGCAACGGCCTGGAAGAGGGCACCACCATGGGGCCGCTCGCCAACGAGCGCCGCATCCCGGCCATGGAGACGCTGCTGAACGACGCCCGCCAGAAGGGCGCCGAGATCCGCACCGGCGGCAGCCGCATCGGCAACAAGGGCTATTTCTTCGAGCCCACGGTGGTCACCGGCGTCACGCGCGAGATGCGCATGATGAACGAGGAGCCGTTCGGCCCCATGGCGATGATCCTGCCGTTCACCGATTTCGACGAGGTGGTGACGGAAGCCAACCGCCTGCCGTTCGGCCTCGCCGCTTATGCCTATACCCGCTCGGCCAAGACGGCGAACGCCGTCGCCGCCCAGGTGCAGACCGGCATGATGACCATCAACCACCTCGGCCTCGCCTTGCCGGAAGTGCCGTTCGGCGGCGTGAAGGACAGCGGCTACGGCTCGGAAGGCGGCTCGGAGGCCATCGAGGCCTATCTGAACCCGAAGTTCGTTACCCAGGCCGGCCTCTGAGGCGCCCAGGCCTTCCATGCGATCAGGACCGGGGCGGCGCCATGCCGCCCCGGTCCACCGGGTCCCCTTCGCTCAGTACAGCGCCTATGCGCCCTCCAGCAGGCGCAGCGTGGCCGCATCCTCCTCCCCGCCATAGAGGGCCCGCAGGACGTCGCGGAACAGCCCGTCGTCAGCGCCCGCCGCCTGGGCGAACAGGGTCATGGACGAGCGGAGCTTCATGTCGTCCGGCGAGCCCAGGAGCGCATGTGCGCCGGAGACGGCGTGCGCCAGCGCCGCCCTGCTCGCCGCCCGCAGGCGTGGCCCGAGGACGGGATGGGCCAGATAGGCTCGCGCCTCCTCCAGCGAGGCGATGCCGAAGAAGTCCGCCGTGGCGGAGCGGCCAAGGCCGCGCATCTGCGGGAAGACGAACCAGATCCAATGGCTGCGCTTGCGCCCGGCACCCAGTTCCGCCATCGCGGTGCCGAAGACGTCCGCCTGCGCATCGAGAAAACGCGCGAGGTTGAACGGGTCGCGATCCATGGCAGCCTCCGGTCGAAGGCGCCACGTCCGCGCGTGGCACCGGCGCGCAGTCTCCGCCCCGTCCCGGCCCGCCGCAATGCCGGAGCCCGCCGACGCTCTACCCCATCGGGGCAGCCAACACCTTGCCGGGGTTCATCAGTCCGTGCGGATCGAGCGCCGCCTTGAGCGTGCGCATCAGGTCGAGTTCGGTGGCGGACTTGTAGTGCGCCGCCTCCTCCACCCGCATCTGCCCGAGCCCGTGTTCCGCGCTGATCGAGCCGCCGTGGGCCATGACGATGTCGTGCACGACACGGTTGATCTCCGCCCGCCGCGCGGTCATCTCGCCCGGCGCCCAATGTCGCGGCGCCAGCGGGTTGTAGTGGATGTTGCCGTCGCCCACATGGCCGAAGGCAAACGGACGGATGCCGGGGAACGCCCGCTCCAGCGCGGCATCGGCCTCGGCGATGAAGGCCGGAATGGCGGAGACCGGCACGGACACGTCGTGCTTCACGCCCTCCCCCGCGATCTTCTGCGCCTCGGCCTGGCCCTCGCGCAGCGCCCACAGCCGGCGGCGCTGCTCCTGCGAATCCGCGATCACCGCGTCGCGGACCAGGCCGGCCTCAAAGGCCGCCTCCAGCACGCCTTCCAGGGCCGCCCTGAGCGCATCGCCGCCGCCCTGCCCGCTGGCCTCCATGAGCAGATACCAGGGATGGGCCTGCGCGAAGGGCGAGGATTGGCCGGGCAATGCCTGGACGGCATAGTCGAGGCTCGGCGCGCGCATCAATTCGAAGGCGGAGAGGCCCTCGCCCAGCCGCTCGCGGGCCAGCGCCAGCAGCGCGAGGGACGCGGCCACGTCCGGCAGCGCCGCCATGGCGGTCTCCACCGCCCGCGGGCGGGGAAACAGGCGCAACACGGCGGCGGTGATGAGGCCGAGCGTGCCTTCCGAGCCGATGAACACCTGCTTCATGTCATAGCCCGCGCTGTCCTTGCGCAGACCGCGCAGCCCCTCCCACACCCGGCCATCCGGCAGCACCACCTCCAGGCCGAGGACGAGCCCGCGCATGTTGCCATAGCGCAGCACCTGCGTGCCGCCGGCATTGGTGGCGAGGTTGCCGCCGATCTGGCAGGAGCCTTCCGAGGCGAGGCTGAGCGGAAACAGCCGCCCCATCTGCTCCGCCTGCGCCTGCACCTCGGCCAGCGTCAGGCCCGCTTCCACGGTGATGGTGTCGTTCGCCGCATCGACCGCGCGCACCCGCCGCATGCGGCCGAGGCTGATGATGACGGTGCGGCCGGACGCATCCGGCTGGGCGCCTCCGGCCAGCCCCGTATTGCCACCTTGCGGCACCATGGGCACCCGCGCCTCGGCGCACAGACGCACCACCTCGGCCGCCTGCGCCGTCGAGGCCGGGCGGGCCACCACAGCCGCCCTGCCGGAAAAGGCGGCGCCGAAGCCGGTGCAGTAAGGCGCCATGTCGGCCGGTGATTCCACCAAGCCGGACGGTCCGAGCACGGCCCGGAGCCGGGCGGCGAGAGCATCGTCGAGGCCCGCGCCCTGCGCGGGGAGCGTATCGACTTCACCCACGGCCGTTCTCCCCGAAAGCGAAGGCGCCGGCGTGCCGGCGTTCGACCGCCCTCAGGGCGGCGAGGTCCGCCGCGCCGGCCTGTCCCATGGCCACCTGTAGCTCCTCGGCCAGCAGGCCCGCCACATAATCGGCGCCCCCGTCGCCGAGCGCCGCGAGGCCGGTGAGGAAGGCGCGGCCGCAGAACGTCCCGGCGGCGCCGAGCGCCACCGCGCGCGCCACGTCGAGGCCGGAGCGGATGCCGCTGTCGAACAGCACCGTCGCCCTTCCGCCCACCACGGCGGCGATGGCCGGCAGCACGTCGATGGCGGCGGGCGCGGCATCGAACTGGCGTCCGCCGTGGTTGGACACCAGGATGCCGTCCACCCCGACGGCGAGCGCCATCTCCGCATCCGCCGGATGCAGGATGCCCTTCACCACCAGCGCCCGCGGCCAGGCATCGCGCAGCCGCTTCACCGCCTCCCAGGAAAACGTGCCCTTGATCTCGCGCTGCACGAAGCCGGCGGTCTTGGGCAGGGTGGCGGGCGCGTCCACATAGGGCGCCATGTTGGCGAAGGCGGGCACGCCCGCCTTCAGCAGCGCCAGCGCCCAGGGCCAGGAGGTGGCGACGTCGAGCACCGTGCGCGGCGTGGTGCGGAACGGCACCACCAGCCCGTTGGCGAGATCGCGGGGACGCTTGGAGCGCACCGGCGCGTCGAGGGTCGCCACCAAAGCGCGTGCGCCCGCCGCCTCGGCCCGGCGCACCAGATCGAAGGTGACGAGATGGTCCCGGCCGGGCAGGCCGTAGAGCTGGAACCAGGCGCATTCCCCAGCGAGCCGCGCCACCTCCTCGATGGAGGCCCCGGCTAGCGTGCCGACGATGTAGGGAATGCGGGCCTTGCGCGCCGCCTGTGCCAGCAGCCGCGTCGCGCCCGGCCACACCAGCCCGTCGACCCCCACCGGCGAGATGCCCAGCGGCGCGGCATAGCGCACGCCGAACAGCTCCACCTCGGTCTGCACGGGCAAGGGCGCGCCATAGCGCGGCACCAGTTCCACCGCGTCGAGGGCCGCGCGGTTGCGCGCCACCCCCAGGTCGCTCCCCGTGCCCCCCTCCAGGAAGTCGAAGGCGAAGCGCGGAATGCGCCGGCGCGCGGCGCGCTCCAGATAATCCAGGGTCGGCATCTTCTGCCGCAGGCGCGCAGCGGCGCTGGTGCCGGAGCCCGCGCCCCAGGCCTGCGCCGCCGGAACGGCCGCGGCCGGCGCGGAAGGGGTGCCCGTCATTCTGGCGTTTCCTCGTCTTTGGTTTTTCTGATTGGTACGGCGTCGCCAAGCATCATCGCAAATAATTACGCATTATGGTGCGGATCACTTCTTATGATCAGGCGCGGCCCGCTTCGCGCGGCTCCCGGCACGCGGACGGGTCACGCCCTCGGAGGCGGGATGCACATAGGTGCTGGCGGATGTGGCCGCCTCCACCAGGTCCTTGCGGATCACCTCCACCACCGCCTGCGCCGCCACCGAGACGACCCGGCGGGGATGGTGCACGAAGGCGATGGAGCGGGCGAGGCGGGGGGTGCGGAAATGGTGCGCCCGCACCCGCCCCGCCGCCAGGGCCTGGTGCAGGGCGATGGTGGGCAGCACGGTGACGAGATCGGTGGTCGAGACCACCTCGCAGATGGCGGACAGCGTGTCGATCTCAAGCCGCGGGCGCAGCTCGATGCCCGCCTCCGCCGCCCGCTGCTCCAGGATCATGCGCAGCCCGTGGCGCTTGGAGGGCATGACCAGATCGCAGTGGGCGAGATGGGCGAAATCGAGGTCGCGCGGCACCGCGGTGGCGGCCTCCTTGCGGCAGGCGAACACCATCTCCTCGTCCAGGATGTGGTGCGAGGTGAGGCCGAACTTGCGGCGCGGCACATTGATGATGGCGAAGTCCAGCTGGCCCGAGGTCACCCAGTCCGTCAGCGTCTCGGTATAGCCCTCGCAGGCGGAGAGCTCCACGTCCGGGTAGCGCGCCGCCACGGTGGCGGAGGAACTCGCCAGCGTGCTCTGCGCCACCGAGGTGATGAGCCCGACCACCACCCGGCCCGACACCCGCCCGTTCAGCCGCGCCATCTCCTGCATGGCATGCTCGACATCGCGCACGATCGGCGTCACCAGCCGCACCAGCGCCTCCCCGGCGACGGTGGTGGTGACGCCATGGGCGCCGCGATCGAACAGCTTCTGGCCGAACTCGGCCTCCAGCTTGGCGATCTGCATGCTCAGCGCCGGCTGCACGATATTGAGCTGCCGCGCCGCGCGGGTGACGTGGCGGGCCTCCGCGAGGCAGAGGAAATACTGCATCTGCCGGAAATCCATGACTTTCCTCCCACCGGGCGCCCTGCCGGGCCATGCCGTCACCGGGCCACGTCGTCATCGGGCCACGCGATCATTTGGAATGATCCAACCGATAATCATTCATTATTTGCGATGATCATCGGCACTGTCTATGGTTTCATTCACCGGCTCGTTCGACGCGGCCGGCAAACGCCCAGAATGCAGCAATGGCACGGCGGCGTGGGAGGACGGCGCGAGGAAAAAGGTGCACGGCGCCAGCGCCCCCGCACGCCCGCGCCCCGACCATCCGCCGTCCCCGCCGGAAGCGAGGTGTCGTCATGTCGGATCGCAAGCGGCTCATCATCGGCATCTCCGGCGCCTCGGGCGTGACCTACGGCGTGCGGATGCTGGAGCTGCTCCGCGAGGCCGGCGTCGAGACCCATCTGGTTATGTCGAAGACCGCGGAGATCACCCTCGCCTATGAGACCGACCGGAAGGTCGCCGAGGTGAAGGCGCTGGCACACGTCACGCATGCCGCCGACGACATGGCGGCGGCCATCTCCAGCGGCTCGTTCCGCACCATGGGCATGGTGGTCGCCCCCTGCTCCATGCGCTCCATGTCCGAGATCGCCTCCGGCGTCACCACCACGCTGCTCACCCGCGCCGCCGACGTGGCGCTGAAGGACCGCCGCCGGCTGGTGCTGATGGCGCGCGAGACGCCGCTGCATACCGGGCACCTGCGCACCATGACGGCGCTGTCGGAGATGGGCGCCATCATCGCCCCGCCGGTGCCCGCCTTCTACGCCAGGCCCGGCAGCCTCGGCGACATGATCGACCACACGGTCGGACGCGTGCTCGACCTGTTCGACATCGACCTCAAGGTGGTCCGCCGCTGGGGCGAGGATGCCGCGCTCAAGCGCCGCGCGCCGCGCCTGCGGCAGGTGCCGGCCTGAGGCGACCCACCCCGTTCGACCCATCCCACAGGGCGCGCCCCACGCGCCGACGGAGACAGGCCCATGCGTACCGAACCCCTCTCCCGCCCCGCGCAGGACAAGACCCCGGCCGATCTGCGCGCCTGGCTGGCGGTGCTGGCGGCGCGCGGCGAACTGGCCGTGGCCCGCGAGAATGTGTCGCTGATCGACGAACTGTCCGCCATCGCCAAGTGCACCGAGCGCTCCAAGGCGGTGCTGTTTCCCCGCCCCAGCGGCCACGACATTCCGGTGGTCGCCAATCTGTTCACCCAGCGTTCCTGGGTGGCGGACGCACTCGGGGTCGGCGAGGACGACCTGCTGCCGCGCTTCCTCGCCGCCGCGCGCGATCCGCTGCCCTGGGTCGAGGTGACCACCGCCGCCGCCCAGGAGGTGGTGCACACCAAGGTGGACCTGCTGGCCCAGTTGCCCGTCCCCAAGCACAATGAGCTGGACAGCGGCCCCTACATCACCGCCGGCCTGCTGATCGCCCGCAATCCGGTGACGGGGGTGCAGAACGTCTCCATCCACCGCTGCCAGATCAGCGGGCCGGACCGCATCGGCGTGCTGCTGCTGCCGCGCCACACGCTCGCCTACTACCGCATGGCGGAGCAGGCCGGCGACGGGCTGGAGGTGGCCATCGTCATCGGCGTGCATCCCGCCTGCCTCCTGGCCTCCCAGGCCATCGCGGCGCTGGATGAGGACGAGATGGAGATCGCCGGCGCCCTTCTCGGCCGCCCGATCGAGATGGTGAAGTGCAAGACCAATGCGGTGCGCGTGCCGGCCCATGCCGAGATCGTGGTGGAGGGGCGCATTCTGCCCAAGGTGCGCGAGCCGGAAGGCCCGTTCGGCGAGTTCCCGCAATATTACGGGCCGCGCGCGGCCCGCGAGGTGATCCAGGTGGAAGCGGTGACCCACCGCCGCCACCCCATCTTCCACACCATCGTCGGCGGCAGCTTCGAGCATCTGGTGCTGGGCGCCGTGCCGCGCGAGGCGACGCTGCTCCAGCATCTCAAGCGCAGCTTCCCCAACGTGCTCGACGTGCGCCTGACGCGCGGCGGCACCTGCCGCTACCATCTGGTGGTGAAGATCGACAAGACCAGCGAGGGCGAGGCCAAGAACATCATCATGGGCGCGTTCGGCGGCCATTACGACGTCAAGCAGGTGGTGGTGGTGGACAAGGACGTGGACATCTCCAGCCCGGACGAGATCGAATGGGCGGTAGCCACCCGCTTCCAGGCCGACCGCGACCTCGTGCTGGTCTCCGGCGCCCAGGGCTCCAAGCTCGACCCCTCCACCGACCAGGGGATCAGCGCCAAGCTCGGCTTCGACGCCACCGCGCCGCTGTCCGACGATCCGCTCGCGTTCCGCCGCATCCATGTGAAGGGCGAGGACGCCGTGGACCTGTCCGACGCCCTGGTGAAGGACCCGAACGCCGCCTTTGCCCGCATCATCGCCCAGCAGTTGACCTGACGTCCCGCCGTTCGCGGCGGGCAAGAAACAGCCAGAAGCCGGGGCCGCGACGGCCACCGGACGGCTCCAAGGGAGGAGAGCAGATGAGCTTTCGGATGACCCGCGCCCTGGTCGCGGCGGCGACCCTCGCCGCCGGCCTCGCCGGCGCCGGCGCGGCCCGGGCGGCCGACACGGTGAAGGTCGGCATCAACAATGTGATTTCCGACGTGGTGTTCCATCTGGCGCAGGAACGCGGCTTCTTCACCGAGCAGGGCTTGAAGGTGGAGCTCATCACCTTCGATTCCGGACCGAAGATGATCGCCCCGCTCGGCGCCGGGCAGATCGACGTGGGCGCGGGCGCCTCCTCCGCCGGGCTCTACAATGCGGCGGCGCGCGGCATCAACATCAAGGTGGTCGCGGACAAGGGTTCCACCCCGGTGCATTACGACTACATGCCGCTGCTGGTGCGCAAGGAGCTGGTGGACAGCGGCAAGGTCAGAAGCGTCGCCGACCTGAAGGGCCTGCGCACCGGCGCGGTGGGCCCCGGCGCCGCCACCAACGCCAAGCTGGCCCACATCCTCGCCACGGCCGGCCTCGGCTACAAGGACGTGCAGCACAGCTATATCGGCTACCCGCAGCAGATCGCCGCCTTCACCACCGGCGCCATCGACGCGGCCATCACCACCGAGCCGTCCGCGACCCAGGCCGTGGACGCCGGCGTCGCGGTGCGCTTCGTGGTCGACGGCTATCCCAACCAGCAGGTGGCCGCGGTGCTCTATGGCGGCGACTTCATCGCCAAGCGGCGCCCCGTCGCCGAGCGCTTCATGGTGGCCTATGTGAAGGCCGCACGTGTCTATGCCGACGCCACCGCCAACGGCCGGTTCGACGGCAAGGGCGCGCCGGAGGTCATCAAGACCATCATGCGCACCACCGGCCTGAAGGACGCAGAGCTGTTCACCAAGATGGTGCCCAACGGCGTCAATCCCGACGGCGCGGTGGATATGCCGAGCCTCGCCGCGGACCTCAAATTCTTCGGCGAGACCGGCTATCTCGAACGCCCGGGCAAGGTGGACGACGTGGTGGACAGTTCCTTCTCCACCCACGCGGTCGAGGTGCTCGGCCCCTACAAGGCCGCGCAGAACTAGCAGAACCCAAGGCGCTCCGGCCGCCGCGCCAACGGCCGGCCGGGCGAGGGCGCCGCACGGGACCCTGAACAGAAGCACGGCCCGCCGCCGCCCGTCACCGGGGCGCGCGGCCCGGAGCCGCGAGCGGGAGGATGACCAAGATGGCCGTTGTCAGCAGGCTGAATGCGCAACCCAAGCCCACGGCGGTGCCGGCGCCGATGCAGATTTCGCTGCGCGGGGTGAGGAAATACTTCGGCGCGTCCGGCTTCGTCGCCGTGGACGGCGTCGACATCGACATTCCCCAGGGCCAGTTCTTCGTCATCGTCGGCCCCTCCGGCTGCGGCAAGACCACCCTGCTGCGCATGCTCGCCGGGCTGGAGGGCCTCAGCGAAGGCACCATGACCATCAACCGGACCGACCCGAGCCGGCCGGAGAATTCCATGGTGTTCCAGGGCGACAGCCTGTTCCCCTGGATGACGGTGTTCGACAACGCCGCCTACGGTCTGCGCATGCGCGGCGTGCCGGAGACGGACGTCCGCGAGAGCGTGCAGCTGTGGCTGGAGCGCATCGGTCTGTGGCGCTTCCGCGACCGTTTCCCCAGCCAGCTCTCCGGCGGCATGCGCCAGCGCGTTTCCATCGTGCGCGCCTTCGCCAACGATCCCGAGATCCTGCTCATGGACGAACCGTTCTCGGCTCTCGACGAGCAGAACAAGATGGTGCTGCACGAGGAATTGCTGCGCATCTGGGAGGCCAGCAAGAAGACCGTGGTGTTCATCACCCATTCGGTGGACGAGGCGGTGACGCTGGGCGACCGCATCATGGTGATGACCGCCAATCCGGGGCGCGAGAAGGCGATGATCGACGTGCCCTTCCCCCGCCCGCGCAACGTGCTGGAGCTCCGCCACCAGCCGGCCTATGGCGACCTCGTCTTCAATATCTGGGAACAATTGCGCGAAGAGGTCCAGCGGGCCCGCGCCAATGCCGAGGGGGACAAGTGATGGCGCGCCGGTCCAGCTTCAGGGGCGCCGACCGCTTCATCGGCCTCCTCACCCCGCTCGTCCTGCTCGGCATCTGGGAGGCGGCCGCGCGCACGGGGCTCATCGACGCCCGCTTCTTCCCCGCGCCGTCCAGCATCGTGCACCAGTTCGGCGCGCTGATCGCCAATGGCGAGCTCGGCGACAATCTGATGGCCAGCCTGCGCCGCCTCGCGCTCGGCATGCTGGTGGGCGGCGTGCCGGCGCTGTTCCTCGGCCTCGCCATGGGCATCTCGCGGCCGCTGCGCGCCGCCATCGACCCGCTGATCTCCGCCACCTACCCCATCCCCAAGAGCGCCATCCTGCCGCTGGTGCTGCTGATCTTCGGCCTCGGCGAGATGTCGAAGGTGGTGATGGTGGCGCTGGGCGCCTTCTACCCTATCCTCATCAACACCGTGATGGGAGTGGCCAACATCGACAAGATCTATCTGGACGTGGGGCACAATTTCCGCGCCAGCCGGTGGCAGGTGTTCCGCACCATCGCCCTGCCGGGCGCGCTGCCCTCCATCATGGCCGGCATCAAGCTCGCCATGGGCATGGGCCTCATCCTGATCGCCATCTCGGAGATGGTCGCCGCCTCGGACGGCATCGGCTACATGATCTGGAACGCCTGGCAGGTGCTGACCGTCGACACCATGTATGTGGGCCTGCTGGTGATCGCGCTGCTCGGCTTCATCTTCTCGGTCATCCTTGACGAGGTGGAGCGGCTGCTCATTCCCTGGAAGGGGAACAAGGCATGAGCTGAAAGAGAGGCGGCGCCATGTCGAACGCACTCCGGATCGCCTGCGGCACCTTCGGCCGTGTCGCCCTGCTGGACATGGACCAGCCGCTGGTGCGCCACGCCCATCCGCATTGCCATGTGCTGCTCAAGGTGGAGGGGGCGGACACCGCCTTCACCGTGGGCGACAGCATGGTGCCGCTCACCGACCGCACGGCGGTGCTGGTGGACGGCTGGGAGCCGCACGCTTATGTGCACGACCCCAGCCGCCCCAAGACCATCATCCTCGCCCTTTATATCGAGCCGGACTGGCTGAAGACCTTCCGCCCCGGCTGGGCGGCCTCGGGCGTGCCCGGCTTCTTCGAGCAGCCGTGCGGGGAAATCTCCCCGCGCATCCGCCACCTGAGCCATGACCTTGCCGCCGAGATGATGACCCGGCCCGAGGCGACCGCCGTGCACGAGGCGCTGCTCGCCGACCTGATGATCGCGGTGGTGGAGCGCTTCACCGCCTGGCGGTCCTTCTCCTCCATCCGCGCCCTCGACGGCCAGCTGCGCATGGACTGGCGCATCCGCCGCGTGGTGGAAGGCATGCGCGCCAACCTCGCCGAGGATGTGGACGCCGCGTCCCTCGCCCGCGGGGCGGGGCTCTCCCGGGCGCATTTCTTCCGCCTGTTCGAGGCCTCCACCAACGTACCGCCGCGCATCTATCTCAATTCCATGCGCATCGAGGCGGCGGTGTCCGCCGTGGTGGGCGAGAACGACAATCTCTCGGACATTTCCGAGCGCCTCGGCTTCTCTGCGCCCTCCCATTTCACCCGCTTCTTCCGCGACCATACGGGCGTCACGCCGAGCGCCTTCCGCGCGACCTCGCGCCTGGCCGGATGAAGTCCGTTCGCGCAGTGCACATGATGCGCCGCAGCACATCGAATGAGACGCATCGGTAAGTCGTGAGACGGCGGGACATGGCTCCCGCCGCCTCCGCCCGGCACCCTCCGGCCAATGAAGCGCCGCCGCCAAGGCCGCGCGCCGCACGAGGAAATCGCCGGACATGCTCGATGTCCCCCAACAGGACGGCTGGATCGGCCGCGCGGTCGAACGGGTGGAAGACGCCGCCCTGCTGACCGGGCGCGGCCGCTTCATGGACGATCTCGGGACCCGGCCCGGTACCCTCCACATGGCGATCCTGCGCTCGCCTCACGCCCATGCGGACATCCTCGGCGTGGACTGCGCGACGGCCGGCGCGCTGCCCGGCGTCGAGGCGGTGCTGACCGGCGCGGACATCGCCCGCCTCACCACCAGCCTCGTCGTGGGCGTCAAGGCCCCGGTGTCCTGCTGGCCGATGGCGGTGGAGCGGGTGCGCTATGTGGGCGAACCGGTGGCGCTGGTGGTCGCTCGCGACCGCTACGTGGCGGAGGATGCGCTCGACCTCATCGAGGTGCGCTACGCCACCCGCGCCGCGGTGGTGGACCCGCTCGCCGCGATGGACGACGGCGCCCCCCTGCTCCATGACGGCTTCCCGCGCAACACCGCCTCCGACCGCAGCTTCCGCTATGGCGACCCCGAGGGCGCCTTCGCCGCCGCCGCGCGGCGGGTGTCCATCGCGGTCCACTATCCGCGCAACTCCTGCACCCCCATCGAGACCTACGGCCTGGTGGCCGAATACGACCCCGGCGAGGACGCCTATGACGTCCTCGCCAATTTCCAGGGTCCGTTCTCCATCCATGCGGTGATCTCCCGCGCGCTGAAAGTGCCGGGCAATCGCCTGCGCCTGCGCACCCCGCCGGACAGTGGCGGCTCGTTCGGCGTCAAGCAGGGCATCTTCCCCTACATCGTGCTGGCGGCGGTGGCCGCCCGCGTCGCCGGACGGCCGGTGAAGTGGATCGAGGACCGGCTCGAACACCTCATGGCCTCGGTCTCCGCCACCAACCGCGCCACCACGCTCACCGCCGCCGTGAGCGCGGACGGCCGGGTGAGCGCGCTCGACTGGGACCAGGTGGAGGATTGCGGCGCCCACCTCAGGGCCCCCGAGCCCGCCACGCTCTACCGCATGCACGGCAACCTCACCGGCGCCTATGACATCGCCCACGTCAGCGTACGCAACCGCGTGGTGGTGACCAACAAATGCCCCACCGGCCTCAATCGCGGCTTCGGCGGGCCGCAGGTCTATTTCGCGTTGGAGCGGCTGATGCAGCGCATCGCCGTCGAGCTCGGCCTCGACCCGCTGGAGGTGATCCGCCGCAACCTCGTTCCCGCCGCCTCCTTCCCTTATCGCACCGCCCCCGGCGCGCTGCTGGACAGCGGCGACTATGCCGGCACCCTGGAGGCGGGCATCGCCGAGGGTGGCCTTGCCGCGCTTCTCGCCCGCCGCGACGCGGCCCGCGCGGAGGGCCGGCTCTACGGCATCGGCTATGCGGCGGCGGTGGAGCCGTCGGTCTCCAACATGGGCTATATCGCCACCGTCCTCACCCCCGCCGAGCGCCGCAAGGCGGGGCCGAAGAACGGCGCCCAGGCCACCGCCACGGTGTCCATCGATCCCGTCGGCTCGGTGAGCGTGCATGTGGCCTCGGTGCCGCAGGGCCAGGGCCACCGCACCGTGCTGTCCCAGGTGGTGGCGGACGCCTTCGGGCTCACCCCCGGCGAGATCCGCGTCAACACGGAGATGGATACGGCGAAGGACGCCTGGTCCATCGCCTCGGGCAATTATTCCAGCCGCTTCGCCGCAGCCGTGGCCGGCGCGGCGCAGATCGCCGCCGGGCGCCTCGCCGGGCGCCTCGCGCGCATCGCCGCGAGCCAGCTCAACGTGCCGCCGGACGAGGTGGTGTTCGCCGGCGGCAAGCTGTCCGCGCGGAGCAACCCCGCCAATGCGCTGGCCTTCTCGCGGGTCGCCGCCCTCTCGCACTGGTCGCCCGCTCAGCTGCCGGACGGCCTGGCGCCGACCATCCGCGAGACCGCCTTCTGGACCCCGCCGGAGCTGACGGCGGCGGACGAAGAGGACCATATCAATTCCTCGCTCTGCCACGGCTTCATCTTCGACTATTGCGGCATCGAGGTGGACCGCGACACCGGCGAGATCCGCATCGACCGCTATGTCACCGCCCATGACTGCGGCACCATCCTGCATCCCGGCATGGTGGACGGGCAGATCCGCGGCGGCTTCGCCCATGCGCTGGGCGCGGCGCTGCTGGAGGAATATGCCTACGGCCCGGACGGCAGCTTCCTGACCGGCACCTTCGCCGACTATCTGCTGCCCACCGCCACCGAGGTGCCGGACCCGGTCATCATCCATACCCAGACGCCCTCCCCCTTCACCCCGCTGGGTGCCAAGGGCGTGGGCGAGGGCAATTGCATGTCCACCCCCGCCTGCCTCGCCAATGCGGTGGCCGATGCGCTGGGCGTCGCCGACATCCGCCTGCCGCTGGTGCCCTCCGGCGTCGCCGCCCTGATCCAGGGCGAGGAACGCGCCGCACCGCCCGATGCCAAGCCGCGCGGCGGCGCCCCGAAGGCGGCGGGCGCGAAAGGCGAGAAGCTGATGCGCGGCGAGGGCGCGGCGCAGGTGCGCGCGGCGCCGGAGGCGATCTGGGCCATGCTGCTGGACCCGAAGACGCTGGAAGCCATCATCCCCGGCGCCCACGGTGTGGAGAAGATCAGCGACACCCATTTCCGCGCCGACGTCACGCTGGGCATCGGCCCGGTGAAGGGCCGCTACCGCGCCGAGGTCACGCTGTCCGATCTCGATCCGCCGCGGGCGGTCACGCTCGGCGGCAAGGTGGAGGGCAATCTCGGCTTCGGCGGCGGCCAGGGCCGCATCACCCTTACCCCCGATGGGCGCGGCGGCACCGAGGTCGCCTATGTCTACGAGGCGTTCGTGGGCGGCAAGGTGGCCAGCATCGGCGGCCGCCTGCTGGACGGCGCCGCCAAGGTCATCATCGGCCAGTTCTTCGCCGCTTTGGCGCGGCGCGCGGGCGGCGCAGCGGGCACGACGCCCCGGCCCGGCCTGCTGGCGCGCCTGCTGTCCCTGTTCTCCCGCACGCCGAAGGAGGGCGGCCGATGAAGCCCGCACCGTTCGATTTCGTGCGCGCCGCCAGCCTCGATGAGGCGCTGGGCGTGCTGAAGGCTGAAGGCTCCGACGCCCGCGTCATCGCCGGCGGCCAGTCCTTCATGGCCATGCTCAACATGCGGCTCGCCAGGCCCAAGGTGCTGGTGGACATCATGCGCCTGCCCGAACTGGCGACCCTCGCCCAGGCGCGGGACGAGGTGGTGGTGGGGGCCGGCGTGCGCCAGGCGCAGCTGCTCGCCTGGCCCGATCTGCCCCGCGCGCTGCCGCTCATCGCCAAGGCCCTGCCCTACACCGGCCATGTGCAGACCCGCAGCCGGGGCACGGTGTGCGGCTCCATCGCCCATGCCGACCCGAGCGCCGAGCTGCCGCTCTGCCTCGTGGCGCTGAACGGCCACGTCCACCTCGCCACCGCCAAGGCCCGGCGCAAGGTGGCCGCGGCCGATTTCTTCACCGGCATGATGGCCACCGCCAAGGCCGACGACGAGATGATCGAGGCGGTGTCCTTCCCCGTCGCCGGCGGCGCGGGCACGGCGTTCCGCGAGATCGCCCGGCGGCACGGCGACTTCGCCATCGTCGCCTGCGGCGCGCTGGTCTCCGGCACCGCCATCCGCCTCGCCATCGGCGGCGTGGCGGACATGCCCGCCGCCCGCGATTTCCCGCTGCTGGAGGGTTCCGCCCTGGACGATGCGCTGAACGCCTTCGCCTACGAGCTGGACGCCCGCGACGACGTGCATGCGAGCGCGCGCTACCGCCGCGAGCTGGTGCGCCGCATCGGCCGCGCCACCATCGAGGAGGCCCTGAAATGCCGCGCCTGAGCGCCGAGGGGCGCCATGCCGTCGCCTTCACCCTGAACGGCCGCGCCGTGGACGGGGTGGCCGAGCCGCGCATGCTGCTGTCCGATTTCCTGCGCCACGTCATCGGCGCCACCGGCACGCACGTGGGCTGCGAGCACGGCGTGTGCGGCGCCTGCACGGTGGAGGTGGACGGCATGCTCACCCGCGCCTGCCTGACGCTGGCGGTGCAGGTGGAGGGCAGCGCCATCCGCACCGTGGAGGGGCTCGCCCCCGCGCCCGACCGGCTCTCGGTGCTCCAGGCCGCGTTCCGCCGGCATCACGCGCTCCAGTGCGGCTTCTGTACCGCCGGCATCCTGATGTCCCTCGACGCCTTCCTCAAGGCGACGCCGCGCCCCGACGAGGCGGCGGTGCGGGACCTGCTGTCCGGCCATCTGTGCCGGTGCACCGGCTACACGCCCATCGTCCGCGCGGCCCTGGAGGCGGCCGCGGAACTTTCAGCGACCCAAGAGGAAACCGCCCATGCTTGACCTCGGCACGAGCTTCGTCGCCAGCGTCGCCCGCGATCCCGACGCCATCGCCCTGGTGGACGGGGACCTGAGGCTCACCTACCGCCAGTGGTACGCCCGCATCTCCGCCGTGGTGGCGGCGCTCGACCGCGCCGGCCTGAAGCCCGGCGATCATCTGGTCAGCATCCTGCAAAACCGCTGGGAGGCGGCGACCCTGCACTGGGCCTGCCAGTTCGCCGGCCTCGTCATCACCCCCATCAACTGGCGCGCCAAGGCGGACGAGCTGGATTTCTGCCTGGAGGATTGCGAGGCACGGGGCGTGGTGTTCGAGGAGGTGTCCCGCGAGGCGGTGAACGGCAGCCGCCTTGCCCCCGGCCTGCTGGCCATCGCGGTGGGCGCGCAGGTGCCGGACGGTGCCCTGTCCTTCGCCGCCATGGCGCAGGGCAGCGCCGCGGACGTTGCGCCGCGCGTCGGCGCGGACGCCTGGTCGATCATGCTCTACACTTCCGGCACCACCTCCAAGCCGAAGGGCGTGCCGCGCCGCCACCGGGCCGAGCGCGCCGCCGGCATCGCCCATGTGGCGCAGAACCTCTACCGGCGCGGCGAGGTCACGCTGGGCGTCATGCCGCTCTACCACACCATGGGCGTGCGCTCGCTCATCGCCATGTCGGTGATCGGCGGCGCCTTCGTCTGCCTGCCGCGCTATGACACGCGCAAGGCGCTCGACCTGATCGCCCGGGAGAGCGTCACCAACCTCTATCTGGTGCCGACCCTCTATCACGATTTGGTCTACGACCCGGCCTTCGCCGCCACCGACGTGACGAGCGTGCGCAAGCTGGGCTTCGCCGGCGCGGCCATGACCGACGGGCTGCTGAAGAAGCTCGACGCGGCCTTCGCGCCCGAGCTGTTCGTGAACCATTACGGCTCGTCCGAGATCTACACCTTCACCATCGACCAGAAGGCCAATGCCAAGCCCGGCTCGGCCGGGCGCGCCGGCATCAACCAGATGGTGCGCGTGGTGCGGCTCGACGCGCGCACGCCGGACGACATGGCAAGGCCCGGCGAGGAAGGCGAGATCATCGCGCTGCTGGCCGGAGACGAAGCCTTCGAAGGCTATTGGCGGCGCCCGCAGGCGGACGCCAAGGCGCTGCGCGAGGGCTGGTACTTCACCGGCGACACCGGCTTCCTGGATGCCGACGGCGACCTGTTCGTCACCGGCCGCATGGACGACATGATCATCACCGGCGGCGAGAACGTCTTCCCCGCCGAGATCGAGAGCTGCCTCTCGCTGCACCCCGCCGTCTCGGAAGTGGCGGTGGTGGGCCTACCGGACGAGAAATGGGGCAAGGTCGTCGTCGCCTTCATCAAGAAGGCGGCGCCGGTGGGCGCCGACGAGCTCGACCGCTACTGCCGCGACAGCGGGCTGGCCAATTTCAAGCGCCCCCGCCGCTTCGTGTTCGTGCAGGACATCCCGAAATCGCCCGTGGGCAAGCTGCTGCGGCGCTTCCTCGTCGCCGGCGACTACACCCCAGAGGACGCGCCGGCGCAGGGCGCCGCCTGAACGCACGCACCCATTCCCGCTTTCACATCAAGGAGCACAAGATGCCGTCCCCCATGACCTTCGCCGATCCGCGCCTCACGCAGCTGGACGGGTTCCGCGTCGAGATCGACGAGGCGTCCGAGCGCGCCGACATCGTGCTCGACCGCCCGCCCTACAACATCGTCTCCATGCCCGAGCGCGACCAGCTCCGCCTGGTGTTCGAGGCGCTCGACGCGGATGACCGCGTGCGCGTCATCGTGGTGCGCGCCGTGGGCGAGCATTTCTCCTCCGGCGGCAACATCAAGGGCTTCATGGAGGCGACCCCCGAGCACGTCTCCAAGCTGGCCTGGAACATCGCCGCCCCGGCGCGCGCCGCCAAGCCGGTGATCGCGGCCAACCGCGGCTACTGCTTCGGCGTCGGCTTCGAGCTGTCGCTGGCCTGCGACTTCCGCATCGTGACCGACACCACCCAGTACGCCCTGCCCGAGCAGAAGCTCGGCCAGATCCCCGGCTCGGGCGGCTCGGCGCGGCTCCAAATGATGGTCGGCATCACCCGCACCAAGGACATCGTGATGCGCTCCAAGCGCATCTCCGCCCAGCAGGCGCTGGACTGGGGCATCGCCACCGAGAAGGTGGCCGACGCCGAGCTGGAGGCGGCCACCGACGCCTTGGTGGCGGAGCTGCGGGCCTTCTCGCCCATCGCCCAGCGCACGGCCAAGAAGCTGCTCAACGACACCGAGGATTGCCCGCTCTCCATCGCCATCGAGCTGGAGGGCCATTGCTACAGCCGCCTGCGCCAGTCGCACGACTTCAAGGAAGGCGTCGAGGCGTTCCACGAGAAGCGCAAGCCGGCCTTCACCGGCCTCTGAGAAGCCGCGCCGGCACATCCAGGGAGGAAACCAAGAATGTCGACAAGTGACATCCCCGCCACCGGCGCCGCTGCGCGGCCGGTGGACAACAAGCAGATGATGAGCGCCATCATCGCCTCGGTGCTCGGCTGGTCGCTCGATCTGTTCGACCTGTTCATCCTGCTCTATGTGGCGCCGGTGGTGGGGCAGCTGTTCTTCCCCTCCACCCATCCCACATGGTCGCTGGCGGCGGTCTACGCCTCGTTCGCCGTGACGCTGCTGATGCGGCCCATCGGCTCGGCCATCTTCGGCCATTATGCCGATGCCCACGGCCGCAAGGGCGCCATGCTGGTGGCGATCGTCGGCGTCGGCTTCTCCACCGCCGCCTTCGGCCTGCTGCCCACCATCCACCAGGTGGGCGCGGCCGCCCCCATCATCTTCCTCGCGCTGCGCCTCGTGCAGGGCGTGTTCGTGGGCGGCGTGGTGGCCTCCACCCACACCATCGGCACCGAATCCGTGCCGGCGAACTGGCGCGGCTTCATGTCGGGCCTGGTGGGCGGCGGCGGCGCCGGCATCGGCGCCCTGCTCGCCTCCATCGTCTTCCTCATCACCTCCACCGTCTTCCCCGGCGAGGCGTTCGCGGAATGGGGCTGGCGCTTCATGTTCTTCTCCGGCCTGCTGTCCTCCTTCCTCGGCTGGTTCATCTTCCGCAACCTGGAGGAGTCCCCGTTCTGGAAGGAGATGCAGAAGCAGAAGGCGGCCAAGAAGGCGGCCAAGACCCCGCTCAAGGAGCTGTTCTCCGGCGGCTATCGCAACGTGCTGCTGGTCAACCTGCTCATCACCATCGGCGGCGGCGCGGGCTACTATCTGACGTCCGGCTACATGCCGACCTTCCTGAAGCTCATCAACCAGCTGCCCAACCACGTCTCGTCCTACATCCTCATGGCGTGCAGCGTCTCGGCCTTCGTGGCGGCGGTGCTGGTGGGCATGCTGAGCGACGTGATCGGGCGCAAGAAAACGTTCCTGATCATCGGCGTGCTCGCCATCATCCTGCTGCCGACCTTCTATCTCGGCATGGCCAGGACCACCGACCTCACCTCCATCGTGCTGTTCTCGCTCGGCATCGCCTTCGTCGGCAACGCCGGCTACGCGCCGGTGCTGATCTTCCTCAACGAGCGCTTCCCGACCGCCATGCGCGCCACCGGGACGGGGCTGTCGTGGAACATCGGCTTCGCCATCGGCGGCATGATGCCGACCTTCGTCTCGCTGGCCAGCCCGACGCCCGCCGACATCCCCCTGTCGCTGTCCATCTTCGCCGGCGGCGTGTTCGTGCTCTACCTCATCGGCACCCTCATCGTGCCGGAGACCAAGGGCCAGTTCCGCTGATACTCCTTCCGCGCCGGCCGCACGGGCCGGCGCGGACCTCGATCCAGCACACGGGCAGGACCATGATTGAGACGTCGCATTCGCGTACCGGCGGCCAGATCCTCGTGGACGCGCTGAAGATCCATGGCGTGGACACGGTGTTCTGCCTTCCCGGCGAGAGCTTTCTTGCCGCCATCGACGCCCTCGCCGGCGCCACCGACCGCATCCGCACCATCGTCACCCGTCACGAGGCGGCGGCGGCCAACATGGCGGAAGCCTATGGCAAGCTCACCGGGCGGCCGGGCGTGTGCTTCGTCACCCGCGGCCCCGGCGCCAGCCACGCCGCCATCGGCGTGCACACCGCCTCGCAGGATTCCACGCCCCTCGTCCTGTTCATCGGCCAGGTCGGCCGCGCCATGCGCGGGCGCGAGGCGTGGCAGGAGGTGGACTACCCGCAGATGTTCGGCGGAATGGCCAAATGGGTGGTGGAGGTGGACCAGGCCGAGCGCCTGCCCGAGCTGGTGTCGCGCGCCTTCCACGTCGCCGTCTCCGGCCGCCCCGGCCCGGTGGTGGTCGCCCTGCCGGAGGACATGCTCGCGGGCGGCGCCGTCACGGCCGACGCGGAGGCCTACCGGCGCGTCGCCGCCCATCCCGGACAGGCCGAGATGGAGCGCATGCGCGACATGCTGGAGGCCGCCGAGCGCCCGCTGGTGATCGTCGGCGGCGGCGGATGGGACGCCCCGGCGACCCGCGACTTCCAGCGCTTCGTCGAGGCGTTCGATCTGCCGGTGGCCGCCGCCTTCCGCCGCCAGGACATTCTCGACAATCACCACCCCAACTATATCGGCCACGTCGGCCTCGGCCCCAGCCCCAGGCTGGTGGAGCGGGTGCGCGCCGCCGACCTCATCCTCGCGGTCGGCCCGCGCCTCGGCGAGACCACCACCAGCGGCTACACCCTGTTCGACGTGCCGCGCCCCGCCCAGCGCTTCATCCATGTGCATGCCGACCCGCTGGAACTCGGCCGGGTGTACCAGGCGGACCTGTTCATCAATGCGGGCCTGCGCGAATTTTCCGCCGCCGCGGCCACCCTGCGCCACAAGCCCGCCGCCGGCTGGCACACCCGGTCCCGATGGAGCGGCGAGGTGAAGGCGGCGCGCGCCGCCTATCTGGCCGACCAGACGCCCGGCCCCATGCCCGGCGCGCTCGATCTCGGCGCGGTGATGCTGCATCTGCGCGAGACCCTGCCGAAGGATGCCATCCTCACCAACGGCGCCGGCAACTATGCCATCTGGGTGCACAAGTTCCACCGCTACGGCGGCTTCCGCACCCAGCTCGCGCCGACCTCCGGCGCCATGGGCTACGGCCTGCCCGCCGCCATCGCCGCCAAGCTGCTGCATCCCGCGCGCGAGGTGGTCTGCTTCGCCGGCGACGGCTGCTTCCTGATGAGCGGGCAGGAACTGGCCACCGCCTGCCAGTATGGGGCGGGCGTCGTGGTGATCGTGGTGGACAACGCCATGTACGGCTCCATCCGCATGCACCAGGAGAAGGAATATCCCGGCCGCGTGTTCGCCACCGCGCTCACCAACCCGGATTTCTGCGCCCTCGCCCGCGCCTATGGCGCCTTCGCCGAGAGGGTGGAGGACACTGCCGCCTTCGCGCCGGCCTTCGCCCGCGCCCGCGCCTTCGCGGCGGAGCAGTCGCGGCCCGCGCTGCTGGAACTGAAGATCGATCCCGACGCCATCACCCCCAGCGCCACGCTCACCCAGTTGCGCGCGGCCGCCCTGAAGGCCGGGCACGGCGCCCGCTGACCCTGCCGGAGGCATCCATGACCGCCATCTCGCCGCTCACCGCGCAGCACCTCATCGACGGCGCCTGGCAGGGCGCCGCCGACGGGGCCACCGGCGCCAGCCTCGACCCCGCCACCGGCGCCGTGCTCGGCCATTTCGCCGCCGGCGGACGGGCGGACGCGGAAGCCGCCATCGCCGCCGCCCGCCACGCCTTCGAGCGGCCGGACTGGGCGCAGGCCCCGCGCCTGCGCCAGATGGTCATGCTGCGCTGGGCCGACGCCATGGAGCACAAGGCCGAGGCGTTGGCGCGCCTGCTCACCGCCGAGAACGGCAAGCCTCTGGCCCAGTCGCGCGGCGAGATCGCCGGCGCCATCTCGGAGATCCGCTATTATGCCGGCCTCGCCCGCCACATCCCCGGCCATGTGCTGGAGGTGGAGCCCGGCGCCTTCGCCACGCTGCTGAAGGAGCCGGCCGGGGTCGCCGGCCTCATCATCCCCTGGAACGCGCCCGCCGTGCTGCTGATCCGCGCGCTGACCCCGGCGCTGGCGGCGGGTTGCACCTGCGTGGTGAAGCCGGCGCCGCAGACCGCCCTCGTCACGGCGGAGATCCTGCGCACGCTGCACGCGGCGGAGGGGCTGCCGAAGGGCGTGCTCAACCTCGTCAGCGAGACCGGCCATGCGGTGGCGCAGTGCCTCGTGACCTCGCCGGAGGTGGACGTCATCTCCTTCACCGGCTCCAACGCCACCGGCGCGCGCATCATGGCCGACGCGGCGCCGACCATGAAGAAGCTGTCGCTGGAATTGGGCGGCAAGTCCTGCTGCCTGGTGTTCGAGGATGCGGACGTCGCCGCCGTGGCGCCGAAGCTGGCGGCGGCGGCCACCATCATCGCCGGCCAGCAATGCACCGCCGCCCGCCGCATCCTGGTGCACGAGAGCCGCTACGACGAGATGAAGGCGGCGCTGAAGGCCCTCGTGGTCGCCCCCGGCGATGCGGCGGGTTCGCAGATGGGCCCGCTGATCGACGCCGCCGCCCGCGCCTCCGTGGGCCGGCGGATCGAGGAGGCCATGGCCGCCGCCGACGAGGTGGTGCTGGCCGGCACCCGGCCCGGCGGCGCGCTGGAGCGCGGCTTCTTCCTCACCCCCACGCTGGTGGCGCACGAGGACACCGGCGCCTTCTTCGTCCAGGAGGAGATCTTCGGGCCGCTGCTGGTGATCGAGCGCTTCGCCGACGAGCGCGACGCGGTGCGGCGCGCCAACCACACGGACTTCGGCCTCTCCGCCAGCGTGTGGACCCGCGACGGCGCCCGCGCCCTGCGGGTTGCCCGCGCGCTGCGCAACGGCACGGTGTGGATCAACGACCACAACAAGCTGTTCGCCGAGGCCGAGACCGGCGGCTACCGGCGCAGCGGCCTCGGCCGGCTGCACGGCTATGACGCGCTGATCGACTTCATGGAGATCAAGCACATCTACCAGGAGGCCGGCGTCGTCTGAGCGCCCGCCCCGCTTCCGGCCCGAGGTTCCGAGCATCCCATGGCTTCCAGCGACGCACCTGTCTTCGATTACGTCATCGTCGGCGGCGGCTCGGCCGGCTGCGTGCTGGCCAACCGCCTGTCCGCCGACGCCCGGACGCGGGTGCTGCTGGTGGAGGCGGGGGCGGACACGCCGCCCGGCGCGGTGCCGGCCGCCATCTCGGACAGCTATCCCATGGGCCTGTTCCACGGCGACCGCTTCCTGTGGCCCGGCCTCACGGCCCGCACCACCACCCGCCCGGACGGCACGGCGGGCGTGCGCGCCTATGAGCAGGGCCGCGTCATGGGCGGCGGTTCGAGCGTCAACGTGCAGTCGGCCAATCGCGGCCTGCCGCGCGACTATGACGAATGGGCAGCGCTCGGCGCCACCGGCTGGGGCTGGGAAGACGTGCTGCCGTTCTTCATCCGGCTGGAGCGCGATCTCGATTGTGGCGGCCCGCTGCATGGCACGGACGGCCCCATCCCCATCCGCCGCATCCTGCCGCCGGACTGGCCGCCGTTCGCGGAGGCGGCAACCCGGGCGTTCGCCGCCGGCGGCCTGCCGCGCCTCAGCGACCAGAATGGCGCGTTCGAGGACGGGGTGTTCCCGCCCGCCTTCAGCAACGAGCACGACCGGCGGGTGTCCACCGCCGTCGGCTATCTCGATGCGGCGACGCGGGCGCGGCCGAACCTCGCCATCTGGCCGCAGGCGCAGGTGGTGCGGCTCATGATGGCTGGCCCCCGCGCCACCGGCGTGGAGGTGGCGCGGGAAGGCCGGCGCGAGACCGTCCGGGCGGGGCGCGTGGTGGTGACGGCGGGGGCGCTGCAGACGCCGGCCTTGCTGATGCGCGCCGGCATCGGCCCCGGCGCCGATCTCGCGACGCTGGGCATTCCCGTCGTCCTCGCCCGCGACGGCGTGGGGCGGAACCTGCGCGACCACCCCACCCTGACCTTCTGCCAGTATCTGCCGGCGCATTTGCGCCTGCCTGCCGCTTACCGGCGTGCCAGCTTCGCCGCGCTGCGCTTCTCCTCCGGCGTCGCCGGGGCCGAGGCGTCGGACATGTACATGACCGCCTCGGCGCGGGCCGGCTGGCACGCGCTCGGCCGCCGGCTCGGGCTCTATTTCCTGTGGTGCAACCGGCCCCAATCCAGCGGGCGCGTGCGCCTCGCCTCGGCCGATCCCATGGCCTATCCCGACGTGGATCTCGGCCTGCTCGGCCATCCGCAGGACGTGGCGCGGATGATGGCGGGCGTCCGCCTGCTGGTGCGCCTCGTGGTGAGCGACGCGCTCAATGCCAATCCGGCCGACCTGTTCCCCGCCGGCTTCACGCCCGCCATCAAGCGCCTGAGCGCGGTGTCGCCCGGCAACGCGGCGCTGACCGCCGTGCTCGGCGCACTGCTCGACGTGCCCGCCGCCCTGCGCGGCGTCCTGCTGCGGCGCTTCATGTCGGGCGGGGCCATCGGCGCGATCCTCGCCGACGACGCGCGGCTGGAGGCTTTCGTGCGCGCCAACGTGTTCGGCGTCTGGCACGCCAGCGGCACCTGCCGCATGGGCGATGCGGACGACCCCGAGGCGGTGGTCGATCCCACCGGCCGGGTCATCGGCACGGAGAATCTCTATGTGTCCGACGCCTCGGTGATGCCGCGCCTGCCCAGCGCCAACACCAACATCCCGGTCATCATGATCGCCGAGAAGATCGCCGCCGGCCTGCTGCGCACGCCCGCCTGAACGGTCCCGAAGGCGGTCCTGGCGCGCCGCCCGCCGCCGCGCCGCGATTTTCGGGTGGCCATGGCCGGGAGCCGGTGTCTCCATGGCGGCGGCGCGCCATCGCGGCGATGCGCGGCCGGCCGTCTCGGGGAGACCATCATGAACCAGCTTTTCACGCGGCGCCGGCCATGAGCGCCCCGACCCTGGCCGACCTCGCCGGCCCCCTGCCCGATCCCCGGCCGAACGGCCGGCTGGCCGGCAGGATCTGCCTCGTCACCGGGGCCACCAGCGGCATCGGCCGGGCCGCCGCCGTGCGCATGGCGCAGGAAGGCGCGGCCGCCGTGGTCATCGCCGGCCGCCGCGCGGAGCTGGGCGCGGCGGTGGCGGAGGCGGTGCGCGAGGCCGGCGCCGAGAGCCTGTTCGTGGCCACGGACGTGACCCGGGAGGAGGATGCAGCCGGGCTGGTCGCCGCCGCGCTGGCGCGCTTCGGGCGGCTCGACGCCGTGTTCAACAATGCCGGCTTCCAGGAGAAGCGGGCGCCGCTGGCCGAGCAGGACGAAGCCACCTTCGCCCAGGTATTCGACACCAATGTGCGCGCGCTGTTCAACGCCATGCGCCACCAGATCCCGGCGCTGCTCGCGGCCGGCGGCGGCGCCATGGTGAACAACACCAGCGTCAGCGGCATCCGCAACCCGAACCCCGGCCTGTCGCTCTACGGCGCCTCCAAGGCCGCCGCCATCGCCCTCACCCGGTCGGCGGCGATGGAATATGCGCCGCGCGGCGTGCGCATCAATGCGGTGGCGCCCGGCCGGGTGGTCACCGACATGATGCTGGCCTCCGGCATCGCCGACATGCGCCACGTGGCCGCCGGCCTGCCGCTGCGCCGCATGGGCCACCCGGAGGAAGTCGCCGCCGCCGTGACCTGGCTGTTGTCGGACGAGGCCGGCTACATCGTCGGCCACGTGCTGTGCGCGGACGGCGGCTTCCTGGCCGGCTGATCCGCGGGGGCATCGCTTCGGGTGCCGGGCACGCGCCCGTGGCGGGCTGCGGCTTGATCGGCCGCGTTTTGCCGTGTATCGCCAAGGTTCCATCCTTGGGGGGAACACACATGGCCGAGCAGAATCCGGAGCTGGAAAAGCTGAAGGCGCTCATCGCGTCGGACACGGACATCCTGAAGGGCATCGCCGGCTCCGGCGACGTGAAGCTCGCCGCGAAGGCGCTGGCCGAGTTCGCCGCCACGCGCGGCATCCAGCTGACGCAGGCAGAGATCGAAGGCGTGTTCGCCGCGCGCGACACCAGCGCGCCCACCAGCATGGAGCCCCTGGACGACGCCGCGCTCGACCATGTCTCCGGCGGCGGCTCGCCCTACTGCATCTTCACCAAGGGCTGCTACTGCATCTTCACCAAGTGACCGGCGGCGGCCCCGCCGCTCCTGTCCGACAGCACCGGCCGGGCGCGCCGCCGCGCCTGGCCGCCACGCGCGCCCGAACCGCCGCATGACGCCGCGCCGGACCGTCGGCCGTGGCAGACGCCAGCGGCCGGCTCGCGGCCAGGAAAGCGCTACTGGCAGAGCGCCGCCCGCAGAGCGCCACCAGGAAAGCACCACCGGAGAGCGTCCCCGTGCCGTCCACGACCGCGCCCTTCCTGGATCTTCTCAGCCCCCTGCTGGAACCGGCCGCCCCGCGCCTGCGCGCAGCGCTCACCGGCATCGCCGTGGCGCCCGGCGTCCATGGTGCGCTCCACGCGGCGCTCGGCGCGCGGCTGAGCGAGGTCGCCGCCCCGGCCCTGGTGGAGGCGTTCCGCGCCGATGCGCCGCTCCCCGCCGTGGCGCGCCTGTTCGACGCGGCCCCGGACGGAGTGCCCCGCGAGCGCTACGCCGCCTTCGTCGCCGCCTTCGTCGCCGCCTTGGGCAACGCCGGCCTTGATGCCTGGCCGGTGCTGCGCGACCGCCTCGCCACGCTCTGCGCCGACCGCGAGCGGAACCTTGCCTCGTTCGCGCGCCATCTGGCGCAGGACGGCCCTTCGCTCTGCGCCCGCCACCCCGCCTGGGGCGGCAGCGTGCCGGAAATCACCGATCTCGCGCTCGGCCTGTCCGATCCCCATGCGGGCGGCAGGAGCGTCATCCGCGTCACCTTCGCGGACGGCACGCGCCTCGCCTACAAGCCCCGCGCCCTGGCCGCCGAGGCCGCCTTCGGCGCGCTGCTGGGCACGCTCGCGGACGATGACCGGGCGCCCCGCCAATACGCGCCCTGGGTGCTGGACCAAGGCGACCACGGCTGGATGGAAT
Source organism: Azorhizobium doebereinerae UFLA1-100 (assembly GCF_000473085.1). Classification (GTDB taxonomy): domain Bacteria; phylum Pseudomonadota; class Alphaproteobacteria; order Rhizobiales; family Xanthobacteraceae; genus Azorhizobium; species Azorhizobium doebereinerae. The sequence continues at coordinate 514,653 of NZ_AXBA01000001.1, forward strand.
GGGTGGCGCCCGCCCCGCTCGGCGACATGGACGCGGCCCGCGCCTACATGGCCCGCTGCGGCGGGCTGCTGGCCCTGCTCGGCCTGCTGCGCGGCGGCGACATCCATCCGGACAATCTCGTCCCGGCCGGCGCATTCCCGGTGATCGTCGATCTGGAATGCCTGTTCCAGCCGAGCCCCGCCGACCTCGGCCTGCCCGACCCGCTGGACGACCCGCTGCTGTTCTCCAACGGCCTGCTGCCGGTGTTCACCGCGTTCGACGGCGGCGCGTCGCTGGTGGCGATCGCCGCCGCCGGCGCCGGCCCGGTGCCGCTCAGGCCCGAGACCCACGTCGCGCACGCCGGGACGGACTGGCTGCATCTGGCGGACCGGCTGGTTCCCAGCTTCGCGGAAGGCCCCCGCCTGGGCGAGGCCGTGCTGGACGTGCGCGACTTCGCCGGAGAGGTGGCGCACGGCTTCCAGGCCACGCTGGCGGCGCTGCTGCGTCGCCGGGCCGACCTCACGGCCCCAGATGGCGCGCTGGCGCGGTTCCGCGACGTGCCGTGCCGGCTGCTGTGCGCGCCGACCAACCTCTACGCCCTGCTGGCCGCCTCGGCGCTTTCCGGCGACGGCGCCCGCGCCGAGGCCGCGTTCACCCGGCGGGCCGCCCGCGCCGCCGGCCGCCCGCCGCTGATCGCGGACGCGCGCGCCTGGGCCGCCGTGCTGGCGGCCGAGGCCGTGGCGCTGGCCCGCCTCGACATTCCCGCCTTCACCTTCACGCCGGGCAGGCGCGAGGCCGCCTCCGTCGAAGGCGCCGGCCTCGGCCCGGTGTTCGCCATCCCGATGTACGACCGCGTGGCCGCCGATTTCGCCGCGCTGGATGCGGCGACGATCGCCGACCGCGCCGCTCTGGTGCGCGCCGCGCTCCGCCGCCCGCCGCCGGCACAGGCGCGCGCGGAGGCGGCCCCGGCCGCCCCGGAGCCGCGCGCGGTGCTGCGCGGCATCGCCGACCGCATCGCCGGCCTCGCGGTGCCGCAGGGCACTGAGGGGGCCACATGGGTGCGGCTGTGGGAGCAGATCCCGGCCCTGGTGGCCCCAGCCGGTCCGGGCCTCTGCTACGGCGCCACGGGCACGGCGGTGTTCCTCGCCGAGGCCGGCCGCGCGCTTGAGGATGAGCATATGCTCGGCCTGTGCCGCAAGGCGCTGCACCCGCTGCGCGCCGCCGTCCGGCGCGGCGAGAGCGCGCGCCTGGCGGCGCGGTTCGGCCCCGGCTATGGGCGCGGCCTCGGCGGCATGGTCGCCGCCTTCGCCTGGTGCGCCGGGCTGCTGGACGACCCCGCCCTGGCGCAGGACGCGCTGGCGCTGGCGAAGGCCGCCGACGCCGCCCTGGCGGCCGCTCCCGGCGCGGCGGATGTGATGGACGGCGCGGCGGGCCTCGCCCTGGGGCTGGCGGCGCTGGCGCGGCAATGTCCCGAGGATCCGTGCATTGCCGCCGCCCTCAGCGCCTGCGGCGCCGCCATCCTCGCCGCCTCCCGCCCCGCCGCGCCCGGCCTGCGCCACTGGCCGGACCGCCGCCGCCCGGGCCTGCCCGGCCTGTCGCACGGCGCCGCCGGCATGGCGGCGGCGCTGGTCCACATCCACACCCTCACCGGGCAAAGCGAGGCCCTCGCCGCCGCGCGGGAGGCGCTCGCCTATGAGGACACGCTGTTCGACCCGCAGGCGCGCAACTGGCCGTCCGGCGGCGGGTCCGGCCACCACCTGTCGTCCTGGTGCCATGGCGCGCCGGGCATCGCCCTTGCCCGCACGGCGATAGGGGCGGCGCTGGGCGAGGACGCCGGGCTGGGCGACAGCGCGCGGATCGCGCTGGAGACGGCGCGCATCACGCCGGTGAACGAGGTGGACGACCTGTGCTGCGGCGAGGCCGGCCGCCTGGAGGTGCTGTCAGTGATCGCCGGGCGCGGCGAACCCGGCCTGCAAACGGACATCGACGCCGCCCTCGCCGCCCGCCTGCCCGACTGGGCGGCCGGGCGGGCCCGCATGCTGGCCGCCGGCGCGCCCGGCGCGCCGGAGGATGCCGCGCTGTTCCGCGGCTGGGCGGGGATCGGCCACGTGCTGGTGCGGCGGCTGGCGCCGGAATGCGCCTGCGACGTGCTGCTGCCCTGGCCGGCGCCGCGCTGAGGCGTGGATCAGGTCGTGAGCTGGCGGCGGGCGAAGGCGGTGAAAAAGCCGCCGCGCGCCATCAGCGCGTCATAGCTGCCCTCCTCCTCCACCTGTCCGTTGTTGAGCACGATGATGCGGTCCGCCCGCGCGATGGTGGAGAGGCGGTGGGCGATCACCAGGCGGGTGCCGGCGATGCGATTGAGGCTCTCGGTGACCGCCGCCTGGGTGCGGTTGTCCAGCGCGCTGGTGGCTTCGTCCAGCATCATGATGCGTGGCCGGCTGACCAAGGCGCGGGCCAGCAGCACCCGCTGCACCTGCCCGCCGGACAGGCCCGAGCCGCCATCGGTGACCACCGTATGCATGCCCATGGGCATGCGCTCGATGTCCGCCTCCAGCGCCACCTGCCGGGCGGCGTCCCACGCCGCCTCGATGCCGAGGTGTCCGGCCGAGCCGAGGATATTGTCCATCAGCGTGCCGGGCATCAGCCGGCCGTTCTGGAGCACCACGCCGCACTGCCGGCGCACCGCCTGGATATCGAGCCCGGCGAGATCGACGCCGTCATAGAGCACGACGCCGGAGTCCGGCCGCTCGAACCCCAAGAGCAGCCGGAACAAGGTGGACTTTCCCGTGCCGGACGGTCCGACGAAGGCGACGAACTCGCCCGGCCGGATGGCGATGGTGAGGTCGGAGAAGATGCGCGGCGCGTCCGGCTGGTACTGGAAGGTCAGGCGCGAAATCTCGACGGCGCCGGACAGTTCGCCCGGGTCCGCCTTGTCCGCGTCCGCCTCCGGCAGGGCCTGGAGGATGGGCCGGGCATGCTGGGCGACGGGCGCCAGCGCCACCACCTCCACCGCCGCCTGCGCCAGCCCCTTCAGCCCCTCCAGCGCCGAGGTGAAGGCGATGACGAAGGCCACCAGCAGGCCGAGGCCGATGGTGTCGGCGAAGCCGCCGAACACGCACACCGCGAACAGCACCGCCATGGCGAATACCTGGTAGCCGGCGCTCACCGTGTCGAGCAGGCTCGCCGCCCGGTCGGCGTCGAGCTGCGAGCGGCTGGCCGCCGCATAAAGCTGCGCCCAGCGGAAGAAGGCGCGGTCCTCTGCCGCCGCCAGCCGCAGCTTGGTGATGCCCGCCGCCAGTTCCAGCGTGAGGCCGGACATGCGCGCGTCGCGGCGGATGGCGTCGCCCTCGTGGCGCACCCGCAGCAGGCCGAGCGCGACGGTGACGGCGCCCAGCAGCAGCGTCAGCGCGATGGCCACCAGCGCGAGCCGCCAGGAATAGGCCAGCATCACGCCATAGGAGACCAGCGCCATCACCCCGGTCATCACCGAGCCGACCATGGAGGCGGTGAGCGCCTTCTCCAGCCGGGCGATGGCCATGACGCGGGTGCCCATGTCGCCGGTGGTGAAGCCGCGGAAGAAGCCGGTGGGCAGGCGCAGCATGCGGTCCATGACCGCCGCCTGGAGCCGGCTGCCCTCCAGCCCCTCGATGCGCAGCATGAGCAGCTGGGAGGCGAGGCGCAGCGCGAAGGTCATGCCCGCCAGCACCATCAGCGCCACGCCCACCTGCACGATCTTGAACAGGCTGTTGTCGGGGATGACGGATTCCAGCAGGTAGGTCATGGCCAGTGGCACGCCCATGGCCAGCACGCCGGCCAGCAGCGTGCCGCCGGCGATGGCCGCCAGGTCGCGCGCGCGGGCCTTGAGGATGCCGGCGGCGAGATCGCCCATGGTGAGCGGACGCTCGGGAAGCGGCGGATAGAGCGCGAACGCCTCCCCCGCCAGCGCCGCCGCCTCGGCCGCCGGCAAGGGTCGGGCGGCACGCGCCTGCGGATCGTAGAGGCTGTAGCGGCCGCGCCCGGCGGGGGTGACCGCCACCGGCCCCAGGGGGTCGGGGCGCAGCAGCAGGAAAGCGCCGGAATCCCGCCGCCACCAGCCCGCCTCCAGCCGCACGGCGCGCATGCGCAAGCGGCTGGCGCGCACCAGCGCATCGAGCGCGAACGGGCGCTGCTCGTCGTCCCGCAGCATCGGCAGGCGCACCTCGAACCCCAGCGCGGCGCCCAGATGCGCCAGCGCCAGCACCAGCGGCTGCCCGGAGGGCGGGGCGCCCTCCCGCCGCCGGCCCGGGCCGAGCACCGCGCCCAGCGTCTCGAAGGCGAGGTCGCCGGAACGGCGGTCCTGCGCCGCCCGCGTGCGCAGGCGGTTCAGCTCGTCCACGGCGGCGAGGCGGAGCGCCAAGGGCAGCACCTCCACCGCCAGCGCGTGGAAGCGGTCCAGCGCGGCGGGCAGCAGGCCGGCGGCGATCAGGTCGGCCGTGGCGCGCACCTCTACCGGCGCCTCCGGCGGCACGGTGAGCCAGCTGTCCGGCGTCACCGGCACCGGCAGCGCGGCGTCGGTCAGTTCCATGTCCAGGTAGAGCCCGCCCTCCGCCGCGCACCAGGCGACGCCGTGCGCCGCGCTCACCTTGCCGCCACGGGGCAAGGTGAGGGTCTCGGCGCCGGCCACGGCGAGGTCGAAGCGCGGCCGGGGCACGATCTGGCGGGAGATGGCGCGGGACATCTCCGTGAGCCAGCGATCCACCGCCTCGGCCAGCGGCGGGCCCGCCGTGGCGACGCATAGGGCGCGCGGCAGCTCCGCCACCTGGGTATCCGGCGTGCCGACGGCGAGGAATTTCACCGGCGGCAGGCTGCCGCCGGTGTCGATGCCGAACAGCAGGTCGCCGGCGCCGGCCGCGAACAGGTGCTGGCGCGTGCCGGCGCGCCCGTCCTCCAGCACTTCGGCCAGGAAGACCTGCACCTCCCCGTCCAGCACCCGGTAGCAGCGCGCGGGATCATCCAGCAGCAGCGGGCGGCTGCCGGTCACGTCCAGCGCCAGGCCCGGCGGCGGCGGCGGCGGCTCCTGCGGGCGGCCGGCGGCGCTCACGATTCCACCAGCCGGCGATAGGGGCCGGCGCTCGCCATCAGCACCTCGTGCCGCCCGCGCTCGATCACCCGGCCGTCCTGCATGACGATGATCTCGTCGCAGTCGCGGATGGTGCTGAGGCGGTGGGCGATGATGAGGCAGGTGCAGCCGCGGCGGCGGATGTTGTCCATCAGCGCCTTCTCCACGGCGGGGTCGAGGGCGCTGGTGGCCTCGTCCAGCACCAGCAGGCTGGGCTCGGCGACGAGGGCGCGGGCGATCTCCAGGCGCTGGCGCTGGCCGCCGCTCCAGTTGCGCCCGCCCTCCTCCACCCGGCCGCCATAGCCGCCGACGCGGGCGACGATGTCGTCATGGATCATGGCGTCCTTGCAGGCGCGCACGATCCGGCTTTCCGGCATGGAGTCGTCCCACAAGGTGATGTTGTCGCGCACCGTGCCATCGAACAGCAGGATGTCCTGATCCACCACCGCCAGCGAATTGCGCAGCACCTCGCGCGGCACGGCGCGGATGGGCTGCCCGTCCAGCCGCACCTCGCCGCCGAGGGGATCGAACAGGCCGGCCACCAGCCGCCCGATGGTGGACTTGCCGCTGCCCGAGGCGCCCACCAGCGCCACCCGCGCGCCGGGCATCAGGTCGAGGTCGAAGCCCTTCACCACCGCCTCGCCCTGCGGATTGTAGGCGAAGGCCAGCGTCTCGACGGCCGAGCGCCCGCTGAGCTTGCGCACGCGGCCGGTGGCGCTGGCGGGCGCGGGGGCGGCGGCGGGGCCGTCGTCGAACTCCCAGGCCATGGGCGTGGTGGCCACGTCCGCCAATTGATCGAGCGTGCCGCGCACCTGCTTCAGCGCCGTGACCTGGAGCACGAGGCTGGACAGCGGCGCGGCGAAGGCATTGATCAGCGTCTGGAAGGCGGCCAGCTCGCCCACCGAGAGGCGGCCCTCCATCACCAGCCACGCGGAGACCGCCAGCACGAGGCCGCGATTGGCCAGCATCAGGCTGTCCGGCAGCGCGCCCAGCAGCGCCTCGATGCGCCCCGCCGCCTGCCGCTCGCGCACCAGCAGCGCCAGATAGCCGGCCCACTGGCCGAAGAAGGCATCGTCCGTGCCGCTGGCCTTCAGCGTCTCCACCATGGCGATGCCCTGGATGGCGCGGCCGTGCACCTTGATGCCGGTCATCCCCACCTTGCGGGCGCGCTCCTCCAGCCGGCCTTGCACCCGCGCGAACACGGCCATGAGAATGGCGGTGACGGCGAGCGTGATGCCCGCCAGGATCGGGCTGTAGACCAGCATCACCAGGGCGAAGAACACGCAGCTCACCGCCGCCAGCCCGGCCTTCACCGTCTGCTCGGCGGCATGCGCCCCGAGCTGGCGGGCGAGGTCCACCCGGCCGGCCATGGTGCCGGCGTGGCGCTGGCCGAAGAAGCGGATGGGCAGGCGCAGCATGCGCCAGATCATCCGCCCCGCCGCCAGGATGGCGATGCGGGCCTGGAGGTGCACCAGCAGCATGTTCTGGAGCGCGGTGAGCCCCCATTGGATGAGCGCGGTGGCCAGCAGAACGCCGAGCAGCGGCAGCATCCAGTCCGCCTGCCCCTCCACCAGATAGTAATCGACGAACACCTGCGTCGCCGCCGGCACCACAAGGCCGGGCAGGATCAGGCCGAGCCCCGCCAGCAGGGCCAGCGCGAACGGCGCGCGGGCGCCCTCGACCAAAGCCGACAGGTCCCGCCACGTGCTCGGGCGCTCGCCGGCGCGGCGGAAATCGGGGCCGGGCGCGAAGGTCAGCACGATGCCGGAGAACACCGCGTCGAACTCCGCCGTCGTCAGCACCCGCCGGCCGACCGCCGGGTCGTTGAGATAGACCTTGCGGCCGCGGATGCCTTCCAGCACCGCGTAATGGTTCATGTTGATGAAGACGATGCACGGCATCGCCGCTTCGGCCAGGTGCTGCGGCTCGCAGCGGAAGCCCTGGGCGGTGAGGCCGTAGGCCCGGGCGGCGCGCACCAGGTTGGAGGCGCGGCTGCCGTCGCGCGAGACACCGCAGGCCTCGCGCAGCTCCGGCAGCGGCACCCACCGGCCGTGATGCGCCAGCACCATGGCGAGCGCTGCGGCGCCGCACTCCACCGCCTCCATCTGGAAGATGGAGGGCGTGTGCCGCACCCCGTGCCCGGCCTCGCCCCCGGCGGCGGCCGCTGCGCTCACGGCGCCACCCCGAGGGCGTGCAGCAGCGTGTCGAAGGCGGGGAACACCAGCGTCATGATGCGCACGCGCTCGACCACCACATTGCCCTTGATGACCGTGCCGCTCTCCACCGGCCGGGTGCCGCCGAGATCGGACGACCAGGCGAAGCCGCTGGCGGTCGCGGGGTCGCGCTTCAGCGCCACCTCGACCGCGAACGGCGGCCCGTTGGCCATGAGGCTGGTGACGAAGGCGTCGTTCTTCAGCGTCTGCTGCACCGCCTCACGGGTGGCCGGGGTCTCGGAGACGCGGACCACCTCGCCCTGGATGAAGCCCTCGCGCTCGATCCGCACGGTGGAGGGGATGACCTGCACCGCCATGCCGGGCCGCACCTTCTTGCCGTCCGCCGTGGGCACGTAGAGGATGCCGACGAGGCCCGCGCCGGGGACGTTGCGGCCGTCCGGCACCAGCCGCATGAGGGCGCCGCCCGCCGCCACCCGGTCGCCCGGCGCCGCCGACAATTCGATCACCCGGCCGGCGGCCGGGGCGCGCACCTCGGTGCGGGCGGAGCGCTCGGCCATCACCTCGGCCAGCTCCTGCCGGCCCTGGTTCAGCTTGGTGTCCACCTCCAGCAATTCGCGCTCGGCGCGGATGCCGCGCTCGTCCGCCTCCACCACCAGGGTGTTCAAAGCGTTCGCCGCCTCGGTGGCGTCGCGCCGGGCCTGCTCGCGGTCATTCTCGGTGATGAGGACGCGCTCGCGGGTGGCGAGGCCCCGGCCGAGCAGGTCGCGCTGGTTGGCCAGCACCTGGCCGAGCGCGGCCTCGCGCTCCCTGGCCTGCTGGATGGTGCGCTCCAGCCCGTCCCGCCGCTGGGCATCGGCGCGGGCGCGCACCTCCTTCTCGCGGGCATGGAAGGCGGCGAGCCTCGCCTGCTCCTCCCCCAGCCGGGCGATGCGGGCCTCGATGGTCTCCACCCGCGCGTCCAGCACCGGATCGGACAAGGTGGCGACGATCTCGCCGGCGCGGACGCTGTCGCCCACCTTGACCTTCAGGGCGGACAGGGGCGCGCTGCCCGGCGCGGACACCAGGATCACCCCGCCGCTGCCCTGGAGCACGCCGGTGCCGGCCACCTTGATCGGCGCGGTGGCGAACACCGCCCAGGCCAGCCCGCCGAAGACCGCGCACAGGAAGACGGCGAGCACCAGCCACCCCATGGGCGAGGCGACCCGCACCATCAGATCGAGCTGATCGGGATTGGTGTTGCGCAAAGCCGGTGCGGGGGAACTCATTCAGCCAATAGATTTGCCAGCGAACGGGCTTCATTGGTGCGCGAGGTGACCCGAAAAGGCAAGGCGGTCGCGCCTTGGCCACGACCTCCCGCCCGGGCGCCGCGCAAGGCATGGCGCATGATGCCCGCGATCGGCGATGCCGCCCGCCGCCCCCGGCTGCCCGGCGGGGCCGCGGGGCCTGTCCTCCGGCGGTTTCGTATAATTGCGGCGGCGGCAGGCTCAACCATAGATTGGCAGTGCCAACAAACACTTCTTTGCCGGGAACATCCGGCACACGGCAAGATCTATGGGCGTGATGGCTGGCCGATACCCGCAGAAACGTGTTAATCGCATCTTCCGAGCACTGCACTTTGGCGCGATCAGCGGTTTAGAGTTGCATCGCTCATCAGAACAGGCTTCAAGCACCTGATCAGCTTCAAGCAAAAGGTGACGTCATGTCCGCTCTCAAAAGCTCAACCCATCTGGATCTCGTCGCGGACATCGTGACCGCCTATGTCGGCAACAACACCGTTGCGGTGAGCGACCTTGCCAGCCTGATCCAGAGCGTCCACACCACCCTGGGTAAGCTCGGCACGCCGGCCGAGGAACCTGTGGAAGAGCTGAAGCCCGCCGTGGCGATCAAGAAGTCGGTGACGCCGGACTTCATCATCTGCCTGGAGGACGGGCGCAAGTTCAAGTCGCTGAAGCGCCACCTGCGCACGGCCTACAACATGACCCCCGACGCCTATCGCGAGAAGTGGGGCCTGCCGCGCGACTATCCGATGGTCGCCCCCAATTATGCCGCCGCCCGCTCCGAGCTCGCCCGCACCATGGGCCTCGGCCGCAAGCCCGAGCCGCAGCCGGCCGCCAAGAAGGCCCCGGTGCGCCGCGCCAAGAAGGCGACGGTCTGAAGGCGACGGTCTGAGCCTTAAACCCGCCGGCCGGCGGCGCCATGCCGCCGGCCGGCCGGGATCGAATCACCAGCCCCGGAAGCGGGGCCAGTGCCGCAGGCCCGCCGACCCGTCGGCGGGCAGCACCTCGTAGCCGTCGAACTCGGTGGCGGTGGCGCAGGCATGGTTGGGCAGGATGCGCACCTGCGCGCCCACCGCCAGCTCCGGCAGGGCCGCCGCGCTGCCCGGGCGCAGGCCGATGATGCCGTGCTCCTGGTTTGCCGCCACGACGATGAGATCGTCCAGCACGCGGCCCTGCGCGTCGCACACCACGCCATAGCCCTGGTCCACCGCCTGCCCTGCGGTTCCCCGGTCCCGCGACAGCGCCATCCAGCCCGCATCCACCAGGATCCAGCCGCGCTCCCTCTGGTGGCCGATGACGGTCGCCAGCACCGACAGGGCGATGTCGTCCGTGGTGCAGACGCCGATGCCCGCCATCACCAGATCGAAGGTCACGAACACCCCGGCGCGCACCTCGGTGACGCCGGAAAGGTCGCGGGCGAAATGCGCCGTGGGCGTGGAGCCGACGCTCACCACCGGGCACGGCAGGCCGGCCGCGCGCAGCGCCTCGGCCGCCGCCACCACCGCTGCACGCTCCTGCTCGGCGAAGGCGGCGAGCGCCTGCGCCCCCACCACGCCATAGCTGCCGCCGGAATGGGTGACGACGCCGCGCAACGCGGCCCCGCCTTCCTCCAGCGCGCGGCCGATGGCCACCAGCGCCGGATCGTCCGCCTTCATCCCGGCGCGGTGGCCGTCGCAATCGATCTCGATCAGCGCCGGAATGCGATCGCCCGCCGCGCGGGAGGCGGCGGCCACCGCCTCGGCCTGCTCCAGGCTGTCCAGCACCACCGCGAGGTCGCAGCCCCTGGCCCTGAGCGCCAGGACGCGCGCCAGCTTCTGCGGGGCGACGCCTACCGCGTAGAGGATGTCGGTGACGCCGGCGGCGGCGAACACCTCGGCCTCCTTCAAAGTGGAGACGGTGGCCGGGCCGGTGCCGCCCTTGAGCACGGCGCGCGCGGCGTCCACCGATTTGAGCGTCTTCAGATGCGGCCGCAGCGCGACGCCGAGCCCGTCGAGATGGGCGCGGAGCCGGGCGATGTTCCGCAGCATCCGGGCCTCGTCCAGGATGAGGCTCGGCGTCGGCAGCGCGGCGAGGGCGTCGGCGGTGGTCATGGTTCGGCAGTGTCCCGGTCTGGCGGCGGGGCGGGGGCGCCCCGTTCCGCCTGCATGTAGGCCGTCCGCCGCCCGCGTTCAGCAGAAATCTCGCCCGCCCCGGGGGCCGCCGCCCTGCCGCGTCTCCCTGTCCGCGCCATCCCGCCTGGGCCGCGCCCCCCTGCCGCGCGGGCCGCCGTCGGCCGTTCGCATCGATCTTGGTCAATCTGCCTGTTCCGCGTGCAGTCCGGAACCATGCCCATGGAGCGGGCACGCAAGCAATCCAACTGGAATACCACCGGAACACATCCCAGCGCATGGCACGCAATTTGCTGAATGGCCGGGGCGGGTCCAGCGGGGCGCCGTCCGGCGGGAGGACATATCCAGGTGCGCGTATCCACGTTGCTCGGAACCGGCCCGTGTCCCGGTTCCTGACGGTCGCCGCGGCCCAGCTCGGCCCGATCCAGCGCGCCGACGACCGCGCGTCCGCCGTCGCCCGCATGTGCGCCCTGCTGCGGCAGGCCGGCACCCACGGCTGCGATCTCGTGGTGTTCCCCGAGCTGGCGCTCACCACCTTCTTCCCGCGCTGGTTCATGGCAGACCAGACGGAGATCGACGGCTTCTTCGAGCGGCAGATGCCCTCGGCGGAAACCCAGCCGCTGTTCGACCTCGCCCGGCGGCTGAAGATCGGCTTCTACCTGGGCTTCGCCGAACTGGTGGAGGAAGACGGCCGGCTGCGCCGCTTCAACACCTCGATCCTGGTGGACAAGACCGGCGCCATCGCCCTGAAATATCGCAAGATCCACTTGCCCGGCCATGCCGAGCATGAGCCCTGGCGCGCCTTCCAGCATCTGGAGAAGCGCTATTTCGAGATCGGCAACCTCAACTGGCCGGTGGCCCGCGCCATGGGCGGCGTGCTCGGCATGGCCATCTGCAACGACCGCCGCTGGCCCGAGACCTATCGCGTCATGGGCCTTCAGGGCGTGGAGATGGTGCTCGTCGGCTACAACACGCCGCGCCACAATCCCCCCGCCCCCGACCATGACCGGCTGTCGGAGTTCCACAACCACCTCGCCATGCAGGCCGGCGCCTACCAGAACGGCACCTGGGTGGTGGGCGCCGCCAAATGCGGCGTGGAGGAAGGCTGCGAGATGATCGGCGCCTCCGCCATCATCGCCCCCACCGGGCAGATCGTCGCCCAGGCGCTGACCCAGGACGACGAACTGGTGATCGCCCGCTGCGACCTCGACCTGTGCGCCTCCTACAAGGAGACCACCTTCAATTTCGCCCGGCACCGCCAGCCCGAGCAGTACCGGCTGATCGCCGAGCGCGCCGGCGCCATCCCGCCCGCCTGATTCGGCCTTCCTCCGCTTTTTCTTCGTCCCGGAGACGCATATCCCATGGCTTTTGATCTCATCCTGCGCGGCGGTCATGTCATCGACCCCTCGCAGAACCTCGACGGCATCGCCGACGTCGCCTTCAGCGGCGGCAAGGTGGCCAAGGTCGGCAAGACTCTGAAGGCGGACGCCACCACCGACGTGCGCGACGTCTCCGGCTACATCGTCTCGCCCGGCCTCATCGACCTGCACACCCATGTCTATTGGGGCGGCACCTCGCTCGGCATCGACGCGGAAGACTTCTGCAAGCTCTCCGGCGTCACCACGGCGGTGGACACGGGCAGCGCCGGGCCGGGCAATTTCGCCGGCTTCCGCAAGCATGTGATCGAGCCGAGTCAGGTGCGCATCCTGGCCTATCTGCACGTCTCCCACGCCGGCATCTACGGCTTCTCCCAGCGCGTCATGGTGGGCGAGAGCGAGGAGATGCGGCTGATGAACCCCATCGACGCAGTGAAGGTGGCGGACGCCAACCGCGACGTGATCGTGGGCATCAAGGTCCGGGTGGGCGCCCATGCCTCCGGCACCTCGGGCATCGCGCCGCTCGACATCGCGCTCCAGGTGGCGGAGGAGACCGGCCTGCCGCTGATGGCCCACATCGACCACCCGCCGCCGAGTTATGAGGAGGTGGTGGAGCGCCTGCGCCCCGGCGACGTGCTGACCCACTGCTTCCGCCCCTTCCCCAACTCGCCCGCCACCGTGCAGGGCACGGTGAAGCCGGTGGTGTGGGCGGCCCGCAAGCGCGGCGTCATCTTCGACATCGGCCACGGCAAGGGCTCGTTCGCCTTCAAGACCGCCCGCGCCATGCTGGCCAACGGCTTCCCGCCGGACACCATCTCCTCGGACGTGCACACCCTGTGCATCGAGGGCCCGGCGTTCGACCAGGTCACCACCATGTCCAAGTTCCTCATGCTGGGCATGCCGCTGCCGGAGATCATCGCCCGCTCCACCGTCAACGCCGCCATGGCGCTGAAGCGGCCGGAGCTGGGCTCGCTGAAGCCGGGCAGCGCGGGCGACGCCACCATCCTCTCCGTGCGCGAGGGGCGGTTCGACTATGTGGACACGGTGGGTGAGCACCTGATCGGCGACCGCAAGATCGCCTCCGAAGGCACCGTCATCGCCGGCAAGTGGTGGCACCCGAAGCGCTCGCAGCGCTTCAAGAAGCGCGCCGTCTGAGCCGCCCGCCGCCCGGCCCTCCGGGCGGTTGGATGGCATGGCGCTTGCGTGGAGCGGGCGGCGACGGCCGCCTGCCCTGACCCTTTCCTCCCGCCCCCCGAACCGGGGGCGGGCAATACGCCGAAGAACCGGGCGACACCAACCAGACTGGTCAAAGACCAGGCAATCCGAGGGGAATAGCATGGACCGCAGGACATTCATCAAGGGTGTGGCCGGTGCCGGGTCTCTGGCCATGAGCGGCGGGCTGGCCATGCCCGCGCTGGCCCAGGGCGCCGCCAAGACGCTGCACTTCGTCCCCCAGGCGAACCTCGCCAATTTCGACCCCATCTGGGGCACGCAATATGTGGTGCGCAACGCCTCGGCTCTGGTGTGGGACATGCTCTACGGCCTCGACGCCAGCGGCACGCCGCAGCGCCAGATGGTGGAGAGCGAGGAGGTCTCCGCCGACGGCCTGACCTGGACCTTCAAGCTGCGCCCCGGCCTGAAGTTCCATGACGGCGAGAAGGTGCTGGCCAAGGACGTGGTGGCCAGCCTCACCCGCTGGTCCGCCCGCGACCCCATGGGCATCATGATCAAGGCCAGCCAGAAGGAGCTGGTGGCGGTGGACGACACCACCTTCCGCTGGGTGCTCTCCAAGCCCTTCCCGAAGATGAAGCTGGCGCTGGGCAAGACCAACGCCCCCATCGCCTTCATCATGCCCGAGCGCATCGCCCAGACCGATCCGTTCAAGCAGATCACCGAATATGTCGGCTCCGGCCCCACCAAGTTCCTGAAGGGCGAATGGGTGCCCGGCGCCAAGGCGGTGTTCGAGCGCTTCGCCGACTACGTGCCGCGCTCGGAGGCCCCGTCCTGGCTCGCCGGCGGCAAGAAGATGCTGGTGGACCGCATCGAATGGGTGGTGATGCCCGATCCGGCCACCGCCGCGGCGGCGCTCCAGAACGGCGAAGTGGACTGGTGGGAGCAGCCGCTGCCCGACCTCGTGCCGCTGCTCAAGGGCAACAAGAACCTCAACGTGGACATCGGCGACCCGCTCGGCAACGTCGGCTCGTTCCGCATGAACCACATCCAGCCGCCGTTCAACAATCCCAAGGTCCGTCAGGCGGTGCTCATGGCGCTCAGCCAGGAGGACTACATGCGCGCCGTGGCCGGCGACGACGAGAAGCTCTGGAAGGTGCTGCCCGGTTTCTTCACCCCCGGCACCGCGCTCTATACCGAAGTGGGCGGCGAGGTGCTCAAGAGCGGCAAGGGCAATCTGGAGGCGGCCAAGAAGCTGCTGAAGGAAAGCGGCTACAATAACGAGCCGGTGGTCTGCGTGGTGGCGCAGGACCAGCCCATCACCAAGGCCCAGGGCGACGTGACCGTGGACCTGTTGAAGAAGCTCGGCATGAACGTGGACTTCGTCGCCACCGACTGGGGCACGGTCGGCGCCCGCCGCGCGCTGAAGACCCCGCCGACCCAGGGCGGCTGGAGCATGTTCCACACCTGGCATGCGGGCGCCGACTGCACCAATCCGGCCGCCTATCCGGCGATCCGCGCCAATGGCGACAAGGCGTGGTTCGGCTGGCCGGAGAGCCCGGCGGTGGAGGCCGAGGTAGTGTCCTGGTTCGACGCCAAGGATCTGGCCGAAGAGAAGGCCGCCATCGGCCGGCTCAACAAGGCGGCGGTGGAGAACGTCACCTACGCCCCCACCGGCTTCTTCCTGAGCTACACCGCGTGGCGCAAGACCGTCTCCGGCGTCACCCAGGGGCCGCTGCCGTTCTTCTGGGGCGTGTCCAAGTCGGCCTGACGGATCATGCTCGGCTACATCCTCCGGCGCACCCTCTCGACCATCCCCGTCATGGCGATGGTCGGGCTGTTCGTGTTCAGCCTGCTCTACATCGCCCCCGGCGATCCCGCGGCCGTCATCGCGGGCGACCAGGCCTCGCCCGAGGACATCGCCCGCATCCGCGCCAACCTCGGGCTGGACCGGCCGTTCCTGGTCCAGTTCGGGGAGTGGGGCTGGCGCACGCTCCATGCCGACCTCGGCACCTCCATCTTCACCGGCCTGCCCGTCACCCAGATGATCGGGCAGCGCATCGAGCCCACCCTCTCGCTGATGGTGCTGACGCTGATCTTCGCCATCGTCGTCTCGGTGCCCATGGGGGTGGTGGCGGCCTGGAAGGCCGGCACCTGGATCGACCGCGGCATCATGACCTTCGCCGTGCTCGGCTTCTCGGTGCCGGTGTTCGTCATCGGCTACGTGCTGGCCTATGTGTTCGCGCTCCAGCTCGACTGGTTCCCGGTGCAGGGCTACACGCCCATCACGCAGGGGCTCGGGCCGTGGCTCGGCAACCTGGTGCTGCCGGCGCTGTCGCTCGGCTGCGTCTATATCGCGCTGATCGCCCGCATCACCCGCGCCTCCATGCTGGAGGTGCTGGCGCAGGACTATGTGCGCACCGCCAAGGCCAAGGGCCTCGGCCAGAAGGACGTGCTGTTCCTGCACGCGCTCAAGAACGCCGCCGTGCCCATCGTCACGGTGATCGGCATCGGCATCGCCCTGCTGATCGGCGGCGCGGTGGTGACCGAGAGCGTGTTCGCCATCCCCGGCCTCGGCCGGCTGACGGTGGATGCCATCCTGCGCCGCGACTATCCGGTGATCCAGGGCGTCGTGCTGCTGTTCAGCTTCGTCTACGTGCTGGTCAACCTCGTCATCGACATCCTCTATACCTTCCTTGACCCGAGGATCCGCTATTGAGCCTCGCTTCTGACCACCGGCCGGCGGCGCCCGAGGGCCTCGCCATCGCCCCGGCCCTGCCGGACATCCTCAAGGCGATCAAGCCGCGCACCGGCGTCACCGGCTTCCTGCGGCGCCATCCCACCATCGCCGTCGGCGGCGGCCTGCTGCTGCTGCTCATCCTCGTCGCCGGGCTCGCGCCCTATCTCGGCACGGTGGACCCCTCGGCGCTGTCGCCGGCCCGCCGCACCCGGCCGCCGTCCGCGCTCTACTGGTTCGGCACCGACATGCTGGGGCGGGACATCTATTCCCGCGTGCTCTACGGCACCCGTGTCTCGCTGCTGGTGGGCTTCGCCGTGGCCATCCTCGCCTCCATCGGCGGCCTCGCCATCGGGCTGGTGGCCGGCTACGTGCGCTGGGCGGACAGCATCATCATGCGGATGATGGACAGCCTGATGTCCATCCCGCCCATCCTGCTCGCCGTGTCGCTGATGGCCATCACCCGCGGCAGCGTCGGCAACGTCATCCTCGCCATCACCATCGCCGAGATCCCGCGCGTCTCGCGCCTGGTGCGCGGCGTGGTGCTGTCGCTGCGCGAGCAGCCCTATGTGGACGGGGCGGTGGCCGCCGGCACCCGCACGCCGATGATCATCCTGCGCCACATCCTGCCCAACACCCTCGCCCCCATGACCGTGCAGGCCACCTATATCTGCGGCAGCGCCATGATCGTGGAGGCCATCCTCTCCTTCATCGGCGCCGGCGTTCCGCCCAACGTGCCGTCCTGGGGCAACATCATGGCCGAGGGCCGCGCGCTCTGGCAGGTAAAGCCGTTCATCGTCTTCTTTCCCGCCGCCTTCCTCTCCGTGACGGTGCTGGCGGTGAACCTCCTGGGCGACGGGCTGCGCGACATGCTCGATCCCCGCCAGGCGAAGGGGCACTGACCATGGCCCTGCTCGAAGTGGAAAACCTCCAGGTGCATTTCCGCACCCCCGTGGGCGTCAACCGCGCGGTGGACGGCGTGTCCTTCCACGTCAACGAGGGCGAGACGCTGGCCATCGTCGGCGAAAGCGGCTGCGGCAAGTCGGTGACCTCCATGTCGCTGCTGCGCCTCATCCCCGAGCCGCCGGGCAAGATCGCCGGCGCCATCCGCTTCGGCGGCAAGGACCTGCTGGCCCTGTCGGAGAAGGAGATGCGCGCCATCCGCGGCAACGACATCTCGATGATCTTCCAGGAGCCGATGACCAGCCTCAACCCGGTGCTGACCGTGGGCCGGCAGATCGGCGAGACGCTGCGCCTGCACCAGGGCCTCGACGCCAAGGCGGCCGAGGACAAGGCGGTGGAGATGCTCACCCTCGTGGGCATCCCCGCCCCCGCCCGCCGGGTGCGGGAATATCCCCACCAGCTCTCCGGCGGCATGCGCCAGAGGGTGATGATCGCCATCGCGCTCGCCTGCAATCCCAAGCTGCTGATCGCCGACGAGCCGACCACCGCGCTCGACGTCACCATCCAGGCGCAGATCCTCGATCTGATGCGCGACCTCAAGCAGCGCGTGGGCGCGGCCATCGTGCTCATCACCCATGACCTGGGCGTGGTGGCGGAAGTGGCCGAGCGCGTCATGGTCATGTATGCCGGCCGCAAGGTGGAGGAGGCCCCGGTGCGCGAACTCTTCGCCAACCCGCGCCATCCCTATACCCAGGGCCTGCTCGGCGCGGTGCCCAAGCTCGGCTCCTCGCTCACCCAGGAAAGCTCCCGCCTCGCCGAGATCCCCGGCCAGGTGCCGAGCCTGACCAGGCCGATCGTCGGCTGCGTGTTCGCCGGCCGCTGCGCCATCGCCACCGACATCTGCCGCGCCTATGCCCCGGCGCTGGAACCGAAGGGGCCGCGCCACGCCGCCGCCTGCCACTATGCCCTGAAGGAGGCAGCCGCCGCATGACGCGCCCCCTGCTGGAGGTCAACGACCTCAAAAAGCATTACCGCATCGCCGGCGGCCTGTTCGGCGGCAAGCCGTCCTATGTCTATGCGGTGGACGGCGTCTCGTTCGAAGTGGCGCGCGGGGAGACCCTGTCGCTGGTGGGCGAGAGCGGCTGCGGCAAGTCCACCGTGGGGCGCGCGGTGCTGCGCCTGTTCGACATCACCTCCGGCCAGGTGGTGCTGGACGGCCAGCGCATGGACGACGCCTCCAAGGATGCGCTACACGCCTTCCGCCGCCGGGTGCAGGTGGTGTTCCAGGATCCCTTCTCGAGTCTGAACCCGCGCATGAAGGTGCGCGACATCCTGGCCGAGCCGATCCGCAACTTCGGCCTCGCCGCCTCCGCCGCTGACCTAGAGGAACGGGTGGGCCGGCTGATGGATCTGGTCGGCCTGCCGCGCGAGGCGGTGCGCCGCTTCCCGCACCAATTCTCCGGCGGCCAGCGCCAGCGCATCTGCATCGCGAGAGCGCTCGCCGCCGAGCCGGAGCTGATCGTCTGCGACGAGGCGGTCTCGGCGCTGGACGTGTCGGTGAAGGCGCAGATCGTCAACCTGCTGCAGGACATCCAGCGCGAGCTGGGCCTCGCCTTGCTGTTCATCAGCCATGACCTTGCCATCGTCGAGCACATGACCCATCGCGTGGCGGTGATGTATCTGGGCAAACTGGTGGAGGTGGCGCCCAAGCGCGCGCTGTTCGCGCGGCCGCGCCATCCCTACACCAAGGCGCTGCTCTCCGCCGTGCCGCTGCCCGATCCCGGGGCGGCGCGCAACCGCATCATCCTGACCGGCGACGTGCCGAGCCCGGTCAACCCGCCCAAGGGCTGTCGCTTCCACACCCGCTGCCCCTATGCGTTCGACCGCTGCAGGAGCGAGGAGCCGGAACTGCGGGTGGCGCCGGGCGAGCACTGGTCCGCCTGCCACCTGCACGATTTGCCGGACGCGCAGAACCCGCTGCTGGCGCCGCTGGCGAGCTGAGCGGCGGGGGGCGGCGCGGACCGGCGCGCCGCGCGCGCCGGTCTACGGGGTGGAGCTGGGGCCACAATCGGACCCGGCACGGCGTGTCGACGTGAACGGCTTCCCATATGACCCATAGAGTGGTACATTGCCTCTCACATCAAGGCTCGCTGCGGGAAAAGCGGGATGATCGCCGACTTTCGGGATGACTGGCTGCGGGCGTTTTTCCTGGACGATGTCCGCTCGCGGCACATTCCGGCCGATCTCGAAGGCCGCCTGTTCCGAAGGCTCCAGATGATCGACGACGCGACATCCGACCAGGATCTGCGGGTGCCGCCAAGCAACCATTTCGAGAAGCTGCGCGGCGCGCTCGACGGACTGCATGCGATCCGCGTCAACAAGCAATGGCGGCTGGTCTTCCGATGGGACGGGCGTCGTGGCGAGGCCTCGGGCCTTTATCTCGACGACCACAGCTACAGGTGAGGTGGCAGATGCTGATGACCAAGCGCAAGCCGGCCACGGTCGGCGAAATCCTGGTGGAGGAGTTCATGCAGCCGCTCGGCCTGACGCAGGCCGCGCTCGCCGAAGCCATGGGCGTGCAGCGCAAGCATGTAAACGAGCTTTGCAACAACCGGCGCACCGTGACGGCGGCCACCGCCCTCATCCTGGCACGGGTATTCGGCAACAGCCCGGACTTCTGGCTGAACGTGCAGCGCCGCAACGACCTGTGGGAGGTGATGCACTCGCCGCACGAACTGGCGCGGATCGAGCGCGCGAAGCCCGTGTCCCGCGCGGCCTAAAACTTGATCTGCCGCTCAGCTCCTGGAAAAGACCCCATGATCCGTGCCATCAGGAGAACGGCGTGCTGACGATGGACGCAAGCACGGCGATGCTGCTGGTGATCGATATCCAGGCCAAGCTGATGCCGGCCATCGACCAGAGCGCCGCCATCCTCGCCAATGCCCGGCGCCTCGTCGATGCGGCCGCGCTGCTCGGCGTGCCCATGCTGTTCACCGAGCAGAACGCCAAGGGCATCGGCCCGACGGTGCCGGAACTGGTGCCGCCCCCCGCCCTTCTCGTCCACAAGATGGCCTTCGACGCCTGCCGGGAGCCGGCCTTCCAAGCGCGCCTGCCGGAGGGCCGCGCCATCGTGGTGGCGGGCTGCGAGGCCCATGTCTGCGTGCTGCAAACCACGCTCGGGCTGCTGGAGCGCGGCCGCAAGGTGTTCCTGGTCCGCGACGCCGTGGGCGCGCGCCGCGCCGAGAACAAGGACGCCGCGCTGCGCCGCATGGAACGCCACGGGGCGGAGATCGTGACCACGGAGATGGTCGTGTTCGAATGGCTGGGCAGCGCGGACCATCCCCGCTTCCGCGAGGCTCTGGCCCTGGTCAAATAGCCGCCGCGCCCGTTCGCCGGCGCCGGAAAGGCGCGCTTCCCCGGACGGCGTTGAGATCGCCCCTTTCGCCTGCGCGGGAACCGCGCGCCAAGCGGCAGCGGTTCCGCCTGTACGGAAAGCTCGCGCCAAGCGGCGGCGGCTTCACCCCCCTCCCTGCCCTCCCCCGCAAGGGGGGAGGGTTCTCCGCGCCCCAGGTTGAGCCTTCGCTCATCCTATCTAAGACGCCATCCTGCATCGGCAGCCAACGTGCCCTCTCCACCCGCACGACCGGCCCCCTCCCCCCTTGCGGGGGAGGGTTGGGGAGGGGGGTGAAACGCCCGCCGCCGGGCGCGCGGGAGGAAACGGACTGGCCCCCCCGCGCCGGAAGACACCCGCCCCGCCTTTATACGCCCCCCCGCGCGACGCCCCCGCCGCTACGCCTTCGTGCCGGCGGCGGCGGCGCGCAGGGTCTCGGCCACCGACTTGGCGAAGTCCGCGAACACCGCCGGAATGCCGCTCTCCGGGCCGGTCCAGTTCACATTGAAGCCGAAGGTGACGCGGCCCGCGCCCACCACCATCTGCCCGGCCAGGCTGAAGCAGTTGAAGTCCTGCCACTGGATGCTGCCGCCCTTGCCATAGGCGGCGAGGCCGTCCGGCACCACCACGGCCAGAGCGTCGGCCATGGACAGGATGCGCTTGTATTCCACCAGCGTCTGCGGCTTGCGGAAGAATGTCCCTGTCAGCGCCTGCCGATACCAGCTCACCATGTCCGCCATGGAGGCCATCATGGTGGAGACATCGTTGATCGGCGGGCGCGGCGTGCCGGGCAGCCAGCCGGAGGCCAGCTTCTCGACGCCCGCCCAGCCGATGTCCGTGCCCACCGGCGCCCCGGCGATATAGGAGACCATGCGGCGGGTGGAATCCGGGATGCGCACGCTGCCGAGCCCGGCCTCGCGGATCAGCGCCCGCACCGTGTCCGGCCCGGCCTTGGCGAGCGAGATGTCGGTGGCGGTGTTGTCGCTGTGGGTGATCATCGCCTCCAGCACGCAGCGCGCGGTGGTCGAGCCGGTCAATTTCTCCAGCGTCTGGCTGCCCGAATTGCGCACGGCGTCATCCACCGCCCACGGGTCATTCTCGTTCAGCGTGCCGGCCTCCACCGCGCGCAGCACCTGGGCCAGCACGAAGGTCTTGAAGGCGCTGCCGATGAACATCGGCCGCTCCGGCTCCAGCCCGCCCTGCCAGCTTCCCTTCGGCCCCTCGCCGATGAGGAAGCAGCTCTTCACGCCGGGCAGGTCGCCCATGGGCGCGAACGTCGCCTGCACCGCCGCCGGCAAATCCGTCGCGGCCGGGTCCGCCGCCAGCGCGGCTCCGGCCACGGGCGCCAGCGGTGCTGCCAGGGCAGCGGAAACCAATGTCCTACGGCTGAGCATGTCGCATCGTCCCCAAGCGCCGCGCCGCCCGGCGCCGACGCGCCCGGCCACCGGCGGACGGGGGGAAGGTCCACCGCCCATGCCGCCGCGGTCAAGGCGCTTTTTCCTGAAGGTCCGTCCGCGGGGCGGCTCCCTCTCCCGCTTGCGGGGGAGGCCGGGGGTGGGGGCCGCGCGGCAGCGCGAAACCGGGCCGCCGGGTGCGGCCGGTGGTGCAGGCGGAAGCCCGCCGGCCTGCGGCCGTCGCCCCCACCCAACCCTCCCCCGCGTTGCGGGAGAGGGCTTTCAGGGCGCGCCCGGGCGTCCGGGTGCCCTTTGCAACGCCCCTGCCCCTCAGCCCGCCTTCGCCGCCGCCTGCGCGAAGCGGGCGATAGAGAAAGGCGCGATGGGCAGGGCGCTGGTGCCGGTGGCGATCAGGTCCGCCAGGATGGCGCCGACGATGGGGCCGAGCTGGAAGCCGTGGGCGGAAAAGCCGAAGGCGTGGTAGGCGGCCTCCGACGCAATGCTGGGGCCGATCACCGGCAGATCGTCCGGCATGCGCGCCTCGATACCGGCCCAGGCGCGCATGATCTGCGCCCCGGCCATGATGGGGAAGATCTCCGCCGCCGTGCGGGCGTTGAAGGCCAGCTTGGCGAAATCCAGCGCCGTGGCGTTGCGGTCGCGCTCCGCCACGCCCCGGTGCCCGCCGCCGATCAGCACCGTGCCGTTGGCGAATTGCTTGAACGACAAAGGCCGCGCGGTGGCGCCCACCACCGGGGTGACGAAGGCCGGCATGCGGGCGGTGATCATCAGCATGGGGGCGATCACCTCCAGCGGCACCGGCTCGCCCAGCGCCGCCGCGATGCGGTCGGCCCAGGCGCCCGCCGCGTTCACCAGCACCGGCGCCTCGTGCACCTGATCGCCCACCGGCACCCGCCACAGCCCGCCCGCCCGCACCGGCGGCCCGGCGGGCGCGCCTTCCAGAAAGCGGGCGCCGGCGCGGATGGCGGCATTGCGGAAGGCGAGCACGGTGCGGTAGGGCAGCGCCGCCCCGTCCGCCCGCGAGACGATGCCGCCCACGCAATGGGGCGCCACCGCCGGCAGCAGGCGGCGCAATTCGTCCGCGCCGATCAGTTCCTCATGGGTGAAGCCCAGATCGTTGAGCTTGGCCACCCGCGCGGCGAGCACCGCGAGGTCCGCCGCGCTCTCGGCCACCTTCACCTGGCCGTGGCTCTCGAAGCCGCAATCGTCGTCCACCAGATCGCCGATGGCGTGCCACAGCGCCATGGCGGCCACCGACAGCGGCACCTCCGGGAAGGCGCGGCCCAGCCGGCGCACGCCGCCCGCATTCACGCCGGAGGCATGGCGCCCGGCGTGGTCCTTCTCGATCACCAGCGCCTTGATCCCCCGCCGGGCGAGGTGCAGCGCCGTCGAGCAGCCGTGCAGCCCGCCGCCGATGACGAGCACGTCCGGGCGGGCGGGTGCGATGGCCATCTCAGCCCCGCTCCACCGATTTCATCGCGCTCTCGTCCTTGGGCAGGGAAGCGAGCTCGGCCACGGAGATGGGCTTCACCGGCGCGCGCAGCCGGTAATAGCCGATCTCCGCCGGGGTCACGCCCTGCGCCTCAGCCATCAGCTCGCTGATGGTGAGCCCGCACATGCGGCCCTGGCACGGCCCCATGCCGGTGCGCAGGAAGGATTTCAGCTGGTTCGGCCCGGCGCAGCCCAGCGCCACCGTCTCGGTGACCTGGCGCGCGGTGACTTCCTCGCAGCGGCAGGCGATGGTGTCGGGCGCCGGGCGGCGGAAGCCGTCGGCGGGCCGGTACAGCCGGTCGAGGAAGGCCCGGCCGCGCAGCGCCTTATGGAGCGCCGCTTCAACCTGCGGCCGCTGCGCCAGCACCGGGGCACCCGGCTTCAGCGCCGCGATGGCCGCGAGCGCCGCGAGCCGGCCGCGCTCCGCCGCGCCCAGCGCGCCGCCGATGCCGGCGCCGTCGCCGGCCACGGCGAGGCCGGCGACCGGGCTGGTGCCCGCCGCGTCCACATCCGGCCGGAAGCACAGCTGCTCGGCATCCCACACCAAGGGGATGCCGGCGGCATTGGCGAGGTTCACGTTGGGCACCACGCCCTGGTGCAGCAGCAGGGTGTCCAGTTCGATCCGCCCGCTCTCGCCCCCGGCGGTGGCGTAGCGCACGGCGGTGACGCTCTCGTCGCCCTCCGCCGCCAGCGTGGTGACGCCGGAGATGATGCGCACGGCGGCGCGCACCTTGCGCAGCAGGGCGAGGCCCTTGCGGAAATAGGGCGAGGTGAGGAAGCCGAAGGCCTCCGGCAACGCCGCCCGCCAGTTCTCCCGCGCCGTGGTGTCGAGGATCGCCTCCAGGCGGACCCCGGCTTCCAGATATTGCGCCGCCAGCAGCCACAAGAGCGGGCCGCAGCCGGCCAGGACGATGCGGCCCTCGGGCACGAGGCCGGAGGACTTCAGCAGGGTCTGCGCCCCGCCGGCGGTCATCACGCCGGGCAGCGTCCAGCCGGGGATGGGCATGGGCCGCTCCAGCGCGCCGGTGGCGAGGATGACGCGGCGGGCCTGCACGAGGTGCGCCTGCCCGCCCACCGAGACGCCGAGCTCCAGCTCGCGCGACAGCGACCAGACGGTGGCGCCGGGCACATAGGTAGCCCCGCTCGCCAGCATCTCCCGCGCCAAGGCGGCGCCGGACCAGTAGTCGGGGCCGAGCACCCGGCCCTCGCCCAGCGGGCTGGTGGTGATGGCGCGGTAGACCTGCCCGCCGGGGCCGGCGTTCTCGTCCAGCAGCAGGACCGACAGGCCGGCGCTGGCGGCGAGGGTCGCGGCCGCGAGGCCGGCCGGTCCCGCGCCGACCACCGCGAGATCGACCGCCTTCGGGAGGTCGCGGGCTTTGGTGTCGGATTTCGTGTCGTAAGACACGGTGTCCGAAGTGGGGAATTGCGCGGTCATCGACCTATCTCCCGCTTTCCGCGCTGGGTCTCCACCCGCATCCCTTCGGCCACCTGGACGAGGCAGCCCTGCCGGTTGCCCTGCCCGTCCACCACCACCAGGCAGTCGAAGCAGACCCCCATCAGGCAGTAGGGCGCCCGGGGGGCCCCGGTCACCGGGGTGGTGCGGCAATGCTCGATGCCGGCCGCCAGCAGGGCCGCCGCCACCGTGTCGCCGGCCCTTGCCAGCACTGGATTTCCATCCACCGTCAGGTGGACGCTGGCACCGCTCGCCTCAGGCAGCCGCCGGAACATGGAACCTCCGCGCACTGAACACCTCGAACTCTTCCGCGGGCAGCCGTCCGGCGGCGATCGCCGGGGCCACGACGAACGCATGGGTGGCGGCCAGCGTCACCCCGCTGTGGCAGGTGGCGACGAACGCGCCGGGGCAGCTAACCGACTGGTCATAAATGGGAAAACCATCCTTGGTCATGACCCGCAGAGCGGCCCAGGTGCGCACCACGTTGAGCCCGCCGAGGCGGGGGAACATGCGCACCGCCCGGTCGGCGATGGAGGAGACGATGGGCAGGCCGACGGTCGGGTCGGGCCCTGCTTCCTCCACGGAATCGCCAAGCATCACAGTGCCTTCGTCGGTCTGACGCACGGTGACGACGGGGTAGCGCAGGAACGGCTGGGTGCGCTCGGTCACCACCACCTGCCCGCGCTGCGGCCGCACCGGCACGTCGAGCCCGACCATGGGGCCGAGCCGGGCGTTGCCGTTGCCCGCCGCCAGCACCACCTTGCCGGCGCGGACCTCGCCCCTGGGGGTGGCGACGCGGAACGCCCCGGCCTCATAGGCCACCTGCTCGGCCGGGTGGTTGGGCAGGTAGCGCACCCCCGCCCGCTCCATGGCGGTGTGCAAAGCGCGGAACAGGCGCAGCGAGTTCACATGCCCGTCGAGCGGGCAATAGCTGGCGCCGACCACCTGCGGGCCGATCTCCGGCAGCATCGCCTTGACCCGCGAATGATCCATGATCTCATAGTCATAGCTGTGCATGCGCGGCTGGTTGTGCAGCCGCTGGAGCAGGCCCTTGCGCTTCTCCAGCTCCGCCTCGGACAGCGCCAGATGGAAGCCGCCGGGCTGCTCCAGGCACAGGTCGAGGCCGGTATCGGCCTTCAGCATCGCCGCCAGCTGCGGCCACAGGCCGGCGCCGCGCACGGTCCAGCCGGCATATTCGGGCATGCCCATGCCCTTGGACTGCACCCACACCAGCGCGAAGTTGCCGCGCGAGGCCCGCAAGGCGATGTCGCCCTCGTCCAGCACCGCCACCCGCGTCCCGCCCTTGGCGAGGCCGTAGGCGATCGAGGCGCCCACCAGCCCGCCGCCGATGACGGCGACGTCATATGTCTGCGACGGCGCGCTCATGACCGCCCGCCCCCCTCGCCCGCCAGCAGCCGCTCCAGGCCGAACAGCTTC
This sequence comes from Azorhizobium doebereinerae UFLA1-100, assembly GCF_000473085.1. Lineage (GTDB taxonomy): Bacteria > Pseudomonadota > Alphaproteobacteria > Rhizobiales > Xanthobacteraceae > Azorhizobium > Azorhizobium doebereinerae. Next base: position 540,659 of record NZ_AXBA01000001.1, read on the forward strand.
TCGATCAGCGCCATGACCACCACGGTCAGCGCGATCACCACCGCCGAGACCGAGGTCACCAGCGGGTCGATATTGTCCTGGATGTACAGGAACATGCGCACCGGCAGCGTGGTCGCCCCCGGCGCGGCGATGAACACCGTCATCGTCACCTCGTCGAAACTGTTGATGAAAGCGAGCACCAGGCCGGACACCACGCCCGGCAGGATCAGCGGCAGCGTCACCCGCCGGAACAGCGTGGCCCCCGAGGCGCCGAGCGAGACCGCCGCCTGCTCCAGGGAGCGGTCGAGCCCGGTGGCGGTGGAGAGCGTGAGGCGGAAGGCGAAGGGCAGCACGATCACCACATGGGCGAGCACCAGGCTGACCATGCTTCCGCCCACCCCGATCTGGGTGAAGAAGCGCAGGAAGGCGACGCCCAGCACCACATGGGGGATCATCAGCGGCGACAGGATGAAGGCGGAGACCGCCTCCCGGCCCGGAAAGCGGTGGCGCGCCACCGCCAGCGCCGCCGGCACCGATACCCCCACCGCGATCACCGACGACAGCGCCGCCAGCCACAGCGAATCCCGGAACGCCGAGACGAATTCCGGATAGCCCGCGATGGCCTTGAACCAGCGCAGCGACAGCCCGTTGGTGGGCAGCGAGAGGAAGCCCTCCGGCGTGAAGGCCACCACGCAGACGATGACGATGGGCGCCAGCATGAACAGCATGACCAGCGCGTGGAACAGGAGCGCGAGAGGACCGTTCCGGCTCATTGGAACACCTTGGAATAGTGCCGTTCCACCAATGCGTTGCAGCCGATGACGATGGCCGCGATGGCGACCAGCAGCAGCAGCGCGACCGCGGCGCCCAGCGGCCAGTTCAGGGTGTTGAGGAATTCGTCATAGGCCAGGGTCGCGGCCACCTTGAGCCGCCGCCCGCCGATGATCGCCGGGGTGGCGAAGGCGCTGGCGGACAAAGCGAAGACGATGATGGCGCCGGACAGGATGCCGGGCATCACCTGCGGCAGCACGATGCGGGTAAGGACGGTGAATTGCGAGGCGCCGAGCGAGGCGGCGGCATTCTCCGCCCGCGGGTCCAGGCGCTGGAGCACCGCCCAGACGGAGAGCACCATGAACGGCACCATCACATGGGTGAGCGCCACCATGACCCCGCCCTCGGTGAACATGAAGGGGATGGGCTGGGACAGAATGCCCAGATCCATCAATGCCTTGTTCACCACGCCGTTGCGCCCGCCGAACAGCAGCGCCCAGCCGAGCGTGCGCGCCACCACGGAGATCAGCAGCGGCCCCAGCGTGACCACCAGGAAGATGCCCTTCCAGGGCGCCCGCATGCGATGGATGATATAGGCCTCGGGCGCGCCGATGAGGCAGCAGGCCAGCGTCACCACCCCGGCGATGCGGAAGGTGCGCAGAAACATCTCGGCATAATAGGGATCGCCGGCGATCTCCGCCCAGTTCTCCAGCGCATAGCCGGCCGAAATGCCGGTGGAGCTGGAGAAGCTGTGGAACGACAGCAGCGCGGTCAGCGCCAGCGGCACCAGCACCACGCCCACCACCAGCAGCATGGCCGGCAGCAGCATCAGCGCCGGCGCCAGCCAGCCGGGCATGCCGGCGCGGCGCGGGGCGGTGTCGGCCAGCGCGCTCATGCGCCGGCCCCCGACAGCGGCCGGAGCGCCGCGTCGTCGGCGCGCCACGTGAGGTGGACGCTCTCCCCCTCGCCCGGCTGCGCGGCGCCGTCATTCTGGCAGACGATGGTGGCGACACCCGCCGGCGTTTCGCCGATGAACAGCCAATAGGTGCCCTGGAACACGCGGGAGACGATGCGGCAGGCCAGGCCCTCATCCGCAAAGGCGATCTTCTCCGGCCGCACCGTCAGGAGCACGTGCCCGGCGCCGGCCAGATGCGGCGGACAGGGGCAGCGCACGGTGCCGAGCACCGCAGCGGCGCCGTCCGCGCCGCGCTCCACCAGCGCCTCGAACACGTTGGTCTTGCCCAGGAACGAGGCGACGAACGGGGTCGCGGGGCGCTCATAGACGTCCTGCGGGCGGCCGATCTGCTCCACCTTTCCGGCATTCATCACCACGATGCGGTCGGACAGCGCCATGGCCTCGTGCTGGTCGTGGGTGACGAGGATGGTGGTGGTGCCGATGCGGCGCTGGATCTGGCGCAGCTCGATCTGCATCTCCTCGCGCAGCTTGGCGTCGAGATTGGACAAGGGCTCGTCCAGCAGCAGGATGCGCGGCTGGATCACCAGCGCGCGGGCCAGCGCCACGCGCTGCTGCTGGCCACCGGACATGCGGCGGGGATAGCGCTCGGCCAGCGCGGAAAGGCCCACCAGCGCCAGCGCGTCGGTGACCCGGCGCGCCCGCTCCGCCTTGGGCACGCGCTGCATCTCCAGGCCGAAGGCGACGTTCTCCGCCGCCGTCATGTGGGGAAACAGCGCATAGCTCTGGAACACGATGCCGAGGCCCCGCCTGGCGGGCTTCACCGCCACGAGGTCGCGCCCCTCCAGGCGGATCGCCCCGCCGCTCGGCTCGGTGAAGCCGGCGATCATCTGCAGCGTCGTGGTCTTGCCGCAGCCGGAGGGACCGAGGAGGGAGATGAACTCCCCCTGGGCCACGCCGAGCGTCAGCGCATCCACCGCCACATGGTCGGCATAGCGCTTGCTCAGGCCGTCGAGGGCGAGGAAGGCCGGCGCCGGGTCGGTCATGGGGGCGATGCCGCTGGTGCTGGAACGCGCGAGCATCAGCGCTCCACCTCACGGTTCCAGCGCTTGGTCCATTCGTCGATCTTGGGGTTGATGGCGTCCCAGTCGGCGACATAGAGCTTGGCCGCGCGCTCGCCGATCGGCGCCATGCGCAATGCCTCGGCATCCACCTTGGCGGTCTTGTTCACCGGGCCGTAGCCATATTCCTTGGCCAGGATGGCCTGGAACTCGGGCGCCACCATCGCCTTGACGAAGGCATTCGCCAGCGCGCCGTCGCCGCCCTTGGCCACCGGACAGGCGGAGGCGAGCAGCGCCACCGCGCCCTCCTTGGGATAGACGAAATCCACCGGGAAGCCGGTGTTGGCGAAGGAGGCGACGCGGCCGGAGCCCCACACCGCGATCACCGCCTGCCCGCTCTGGAACAGCTCGGTCATCTTGCCCGGCGAGGGCTCATAGGCGAGCACGTTGGGATTGATGTCGCCCTTCATCACCTTGAAGCCGGGCTCGATGGCAGTCTCGCTGCCGCCGTTGATGCGGGCGAACTCCACCAGCGTGTAGAGGCCGTAGGTGTTGTTGATCGGCGGGATGACCAGCAGGCCCTTGTATTTGGGGTCCTTCAGGTCGTTCCAGGAGGTCGGCGGCGCCCAGCCTTTGTCCTTGAAATACTTGGTGTTGTACATCAGGCCGGTGGCGACGAGGCCGATGCCCACCGCCTTGTCGTCCTTGTAGCGGGCGGTGTCGAACAGGTCTGCCGTGGGCAGGCCCTGGATCGGCGCGCAGAAGCCGAGGTTGATGGCGCGATACATGGGGCCGTCGTCGAGAATGGCTACGTCGATCTGCTGATTGCCTTTCTGCGCCTGGAGCTTGGCGAGCGTGTCGGTGGAATTGCCGGCGACATATTGCACCTTCACCCCGTGCGCCTTCTCGAAGGCCGGGATGATCTCCTTGCGCATGGTCTGCTCGAAGGTGCCGCCGTAGCCGGCGACGTAGAAGGTCTGCTGCGCCATCGCCGGCGCGGCGAGACCGAAGGCGGAGGCCAGCAGGGCAAGGGACGCGGCACGCAATGAGATGGACAGGCGCATCATGGGATCCCCTTGTCGCGACGATGGGCAACGAAACGTCTCGTGGAAGCGACGCGCTGTTCTGCCGTCTTTATGGGCGCGCCTCCAAAAGGGTCATACGGCGCGGCTTGGGCGTCAAATGCATTTGGAATCATTCTTCATAACGATATGTTATGGAGAACGGCATTTCCTTCGGAGCACGAGCCCTTGGCTTGGCTGAATCCACGGCAGATCGAGGCGTTCCGCGCCATCATGGTGGCCGGCACAGTGACCGACGCGGCGGCGCTGATGGGCGTGACCCAACCCGCCGTCAGCCGCATGCTGCGCGATCTTCAGGCCGCCCTCGGCCTGCGGCTGCTGGAGCGGCACGGCACCAAGCTGGTGCCCACCAACGAGGGCCTCACCCTGTTCGCCGAGGTGGAGCGCTCCTTCGTCGGCCTGGAGCGGATCGCCCAGGTGGCGCACGAGGTGAAGGAGCGGCGGGCCGGCGTACTGCGCATCGCCTCCATGCCCGCGCTCATGAACGGCTTCCTGCCCCGCTTCGTCGGCGGCTTCCTGAAGGACAAGCCGCGCATGGATCTGGCGCTGAGCGGCCTCGGCTCGCATCTGGTGCTGGAACAGGTCCTGTCGGGCGAATGCGACCTGGGCTTTGTCATGGGGCCGCTGGCGCACGCCGCCGTCGTCGCCCACCCCATGCCCACCGCCGCCATGGTCGCGGTCCTGCCGTCTGACCATCCGCTGGCGGCGAAGCACGAACTCAACGCCGCCGATCTCGAAGGGCAGGATTTCATCGCGCTGGAGCTGGGCGGCCTGTCCCGCATGCGGGTCGACCGCATGCTGGAGATGAACAATGTGCGCCCGGTGGTGCGGGCGGAAACGCGCCTCACCGGCATCGTCTGCGGCCTGGTCGCCTCCGGGCTCGGGATCAGCGTGTGCGATCCATTCACCGCCCATGAATTCAATGGGCGCGGCATCGCCATCCGCCGCTTCGAGCCGCGGGTGAATTTCGAGTTCGCGGCGGTCTACTCGGCCCAGCGGCGGTTTCCGGCGGTCGGCAAGGCCCTGCTCGACGCCTTCATCGCCCACACCACCGCCTTCATCGCGCAGACGGCCCCGCAGGCTGCGGACGTCTAGCGTGGCGGGCGGGCGGCGAAATCGGTGGCGACGATCTCCGAGATCCAGTCCACGAACACCCGCAGCCGGTTGCTCAGGTGCCGCGTCGGGGGAAACACTACATAGAGGGGCTTCGGCTCCACGCGCCAGGCCTCCAGCACCGGCACCAGGGCGCCGCTCTCCAGATGCGGCTGGGCCATGAAGGTGGGCATCTGCACCACGCCGAACCCGTTCAGCGCCGCCGTGATGAAGGCGTTGCTGTCATTGACGGCGAGGACGTAGCGGCCGGTGATCTCCAGCGGTTCCTCGCCATTGGCGGTGAAGGACAGCGGCATCAGCCGCCCGACGCGCGGGTTGAAATAGCCGACGATCGGATGGGTGCTCTCCAGGTCGCGGGGATGGGACGGCGCCCCATAGCGGGCGAGATAGGACGGGGCCGCCGCATACATCAGGTACATCTCGCCGATCCTGCGGGCCACCAGCGACTGGTCCGCCAGATGGCCGGCGCGGATCACGCAGTCCACATTCTCGGCCACCAGATCCACGGAGCGGTCGGTGACGCCGAGATCGATATGGATGTCGGGATAGCGCGCGTGAAAATCCGGCAAGGCGGGGATGAGGACCATGGTGGCGAGCGCCGCGCTGACATCCACGCGCAGCCGCCCCTGGGGCTTGGCCTGGGACAGGGCCATGGAGCTGTCCAGTTCGTCGAGGTCGGCCAGGAGGCGCACCGCCCGCTCGTAATAGGCCGCCCCGTCGGGCGTCACCGTCACGCGCCGCGTGGTGCGGTTCAGCAGCTTGGTGCGCAGGTGCGCCTCCAGCGTCTGGATCTGCTTGGTGAGGGTCGGCTTGGGCACCCGCAGCACCGCCGAGGCGCGGCTGAAGGTCCCCGCCTCCACCACGCCGATGAAGGATCGCATCGCAGCAAACTGGTCCATGCGGCACCACCCCGCAAAATTGAAAACACGTTCATTGTTCCCATACAGAAACAATGAAGTCACATCCAGCGGCTTTATTCCCCGATCGATCCAGCTTAATTCTACCGCATCGCAAAAGGCCGCAGGGGCTCGGTGTCGCATGCAAGCGACGGCGGGACTGTTGCGAAAGGCGCCGGTCCATGGACACCACCCGTCACGAAGAGCGCATTGCCGACGGCCCGGCCGCCGGCATGGTCGTGCGGATCTATCCCGCCGACAACGCCCGCCGGGGCGCGCCCATCGCGCTGCACCTGCACGGCGGCACGTTCGTGGACGGGACGCTGGATTGCGGCGTGACCATCGCCTGCCTGCTGGCCCAGGCCGGGGCGACGGTGGTGTCGGCGGAATATCCGCTCGCCTGCGAGCAGCCCTTTCCGCATACGCTTCAGGCGGCCTATGGCGCCCTGAACTGGGTGCATGACAACCGCACCCGCTGGGGGGCGAAGAAGTCCCGCGTCTTCGTCGCCGGCGAGGAAGCCGGCGGCAACCTGGCGGCGGCGCTCGCCCTGGTGGCGCGGGACCAGCAGCGCCCGCCGCTGGCCGGGCAGATCCTGCTCTCGCCCATGCTGGACCCGCAGCTCGGCACCCAGTCCCTGCGCGCGGCGGATGCGGGGCCGGTGGGCTGCCGCTGGGCGGACGGCTGGCGCACCTATCTCGGCACCGCCGACAAGGCGTCTCACCCCTATGCGGCGCCGCTCGGGGCGTCCCGCCTCGCCGGCATCGCCCCGGCGCTGGTCATCACCAGCGCGGACGACCCCATGCGCGACGAGGCCGTGGCCTATGTCGCCCGGCTCAAGGAGGCCGGCGTCGACGCTTTCGTCCATGTCCTGCCGGGCCCCACGGGATGGCCGGAAGCGCTGGCCGAGCCCGAGACCGCGCCCGGCGCGCGCGGCCGCCATTCCGGGTGGACGCACACCGTCCAGACCCTGTTCGCTGCGTTCATGTCGGACCCCGCGGCCTTCGCCCCGGCAGCCGTGGCCGGTCCCCCCGTTCCAGTTCGTTAAATCGTCCGGCCGAGGAGGCCACATCATGTCTCGCACATCTCTCCGCGCCCGTTTGCTCGGCGCGGCAATGACCTTTGCTGTGGTCGGCGGCGCCTATGTGGTGACGTCCGGCCTGCCCCGCACCGAGGCCGTGGCCGGTGACGCCGTCGCCGCGACCGCCCCCGCCGGCGTGCCGGTGTCGGTGGCCATCGTCGAAACCCAGGACGTGGCCCCCTATGACGAATTCTCTGGCCGCCTGGAGGCCATCGAGCGGGTGGAGGTGCGCTCGCGCGTCGCCGGCGCCATCCTCAACGTGCATTTCCGCGAGGGCGAGCTGGTGAAGGCGGGGGATTCCCTCATCACCATCGACCCCGCGCCCTATGCCGCCGAGGTGGACCGCCTCCAGGCCCAGATGGCGGCTGCCGAGGCCCAGGTCGCGCTGACCAAGAGCGACCTTGAGCGCGGCCAGCGTCTGTTCGACAACCGCACCGTGGCCCAGCGCGATCTCGACGAGCGCCTGAACGCCAGTCGCTCGGCGGAAGCCAACCTCAAGGCCGCCCAGGCGGCCCTGCGCGCCGCCCAGCTGAACCTCGACTATACGGAGGTCCGCGCCCCGGTCTCCGGCCGCGTCGGCAAGATCGAGATCACGGCGGGCAACCTCGTCACCGCCGGCGGCACCGGGCCGCTGCTGACCACGCTGGTCTCGCTCGATCCCATCTACGCCGGCTTCTCCGCCGACGAGCAGTCGGTGCTGAAGGCGCTGCGCGCCATCGGCGGCGGCCCCCGCACCCAGGCGCAGGTGGCGCGCATCCCGGTGGACATGCTCACCGCCAATGACGACGCCGTGCTCCGCCGGGGCCACATGCAGCTCATCGACAACCAGATCGACGCCAAGAGCGGCACGATCCGGGTGCGGGCGGTGTTCGACAATCCGGACGGCGAGCTGATCCCCGGCCAGTTTGTGCGCCTGCGCATGGGCCAGCCCAAGACCGCCCCGACCCTGCTGGTGAGCGAGCGGGCGGTGGGCACCGACCAGAACAAGAAGTTCGTCTTCGTGGTCGGCGCCGACAACAAGGCGATCTATCGCGAAGTGGCCCTCGGCCCGGCACTGGACGGCATGCGCATCGTCACCGCCGGCCTCGCCAATGGCGACCGCATCATCGTCAACGGCCTGCAAAAGGTGCGCCCCGGCGCGCTGGTGACCCCCGAAATCGTCCCCATGACCGTCGCCTCCAGCCGCCCCGCTTCGGGCACGGCGGACGTGGCGCAACGCTGATCCGATCCGAGCCCCGCTGGTGGGCGAGAGGCTGCCATGAACCTGTCCAAATTCTTCATCGACCGCCCGATCTTCGCGGGCGTTCTCTCCGTCCTCATCTTCCTCGGCGGCCTGCTGGCGCTCAGGGTGATGCCGATTTCCGAATATCCCGAGGTGGTGCCGCCGCAGATCGTGGTGCGCGCCAACTATCCCGGCGCCAGCCCCAAGGTGATCGCCGAGACGGTGGCGACGCCCATCGAGGAGCAGATCAACGGCGTGGAAGGCATGCTCTACATGTCGAGCCAGGCCACCACCGACGGCCTGATGACACTGACCGTCACCTTCAAGCTGGGCACCGACCCGGACAAGGCCCAGCAACTGGTGCAGAACCGCGTCTCCCAGGCCGAGCCGCGCCTGCCGGAGGACGTGCGCCGCCTCGGCATCACCACGGTGAAGTCTTCGCCCGACCTGATGCTGGTGGTGCACCTGCTGTCGCCCAACGGGCGCTACGATATGGCGTACCTGCGCAATTACGCGGTGCTGAACGTGAAGGACCGCCTCGCCCGCATCAATGGCGTGGGCGACGTGCAGCTGTTCGGCTCGGGCGACTATTCCATGCGCGTCTGGCTCGACCCGCAGAAGGTGGCCGAGCGCGGCCTCTCCGCCAGCGATGTGGTCAATGAGATCAACGCCCAGAACGTCCAGGCCGCCGCCGGCGTGGTGGGCTCCTCGCCCGGCATCCCCGGCGTCGATCTCCAGCTGACCGTGAACGCCCAGGGCCGCCTGCAGAGCGAGGAGGAATTCGGCGACATCGTCGTGAAGACCGGCGCCAATGGCGAGATCACCCGGCTCAGGGATATCGCGCGCATCGAACTCGGTGCGGCGGATTATTCGCTGCGCTCGCTGCTGAACAACAAGCAGGCTGTGGCGGTGCCGGTGTTCCAGGCGCCCGGCTCAAACGCCATCGAGATCGCCGACAACATCCGCAGGGTGATGGCGGAGATCAAGGAGAACATGCCCGAGGGCGTGGATTATTCCATCGTCTATGACACCACCCAGTTCGTGCGCGCCTCGATCGACGCGGTGGTGCACACCCTGCTGGAAGCCGTCGCCCTCGTGGTGCTGGTGGTGATCCTGTTCCTCCAGACGTGGCGCGCCTCGATCATCCCGCTGCTTGCGGTGCCGATCTCCATCGTCGGCACGTTCGCGGTGATGTACGCCTTCGGCTTCTCCATCAATGCGCTGACGCTGTTCGGCCTGGTGCTGGCCATCGGCATCGTGGTGGACGACGCCATCGTCGTGGTGGAGAACGTCGAGCGCAACATCGAGGCCGGGCTCGCCCCGCGCGAGGCTACCTACCGCGCCATGCGGGAAGTGTCCGGCCCGATCATCGCCATCGCCTTGGTGCTGATCGCCGTGTTCGTGCCGCTGGCCTTCATCACCGGCCTCACCGGCCAGTTCTACAAGCAGTTCGCCCTGACCATCGCCATCTCGACGGTGATCTCGGCCTTCAACTCGTTGACCCTGTCCCCTGCCCTCGCGGCCTTGCTGCTGAAGGGCCATGACGCGCCGAAGGACCGCCTGACCCGGATCATGGATGCCGGCCTGGGCTGGTTCTTCCGCCGCTTCAACGCCTTCTTCGGCCGTTCCTCGCGCGCCTACAGCCGTGGGGTGAAGGGCGTCATCTCCCGCAAGGGGGTGATGTTCGTGGTCTATCTCGGCCTGGTGGCGCTCACCGTGGGGGTGTTCAAGCAGGTGCCGGGCGGCTTCGTGCCGGGGCAGGACAAGCAGTATCTGGTGGGCTTCGCCCAACTGCCCGACGGCGCCACCCTCGACCGCACGGAAGAGGTGATCCAGCAGATGAGCGACATCGCCATGAAGACGCCGGGCATCGAATCGGCCATCGCCTTCCCCGGCCTGTCGATCAACGGCTTCACCAATTCCTCCAACTCCGGCATCGTGTTCGTGAGCCTGAAGCCGTTCGAGGAGCGGCGCACGCCGGAGCTGTCGGGCGGCGCCATCGCCATGCAGCTCAACGGCAAGTATGCGGGCATCAAGGAAGCCATCATCGCCATGTTCCCGCCCCCGCCGGTGCAGGGGCTGGGCACGATCGGCGGCTTCAAGCTCCAGATCGAGGACCGCGCCGGCTTCGGCTATGCCGCCCTCGACCAGGCCGTGAAGGCGTTCATGGCCAAGGCCGCCCAGGCGCCGGAGCTGGCCGGCCTGTTCTCCTCCTACCAAGTGAACGTGCCCCAGCTCTACACCGACATCGACCGGGTCAAGGCCCGCCAGCTCGGCGTCGCCGTGACCGACGTCTTCAACACGCTGCAGATCTATCTCGGCTCGTCTTATGTGAACGACTTCAACACCTTCGGCCGCACCTACACGGTGCGTGTCCAGGCGGACGCGAAGTACCGCGCCCGCGCGGACGACATCGGCCAGCTCAAGGTGCGCTCCAGCAGCGGCGAGATGATCCCGCTCTCGGCCCTGCTGAAGGTGAAGGCGTCCGCCGGGCCGGAACGGGCCATGCGCTACAACGGCTTCCTCTCCGCCGACGTGAACGGCGGCGCCGCGCCCGGCTTCTCCTCGGGCGAGGCGCAGGCGGCGGTGGAGCGGATCGCGGCCGAGACCCTGCCCAAGGGCTTCGGCTTCGAGTGGACCGAACTGACCTACCAGGACATCATCGCCGGCAATTCGGCGGTGTGGGTGTTCCCGCTCTCCATCTTCCTCGTCTTCCTGGTGCTGGCGGCGCAGTATGAGAGCCTCACCCTGCCGCTTGCCATCATCATGATCGTGCCCATGGGCCTGCTCGCCGCCATGACCGGCGTCTGGTACTCGGGCGGGGACAACAACGTCTTCACCCAGATCGGCCTGATCGTGCTGGTGGGCCTGTCGGCGAAGAACGCCATCCTGATCGTGGAATTCGCCCGCGAGCTGGAATTCACCGGCCTCAAGCCGGTGGAGGCGGCGATCGAGGCGAGCCGGCTGCGGCTGCGGCCGATCCTGATGACCTCGCTCGCCTTCATCATGGGCGTGGTGCCCCTCGTCACCTCCACCGGCGCCGGCGCGGAAATGCGCCATGCCATGGGTGTCGCGGTGTTCGCGGGCATGATCGGGGTGACCGTGTTCGGCATCTTCCTGACGCCGGTGTTCTACGTGCTGCTGCGGCGCCTCGCCGGCAACCGGCCGCTGACCCATCACGGCACGGTGGAGCCCATCGCGCACGCCGAGCCCGCGGGCCACGGCGTTCCGGCTGTGGCGGAAGGCCACTGAGCGACCCGCACAGGGCAAGAGAAGGCCGGGCTCGCGCCCGGCCTTTTCGTTTCCGGGGAGCCGCGCGGCTCAGCCCCTGCGATTGAAGAAATACGGTCCGTAGCCGATCGCGAAGACCACGAAGGCCGCAACCCAGGCCGACGCGGCCAGATACATCAACGGGACGGTCCAACCGGTCGCGAAGATCATGGCGAGGCGTAGGGCGAGCGCGACGGCGACGAGCATGTAGCTCGCCAAGGTGGCGCGGGAGGCTTTCAGGGCCTGTCCGCTGTGCCCGAGCGTCGCCCGGGTCATGATGGCGAGCGTCATGGTGCCGATGGCACCGATGGCCCAGACGTGGATGCCGAAAGCGACCGGGATTGCCCCTGGCGCGAAGGCATGGGCGGCGGCGGCCAGAAAGCCGGCCGCGGCCAACAGGAAACCGATGTGGAGAACGAGCACCAGCCCGTCCGAGCCGGTGCGCCAGCCCTGCCAGCGCGACAGCCGCCAAAGATTCGCGCCGCCGGCGGCCAGCAGCAGCGCCCCCGTCGGCCGGTCATGCGGCAATGCCACCCAAAGTGCCAAGGCGGCGCCCGACAGCGCCATCACCATGCCGTCGGCCCGGTTGAACGGAACCGGCCGCTGCGCGATGCCCCGCGCGGCCAGCCAGTTGTGGGTGAAGCTCGGCACCACGCGGCCGCCGATCAACAGGATCAGGAAGATCAGCAGGGCAACGGCGGCGCGGCCGGACACCACCGCCGTCCCCTCCAGGGCCACCTCCAGATGGAACACCGCATTCACCAGCCCCAGCAGCAGCACGAGGCCAGCCACCTTCACATTGCGCCGGTTGCGCCCCGCCACCACCTCCCGGCCGATCACGCAGGCCAGGACGAGCAGAAACCCGCAGTCGACGACGAGCGCCGCGAGCCAGCCGATCTTCGCCGACAGGAACACCGCGCCGCGTCCCGCAAGCCACAGTGCGGCGAGCGCGACGAGGGCGCGCCCGGCCACAGGCGGGCGCCCGGTCCAGTTGGGGACCGCCGTCAGCAGGAAGCCGGCGATGACCGCGGCGCCGAAGCCGTAGATCATCTCATGGACGTGCCAGTCCAGCGGCGGGAAGGCGGTCGGAATGGTGATCTCGCCGGAGAAGAACGGCGGCCAGACGGCGATCGCCGCCGCCGCCCAGAGCCCGGCGGCCAGAAAGAACGGCCGGAAGCCGCGGCTCCACAGGTCCGCGCCGCCGAACGGCCGGCGCGCCTCCGCTGCCTGTCTCATGCGGCACGCCCTTTCATGGGAAGAACAGGCCGTGCGCACCCGCGACCGCCCCGAGAATGGTGATCGCCGCGCCCGCAAGCAGGGCCTCGTGGAGACGGCTCATGCGCAGCAGCGTGACCTGCGGCTGCCGCCGCGCCCGGCGCTCGACGATGCGGTGCAGCAGCGGCTCCATTACGAACAGCAGCAGCATGAACACCACCCACAACGCGACCATGGTGCCCATCCACCAATATGCGGGCTCGTGGAAGCGGCTCCACAGGTTCATGCGATAGACCATCCAGAAGCCCGTGGCCCCGGCGAGCGGCACCGAGAGCCGCACCTGCGCCACGAAGCGCCGTTCCACCAGTTCCACCAGCGCCGCGCCCTGGACCCCGGTCAGCGCCCGCGCCAGCGGCAGCAGCACGAAGGTCACGAAGGACAGGCCGCCGATCCAGTGAACCACGGCGATCACATGCAGCGCACGGGCGAAGGCAACATCATCCATGATGGTCGATCCTCATCCCGGCCGGAACGCCTGGATCACGGCGGGATTGGTCTCGATCCGTCCGGCGCCGATGAGATCGAGGGCATAGGGCACGGCGGGAAACACCGCCGAGAGGCAGGTGTCGATGGCCGCCGGCTTGCCCGGCAGGTTGATGATCAGCGTCGTGCCGCGCACGCCGGCGGTCTGGCGCGACAGGATGGCCGTGGGCACGTCCCTGAGGCTCGCCTGCCGCATCACTTCGCCGAAGCCCGGCAGTTCCTTCTCCATCACCATCCGCATCGCCTCCGGCGTGAGGTCGCGCGGCGCCGGGCCGGTGCCGCCGGAGGTGAGGACGAGGTCAAGCTGCTCCACGTCCGCCATGTGCGAGAGGACGGCGCGCACGCTCTCCACGCCGTCGGGAATGACCCGCCGGACCGGATCCCAGCGCGAGGCGATGGCATGGGCGAGCCACTCCTCGATGGCGGGCCCGGCGAGATCGGCATAGTCGCCGCGGCTCGCGCGGTCGGAGATGGTGAGGATCCCGATGCGCACCATGTCTCAGCCTCCGAGCGCGGACATATGCCGCGCCAGTGCGGGTGCGCCGTTGCGGGCGATGGCGAAATCGTGGCCGCGCGGCTTGCCACGAATGCCGGCATCGATGGCCGCATGCAGCGCGTCATCGCCTTCCGAAGCCCGCAGCGGCGCCCGCAAATCCACCTGTTCCTCCTGCCCGAGGCAGGTGTAGAGCACGCCCTTGGCGCTGACGCGCACCCGGTTGCAGGTCTCGCAGAAGCTATGCGTCAGCGGCGTAATGAAGCCGATGCGACCGCCGGTCTCGCCCACGCGTGCATAGCGCGCCGGGCCGCCGCTGCGCTCGGACGTGTCGGTGAGGGTCCAGCGCCGCTCGATGATCCGGCGCAGGTCGGACAGGGGCAGGTATCGGTCGGTGCGGTCCTCGCCCACGTCGCCGAGCGGCATGGTTTCGATGAGAGTCAGGTCCATGCCGCGCCCGTGAGCGAAGGCGATGAGATCGTGTATCTCGTCCTCCGTGCTGCCCTTCAGGGCCACGGCGTTGATCTTCACCTTGAGGCCCGCCGCCTCCGCCGCCAGCAGGCCTTCCATCACCACCCCCAGCGTACCGCGGCGGGTGATGGCGCGAAAGCGCGCCGCATCCAGCGTATCCAGCGAGACGTTGACCCGCTTCACTCCGGCGCGGGCCAGCGCCTCGGCATCGCGCGCCAGCAGGCTGCCGTTGGTGGTCAGGGTCAGGTCCCTGAGCCGGCCGCCGGCGAGATGACGGGAGAGGCCGGCGACGAGGTCGAGCACGCCCTTGCGCACCAGTGGTTCGCCGCCGGTGAGGCGGATCTTCGATACGCCCCGGGCCACGAAGGCCGAGGCGAGGCGGTCCAGTTCCTCCAGCGTGAGCAGTTCGCTGCGCGGCAGAAAGGTCATGTCGTCGGACATGCAATAGACGCAACGCAGGTCGCAGCGGTCGGTGACCGAAAGCCGGAGATAGGTGATCCGCCGCCCGAACGTGTCGATGAGACCGCAGCCGCTCATGCCGCCTCCTCCGGCAGCGCGGCGGCCAGGATGGCCCGCACCGCGGCAAGGCCGGGATCCTCGGCACGGTTCATGATGCCGATGAGCTGGACGAAATGATCGTCGGTGGCCGTATCCAGGAAATTCCACACCAGCGCGGCCATCATCTCCGGCGGGGTGCGGCCGTCGGCTGCGGAAGCGGCATTCAGCCGGGTGGAGAGACCCGGCGCATCGAGAGCGGAGAGGAGACGCGCCGAGACCTCAGGGTCGTCGAGCGCGGCGATGAGCGCGCCGAGCATGCCATTCCCCTATTGCACGAGCGGGCTGTCGGCGCCGTCGAGCGCCACGCCCTTGATGTCCGCCCGGCCGACCAGCAGCGAGACGTACTGGGCATAGGCCGAGCGGGCCACGTGATCTTCCAGATAGGCGGCGATCCGTTCCCGCACCGCCTCGAACGGCAGTTGCCGCCCCTCGATGCGACGGTGAACGCGGATCAGGTGGACGCCGTAGCGCGTCTCCACCGGGGCCGAGATCTCGCCGGCCGCGAGGCCGGCCAGCCCCGCCTGGAATTCGGGCGTGGTGTCGCCCGGCCCGATCTGGCCGAGGCTACCGCCGACCGCCGCCGACGGGCAGTCCGAATGGGCCCGCGCGAGCGCATCGAAGCGGTCCGGCGCGACGGCGAGTTCGGCGGCGAGATGCGCCGCCTTTTCCCGCGCGGCGGCAAAGGCCGCCACGTCGTCGCGGCGGGCGGCGCACAGGATATGATCCGCCTCCCACAAAGCGGGTGAGACGAAGCGCCGGAGATTGTTGGCATAGAAGCGCCGCAGGGCCTCCTCGTCGGCGACGGGCGTGCGCACCTCCTGTTCGAGCAAGGCGCGCATCAGCGCGTCCTCCTCGGTCTCGCGGCGCCCGTCCGTGTCCAGCTGCTGGTCGACCGGGATCTCCAGCCGCCGGGCCTCCTGCAACAGCAGTTCGCGCACCACCAGCGCCCGGGCGGCGGCGCGCCACCCCTCGGCCGGCGTCCGCGCCGGGGTGTTCTGCACCTCGGCGGCAATTGCCTTGCGGGAGATGGACACGCCGTTGACGCTGACGGCGGGCATGGTCACGCGCTCCTTCGAGGGCGTGGTGTCACGCACCAGCGGCGCGTGCTCGTGCGGGTGGGCCGCGTCCTGTCCGGCGTGCTTGGCATTGTGATCGACGACAAAGGTCACCATGGCACTCACTCCGCAGGCCGGCGAACGGTCAGGGCAGGCGCCGGACGAACCGCGGGTGCGGACGCCGGACGTTGCTGGGCGTGGCCCATCCCCTGCCGCGCCCCGTGGGCGAACCGCGTGCGCACCACCTGATAGCCGGGCCGGCCGAGATACCAGACCGGCGCGCTCCACACATGCACGAGGCGGGTGAAGGGGAAGACCAGGAAGATGGTCATGCCCAGCAGCAGGTGCGCCTTGAAGATGGGATTCACGTCGGCCACATAGGCCGCCGCGGCGGGCTGGAGGGTGAGGATGCCCTGGGCCCAGTTCATGAACTTCACCATCTCATGCCCGTCCATATGGCCGAGCGAGACGAAGATGGTGGAGAGGCCGAGGGTGAGTTGCAGCCACAGCAGCAGCAGGATGGCAGTGTCGCCGAAGCTCGACGTGGCGCGGATGCGCGGGTCGAACAGCCGGCGGTGAGCCAGCAGCGAGATGCCGATGAAGCAGGCCACGCCCGCAAGGCCGCCCACGGTGATGGCGAGGCCCTGCTTGAAGGAATGGCTGATGCCCAGCATGTCGAACACCCAGATGGGCGTCAGCAGGCCGGCGGCATGGCCGACGAAGATGATGAGGATGCCCACGTGGAACAGGTTCGAGCCGAGGCGCAGCTGGCGGCGGCGCAGCAACTGCGACGAGCCGGTCTTCCACGTGTATTGCTCGCGGTCGAACCGCACCAGACTGCCCAGCAGGAAGACCGTGAGGCAGAGGTAGGGATACCAGCCGAAGAGCGCTGAATTGATGGCAGAGGACATGGTTCGTCTCCCTCAAGCAGTGGCGGTGCGCGCGTCGCGCGCGCCGGCCCGTATTTGCGTGCGCAGCCGGTCGACGGAGCATCCGCCCAGGGCCTCGCCCGGCCCGAACACCACGGCGCTCTCCTCCCAGGCGGCATCGAGCGCGCGCAGGTCGTCCGCGGCGGTTTCGCCGTCATCGAGGTCCGGGGTCCCAACGTCGGCGGCAGCCGCGCCGCCGGCGATGCGCACCGCCGCGATCACGGCGCGGTAAGGCGTGTCGCGGCCGGCGAGCCGCTCCTCGAGCGTCGCCAGGATGTGGTCGGTGTCGGCCAGCAGCCCCCTCGCCTCCCCGAGCGGCCGGGTGGCGAGATATTCCAGGAACAGCGGCAGATAGTCCGGCAGTTCGTTGGCGGCGAGCAGCAGCCCGCCCGCCTCGTAGAGCGCGGCGAGATCCACCATCGCCTGGCCGCGATCCCGGCTCTCGCCGTGCACATGCTCGAACAGGTGCAGCGAGAGCTTGCGCGAGCGGTCGAACAGCTCGACGTAATCCGCCTGCAGATCGTAGAGGTCGCGGGTCCGCAACCCGTCGAACAGCGGGCCGAGCGCATCGCAGGCACGCCGGTCCAGCAGCCCGTCGGCGGCCAGCGCGGCCTCGATCTCCGGCACCGCGGCGACCAGCCGCGCGTCCGGATAGCTCAGCAGCGCGGACAGCGCCTTAAAGGTGAGATGTTCCACAGCATCGGCCATCACGCCACCTCCATCGGATTGCGCGCCTTGGGTGTCTGGCGGGTGCCGAACAGGTTGGTCTCGGACGAGCCGCCCGAGCAGCCGTTGCCGAAGGAGAAGCCGCACGAGCCGCGCAGGTCGTAGGCGTCCTCGCTCCATTCGCGGTGCGCGGTGGGGATGACGAAGCGATCCTCGTAATTGGCGATCGCCATCACCTGGTACATCTCCTCGATGGCCGCTCCGCTGAGACCGACCTCGGCGGCGATGCGCTCGTCGAGACGCCCGTCCACGGTCTTGGCGCGCATGTAGCCGCGCATGGCGAGCATGCGTTCGAGCGCCAGGGCCACCGGCTCCTCATTGCCGGCGGTGAGCAGATTGGCGAGGTAGCGCAGCGGGATGCGCAGCGAGCGCACATCCGGCATGTCGCCATTGACGCCCATCTTGCCGGCGGCGGCCGCCGACTGGATCGGCGAGAGCGGCGGCACGTACCAGACCATCGGCAGCGTGCGGTATTCGGGATGGAGCGGGAAGGCGATCTTCCACTCCATCGCCATCTTCCACACCGGGGAATGGCGGGCTGCGTCGAGCCACGCCTCCGGCACACCGTCCGCCCGCGCCTGGGCGATCACCGCCGGATCCTTGGGATCGAGAAACAGCTTGAGCTGCGCCTCGTAGAGGTCCTTCTCGTCCGGCATGCTGGCCGCGGCTTCGATGCCGTCAGCGTCGTAGAGCACCACGCCGAGATAGCGAATGCGGCCGACGCAGGTCTCCGAGCACACGGTCGGCTGTCCCGCCTCGATGCGCGGATAGCAGAAGATGCACTTCTCGGACTTTCCCGAAGACCAGTTGTAATAGATCTTCTTGTAGGGGCAGCCCGACACGCACATGCGCCAGCCGCGGCACTTGTCCTGGTCGATCAGGACGATGCCGTCCTCCTCGCGCTTGTAGATGGCGCCGGAGGGGCACACCGCCGCGCACGCCGGATTGAGGCAGTGCTCGCACAGGCGCGGCAGGTACATCATGAAGGTGTTCTCGAACTGGCCGTACATTTCCTTCTGCACGGCCTCGAAATTCACGTCCTTCGAACGCTTCTCGAACTCGCCGCCGAGGATTTCCTCCCAGTTCGGACCCCAGTTGATCTTCTCCATGCGCTCGCCGGAGATGGCCGAGCGCGGGCGGGCGGTGGGGAACGCCTTGCTCTCCTTCGCTGTGTGCAGGTGCTCATAGTCGAAGGTGAACGGCTCGTAATAATCGTCGATCTCCGGCAGGTCCGGATTGGCGAAGATATTGGCGAGGATACGCCACTTCGCGCCCATCTTGGGCTCGATGCGGCCGTTCTTCTTGCGCTGCCAGCCACCGTTCCACTTGGCCTGGTTCTCCCACTCGCGCGGGTAGCCGACACCGGGCTTGGTCTCGACATTGTTGAACCAGGCGTATTCGACGCCTTCGCGATTGGTCCACACGTTCTTGCACGTGACGGAGCAGGTGTGACACCCGATGCACTTATCGAGGTTCAGCACCATGGCGATCTGGGCACGGATCTTCATTCTGCAGCCTCCATCGGCGCGTTGGTCTGGGTCTGATCGGGCGCGAGCGGGCCTTCGAGCCAGTCGACCTCGGCCATCTTGCGGACGACGATGAACTCGTCGCGGTTGGCGCCCACGGTGCCGTAATAGTTGAAGCCGTAGGCCTGCTGGGCGTAGCCGCCGATCATGTGGGTGGGCTTGGGGACGACCCGCGTCACCGAATTATGGATACCGCCGCGGTTGCCGGTCATCTCGGACCCCGGCGTGTTCACGATCTTTTCCTGGGCGTGATACATCAGCATCATGCCCTCCTGGATGCGCTGGGAGACCACGGCGCGGGCGGTCAGCGCGCCGTTGATGTTGAACACTTCCACCCAGTCGTTATCGACGATGCCGGCCGCCTTGGCGTCGGTCTCCGAGATCCACACCACCGGGCCGCCTCTGTTGAGCGTCAGCATCAGCAGGTTGTCGGTATAGGTGGAGTGGATGCCCCACTTCTGGTGCGGGGTCAGGAAGTTGAGCACGATCTCCTTGTTGCCGTTGGGCTTCACGCCCTTGGCGCCGGCAATGGTCTTCAGGTCCACCGGCGGCTTCCAAGTCACGAAGCCCTCGCCGAAGGCCCGCATCCAGAGATGATCCTGGTAGAGCTGCTGACGCCCGGTGAGCGTGCGCCAGGGAATGAGCTCGTGCACATTGGTATAGCCTGCGTTGTAGCAGACCTTCTCGCTCTCGATGCCGGACCAGGTGGGGGAGGAGATGATCTTGCGCGGCTGGGCCTGGATGTCCCGGTAGCGGATCTTCTCGTCCTCCTTGGGCAGCGCCAGGTGGGCGTGCTCGCGGCCAGTGGCCTTGGAGAGCGCCTCCCAGGCCTTGACCGCCACCTCGCCGTTGGTCTCCGGCGCCAGCATGAGGATGACCTCGGCGGCGTCGATGTCGGTCTCGATCTTCGGCTGGCCTGCGGCCGCGCCGCTCTCGCGCACGCCGTTCAGCGCACCGAGCGCCGCCACCTCATGCCCGGTGTTCCACGAGATGCCCTTGCCGCCGTTGCCGAGCTTGTCGAGCAGCGGGCCGAGGGCGGTGAAGCGGTCGTAGAGGTGAGGATAGTCGCGCGTCACCACGGTGACGGACGGCATGGTCTTGCCCGGAATGGGCTCCACGTCGCCCTGGGCCCAGTCCTTGACGTCCAGCGCCTGCGCCATTTCGGCGGGCGTGTCGTGCTGGATGGGAAGCAGGACGACATCCTCCTCCACGCCCAGCACCTCGCCGGCCACTTCCGAGAAGGTCTTGGCCAGCCCCTTGTAGATGTCCCAGTCGGTGCGTGCCTCCCAAGCCGGGGCCACCGCCGCGGAGAGCGGATGGATGAAGGGGTGCATGTCCGAGGTGTTGAGGTCGTTCTTCTCGTACCAGGTGGCCGTGGGCAGCACGATGTCCGAGTAGACGCAGGTGGTGGACATGCGGAAGTCCAGGGTCACCAGCAGGTCGAGCTTGCCCTTCGGCGCCTCGTCGTGCCAGGCGACCTCGCGGTTGCGCACCGCGCCCTCGTTGCCAAGGTCCTTGCCCATCACCCCGTGCGTGGTGCCGAGCAGGTGCTTGAGGAAATACTCATGCCCCTTGCCCGACGAGCCGAGCAGGTTCGAGCGCCAGACGAACATGTTGCGCGGCCAGTTGGCCGGGTCGTCGGGATCGCGGCAGGACATCTCCAGCGCGCCGGACTTCAGGCCCTGGGCCACAAAGTCCTTGGCCTCGAGCCCGGCCGCCTTCGCCTGCGCGGCGAGGGCCAGCGGGTTCTGCTTGAGCTGGGGCGCGGAGGGCAGCCAGCCCATGCGCTCGGCCTTGACGTTGTAGTCGATGAAGCTGCTGCCCCAGTCGCCCTCCGGCGCGGTGGGCGAGAGGATTTCCGCCGCGGTCAGCGTCTCGTAGCGCCACTGGTCGGTGTGGGCATAGAAGAAGGACGTGGAGTTCATGTGCCGCGGCGGGCGGCTCCAGTCGAGGCCGAAGGCCAGCGGCTGCCAGCCGGTCTGCGGCCTGAGCTTCTCCTGGCCCACATAATGCGACCAGCCGCCGCCGGACTGCCCGACTGCGCCGCAGAACACCAGGAGGTTGATAATCCCCCGGTAGGCCATGTCCATATGGTACCAGTGGTTCAGGCCAGCACCCAGGATCACCATGGAGCGGCCGTTGGTCTTCTCCGCATTGGTGGCGAACTCGCGCGCCACGGTGATGATGGCGTCCCGCTTCACCCCGGTGACCTTCTCCGCCCAGGCGGGGGTGAAGGGCACGTCGTCATCGAAGCTGGTGGCCACGTTGCCGCCGCCGAAGCCCCGGTCGAGGCCGTAGTTGGCCAGCATCAGGTCGAACACGGTGGCGACCCGCATCGGCTGGCCGTCCGCGCCGGTGAGCGTGCGCACGGGCACGTTGCGGGTGAGGATCTCGCCGTGCGTGGTGGAGACGAAGTGCTCCGTCGCCCGCCCGCCGAAATAGGGGAAGTCGACGGGCGCCACGTCGGCGTCCGTGCCCTTCAGGGTCAGGCGCAGGCGCACGTCGCGGCCGGAGCCGTCCTTCTGCTCCAGGTTCCACTTGGCGCCTTCGCCCCAGCGATAGCCGACCGAGCCCAGCGGCGCGACGAGCTCGCCGCTCGTCTCGTCGACGGCCACCGTCTTCCATTCGGGATTGTTGGCCTCGCCGAGGCCGCCCACGAGGTCGGAGGCGCGCAGCATGCGCTCGGGCACCAGGCGCCCGTCCTTCTCGGTCAGGCGCACCAGGAAGGGCATGTCCGAATAGCGGCGGGCATAGTCCTCGAAATAGGGCACCTGCCGGTCGACATGGTATTCGCGCAGGATCACATGGCCCATGGCCAGCGCCAGCGCCGCATCCGTGCCCTGCTTGGGATTGAGCCAGATGTCGGCGAACTTGGTGGCCTCAGCATAGTCCGGGCTCACCACCGCGCTCTTCGTGCCCTTGTAGCGCACTTCGGTGTAGAAATGGGCGTCCGGCGTGCGGGTCTGCGGCACGTTGGAGCCCCAGACGATGATGAAGCCGGCGTTGTACCAGTCCGCGCTCTCCGGCACGTCGGTCTGCTCGCCCCAGGTCTGAGGCGAGGCCGGCGGCAGGTCGCAATACCAGTCGTAGAACGACATGCACACGCCGCCGAGCAGCGAGAGATAGCGCGAGCCCGCCGCATAGGAAACCATGGACATGGCCGGGATCGGCGAGAAGCCGATCACCCGGTCCGGCCCGTGGGTCTTCACCGTATAGGCATTGGCCGCGGCGATGAGCTCATTGACCTCGTCCCAGGTGGCCCGCACCAGTCCGCCATGGCCGCGCACGCCCATGTAGGACGCCCGCTTGTCCGCATCCTCGACGATGGACGCCCAGGCGGCCACCGGCGGCAGCTTGGCCCGCGCGGCGCGCCAGAGCTTGAGCAGGCGACCGCGGATCATCGGGTACTTCACCCGCGCGCCGGAGTAGAGATACCAGCTGTAGGAGGCGCCGCGGGCGCAGCCGCGGGGCTCGTGGTTGGGCAGGTCCGGCCGGGTGCGCGGATAGTCCGTCTGCTGGGTCTCCCAGGTGACGATGCCGCCCTTGACGTAGATCTTCCACGAACACGAGCCGGTGCAGTTCACGCCATGGGTGGAGCGCACGATCTTGTCGTGCTGCCAGCGCTTGCGGTAGCCGTCCTCCCAGGAACGGTCCTCGTTGGTGACGATGCCGTGCCCGTCGGAAAACTCATCGACGGTCTTCTTGAAGAAGGTGAGGCGATCGAGGAAATGAGACATCTATCTCGCCCTTGATTATTCGGCCGCGGCCGGATGGATGGCGGCGCCGCGCTTGGCGCGCTCGACGTCGTGGAGGAGGCCGCCCTTGCGGGTGTAGACGGCCCAGGTGAGGACGAGGCAGCTCACGTAGAAGATCAGGAAGGCCCAGAGCGCCGCCTCGGGACCGCCCGTGAGGGTGATGGAGGTGCCGTAGCCCTTCGGGATGAAGAAGGCGCCGAAGGCTGCGATCGCGGCGGTGAAGCCGGTGATCGCGGCGCTCTCCTTCTCCGCCTGCCTGCGGCGGGCTTCGGCGTCGGCGTCCGGCATCAGGCGGGTCATCTCCTTGGTCATGATCGCGGGGATCATCTGGAAGGTGGAGGCATTGCCGACGCCGGTGGCGAAGAACAGCAGCAGGAAGGAGGCGAAGAAGCCCCAGAAGGCGCCCGACTGGTCCTTGATGCCGATGAACCACAGCACACCCGACACGCCGACCATCATCAGCACGAAGGCCACCATGGTGACGCGGGCGCCGCCGTACTTGTCCGCGAGCCAGCCGGAACCGGAGCGCGAGAGGGCGCCGACCAGCGGGCCGAGGAAGGCGAACTGCAGCGCGTTCACATCCGGGAACAGCGCCTTCGCCAGCAGCGGGAAGCCCGCGGAATAGCCGATGAAGGAGCCGAACGTGCCGGTGTAGAGCCAGCACATGATCCAGTTGTGGGCGCGGCGGAAGATCACCGCCTGCTCCGCGAACGAGGCCTTGGCGTCGGCGATGTCGTTCATGCCGAACCAGGAGGCGAAGGCGGACAGGACGATGAAGGGCACGAACACGAAGCCCGCGTTCTGCAGCCACAGCGGCGCGGCTCCGCCTTGCCCCTTCACCATGGCCGGATCACCGCCCAGCCAGCCGAACACGCCGGCGGTGATGACGAGCGGCACCACGAACTGCACCACGCTCACCCCGAGGTTGCCGAGGCCGGCGTTGAGGGCCAGCGCGTTGCCCTTCTCCGCCTTGGGGAAGAAGAAGGAGATGTTGGCCATGGAGGAGGAGAAGTTGCCGCCGCCGAAGCCGCACAGCAGGGCGAGGATCAGCAGCACCACATAGGGCGTGTCCGGGTTCTGCACCGCATAGCCGATGCCGAGCGCCGGGATGACCAGCGACCAGGTGGTCAGCGTCGTCCACAGCCTCCCACCGAAGATGGGCACCATGAAGGAGTAGAAGATGCGCAGCGTCGCCCCTGAGATGCCGGGCAGCGCGGCGAGCCAGAACAGCTGGTCCGTGGTGTAGGTGAAGCCAACCAGCGGCAGCTTGGCCACCACCACCGACCACACCTGCCAGATGGCGAAGGAGAGCAGCAGCGCCGGAATGGAGAGCCACAGGTTGCGTCGGGCGATGGCACGCCCGGTCTTCGCCCAGAACTCCGGATCTTCCGGCCGCCAGTCGGTGAGGACGGCGCCCGACGCTTTGGGCGTGGCCACCGGCTCGGGCATGCCCTGCATCTCGGGAAGCTCAGGCAGGCGGGCGAGCGTCTCGCCGCCGGCCTCGCGCTCCATCTGCCGGACCGCGATGTGCATCCACACGAGGGCGCCGGACACCAGCAGGAACAGCGCCATGAAGCAGCTGGTCCAGAGGCCGGTCAGGTCGAGCAGCACGCCGAACAGGATGGGCAGGATGAAGCCGCCGAGGCCGCCGATCATGCCCACGAGGCCGCCCACGGAGCCCACATGGTCCGGATAATAGACCGGGATGTGCTTGTAGACCGCCGCCTTGCCCAGCGCCATGAAGAAGCCGAGCACGAACACCGTGACGGTGAAGCCGACGAGCCCCATCTCCAGGTGGAAGGCGATGGGGCCGTTAACCCCGTGCACCACATAGTCGGTGGGCGGATAGGACAGGACGAAGGTGGCGCCGATCGCCACCAGGAAGGTCCAGTAGAGCACCCGCCGCGCGCCATAGACGTCGGAGAGATGACCGCCATAGGCACGGAACAGGCTCGCCGGCACCGAGAAGAAGGCGGCGATCATGCCGGCCGTCTTGATGTTGAGCCCGTAGACGTTGATGAGATACTGCGGCAGCCACAGCGCCAGCGCGACGAAGGCGCCGAAGACGAAGAAGTAATAGATGGCGAAGCGCCAGACCTGCACGTTCTTCAACGGCTCGAGCTCGAGCCATGCGCTCTTGGGATGCTCGCCGGTGCGGCGCCGCTCGGCATGGATGGGGTCGTCGCTGGTGGTGAACCAGAAGATGGCCGCCATCACCACGAGGGCAGCCGCCCACACCTGCGCCACCATCTGCCAGCCGAAGGCGACCAGCACGAAGGGGGCAAGGAACTTGGTGACCGCCGAACCCACGTTGCCGGCGCCGAAGATTCCGAGCGCCGTGCCCTGCTTGCCCGCCGGATACCAGCGCGACACATAGGCGACGCCCACCGCGAACGAGCCGCCGGCGATACCCACGCCCAGCGCCGCCACCAGCATCTGGGTATAGGTGGTGGCGTGGGAGAGAAGGAAGGTGGCCACGGCGGCCGCCAGCATGGTGGCGGTGAAGACGACCCGGCCGCCGTATCGGTCGGTCCAGATGCCGAGCACCACGCGGATCAGCGAGCCCGTGAGGATGGGCGTGCCCACCAGCAGGCCGAACTGGGTCTCGCTCAGCCCCAATTCCTTGCGGATGGAGATGCCGATGATGGAGAAGATGGTCCAGACCGCAAAGCACACGGTGAAGGCCACCGTGCTCATGGCGAGCGCTCTGCGCTGCTCGCCTCGGTCGACATCATGGATAGCTGGCATGTTCGCTCTCAAGCCGTATGCGCATCATTCCGCGCCGGCACACGCTCTCGTTACCCCCCTTCGCAAACCTTGATTTGAATCAGAATTCTTAAATAGAGGAAGCAATTTATCAGACGATTGCTGTTTAATCGGGCATAGATTGACTTTTATAATCTATGCATTTGACTTTCTAATATACTTTGATTGATAATTATCAATCTGACTACGAGAATGCGTAGCGGCGCGGGAGGCTTGGAAATGAGACTCGAAGATGCCACGGCGGTGCGGGAACTCGCCCTGTTCCGCAGCATGGCGGACGAGGCGTTCGCCGGGCTCCTGGATGTCGCCTATCTCCAGCGGTTTCCGCCAGGCGTGGTGCTGATCCAGGAACGGGAGCGGGCCGATTTCCTGCATGTGGTCGTGGATGGGATGGTGGAGATGTTCGCCACCACCGGCGGTCGGGAAACCACCATCGAGCTGGTGCGGCCCGTCGGGCTCTTCATCCTGGCCGCCGTACTCAACGATCAGGTCTACTTACAGTCAGCCCGCACACTGGAGAAATCGCAGGTGCNGATGATCCCCGCCGCGAAAGTGCGGGGCGCAATGGAGACGGATGCCGCCTTCATGCGGGCCGTGGTCATGGAACTGGCGCGGGATTACCGCCGCACGGTCAGGGACCTGAAGAACCTCAAGCTGCGCACCGCCTCCGAGCGCCTCGCGAACTGGCTATTAAGGGTCGAGGACGAGCAGGGGCGGACCGGCGCGCTCGAACTGCCTTGCGAAAAACGGACATTGGCCGCCCGCCTCGGCATGACGGCGGAGAATCTGTCCCGCGCCTTCGCGACCCTCGCGGATCATGGCGTCCAGACCAAGGGCAGCCGGGTGGACATCCTGCGCCGCGAGGCGCTGTCCGCTTATGCCAAGCCCGACGAGCTGATTGATCTGCCGGATTGAGCCCGTCCCTCGCGCCGTCCGTCCTCTTGCTGGCCGGTTTCGATGGATCAAGCCATCATCATATCCACCCCCAATCTCCCACGCGGGGGCGCCCGTCCGGAAGCCGTGGGACTTTTCAGGTACAAGGCGGGAGGCCTGTGGGCTACCATCCGGCCGGGACCGGATGCCCCCGGCACCTGGGACCAAGCCGCAGACGGGGGCCGGAAGGCGCATGAAGACGGGTCGCATGCATCTTCTCTCCGTCCGGTTCTCCGCTGTGCTGCTCCTGGCTGTCCTGGTCGCAGCCTGCGCGCCCCGGCCGGGACCGGAAGTGCTGGATACCACTCCACTGACGATCCTCGGCACCAAGGTCGTGACCGTCTACGTGGCGACCACCCGGCAGCGGGAAAAACCGGACAGCAACGTCTTCACCAGCGCCCGGGGGCGGGAGACCGCCTATGCGGCGTTCGAAATCTCAATCCCGCCGCCCCACAAGGCGGGACAGATTGAATGGCCGAATGGGCCGGTCGATCCCGCCACCAGCTTCGCCACGATCCAGCAGAGCGTCCTCAATCGCGCGACCTTCGCGCAGAAGACGGCGGCGCGTGGCGCGGCTCACCGGCCGGCGCGTACCCTCGTCTTCGTCCACGGCTACAATTACAATTTCCAGGAATCGCTCTACCGCCTCGCGCAACTGGCGGCGGATGCCGACATCGGCGGCGTGCCCATCCTGTTCGCCTGGCCGTCCGAGGCGAAAGTCACCGGCTATGTCGCCGACAAGGAAGCGGTGACCTATTCCCGCGATGCGCTGGTGGACCTGCTGACCCTCTTGGCGCACCGGCCGGACAGGGGCGAGATCACCGTGGTCGGCCACAGCATGGGCGGCTGGCTGGTGGTGGAGGCGCTGCGCCAGCTCCGTCTCACCGGGCGGAACGCCGTCATCAGCCGCCTGGACGTGGTGCTCGCGGCACCGGACATCGACGTGGACGTCTTTCGCGCCCAGATGGCGGTCATCGGGCCGCTTTCGCCGCCGATGACCCTGCTGGTCGCGCGGGACGACGTGGCGCTGTCGCTCTCCGGGCGGATCGCGGGAGAGCGGCCGCGCGTCGGCTCCATCGACATCGACGATCCCCGGGTCCAGGAAGCCGCGCTCAAGGCGAACATCCAGATCGTGGACATCTCCACCCTAAAGGCCTCCGATCCACTCAACCACGACCGCTTCGTCAGCCTTGCCGCGCTCTACCCGCGTCTGGCCGAGGGGGCGCAGCCGGGCGCGGGCCATGAGCTGCGGCGCGCCGGCGCCTTCATCTTCGACGCGGTCGGCACGACGCTGTCGACGCCGTTCGGCCTTGTCGGCAGGGCGATCGCAGGTGACTGAGCAGGGATCGCCGTCGGCCGGCGCAACGGGGCGCCGGAATTCCCGCGCCGGCTTCGCGCTTCTCGGCGGCGCCATGCTGCTGCTGGTCGCCTGGACGATCACCGCGCTGCATTTTCAGACCCCGCGGTCTGTGTTCTGGCCGGCCGCCGCAGCAGTCGCCGTCTTGTCCGGCGCCGTGCTTTATATCGGCCTGAAACACCGGCGGAGCGCATGGCTGCTCCTGGCGCTGATGCTGGCGGCAACGGCGGCCTGGTGGCTCACCATTCGCCCGTCCAACGACCGCGACTGGGCCCCCGACGTTGCCCACACGGCAACCGCCGACATCGACGGAGCGACCGTCGTGATCCATGACGTGCGCAACTTCGACTGGCGGACCGAGACGGCATTCTCGCCACGCTGGGAGACGCGGCGCTATTCGCTGGACGCGCTCACCTCCGTCGATCTCGTCAGCTCCGTCTGGGGCAATCCCGCCATCGCCCACACCCTTATCAGCTTCGGCTTTTCAGACGGCCGGCACGTCGTCTTCTCGGTGGAGATTCGCCGGGAGCGGAATGAATCCTTCTCGGAAATCGGTGGCTTCTTCAAGGAGTTCGAGCTGGCGATCATCGCCGCCGACGAAGCCGACATCATTCGCCTGCGCACGGACGTCCGCGGCGAACAGGTCTCGCTCTTCCCGTTGCGCGTCACGCCCGAACAGGCCCGCAAGCTGTTCCTATCCTATCTTCAGGCGAGCAACGCGCTGGCCCGGCAGCCGCAGTTCTACCAGACCCTCACCACCAACTGCACCACGGTCATCTTCCAGCTGGCGCGGCTGGTGGAGCCGGGGATTCCCGCCGACTGGCGGATCCTGCTGTCCGGCTATCTGCCTGATTACCTCTATGCGCATGATGTCCTTTTGACCTCGCTGCCGCTTGACGAGACCAAGCGCGCGGCGATCCTCGCGCGGCAGGATCCAGCCCTGTCGCCGGACGTGGATTTCTCAACGGCCATCCGCGCCCGAAGCCCGCTCTATGACGCGGCCCCGGCCGGCGTGCACGGGAACGATGCCTCAAAGAACGATGGTCTCAAGAACTGAAACCGGGCGCCACATGAACCGACTGTTGCGAATGCGCGGCATCCCCGCCCCGCAGACAGAAAGACACGCGCCTGTATATGCAGACGAAAGTATTTCTCCACCAAAGATCACTGTTCTCAAATACAATTAAACCCCGGCCAGCTTTCCAATTTAAAGGCCGCGTGATACCTCTTGCAAGCGCAGCCGGCACCATCAGAACCGGCGGGAGGGGTGGGCATGGTTTCGGGTCTGACGCGCCGAGGTTTCCTGAAGGTCGGCGTGTTTTCCGGCATTGCCGTGCGCATCGGCTTCATCGGCGCTCCGGCGCGATCGGACGTCATCACCGAAGCCCGCGACAGCCAGCCGGCCTGGGCGACCCCGGAGGGGCACCCGCGCTTCCGCATCGATGCGGTGGCGAAGGTCACCGGCGACAAGTCCTTCTCCCGCGATTATCGCGCCCGCGACATGCCCGGCTGGCCGGCGGCCCAGAGCCACGCCTTCCTGATCCGCGGAACACGGGCTGACCATGCCTTCGCTGGCCTCGACCTCGGCCGCCTCGGCGAGGACCTGCAACCTGACCGGCTGGTGCTGGGAGACGATCTGGTACGTGACGGCCTTGCGCCGCCCGACGGCGACATGGTTCCCGGCCCGGACTTCTACGGCGACATGTTCCTGGTGCCGCGCGGACGCACCCCGCGCTTCCTCGGGCAGCCGGTCGGACTGTTGATCTATCACGACTTCGCCCGTTTCGATGCCGCGCGCCGACGCCTGCGCTTCGCCGACGATGTGGTGCGCTGGGGCGCGCAGACCGGCCCGGACACCCCGGCCAACTACAGCGCCAGCCGTTTCGTGCGCATCGGCGGCAACACGCCGGATGATCCGGACCCGTATTCCCCGCTCGAAGGCACGACGGTCTACGCCGGCTTCAAGGGCGACACGGTGCAGTGGCCGCCCCCGGCGCGGGACGGCGACGCTGCCGGGCGGGCCATGTGGGCGGCCGGACAGATCGAGGCGGAGATCGCCGCCGCCGGTGCCGACCGGCTGGTGCTGAAGCGCAGCTATATGTCCCAATCCACCGACGCCTCGGCCATGGAAGCCGACAACGGCAACGTCTGGTACGATCCGGCGAGCGGCATCATGCGTGCGGTCATCGCCACCCAGTCCGCCTACGAGGTCGCCAGCGTCACGCCGGAGATGGTGGCCAAGTCGCGCTTCGCCCTCAAGCAGTTCGATCTCTCCATCGGCTATACCGTGGGCTACGGCACCAAGGACCACTCCATCTATCCCTTCCTCGCCGTCGTCGCCGGGCTCTATGGCGAGGGGCGCCCGGTGCGCCTCGCCAACGACCGCTACGCGCAGTTCCAGATGGGCATCAAGCGGCACGCCTTCCGATCGGACCTGACGCTGGTGGTGGACAAGGCCTCCGGCCGGTTCGAGATCCTGACGGGCGCCTATCGCAGCGACGGCGGCGGTCGGCGCAACTTCTCTCCGGAAGTCGGTACGGTGGCTGCCGCCGCCGGGCAGAGCATCTATTACCTGCCGAAAAGCGACTTCTCCGTCGCCGTCCACGCCTCCCGCGCCGTGGATGCCGGCTCGACGCGCGGTTACGGCACGCTCCAGAGCATGACCGCGACCGAGCTGCTGGTGGACGAGGCGGCTGAATTGCTGGGGATGGACCCCATCGAGCTCCGGCTGAAGAATGTCCTGCGTTCGGGCATGAAGAACTCCCAGGGCGCCGTGCCCGCCGGCAGCGTGCGGGCGGACGAACTGCTGGAGAAAATCCGCACCCACACACTCTGGCGGGAACGCGCCGCCAGCAAGCTCGCCTACGAGCGCGCCCATCCCGGCTGGCGTTACGGCGTGGGCTTCGCCCAGGTGCAGAAGGATTTCGGCACCGGAGCTGAGGCGGCCATCACCACCCTCGCCTTCGACGCGAAGGGCCGCCTGGCCATGCGCCAGAACGGCAACGACATGGGCACCGGCATGACCACCTCCCATCCGGTGATGGTGGCGCGCGAGATCGGCCGGCTGCCGCAGGAAACCGCCTATGGTGTGACCTCCTGGCCCGAGATGCCGCTGGTGACCGCCGACCAGCCCTACACCATGCCCCAGGCCGAGGAGACGGAGCTGGCGCGCAACCCGCATTGGACCCCGACGTTCCTGTCGCCCATGAGCGCCTCCAACAGCGTCTATTTCGTCGGGCACGCCACCCGCGCCGCCGCCCGTGCGCTGCTGCGCCTCTCGCTCTGGCCGGCGGCCCTCGCCATCTGGTCGCAGGGCGGCGGGGGCGGACAGTTCGCCTCGCTCGCGGTGGCGTTCGAGGATGCGCGCATCGTCCAGGGGCGGCTCACCGCTGCCGGGCTGGAGCCGCTGAGTTTCGAACGGCTCGCCGAGGCGGCGCATCGCCTGGGGCTGGTCACCGGCGTCAGCGTCCATACCTTCAATCGCTGGCAATGGGCGCAGGCCACGTTCGATGTGCCGACGGTCGGGATGACCACCTTCCCCGTCGATGCGCTGTCGGTGCGCTACGGCGACGGCGCGCCGCCGGAGCGCCGCGCCCTGATGACGGACGGCGGCTTCCATTTCATCGCGCGCAACGCGGTCACCTACCCCCCGGTCCAGCGCAACAATGCGGCCGTCACCTATTATTCGGGCATGGCGACGCTGGCGGAAGTCGCGGTCGACACCGCATCGGGCAAGGTGCGCGTGCTGTCGCACCATTCCGTGCTCGAATGCGGCAACCAGATCGTCCCCGAACTGGTATCCGGACAGATCCAGGGCGGCCTCGCCATGGGCATCGGCCACGCCTTGCTGGAGCACCTGCCGCTCTATGAGGACGGCCCCGGAAACGGCACGTGGAACTGGAACCGCTACCTCCTGCCCCATGCGGAGGATGTCGCGGTGTGGACGCAGACCGCCGAGGTGCTGCCGCCTCTGTCCGAGACCGATCCGCCGAAAGGCATGGCCGAGGTGGTGATGATTGCCATCGTGCCCGCCATCCTCAACGGCATCACCCACGCCATCGGCACGCGCTTCCGGGAAACGCCGGTGACCGCTGACAAAATCCTGGAGGCGCTGGCGTGACCCTCAAGACCAAGCCGCTTTCGCTCATCGTGAACGGCGAGGCCGTCGGCCCCATCGACGTGCCCGAAGACATGATGATGCTCGATTTCCTGCACGAATATCTCAACCTGACCGGCTCGCGCATGGGCTGCGGCCAGGGCATCTGCCATGCCTGCACCATCGCCATGGACCAACCCGGCGGCGCGCTGATGGAAATGCGCACCTGCATCACCGGGGCCCACTTCTTCGCCGGCCGTTCAGTGCATACGGTCGAAGGCTGGGCCAGCCGCGATGGACAGGGCACCGTCACGGCCCTGTCGCCGGTGCAGCAGGCCTTCATCTCGCATTTCGCCTTCCAATGCGGCTACTGCACGCCCGGCTTCGTGACCGCTGCGACCGTGCTGCTTGACCGGCTGAAGCGCACGCCGGTGCGCAGGGACGATCTGGAGCGCGTGATCGAGGCCGCGCTCGCCCCGCATATCTGCCGATGTACCGGCTATGTCCGCTATTACGAGGCGGTGCGCCAGGTGATCCTGGACACGCCCGGCCTGCTGGCGGGATAGGCGGCCATGCTGCGCAAAGCCCTTCTGGCCCTCGCCATTCTCATCGTCCTCGTCGGCGCGGGCGCGCTGGCGGTGCTTCTCGGCCTGTTCGAGCGGTCGGTTGTGTCCGAGGCGGTCAAGACGCCGCTGAGCGCCGAGCGCATCGCCGCGCTGGCGCCCAAGGGGCGCTATCTGGCGGCGGCGGCGGACTGCGTCGCCTGCCACACGGCGCCGGGCGGCGCGCCCTGGGCCGGCGGGCGGGCCTTCGAAATGCCGTTCGGCACGCTCTACGCCACCAACATCTCGCCCGATCCGGAGACCGGCATCGGCAGCTGGACGCGGGCGGACTTCCACCGCGCCCTGCGCGACGGCGTCGGCAAGGGCGGCCGGCACCTCTATCCGGCGATGCCCTACGTGTCCTACCGCGACCTGACCGAGGAGGACGTGGACGCCATCTACGCCTTCATGCTGACGCGCGCGCCCATGCCGGTGCCCAATCGCGCGGACAGCTTCCCCTTCCCCTATGTGCGCCAGACACTGACCTTCTGGAACCTGGTCAACCTGCCGCACCGCGCGGAAGGGGTCGATCCCGCCCGCTCGCCGGAGTGGAACCGCGGCCGCTACCTCACCGACGCCCTCGGCCATTGCGGGGAATGCCATACCCCGCGTGACATCAGCATGGGCATGATCCGCTCCCGCTACCTCAAGGGCGGGCCGCTGGAAGGGGTAGATGCGCCGGACATCAGTCCCGCCGCCCTGGCTCGCCTCGGCTTCACCCCACAGAGCCTGGCCGACTATTTCCGCTCGGGCACCGGCCCGCACGGCGTCATGTCGTTCGCCATGTCGGACGTATTCGAGCATTCCACGCAGCATCTGACGCCGGCTGATGCCCTGGCCATGGCCTCCTATCTGGTGGGGGACGCCAAGCCCTCGCCCCGCCCGCTGGAGGCGGCGGGTACGGCGGACACGGCCTCCGCCTCAGCGTCGACAGGCAAGGGCGGCGCCCTCTATGTCCAGCTCTGCTCGGCCTGCCACGGGCTGGAGGGAGAGGGCATCGCGCAGGTGGCGCCGGGCATGGCGGCGAACGCCACCTTGCGCTTCCCCAGCCCGCTGAACACGCTGGCCGTCGTCCTGGAAGGCCTGCCGGGCGGCGCGTTCCCCGAAGGCGGCCGCATGCAGCCAATGCCGGGCTTTCGCCACCTACTCACCGATCCGGACATCGCCGATCTGGTGAGCTACATGCGCCGCCGGTGGGCGGGCATCGACGCCCCCGTCCCACCAGCCGCGGTCGCCGCCGCCCGCGCGCGGCTGCCCGCGCAGTAACGGGCGGGGGATCGCCCTGCCGACCGGCGCCGTCAGCTCGGCCGGCTTCCGCCCGGCTTGGCGCCGCCGGCGAGACCAGCCACCGCTTCGCGCAGCGCCTTCCACGGCGTACGCGCCTCAAGCTCCTGCAGGCGCGCGGCGTCCTCGGCGCTCCGCTCGCTCCAGTGCTGGATCTGGGCTCGCAAGGCTGCCACCTCCTGCTCCAAGGTGCCGATCACCTCGACCGCATGGGCCTCCCGCGCCTGCCCCTCGGCCATATGGCCCGCGAGCAGCGCCTGCTGCTGCTCCGCCGCCACGGCCCGCGCCTCCGCCGCCCGCCAGCCGAGTTCGGCCTCGCGCCGGACCTGGGGGTCGGTGTCGATGTCGGAACGATACACGAAGACGCTGTTCGGCAGCGGCGGCAGCGGAGCGTCGGAAACGAACCCCACGAGGTACGGCGCGCCGGCCAGATGGCCGCTGCCCTCGATGGTGGCGGCATCGCGCCGTTCATAGGCCCGCACCGGCGCATCATCGCCGGGGCCGATGATGACCGAGCCGATCAGCGCCCGCTGGGCGGCGAATGCCGCATGGGCGAAATGGCGGCGCAGCAGCCCTTCGAACTCCGGCCGCGTCAGTTCCAGCACGTGAAACGGATTGGGCGGCGCTCCCGGAGGGGAATAGATGTCCTTGTCCGGCGTGCTGATGATGAGCAGGCCGCCCGGCCGCAGCACGCGATGGAGCTCGCTCAGGAACTGGTCGTGCTCGGCGATGTGTTCCAGGGTCTCGAACGAAACCGCCACATCGACGCTGGCGTCGGGCAAGGGGATGGCGCGGGCATCGCCCTGCTCGTAGCGCAGGTTCGGCCGCGCGAACTCGCGCCGCGCCGCCGCGACGGTCTCCGCGTCGATCTCCACCCCGACCACGGAGCGGGCGACCTGGGAGAGCAGCGCGCTGCCGTAGCCCTCGCCGGCGGCGACGTCGATGACGTCCTTGTCGCGGCAGAATTCGCGGGCCAGCAGATAGCGGTGATAATGCTCGATCTCGACCTGGCCGGAGATGGACGCGGTCAGCCGTTCGCCGCTGAAATCCTGGGGCTGCGCCGCAGCCTCCCGGTGGATCAGCTCTGCCATGTTTTCCGTCCTCGGTTCGCCCCCGCTGCCGGATTTGGCGCCCTGCTTTAACCGACGCGCGCGCCGCTCACAACAACGGCTGGGGACAACCCTGGGCAGGCCCGTTGTCGCACGGTAGCAAGGTGGCACCGGGAAGGATCGGCTATCGCCACATGCCGCGCAGGCGCGCGCCCACGTCGATGCGCACCTGCCGCGCCTCGGGCTGGCCACGCGCATCGGCCCCAGCCCTGGGCCAGGATCGCGGCTCGAAATGCGCCAGCAGGGACGCCGGGATGAAACGGGTGCGGGAGGCATAGACGTGCCGATCGCCGTGCGCCGCCTGGCCGTGGGTGAAGAAGCGCTGCGGCGTGACGAGGTGGAGGTTGTCCTTGGCCCGCGTCATGCCGACATAGAGCAGCCGCCGTTCCTCTTCGATCTCCTCCGGCGTTCCGACGCCGAGGTCGCTCGGGATGCATCCGTCCACCGCATTGAGGATGAAGACCGACTTCCATTCCTGCCCCTTGGCGGAATGGATGGTGGAGAGGATCAGATAATCCTCGTCGAGCGAAGGCACGCCCGCCTGGTCGCTGGTGGCATCCGGCGGATCGAGCGTCAATTCGGTGAGGAAGCGCTCGCGCGAGGGATAGCCGGCCGCGATGTGTTCGAGCTGGAGCAGATCGGCGAGGCGCGTGCCGGCATCCTCATGGATGCGCTCCAGATGGGGTTCGTACCACCGCCGGGCCAACTCCAACTCCGCCGGCCAGCCGGCCTCGCCGGCCGTCAATGCCCGCAGCACGGCGAGAAAGCTGGTCCAGTGCTCTCCGGCCCGCGCCGGAGCCGGGACGGACGACAGTTCGGCCAAAGGATCCGGTGTGGCCGACATCCGGTCCAGGGTCCTCTGCGCGGTCGTGGGGCCGACGCCGGGCAGAAGCTGCATCAGCCGAAAGCCGGCGACACGGTCGCGTGGATTCTGCACGAAGCGCAGCGTCGCGAGCATGTCCTTCACATGGGCGGCATCGAGGAACTTCAACCCGCCGAACTTGACGAAGGGGATGTTGCGCCGGGTGAGTTCGATCTCCAATGGCCCGCTATGGTGGGAGGCCCGGAACAGCACCGCCTGCTGCTTCAGCGTGGTGCCGACCTCGCGGTTTTCCAGCACGCGATCCGCCACGAAACGGGCCTGGTCGGCCTCGTCCCGGACGCTGACCAGTTCGGGCCGCTCGGCCGACTGGCGCTCGGTCCAGAGGTTCTTGGTGAAGCGCTCCGGGGCGAGGCCGATGACCGCGTTGGCGGCGGCGAGGATCGGCTGGGTGGAGCGGTAATTGCGCTCCAGCGTGACCACCTCCGCCGGCGGATTGAAACTCCAGGATGTTCCGCACCGTCGCCGCGCGAAAGGAATAGATGGATTGCGCATCGTCGCCCACCACGGTCAGCCCCTGCCCGCCCGGCTTCAGGCCGAGGAGGATGGAGGCCTGGAGCCGGTTGGTGTCCTGATATTCGTCCACCATCACATGGTCGAAGCGGGCGCCCAGATCCTCCGCCAGCACAGGGTCGGTGGCGAGTTGGCTCCAGTAGAGCAGCAGGTCGTCGTAATCGAGCACGTTCTGCGCCTGCTTGGCCTCCACATAACCCGCGAACAGCTCCCGCGCGCGTGCCAGCCCGCACACCAGGGAAAAGCCCGCAGCAGCACCTCCTCCAGCGGCATCTCCGCATTCACCGCGCGCGAATAGATGGACAGGCAGGTGCCCTTGGCCGGAAACCTGTTTTCCGTGCGCGACAGGCCAAGGTCGTGGCGGACGAGATTCATCAGGTCGGCGGAATCTTCCCGGTCATGAACGGTGAAGCCCGGGTCCAGGCCGATCTGCTCGGCATAGTCGCGCAGGACGCGCGCACCGACGCCGTGAAAGGTGCCCGCCCAGGTCAAGGCGTCGGCCATCAGGCCCCCTTGGCCGGCCAGCACCCGGTTGCAGATGCGCTCCACCCGCCGGGTCATCTCGGACGCCGCGCGGCGGGAGAAGGTCATCAGCAGGATGCGGCGCGGATCCGCCCCGCCGACGATGAGATGGGCGACACGATGGGCCAAAGTGTTGGTCTTGCCCGACCCCGCCCCGGCAATGATGAGCAATGGCGGCGCGATCGACGCCTTCTGGTCGACGACCCCGTGCTCCACCGCGCGGCGCTGCTCGGGATTGAGGTCGTCAAGATACGCAGCGGTTGCGGCCACCAACTCCACCCATCCCAGCGTCGCTGTGTGCAGCTTTGGCAGATTCCTGTTTTGT
The DNA here is from genome assembly GCF_000473085.1 of Azorhizobium doebereinerae UFLA1-100. GTDB lineage: Bacteria > Pseudomonadota > Alphaproteobacteria > Rhizobiales > Xanthobacteraceae > Azorhizobium > Azorhizobium doebereinerae. The sequence continues at coordinate 577,703 of NZ_AXBA01000001.1, forward strand.
TCGCAATCCTTTCGGGCACGGCGCTCCGAGCGCCGGGCCCGAGGGTCGGTTCAGAAGGAGCCCGCAGGCGTTCCCCGGCCTATTTGACCGGCTTCACATTCATGGCCAGCGTGTCTTCGTCCACCCGCGGCGCGATGGTCACCTTGCCCTTCTGCATCGCCCAGGCGGTGGTGATGGAGGCGATGGGCAGGCTCGGCCGGTCCTCGGCGACGACGGCCTCGGCCTGCTCCAGTTGCGCGCGGCGCTTGGCCACGTCCATCTCCACCGACGCCGCCTCGATGAGCTTGTCCAGCGCCGGGTTGGAATAGCCACGCACGTTGAAGCCGCCGAGCTTGGTGGCCGGGGTGTTGGTGTGCATCAGGCCGGCCAGCGTGTAGTTGGCCTCGCCCGTCAGCGTGCCCCAGCCCCACATGGCAAGGCCGTAGTCGCCGCGCTGGCGGGCGGGGAAGAACACCGTGCTCGGCACGCCATTGGCCTGCGCGTCGATGCCGGCGGCGGCCAGCATCTGCACGATGCTCGCACCCACCGCGCCGTCGCTCTGCAGGCGGTCCGTCGTGAAGCTGAGCGAGACCTTGAAGCCGTTCGGATAGCCCGCCTCGGCCAACAACTGCTTGGCTCTCTTCGTATCAGGCTTCGTAATCTTCAGGCTCTTGTTGAAGCCGAAGATGGTATCCGTGACGATCTGCGAAGCGGGCTTGCCCATGCCCTCCATGGCGATCTCGGCGATGGTCTCGCGGTCGATGGCAAGATCGAACGCCTCGCGCACCTTGGGATCGAGGAAGGGGTTCTTGGGCAGCGGCGATCCGTCCTTGGCGGTGACCAGGGCCGGCTTGTCGCGGAAATCGAACTCCGTGATGAAGAGATAGACGCTGTCCGCCTTGGCGACGCGCAGCTTGGCGTCCTTCTCCAGCGTCGGCACGTCCGCCGGCGGTACGCGCGAGATGAGATCGAGCTGCCCGGCCTTCAGTTGCGCCACGCGGCTGGCGTCATTGGGAATTTCCTTGCGGACGACCTTCTCCCAGGGCTCCTTGCCGCCCCAATAGCCATCGAAGCGGGTGAGGACGAGCTCCTCCTTCGGCGTCCAGGAAACGAACTTGTAAGGCCCGGTGCCGACGGTCGCCTTGCCGGAATTGAACCCTTCGCCCGCCGTATCCTTAGTGGAGAAGTCCTTGGCGGCGCTGTGGGAAACCACGAACAGGCGGACGAAATCGTTCGGCAGCGTGGGCGCGGGACCATCGGTCTTGATGCGGATGGTCAGGGGATCAACGATCTCCACTTCCTTTACGCGGCGGATGTAGACCGTGGTCGGGTTGGGTCCGGTGACGTTCGGAATACGCTCGATGGAGAACTTCACGTCCTCGGCGGTGAAGTCGGAACCGTCATGAAACTTCACCCCCTTGCGGAGCTTGAACTCCCAGGTGGTGTCGTCGATCGCCTTCCAGCTTTCAGCGAGACCCGGCTCCAGCTCCAGATTGTCGCCGGACTTCACCAGCGTGTCGAAGACATGCTTGGCCGCTTCGGCCTGCACGCCGGTGGAGGTGAAGTGCGGGTCCATGGAGGCCGGCCCCGCGCGCACGCCGATGGTCAGCGTCTGCGCCAGCAGCGCGCCGGAGGCGGATGAGGCAAGAAAAGCGGCAAGCGACAGCGTTCGGAATGTTCGCGCGACGTTCATGATCCGGTTTCCTCTGTAGCGATTGAGTGCGGCCAATACGGTGAATCGACAACGATCTTGGCGAGGATCTCCGACAGCATGCCGCGCTCGCCCGGCGTGAGCCGCGACAGCATCACCTGCTCGCGCTCCAGCATGACGGGCATGGCGGCGTCGAAGATCTCCTGCCCCGTCGGGGTGATGTGGAGCACGTAGCTGCGATGGTCGTTCGGATCCCCGTCCCGCCGGATCAGCCTGCGCTTCAGCAGCCGCTGGATCGCACGGCTGATCGTGGGCTTGGGAAAACCGCTGGAGACACAGATGTCCTTGGCCGCGATCCCGCCGCGCAGCCCGAGGGCGTAGAGCACCACGAACTCCGGCCGGACCACATCGTAGGTCTTCTCGATCCAGTCATAGACCGGCACATTGAAGTGCATGGCCAGGTAATTGATGCGGAACGAGAACCAGCAGGGATTGTGCCACAGCTTGATGGCGATCAGCGGATCGAGGCCCTCCGGCAGGTCCGCATCGCCCTCCCGATTGGGCTGAAGCTCAGGCGCGCGCATCATCTCCCGCCTCCCGCCGGCCATGTCCACATGACCATTGCCAGTTCGTTCATCGTGAAACTTGACAGATGCTTTTCGTCGCTGTCAATCTGCTGAACAAGTTTCAAACGAAACTATTTTGCGACCGCAACTTGTACTTTGCGGATGGATGTTCGTGCCTTCGGAGGGTCGATGCGCATCGCCGACAAAAACTGGATGCGGGTTGGGAGGCCGCCGTGCGGCTACGGCACGTCTCGCTTGCGCTTCATCGCCTCCGGGCGGCCATGAGCTGAGCCATGCTCGGCTTCCTGATCCAGAGATTATTGCAGGCGGCTCTCGTGGTGCTGGAGATGTCGGCGCTGGTGTTCGCCGGCGTGTTCGCCATCGGCAACCCCATCGATCTCCTGATCTCCCCGGAAGCCACGCAGGACATCCGTGCCGCGACCATCGCCAAATACGGCTTCGACCTGCCCCTCTGGCAGCAATATCTCGGCTTTCTCGGCCGCGCCCTGCACGGCGATTTCGGCCAGTCGTTCGTCTACAACATGCCGGTCGGCCAGCTCATCCTGTCGCGGCTGCCGGCCACGCTGGAGCTGACACTCGCGGCGGTGCTGGGCGCCACGCTGCTCGGTGTGCCCCTCGGCATGTATGCGGGCTACCGGCCCGCAAGCGTGCTTTCCAAGACGGTGATGGCGCTTTCCATCCTCGGTTTCTCCGTGCCCACCTTCTGGGTCGGCCTCGTGCTCATCTTCGCCTTCGCGGTGCAGCTCGGCTGGTTGCCGGCGGGCGGGCGGGGCGAGACCGCCTCGCTGTTCGGCATCGAATGGAGCTTCCTCACCCTCGACGGCCTGCAGCACCTCGTCCTGCCGGCCATCAACCTCGCCCTGTTCAAGTTCGCGCTGATGATCCGGCTCGCCCGCTCGGGCACGCGGGAAATCATGCTGACAGACACGGTGAAGTTCGCCCGCGCCGCCGGCCTGTCCGAACGCACCATCCTGCTGCGGCACGTGCTGCGGCTGATCGCGATCCCGCTGGTCACCGTGTTCGGGCTGGAATTCGGCTCGACACTGGCCTTCGCGGTGGTGACGGAGACCATCTTCTCCTGGCCCGGCCTCGGCAAGCTCATCATCGATTCCATCACTTCGCTGGATCGCCCCGTCATGGTGGCCTATCTGATGCTGGTGGCGCTGTTCTTCATCGCCATCAACCTGGTGGTGGACCTGTCCTACGCCGCGCTCGATCCGCGCCTGCGCAAGGGGCGGGCCTGATGGACGGCGCCTCTCCCCTCGCCCGCTTCTTCACCGAGTTCCGCGAGAACCGCTCAGCCGTCCTCGGTCTGGCGATCATCGTCGCGCTGCTGGCCCTGGCGCTGCTGGCGCCGCTCGTCGCGCCACAGGACCCCTACGACCTCGCCAGCCTCGCCCTGCGCGACGCTCGCCGGCCGCCGGGCTATGTGGGCACGGGGGGCTATGTGCATTGGCTGGGCACGGATTCCCAAGGCCGCGACCTGCTCTCCGCCATTCTCTACGGCCTGCGCATCTCCATCGAGATGGGGCTGATCGCCGGCGCCGCAGGCCTAGGTAGTGTGGACTCTTGGGGTTCCCGGGCTGAATGATCTGTGATTCAAAGCTGCCTTTGATGAGGCAGCGATGGGTGTTCTTGATCGACTGGTGCTTGGGGATGAGCAGTGGGCGCGGATAGCGCCGCACATCATCGGCGACGAGCGGACGCGCGGCTCTTCGGGCCGGGACAATCGTATGTTCATCGAGGCGGTGCTGTGGATCGTGCGCACCGGCTCGCCTTGGCGCGATCTGCCGGAGCTGTTTGGAGAATGGAACACCGTCTTCCGTCGCTTCAGCCGCTG
>NZ_AXBA01000002.1 GCF_000473085.1 Azorhizobium doebereinerae UFLA1-100
CGAGCAGGCCCACCAGCAGTTGAAGGAGGAACTCGGGCTCGATCACTTCGAGGGCCGGTCCTGGAGCGGACTGCACAGGCACGCCGTGATGACGATGATCGCCTACGCCTTCCTTCAGAACCAACGCCTTGGTCAGGCGAGCGGGGGGAAAAAGGATCTCCGGCCCACCTCCGCGGCCGACCCTACCGGCAATCCGGCAGGCCATCCTGGATCAGATCTTCAAGCCGGACACACTCAGATGTCCACAATGCAGGGCGCGCTTCAGACGTAAAATGCCAAAGTAGTGCTAGGCAGTGTGGACGGATTTGACGGTGTCGCAGCGGAGGGGGATTCCCTTCCGCCTGCTTCGGTGATTCATAGCGGGTCCGCTTTTGGCGAGATCGACCATGCTGACGCGGATGACGGACGAGGATTGGGCGGTGGCGCTTAAGGTGTTCCGCGCCTGCCGCTCGCGGCGCGGCGACAAGGGGCGGGATGACCGCAAGTTCCTCGAAGCCATGCACTATTTCACCGTGCACAACACCTCCTGGCGCGCCCTGCCGGCCGAGTACGGCTCCTGGAACAGCGTCTGGAAAAGGTCCTGGCGGCTACGCCAGGCTGGCGTGTTCGAACTGTTCTTGGGGCGACCGCCCCCGCGCCATCACACTCGGCGCCGACCGGGGCTACGACGCAGCCGACATCGTCGAGGAACTGCGCACGCTGAACGTCCGGCCCATGTGGCGCAGAACACCAACCGGCGGCGCTCGGCCATCGACAAGCGCACCACCCGGCGCCCCAGCTACGCCGCGTCCATCCGCATCCGCAAGCGCATCGAGGAAGCTTTTGGCTGGATCAAGACGGTGGCCGGAATGCGCAAGACCAAGCTGCGCGGGCTGGACAAGGTGGACTGGGCCTTCGCCTTCACGGCCGCCGCCTACAATCTGGTGCGGCTACCAAAGCTGCGTGCCGGGGAGGCGCTTGCATGAAGCCCAAGTCCGCCCTGGCCAAGGCCTTCAAGGGGCGTTGGCGCATCGTCGAGATGGACACCTGGCCCGACCGGGACTACCTCGACTTGGTCGAGCCCGCCCACATCACCTTCGAGGGCGACACCGACGGCGAAATCGTCTTCGACGCCCTCAAGAGCTGGCTAGATGTCCGCTACGGTGCACGGGGTGGTACCGCCTGCGCGGAATTCTCCTGGGAAGGTCACGACGAAACCGACCCGATCTGCGGCCGGGGCTGGGTGGAAATCGGCACCGCCGGACGCCTCATCGGCCATTTCTACATACACAGCGGCGACGAATCAGGCTTCGTCTGCGAGCCGGACTGACTTCTTCAACAGCCTGCTAAAGCGCCCGGCCCGAGGCGCCCTTGATTCCGCGCAAGGTTTCGTGTGCAGCTTGTGTTAAGCTTTGTGCTCACCGCGTGGAGGACTAGCGATGACTGACGCTTCCACTTTCTCGACCGCGCTTCAAGACGGTATGCGCTCTTTCCAGGAGCAATGGAGCAAGTTCCAGCCGGGGGTGGCTACGCCCAGTGCTTGGCCGCTGGCTGCCATGCAGGCCTTCTGGTTCGAAACGCCGCTGGCGGTCTCCACTCATCTGCAGAAGTTCACCGCCGGCGAGATCCAGGCCCAGGTCAACCTGCTGGCGGACCTCTCCCGCGAGGACGGCCCGGCCAACCTGCTGTCCAGGGAAGCCGCCTTCCTCCAACAATCGGCCATGGCTTGGAACACGGAATGGTTGGAGATCGCCAGCCTGATCCAGACCAAGATCCTGTCCGCGGCGCAGAAGCCGGCGGACGCTCCGGGGAGCTACTGAACTGATGGGAAAGCCGTGCAGCACGGGCCTGGCGCCCATGAGGCCCCACTCGGCGGCACAGCGCACGTGGTGCTGAAACGTGGTCCGGCTCAAGCCCGCCGCCTTGGCGGCCTTGCGCTCGGAGCCGTGCGTGGCCAGCAGTTCCACGGCCCGCTGGAGCACATCGTCAGGGAGAGGGGAATAGGCCATCAACGGCCCTCCCCGCTCGGTGGCGACGGCAGGCGGCGGAACACCCGGCGAATGACCACCTCCACGCCCGTCATGCCGGACAGGCCGAGCAGGAAGCCGACCATGCCTTCGACGCTGGCGGCAGTGAGGTCGGGCGACGCCATCCAGCGAGCGGCGTGCACGGCCACCACCGGCGAGAGATAACCGGCCAGCAGCATGCCGGCGACGGTGGCGGAGATGAGCCCGATGAGCCCACCGCCGGGCTTGGACAGCGAGCGGACGATGCCGCCCGCCGCGCCGGCGATCAGATAGGCGAGCTTGATCCCGTACAGGGCCGGCTCACCGGGAGGGGGCACGTCAGCCATCTCCGCCACCACCTTTCAGGTCAGACCGCGCGCCGGGCGAGAAGGGTCGCGGCGATACGCCAGACCACGGGGGCGACGGCGATCACCGCGCCGGACAGGGCCTGCCAGTCGGCCGCCTCGCCGAGGCCGCGCGCGGCCAGCGCCGTGCCGGCCATGGCGATGGCGTAGCGCACGAGCTGCGGCCACAGAGTTTCGAGCCCCGCCGGCGCAGGCATGGCTTCGGTGATGGCAGCGGCGACGGGCGCCACGTCGCCCGCGGCAAGCGGGACATCGGGACGCGCGGCAGCAGCCGCAGCCGCCGCGAGGACGGCAGACGCGATATTGGACATGATGAGCCTCAATGGTGGGGGGAGAGAGTGCCCGGGCGAGCCCGGCCGGGCGCGGGATCAGGCGGCGCGCCGCGCCTTGAAGGCGGCGAGCCGGGATTCGAAGTTGGACAGGGCAGCATCGGTCTTCGGGCCGTAGCGCCCATCCGGCTCCAGCCCGTAGCCGAAGACGTTGAGGGCCAGTTGCAGGTCTTCCACGTCCATGTCGGGCGCGACCTCGCCCGAAGGCGCGAGTTGGATGCTCGGGTCCAGGGCGATCAGGCGCGACAGCAGCACCATGGCGCCGCACTGCTGCGACACCAGGCCGGCGCCCCAATCGCCATCGGCCCCATACTTGCCCTTGCTGTAGTGGCTGGAGAAGCTCCACAGGTAGGGGGAGAGCACCGTGGGGTGGAAGTTGCGATAGCCCCACCCGTTGTAGCCTTCGAGCACGAAGGCGATGCGTTCGGCCCTCCACTCCTTCACCGTGTCGAGCCCGTCATACCGCAGGGCATCCGCCGCGCTCGCCTCCCACGGGAACGGCGGCGAGCCCGTCCTCGGCCGCCCGTTCGGCACCTGCTTGGTGCGGGCGGTCAGGGGGTCGCCATTGTGCAGATGGGTGGAGAAGCTGAGGCTCGCCTCCATCGCATGGATGAGACCGATGACGTGATAGGGCACCCCCGTGGCGGCGGTGACCGCCAAGTAACGGGGTTTGCCCGCGATGATCTGCTTGGCCATCGCGTCGGCCGCCGCCGCCCTGGTGGGGACGATCTGCATGGTAGACCACAGACGTGCGTATTCGCCCTTCAAGGCGCTGAAGGTCGGCATGATGCTCTCCGGATTTTCAGGGGAAGATCAGATCCATCGGCCGACAGGCGTGCGAGGGACAGGCTTAGGACTCCGCAAGCCAGTTCCGATAGGTTAAAGTACGTCTCAGGGGATGGCGATGGCGGCAACCTCAAGCTATTCATCGCTAGAAATGCCTAAGGGGGCGCACATGAGAATGCCTATGGGAGCAGTTCCATTTATAGCTATTCTGACTGTCTTCGCTATATCGGGATTTCGCGTGGCGCTGATTTTATTACACAGGTAAATAATGTGCGGAATCGATCATTTTCTTGCTCGACCGATCCGAAGGGCATAGTTTTACGACGCGCGTTCCGGGTCATAACGCGCTTCGGTCGGGTGGCATCGGTCCAAGCGAACCAGAATCCGGTGTCACCCGACCGTGACGTTCAAGCCTCACGCTCAGACAGAGGCGGCCGCCTCCAGGGCAGCAATGCGGGCGGATTGGCGGGCGATCTCACGGCGCGCCCATGCGGCCTCCAGCACCAGGCATTCGTCATAGCGCAGTCCCAGCCTCTCGCCGGCCGGTGTCTCGACGATCTCCTTGTCGGGATAGGCGCGCGTCACGACGGCTCCCGTTTCCGGGTCGGTCTCGTCCACCTGCAGGGTGGTCGCGATCTCCTCGCGTGCGGTGATCTCGTCACGGCAGAATAAGCCATAGCGCGCCGCGTCGAGCCCGCGCGCGGCGAACGCCGCCTCCACCTCCTGCGCGATCCAGCCATGATGGATGCGGGCCGCCGCCTCGCCCTTCGCCGCGACCGCGTCGATGAAGCGATAGGCCACGACGTGGACGTCGCCCCAGGCATCCAGCACATCGTCGGCGATCGGCAGCGGCGCCGCTCCCGGCGCCAGGCCAGTCTTCAGGGCCGCGTCCGACGTGTTGATGGCGCCGGTAGCCGAAAAGATGACGCCCCATCGCAGCGAGGCATTGCCGAGCGGGAGAGAGTTGTCGGCGTTCGGATACAGCCCGCCGGCGTAGTAGACGCCGCCGTTGGTAATGCCCGTGCGGGACACATCGAATACGGGCGTCGCCGCGGTGTAATCGTCGCTCACAAGCCGCAGAGTACCGACAGTTCCATTCGCATTGATAGCGAAGTCCCAATACTTCTGGTTCGTGGCGCCGTCTGACTTGTAGAACTGGATCGGCGGCCCGCTGGATGCGGTCACATCCACGCGCACGCCCGTCGAGCTGCCCGCCGTCGCGTGGACCCGGGCGGCGGGCGACGCCTGGTTGACCCCGAGGTTGTTGATCACCCGCACGTTGCCCGTGGATTGGAGGATCAGCGCTTCGGTGAGTGTGGTCGCGAAGGCATCGGACGTGTATTGGAAGGACAGTCCACCGAAGGTCGATCCGGTCGACTGGTTATAGGCGCGCCAACCCCGCCCGGCGGACGACAGCCACGAGAGCGCGCCGGTGTCGCGGGTCAAGGTCACGTCGCCACCGCTCACCCCGAGCGCGCCATTGAAACTCCAACGCCCCGCCGCGCGGTCGTACTTGGCCGCCTGGACCATGGAACCGTCGGCGACGCCGGTGCCGCCGGCATAGATGCCGATATTGCCCGAGCCGTCGTCGCGCAGCGCCGCGCGCATGCCGCCGCTGTCCACGTAGAGCGCGGCGAGCGGCGCGGTGCTGCCGCCCTTGGCCAGCACCGACTGGACCGCGCCCATGACGGCCGGCGTCTGGAGATAGCTGGTGCGATAGATGGCATAGGCGAGGCCCGCCGCCGTGGCGCCGGTATAGGCCGGCACGATGGTGAGCTGCGTGCCGTTGCTGTTCACCGCCGTGATCTTGGCGATGAAGTTGCCGATCACGATGTCATGGCCGGCGAGCACGGAATAATCGATGCCGTTGGTCACCCACGCTGTGGCCGTGCCCGTGACGGTGCTGCTGCCATTGGTGACGGCCACCGAGCCGGCGGTGTATTTGTCGATCTGCGGCATGGCCGCCTCCTTCTATGCGAGCCCACCAAGTCCGGAGGGAATCACTCTGCGGGGGGAGCGGGCGGGCCTTCGGTTGCCGGCCACTGCGGGGCCACGACCTGATAGGTCGGGTTCACGACCGCGCCCTCGATCTGGCGGATCTGCACGGCGCCGTTGAGCACATCCACCTTGTAATGCCCGGCGAGCACCCGGATCACGCCTTGCTCGTCGCGCTGAGCGCGCACGACAATGCCGTCCTCCTCGCTGGCGTAAGTGACATCCGAAACCGCTTCGCCATCAAGGATAACGACGTATCCAATCAGACGAGGCGGGTTGAATGATGTATCAGCATGTATTTCCATATTGCCTCCACCTTCATCTACCGTAGGCAGACGCAGCAACCTTCAAAAATAGATTTCCGACCGCTCCGCCGACACTCGACATATTGTGCTTAAATTGAAGCTGGAAATACATCTGCGTCCCGGCCGTGGACATGTAGAAGAAGTCAGTCGCGCCCTGACCGGCACCAGTAGACGGTCCAACGCTGTACGAGACAACGGGATCAACTTCATAGACAACAACGCCGTTGCACAAGATTCTGAATGAGTAGCTTCCCTGGGCAAAGCTTCCAGAGCTACCCCCGAGACTTGTGACCGAGCTGGCCCATCGCAGATGCACCATAGGATAGGTGTACCCGCCCTTTGTCGGCGTGTTCAGGACGATTTCTGATCCGACATAAAACCAGTCGGTCGCGCCGGTGGAGAAGTTCTGAGATGCGGCAGCAATACCTTGCGCGCCGAGGTTCGCGCCTTCGCTGATCTGAGCGGACGAGATTGATCCAGTGACAACAAGGTTTCCGTTCACCCGCACGTTGCCATTGAGCGCGAAATACCCGCCGGAATAGTCGAACGCAGGGGTTATAAATCCCGACGATGCATCCCAGAGTTGGAACGACCCCGAATGAAGCAGGATGCGCGAGCTCCCTCCCGACATGACGTCAAAGCGCATGCCGCCCCAAACGGAGCCGGCCTGAAGCATCACGCTATAGCTCACCGCCGCGCCGAGATCGCCGGCGGTGGCCACGATGCCGAACTGGCCTGTCGCCGACGCGCCATTCGCCCGCGCCAGCGCCGTGGTGATGCTGGACGACAAGCCGCTGTCCGCGTTCGTGCGTGCCGTCGTCTCGGTGCTGATTGCCGCCGTGTTGGCGTTGACCTGCGTTACCAGCGTGCTGATCGCAGCGGCACTGGCATTGTCCCCGGCGACGCGGGCGGAGGTCTCGGTGAGGATGGCCGCGCCCCGGGCGGCGGTCTCCTGCGCCACCAGGGCCGTCATCTGCGAAGCCACCGCCGCGTCGCCGTCGGCGCGGGCCTGCTGCACGGTCTGGATCGCCGCCTGCCGCGCCGAGGTTTCGGCCGTCAGGTTGGTCTGGATGGTGGCGATGGCCGCACCGTTGGCGACGGTGGCAGTGCGCACCTCCTGGATGCCCGCCGAATTGAACTGCGCCACCTGCCGCAGCTCCGCATCGCCGGCGCCGCGCGCCACGGCCTCGACGAACGCGGCCACGGCGGCGTCATCGGCGTTCTGGAGGTCCACGACGGAGAGGGCATAGGTGTCCCGCGCCGTGGTCTCGGATGCCGTGGCGATGGCCTCGATCTGGTCCTGCACCACGGCGATGGCATCGCCCAGTTGCGCCGAGGCGGTGGTGATCTGCGTCGTCAGCGCATTGTCCGCCGAGGCGCGTGCGCTCTCCTCGATGGTCAGTTCGGTGGCGACGCCGGCGATCTGAGCATCGAGCGTGGTCTGCGTCTGCGCGATGGCCAGTTCCATCGCGGCCTGGACCTGGTCGATGCGCTCGATACCGGCCGAAAGCGGGTTGAGGCCAGCCGCCACGTCCGCGCTCAGCTTGCCGGTCGCCCTGGAGAGGAGGGACAGCCGCGCGTCGTCATCCACCATCTGCACGACCATGGCGACGGTGGCCGCGTCCAGGTCCATCACCGCCTTGTCGAACTGCTGGCGGGTCAGCGCGGCGAGCGCGTCATTGGTGATCGAGCCCGGCTGCACCGCCTCCGCGACAGCGGAAACCAAGGCGCGGTTGACGATCACCTCCACCGTGTTGCTGGAGGTGGTGGCGATGGCGGACACGTCCACCACGCGGCGCGGCGACGTGAGCGCCGTGATGCGCACCTGGTAGAAATCGCCGCCGACGATGCCGGCGGTGATGGTCGCCGTGCCCTCGCGCACCTGCGTCTCGCCCGCCACATAGGTCTGCCACGGCGCATCGCCGACCCGGCGATACTCGATCACCAGGCCATAGACAGTGGGATCGGTGATCGGGTTCCAGGTCACGCGGATGCCCGGCACCTGCGTGCCATCGACGGAATTGACCTGGGCGGTGGCCACCTGGACGTTGACCACGATATCGGCCGGCGGCCCGGCGGACGGCAGGCTGGTCGGATTGGCCGGGTCCAGTTCGTCCGCCACGCTCCAGGCATAGACCGCATCGTCGATCTGGCGGATCTGAAGCGTCACGGTCCAGTCGTCGTTCAGCGTCAGCGCCTCGACGCGAAACACGCCGTCCACATAGCCGAACTTATCGGACGTCCACGTGATCCAGTCGCCGGCCTCCAGGACCGCGTAGCGGCGCCGGAGGGTGAGCGTGTGGGTGATCTGGCGGCGCGCCAGCCGGCGGTAGATTTCCAGGCAGCGCTGGCCCTGCGACTGCGAATAGATGAACGAGAGGTCATAGGCCGCCGACCGGCGGTATCCGCCGTCGAGAGCCTCGTCGTCATAGCTGAAGCGGGTGGGGACCGAGCCGCTCTGGTAGAGCGCGGTGACGTCCGCCCAGGTCCCGGTCACCTCGTTCGCGACGTCCCCAAGGGATTGGTATCGCGAGCCGGTGAGGTCGGCGCCATCGATCAGGTCAGCGTCGGTGAAGCCGATGACCGGGATCTGCGCCACGCCGGGCTGGAGCGCGTACATGCCGGAGAGGTCCGGCATGCTGCCGGCGCAGGCGGTCGAGAACTTGGCCAGGACGCTGGCGTGGTCCTCGTCGGCGTCGATGACGGCGGCGCAGCGATAGCGCGGCTCATAGGTGCCGTCCCGGCACAGCACCATCTCCTCGCAGGCGTTCATCGCCGCGATGGACTTCGCCGTGTCGATCTCATCGGCGGCGAGGCCGACGCCGAACCACCTGTCGCCGTTGTTGTAGATGCCGCACAGGTAGTTGTAGCGGCACAGCTCCAGGCTGTCGGCGAACTCATAGGTCTCGGGGCTGCCCCAGCGGTGCGCGCCGAAGCCGCCCGGCATGGTGCTGTCCTTGCGCGGATCGTAGAGCTTCGCGCCCCGGACCAGCCACAGGAAGGTCGGCAGCTCGCCGCCCCAGACGTCGGGATTGAAGACGAGGCGGACCTTGACGTATGCGCAGCCGCTCAGCGTGTGGCCGGACGTCCACTGGCCACCGGAATCTCCGATCACCTCGGCATCGGCCGGCTGCCCGGGCGTGCCTTTGTAGAGCCGGAACGACAGCATCGAGATGCCGTACTTGTCGTGAAATTCCGGGACGTCCTGGTAGCCGTTCTCGTCGATGTGCATCGACACGCCGATGCCGTTGACCCACAGCTTCTCCAGGCTGGCGATCTCGTGATCAGCGAGCACGATGATCAGGTCGACGTTTTCGTTCTGCGGCCCGAACTTGCAGAAATAGTGCAGCGACCCGCCGACGGCGCGGGCCCCCAGGACGAGCTGGCGCGGCAGATCCGCGTTGATCGTCAGGTTCAGCGTCTGCTGGCTGGTGGACGCGCTAGCCTTGGTCGACGACTTCGGCATCACCGCCCGGGCGAGGTACGAAAAGCCCGTCGCGAGAGCGGTATTGACCAAGAAAGTGCCGATGGCGCCGCCGACCGTTCCGGCGGTCCCCAGCGCGGTCACGCCGGCGACAAGGGCCGTGGAGATGGGATCGGCGCACGCCGGCCCGGCCGCCATGACGAGCGCGGCGGTGATCAGCAGCAGGAGGCGCATTCTCAGATCGCAAATGCTCGGAGCATGGACGTGCGGGGCACGCGGGCGAGACCGAAGCTCGACTTGGCAATGGCTTGGTCGCCGAGGCACACGGCGCCGGCCCGGCGGCCCTCCTCGTCCACCACCACGGCGAGGTCGCCGACATGGGCCATGGCCGGCGCGATCTCGTCGAAAAAGCAGGCGATCACGTCACCGGCATCCGCGGCGCCCATGTTCCGCATCACGCGCCGGGCCTGCGCCGCCGTGCTATAGGACGGGCGATCGAACGCCCTGCCGGTGATGGCCTCGACCGCGTCGGCGGCGAACGTGAGGCAGTCCGAAGTCCCCCAGGCGAAGGGCAGGCATTCATACCGGGCGATGACCGCGGTCAGGCGGGCATGCCAGTTTTCGACGCGCGCTCTCATCGCCCCATCACCAGCTTGGTGCTCGCTGTTTTCGTCGTGAAGGCGAAGCCCTGGTCGCCGCCATAGGTCCGCTGCTGGTCGGCGTGCGTCCGCTTGCGGTTCGTCGCCCGGTCCAGCTCGCGGGCGCGGGAGACGCATTCCAGGACGAACGTCGCCTCCCCGCTGCTCTCGCGCACCTCGTCGCGATCGACGAAGCCGCGAAAGACGGTGTGCACCGCCACCAGTGACCGGCTGGTGGGGTCATAGAGCGCGCGGGCGACCTGCACCTTCGCGCGATGGAGGTTGTATTCGCCGATGGTCACCAGCACGTCGCTCGCCAGCCCGGAGAGCGTCGCGGTCATCGACTGGACGCCGTCGGCGAGGGACTGGATGACCGGCGTGATCGAGATCAGAGACCCGGATCCAGTGAACGTCACGCCGGGCCAATATCCCGGAAACTGCGCGCTGTAGACGTCGCTCCAGAAGCCATAGGTACCCTCGGGCATGGCGATGACCGCCAGGTCGCGGTCCACCAGCGCCGGCCCGTCGAGCAGAGCCAGCGTCGCAGCACCGAATGCACGTGCCATCAGTAGAGTGCCTGCATCGCCTTGAACGCGATCTGGTCGCCGCCGTAGGTGACGCGCGGCGGCGCGGGGAACGGGTCCACCAGCCGGAACACGGCGTGGGCCGTCTCCAGGGCCACTTGCGCGAACGTGGGGCTGCCTGGAGGCACGTCAGGCTCCACCTGCACGGTGAGCGCGCCGTTGACCGCGGTGACCGTCTCCACGGCACGGTGCAACGTCCGCGTCGAGCCCCACAGCCAGCAGAGCATGTCGCCGGCGGAGAGCACGTATGATGTCGGCAGGTCGCTGAGCTGCACGGTGTAGCCGGAAGCGGACTGAAGGGTGCAGTTCCCGGTGAACGGCAGCCCGCTATGCCGGGTCACGCCGGACCATCCGACGCCCGGATAGGCCCGCGGACGTGCGCGGGCAGGGTCGTAGAAGATGAAGGTGTTCAGCCCGCCACGGAGGCTATCGAACCAGGCCTGCATCTCCTCGAACTGCGCCGGATTGAGGATGGTCGTCTTCGCGTCGATGCTCCATAGCGAGCGTCCGCGCTCCGCCGTCTGCACGGCTCCGCCCCGCGTGCGGGTGGTGTTCTGCGCGCGGGACGGGGTGAAGACCAACGGGGCCGCGATGGCAGCGACGCTGAACGGATAGACGCGGGGATAGGTGATCGCCATGGTTCAAACCCCCGGCATGCGGTTCTTGCGGGCCTGGGCGACGGCACTCACGGCGACAGACGGCATCAGCCTCCTGTGCTCGGCCAGCTCAAGGCGGATCTGGTTGATCGCGTCCTGGTCT
Organism: Azorhizobium doebereinerae UFLA1-100; assembly: GCF_000473085.1. GTDB lineage: Bacteria > Pseudomonadota > Alphaproteobacteria > Rhizobiales > Xanthobacteraceae > Azorhizobium > Azorhizobium doebereinerae. The sequence continues at coordinate 11,171 of NZ_AXBA01000002.1, forward strand.
GCGTTCCCCTGGACGATGATCTGGGTATCGCCGAAAGCGACGCTCGGCTCCCCGGAAGACGACTGAACAACGCCTCCGTTGACGCTTCCGCCCGAGGCGAAGTGCGGCGCGTAGTTGATCATGTCGAGGGTCGAGCGATTGCGGGAAGCCGCAGCAGCGTTGACGATGTATTCGCCGTTCGAGACCCAGGCGAGAATGCTGTCCGAACGCCCGGTTCCGGGCCCGCGGATCGGACCGCCATCGGCGAAGAACGTGGGCACCGCCATCGCTCCGGCCCCGCCCACGACGTTGACCGCAGCCGATCCAGAACCGCCTCCGGTGAAAGCGCCAAGGAACGAGCCCAACAGTCCGCTGCTGCCCGACTTGCTATTGCCGAACAGCCCCGACGTGAGTTGATCGACCGCCAGATCTTGTAGTTTGTCCGCGACCTTGTTCAGCACGTTGCCGAAGATCTCACCGGCAGAAGCGCCATTGCGGATGTCCGTGATGATGCTGTTGAAGACGTCTCGGGACGTATCCTTGAGGCCGGTCAACGTCTCCCGCGCCCGCATCAGCCCGGCCTCGTAGGACGAGAGGTCCACGGGCTGGCCGGCGGAGCGCAGTGCCGACGCAATGGTCTGGTCTGTCTTCGTCCGGCCCAATTGGTCGATGTCGAACTGCGCCTGGTCGCGCAGGGTCAACTTCGCGGTGAGGTCAACCTGCTCGCGCAGCGCCTCGTTCTGGCGTTTCAAGGCCTCGTACTTGGCGGCATCGAAGCCGGTGCCGGCCAGCGCCGCCTCTCTCTGGAGATCGACATAATCTCGGTAGTTGGCGCGCAGGACTGCTGCCTCGCCGGCCGTCTTTCCGACGAGTTGCGCCTCCAACTCCTGGGCGGTGACAGCCTCTCCGGCGCTGCGCATGCGCTCCTTCTGCGCCATCGCCAACTGCGCATAGGTCTCGGCCTGGGACTTGAGCAACGCGTCAGTCTTGATTGCGTTGACCTGTTCGTCGCCCGCACCGCTGGCCGCCGCGTCGGCCGCTTTCAGAGCAGCCTGGGCCCGGCTTTTCTCCTCCGAGGTCTGCGCACGGGTCACGGCAAGTTCGAGTTCCCGTCGGCGCGTAAGCTGCTCGGAATAGGAGATCAGGTTGGCGTCGGAACCGACGAGCGCGTTGCGCTGGTTCACCAGCCCGCTCAGCGCTTCCTTGTAGGTATCAACCCGTCTGGACGCTTCCGACACTCCCGCATCGGCGGACCACATTTTCTCGAACTGGTCGGCTTCGGCCTTGTCCAACGCGCGGTTGACGGTGGTGATATTCTCCTCAATCTTCCGGAGGTCGGCGATCCGCGGATCGCGTGACTCAGCGATCGCTGCGCCCTTCTTCTCCTGGAGATCCTTCTCCGCCCTGGCCGCCCTTTCGGTCGCCTCGGTCCGCTGCTTGCGCAGTTCGATCAGTTCCCGCTCGGCCTGCGCGGCCAGCGATGCGCCCTGATCGCGATAGAGCTTGGAGCTGCCGCTCTCGGCAAGATTCTTGGCATTCGCCAGACGCTTCTCGGCTTCCCCGATCTGCGTATCGATGTCCGGCTTCGTGACCACCAATCCGAGCGCCTTGCCGAGGCTCGCGTAGGCCTGGCTGGCATTGTTCGCGATGATGAGCCACTTGTCGCCGAACCACGTGAGATTGCGGTTGGCATCGGGCAGATCACGATTGAGAGCGACGATGATCAGCCGCTGCGCCTCGACGATCTTGCCGGCCGCAGCGGTCGACTTGATCAGATCAAGTTCCGACTGGCTGAGGAAGTTGAGCTCCTTGTCCAGATCCTCCGCACCGGCAGCAGGATCGGCCAGGGCAGCGGCCAACCGCTTCGCCGCGTCGGCCGCTGATTTCCCGGTCAGTGTCGCGTAGTTGTTCGTGACCGCGATCAGGTCGGTAAAGTTTTCGCGGCCGGTCCTGCCGGTCGCCGCATATGCCGCTGCCATTTCCATGGCCGAGGAGACCGTAGTGCGCGCCGCGCGCGCGCCGGCCGTGGCGAAATCCTCAAGATCATGAACGCTCGCCCGGGTGGTCTTGCCCAGCCCCTGGAGAGAATTATCGAGCGCGTTCCACGTCGTGCTCCAATCACGATAGGCCATGACGGCGGCGAGACTGACGCCGGCGAGTGCCCCCCCCGGCCAAGCGCGTGGGCGTCAGAAGGCCAGCCATGACGTTGCCGAGGTTCTTAACGCCGGCGGTCAGTCCGCCCCGGCTGCCCGCCAGGATCTGGTAGAACTGGCCGCCCTGGGTGGCGACGATCTGGAACGCACTCGAACCAGACATGGCCATCGTTGCCATGTCATTGAACTGGTAGGCGAGATTCGTGAGTTCGTAGCCGGTCAGCCGGAAGCTCTTCGAGGCTCCGCTGCCAGACTCCTCGATCGACTTCACCACCCGCTTGTAGGCGGCTTCCTCGCGCAGGAGCGCCGCGGTGTATTCGTCGGCGTCCATATGCGGCTTGAGCAGCTTCAACTGCTTCAGGCGGTCCTGGTATTGCGCCGCAGCCTTCTCCAGCGGGACGAATTCCAAGCGCAGCCGGTTGAGATCAGCGAAGGCCGAGCCCACCTCTGGATTGGTGGCGCCATTGTCGGTCGCCTTCGTGCCGATACCGAAGCTGCTGTTGAACTTCGCCTGGGCCGAGGTGGCGGCTTCGGCGCGCGCGGCGCGGCTTGCGGCTTCCTGCACCGCGCTGGCCGACTGCATCGCGATGGTGCGCTTCTCGATCGCAGTGCGATAGACGTCCTCCGAGATCGCGCCAGCGGCCAGATCCGCCTTTGCCTGGACGACGAACTGGTCATATTCGCGCTGCGCAGCGAACGCGGCATCGTACTTCGCCCTGGTCGCGTCCAGTGCCTCTCCATAGGCGAGGATGTCGGCAGCACGCTTCTCGCTGCCGAAATCGTCCCGGACACCAAACGAGGTGTTGAATGCGACCTGCGCAGCATCCGCCTTTGCTTTGGCCTCTTGGACGACATCAACCTGCGCCGCGCGCAGCGATCGTCCAGCGCGCTTGATCGCCTCGTTGTAGACGTCAATCGAAATGGCGCCTGAAGTGTAGAGATCCTGTGCTTCCCGGACGGCGGCGCCGAAGTCGTTCTGCGCCGCATAAGCCGGATCCAGCGATTCACGCAGCGAAACAGCCCTGCGCTCCAGGTCCGCCTGAGCGTCAGCGAGCTTTCGAACGGACTCGCCAGTTCGATCGATTTCGCCCCGTGCCCTGGCGACACCGAGGGAATACAGATCGAACGAAATAGCACCTGAGGTGTAGAGATCTTCAGCCTCCGCCAGTGCGGCATTTAGCTTCTCTTGAGATGCCAAGGCTGGGTCGGCGGCCAACGCGAAGGCTCGCACGCGCTCGGTGAGGGTCGCCTGCGATGCCGCTCCGGCAGCAGCCTGCGCCGCCGCCTCTCGCGCGCTGCGCGTGGAGGCGCTGATCCTGTCCATCGAGGCCATGGTCTCGACGAAGGCCGCCTTGGTTTCTTTCAGCCTGGCTGAATAGACCTGTTGGTCGATCCCTCCAGACCGCAGAGCACTGCTCAGGCGATCGAGCTGGCCGCGATATTTCAGTTGTGCTGCGAAAAGCGGGTCGAACTCGGCCCTGGTGGCATTCAGGGCCTGTCCATAGGCGGCAATGTCCGCTTCGCGCTTCTTGCTATCGAAGTCGTCTCGCACACCGAATGACGTGTTGAAGGCAGTCTGTGCCGCATCATTCTGCTGCTTCGCAGCCTGAACGATACCAACCTGCGCCTCGCGAAGAGTCTGCGCCGCGCGACGGGTCGCTTCCTCATATACACCTACAGCTATTGCACCTGCTGTATAGAGGTCCTCGGCCTCGTTGATTGCAGCATTGAACCTATTCTGCGCGGCATACACGGGGTCCAATGCTTCGCGCAGTGCACGGGCCCGCCGCTCAAGATCCTCCTGCTTCTGGATCAGGAAATCCTGCGCTTCGCCGACCTGGTGATACTTGATCGCGGCGAGATCCAGGATGCGGTTGGCTTCCTCCTGTGTGCGAATGCCTTCCTGCAGGGCAAGCGCGACGTTGGCCACCTCGCGCCGATAGGCAATGAGATTCCTGACTTGGGCATCGACGCGCTTCTCGGTGCTCTCGATCGCCTTGGCGGCCGACAACTGCTCCCGTCCGAGCTTAGCCGTCGCCAAGGAGACGACGTTGCCGGACTCGGCGAACCGCGTGTTGGCATTGGCCGCCGAACGCAGCTCCGCCACGAGCTTGTCCATGCCCTCCGTCGTGGCGACGGTGCGGATGCGTTTGATCAGCTCGACAGAGGGCATGATTGTCCTATCGGCGGCGGGATGCGGCTTCGATCTGTTCCGCAGCGCGCCGCACGTAGGCGGCGTCCATCACCCGCAGGAGCGACTGGAACGTCTCGAATTCATCGATGTCGGTGATGCCGTAGCGGGCGGCGTAGCGGTCGATCGCTGAGAACGGGATCTGGCCCACGAAGCCCATCCCGGCGGGCCGGTCGCCGCAGAGGTCGAAGAAGGCGCTCCACACCAAGGAGTGCCGCGGATCAGGCATCACCCGGTCCTGCATGAACGGCAGGTTTTTGCCCTCCGGGCCGGCGGCCCGGAGGATGGCGTCGGCCTTGCCGCCCCAATCCAGTTGCCAGATCAGGGCGTCTCGGAGTTTTTTGCCGCGTCCTCGAAGGACTCCGCGCCAGTCCGCGCGACCACAGCCGAGGCGTAGAGCGCGGCTTCCGCGAGCATGCGGCCGCAGTCCGGATCAGCCAGAAGCTCGCGCACGACTTCCGGGGTGCAGGGCAGCGCCGCGCCTTCGGTGGTGAGGTTCCAGTCGACAAGGATCGCCCCTGCGATGACTTCGATGCCGATGCGGTCGAGATCCTCGAGCGGGATGTCCGCACCGGCTGGGAGGCTCAGTTCCTCGACCAACCGCGTGCGCAGGCGGCGCGCATCCACATTGTCCCGCCCACGCACCTTGAGCGCCAGGTCATCGCAGCCATCCAGCGGGATGTCCTTGACCCAGGCGCCATTGAGCACGCGGTTTCCGACCATCTTCAGCTTCGCAACGTCCATAAATCACCCATGCCATGTGGAGGATGCGGAGGAGACGCCCTCCGCCGGCGATGACTGGACGATCAGGGCGTGTACCAGAGACGCCCGACCGACATGGTGTAGCCGAGGACCGGATCCATGATCGCCTGGAAGCCGGCGGAGATGGTCACGTCGGCATTCTTGCCGGACACGCTCGGCGAGCCCGAAGACAGCTTGATCGCGGGGAAGTCGAAGGCGAGTTTCTCCTTCCCGCCATCGGTGCGGCCCACGCGGAGATCGAAGGACGTCAGACTGTTGCCCATGATCTTCGCGAGGATGCTCGCGTCCCCGAAATAGGTCTCCAGGGTGCCGGTGACGCTGAACTCGCCGTTGCCGACGCCGATGGCCGCGATGCTCCCGACCGCGTTCTGGCGACGCAGGTTGTTGTTGATGGAGAAATTCGCGCTCATCACGTAGTTCGGGCCGGTGATGGCGGACCCATCGAAGGCGATCCGCCCCACATCGGCAGATGCGTTGAGGACCTGCTTGGCCGGAGCCGCAAGGTCGCTGGCGCCGCTCGCCCGGGTCGTCGCGGTCGTCGCGTTGGAGCCAAGCCAGGTCACCTCATAGGTGACGATCGCCTGCTGCTGGACCGACATCGAGAGTTGGTCGATGCACTGGCCGGTCAGGTATTCGTAGGTGACCGGGCTGTGGTCGAGATACTGCCGCTCGAAAGCGCTGGAGATGAGGTTCGTGCCGTTCGTCAGGAAGTCGCCGGCGAAGACCTGGAGCGCTTTGCCGGTGCCCGTGTCCGCCGACCAGCCCGACGGGACGATGCCGAGGGACAGCCGGTTCGCCGAGATGTCCGAGACGCGGGCCCAACCATTGTTCGCGGCCGTGGCGAAGCTCGCCGCCGCCGAACCGCCGCCGATCTTCACCCATTCTCCCTTGTTGAGCCCGAGCGTGGTGAAGTCGAGCACGGTCGACGTGAGCGCATTCCCGCCGGTGACGGTCGCGACGATGTCGCCAGAGGCGCCTTCGAAGCCCACCGAGCGAAGGACGGCGCCGACCGGAATCGGCGCGGTTTCCGGCAGGAATGTCGACGCGGGAAACACCACGGACGTGGCAGTGGCGCTTGCCACTCGGGCAAGCTTGTTGTTCGCGGGGGTGGGGAAGCCCGACAGGAGGCAGATATGGCCGGCCTTGAAGGCGGCACCGCCGGAGGCGACCGTGAGCGTGGTCGCCGAGACGTCGGAAATCTCGGTGTCGGCGGTGAGAACGGTGACCGAGGGCTTGTTGAGCCACGTGCCCTGCAGGGCCTCCTCAAAGTCATCGTCGGCAGCCGAGAAGGAGAGCTCGCCGGCCTGATTGCCTCCGGCCTGCACGCCGGTGAGGATCAGGTCCGTGACCTGGCGGTCGGACCGGATCTCATTCGAGACCGTGGTCTGCGGGTTCCCGGCGAGGGCGTTGGAGGTGAGGCGCTGGGCCTTGAAGACCGGCGAGGTGGGAACGACGCCATAGGTCGTTTCGCGCACGCGCCCGACGCGCACGCGGTTGGTGCTCTGCAAAGCCATAATAGGGGGCTCCATCTGGGAAGGCCGGCGTCATCGCGACGCTGGGGGTCGGTGGCGGCGAGGCCGCGCACCGTGATCCGGCTGGGAATGCCGACTTCATCTCGAAGTTGGCGGCTGCTCTTGCCCAAGGAGCATGTGGGCGGCCCGCATGAGCGGGATCGAGGTCAGGCGAAGAGGTCCGCGTAGTACGGGACCGCTATGGCCAGCTTGAAATAGGCGCCATCGGCGTTCCGGTCGTCGAGAACGGCCGATGACGGGGCGTAGGTGGTGACGACGCCGAACTGCTTGCCTCGGAACAGCGCCGCCAGCTCGTCCATCCAGGGGTCATATTCCTCGGTGCCGGCGTCGCGCGGGATCGAGAGGACGAAGCGGATGCCGCCCTCCTCTCGAAACACGTTGTCGCCAGGAGTTCCGACGGTGATCTGCTTCTCGCTGGACACAGGGAACTGCACGGATAGGAACTCCGTGCCTCCGGTAGGCACCTCGGCCTCGGGCCCGTTGGGGTAGAAGACCTCGCAGCGGGTCCAATTATCGGCCAGGCGCGCCCGGACGGCGGCCTTGACGGCGCCCGAGGCCATCAGCGAAGCCAGTGGTTGTTGCGGCGCGCCTCATGCACTGCACGCACGGCGATGGCCGGAAGGGAGCGCCGGTGTTCAGCCAACTCGAATGCAAGCACCTCCGACGACTGGACGATGGGCGCGGTGCTCGCTCGAACCAATACCTTCAGGTCAGCCAGCGAGGCCAGGATAGCGTCGATGTCCGCCTTGGTGGCGGGCTGGGCGTGGCGCAGTTCCTCCTCGAGCGCACGCACGCGCTGCACAGCGCCGCCGTGCGCCGCCAAGGCCTCGTCCAGGGTCATCGACATGGCTCACCTCGTAATGACGATCGCCGGCTGCCGGCGCAGCCATTCATCCCGCTGCGCGCCCCGGCGGTACGGGCTTTCCATCGACGTGCGTGAGGCCCATTCCTCGATTGCACCGAAGAGCGGGGTTCGGTAGCCGAAGTGAATCCGGGCCAGATTGCCGAACCGGCCCTGCGCCATCGCCGCGACGACATGGAACACGCCATCCGGCGTCTGATCGGACAGCCCACGCTCGATCTTGCGGGCATAGGGCTGGACGTTCGTGAACACGTATTCCTCGGCCTCCGGCAGTGGCGCCCCCGGCGCGACGACTGTCCCGTCTGCGGTGAACACGAAGGAGTCCTGGTACCGGCCGGTGCGAGACGGTGAGTGGGTGACCAGCATCTCGCCGATCCACTCAAACATCTCGTTCATCAGATGGAACTCGTAGACGATCTCGCCGTCCGGCTGCACCTGCTCCTCAGATGCGCCTGGGCGGCCGTCCACGAATGTGTCGTAGGTTGGCGTCCAGCCCAAGGCCGCCGTGTTGCTGGCCAGGGCCTCAGAGAGGTTCTGGCGGGCAAAATCGGCCAGCGCCTGGCTGCGGGACTGCGGGGTCATGTCCTGGCTCAGAAATAGGATCTCGTCCCGACCGATGGGGTCGATCTTGAAGGTGACGGCCATCAGCCTTCCACCGCCATTCTGATCCGCACCAGCGTGTCGTTCGCGTAGAAGGGCTCCGCAGCCATCACGCGGCGGTCCTTACCCCGAATCGTCACCATGTTGCCGGCCATGGGCACGTTCGCATCCTGGCCGGCTGGCCGACCGCTCTCCCATGCGGCGACGATGATTTCGCTGGGTGAGATGACGACCTCCGAGGTGCCCTGCACCATGCCGTTGATCAGTTCGGAGGGGTCGAAATCACGCACGAAGGCCCGACAGTCGACGTCGACGGACGTGCGCGCCTGGCCGGCGCCGGACATCCGCTTGAGCGTGATCCCCTGCCCCCGCCGCCCCAGCGCCGCATCCAGCCGGGCAATCATGCCAGCGGGGGTGTCATCGAGGCGCATCAGCCCACCTGGATCGTTTTGTATCGGCCGAGCACATCGGCCATGTCCGGGGTGATATCGACCGCGGCAGCCGCATCAACCCAATATTCGCGCTCGACCTGCTCGATCCCGGCGACGTCCACCCGTTCCCGCTTCAGCATGGGATCGCGCGCGGTGCCGCTACGCCGGGAGACCATCTCGGCTGCCACCTCGGCGAGATCGGTGGGCACGTCGGCAAAGCCGGCCTGATAGGTCACCACCACGATGCCAGATTGCCACCGGCACGGAGAGCCATTGTTCAGCCGGGTCAGGACGCCCGCCCGCTCGTTGGCGAAGAAATCCGCAGCATTGAGCGTCGCGCCGTTCTCGACGACGCTGACGGTGCCGAGGAAGCGACGCGCCAGGATCAGGCTTTCAACCGCGCATTTCGGCCAGAACGTCTGCGCGAGGGTCTCCTGGCGCAGGGTTGGCGCCGCGATGCCGGCTCCGGCGACGCAACACCAACCGCTGATCGTGTCGGCCACGGCCAGTCCGGTCCTCAACAGGCTCGCATCCTGCGTGCTGTCCGAGACGCTAGCGGCCGCGCGCAGTTCCTCGATCGACAACAACCCGCGGTCTGGCGCGGCCTGGGTGATGCGCAGATCCGTGATCATCGCGCCGCTTCCGCCTCTGCCTTGCTGGCAAATGGCCCCTTCACACGATCCTCGCCGCGCACCAGCCACCAGCGGCCGCCGCCGGCATGCTTGACCACCAGATCATCGCCCTCCGGTGCTCCAGGTTCCGCCGTGGCGCCACGCGTCGGTGCATCGCCGGTCCAACCGCCGTGCTCTGCGGCCACCGCCAGGTCGCCGGAGACGATCTCCCCCAGTTCGATCCATTCGGGATGGACTCTCCCATCCCGCACGCCGAGGAAGCGCTGCGTCACGACCACCGTCTTCATCTCGGTCATGGGGCTGTCTCCAGGGCGATGACGACGTGGACGAGCACGTCTTCGGGCTGCACGGCATCCGCACACGCCGCGAACCCTGACGGCCCGCGCGGGCAGAACTTGGTGGTCTGGTGCAGGCGATGACAGGGGTGGCACGCGACACTGGGCTCGATAGCCACCGTGTTCCGCCAATGGGCAGTGAGGTTCCTGGGCGATGAATGCGACAGCAGCACAACCTTGCGGTTCGAGAAGCCGGCCACGGCATTCGTGATGCCGGTTTCGGGGCCGACCACGGCAGCCGCCAAGCTGCTTATCGCCAGTGTCTGGCGGATCGGCGCCGAGGTCAGATCGACAACTCGACCGAGATCGCCCGGGCGGGCATCGCCCACCAAGGACAGCACGGCTTGAGCCAGATGGGCATCCCGGATTCCGCCGGCGAGGAACAGCCTTGCGCCCGTCGCTTCCAGTAGCCGGCACGCGAACGACCCGGCATGCGGCCAAACCTTGTATTCGGCCGATCCGGCCAAACACAGGACCACAGCAGGCGCGCCGGCGACAGAACCGGCGGCCGCGCGCAGTTCGTCGTCGGAAGCGCAATAGCGCGGGAGGAACGGGCCAGCCACACCTGCGACGGCATGAATCCGCTCCACATAGTTCACATCGCCGTAGAGCCGTCGGCGGGTGGCGTCGTCGTGATAGAAGCCGAGCCGCGTGGGCAACAGCAGGCTGTCGTTCTCGACGGATTCGCACAGGTTGATCACCTGGTTGAACCCATTCGACCGAGCGTTCCAATATTCCGGCAGTGCTTCTTCCGGAACGGACCCCGCCGGCGTGATCAGCAGAGCGTCAATGAGGCGGTCGGAGCGAAGAACTTCGAATCCCTGCTCAGACGTGTCCCAGGTGATGTGGAACCCGCGCCCCTTGAGGTGCGGCAGGATCGACGCCGCCTGGAGAGCGTCGCCGAACCCGCCGTACCGGATGATGAGGAGGCGATCCACGCCTCAGGCGACCGGCGCCACGTTCGGCCGGCCGCGAACGATGGCGGCGGACGTCAGCGCGCCCGTCGTCGCCGTGGCGGTCACCTGCATCGCGCGCAGATAGCGCTTGTTGCCGATGTATCCCTGACGCTGGACCGCGTTCTGCTGGGCGGTGCCGCTGACGGCGGTCAGGGTGCCCAGGAGATCGGCGGTGCCGACGGCGATGAAGGTGGTGCCGTCGTCGGACTCATGCAGGGCCGGGGTATGGCTGCCATCGGTCCAGGCTCCGGCACTGAACACCAGCATCGCGCCGTTGAAGCCCTGGAGATCGACGGTCGAGCCGGTGGCAGTGCCGTTGGTGCGGGCGGCGGGGTGCAGGCTCGGCTGCACATCCTGAGAGGACTTGATATCGCGCATGGTGGCGCTCCTTCACGAAGATGGGGAGGAGAGGCGGCGCGAGGCCGCCTCCATTCAGTTCGCGGCGAACTTCAGCAGCTTGATGGCCTCGAAATTCTGGATGCCGCCGCCGACGCGCTTGGTGGTGTAGAACAGCACATAGGGCTTGGCGGTGTAGGGGTCGCGAAGCACGCGCACGCCGACGCGGTCCACGATCAGATAGCCGCGGCGGAAGTCGCCGAAGGCGATCGAGTAGGAGTTGGCGGCGATGTCCGGCATGTCGGGCATCTCGACGACGGGGCGCCCGAGGACTTCCATCACCGCGCCGTCGGCCCGGAAGGACACGTTGACGAGGTAATTGCCCTGACCGTCCTTCAGCTTCCGCACGGCACCGAGCGTCTTGCGGTTCATGACGAAGGTGCCGTTCTGCTGGTAGGCAGTCTTGGGCGCGGTGTAGAGGTCGATCAGGGCGTTGGCCTTGTCCGTCGCAGCCCAGTCTCCGGCGCCGCCGGTGGCGACGTAGCCGACCTTGCCCCAGGCATACGAGGCGTCGGCGACCGGCGTGTAGCCGCCGATGAACCCTCGCGGCTTCTTCACGCCGTCACCGGCCACGAAGGCGCTGCCTTCCTGCGCGGCGAATTCCAGCTCCACCTCGGACGCCAGCCACGAGCCGATGTCCACGAAGGAGTCGTCCAGCAGGGTCTGGCTCGCCGCCGGCATGGCGTAGAGTTCCATGGCCGGGAACTCGATCTCGGAGAGGTTCGCGCCGGCGGTCTGCGGCCGGCTGTCGCCCTCGCCCACCCAGCCGGACGCGGTGCCGTGCTGATTCACCAGCTTCTTGTAGCTGGTGGCGCTGATCGGCCGGATGGTGCAGATCTGGCGCATGGGCGAGACTTCCTTGAGGGTCTCGTCGATGGCCGTCTCCATCTCCGGGCGGACAGTGAAGCCGCCGTCCGTGTCGGAGGAACTCATCATCGCGGCCTTGACGCCGAGGTCGCGGAGCGCCCGCTCACCGCCATCCAGCGCCCGTTCGCCGTTGCGGAAATAGGCGGAGAACTTCTCGCAGTATTCCGCGGCGTGCGCGTTGGCCATCCGGGGATCGGCCTTGGCCGCGGTGCCCGCGCCGGTCTGCATCGCGGCGATCTTCTTCGACAGTTCGTCGATGTCCTTCTCGAAGGCCTTGATGCTGGCGGTCGCGGCGGAGACCTTCTCGGCCGCCGCAGTGATATCAGCGTTGATGCGGTCGACCTTCTCGTTGGTCACGACGTCGGTCTTGCCGGCCTTGATGTCGGCCAGGGCCTGATCGTTCGCGGCCTTGAAGTCCTCGAAGGTCTTGGTCAGGGTCGCATAGGCCGACTTCTGCTCTTCCTTCTGGCTGGAGACCGAGGCATTGATCTGCCCCAGCAGTTCAGCGATGGAGGGACCTTCGGCGCGCACCGCGCCAACCAAGGCACGCGGAGCCGTTCCGCCCAGCAGGCGGTGATTGTGAATGGTCATGGCTTTTGCCTCGAAGTGATAGATTTCAGTTCTTGAGGGTCATCAGCAGCGACGCGGCTGCGAGGAGGGCCTCGGTGTCTCCAGCGCCCGGCTGGCTCGGGGTGGCAGCGCCCGGCATGCCTCCGTGGCCTGCGGCAGCGCCCGGCTTGCCGTTGACCAGATCCTTCATGAGGGCGCGCGCCGAAGAGCGCGTCATGCCCCCCTTCTTCGTGAGGACCGCTTCCATCTGGCGGGCCGCGTTGGCTGTCCGCGCCTGCTCGGTGGTGGCCTTGTCCTCGGTGACGTCATCCTTCGACAGGCCGCCGGTCGCGAAGCCCAGTTCGATCGACCGCGATGCGTTGAGGAAGGTCTCCTCATCCATCCATTTCTCAATGTCCGAAGCCGACTGGCTGGACCTGGCGACGTAGATGTCGCGCAGAGACGCATCGAACGGCTCGAGGTAGTCGGCAACGTCGCGCAGGTCGTGCCGGTTGCCCATCGCCATCACCCACGCGTTGTGGATCATGAAGAATGCACCCGCACCGATCAGACGCTCATCGCCGCACATGGCGATGATCGACGCGGCCGAGGCGGCCAAGCCCAGGACCTTCACCGTCACGTTCTTCGTGTGCGACTGGAGGAGGTTGTAAATCGCGATGCCCTCGAAGACGTCGCCGCCCGGCGAGTTGACGTGGACCTCGATGTCGCGATCACCGATCTCATTGAGCCGATCCGACACCGTTCCGACCGTGTTCCCGAGCCCGGTCCACCAGTCCTCGCCGATCACCCCGAAGATCCGGACGACGTTGTCGGTCTCCACGGCTGCGCGGACGCCAGCCTGCCACCTGGCGAGGGCCTGGACGGTCGGCGTGCCGACGATGTCGTCGCGGGGATTGGAGATATCGATGCGCGGCGGCCGCGCTTCGGCGTTCACGCGGCCGACGACCGCGCGCGGGATATTCGTGAGCATGTGGATCCCTCTCAGGCGGCCTGCGGCTGTCGCAGCGTGTCGTTGAGCATCGCCATCATCTCGGCGCCGCCGCCGAAATTGCCCAAGGCATTGATGACGTTCATCGCATCCAGCGAGGTCATGTTGAGCGGGACGTTGTAGGCATCGCCGCCTTCTACCGGGTCCATGTCTTCCTTCTCACGGACGTCGTTCACCGACAGCCAGCCCCACTGCCGGCCGATGGCGTATGCCGCATAGCGGGTCTTGATGTCCCCGCGGATCAAGCCGGCCGGGTTCAGGCGGATGTAGAGGTCGGCGTCGTCCTGGGCCGACATGCAGTCGCGTTCCAGCGCCTCCTGCCACATCGTGAACCAGTCCTGCAGCGTGTAGGCCACGAACGCGATGCTCTGCTGCTCAATGCCGGAGCCCCAGGATGTCGTCTTCGTGGTCAGGCCAAGGAGATGCGGCGGTACGCCGTAGAACATGGCGATCTCGAGGAGCGTCATCTCGCGGGTCTGGATGAACTGGGCGTCCACCGAGTTCATCTCGACGCCCTCCCGCTCGATCCCTTCTTCCAGGAAGAGCGCCTTGTGGGCGTTCTCGGCGCCGCGGAACTCCTCCAGGCTCGCCTTCAAGCGCTCCACCACGCCATTGTCGGCGAACCTCTTCGGGTGGCGGAAGATCGAGCCCAGCGAGATCCCGTTCTTGAACAGCTTCGCGGCGTGCTTCTCCGTCTGGATCGAGAGGCCCAGGGACTCGCGAGCGAATCCGATCACCGATCGGCCCGTGAAGCCGTCGGTGCTCATGCCTTGAAGGTGCAGAATATCCGAGGGATCGAAGTTGATGATCCCGCCATTCGCTCGGGTGAATTTGAACTTCAGGGACAGGTCATCGGCCTGCTTCACGTCCATCCGATCCGGATTGAGCGGGTTCAGCGCGATGATCCTTTTGCCGGCGCCGCGCACGATCTGGGCATAGGCGTTGCCGCGGTTCAACGTGCAGAGCTGCATGTACTGCTTGAACTGGCTGGGCGTTTGCCAGTCGTTCGGCTTCCGCCGCAGCACCGTCCAGAGGGGGTGATCGGAGGCATCGATGCGCTTTTTTCCGTCCCTGCGCTTGATATCGATGGGGACCGTCTTCACTGCCGAACAGATCAGGTTCGTGCAACGATTGGCGGCCCCGACCTTCAGCGCGGAGTTCGGGTTCACCGTCGCGCCGGATTCCGTGGAAAAGCCCCCGTTTCGGAGAAATTCCTGGATTTTCGGGTCGTTCAGATCGCCCACGGATACCATCTCTCCCTCGGCCCGGGGCGACACCGGCGAGCGGGCCCTGCCAGCCCAAGGGAGCATGTCGAACAGACCCATATTCGACGCTCCCGTCAGAGGACCAGGAAGCCGCGGGTCGCATACGCGCTGCCCACTGCTTCGGGGTTCAGGTTCATGAGCGAGGCGGCATCGAACGTCGCCATGAGCGGATCAATCTTCGCCACGCCGGCCGCCTGCTTCGTGATCATTTTGGAGTTGCCCTTTTGCTCCTGCTTCGCGTTGCCCACGCACCAGGACATCAGAGGGCTTCCCTCATGAACCAGGCTGCCCTTCGCCAGGCGGCGCTCCGTCACCTTGATCGCGTTCTGCAGGGTGAAGCCCTGCCGGATGCCCACGATCAGCCCTGCCGCCTCGTCCGTGGAATTCGTGAAGCCGCGCAGCGTCAGCTCGTCGACGATGTCGTTGACGCCTGACGGATCGACGCCGACGCCACGCTCCTCCGGAAGCAGTCCGGCTCGACTGATCTGCTCGACGATATCCGCGACCCCTTGAACGTCCTCGTCGGAGTCGTCCTCAATGATCGTGAGCACGCCAGCTTTCGCCAGGTCCTCGAGCTTCGACGCGATGCTCTTACGCTGCTCGGTCAAGACGCAGCGGTGGCACCAGGCATGGTTCCACAGCAGCCACCGTCGGGTGTCCTTCTCGCGACCGATCACGGCCATTCCCAGAAGGTCGTCCATGCCGCCGCCGTCGACGCCGACCACCACGACCTCGCAACGATCGAGCAGTTGTTGCAGTCGCTCCGTCGGCGTAGCCTCGGCCATGTCCTTGTCGGCACGACGCAACCAGAACTTCGCCCCGATCCAAGCCCCAGAATTGGAACCGAGCCCGATCTCGATGTTCAGGTGCTGAGAGGCCCACACCTTGACGGCGTGCTCGCCTTTCTCGCGCTCGTCCGAAAGGTCCTGCTTGAGGCTCTCCAAGTGCACCGATAGGCCCAGGTTGGGCATGACCATCGGCCAGTTCGCCGGGTCAGACCACAAGTCCTCGTCCTTGGCGATCCGCGCAGGGAACTCGTAGAGGACCGGGAGCATCCGGCCGGCCCGCTTTCCGTCGCGGATCATGCGAGCGATCATCAGCTCGTCCTTGAAGACGCCGGTCGGCTCCTCGTCGCTCTGCGTCGAGGTGAAGATCAGGAAGCCCTCGGTGTTCTTCTCCAGGCCGCCGCGGATCTGGCGCAGTACCTTTGCTGCCTTGGCTTCCTTGCCGAGCAGATGAAGTTCGTCGATCAGCACGCCGACCGGCTTGGGCCCGGTGAGGACCTTCAGGTCAAACGTCTTGATCTTGAGCTTCGCGCGGTTCGTTCGGTCCTCGATCTGCTTGATGTGGTCCCGAATGTGAAACCGCTTCAGCAGCACCGGATCAGCTTCGATCATGCCGGCGGCCTGGCTGAATGCCAGCTCAGCTGTCGACTGCATCGGCGCCACGAGCAGGAACTCGGCCCGCGGCCGGATATTCATGAGCAGCGCCACGAGCATAAGCGCGGCGCTGTAGCTGGTCTTGCTGCTGCCCTTCGGCGCCAGCGCGAAGATCTCGCGGATATGGCGCACGTTGGTCGCCGGGTCGCGCTAGCCGAAGAGCGCGCGGACGATATCCCTGAACCACTGACCTGACGCATCCCGCAGAAGCGGTTGGTCGGGCACGTCTGGCAGCACTAATCCGTCGTAGAATGCCTGGCCCGCGTCTGCCTCTTCCAGAAAGAGCGGCAGATCGGGCACCAGCGTGGTGCGCTCGACGATGCGGCGCTCCCAATCCCGACAGGACAGGTCCCACATCAGTGAGAGCGGCGTACCGCGGCCGCGCGTTGTGCCATCATTTTGCCCATGGCGGTCGCGGTGTCGGGGTTATTCGCCGCCTCCACCAGCGCCTCCTTCTTGCCGAGCGACTTTGCTTTCTGCTGGCGGCTCGTCCGGGGAGCCCCGTCGCCATCCGCGATGCCCAACGGCTTGCCGAAGCCCCAGCTGAGCAGTTCATGCGCGGCCTGCCGGCGCACAGCCTCGCTCTTGGCGGTGGCGGTGAGGTGCGCGAGCGACACGAGCGCCAGATACGCGAGCGAACGGGCAGCTTTCGATAGATCGAACTGGTCCTCAACGACGGCCGGGATGCTGTAAGTATTCGCAAGTATCCGAATATCAGACAGGTTGAATTCTTCGACCTTTCCGAACGCCGACTTTTCTGCATCTGCCTGCGCGAAATCGGCGGCGATGCGCGACCAGCCATCAAGCTTGGCGCGCCGGCGGATGGAGCTCTCCGCGATGCCGTGCGCCCGGGCGATTTCCCGCACCTTCATTGAAGAAGTACGGAATTCGCGTTCGATGGATGCCCAGTCGATCTTCTTGCTGCGAGCCATCGATCACCAGCCGGAAATGCGCACCCTGCGCAGATGCGCAGCAGTTCGACGCCTCAAGAATAAAACCTACAAGTGACTGCCCTACGCGGTGGAGGCCCCAGGCCTTTCTGGAGTTTTCGCCCCCCTCCCCCTTGGTCGACGCCGCAGGCCATATCTCAACTCCGTCGAGGCGGCGCGCTATTGCCGGAGTTGGTTGGGAATTGGGATTTATCTTCCATTTTTTATTGTCGACTACTTGACCGTCGAATTCGGCCGTGCCCTCATATGGGCGTCACCAGGGCATTTCAGCCCGCCTCAATAGGAGACCGTGACATGCGACCCACTTTCATCCCCTGCGCCTCCCGCTCCACCGCGAAGCGTCACGCCCCTTGGGCGGTGGTCATTACCCGTGCTGACGGTGGCTTCCTGGCCTTCGACAGCGTGACCACGCACGCCACCTGGCGCCGGCAGAAGTGAGGGGGCGGACATGAGACACGACAGACACAGCAACCCGCGCCTCCGCATTCGTCGGTCGGAGCGCCGCGCCGCCATCTCCCGCAAGCATGCGTTCCTGGAGGCCTGAGATCATGGAGACCTTGCTGTATGGCCTCTACGCCACCACCAGCAGCGCAGGCGGATGCGCCGTGCTGCGGTTCGGTGATCTGGAGCACACCGGGAAGCCGGTCACCTTGGCCCTTGGCGTCACAGCAGCTGAAGCGGCGGACGTGATCGAGGCCGATATCGTCTTCGGCGGCTGGCGCCAGGGGCAGCCGGGCCGCGCGCCCCGCACTCTCGACTATGAGCACGTGGCCGGCGGCGCCGTGGAGTTCTTCAACGCGGTGGACGGCGTCGCGCTATGGACCCTGCCGCCCTGCCTCGCCTGGGCTGCTCCGCTGGTGTGGCGCCTGTCCTGGCGCATCGTGCGGAGGGGCTGGCTATGAGCGATCTCGCGACCTTCACGGGCGACGTGCTGACGGTCTCCGCCGGCACCTTCTCCCTCTCCCTCACCGTCAAGCAGATTGAGACGGCGTGGGACGCCCTGTCTCAGATCCCGGAGCGACGCGCACGGCATGAGTTGGGCGCGCTCGCTGAGAGGCTGAACGGGTTCGGCGCCTATGTCGCGGCGCTGGTGGCTTCCGGCGGCGCGCTGGACGCCCCGGCGGAACTGGAGCGGTTCGCGTCTTGGCATGTCCACCTGACGCGCCGCGCCTGGAATATGGATGCGCGGTGCATGTCGTGGTTCGTGGTCGGGCCCTCCCGCTTCCCGGTGGACCGGAACGCCAAGCGCCTGCGTTGGGCCGATGCCGCGTATCGGGCAGCCCGCGACCATGCCGCCGCCGCCCGTAAGGCAGTCGAACGCGTAGCGTTCCCGCACGGTGTCCCCGGCGGGGCGAGCCGCGCCGCGAACCCCGACGCGCCCGAACTGATCCGCGCCAAGATCGAGAAGCACCGCGCCTTACACGCCGCCATGAAGGCGGCGAACGCGGCCATTCGGTCGGCGAAGGGCGATGACGTTGAAGCCATGGTGCAAGCCGTGGTCGACGTGACGGGCTGGCGCGAGGCGACGGCGCGCGCCAGCGTCGTGCCTGCGCAGTCGTGGATGGGGCGCGGCTTTCCCGCCTACGCCTTGTCTGGCGAGCTCGCCGAAATCAAGCGGCTCGAGGACCGCTTGCGCGCCATTGAGGCCAATCGGGAGCGCGGCACGGTGTCGATGAGGCACAACACCAGCGCCGGCGCGCTGGAGGTGGTCGAGAATCCCGACGCCGCCCGCATTCAGCTCATCTTCCCCGGTAAGCCGGACGACGCCACGCGGGCGGTACTGAAGCGTCAAGGGTTCCGCTGGGCGCCTTCCGAAGGTGCCTGGCAACGACACCTGAATAATGCCGGCCGGCACGCCGCGAAATGCGTCGTCTCCGCGCTTCAACTCACGGAGGCCTAAAGCCATGAGCGCTCCCGCAACCCTCTCCCCTGATGCCTCCGCCGTCCTGCGCTGGTGCGAGGCAGACGCTCACCCCTGCTCATTCTCGCCGCTGCTGGCGATCGATTGGGATTGGCACGCCGTCTCCGCCGCCCTGGGCCTCGGTGACTGGCACCACAACAGCCACTGGCCGCGCATCCATGCCGCCCTGGACGAGCTGCATGCCGCCGGCCGGCTGGCCTACCACGACCACGGGCCGAACACTTACGGCCACACCACCACGATGCTGGTGCCCGCGCCGGCGCGCCAGCGGGCACCCGCCCGATAGTCCCCTTCCCCTCAACCGATCAGGGCGCTTCAGCCCGCCTCACCATAGGAGCACGATCATGCACCACACCGGCCTTGACGCCTTCACTGCCCGCCCCGCGCGCACCGCTTTGGAGCGCCGCACCGTCGCCCTGGCAGCCTATGACGCGGCGAAGCTGGATCCCGTCGCCGACTGGCGCACCGTCGCCGATATGCTCGCTGCTGCGCTCCCCGCGCCGCGCGCCAAGGGGGCTCCGGCGGCACCGGAGGCGGAACCGGCACCGGAATTCACCGCGTGGGAGGATCACGCCATTCCGCGCAACTTCCGAAGCGACCTGCCTTCGCCCGTGGTCGTCTTCACCTTCGCAGACGGGACCGAGGTGCGGGCGCCTGCCGTCACCGCCAAGCGCAAGCCGCTCAATATCGGTCGTGCGGCGCGCGTGGCGTGCGAGTTCTATCGCAACCGCGTCCTGTGCCGCTCCGGTCTCCTGAAGGCGTATCCCGAAGGAATCCGGGCGGTGGTGGTGGTGCCCGCCATCATATCCATTGAGGCGCCCGGTGCTCTCTATGACATCGGCGACGCCAACGAGCGGACGAAGGAGCTTCGCGGCGGCACGTTTGACGTCGCGGCCGAGGTGGCCCGGCTCGCCGACTTGCCCGAGAAGAAGCGCGCGGAGATCCTCCGCTTGCGCTTCATCGCGGCGTGCCTGCGCCGCCTCATGCTCGACCCGGGCGCGAACACCAAGGAACTGGCCATTCAGGCCCGCATCGCGGAAGCGGCGGCGGATGGCGCCGACTTCGCTGAACTGCGTGCGCTCGAAACGGAGATGCGGCGCCCGCCGCGCCCGCCGGTGACCGCGATCATGCGAACCTACCTCGGCTCAACGTCCAGGGTCGCGCTCTGCGTCGTGGCCGGTGCCGGCGAGGTGGCGGCATGAGCCCGCGCGCCAGATTCACCCCTGCCGGCGCCGTCAAGGTCTCCGACAAACTGTCCGATGCCGTGGCGTTCGTCTACGAGCGGCGGGGCAGGCCCATCGCTTGCGTCTACGTGGGCAACCAGTCCAAGCCGGTGAGCGCCTACAGCTACCGAAGCGCGCTGGACCGCGAGCGTTCCATCCGCGCGGCGTTCGAGGCCCGGCGCGCCGCGATGGCCGTGAAGCGCCAGCGGCAGGAAGAACGAAAGGCCTACCGGCCGGCGTGCAAGCCGGGGGACGTCCTCGGAACCTGCTGGGGATACGAGCAGACCAACCGCGAATTTTTCGAGGTGATCGAGGTCAAGGGGAAATTCGTCATCCTGCGCGAGCTGGCGCAGGAACGGATTGACACGGGATGGAGCCAGGGCAAGGCCGTGCCCCTCCCTGGCTCCTATGTCGGGGAGCCGATCCGCCGCCTTGCGCAACCGCACGGCATCCGTATCGACTCCTGCCGCCTCGCGACGCCCGCCGCCGTCGAGGACGTGGCCGGCGTCAAGGTGGTGAAGCCCGTCGGCTGGAGTTCCTACGCATGACGCGCTCCGCTTCCAACGTTCGCAGGCTCCGGCCTCCCGAGGTGCCGCCCAAGCCGGCGCGGCGCGTCTCCCTCGCTCGGATCAATCGCCAGCGCGTGGCGGCTGCCGGTGCGGCGGCCGTGGCCGTGGTGCTGACGGGGTTGTCCCTGTCCCACCTCTCCCACGGCATCCACCTGGTGACGCAGGCGCCGCCGGCCGAATCATGGGCCATGGCCACTGGCGTCGACCTGGGCTTCATCGCCTCGGAACTGGCCATGCTTTGCGCTTCGACCGAAGCCGTCCGGCGCAGCGTGGCGCGCTTTGCTCAGCCGGCCATTGCTGGGACGCTGGGCATGTCCGCTGCGCTCAATGCCCTGGCATTCGCCCTGCCGATGGACGGATGGCAGCTCTATGCCGCCGCCGCCCTCGGCGTCGCCATTCCGGCCCTGGTCTATGCGCTCGCCCGCGTAGCCTTCGCGCTGGCCACCCAGGGACCGCGCGAGGCTTAACCCCCGCTCGGGCCTGTGTCCGGCCAACCCTTCTCCCCCCTCTCGGGCCTGTGCCCGAGGGACCAGAGACGCCAGTTCATGCCGCACCAGGTGCGCGGCGTGGTCGGGCGCCTATGCCCGGCACACCAGAGGATGCACGATGGACCGATCCGCCTTCGCCCTTGAGCTCGCCGAGACGCATCAGCGCGTCGAAGGAATCTATGCCTCCCTCAGGGAGTTAGCCCCGCACATTGAGGCCATGCGGAGCGGCACGCAGCGCCGGCGGAGCGGCGCATTGGGCTTGGCGCGCGCTGTGCTATCGTTCTGGCACTGAGGGGCCCGCCGTTGGAGACGACAGCCCCGCCATGCGAACGAGCGGACGGGCGCCACGCTATGACCGGGGACGAGATCAAGGAAGCGCGCCAGCGCCTGGGCCTGTCCACCGCGCAACTCGGGATCGCCCTGGGCCTGGGCGGAAAGACGGCGAACATCTCCAAGATGATTCGGCGCATCGAAAGCGGAGACGGCTTCCTTACGCCAGCCCAGTCACGCCTGCTGGTCATGTTCATCCGCTTTGGGGTGCCGGCCGACATGCTCGACGAGGATCCGAATGCGGCCGGGCGGGCGCACCATGTCGCGCCGGCCGACTGATCCACCCCGCTCGGATCTGTGCCCCCTGCTCGGATCAATTTCTGCGGCGGCCACGTCCGAATATTGAGGTTTCAACGGAACCGACCCGATGGAACAACACGCCGAACTTGTGTCCCCGCCAATTGACGATACGCGTGGATTGTAACATTTTCCTCCATGTCAGCAGCCGCTGGCGCCGCGCCTCGGGCAACGGGGGCAGGAGACAGGCCCATGGCCAAGTACGACATCACCTTTTCTTGCGGCCACACCGAGACCCGCCAGTTGGTGGGCAAGGAAACCCAGCGCCACTCATACATCGCCTGGGCCGAGCGTGCCGGCCGCTGCTCCGCCTGCGCCAAGCTGGACAAGATGGCCGCGATCGAGGCTGTCGAGGTCGAGCACGACCTGCCCGCCCTGACCGGCTCCGACAAGCAAGTCGCTTGGGCGCGCACAATCCGGGCCGAGATCATGGGTGAGGTGATGGAGTATCTCACCACGTTGCGTGTTAAAGCCGAGGCGCAGGACAAGGTGGCGGAGTATGAGGAGCGCGCCGCCGTGCTCCTCCAGGTCATCGGGGCCAATACGGCCGCCCGCTACTGGATCGACAACAAGGGCCGCCCCGCACGCGAGTTGCTCCTGTCCGCCCACAAGGTGACGGCGCAATGACCGTCCTCGTCGCCGTCGCCGGCCAACCGACGACCTGGCGGCCGACGCCGCCGGGGGCGGAAGCCGAAGCAATAGCCGCCATCGAGGCACTTTCCCGGCGCGTCCTCGCCCTCCGCCCGTTTGGATTTTTGGACCCTCCAGTCGCGCGAGCGAGCATGTGGCAAGACGTACTAACCGTCGTCGTCGACGCCCCCGGTGCCGGTTTGCTGCGGAGCTATATCGTGTCCGACTGGCGTTGGGGTGTCCTGTGGGAGGCCGATGACTGGCATGAGGTCGGCTGGCACCCTTACGACTTGGGGTGTCTCAGCCTCGTCGGAGAGTGGCGGCGTTGCCTGTGGGATTGCCTCAATCCCGGCAAGCGCCCCAGTCGCAAGCTAAGGCGGATGCCCGCGTGACCTATATCTCGCACATCACGCTCAACACTGGGCACCGCCGGCGCTCTGAGGCGGGAGAGGTCGAGCCAGCCGTTCGCTCCACGCTGCGCCTGGTGATTGCCGAGGCCTTGGCGCAGCATAGCGCGCGCATCCCCCTGGTGCCCGGGCCGCCCGACATCTCCATCAGCGGCGACGCATACGGCCCCCACCTCCTGCTCACTGTTTGGGATGACCGCAGTGGCCTGCCGATCCTCACCTTCGCGGTCGCCCTGCGCTCGCGCGGCGCGGAGCGACTTTGGGATGAGGTGTACCGCATGGGCCGTGAGCTTGCGGTGGACATCGCGGACATGCCCGCTGCGCCCTGGTGCGCCGCGGTGCTGCACCCGATGATCGTGCTGCGGCCGGACGCGCTGTCGTGGACCGGCGACATGGAGTGGTGCGTGGCCTGGACCTGGACGGAGATGAGGGACTAGCGATGGCCGGCAAACCAACAATCGATCCCAAAGTGCACGCCAAGATCCGCCGCCTGGCCAGCCAGGGGCACGGCCGCAAGGACATTGCGGCGACGCTCGGCGTCAGCCTGTACACGGTGCGCAAGGCGCTCGATCCCGATTTTGTCGAGCGGGAGCGCGAGCGGCAAAGGGCGATCGGGCCGGAGCGCTACGCCCGCCGGAAAGACGACCCCGCCTATCAGGCCTACCAAGCAGACTATGCCAGCGCGCCGGAGCGCCTCGCGCAGGTCCGGGCGTCCATGGCGCTTTTGCGCAAGAACCGGCGCACACCCACCGAAGACTGAGACATATCCCAGGTGCCCAATCCCCTCCTCGGACCTGTGCCCGTCATACCCCCGCTCGAGCCTATGTCCGCCCCGCTGCTTCGCGCAGCACCGACAGGCTTATACCGTCGGTCAGAACCAACACCTCCACGGCCAGGCCTCGCTTGCGCAGGAACACCTTGAGCTCCCGCTGCAGCCTCTCTTCGGCGGCCGCGTCGATCCTATCTCGGACGCCAAGCACCAGCGTATCGCCATCTCGGATGTCCAGCACTTCGACCTTGTCGATCACGCCGGTCATCGCGGCGGGGCGCCGACGGTGAGCATGATCGGAGGATGAGTGGTTCCGATGATCGATGAGAGCACCGGGGCGCCGGCGACGATGCGGGCGATCTCATCCGGTGTGGGAAACCATGCGGTGATCATGGCCGGGGTGCCCTCTCCGCCGACGCTACAGTTGATGATCTCGTCGCGGATGGGCAGGCCCTGGTATCCCTGGCTCTCGCCGGCGATCCGCGTCGCGCCATCCACGTGCCCGATCTGCATCAACGTGTCCTCTTCGAACGCTCGGCGGCGGTTTTCATCGAGTGGTGAGCCCCGCAGAGACACTGTCCGTTGGCGACATCGAACTCGGCGCCGCCGTCCCGCCGCTCGACGATGTGGTCCGCGAACATCCGGTGCTTTGGCTGGGCCCTGTCACATCCCGGCCACTGGCAGCCGCCGCCTGCCCGGCGGATCACCTCTGCGGCCCAAGTCTTGTGGGCCTGGGTGCCATAGTGGGGATCGGTGAGCTTCGGCGGGGGTGCGGAGATCCGAACCGATGCGCTACCGAGCCGGGGCGGAAGGCACTTCACGCGCGTCATGCCGATCCCCCGATGGCGGTGGGGTAGAGCTCGCTTCTGCGGGCGGTCACTCGGGTCCACCTCAAGCTGCGAGACGCGCCCCGGACCTGTGCCGCTTCACCGCGGCCTTGACGACCGCCGGATCAATCAGCCCCAGCAGATCGGCCATGTACGCCGAGACGAACATGCCAGGGGCATATTCCAGCATGACCGAGCCATCGGACGAGCGGACGTAGGACGTCTCAAGCATGGAGGAGCTTCTTCCTGCGTGTGGGTGATCGCGGAGCGGCGCCTGGGCGTCAGGACTCCGGCTGTTCCAGCTTGGCGCGCACCAGGCAGTCCTTGGCCTCCAGCAGCTTGCGCAGGCCAGCCGACTTCTCAGCGCCGTCGGGTAACTCCGCGTCCATCTTCTCGGCCAGTTTGCCGATCGGGCGGCTCACCTCCAGGAGGTGGGGAGACAGATGCGCGAAGGGACCACCATCCGCGCCGGCATGGCGCGTGATCCTCAGTCTGTCGTGGGAATGCCGAGCTTCTTCTCCAGCGCTTCCACGCGGGCGTTGAGGCGGTTGATGTTCCCTATCAGGGACAAGACGAAGAGCAGGACGTTCGCCAGTATGAGCCCGTCAACCCACACGCTGCCAGTGGTCATAGCTCATGTCCCTGGTTGCCGAGGCGGGCCAGATCCACCCTATCAGGCAGTACCCGCCCGCACTTCTCCGCCTGGGGGAGAGCCCGTCAGGTCACCGCCGATCATCGAGCGCGGCACCGATCATTTCTTCCCAGATGCTCCCCGGTGCGATCTCCAAGTGCGCACAGACTTCTCTGGCCCTCTGCTCGGCAGCACCTATCATCGCCTCCGTTGGCTCACACATCGCGATGATGGCGGCGCGAGCATAGGCGAGGTACATGCCGCGAATTTTCTCGTCTTCGTCGGAGAGCGTCATCGGCCGCCAGTCACCGCCTTTCGGCTTCGTCTGGTTTTCTTCGGCGGCGTAGATCGCTTCAGCAACGCGCTCGATCATCGTGGTCATCACTCGGCCTCAGCGCCTGCCTGCTTGGCGTCCACGCTCGAAACTGCCTCGCCATTTACGGCCACTTTTTGATCATTCAGCCGGAGGCAAATCGGGGCCTGAAATGGATAGCGCCCGAGCCGTCTCCGGCCGGGCGCTCTTCTCGAATCGTCCATATTTATGCCGACCATCGGATTCTGCGTCAAGCACTCACCGCGATGAGACCGGAACATTTTTCAACCTCTGCTCCCTCCGGCGCTCGGACTCTGCCCTGAGATCACGTGACAACTTCGTCTCAACTACTTGTCCGAATTTATCAATTTCCGTTATGATCGGCGGTGCGACGGGATCATGGCTGACGAGAATAGCCGGCGCGACGACCTTGCTCCCGCGCCCATCAACCTGCTTCTTCATCTTCGGCATCGGCGCCGCGACCAGCCCCCTCCATTTGGCGATTGCCTCGAGCGCATCCTTCGTGATGCCGATGATATAGCCGTCAGCGATCTTATATTTCAGCGTCGACCACTTCGGCGCCACGTCCTTCAGTGGCGCGCCTTTGCCCACCAGGTCTTCCATCACCAGGTATGCTCGCATGCCGGCGGCCGCGCGGACCGCATCGGCTGCTCCGGCCACGTCCGCCGCCGCCATCAGCGCTGCGTCGCTCATGGTCGACGAAGGCAACCCGCCATCGGTGACCGGCTTGCCGAAGTCCTGGGCCTTGATCGTGCCGATGTTAGCGGCCTCATACCTGGCCCTGAACCACTCCGCCGCGGCCATTTCGTCCGCGTCGATCATCCCACTCCGAAACCAACGCGTCACGATGGACTCGCCGAAGTTCTTGGCTACGACGACACGGCCGCTATCGTTCGGATCCTTGACCTCGGTCAGGACGATGTTGTGGTCCACCCGGGGGGGCTTGCGGGCTCCCTTGGTGTGCTTGGTGAGGTTGAGCGGATCTCCAGCCTTCCGTGCCTGCTCGCTGGCCCGGGCCTGCCGCTTAATCCTCTCGCGGATCGCCAGTGCGCCTGCCGTTTCCTTGCCGGCCTCATGCTCGAGCACCGCCCGGACATCGTCGTACATCTGCTGCCTGTCCGCCTCGCGCTTTGCGGCTCGCTCGACATCCAGTTCGTAGGCGGCCCTTGCGCGGGCGGACGTTCGCTGCATATTGATCATCTGCGCCTGGAGCTTGCGCTCGGCCCGGGCTGCATCGGCCTCACAGCGGGCGGCCCTCGCCTCGTCGATCAGGTCTTGTGCGATCGTCAGCTTCGCCATCTCACTGCTCCCGAAAACGTGTCACGCGGCCGTCCCACGCCAACTCGCGTTCCTCATTCGCCTTGCCGCGCCGGCGCTTCAGCACGATCACCTTCGCGGTATTCGCCGCCCGACGCAGCTTGGCCAGCCACTCGTCCTCCTTCGCGCCGCCCTGCCGCTGATCGGGCCGGTTCTGCCGGAGCCAGCTCTCCTCTCGCCAAACCGCCAGGACCCAGTCCGCGTCACGCTCGATGCTCGGCGCATCGGCGTCCAATATATGCGGTGTCGGATCGTCGCGACGCTGCGCCCCTCGGGTGCGTTGCGCCAGCACAACCACCGGAACCCTGAGGTCCTTCGCAAGGTCCTTCAGATCGCCCGTTAGCTCCGCCATCTTCTCGAACCGATCTTTGTGCCGGCCCTGCGGCTTGATCTTGTCCAGTTGGTCGATGATCACCATGCCCAACCCTGATGTTCGCTTCATAGCCAGGCAGTGGGCTCGGATCTGCCGTATAGTCTGTTTCGGCTGGTCGTAGATATAGAAGTCGTGCGCCTTCAGGTTCTGCTCGGCCACCACGAGGCTATCCCGCTGGGCGAAGTCGAATGCCCCCTCCTGCAGGTCGCCAACGGATATGCCCGACGCCGCGGATATCTCTCTTGCGGCCTGGACCTCATCGGTCATCTCGAACTGGAACATCAGCACCGGCCGGCTCAGCGAAGCGTGCACCCCAATCTGCGATGCGAGGGCCGACTTGCCGTCGCCCTGGCTGCCCAGAATGAAGCCGAGATCACCAGGGAGGATGCGGCCGAGGATCTCGTCGACGGAGAGCAGGCCCGTGCCGAACCCGGGGAGCGACCCTCCGTCGCGCGCCGAGTTCGATGCCGTCAGCACATTGTGGACGATGTCGTTGAGGCGGCGCGGCCGGCGAGGGGCGGCCGCGTGCATCACGTCGTTGAGACCGGACTCAGCCTCCGCCGCAATGTCCGTCGGGCTCTTGTCAAATGATCGGGCCTGCTTGCTCATCCAGTCGGCTATCTGGACCAGCGTCCGCCGCGCTGCCATATCGGCCACGTCGCCGGCGAAGTCCAGCGGGCTGCCAACCTCGTCGGCATTCTTGAGCAGCACGGCAAGATAGGAGGCGAGCGAGTTGCCTTCCTCATCCTCTTCCGGCAGCCGGCTCACCACGAGGGGATGCGAGAGCTTCTTGCCCTCCTCGCAAATGTCCCGGACCACGCCATATATCTGCTGGTGGATCGGCTGGTAGAACTGATCCGCCCGCAACAGGTCGGCGACTTGCCAGTAGGCGGACTCAGATCGCAAGACTGCGCCGATGACAGCTTTCTCGGCTGGGATATTCACCAGGGTGGACTCACGCTTGGCCATGGCTGTCTTCTTTTTTCGTCAGGCTGTTCAGGACGTCGAGGAAATCAGCGTTGAAGGGCGGCTCTTCGATGCCGGTCGGCACCCCTGCCAGGATCATCCGGTCCCGCAGTTTCCGGGCCGCCTCCAGGCCAGGAGGCGCACGGATCATCCCGTTTTGTTCTTGCGGCAGATCCCCGTCGGGATAGATGCGGATGCGCTTCACCTCCATCGGCGGCTCAAACCCGATCATCCCGGAAGTTGAGAGGGTAGCCCAGATCGGAAATCGGTAGCCTTCGATCGTCCACGCCGCGAGGGAAGACTCCATGCCCTCTCCCCCGCCGATCTCCGGGCCAAGGCCGCCGATCCGCACCGCGCCGCCGCCCGCCGGCCCCATCCCCACCTTGGGGTTGTCCACGGGCGCCTTGCCGCCGGTCAGCGGGTCGAGGAACACGCGCCACACCGCGACCGTGTCGCCGACCGCATCCTGAACCCGGCCCACAAGACAGGGGAAATAGGGCCCGTCCTGCACCTTGCGCTTGTCCTCCCAAACGGACCCGAGCTCCCATTCCAGCCTGTCGTGGAAACCGAGGACGTCAGGCCACCCACAGGGCGGGGTCGGGATTCCGCGCAGGTTGAGATATTTCTCGGCGAGGGTGCCAGCGATGGGGAGGCACTGCGCCCAAACCTCCTGCGCGGTCTCAGCCTTGCGCCGGCGGACCGCTTCATCCCGCCGCTGGGCACGCTCCCGATCGGCTTGGTGTCGGCGGGCCGCCTCCTGTCGGCGCTGGCTGGCCTCTTCCGTCTCCGCCTCCTGGGTCATCCCGAGATGGCGGCGCGCCCACTGGAACGCGTCCTTGAAGTCCTCCTTCGACGGACTTTCGTTGCCCGACAACAGGTAGGCCACCAACTTGATGACGCCTCCGCCGATCTTCCGGGAATGCCGGTACCACTGGCCCTGCTTCGCACCGGAGATATGCACCTGGAACGAGCCAAGATCCTTCTCCTTCGGCGTCAGGTATCCGCGACCGCGCACCTCCCGCCAGCCAGGCTTGAGTTTGTTGAGGACCGCCTTGATATCGGCGGCCAGCCGGTCGCTGATCTCATCTGCGTCGTCTCTCACGGGGCAGCCTTCCACGTCTGCGAGTTGCTGCTCATCCCGAAAAGGCAATCTCCGGCCTCGACCAGCCGGACGGCCGGCGGGCCCGCGGTCAACAGCTGAATGACCATGTCCTCCACCACCTCATACGGCCCCTCGAACCACCACTGGCGCGCTCCATCCACAAACTCCATGTGGATGAAGTCGCCGCGCCGCAGCCGCGCCGCAACCTCGTCCATTGCGAGCAGTCGCCCGTTCACGCCCGGACGCCCCGGAAATAGCCGAGCGCCTGGAGGCGGCGCAGGGAGTTCGGCACCTCCGCGTGGGCGAGCGCGTCAAACTCAGCATCCCTGGCCGCGGGCGAGAGCGCCGGCAGCACCAGGTCGAGACCACGCTGGAGGGTCGAGTGCTCGGGCACCACGAAGAACCGCTGATCGACCAGGGCCTGCAACCAGTAGAAGGAGACCAGGCCCAGAAGCGCCACTGGCTGCCCCGGCTCTCGGTATGGCGCTGTTGCGTCGTCGTGAGCGCGCTTTGAACGACGCAACAACTTCTTGCGAACCGGCCTCGGATAGGGTTCGAGTATCTCGGCCGTGGCGTCGATCAGCAACTCCACAGCGGCCATCGATTCCTTGGATGGATCGACGCCGTTCATCACCACGCCGAGGAAGATCTGTGGCGGGAGCGTGAGCTCAATTATTTCTCTGTCGGTCAACTGGATCACTCTGCTGCGCCCCGGTTCTGCCGGGCTCCCTTTTCGAGATAGCGCTGCGCCAGCGCCACGAGGTTGCTGACGTCGGTGTGGACGGGCTCCGGGGCGAGGTGCGGATCGTTCACGCCATGCTGCTCGCTCGACTTGATGCCGAGGCGGGAGATCACCACCGGGTCGGAGCCGTCTTCGCTCACCAGGAAGTGGGCCGATACCGGATTTTCCTGGCCCTCGCGATCAAGGCGCCAGATGAGTTGCTGATGCACGCCAGGCGACCAATCCAATTCGCCCACCACCAGGTCGCTGAAGCGATACTGGAGACCATCCAGGCCGGCCCCGGATCGCAGGCTGATGATCATGAGGTTGGTGTCCCCGTTCATCGCAGCCTTCTTCGCTCGGTCCTTGGCCGCCGGGGACTCCGATCCGGTGTACATGACCGGGTTGAAGTCCTTCAGTTCCTCCAGCCATATCGAATAGACTTCGCGGTGCCAGCCCGCGAGCAGCACCGGCTGATCGTTCTCCAACAGCAGCCGGACGTAGCCCGCTGCGCTGCGCGCCTTGGAGATGCCGGTAGCCTCCCGCAGCCGCCAGTCGAGTTCGCGCACGGCCTCGCCGCGCTCGGTGAACGAGCCGGATGTCGCAGTGATGGCGAGCTGGCGCGCGATCTGCTCCACCGCGTCGAGGTCTTTCTGATTGTGCTCGACGGTGTGGATGATGCGGTTGACCGGCGGCATCTGCTGCCCGACGTCGGCCTTGGTCCGGCGCAGGTAGACATGCTGCTCCCGGAGATAGGTGCCAAGCGCCTTCGGGTCCTTCAGGTGCCTGCCGTCAGGCGCCCATTCTCGGATGAAATCGTAACGATCACCCAGGACGTTGGGGTCGATGAACTTCAGGACGTCATAGATCTCGATGCCGTAGCCATAGATCGGCGAGCCGGTGAGGCCAAGGCGGCGTGTCGCATTGTCGGCGAGCACCTTGGCGGCGGCACCCATGTCCGACTGCTCGCCGGTGCGCAACTTCTGGATCTCGTCGAAGATGGCCGTCGGAATGCGCATCTGCGCAAACACGTCGGCCCACCCTCGGATCTGCGAATAGCGGAAGATGTAGACGTCGCCGCCGGGCAGGCGCTCGCGGTCCGGCATGGTGCCCCTGACGCTGTAGCAGCGCAGCGTGGTGAACGCCTCCAGCTTTTCCTTCCACTGGCGCTGGAGATGGGCCTCAACCACGATCGCCGCCGGCAGAGCGCGGGGCCGCAGGCAGGCGAGGCCGCCGACATAGGTCTTCCCAAGTCCGCCGACGTCGCCGAGCAGCAACGAGCCGCGGCGGTACCACATCTCCACCGCCTCGTGCTGGTAGCGCCGGCCGTCCTGGCCCGGCTTCAGCCCGGCGGCCACCGCGGGCGGCGTCCATGTTGGCAGGAAGATGCGTTCCATCTCCGCCGCACTGCGTTCGAACAGCGACCGCCCACCCTTGAGCTCGCCAAGGTCCGTGTCGCTGATGGTGAAGCTATAGCGGCTGGTGAACCACTCCAGGTCCGCGCAAGTCGCGGCGTCGTGTCCGAGCTTGAAGGGCGACGTCGATGTCTTGGGGATTCGCGGGAAGATCTGCTTCAGGCGGATGCAGACGTGCGGCTCCAATTCGTCGATGACCCAGGTCCGGCCCTCGAGACGCAGCTTGCCGACCGGGCGCAGAGCAGGAACGGTGCGGATCAGATCCATGCGGCCCCCAGCGATGCGACCGCCGCGCGCTTGCCGTTGATTAGCGGCGGCAGCGTCATGGGCACATTCGAGACGAGGAGCATCGCGGTGACCGCCTCATGGCTGGCATACCGCAGGAGTTGGCGATAGATCGAAGCCTTCGACCCGCCTGTCTTCACCTCAATGGCGAGGCCGCCTGCCACGAGGAAATCCACGATATCTCCCGGCGCCAAGCGCTTCTCGCGCTCAAACGGGATGGCTGACTCCACGAGGATCTGCTCGATATCGGCCTGCGTCCGCTTCTCGTCCGTGAGGTCAATACGACGGCGACGGAGGAGCTCCACGATGATGCCGATATGGCTCACGACGCGCCCCCGAGGTTCATCGGCGCGCCGGAAGTCGTGCTATCCTGGCAGGCATGTGCAGCAACGTTGAAGCCATCGCCCGAGCGGTGTGCGAGCGGGAACTTCAGGCGAACTGGTCCGGGGCGGCGCTCGCCCTGGCGGTCGAGAAGTTCTGGCCCGTGGTGGCCGCACAGATCGAGGCCGGGCACCGCACCGATGACGGCGAGGAGATCCCCGTCCCGCTCGAGGCCGGCCTTGCGGCATGGCGCGTCTGGCAGGCACGCCATGCCGAATGGAAGCGCTGGTGGTAGGGTCTTTGCTGGGCCCCTGCGAACGGGCGCGCGTGGTACGTGGGGGGGCAATCGATTATGCGCATGACAATTGCTGTGGGCGCGCTGTCTGGCGCGGTCGCGGCCTGTTTGGTCGTTGGCTTCGCCCTTTGGCTCAACGGCTTCGGAGAGCCATGGATCGGGTTTGCCGGCGGCGTTGCCGGAGGACTTGTCGGAGGCATCCTGACGCTCGCGGCCGGATACATGGCTTTCCACGCCGCTATGGTCGAGGTGAAGGCTAATGCTGATGAGGCGACGGCCCGAAAGGCTTTGGCACTCAGGGCGGTGGACAAGGTCCTTACCACCTACATCCGGCACATGAACGACGTTTATGAAAAGCACAAAGATAACGTGTCCAGCTTTGATCAGAGCGACCTGATTTACTTTCAAGTCGATCTCAGTGCTATGATCGCAGCCATTGAAGGTGATAGTTTTTGGCGAGTTGGAGACGATATTCAAATTCGTCTTATAGACGTCGTCGGCGCGATCGGATTGATTCCGCGGCAAGTCGAAGATACGCGATATCACCGCCATCCCGTTGCGGACGTCGCCAGAACCTGGAAGCCCATCATCGACAACCTGAGGCAGATCAAATCGCTGTGCGACCGGGAACTGGACGAGATCGGTGCCAAGCGGCGCTCTCGTAGACCATGGCAGGTATTCTCGGGCGACATCCTGCGTCAACGCAGAGGCCGGCGAAAGAAGATGCAATAGCTTGTCAAATTCGTAGACATTCCCCTGCGCAGACATCCGCCTACACCACGCGATTGCCGCCATGATAGCGGCGATCTCGGTCGCACCGACGGACGGCAGATCTGGTGTCGGATCGGTCACAGCCCGCACCCCGCTTCGCACCGCGGGAGCCGCTCCCCCACCCAGGCTGGCAGGCATTCAAGGACGTGAAGGCGCTTCTTCGACATGCCGGCGAACCGCCAACCTGCCTGATAGTAGCAATGTCCCCATGTCGGCCAGGACGCACGAAAGGTGGGTTTCACCTCCCGCGGATCGACAAACGTGAACAGCCTTTCGCCCGGCCACCTCGCCCAGGCTCTCGCCATAGCCGCCAGGAGCAACGAACTGGCGCCGCCACCGACCTCACGGCGATAGACGGCGCAGTTCACGCCGGACTGTCCGTCAGCTCGGTGTTCTGATCTGCGCCAAACGCAAAGGGCGCCCGCGTCCGCACTCACCAGGATCAGCTTCTGGCCCGGGCCACAGATCAATTTGGGCCGTGTGCGGGATCGATGATCGCCGGCTGAATAATGGCGCTCGAAGATCGCCCGCGCGGTGTCGTCTCCATCACGGACCTCGATCCAACCCGAGCCGATCAGGAATGGCTGAACTTCGACGCGGGCCATCTTCGGGGGTGACGGGGAGGTAGTGGCGATCTTGGTCATGATGTCGCCTTCACATCAGCAACGGCTGAACGGTGCCGTCGGCATAGACGGAATCCATCGGCATGTCGGCATTCGGCTCGTCCCCATCCCAGCCATTGGGCCACGTCTTGGCCGCGATCAGTTCGCGGATTCGGGATTCCTCTTCAGCATTGAGCAGGTCGATCAGCGGGCGACCCTGGGCCACGGCGGCGACGTTCACCTCGTCCTGGATCGTCAGGATCCGGTTCAGCGCCATCATTCTGGCATCGAATGTCAGCGGCCCCTGCCGCTGCTGGTTCTTCACCAGCGAGCCGTCCTTGCGCTTCTCGCCGCCGGGCTGCCGCAGCCGGTTCTTCGGTTCCCGCAGTTCCCGGTAGAGCGGCTTCAGCCCCTTCAGCGGCGCCAGATAGGCCCACTGGGGGGCGCGCAGTATGGTGTCCAGCGCCAAGTCTTTAGAGGCCAATGGGCAGCCGGCGCAGCCGGTGCGCGCGTTGATCTCCTCCGCCTCGTCGCCGCCATAGGCATCTGCCACGGCCGCGCTCTCCCAGCCGCCATATTCCTCCATGGGCGCGTAGATGCGCAGCCAGTCCCACACGTTGCAGACGCGCCAGTGCAGGATGGGCGCAAGGGTCGCAAGCCGGCCACGGATGCCCTTCGCCTCCGGCAGCAGCTTCTGGTACCAGCCCTGCCCGCACTCAGCCCCGTTCGTCCCGCAGGACATGGTGATGCGCTGGTCGCGCACCGCGCTTTCTCCCTCGCGAACGCCGGTGATCATGAGCACCTGGCCGTCGATGCTGGCGAGCCTCGCCTCGAGCGCATCGGCCATGGGGTCGATCTTGATCTGCCGAGTGCACCAGCGCAGCGTGTTGTTGTTCGGGGGCGGCACGCCCCGTCCCAGGATGTAGACGAGGAAACGCTTGTCCAAGGGCGCGCGCACCACCTCGCAATGGATGCCGCGCGCAGCGAGCTGCGCCATGATCCGCGTCGCGGAGATGTACAGGGGCGGAAGCTCCTGGCGAGTGTCGGCGTAGAAAACCGTAAGGGACTTCGGCGGGGCGATCCGTCCGACATCAATCAGGTGCACGATGAGGGTTAGCGTCGCCGTGGAATCCTTGCCGCCTGACCAAGCGATGGCCCAATGGTCATGCAGCGGGCCATAGGCCTGCATCGACGCGACAGTGAACTCGACAGCTTCATCATAGGCGAGCCGCTTCGACCCTTCGAATAGTGTTGGTTGTGCGGTCATTCAGCCAACTCCCGTGCTGCCGGCAATCCGCCTTTCAGCCGCCGGCGCGTTTCCTTATCGAGCGAGTATCCCTGCCCCCACACGGTGGTGATGACGACGCCGAAGGGCGCGACCTTCTTCCGGATCTTGCAGATGAAGACGTCCACGATCTTCTCGTTCGCGGCGTCGCGGCCGTCGTTGTGATAGAGCGCCGCCATCAGGAAGTCCTTGGTTGCCATGTCACGTGCCGTAAGCGCACCCATCACCACCACCTCGGCCTTGGTGAGCCACCATTCGATGGGGACGACGATCCGCCAGCCTAGGAGACCTTCGAGTTGCGCCACGCGCTCGCGCAGCACCTCGTTCTCGGCCACCACGACCTCAAGCCTTGCTGCGAGATCCATGGCGCCTTCTCGTATTGCGATAGAGGACGACGATCAGCGCACGCCAGCGCGGCATGCCTTTCGCCGCAGCGAACTGTGCGGCCTCTCGGTCAGCCGAAGGACCCATGCCGCGGATCGCGGTGGCGAGATCGCTGGACTCCACCTCGCCGGCATAATCCGCACCGTGCAGCAGTTCGCTGGCCGCTTTGAGCAGATCGGCCGAGATCGGCGCGCACTTCGCTTCCACCAGGCACTGCACCACCTGCCGGGCTTTCATCGCGCCGAGGCGCGAACACATGGAGCGGAGGGTGGAGATCGCCATGGTGTCGCCCACCTCATAGGCACCATTGGCGGGCGGAACCTTCAACACCCGCGCGCCGGCCCGCTCACACACCTGCTGGATGGTCTGCTCATCAGGGTCACCGGCCGCCACGGCCGCGTGAAAGAGTTGGGTTGGCGTGACCGAGATGCGGTCGCGATTGTGCCCGATGAATGCCCGGGCCCGCTGGAGCAGATCCGCAGCTTCCACCACCATGACCGGGATCTCCGCAATGTCGGGATGCGACGCCGCTGCCAAGGCAGTGTGCTGGCCGTCGAGCACATGAAACGCGCCGTCGATCTCAACCACCACCGGCGGTTTGAAGCGGCGCCAGTCCCACTCGCCGATGATCCGGCGAAGCAGACGCATGGATCGCTCGGACAGGTTGCGCTGATAGGTATCGTCGACCAGCAATTTTTCCGGCGCGATCCAGATGAACCGGGGAGCCGCGGTGATCGCGACCGAAGGGGTAAGGTCGGGAAAGACCAGCGGAGAGATGGGGCGGATCTGCGTCATTCCGCTGCCTCAAGGAAGAGCGACGCCTGACCGTGAGCAGGTGGGCGCCGGCGCGGCGCGCGCACCTCGCGCGGCTGATAATTCGCCGCCACCAAAGCGCGGGACTCGGTCGGGCACACCGCGTTGCCGCACATATGCCCTTGCTGCTCCAGGCTGAACCGGATCACCTCGCCGTCCTCGTCGAGGCCATGGTCAATGATGTAGTCGCGCGGGAAGCCGTTGGCGTTGTAGCGCTCTCGCGGGGTGAGCATCCGCATGCAGATGTCCACCACCACGAAGGTAGCCCCGTCGATGTCCACGGTGACGAGATCGCCGCCATCCCAGCAGCCGTGCGCCCGCAGGAAGTCCGCCACCTGGCGCGCCCGCGCCTCATGCTCGGCGCCGAAGGGCGGTGGTGCTGCCTCCGCCTGGACGAGGCCGAAGCGCGGCTTGGCGGTGTCCGTGCGCATCGGATCGACCACCGAGGCGCCATCGTCATCGGTGCCGTAATAGACGGTCATCAGCGGCAGGGACACGAGCGCGTCATGCTGACCGCCGGCGGACTGGGTGCGCACCGGCACGTCCGCCGGAGAATCCCGTCGCTCGCTCCCGCGCAGCGTCAGCATGTGGGCAGTGACAAGCGACTGCTGACTGCCGGTCACGGTGATGGTGGAGGCTGGCTCATCGGCTGGATGACCGGGGGCACCAGGGCGCGGCCCGTCGTTGTGCTGCGCCACATAAGCCGCCACCAGCGCGGTTTTGCCGCCGCCGCCCGCCGTGACAGTGCCAACCGGCTCGCCGGCATCCGAGCCCACCGACGCGCCGAACTGGCGGGACAGATGGACCACAGCGAGGCTGCCCTCATTGCCAGTGGGCACCGGGGTCGGCCCCGGCACATCCGCCGTATACGTGCGCGGCTCCTGACCCGGCCGCTCCCCGTAGCGGGGCACGAGATAAGGCGCGACCACACACAGGTCAGCCTTGGCCGTCTGCGTGAGCACCGGCACATCGCCGGGGCGCGGCTCGGACTGGCCGGCCCGGCCGCCACACCCCGCCAGCACGGGGGCGACGAGAGCATTCTGATCCTTGCGCGATGCCGTGATGGTCTGCACTGGCGCATCCGGCGCCCGCAGTCCGCCGCCCTGCTGGGCATAGGCCACGAAGGGCATGACGAGCGCATCGTCCCGCTTGCCGGTCATGGCGGTGAGCGGCACGTCCGTCGCTCGGTCGCGCGCCTCATCGCGCGCGGTGTGGTTCACCTTCACCACGAAGGGCCGCGCCGCATCGAGCACATAGCGCCGCACGCCCTTGGCGATGCGGGCCTGCGTCTTGTCCGCCAGCGGGCGCTTGGCGCGGATGCCCAGCTTGCGATGGATTTCCGCGCTGCTGTCGAAGATCGAGGGGATGGGCAACGTGAAGTCGATGCAGTCGGCCGCCGTCACCCAGGGCTTGAGCGTGCCGGCCGCGATGCGCGCCGCGTCCTCCGCCACGGTCGGGTTGCCGTGCGTCGACTCGGGCCACACGATGGGCTCGCCATCGCGGCGCATGATCATGTAGAGGCGCTTGCGGATGGTGCCAGAACCCGAGCCCCAAGCCCGCCGCTGGCGCCATTCGATCTGGCCATAGCCGAGATCCGCCCACGCCGCGCAGAAAGCCTTGAACGTTTCGCCTTTGCGCACCGGGCAGCGCTTTCCGTCGGGCTGGAGCGGCCCCCAATCCACGTATTCCTCGACGTTTTCGAGAAAGACGACACGCGGCCGCTGCCACTTGGGCAGGGCCTTGATCCAGCCGACGATGGCCCAGCCGATGCCCCGCGTGGTGCGGTCGCCATCCCGGCGCGGCGCCGCGCCCTTGGCCTTGGAATGGTCGGTGCAGTCCGGCGACATCCAGAGCATGCCGATGGGCAGGCCCGCGCACATGGAGACGCTGTCCACCGTCGCCACGTCCTGGAGCAGGTGGCGCGTGGCCGGGTGGTTGATGCGATGCATCGCCATGGCGAAGTGGTCATGGTTGATGGCGATGTCCGGATCGCGCCCGAGCGCCATGCGAATGCCGGTGCTGGCGCCCCCGCCACCGGCGAAGCTATCGATCACCAGTTCATGCAAAGTGGCTCGTTGGACATGCACGTTCATGAGGCCATCTCGCTCATGTTCGCCTTCAGTGCTGGAGGAAGCTGATGCGCTTGGTCGAGGACCAGCACAGGGCGCAAGTGGAACAGGAGTCGGTCTTACCGACCTGCTGCGGGCAGAGGATCGCGTCGTCCGGCACCTGAAGCGGATGCTCCACCGTGATGGTCGAGCACTCATCGATCGGCGCATTGGAGAAGCGGATGGCGAACCGGGCCCAGCGCTTCTTCACCAGGGCCACCAGGGCAGCGGCGATCGGGTCCTTCTCGACCTGCCACCTGGCGCTGAAGCCGAAGACGTGGAGTTCGGAGTGGCGGTCGAGCAGCGCGGCCCAAAGCTTGACGTAGCCGACCGAGTAGAAATCCCCAAGGACGTGGAGGCGAACCGCGAAGCCCGCCGGATACCGGAACGACAGCACTGCCACCTCTGCGGCCAACCGCTCTTCCATGTCCGCGCCGTGCTCCACGCGGTTGGCGTGGTGCATGTGATTTCCGTAGCAGGACCGCCAATGCCGGCACGAACTCGGGCAGGTCGCCCGCTCCTCGAGCGTGAGCGTGAAGACTGGGAAGCCGGACCAGGGCCCCTTCATGATCCGTTCGCCGATCTTCCAATGGTTCTTGCCGGAGACCAGAAGGTTGGGCAGCCCGCGGGGCGACACCACCGTCGTCGGGTAGACGGAGCGCGCTTCGCTGAGCGCCGCGTGGTCCACAGGCGGCATGACCGCGCGTTCGGTGGTGGCCACCTTCGGCTCGAACCTCGACAGCGCCGGACGGTCGGCCTTGCGGATTGGTTCGACCCCGCCGGCCCGCCGCCCTGTGGGCCGCTTCAAGTTCAGGCTGAGGCGTTTGATGCGCACATAGCCGGTGGAGATGCCGAAGGCCTTGGCCATCTGCTCGTCCGACCGTCCGGCGAGGAAGGCCTCCTTGATCTGCAGGTCAGTCACCTTTGGCCTGCGGCCCGGCGACGGTAGGCGAACGATCTCCGCTGAGATTATGGACGGGAGCACGCGGCCGGTGGCCTTCATTCCCCCCTCCCCTTCGCCCAGGTCGCGGCATCACGGAGGAACTGGATGGCCTTCTCCGCGTCCGGCCGCAGGTGCTGGCGTTCGACCGGCCGCATCCGCTCGCCACGGCTCACGAAGGTGTCCACGGCATCCGCCATCTTCGTGTATTCGGCCGAGCTCCTGCGCAGCTTCTTCGGGTCGCTCATGTCGCAATGCCCTCCGGCAGCCACAGGACGTCGTGCATCGTCACCGCGATAGGGCGGCAGTAGCCGACAGCGCCGGTGTGCTTCAGTAGGGAAAACCAATTCCACCTGCGCTGCGGC
Organism: Azorhizobium doebereinerae UFLA1-100; assembly: GCF_000473085.1. Lineage (GTDB taxonomy): Bacteria > Pseudomonadota > Alphaproteobacteria > Rhizobiales > Xanthobacteraceae > Azorhizobium > Azorhizobium doebereinerae. The sequence goes on from NZ_AXBA01000002.1 coordinate 50,568, forward strand.
AGCGATGAACCGGCGGCGCGGCCGGCGGACGGTCCGCGCACGATGAAACCGCGCTCCATCACGAATCCGCCCCGCGGCAGCCGATCGGTGGGGATCTGGAAGACGAGGGGACGAACGGCCGCCGCGCCGTCCACGCAGTCGGCCTCGGCGACGTCCGCATCCCATTCGGCCATGTGCCTCGCGTGGTGCTCGGCGACGGCGAATTCATCCGTCAGGCAGACGAAGCCTCGGGCGCCTGCCCCATACTGCCTGTAGGGCTGAAGCCCGACGTTTAGAATGCTGCCCAGATAACAACTGGACGTCCCGTGATAGAGGATTGCGGGAAGGCTCATGCCGGCCTCCGCTGCTTGGAGACCACGAGGTACGCAAGATCGACCTGGTGCTGATCAATCGTTCGATGGCGGCCGTCCACGGCACCGTTCCGCCAGCCATGCCAATAGGACCGGGAGCGATTGCCGCCCGGCGCCGGCTCGCCGGCACGGCCATCGCGATAGCCGTCCAACATTTCCGCCTCGTCGAGGCTGGCGAGATCCTCAAGGGTCGTCACGGGCTCGTGCGCGGTCATGCCGTCCTCGCGAAGAGGTCGCCCGGCCTGATCCCGGCGTCCGCCAACTTCAGGTGCCCCTGTCCCCAGAAAGCGATGCCGACGGCTTCTGCCGCGTCCTTCTTCTTCACGTCGTAGCCCAGGCGCAGACATTGCTGCACGGCCCTGTCCTTGAGCCAGGCGCTGGCATCGCTCGTCCCCTTCGGGGCGCCGCGAACACCGAGGAAGGCCTGACGCCACTCCCGCTGGTTCACTTCCTCGCATGGGATGTTCAAGTCGAATGCGATCTCGCGGGCATGGCCAGCCAGCCCGTAGAGCCTGCGATAGGTTCCCATGCTGGACATCGGCTTCTTGATCTTCCGCGCCTTCGAGCTGAAGGCATCGGACTGGCTGAACACGATCTCGGTCCGCTCAAGATTCGTAGGGAGGGGCTCCTCCATCGCCAGGAACTCGACGCCGAAGGACACGAGCGTCGGCCGCAGCCACATCCTGAAGCCATGGAAGATCTCGGCATCCTCCTTGCCCCTCGGACGGTGGGCCTCCCAATGCAGCAGACGCTCGCCATCCATGATGGCGAGGCCGCTTGTCGTGGCTCCATCGAGGCCGGCGACGATCATCAGGCCGTCTCGGTCTCGTCTTCGGTCTCGACGTCGCTCTCGCCTTCGGAGTCGTCATCGATCTCGCCCTCGTCGGGGAGGACGTCGTCGAAGGGATCGCCATCCCCCGGCACGGTCGGAGCCGTGAAGGCGTCCTTCATGTCCGCGCGGACGACATTCTGGCCGGCGTCGTAGCCGGCATACCAGCGGTCCGCGACCTGCTGCGGATAGCGGGAGGGAGCCGAGCGCAACTCCGCCCCCATGCCGGCCCGCTTGCCTTCGGCGAAGGCCTTGTCCTCGACCGGGGTCCGGTCTTCGCTGAACAGGCCGGCCTGGCTGCCGAGCGGAAGGCCGAACCACCGCGCCATCCGGGCCTGACGCTCCATGTCGGCCTTCAGCCGGGCGATGCCCTCGTCGGTGTCGAGCTCGATCGCCAACTTGATGTCGTCGACGGCATATTCGCCCAGCTCCGACTTGGCCTTCTTGCACACGTTCTTCAGCGCAGCATCCGCCGCCTTCTTGGCGGCCAGCGCCTTCACGTACTGCCCCTTGTGCTGGAGCGTCAGCGCCTGCCTCTGCTCGTCGGACAGTTCGCCTGAATTGTGACCGGGCGCGGCGGCAGCCGGCGTCACGACCTTAGGTTTGTTCTTGCTGCCCTTCGGGCGGCCACGCTGCACCATGTTCTTCTCCTATTCAGCAGGAATGGAGTCGCGGTCCTGCTGACGCCGCTGTTCAGGCAGAGCGCCGAAGAGCGCTGGCTCGTTGATCTCGTCGGTGATGACGTTGGCCGGCTTAATGCCGACGATCTCGCGACGCGGAGCGGTCACGGCCTCCGGGTCATCGAACTTGCCGATTTCCTTGCCCCAGCTTTGCCAACCAGGGCGTGATTGCCGGGAGAAGAGGTCGGCACGGTTCACGGCGCCGGGAACAAGACGCTCGGCCTCGCTGTAGCCTACGTCAGGCTTGCGCGAATGCGAGCGCAGCGGCCCCTCGATCACCGTGCGCACCGACTTGCACGTCTCCGGGTCACCATTGGTCGCGATGATGAACGGCTCCGACGCGGACCGGAGCCTGTAGCCTGTGCCGAAGCCCAGCTTCCCTGTCTTGGTGCGCTTCACCCACACGCCGGTGGTGACGAACTTGAAGCACCAGGCTCTGGCCACTTCGATCTGCTGGTCGATCATGGGGTGCGTGCCCCAGAGCCAGAGAATGCAGTCTCCGGTGGCGAGGTGATTGACCGGGAACGCAGCAATCTCCTCGATCGCCATGGTCTCGTAATGCCCCTCGGGGCTCTTGTGCTTCTTTCCCTCGACCGACCAGGTGTCGAACCGCCAAGGCGGATCGGCCATGATCAGCCCAAACGACAGCGGCCGCAGATCGCCGAAGACCCAGTTGTGGCTCATCGCAGATCCTCGGCGACCCATCTTCCGACGGTTGAAACCACAAGGCCGCCCACGTAGACGAAGAAGGCAGCCCACCACAACTCGCTGCCCACAAACATCGACGCGTATGAAATGGTGACGACCTCGGTAAACCTCCATCGGTTCAGGAAGAGGAACCTGGCGAACATCTTCAGTGCCATCACCATGACGCCACCACTTTCGGCTTTGCGTCTCTGCTTTGCCTGGGCTCGAACACTCTGACCGAGCAACTCGGGCACCAGGACGTACCAGGGACGACACGGCGGCCGCAGCAGATGGCACCATCCTCATTGGTCGCGGAAAAGATGTACCGGCACTCCCCAGCCTTGGCCGTCATCAACGGCACGCCGGGCCCGAAGCGAGATGCGCCGGGCGAAGGCGGCTCGGGTGCCGCAACGGGCGGCGGGGCAGCGGGCGCGGGCGCGCTCAAGGGCGGCGACGCGGCACAGACCGGCTTCTTCCCGCGCCGCGCCGGCGTCACCCTGGCGCCGATGACCACAGGCTCCTTCTTGGCCTGCACCCATCCCATGCGCGATGCCTTGCTGATCATCGCATTTCGCGTGATCACCACCCCGAACTGCTGGCTCACGACGGAGGCGACGCGCCCATACGTCTCGCCGGCGCGCACCAGGGGCTCGGCGGCGGCCAACACCTCCTCCGACCAGACGCTCATGATGAAGCTCCAAGGTAAGCGCTGATGGCCTCCGCGGCGGCGACCTCTGGGCTGATGCTCTGCGCCTTGGCGAAGGCCTCCAGCGCGACGCGCACCTCGGCCCGCAGCGGAACCTTGATCGCCGGGTCAGCCGGCCAGAGGGATCTGCTTCGGCCGCGCTCGGCATTCACCGCACCGGCAGCGACCAGGGCATCCACCACGCGCTTCGCGCTCGACCGCGCCTTGAGGCCGAGCTCGGCGCCGATCTCGCTCAACGAGGGTGGATAGCCGCGATCGGCGCAGAACTTGCGGATGAACAGGAGGGCGCGGTGCTGCTGCGGTGTCATGACGCCAGGTCCGATCCGCTCATCGGTCGTTCAGGCTGGCCCAGAACTGGGCCCGCAGAAGCCAGCGAAAGGACTTGTCCGCGTACCGCTTCGACTTGCTGGATGATCTCACGGCCAACCATTCCAGGACGAAGGGCGGCAAGACCTTCCTGAACCACCTGCAGAGTGGCGAGAATGTCGGCGGCGTCGGCGGCGAGGATGGATGCGGTTCGGACATTGCGCCCCTCATGGCTCAAGCTCTTCTGGGTTTCGACGTAGCGAGCGTGCTCCTCGGCCTGGCGCCGGAGCGCCCTGGACGCGCGCGCCGCCGCCTGTAGCGAGAGGATCTCTTCGCCCGACGGCTTGGCTTCCTTGTTCCAGATCCGGCGCAAGCGACGTGCGCCAATCCCGGTCTTCGCCGAGACCTCGTCGAATGCTTCCTTGAGCGTGAAGCCAAGCCGCTTCGGCGGAGAGATCTCGTTGATGCTGTTGACGAACTCGTCATATGTCGGGTCGGTCATGGCCGCCCCGCTAACGCCAAGTCCTGGGAAAATTTCCCAGGAACTGGTCCAAGTTTCCCAGCATCTGGCACCTCCCGCCGCATAGCTTCGACAGCGTTGGAAGTGACAACCGAGGGGATTGGAGAGATGAACGCCAACCAGGACACGATCGGCCGACAAGCACGGATCGCGGCAAGGGGGCGATGGATGGCACACATGGATGCAGACGAAGTCGAAGAGTTGGTCCGCCACATCGGGGCGGTCCAGCATGCGATGCTGGAGATCCAGCAGGGCATGTTCCGCGCCCTGATTGGCGCGGGCGTGATCTCGGGCGAGGACGCCGCTGTGAGCATCAGCGGTGTCATCGACCAGCTCGAGGCCCATGCGGACCTGTTCGCCGAGACCGGCCCTGCGCCGGAGACGCTGCGAGCGATTGCAGCCTCTCTCCGGGGAGACGTCGATCGATATCTGAAGCAGGGCCAAGGCTGATGGTGGGGTGCTGCGCCAGATGGGACCGGCGCAACACCTCAACCATGAGGTCGCAGACGCGGCTCATGCCGCTACACCGGCGCGCCTGCGGTTGGCGCTGGGGCGGAGCGCCTTGCTGCGCATCTCCTGCAGTTGCTCCAGCGAGATCGTCTCGCCCTTGGCACAGATGGCCTGCTGGACCTTTGCCCAGTACTCGGGGGGAATCGATCCGCGCGCCTTCATCGTGCGCAGATGGCCGGCCTCCACACCCAGCGTCTCCGCTGCGCTGTCGCCAAGAAGCTCGAAGACTTTCGCGAACGTATCCATGCCATATCGCTACAACAGGTATCGCTGATGGTCAATACGGCGTGTAGCGATCTAGCCGCTACGATTTGTATCTATGGCTGAAGCAACACCAGAGCGCGGCGCCCAAGGGGCCCGCTTGAAACAAGCCCGTGAAACGGCAGGGTTCAAATCCGCGCGCGATGCTGCCCTCTCGAACGGCTGGCCGGAGAGTTCCTATCGCGCGCACGAGAACGGAACTCGCACGATCGGCCAGGACGACGCGATCAGGTACGCCCGCCGCTTTGGCAACGTCACTGCCGAGTTCATCTTGTTCGGACCAACCGGCTCTGCACGTGCAGCGGTCGATCCGGTCCCGGCCCGTAATGTCCTCCTACCAAAGCCGGATGCTTCATTCCCTATACCGATGCAGTTCCCGCCCCGTATGCTACCCGTGTTCGGACAGGCGGCGGGTGGGATGAACGAAGACGGCAGGTTCATTTTGAACGGGCAGAAGGTCGCGGACGTTTTCTGCCCGCCGGCACTCACCAACGTCGTCGGCGCCTACGGGATTTATATTTCCGGGGAGTCTATGGCCCCCCGATATGAGCACGGAGAGCTGCTGCTCATTCACCCTGGACTGCCCGTCAGCCGAGGCAACTATGTCCTGGCTCAGATCCAGGGCGACGACGGCGATCCGCCCTACGGCTACGTGAAGAAGTTCATCTCCAAGAACGCCAAGGAGCTCGTGCTCGAGCAACTCAACCCGCCGGAGGGACAGGACAAGATCCTACGGTTCCCGGCCGAGCGGGTGATTGCCGTCCACCGCGTGTTCAGCGCCGGAATGGGCTGAGTGCAAAAAGCTCTGGCTCCCCGCAGAATCGATTCGACTCGTCGAAAAAGCGCATCCAAAATGAGAACATAACGCGAACGCGGAGTGTGTGGGGATGCCGGGGGGACGTGGAGATATGAGCCTGGGCGACTGCTCATCGGTGCTGCTTGTCTGCAGGGATTGCGGGCGTACCGCCGTGTGGTTCGACCGCGAGTTCGCGCGTATCGGATGCGGGCCGTCGACCTCTCTTTCGACCTTCTCACGCCGGCTGAAGTGCACAACGTGCTCGCTCAATGGCAATCCGGGAAAGTCGTTCACTGTCAAGGCATTCCCTGCGCGCGTCACACAGGAGGCAGCGTGATGGGAGCGATGACGCTTTATGTGGTCCAGGCGTTCGAGCGGTGCGAGGAAGGCTTCACCGCCGACGAGCCGCGGGAGTGCCGATCGGCGGCCCACGCCAAGCAAGTCGCCAAGAAGTTGAAAGCTAAAAAGCTCGGCGTGATCGCATGGTCGCGCACGTCGCCTGACGCGGATCTCGGCGAGTGGGGCGAACCAGAAGTGCTCGCCAGGTTCGGCCATATCCCCGAGGACTTCGAGGCGTCCGGCGTCGTGGAGTAGTGACGTAGCGTGCCACCCAGCGGCAATGCTAAAGCTCGACGGAATTGCCTTGGAACATTGTGAGTGGGGGACAATGCCGAGCTCTTCAGTTTGCCGATATGAGCATTTTGAAACGGATTGGTACCGGCGGTTGGCCGAGAAGATGGGTCTGGTCGGCTGGCTCCATCGAAAGCCCTGGGAATTCTGCATCATCGCAGCCGCACTTGAGGAGAGGGACATGCTCGGGCCCGGCCGCCGCGGCCTGGGCTTCGCCGTCGGCAAGGAGGTGTTGTCGTCCTATTTCGCTGCATGCGGCGTTGACGTGGTGGCCACTGACCTGGACCCCGCCAAGCTGGAGGCCAATTGGCTCCGGTACGGCCAGCACGCGAGTTCGCTCGACGCTCTCCACCACCCAAGCATCGTGGACCGCCAGACCTTTGACGCCCGGGTGTCGTTCCGCACTGCGGATATGCGCAAACTGGAGGACAGCTTGGGCGTCGGTAGTTACGATTTCCTATGGAGCGCTTGCGCGCTTGAGCATCTGGGGAGTTTGCGCGCCGGCATGGACTTCGTGCGCAACGCCATGCGATTTCTGAAGCCCGGCGGCATCGCGGTACATACAACCGAGTATAACGTCGGATCAAACGTAAAGACGAAAACTCGGGGTCCATCGGTCATCTATCGGCGGCGGGATATGGAAGATCTCGAATATTCTCTCCGCCATCTTAGGTGCGGCTTGGAACCTATAGAATTCGATGCCGGGACGCATCATCACGACCTCAATTATGACGAGCCTCTGCGTCAGGTGGAGGGGCGCACACACCTAAAGCTGATGGGGCACGGCGATCTATTCACTTCCATGCTCATCGTGATCCGCAAAGGCTGATTGATCAGAACGCGGACAGACGGAAGGGCCGCGACCCGCCGGTGGCTACGCTGCCTGCCGAACTGGCAACTTGCGCAGAGGTGGAGGCTTCGGCGCTGTTCAGCCGGCCACATATAGCTGAGATAGACAATCCCAACCTGTTCCGCCAACATTCTCCGGGACCACGAGGCCCCGGGGAAGGCAAGATGTCGTTCGTAAATCGGATTCTTAGAAAGTTTTCCAGGACGAGAGATAAAGTCGCCCGCATTACTCCATACCCAAGAAAACGATTTATTCCAACGAACGCATATCTTGGAAATGATACAGTCATTTCGCAATTATGGTACGGAGATGCAATCCTTTTGGATGCATCAGATCTGCATATATCCCCATCTGTATTGATGCTTGGAATATGGGAGCCACATATTACTCAGTTCATGATCGACAATCTCCATGAAGGAGACGTGTTCCTCGATGTCGGCGCGAACGTTGGATATTTCTCACTTTTGGCATCCAGGATCGTCCAAGCACAGGGGCTTGTGCTCGCATTCGAACCACAGGCAAGGTTGGCGAGGCTCGTGCGGGCCAGCCTTGAAATGAACGCCTACAAGCCGATCTCGTTCGTTCAGGCCATTGCCATCGGCGAACGAGAGGAAGTCGGCACCCTCGGCCACATGGCAAACTCCAGCGGTTCGTCGTCGCTCGAACCTGGTTTCGGCGACGGTAGCAGACCGGCGGACCAGGTCACTGTCGCGCGCCTGGACACAGCGATAGCTGAGGCTCAGGGGACGATCGGAAGGAGCATCACGCCTTCCATGATAAAAATTGACGTTGAAGGCTACGAGTATTCCGTGTGGCGCGGAATGCAACAGACGATTGCGTCTCTTGAAAAACTGACTGTGCTGATTGAGTTTTCGCCAGGGCGATACGTCTCACTGGGCCAGGATCCATCGGCGTTCATCGCCGATATACGGTCACATGGATTTTCAATTTTCGCCCTCGATAATCACGGTGCGGAAACTCCATTCTGCGTCAGTTCGATTCCCGCGATCATCGCGCGCAACGACTTCATAGACTTGGTGCTACGCAAGGGATGAAATGGCACCGGATCGCGGTTGTGCATGATTCTGCTCCGCAACGTGGCATCAAGATGCTGACGGGCCGGATTCATCTGGACAGATCCAGCCCGATCATGTGCGTCAGACTATCGATGGCGCCATTTCGCTGGTCGGACACCACTCCAGGCACGTCGCGCGTACAGATCATCCGATGACTTATTTCTGATGTTGTTCAAAAGACTATAACCGTCTTACAGGACACCTTGGAGTTTAGGTGTATCTCTCTTAGCTCACTAGATTGCACGGGATGGCAGGAAACTCCCGGCGTGCATGCGGGCGCCTGGCCCTTCCGTCATCCCAGCATCTCGGCCGGAACGATCGTCATGCACGTCGGGGTCCCTGCCACAGCTCAGCTCGCTGAGTTGCTTTCGCTGCTGGCGAGCCACAGCCCTATGGGGCGCATCGCTGTGGCCTGACTCCGAATTCGTCCGCCGCGCCCTGCGTCGGGATCGCCCGCTTCGTTACGGGCTGAGCTCTGATCCGTCCCTTTTTCAGCCAGCGCCTCGGTAGCTCAAGCATCTCCCCAGCCCTACACAGCCGGCACCCAACGCGGGGGAGAGAGGACGATTTTGTCGATCAGGCTTGGGCTTTTGACCCAGGCGGGATCCGCATCGTCCAGCTTCAGGGGTAGCCCCAGTCGATGGCTCGCTGCCGAATCGTCCCAGAGCACAGTACGCACATCGCTCAAAAATCGCTACATGGCGTGTTGACATAAATCGCTACACTGCGTAGCGTTCGACCATCCAAGGGCAATGGATGGGGGTCGAGATGAACGAAATCCTTCGGCAGATCCGGCGAGTGAAGGCCAAGGCCCGCACCGCCCATTACGACCGCCAGCGGGCCGAGGCCCGGTGCCACGGTCAGAAGCCGAGCAAGCGCACCCTGCGCATCCGGCATGCCCTCCAGAAGATCGAGGACGAGATCTTCGACCTCCAGGCCGACCTCGGCCAGGGTTGGCTGGCGTGAGCGCCGTCCAGGCCACGCGGCCCCACTCCACCGCCACCGCGCGGCGGCCCCGCCCCGGGGCTCTGCCGGATCTGCACCAGACCGAGGTCGCCCGTATCCTGGCCGCCGCCGTGGCGGCGCCGATGACCGAGGCGGAGTTGCGCGAGAACGACCGCTACGAAAACACCGCCCACACCTTGTGGGGGGCATGGTGATGCGAGTGTCCCAGGAACATCTGGCGCTGCTCAGCGTCTCCGAGATGAGCGGATCCGAGTTGCGCCTCTCGGGACAACTGGATCGCCAGACCTATATCGCCCTCGACAAGGTCCTGAAGGCCGCCGGCGGAAAATGGGACCGAAAGGCCAAGGGCCACGTCTTCGACGGCGATGCCGCCGATGCGATCGAACCGATCCTGCTGACCGGCGAAGTCCAACGGGTGAAACAGGACTTCGGGCAGTTCGACACGCCGCCGGCGCTCGCCGCACGGTTGGTTGCCTTGGCGAAGATCGAGGCGGGCATGAAGGTGCTCGAGCCGAGCGCCGGAATTGGCAACATCGCCCTCGCCGCCGCGGCGTTCGGCGCGATGGTCATGTGCTACGAGATCGACGCCAAGCGCTGCGATGCGCTCGCGAAGGCAAGCGGCCGCGCCTTGTATTGCCTCGACATGGTGGTCCATCGCGACTTCCTCGGCGCCGATCCCGCGCCGGTCTATGACCGCGTGGTGATGAACCCACCGTTCGCGCGCCAGGCCGACATCGACCATGTGCGGCATGCAGCCAAGTTCCTGAAGCCCGGCGGCCGCCTCGTCGCGATCATGAGCGCCGGCATCTCCTTCCCAGGTGATCTCAAGGCCACGGCATTTCGCGAGTTCGTCGCCGAGCGCGGCGGCACGATCGCGGGCCTGCCGGCAGATTCCTTCAAGGCGGCAGGCACCAGCGTGAACACGGCCCTGGTTTTGTTCGATGCGCCGGCCTCGGTGCTCAACGCGAAGGGAGCCTGATCGTGATGGGCTCGAAAGACAACCAGGGCGGCACCGCCTTCCCGATCGGGCAGGTGCTCCGCGATACCTACGGCGACAACGACACGAAGCACGTGACGCGGGTCGGCACCAACAAGCGCACGATCCGGATCATCGGCATCGAATCCGACGGGCGCTACCTCGCCGAGACGCTCACCGACATGCATGGCACCGCGCTGGATCACCCCCGCAAGACGCGGGTGAGTGAGAAGACCTTGCGCGCCGGATACGTGCCGATGGTGGAGGGCAAGTGATGCGCTCCGCCACCGTCATTCAGTTCCAGCCGCGCCTGCGCCCCATGCCGTCTCCGGTCGTCCTCGGCCTGCTCTGGTGGGCCACCTCCATCCAGATCGCCATGCTGCCGCTTGCGGTCGCGGCGGCGCTCACGAAGCGGGAGTGCTGACCATGCAGAATCCTTCATGGCTCCCGATCCACGCCGTGCCGACCAAGATGGGCCGCGCGATGGACCTCGGTGGGGCCGATTGCAGCAACGTCGGCATCATGTTCGGGCCGACGCTGGGCGGCGAAGCCGACTTCAGGGAGAAGGCGGACTTTATCGTTCAGGCGACCAATTCCTACGCCGATCTGATCGACACGCTCCAGCGCCTATCCGCGCTCTCCCCCGTGGCCGCGAATGCCCGCACCGCGTTGGACCTTCACAAGACCGTCAAGGTCATTGCGGACTGCGCCATTGAAAGGGCTTCAGTTCTCTCAAAGGCGGAGATCCGGTGATGCGCCGGCCGAGCCAGACCGCGATGGCGAAGCAGTGTGACCACTTCAACACCCGGCATCCTGTGGGATCGAAGGTGCGGGTGTGGACCGGCCTCCTGCATGACGGGCCGGGCAAGGTCGTCGAGGTCGCCTTGCCCGGCGCCTATGTCCTCAGCGGGCACACCGCCGTGGTCCAAGTCATCGGCGGGGGCGGCTGCGTCGCGCTCTCCCACGTTGAGCCGGCGGAGGTCTGAATGGATCTCGTCATCATCGTCGTCCTGGCGGTCATCGCGATCTGCACGAGCATCGCAGCGCTCGGTTTCCTGACGGCGTGGTTCGTCGACTGCCTCCTCAAGGCGCGCCGCCAGCCCGACGGCAGCGACGATGGGAGCGGCGGCTGATGAACACCCCGCTCCTCGACGACTTGGCGATCCCGATCCTGGTGATGGGGGAGCCGCGCATTCCGACATCGTGCTTCGCGCTCGCCGAGCAGGCGCTGCGAGACACCGCCACCACGATCGCCAAGGTGCAGTCGTTCCTCGCTGCCCACGAGCTCAAGAGAAAGGGATCCCGATATGCCCGGCCTTGATGCCCTGATCTCCAATCCCGTCACGACCGCCGTCGCTTATGTCGTCGTCGCGCTGCTCGGCGTCTTTCTCGGGCTGTGGCGGAAGTGGAGCGTCAATACCGAGCTCCGCCACATGGTCGAGGAACAGCAGACGCTGATCGCGGACCTCGAGACGGCGCTCGACCTGGAGCGGTCGATGACACCGCCCATTGCATCCCAGCGCCCGACCTTCAGTGCCATCTCGCTTGGCGGCGCGGTCGCTGCGGTTGTTGAGCAGATGCCCCTGGACGAAGCGGCCCGCCGCGCCGCCGCGGCCGCCGAACTTCGACAGCGCGCGAACCGGCTCGTCAGCGAGGCGCTCGGGTTCCTCAAGGAGGCCGAAGCCTTCGAACGGAATGCACCGGACGCCGATCCTGCCGTCGAAGACCTGCGCGCCGCCGAATAGCGCCCCTCCCCCGAAATCGAATCCCGAGGACGCCCCATGAAAATCCTTCGCCTCTTGATCAACGACATCAAGCGCATCGTCGTCGCGGACATCTCGCCCGACGGCCACCTGGTTCAGCTCACCGGCAAGAACGGCTCCGGCAAGACGTCCTGCCTGGATGCGCTGTGGTGGGCCATCGAAGGCGCGCGGCACATCCAGGCCGAGCCGATCCGGCATGGCGCCGACAGCGGGAAGATCGTCCTCGCCCTGGGCGACAAGCACGTGGAGATGACGGTCACGCGGACCTTCAGCCGGAAGAAGGACCCCGAGACGGGGGAGGAGCTGAAGCCGACCACGACGTTGAAGGTCGAGGCGGAGAGCGGCGCGCGGTTCCAGTCCGGGCAGGCCGTCATGGATGCCTTGGTCGGCGCTCTGACCATGGACCCGCTGGAGTTCCTCCGCAGCAAGCCCCAGGACCAGTTCAAGACGCTGCGCCAGTTCGTGCAGGGCGTGGACTTCGAGGAGATCGACCGCCAGAACAAGGCCGACTTCGATAACCGCACCGACATCAACCGGAGCGCCAAGAACCTCCGGGCGCAGGCCGTGGGCATCGACGTGCCGGCCGGCACCCCGCAGGAGCGTGTCGACACCGCGGCCCTCGTGGAGGAACTGGACCAGGCCGGCGTCCACAACACGTTGATCGAGACCCGCAAGGCCCGGCGGGAGCAGGCCGCCGCCGACATCGTGCGGCAGTCCGAGATCGCGGCCGGATACCGGGATCATGCCGCCGAGCTGCGGCGCCAGGCGGATGAGGAAGATCGGAAGGCCGTGGAGCATGAAGCCTCGGTCGCTGACCTGCGCTTGAAGTTCGAGAGCGCGGAGCCGCTCCCCGAGCCCGTCGACACGACGTCGATCCGCCAGAAGATCGAGGCCGCCGCGCAGATCAATTCCGCCGTCGATGCGCGGACGCGGCGGCAGGATCTGGAGGCCAAGGCCGCCAGCCTCGAGGAGGAGTCCATCCGGCTGACCAAGGTCATGGAGGACCGCAAGGAGGGCGTGAAGGAGATCATCGCCGCGTCTGACATGCCGGTCCCCGGTATCGAGTTCGGTGACGGGTTTGTCCTTCTGAACGGCGTTCCTTTCGAACAGGCCTGCGATGCCCAGCAACTGCGCGCCAGCATCGCCATCGCCATGGCCATGAGCCCGAAGCTGCGCGTCATTCGTGTCCGCGACGGCGATCGGCTCGACGACGATGGCATGCAGATCCTGCGGGAGATGGCTGAGAAGCACGACTTCCAGATCTGGATGGAACAGGTCAGGGGCGCCGGCCCGGCGGCCGTGGTGTTCGAGGACGGGACTGTGAAGGCCCCGGCCCTCCAGGCGGCGGAGTGACATCCATGCGCACCGACGACGAGATCATCGCCAGGGTCAAGGCCATCACGCCTCTGGATCACTTTGGCTTCAAGGCGAGCGACCTCGTCGCGACGCTCCCTTTCGAGACCGCATCGCAGTTCCTGGACCGGAATGCCAATGCCTGGTCATGGGAGCAGGCCCCGCGCGATGCCGACGCCGTGCTGGCTCGCATCGTGAGCTATCTGCCTTTCGCCTGGCGCAACGCCAACAACCGCCGCGGACTTTCCGCTATGCGGTCCCTGGATCACATGACCGCGTGGCTCTGGCTCCTCGGGCACGACGTCGATCTCGGCCGCTACACCCATTACGGGAAGCCGCAGCTCCGGGCGATCTCCGAGGCGGTCGGTTTCGACTGGGCCGCTCACGACGACGGCAACTGGACCAACAATGAGCTCGAGTCCGGTGCCGTCTTGCCGGCCGCCGATATCGGCTTGCCGAGCCTGATGACGAACTCCGTCGTGAAGCCCCAGTCGCTCAGCGAGAGCACGGAGGGCGGCGAACAGTGACCGGCATCTATCTCCCCCTGGCGCGGCCGGCATTGCGCGACGACGAGCACGTATCGATCCGAGCCGAGCGCCTGGACTGGGGCAACCGCAGCATCCGGCTCCGCCTGGAGGACGGCCGCAGCGTCGAGATGGCGTTGTGCGGCATCGAGGTCTCGCCAGTCGATGGCGAGCCCTATCTCGTCATCATCGACATGACGGCGGGCCGTGCCAGGGCGGAAGGGATCCTTCGGTGACGCAGATCGTCCCTCCCCGCTCCATCGACGCCGAAGGCCGGTGCTGTGGTCGAAAGCCCATCGCCTACATGCGCGCTGGCGGTCCGCACTTCTTCTGCCCGCGGTGCGATGGAGCCTTTGATCTGAAGGACGGCCGGCAGATCCCGAACTGGGCCTGGAAGCCGATGCATGGAGGCTTCATCGCCACCTATCCCGAATCCGAAGCTGCCAAGAGGTTCGCATGATCGAGGTCCGCACCATCGCCCCGGGCAAGAAGATCGCCGAGGCCGGCGTCTATGACCTGCCCATGGAGGACTACCATGCGCAGCCCTGCGACGGGCCGTCGGTGTCGTCTTCTGGCCTCCGTACCGTCTTCTCCGTGAGCCCGGCGCACTTCTGGGCGGAGTCGTCGCTCAATCCGAACCGTGATGAGCAGAAGGACAAGGGTCACTTCGCGCTCGGCCGGGCGGCGCACCACTTGATCTTGGGCGAGGCCGATTTCCGAAGGATCTTCTCGGTCCGGCCTTCAGAGTTCCCGGACTGGCGCACCAAGGCGTCCCAGGAGTGGAAGGCCAAGCAGGCGCTGGAACGCAAGACCGTGCTGGTCCCCGCGGATCTGGACCTGATCAGCGGCATGGCAGGGAGCCTCGCCACCCACCCTCTGGTGCAGCACGGCATCCTCAACGGCGAGATCGAACGTTCGCTGCTGTGGCGCGACCCTGAAACCGGCATCTGGCTGAAGTCTCGGCCCGACGCGATCCCGACGGACTCCGGCGACTTCTCCGATCTGAAGACGACCACGAGCGTCGCGCCGGACGACATCCAGCGCACCATTGGCGACTACCGATACGACATGCAGGCCGCCGTCGTGCGCCGCGCCGCGCGGGAAGTACTCGGCGTGGAGATGGTGAGCTTCAACCTCGTCTTCGTCGAGAAGACTGCGCCGTTCTGTGTGTCGGTCGTCGAGATCCCTCCCGCCGACATCGACATGGCCGATATCGACCTTCAGGTGGCGCTGCGCACCATCGCGCACTGCCTGGAAACCGGGAAGTGGCCCGGCCCCGGCGGGACGCAGTCCGATGCCCGCTCGATCTACATCTCCGACTGGATGCGGAAGCGCAACGAAGCCCGCCGCGCCTTCCTGGAACAGGAGCTCGCATCGTGAGCCAGGACGTCGCCATGACCGAGCGCCCGCGGCGCGCCGAACGCCCTCAGGTTATCGACGCTGTGCCCATGCTGGACACCGCGATGTTCGAACAGATGCAGCGCATCGCGACGATCATGGCGCAATCGTCCCTGATCCCAGAGTCCCTCTACATGACGGGGCCGAAGCGGGAGCGGGTACGGTTGCCATACGAGAGCGTCTTTGCGAACTGCTTCCTGGTGGTGAACCAAGCTTTCCGATGGGGAATGGATCCTTTTGCGGTCGCCCAATGCGTGTCAGTCGTGCATGGCCGGCTTTGCTACGAAGGCAAGCTCATCGCGGCCGTTATCGAGAGCAAGGCGGGTGTCCGCCTCCACCATTACTTCAATGGCCAAGGCGAACAGCAGCGGATCTGGCTCACAGACGTCGCACTCACCGAGCAGCAGGAGAAGGAACTCGTCCCCGGTGCGCAGATCCGCGGCGTGCGGATGCTGGACGGCTCCGTCGCTGAATGGAAGACCACCGGGGACGGCTCACCCTGGACTCCCAATGCCTATAGGCGCCAGCTCATCTATCGCGGCACGCGGGATTGGACGCGAATCAACGAGCCCGCCCTATTGCTCGGCGTCTATTCCGATGACGAGCTACAGGATCTCGCCGACGACGCCCGCGCCCGACGCGCCGCGGTCATCGGCGGGGCTGAAGCCAGCGGATTGGCCGCGCGCCTTCAGCAGTCGCAGGCCGCCGCCCTGCCGTCCCCAGGCCTCAACGCCGGCTTCTCGATGGACAAGATCCAGCGCGAGATGGAAACGGTCGGCCGGAGCGAGACCAGCGCGGCGGCCAACACGCGCACGGCTGAGCCCGCCAGGAATCCCGAAGGCGTGCGGGACAACTTCGCCGGCGGCACCGCCAACACGAAGCCGGCGTCCACTAGCACGGGAGGCGATCATGTGAAGGACCAGGCCCTCGCCGGTGCAAGCCGGCCGTCCAGCGGCCAGGACAACGGAAGCACGCAAACGTCTGCGGATCCTGGCGTGACTTCGGCAGGTGGAGAGCAACCCGCCACAGCTTCTGAGATCTCGCCGACCGCCATCGGCGAGACGGAGGACGGGAACGCATCGCGGCCAACTGCCCCCCTGGCCGATGCTGACCCGTCCTCCACCCCCTCCATGACCGCGGAGATGTTCAGCGCCTACTCCCTGGCGCTGGCCCGGGCGACCAAGAAGGTCAGCCTGACCAACTTCGGCCAGAAGGCCGGGGAAGCAATCATCGCCAGCCTGCGAGGTCAGCCCGGCGCGGCTGATATGGGGGTGGTCCGCCAGATCTTCGCCCTTCACGAGCGGCGGATCGAAGGCTCCATCGCGGCTGCGGAGATTGCGGACCTCGTCGACGGCCTGGTCGAGCAGCACCTCGGAGGTGTCGCGTGACCGCGATCCTCTTCGTGGACTGCGAGACGTCCGACCTGCTCAAGCGCGACTTGGCGCTCGACGACCTGTCGCAGCCCTGGTGCGTCTCCATCGCCGCCGTGCTCGCGGTGCCGGGCCGCCCAGATCAGGAGATCAACCTCCCGATCCGCGCCGAAGGCCGCAAGATACGCGCCGGCGCGGAAGCCGTGCACGGTGTGTCGTCCCGCGAGGCGGCCAAGCATGGCGTGCCTGAAGTGGCGGTGCTGGCCGTCCTGTGCTGGCTCGCGGCCCAGGCTGAATGCGTGGTCGGGCACGGCATTGGGTTCGACCGGGATGTGGTGACGAGCGTCCTCATGCGTCGGGGCAAGGATTCCCGCCTTTGGACGCGGCCGGGGCTCACGTTCCACGACACGATGAAGCTCGCCACGCCTTTCTGCCGGATTCCGTCGGTGTTCGATGACGGCGGGTTCAAGTGGCCGTCGCTCGACGAGGCCAGTTCCATCCTGCTGGGCGAGCCGCCGCGCGCCGGCGAGCACAGCGCGAAGGACGACCTGCAGCGCACGCGCAGGCTCTGGGCCTGGCTATGCGACCACAACGCCGTGGAGACCGCAGCATGAGCGCGAAAAAGCCGGCGGACCAGATGAGCCCCTTCGAACGGCGGCTCTCCAATGGAGGGCGTGTCAGGAAGGTACAGATCGAACCCGGTCCCCGCGCGGAACACATCCAGGGCTGCGGAAATCCCGAGTGCGCGATCTGCATGCCGAAAGACGGCTCCGGTGGCGAAGCTCTGTTTAATGAGGGGGACAACATGACTTTAAACGGCCCAAATGAGGAAGTGATCAAAATTCTTGCCGACGAGTTTTTCAGCCGCTCGTCGGATCGCTATGGCTTCACCGAAGCCCTTCGAATTATGAACCGGGCGTCGACTCCAAGAGATACGAAGCAGCAGGTGCGCGAGACCGAGCGGCGCCTCAGGGAGAAGGTGAAGCGCTTCTTCCTCAAGACGAAGCACAACGTCGGCTGGGACGACGTTGTCGGCAATCTGGACGCGCGGCGAGCGCTGCAGGAGGCGATCGAGCATCCGATCAAGCACCAGGACCTGTATGCCCACTACGGCATGAAGCTCTCCAAGGGCGTCCTGCTCTACGGGCCGCCCGGCTGCGGCAAGACGATGTTCGGCAAGGCCGCCGCCAGCATTGTCGCGGAGCTGCACGGCAGCGCGGACCTTGAGCACACGATCCTCTCGATCAAGGGGCCGGAGATCCAGAGTCCCTATATCGGCGTGACCGAGGACATCATCCGGAACATCTTCGCCTACGCCCGCGCCTTCAAGCAACTGCATGGCTTTCCGCTGGTGGCGTTCATCGATGAAGCCGACGCCATCATCCCCAGCCGGGACGACACCAGCGGCCGGCGGGCCTTGCCTTGGGAGGAATCCAACGTCGCCACCTTCCTGACGGAGATGGACGGCCTGGATGACTCCGGAGCCTTCGTCATCCTGGCGACGAACCGCCCTGATCGGATCGATGCTGCCGTGCTGCGCGACGGGCGCTGTGATCGGAAGATCCGGGTCCAGCGTCCGGACATCGAGGGCGTCACCGCCATCGCCGCGCGGCAACTGGCCGGCGCTCCGCTTGCCTTCCACATGCTCCCGCAGACGGCCGCTTCTTACCTGGCTGACAGCGTCTTCGACACCGAACTCAAACTGTTCCGCATCCGCCATGCCGGCGGCCCCAGCTTCTTGCATCTCGGTGACATCGTCAGCGGGGCGATGGTGGTGGGGCTCGTGGAGCGTGCAAAGACGAATGCGTTTCAGCGCGACATGGCCAGTGGCGGCACGCCGAGTGGCATCTCCCTCAACGACATCAAAGCCGCCGTGCTCGCCGTGTTCGCCGAGAACAAGGGCCTGAACCAGTCCTATGCGCTGGATGAGTTCTGCACCGCGCACGGCATCGACGAGGCGGTGATCGAGAAGTTCGAGCCGCTGATGCTCTCCGCGTCTGGCAACGCAGTCAAGCACTGAAGGCACCCGATGAAACTCACGATCGCTCGCGACGAGTTGCTCTTCGGCCTGGACCGCATCGTCCGCATCGTCGAGCGCCGGAACACCATCCCGATCCTCGCCAACGTGCGCCTGGCCGCGCTCGGCGACGCCCTGGAACTGTCCGCCACGGATCTGGACCTGCAGGCGACCACGAGGCTACCGGCATCGGTCGGGAGCACGGGCGAGACGACGCTGCCGGCGGTGACCTTCACGGATTTCGTGAAGAAGCTTCCTGCGGGCGCCGACGTGACCATTGAGACCGGCAAGACCGAGAGCCAGATGGTCATCAAGTCGGGGCGGTCGAAGGCGACACTCCTGACGCAGCCCTCGTCGGACTTTCCGGATCTGAATGTCGCGGACTGCCCTTGGGAGGTGGAGATCCCCGCGACCGTACTGAGCCAGATGTTCGAGAAGCTCGCCTTCGCGATCTCGACGGAAGAGGCCAGATACTATCTGAACGGCATCTATTTCCACGGCTTGCAACTGGGCGAGAAGCGCATCCTCCGAGGCGTGGCCACCGATGGGCATCGACTGTCGCAGCATGACCTGGTGGATATCGCCGCACCAGCGGGGATGCCGGGCATCATCATCCCCAGGAAGACCGTTGCTGAGATCTCGCGGCTGACGAAGGGGCGGGGGAAGGAACTGATCAAGCTCCAGATCAGCGCCACCAAGCTGAAGGTCACCACCGGCACCACCGTTCTGGCGTCCAAGCTGATCGACGGCACATTCCCCGACTACACGCGCGTCGTGCCGCAGGGCAACAACCTGGTGGCCATCATCGACAGGGTCGACTTCGCCGCGGCCGTCGATCGCGTCGCGACCATGAGCAGCGAACGGAGCCGGGCCGTCAAATTCTCGTTCAAGCCGGGGCGGGTGGAGATCTCCGTGACCTCCCCCGATATGGGCAGTGCGATCGAGGAAATGGACGTCGACTACGATGGTGACAGCATCGATATCGGCTTCAACGCCAACTACGCGCTCGACATCCTCGGTGCCACTGAGTCCGACAATATCAGGGTCGCGATGGCCGACGCCGGCAGCCCGACCACGTTCCAAGCGTCTACCGACGGAGCCCCGTCGCTATTCGTGCTCATGCCGATGAGGGTCTGAGCATGATCGGCACCATCATCATCGCCCTGATCGGCTACGGCGTGACGGCGTTCTTCGTGCTGGGCGCATTCTACGCGCTGCTGAAGTATGGCGCAGCGCCGGCCGGTAGCGACGTCGAGAAGATGAACGGCTCCGCCGTGCTGCCGCTGCTCGGGGTGGCGGTGATCATCGCCTTCTTCACACGCCTCCTGGCGGGAGTCTGAGCCATGGCTGTTCTCGTTTGGATGCCCGGACTTCGCGGGCCCACGCCGCAGAGATGGGATGAGCTGCCGCACAAGGACTATGCGGGAGTGATGCACCGCGTGCTCGCGCAGTATCCGCTCCCGGCGGATGAAGCGCGCATGCCGCTCGATCAGCTCGCTGCGCGCTATCCCGCGCCGGCGCCGGTGCCACGGTGATGCGTACCTTTTTCCAGGACTTTGCCCTCGACGACGGGCGCACCGCGACCGTCGAGTGGGGCTGGAGCGGAGCCGAGAACAGCGTGCTCGTCGTGAGCGCCTGGATCACCGCGACCGAGGAAGACGTCGATTTAAACTGCAATGAGAGCGAACGCTTCGAGGACGTGGTGCTCGCTCTGTCCCCCTTCCCTCCTCATGAGGACTGCGACTAATGAGCACCGACACCTACGAACGGGCCGACGTCATTGCCGCGGCGGCGGATGCTGCCAAGGCCCACGGCGAGTTCCACGACTTTGCCAACGCCATCGAGCGCCGATTCCGCGAGATGGCGGGCGGAGAGCTCTATGCCGTCGACGCCGGCGACCTCTTCAGCGTCTATCTGGCGGCCTACCCGGATGGCACCAACCCGATCTTCCGGGTGCGCACGGAACACGACTGCTCGTGCTGCAAGAATTTCGTGCGCAATGTCGGGCATCTGGTTTCCCTCCAGTGTGGCCAGATCAGCACCGTCTGGGACGTGGCCGGCCTGGAATATCCCTTCGACGTGGTGGCCGCCAAGCTCGCTGAGCATGTGCTGTCCAGGCCGATCTCGACGGTGTTCCGCACGAAGGAGTTCAAATTCGGCGCCCACCATACGAACGAGCTCCGTGAGGAAGGTGTCACGCGCCGCTGGCATCACTTCTTCTGCGACGTACCGAGCCGGTTCCGGTCCGATGCGCCCGATGCCGCCCGCGGTGAGGTCGGGGCGACCGCGCAGGTGCTCCGGCGGGGCCTCGAGGAACTCTCCGCCGACAGCATCGAGACCGTCGTCGACCTGATCCAGGACAATGCGCTGTATCGTGGCGCGGAGTTCGAGCACCAGGTGCTGGAGTTCCTCAACCTTCATGCGCGCTATCCCCGCGAGAGATCGGCCAGCGAGAAGGATGCCTTCATCTGGGCCCACGTCGGAAGACCCGCGGCGCGCTTCCGCAACACCGTGATTGGGACCCTCGTGCAGGACATCGCCGCCGGTGTCGATCTGGACCACGCCGTGCGCTCCTACGAGGCCAAGGTGGCGCCGCAGAACTACAAGCGCCCGACCGCGCTCATCACGCCGAGGATGATCAGCGATGCCATCACCAAGCTGAAGGATCTGGGCCTCGAGAGCGCCGTCGAGCGCCGCTTCGCCCGGATGTCGGATGTCTCGGTGAACAACGTCCTGTTCGTCGACAACTCGGTCCGCGGGGCGATGAAGGACGGCCTGGCCGGCCTGCTGATGGAAGCGGTCAAGCCGGTCATGAACGACGTCAAGGGCGCCGAGCCGATCGCCATCGAGGAGTTTCTCTCCCGGATCGTGCCGCAGGCCACCTCCATCGGCTTGCTGCTGGAGAACAAGCATCTCCAGAACTTCATGAGCCTGACGGCGCCGGTCCATGCCGATGCTGGAAAGCTGTTCAAATGGGGTAACGGGTTCGCATGGTCCTACGACGGCGATGCGGCGGACTCGATCAAGCAGCGCGTGAAGCGTGCCGGCGGCAATGTCGATGCCGATCTGCGCGTCTCGCTGGCCTGGTTCAACACCGACGACCTCGATCTTCACGTGATCGAGCCCTCCGGCCGGCACGTCTTCTATGGCGACAAGTGCGGCATCCTCGACGTCGATATGAACGTCAGCAACCTGGTCCGTGATCCGGTGGAGAATCTCTCCTGGGTGCGCCCGCTGCGCGACGGCCGGTACCTGATCCAAGTCCATCAGTTCACGCGCCGGGAGTCGATCGACATCGGTTTCGTGCTCGAGGTCGAACACCGCGGCAAGGTGGACACTTTCACCTATGAGCGCGCAGTGAGCGGCCTCGTCAATGCCCTCTCCCTTGAGGTGCTGCACGGCACTCTGGCGATGACCGGCATCGGCGCGGGTCTGAAGTCTGGATCGCTGTCGCAAGAGAAGTGGGGCGTCAAGACCGGAACGCTGGTCCCCGTCGATACGCTGATGGCGAGCCCGAACCACTGGGATGGCCAGGCCACCGGGAACAAGCACTGGTTCTTCTTCCTCAAGGACTGCCGCAACCCCTCGCCGGCCCGCGGCATCTACAACGAATTCCTGTCGCCGGCCCTCGACCCGCACAGGAAGGTCTTCGAGGTGCTCGGCGCCAAGTCGAAGTGCGCCCCGGAAACCGAGCAACTCTCAGGCGTCGGCTTCTCCTCCACCCGTCACGACCAGGTGACCGTGGTGGCGAAGGGGGACTGCATCAACAAGGCATTCGCCATCACTTTCTGAGGAGAGGGACCATGAGCATTTTCGAAACCGCGGCCCGCAAGAAGTTCCGCTTTCCCTCGATCAAGGGCGAACTCACCGCCGAACAGGTCTGGGATCTTCCCCTTGTCGCGTGCGGACCCATCCGCGACGTCAAGGCCGACCTCGACGGCGTGGCCAGGACCATCAACACCGAACTTCGGAGCATCTCCGAGGATTCCTTCGTCTCGATCGCGCCGGATTCGCGCAAGGCCGATCTGGAAATCAAGCTCGACATCGTGAAGCACATCATCACCGCCAAGCTGAAGGAGGCGGACGAGAAGAACGCCGCCACCGCGCGCCTGGAGAAGCGGCGCAAGCTGGTCGACGCACTCGCCTCCAAGGAGGACGCGGCGCTCGCGAGCATGTCGCGGGAAGACATCCTCAAGGAGCTCGCCGCGATCGACGGCGGAGCGTGACCGGCAGCGACCACATGCTGCTGTTCTCCCTGCTCATCTGCGCCTTCGTCGCGCCGATCATCGAGGACGTGAGGGGTCTGGTGGTGAAGGTCCCCCTCCTGTCCTGTCGAGGCCCGCCGCAACGGTGCCGGACACAACTCGTGTCGACCGCCCAGCACCGCGAGAAGGCCGTGGGATTAGCCAGGCACGGCAAGCCATTAAATCCGGCGGAGCGTTGCGGCGCTCCGCCATCAGCAGAACGAGATTGGAACAAGCCACATGGCCGAGATCACCAGCACCTACGAGATGGCCGAGAACGAATGGGACAGCGGGTCTGAACCTCGGGACGTGCCCACCAGCATGGTGGCGACCACGGAGAGGGAGCACGTCGGGATCGAGTTCCATGTCTCGATGCGCGACTACACCAAGCGCGACATGGATGACCTCATCGTCGAAGCTGCCGCTCGCCTCATCGTCGGCAACTACGGCACCAACAAGCTCGCGAAGCTGATCGAGGAGCGCTGCGTCGCGCTCACGGTGGAGAAGGTCGATCAGCATCTCGCAGGGATTACCGCCGAGATCATCGATCAGCCCGTCACGCCGGCCTTCGGCGACAAGAAGCCGGTCACGATGCGCGAATTCATCGGGCTCTACGGACGAGAATACCTGACCGAGCGCGTGGATAGCGAGGGCAAGCCGACCCGCGATTCCTACCGCTCCGAGCCCCGCATCACGTGGCTGGCCAACCGGCACATGGCCAGGACCTTCACGACCGAGATCGAGAAGGCCACCAACGCGGCCATCGTGGAGATCCGCGCGCTCATCAACGCGAAGCACAAGGAGGCGCTGGAGGCCGAAAAGGCGCGCATCCGCGATGCCCTGGCAAGGGTGACGGCTTGAGCGTTGGAGGGCACGCCCATGGCTGAGCACATGATCCGCTGCGGCGACCATGTCCACCACACCCCATCCGACGAAACATGGGTGGTGGCCTGGGCTGATTACGCGACCAATGACCTCGCATGGTGCGGTTGGCCGAATGGCATAGCGCGCCTGTCCGACTGCACGCTGGTCAAGGCGGCGACGGACGACGAACACGCCGAACTGCTGGCGCGCGTCCTGGACTGCGGCGACAGCCGCGCCAGCACCGCCCGCCGCCTCTACGTGCGGGAGGCGGCCCATGGCTGAGACCAAGTACTTCGATCCCCGCGTTCTCGCCTCCATCACGAGCGGAACGCTGATGATCGATGATTTCGGTGCGGCTCATGCCGCCATCGAATTCATCGTTGGGCATCAGGTATGGACGCATGAGATTCCGCAGATGTCGCGAGCGATCACGCCGGAAATCGTGACGCAATACCCTGACATGCCAACCACCCATCCGGAGGACTGGCGGGCCTGTGCTGACGGACTGCTCGCGAAGTACGGTGCAGCCATCCCGATGGTCTCTGGCAATCGGCAGCGCGGTGCATCGCCCCTTGACACGCTGAATGAAGCGCTACGTCGGCCCGCAGGTGCAGGAGGCGCCAATGACTGAGCCCGCCTTCGCTGCTCCGGAGCACGCCTCCGACCTCTACCGCCTTCCGTCCGGCGACTGGATCCAGATCCAGAACATCGACGGCGCGCGGATCAGCAATAAGCCGAACCGGCAGACGGGCGAGATGGGCGCGCAAGTCCACCTCAACGTGGCCGGATCCTGGCACACCGTCATGTTCGATGAGATCGCCGATGCCGAGGTGTGGCTGGCCGCGATCGTCCAATACCGCAACGACCTGCTGCGCCCCCGGTCCAGCAAGAGCGCCACGCGCGCCGAGGCGCTGCAAATGGTGGCCGGCCTGCACAGCCGCCACCGTCCCACGCAAGACGAAGACGGGGACTCCTGATGGCCGGAAAGTCAAAGATCGAATGGTGCACCGACACATGGAATCCCATCGTCGGTTGCTCGGTCACCTCGCCCGGCTGCACCAACTGCTACGCCATGTCGATGGCGCGGCGGATCGAAGCCATGCAACCCGGCTCGCACTATGCCGGCACCACGCAGGTGGTGAAGGGCAATCCGGTCTGGACCGGTAAAGTCGCGCTCGCACCCGAGCACATCCTCACCCAGCCGCTGAGCTGGCGGCGCGGCCGGAAGATCTTCGTCAATTCCATGGGTGACCTCTTTCATGAGGATGTCACCGACGAATGGATCGACTGCGTTTTCGCGGTGATGGCGCTGGCGCCGCACCACACTTTCCAGGTGCTCACGAAGCGCGCCGCACGGATGCGGGCTTATATGTCCGACCCGAGCGTTGTCCGCCGCGTCTATGAGCTCGCCTGCGATATGGCTGTCGCGATGCGGCTGGCAGTCGTCCTGATCGCTGACCCGGCACATGACAAGTTTGCACCACCCGGCGTGCGGATCCGTCTTGGCTTATGGCCGCTCCCGAAGGTCTGGCTTGGCGTTTCGGCCGAGGACCAGCGCCGGGCCGATGAGCGGGTGCCGGATCTGCTGGCGACGCCGGCGGCCGTGCGTTTCGTCAGCGCCGAGCCGCTGCTGGGGCAGCTCGTCTTTCGGCAGTGGCTATCGTTCGACCAGCCGTGCCGCGGATGCGGCTACGCGGGTGCATTAGGGGGCGCGTTCCCTCGCCGCGACGCTCAATGCCCAAGGTGCGGCATCATCCACACAACCATCGACTGGATCATCGTAGGCGGCGAGAGCGGCCCCGGCGCGCGGCCGATGCATCCTGACTGGGCTCGGGCCATTCGCGACCGATGCGCGACTGCCGGCGTCCCGTTCTTTTTCAAGCAGTGGGGAGAGTGGGCGCCGCCGAGCGTGTTGTTCGCGGACACGCTCGCCAACTGCCGGCTTCAGGCGCGCGCAGAGGCCAATCCTTCATTGGTGCACGTCTTCCCTGACGGGTTGAACATGGGTCGGATCGGCAAGCGCTCCGCCGGCCGGCTGCTGGACGGGCGCGAGCACAACGGCATGCCGGAGATGCGCTCATGAACGCGCAGCAGATCCTCGCGGTCCCCCCGACCGATTACGCCCGGCTGTTCCCGGCCGCGGACACGATCCGCGCCGTCTACCACGATCTCCTGTTTGCTTGGCACCCCGACCGTCAGCCCGATCCCCAGGCAGCCGCGGTCACCGCGCACCTGAAGATGCTCCACGACGAAGCGTGCAAGGCGCGGGATGCCGGCAACTGGACAGAGCCGAACACGCTCCGCCTCCAGGCGGACGGTCGCCAGTTCGTCTTCCGCTTCCAGCGCAAGGTGGCAACGCCCGCCGGCAACCTTCATGTCGGGCTCGCGCGCCTCGCCGTCGTGTCCGATGCCGGGATGGATGACCTGGTGCGCCACGCGCGCAAGGTCGCCGCCGGCTTGCCGCCCCTGCCCCGCGCGATGACATCGGAGTTCCTTCCGCTGCTGCCGGGGACCTACCAGCCGACGCAATCGGCCGGACGGGAGGGCTACACCTTCAAGATGGACCCGCGGGCGGTCCGAGTGCGCGATCTCCTCGACAAGACGGGCGGGCTCGACACCGTTGCCGCCTTGGTGGATGACCTCACGGACCCCTCCACAAAGTCGGATGGCAACCGGCAGGTGCGACGCGCGATCGACCGTGCCCACTCGGCGAAGGCGTCCCCAGCAGCCAAGACCGTAAAGTTGGCGGACATCATCGACAACACGACATCCATCGTCCGGCACGACCGCAGCTTCGCCAGGCTCTACCGCTCGGAGATCGAGATGCTGTTGCCGCTCCTCGCGGAAGGCGACACCAGCCTTCACGCGCGAGCATCCGCGCAGGTGGCGTCGGCGATGGAGAATTGCAGATGAGCATTGCTGACATTCGACTCATCGCGGCCGTCGGCCGCCGGGGGCAGCTCGGTCTCGACGACGAGTTGCCGTGGCGCGATCCGGTTGACCTCGCGTTCTTCCGCAACAACACAACCTTCTGCACCGTCATCGTGGGCCGCCGCACCGCCGAAGCGGTCGGTACCCTGCCGAAGCGCCACGTCGCCATCTGGGACGGGAAGGAGGAGCCAGCCGCGTTCCTCGCCGGGATCAAGCAGCCGCATTGGGCGAAGGGCTCGCCGATCTGGATCGCCGGCGGCGCACGCACCTATCGCGCCTTCATGCCGCTCGTGCGAACCTGCGTCATCACGCGCATCGACTATGACGGGCCGGCCGACACCTGGATGCCGCCCCTGTGGGAGCCTGCGCGATGATTGCCCGCAGCGGCTCAGCCGTGACACCGACCTCCGGACCGGCACCGATCTGCCCGGCGTGCGGTAACGCCGCCCGCTTGACCGACGGCAGCGAGATCTACCAGCATCGGCCCGATCTGCACCTCAAGCCGATCTGGAAATGCGACGGCTGCGGAGCCTATGTCGGATGCCATCCCGGCGGCACACGTCCGCTGGGCACGCCGGCGGATGCTGAACTGCGCGTCGCGCGCTCGAAGCTGCACGAGCAGATGATCGACCCGCTTTGGCGGACGGCGGACGTCAGCGGCGAGTATGGCGCTGCGAACGATCGCAGCCGCCGGCGGATACGCGCCAAGGCGAGGGTGCGCGTCTACGACTTCATGTCCCACCGGCTCGGGATTCCGAGGGACGAGTGCCACACCGGGCTGTTCGACATCGAACGCTGCCGCGCTGCGTGGCGAGCACTCCAGGGCATCACTTATCCCGAGATCAGGGCCTGGGCTCTGAAGCAGAAGGAAGCGGCCTGATGCGCATCCTCGTCTGCGGCGGCCGCACCTTCGGCAACCTCCCCCGCGACATCGAGCCCGGCGCCCTGCCGCAGCTCCAGGCCAAAGCCAGGGCGGAACGCGACTTGGTCAATTCCACGCTCACCCGCCTGCATCAGCAGTACCACTTCACGGTGCTGATCCAGGGCGGCCAGCGCGGCGCCGATTACTGGGCCAAGAAGTGGGCTGAGCGCCACGGCGTTCCGGTGATCGAGTTCAAGGCCAACCGGTACCCGAACGGCCGCCGCCATGGAGTGGACCGCTCGGCCGGCCCGCGGCGGAACGCGCTGATGATCGCCGATGGGAAGCCGGACAGAGTCATCGCCTTTCCTGGTGGCAAAGGCACTGCATCCATGCTGGCCATCGCCCGGGCCGCCGGCGCGGAAATCCAGCGTATCCCCGCGAAAGAAGCAACGGAGGTCGCATGACCATCACCGACGGCAGCCCTGTGCCGACCACGAGCCACTGGAACATCTGCTGGAACACCTATGACAGCGCGCGTGTCGGGTTCGAGATCACGGCGTCGCCGCACGGATCGTGTCTTCCCATCTGCCAGAGCCCGCTTTACCGGCCCGGCGGCCGGACCAACTGGTCACACGATGAGTTGACCAGGCACGCGAATACGATCGCCGCCGCGCCTGACCTGTTGGCCGCGGCCGAGCACCTGTCAACCGTTTACGACGGGATCTGGGTCAAGATCTCCGACGGCGAGGCCGCCTTGCTGAAGGAGGCGTGGGCGCGAATGGAGGCAGCCATCGCCAAAGCGAGGGGCGTGGTGGCATGAGCGCGCTCCCAATCACCCTTCCCCTCTGCCCCGTCTGCCTTGACGGGGAGCACCATGATGGCGGCTGCGAGATTTGCGGTCGCGAGTGTTCGCCGGAGGTGTCCCCCGCACCCGCCGGCGGAGCGGAGGAGATGGCGGCCCCCACCGTCATCTCCTCCATACCCAACATCCATTCTCCGGCCATCCCTCCAGCAGGTGAACAGGAGAAGGCGCCAATGCCTGATCTTGTCGCACTCGCCGCTCGCGTTGCCGCGGGCGATATCTCAGCCCTGAGCATCCGGCAGCCATACCCGCACCACATCTTCCATGACGGCAAGGATGTCGAGAACCGCGACTGGCCGACCAGACGCCGTGGCTGGATCATCGTTCATGCCGGCATCTCGAAGGTAGAGCTGGACATGGATGAACCGAGGGAGCGCGGCTTGCCGCGCGGCGGCGTGGTCGGCATGGCCCGGATCGTCGACTGTGTCACCGAGATGGACAGTGATTGGTTCTTCGGCCGCTATGGTTTCGTGCTCCGCGACGCCTTTGCACTGCCGCTGATCCCATGCAGGGGAAAGCTCGGGTTTTTCGAACTGGATGAGGGCATCCGGGCGCAGGTCGCGCATGCAATCCGTGCCGCGGTGACCACGGATGTGCCCCATGGCTGAACTTCCTCGCAGGATGCGCTTGTCCAGATTGAAGGGCTTCAACCTGCAGCAGGCCAGCCGCGATCTGAACGGTCTGCTCGCCATCAAGGTCGACCGCTCTACGCCCCTCGGCAATCCCTTCGTGGTCGGCATCGACGGCACTGTGGATGAATGCGTCGACCTCTACGAGCATCTCCTGGCCGGCACCTTCTGCCTGACCAGCAAGGCAAGCTTGGATGCCCAACGCAAAGCCCGCACGACCGCCTTGGAGAGCCTGGACGAGATCCAGGGGATGAACCTCGCCTGCTGGTGCTCCCTCGGGTCCGCGTGCCACGGCGATGTGCTGTTGAGGGTGGCGAACAGCCAAGCCCGAGAGGCGGCGACGTGATGGCGAAGGTCGAACCCACCGACGGCTGGGGGCCGCTGCGCCAGCGCATGGACCCGCCGGCGAAATCACGGATGCAGAGGCGAGCCCGTGGGCGACAGCAGGATCGCGCACACCTCGACCTGGTTCGCATGCTGCCATGCTTGATCACCGGCCAACTCGGCGGAGTCGATGCCGCACATATCCGCTTCTCGGATGCGGAGCACGGCAAGGTCAACCCCGGCGCTGCCAAGCCGGATGATCGATGGACCGTCCCGCTTTCGCACGCGCTGCATACCGACGCCACCGAAGCACAGCACCGGCATGGCGAAGAGGCCTGGTGGCAGCGCAAGGGCATCAGCCCGTTGCGCGTGGCCGACAACCTCTACTCGCTGAGCAAGACGCTGCGCGACCTGAAGCAGCCCGAGGATTTCATCATCCGCGCGATGACCGCAGTCATCAGGGACGCGCGCAACGCCGCCGGATTGGCTCACAGGAGCGGATCATGACAACCGCCTATCCCCTTTCGTGGCCCGCAGGGCGACCGCGCCGAGCGCCGTCGCAGCGGAAGACCGGAAAGTTCAACAAGATCGCCAACCCTGATGAGCGGTGGAAGATCAAAAGATCTCTGTCGGTCGCAGACGCTGTCAAGCGCCTGCAAGGCGAGATTGATCGAATTGGTGGCTGCCTTCCAGTCATCAGCAGCAACGTCGAGCTTCGCCAGGACGGTCTGCCGAGGTCCGGTGCGAAGGAACCGATTGACCCCGGCGTCTGCCTCTATTTCCAGTTGGCGGGCCGGCCGCACGCGATGCCCTGCGACACCTACGAGAAGGTGGCCGACAACATCGCCGCCATCGCGGCGCACATCGAGGCGACCCGTGCGATCGAGCGTCACGGCGTGGCCAGCATCTCCGAGATGTTCGCCGGCTTCACCGCCCTGCCCGCGCCCGGCGCGACCAGGCCATGGTGGGAAGTGCTGAACGTCTCCAGATCGGCCACGCGCGGCGAGATTGATGCCGCATACCGGGCCAAGGCGCGCACAGCGCACTCGGATGCGGGCGGATCTGATGCCGCAATGTCCGAACTCAACGTTGCCCGTGACACGGCGCTGAAGGAGATGAATCGTGGCTGATGCAGACTATCGCGCCAGCGCCGTTGCCGCTGCCGTATCGTGGGCTCTCAAACAGACTGCCCCATGGACGGTAGACGACATGTGGAGAGCCATTCCTCCCGGTCCACATCTCTGGTCCGCCGCCGATGAGGCCGATCGCATCCGCCAGAAGTGGCGAAGGAAGGGATGGGCCACGTTCAGTCGGGATGGGAGGTTCACGGACTGGTCCTTGACCGAAGCCGGCAGGACGGCACTCGCCCAGAAGCACAGCGCCAATGGCTGAGCATCTCTTCTTCGGCAAGGTGCCGGTCCCGTACACGGTCTCCTGGAGCGGCGAGGAGGGCATGCACGTTGCACCGTGCCGGCACGCCGCCGGCCGTCGCGCGATCTGCCAGGGCGTGGCCCGCGGCGAGGGCAGGCCTCTGTTCGGCAAGCCGCATGCCCAGCGCCAGCGCGAGGTCATTGCTGAAGGGCTCTGCGATCTCTGCGGCAACTCGCTACGGAACCGCACGAAGGTGTCGCTCTCGCATGCCCGGCCGCGCGCGAACGGCGCCACCGGCCTGAACATCCTCCAGGTCGAGCCTCTCCTGCACAAGGAATGCGCCCAGATCAGCGTCCGACATTGCCCATCCCTGCGACGGGACATCCGGGCCGGCTCGCTGAACATCCGGATCGTGACCCGCCATCAGGCGCAGTTCGCGATCATGGACGAGATCTACACGAAGCAGGTCGCCGGCGCGGCGGTCCGCGCCATCGGGCACGCGAAGGTCGAGCTGCTCGCCTGGAAAGACCAGACGATCGAATGGCTCTTGGGGCAGCCGCTGCCGCCCGAGGGAGCCTCAAGCATAGCGGAGATTTCCAATGAGCATTGATCCTCGCGTGGTCATTATCAGGCCGATCATCGGCATCGAAAATCGGACGCCTCAAGAGGTATTCGACATCATGGTGGATCGCATCGCCTTCAACGACGACATTTTTACTCGCGTCGAAAATATCGTGGAATCCCCGTCGCTCCCCGCCGGAATGGTCTCGATCATCACGAATGGCACAACCCGCATCATTCCCGCCGACGAGCCCGTCTTCCTGATCCGGGGGCAGGACGCGCTCGGCGCGGCCGTGGTCCGCAAGCGGGCCTCGCTCGCGGCGCGGGCCGGCGTCGCTGGGGACATGGTGGCGGCGGCGCTGGAGCACGCGGACAAGATGGAGGCGTGGCCGGTCAAGAAGGTGCCGGACGTGCCTGCGGCAACCGTCGGGAGCGCCGGCATGCCGGCCGACCAAGGCGAATACCTGCCGTTGAAGTCTATGACCTCGCGCGACGTCCGGATCAGCCGGCTGCAAGCCGCGATCGAAGGCGAACTAGAAGGTCTGGTCTGCGGCGACAGGGAGGCCGACGTTATCCTGACCTATGTCGAGACCGGGAAGCACCCCGACGAGGTCAGCGGAGAGCGCGTCTCGGCGCCCCCGAATCTGTCAGGAGAGGTCGTATTCAACCTGGGCAGCTCCAAATTGAGGCGGCACGATTTCACTCGTGGGACCATCGTTACCGCCTCCAAACCAGAGCTGGCCCCCAGTGGGACGGAGAAGATGCGGATGAGGCTGGAGATCGAGCCGAATACCATCCTCGACGCGGCGCACTGCGAGCTACTGGAGAAGGAGAACGCGGGCCTGCGCGAGCAGATCGCCGACCTCAAGGCCGACATCGATGTCGTCCGGCAGCACCTCGACCCGCAAGGCGACCACGATGACAAGGGCGTGGTGAAGCTGGCGGAGCCCCCACTTCGCGACCTTCTGCACGAAATTCGTCGCAACGGGCTGATCTATTGGGAGCCCAACACCACGCGAGGCCGTGAGCGCAAGGCCGACATGCTCGCCCGCATTGACGCCGCCCTCAAGGCCGCAGGCATTCCCGACGGTTCGGAGGGCGGGCGATGACCGACACGCGCCCCACCAATTGTAGGAACCGCCTGCGCGACGAGGGTAAGCGATATCCGAAAAGCGGGTGCAAATCCTGTAGCGGCATCGTCCTACACCCCTGCCCTCACGAAGCATTCTTCCCGATGCCGGTAGAATCAGCCAGGGACCTCGACCAGATCGCGCTCGATGCCGCCGCCATCATCGATGCCCTGGCGCCCAAGGGGCATTACTCCGCCGGCCAGTGGAAGGCGCAGGTGCATCTCGCCGTGCTGGAGGCGTTGAAGCAGGGGGCACTGGTACAGCCGGCGCCGCCGGAGGCCGTGCCCACCCCTCCCGTGTCGGCCGCACCTGCCGACTTGCGTGAACGGTGCGGAGAAATCCTCGCGTGGAAGGCGTCCGGCATTCTCACAGGCGAAGCCCTGCGGGCGCTAGCGGGAACGGCTCCGGGCAGCGGGTGGGACGCGGGCCACGCGCTCTCCTGGGCGGAAAGCAAAACGGCTGAAGAGGCAATGCGAGCCGTCATCGCGGCGCCTGTGCCCCAGGTGGAGCCGGTCCGGCCGGCCCCGCCGGATGCGATGCAGGAGTTCGCCCGGCGCCTGGACGGCACGGCGGCGCATTGGAAGGCGCAGGGGCGCCATACCTGCGAGCTGGGCGTCATGCCCATCCCCGAGGCGGAGCAACTTGCTGCGGCCCTGCGCGGGGCGGCCCCGCCGCCGCCGTCCGATGCGCAGGAAGCGCTCACTGCCTTCGCCGATGCGCTCGAATGCTTCTGGAACGCATCGATCGGCGCGGCGCAGGGCGCGCAGGACTTCACCGCCCTCGCAACGGCGAGCGCGCTATCCGAAGGCTTCACCGCCGTCGCCACGCGGATGCGCGAGCATGCTGCGGCTATCAGCGGTGCAGCGGCGGCCCATGGCCGGCGTGATCAGATCGCGGCGCCGACGCCGATCGGCTCGCCCGCCCCTTCCTCCCCCGTAGCCGGGGATGTGGGGGTGAAGCCGCAGGAGTGGCACAAGTCTCATATGCCGAGTTGGAACGGCGACTATCACACCGTTCCGACAGGCTACACCGTGCGTTGTGCGGATGAAAACGGCTGGAAATGGAGCGGCGCAGGTGTTGTTGGCTATGCCAGGTCTCCAGATGGAGCAATGGCTGATGTCGGTATGCATCATGCAAATTTTGTCCGCTCCTGCCTCGTGCTCACGCCCCAGCCCATTGTGGAGCCGGTGGCGTGCGCCGTGCCGGCGGGGTGGAAGTTGGTGCCTATAGTACCAACCGAACCCATGGTGGAGGCGCACTTTGAAGCCCTCGCCAAGGCTGAGACCGTATTCGCCGACGTTCCTGATATCTGGAACGCCATGCTCGCGGCCCCCCCCTCCGCGCCGATCCCTGAGGTCGATGCGTGGGCAATAGTGGACCGCATAATTGCGCCTGATGCGTCGAGCTCGGTGCGTTTCGCTATGCATA
Organism: Azorhizobium doebereinerae UFLA1-100; assembly: GCF_000473085.1. Taxonomy (GTDB): domain Bacteria; phylum Pseudomonadota; class Alphaproteobacteria; order Rhizobiales; family Xanthobacteraceae; genus Azorhizobium; species Azorhizobium doebereinerae. The sequence goes on from NZ_AXBA01000002.1 coordinate 84,342, forward strand.
AGGCCGCCAGCGCCGCCCTCTCCGCAGCCGGCATAACCGATAGCTCGGGAGAGGTATGAGATGGACCGCTACGAACTCGGTGCGGCTCTCGACGCCATAGCTGCCCCTACAAAGCCGCTGCACTGGGTTGGTGGCGCCGACGATGGCCGAGACTGGTGCCGCGATTGTGCCCGCGCCGTGGTCCGCCACCTTCGCCGCCATGACCGCAAGAACCGCGACGACTATGTCCTCGATGGCGGATGGCGGCGCGAGCAGGACAGCATGCCAACTTGCTCCGGCTGCGGCGCACACCTTAGCGCCGACCTGACACGGTACGGCGCGGAAGAAGAAGCGGCCTATTATCTCGAAAACGGCCTATCCAACACGCTGGAGGGCCGCGCCGTGGATGCCCTCTACCTTTCCGAAATCCTCGCCAACCTGCCGGACGGGGAGGATCGCGACACCCTGACGGCTATGGCCATGACCCTCATCCCCCCTGACGGCAAGACGGAGGCAGGGCGATGAGCACCTATCCCGGCATCACCCGCGCCCTGTTCCTCATCGTGCTGGACAATGGTGGACTGCACCGCGACCGACCGGAGAAGGAGGTGCGGAGCGACATCGCACGGTGGTTGTCGCAGCAGCCGCAGGATCTCCTGCCGGCCATCGACGCATGGCTCGCCGGGCTGTCGGACGAGGACCTCGAACTGGTCTGCGCCGGCGAGGCGAGCGAGGCCGATGCGTTCATGGCGTCGGCCGGAGCGCCGCCATTCACCAGCGATCTCCTAAACCGCTATTTCGACGAGGTCTGCTGATGGCCATCCGCCAGTCCATCGCCGCCATCCTGCTGCTGCTCAGCCTGCCCGCGTTCGCGGCACCCGTCTCGCCCGCCACCATGCGGGTGATCGACGGCGACACCGTCGCCGTGGGCGCCGTCCACTATCGCCTTGTGGGCTTCGACACCCCTGAGAAGGGGCCCCGCGCGCGGTGCCCGGCCGAGCGCGAGCTCGCGAACCGCGCGGCGGCCCGCCTGCGCCAGATCATCGCCGCCGGCGGGGCCGACCTGGAAGAGGTGGCGTGCTCCTGCCGGCCCGGCACCCAGGGCACGCCCGCCTGCAATTACGGGCGGCGTTGCGGCACGCTGACGGCCGCGGGGCGCGACGTGGGCGCGATCCTGATCGCCGAGGGCCTCGCCCGCCCCTACCCCTTCGACTGGCGCCACCGCCCGCCGGCCGCCAACTGGTGCGGGGCGCGGCCATGACGCAGGCCGCGCCGTCCCACCCCGATGACACCGGCCACCGGCTGGCTCTCTACCGGCTGGTGCGCATCGCCCGCGCCGTCCTGGCCGCCGATGGCGCCACCGAGGACTTGGCGCGCATGCGCCGGGAGTGCGCCGCCCTGCATCCAGCGATCATCGGCGCCATGGAGTTCGCCGAGCGCAGCGACCGCGCAGCGGGCGTGGAGGCCTGGTCCCTGCTGGTGCAGGCCTGCCGGGCGGCGCTGCGCCATATCGAGGATGGCTCCGGCGACGCCGCCTCCCGCGCGGCGGTTGCATCCTGGAAAGCCATCGTGGGCGTCATCTTCCCCATCGTGGACGCCGATTGGCAGGCCTGGCGCGACACCGTGGCGCCGAAGCTCGGGAGACAGGCCCCTAGCGAGCCGTCGGCGGCGCGGGAGCCCGATGGCACGGCCTTCGGCTTGGGCGACCAGGTTGAGAAATACGCCGGCGAGGCCCGCTATGTCGGCCAGGTCGTCAGCGTCTACCAGACCACCAAGGGCGGCTCCCGCTACGTGGTGGAGGTGCAGCCGCAGGGATTCCAGATGATCTGCACGCGCGCCATGCTGCGCGCATTGGCAGATGGGCAAGGGACGAGGCCATGAGCACCACCCCGCATCGGCGCGATGTCCTGCCCGGCAGCCTGCCGCCCCGCGGCCTCTCGCGGGTCGAAGCTGCCGCCTATATCGGCGTGTCCCCGGGTCTCCTTGACGAGATGATCCGCGACGGCCGCATGCCGCCGCCCAAGCGCATGAACACCCGCACGGTGTGGGACAGATACGAACTGGACACGGCCTTCAGCGCGCTGCCAAATGCCGGATCGACCGTGGCCAATGCTGCATGGGACGGTTCAAACGTCGAGCTCGTGGATTTCCGTGTTTGAATCTGGAGGCGCACGTGGACGCCAAGTTCCGGTACACCTGCCGCGAGCGTGATCGCCACGGCAAGGAGCGGATCTATTTCCGGCGCCGGCCGGGCGAGAAGCGCATCGAACTGCCCTTCTATCCGCGCGGCGAGACGCCGCCAGAGGGCTTCACGCGGGCCTATCACGGGGCGATGAAGGCGACGGTGGGCGATAGACCGGCAGACACGCCGGCAGTCAAAGTGCGGGCGACATCGCAGCCGACGGTCGGCACATTCCGCTGGCTCTGCGCGCAGTATTTCGCCTCCGGCGAGTTCCGCCAGCTCGGGCCATCCACGCGCACCGTTCGGCGGGGCATCCTGGAGCACTGCTTACTGGAGCCTACGGCGCCCGGCTCCGTGACGGTCTTCGCCGATCTGCGCATCGAGCAGATCAGCGCCAAGGGCGTCCGCGTGCTGCGCGACCGCAAGGCCGGATTGCCCGAGGCGGCAAATGGCCGGGTCAAGGCGATTCGACAGGTGTTCGCTTGGGCGATCAAGGCCGAGCCGGACATGGTCAGCCTCAACCCAGCGCGCGACGTACCCTACCTCAAGGGGCGGGCAGATGGGTTCCACACTTGGACCATCGAGGAGGTGCAGGCCTTTGCGGTCCGCCATCCGCTTGGAAGCAAGGCCCACCTCGCCCTGGCGCTCCTCCTGTTCAGCGGCGTGCGGCGGTCCGACGTGGTCAAGCTCGGCCCGCAGATGATTCGGAACGGCTGGCTCCGGTTTGCCGAGACGAAGGGCGCCACGCAGATCCGGAAGGATCGCGAAATCCCTGTGCTGCCGATCCTGGCGTCGGTGATCGAGGCATCCGACCTCGGGCACCTGGCATTCCTAGTCACCGCGTTTGGTCGCCCTTTCACAGCCAACGGCTTCGGCAACTGGTTCCGGAAGCGCTGCGATGAGGCGGGCCTGCCCCATTGTTCGGCCCATGGCCTGCGCAAGGCGGGCGCGACGATCGCCGCCGAGAACGGGGCGACGGAACATCAGCTGATGGCGATGTATGGGTGGGAGAGCCCGAAGCAGGCGGCGATCTACACCCGGCGGGCCAACCGGCGAAAGCTGGCCGGCGCCGGGATGCCCTTTATCGATCTCGGCAACCTGGATGGCATCGAGGACATCGCCGAGGCGCCGCCGGAGGGCGAGCGCGAGGACGAAGCCGGAACAGATTATCCTAACCTTCTTCGCGGTTCGGATAATTCTGGCTCTAAGTGATTGATTTTTATTGTCTTAAAATGATGATGGTGCCCAGGGGCGGAATCGAACCACCGACACTGCGATTTTCAGTCGCATGCTCTACCAACTGAGCTACCTGGGCGCCGCCGGTGCGAGACCGGATCGGAGCCGCGTGTATAAAAGCTCCGATGCGGCCTGTCCATAGGGGCCGGGCAGCAAGATTGCGCCTGTGGATGCCCCGCCCTTCCGCTCCCTTAGCGCCGATGAAACCCAATGCCGCCCGGCCTCTGCGGCCGCCCCGCTTCAGGCCAGCGTGCGGATCCAGGGGCTGAGGTCGGCCCGCTCCGGGATTGGATTGATGGCGATCTCACTGCCGCCATCGCGTCTCGCCTCCGCCGGCGTCACGCCGAAGCGGCGACGGAAGGCCCGGGAGAAGTGCGAAGGGTCGGCGAAGCCGCAGGCGGCGGCAATCTCCCCGACCCGTCGCGCGTTCGTGGGATCGCGCAGCGCCGCCCGCGCCCGTGCCAGCCGCCGGTCGAGCACATAGGCCGCCACCCCGCCGAACGGCTCGAACAGCCGGTAAAGCGTCGAGCGTGAAACGCGCAGCCCTGCGGCCAGCGTCTCAGCGGTCAGATCGTCATGGGTCAGGCGCGCTTCCACCAACCGCCGGGCGCGCAACAGGAGAGCGTCGTGGATGGGCTCGGAGGCGGCTTCCAGTGCATCCGGCGTCGGGGCAAGCGCGGCGCGATAGAGTGCGACGGTCGCCTCGGCCACGTGGGACGCCGCCGATTGACGCAGCACGGGCAAATGCCGCGTCAGCGCCCGCAGGTGGTCGGCGAACAGCCCGCCCAGGATCTCGCTTTCCGCGCCCGGCGCCAGCGGGCCGTGCGGAAACACGCGCCCGGCGATATGGTCGCGGGGGATGACGACGGTGATGTTGACCGAGGGCACGGACAACGTGCGCAGCTCCCGCGCCAGATCGAGGGTCACGATCTGCCCGGCCACGACATCCACCGAGCGCTCGCCGAGATCTCCAGCGTAGCCGCCCTCCAGATAGAGCTGCACCATCACATGGTCGAGCCCGTCGGCCCGCAGGCGCGTGCGGCTGCGGGAGAAATGCGTCGCGTCGAACGCACCGACCCCCACGAGGATGTCACCGAGGTGATAGGCCTCGTAATTCGCGCTGAACGGCTGGTCCGGCACGCCGGGCGTCACGTCGAAGATCGGCGCCACTACCTGGCGCCAGCCCTCGTATCCCAAGTGCGGATCGAGCATGCGGCTATTGAAGCGCTGGCACGGGATCAGGGGATCTTCAGCCATGTGTCTGCCTTTGCGGGGGGAGGCGAACGTCGGAAGGAGCAATAAGCAAAAGCCGGAGACCGGTAAATGACGACCAAGCGCCGTTTGGGACGCCAGGACAAGTCTTGGGATTCCTGGTCAATGCGCCGACAGAGCCGCTGGGCTACGTGTCGATCGCATAATTCCGCCCTTCCCGCATGAGGCGTTTGAAAGACATGTCCCGGTCTTCTTTGTTCACGGATCTGCGCACACGGCGCTGGCTGATCGTCACCGCTGCCACGCTCATGGCCTCACACGCCTATGCCCAGAGCGCGAGCGTGTGGGGAACAGCGGAATATTACAAATCCGCTGCCCTGGCGCAGGTCAATGCCGCGGGGGCCTATGCGCTGGGATATACCGGCGCCGGCGTGCTGGTAGGCACGGTGGACAGCGGCCTCGATGCGAGCCACCCGGAGTTCTCCGGGCGGGTCCTCTATGGCTACGATTTTACCAACAATATCCCGATCCTGGCGAACGAGGAGCATGATACCGACCCGGGCAGCCACGGCACCCATGTCGGCGGCATTATCGCCGCCGCGCGCAACGGCGTGGAAATGCAAGGCGTCGCCTTCAACGCGACACTGGTTCCGACGGTTTACAATACCGCCGCCACCAATCCGGACAATTATTTCGCCGCCAACTGGCTCTATCTTGCCAAGCTCGGCGTGCCGATCGTCAACAACAGCATTGGCCTCAACAATTGCGCCGGGGTCTATGCCCCGCCATGCAACGTGACGGAGTATACCCGCGCGACGGCGGAAGCCCTCTATCCCAACATGATCGCAGCGATGAAGGCCACGGCCGCGGCCGGAACCCTCATGGTGTTCGCCACCGGCAACGAGGCCCAGACGAGCCCCGACGTGCTCGCGGGCATGCCCTATCTGGTGCCGGAGCTGAAGAACAACTGGCTCGCGGTCGCGGCCGTGGATTCGACCAATACCATCGCATCGTTCAGCAACCGCTGCGGTGTCGCCAAGGACTGGTGCCTCTCCGCGCCGGGCGTGGATATCTATTCCACCGTCACCGTCGGCACCGGCACCGGCACCTATGATGGCTATGGCGACAAGTCCGGCACCTCCATGGCCACCCCGGTCGTCTCCGGCGTAGCGGCGCTGGTGAAGGAAGCTTTCCCCTGGTTCACCGCCTATGACCTGCAGCAGGCCCTGCTGACCACCGCCACCGATCTCGGCGCTCCCGGCGTCGACGAAGTCTATGGCTGGGGCCTCGTGAACGCCGCCAAGGCCGTGCTCGGCTACGGCCAGTTCGTGTCCACCGTGACGGTCGACACCAAGGGCTATTCCTCCACCTTCGCCAACGACATCTCCGGCACCGGCGGCCTCATCAAGTCCGGCTCCGGCACCCTGTTCCTCACCGGCAAGGACACCTACACCGGCAACACCTATGTGGAAGGCGGCATCCTGTCGGTGAACGGCTCGATCGTCTCGCCGGTGGCCGTCGGCTCCGCCGGCACCCTGCGCGGCACGGGCACCATCAACAATTCGGTCGCCGTCCTCGGCCGCCTCGCACCGGGCAACTCGCCCGGAACCCTCACCGTGGCCGGGCCGGTCGCCTTCCTGTCCGGCTCCACCTTCCAGACGGATATCGACGGCACAGGCACAGGCACCGGCGCGGGCAACTATTCCCGCCTCGTCACCACCGGCTCCACCGGCACCGTGACGCTCTATGGTGGCACCATCGCCCCCACCCTGCGCGGCATCACCGGCAGCGCCACCAACACCTACACACCGAGCCTCGGCAGCACCTATACGGTGCTCCTGGCCAGCGCCGGCCTCACCGGTTCCTTCTCCGGCATCAGCCAACCCACCAGCGGCCTGCCGACCTCCACCCGCTTCGACGCGCTCTATTCCTCCACCAGCCTCAGCCTCGTGGTCACGCCGCTCTATTACGGCACCCTCGCGGCCAACGGCCTCGCCAGCACCGCCAACACCAATGCGGTCGGCAGCGCGCTCGACAGCTTCCGCCCCACCGCCGGCGTCACCATGAGCGGCGTCACCGGCATTCTGTTCGGCAACCTCTACACGCTCTCGCCGGCGGCCCTGCCCACGGCCTTCGCCCAGCTCTCCGGCGAGGCCCACGCCTCGGTGGCCGCCCAGACGTTCGAGGATGCGCGGCAGATCCGCACCGCCATTTTCGACCGCCTGGACGGCTCCACCGCCGCCAAGGCGAATACCGACACCGCCCAGCTCTCCAGGAGCCTCAACATCGCCATCTGGGCCACCGGCTACGGCGGCTGGGGCAATGCCTCGGGCGACGGAGCCTACAAGCTGGACTGGACCCAGAGCGGCTTCATCGGCGGCGCCGACGTGGAAGTGTTCAACACCACCCGCCTCGGCATCGCCCTCGGCGTCGGCCAGTCGTCCGGCGATGTGGGCAGCCTCAGCTCCAGCGTCGACAACAGCCACACCGATCTGGCCCTCTACGGCTCCACCCAGGCGGGCGCCTTCCTGGCCAAGTACGGGGTGGCCTATAGCTGGAACAATATCGACACCAGCCGGACGGTCGCCTTCAGCGCGCTCTCCAACCAGCTGAACAGCAGCTATGACGGCAACACCACCCAGGTGTTCGGCGAGCTGTCCTACGGCTTCAACGTCGGCCAGGTGCAGCTCTCGCCCTTCGCCCAGGTGGCGTATGTGAAGCAGGACTTCGACGCCTTCGGCGAGACCGGCGGTGCCGCCGCCCTCGCCGGCTCGACGCTCGGCATGACCACCACGCTCACCACCTTCGGCGCGCGGGTCAGCACCGACGTGGCGCTCGGCAACGGCAAGCTCACCCCGAGCGCCAAGCTCGGCTGGCAGCATGCCTTCGGCGACACCGACACCGGCGCCGTCATGTGGTTCAGCGGATCCAACCCCTTCCTGGTGTCGGGCACGCCCATCGCCAAGGACGCGCTCGCTCTCAACCTCGGGCTCGCCTACGCCTTCAGCGACTCCATCACCGCCTCGATGGCCTATGATGGCGTGATCGCGCAGGATGCACAGGATTCCACGCTCAAGGCCAACCTGCGCGTCGCTTTCTAAAGCGGCGCGGGTTGCGGGGGCGGGGGGAGGCGGCGACCAGGGGGTGGGGTCGCCGCATTCTCCCCCGCCATGCGCTCCGGATTACCCGGGGCGCGCCGGTCCAAACAGCAGGAAGAGCCGTCAGGCCGCGCTCACCCGAGCGCGGCCTGACGCATGTTCGGTTTGCACTCCCACACACATCGGTGTCTTCTTTGATGAGTGCGGGCGGGGAGCCCGGAGCGCCGGGCTGGCGCATTCGGGCTGAAGGGGAACAAGCGTGCCAGAGCGTAAGACCAGAGCGGCGAAGGACGACGCCGAGCCCACGGCCTTCATCACCGGCTCGGGCGCCCCGGCCGCCGGGGCCACCAGCCTGGAACAGGCGCTCGGCATTCAGGTGCGCGCAGTGCGCCGCCAGCTCGATCTCACGGTGTCCGATCTCGCCAATGCGGCCGGCATTTCCGTCGGCATGCTGTCGAAGATCGAGAACGGCCAGATCTCCCCGTCCCTCTCCACGCTTCAAGCGGTGGCGCGAGCACTGAACGTGCCGATCACGGCGCTGTTCTCCGCCTTCGAGGAACGCCGCGACTGCTCCTTCGTGCGTGCTGGCCAGGGCGTGGTGATCGAGCGGCGGGGCACAAAGGTGGGCCATCAATACGAACTGCTGGGCCACGGCCTCGGCGGCGATATCGTGGTCGAGCCCTATCTCATCACTCTGACCGAGGAAGCGGTGCCCTATACGGGGTTCCGGCACGGCGGGGTGGAGTTCATCCACATGCTGAGCGGCGAAGTGATCTATCGCCACGGCGATCGCACCTACCATCTTCGGCCGGGCGATTCCCTCATGTTCGATTCTGCCGCGGCGCACGGCCCGGAGGACCTGATCAAGCGGCCGATGACCTATCTGTCGGTGATCGTCTACAGCCGCGAAAACGCCTGACATATTTTCCTTAGAAGAAAATTTTATTCCCCTTATTGACGGCATTCCCGACCCGTCGTACCACCTTTTCCAGAGCCCTCCGGGGCGACGGAGGTGTGCCATGTGCGGCATTGTCGGTATCTTTCTGAAGGACCCCGCGCTGGAGCCGCAGCTCGGACAGATGCTCTCGTCCATGCTCTGCGTGATGACCGACCGCGGGCCGGACAGCGCCGGCTTCGCAGTCTATGGCACGGGCAGGCCGGACCATGTGAAGCTCTCGCTGCGCGCCGCGCCCGGCTATGATTTCGAGGATCTTGCCCGCGGCGTGTCGGTGACCGCCGGCGGCGTGCCGGGCCTCAGCGTCCGCGCCACCCATGCCGTCATCGAGATCCCCGCCGCCAGCGAGACCGCCGTGCGCGCCGCGCTTGCCGCGCACCATCCCGAGGTCGCTGTGGTGGGCTCCGGCGCCCGCATGGAGATCTTCAAGGAAGTGGGGCTGCCGAGCGAGGTGGCCCAGCGCTTCGACCTTTCCAAGATGAGCGGCACCCACGGCATCGGCCACACCCGCATGGCCACCGAAAGCGCGGTGACGACGGCGGGCGCCCACCCCTTCTCCACCGGCGCCGACCAGTGCCTGGTGCACAACGGCTCGCTGTCCAACCATAACGACCTGCGCCGCAACCTGACCCGCGAGGGCCTCACCTTCGCCACGCAGAACGACAGCGAGGTGGCCGCCGGCTATCTCACCTGGCGCATGCGCCAGGGTGCGAGCCTCGGCGAAGCCCTCAAGGCCGGGCTGGAGGACCTGGACGGGTTCTACACCTTCGTGGTGGGCACGGAGAGCGGCTTCGGCGTGCTGCGCGACCCCATCGCCTGCAAGCCGGCAGTGATGGCCGAGACCGACCAGTATGTGGCGTTCGGCTCGGAATACCGGGCCCTCGTCGACCTGCCGGGCATCGCCAAGGCCAAGGTGTTCGAGCCCGAGCCCGCCACCGTTTATTTCTGGGACCGCGCAGCATGAACGCCCAAGCAACCGCCCCCCTGGCCGCCGACCTCACCTTCGATCTCGCCGATCAGCCGCTGCGCGACCTGAACGCGGCGCTGCACAAGGCCGGCGTCGAGACCAACGCCCGGCGCTGGCATGTGCTCAATCCCAACGGTCGCCACGCGGTGGCCGTGGGCATCAACGCCCCGCTGGAGATCGAGATCGCCGGCCATGTGGGCTATTACTGCGCCGGCATGAACCAGCAGGCCCGCGTCACCATCCAGGGCAATGCCGGGGTCGGTGTCGCCGAGAACATGATGGGTGGCTTCGTGCATGTGAAAGGCGATGCCAGCCAGGCGGCCGGCGCCACCGCGCACGGCGGCATGCTGCTGATCGACGGCAATGCCGGCGCCCGCTGCGGCATCTCCATGAAGGGCGTGGACATCATCGTGAAGGGCTCCATCGGCCACATGAGCGCCTTCATGGGGCAGGCCGGCAGCCTGATCGTGTTCGGCGACGCCGGCGATGCGCTCGGCGACAGCCTCTACGAGGCGAAGCTCTTCGTGCGCGGCGCGGTCAAGAGCCTCGGCGCCGACTGCATCGAGAAGGACATGCGCGACGAGCACAAGGCGCTGCTCGCCGAGAAGCTCGCTGCCGCCGGCCTGGCCGGCACGGTCGATGTCTCCGAGTTCAAGCGCTATGGCTCCGCCCGGCGCCTCTACAATTTCCACATCGACAATGTCGATGCGTACTGAGGGGTGAGAGCATCATGACCGCGCACAACAACGTGCCCCGCACCCTCCCCCGCTTCTCCTCCACCTTCGACCCGCACACGCTGGCGGAGATCCGCCGCGCGGCGGCCACCGGCATCTACGACATCCGGGGCGGCGGCACGAAGAGGAAGCTCCCCCACTTCGATGACCTGCTGTTCCTCGGCGCCTCGGTCTCGCGCTATCCGTTGGAAGGCTATCGCGAGAAGTGCGGCACCGACGTGGTGCTCGGCACCCGCTTCGCCAAGAAGCCCATTCATCTCAGGACGCCGGTGACCATCGCCGGCATGAGCTTCGGCGCGCTCTCGGCGAACGCCAAGGAAGCGCTGGGGCGCGGCGCTACCGCCATGGGCACCTCCACCACCACCGGCGACGGCGGCATGACGCCGGAGGAACGCAAGAGTTCGCAGACACTGGTCTACCAGTATCTACCCTCGCGCTATGGCATGAACCCGGACGACCTGCGCAAGGCGGATGCCATCGAGATCGTCATCGGCCAGGGCGCCAAGCCCGGCGGCGGCGGCATGCTGCTGGGCCAGAAGATCACCGAGCGCGTCGCCGGCATGCGCACCCTGCCCGCCGGCATCGACCAGCGCTCCGCCTGCCGCCACCCGGACTGGACCGGCCCTGATGATCTTGAGATCAAGATCGAGGAACTGCGTGAGCTCACCGACTGGGAAAAGCCCATCTATGTGAAGGTGGGCGCCTCCCGGCCCTATTACGACATCTCGCTGGCGGTGAAGTCCGGCGCCGACGTGGTGGTGCTGGACGGCATGCAGGGCGGCACGGCGGCGACGCAGGACGTGTTCATCGAGCACGTGGGCCTGCCGATCCTGGCCGCCATCCGCCCTGCCGTGCAGGCGCTGCAGGATTTGGGCATGCACCGCAAGGTACAGCTCATCGTCTCCGGCGGCATCCGCAACGGCGCCGACGTGGCCAAAGCCCTGGCGCTGGGTGCCGACGCGGTGGCCATCGGCACCGCGGCCCTCGTGGCATTGGGCGACAACGACCCGGTGCACGAGGCCGAATACGAGGCCCTCGGCACCACCGCGGGCGCCTATGACGACTGGCACGAGGGCAAGGATCCGGCGGGCATCACCACGCAGGATCCCGTCCTGTCCGCCCGTCTCGATCCGGTGAAGGCCGGGCGGCGGCTCGCCAATTATCTCGGCGTGCTGACGCTGGAGGCCCAGACCATCGCCCGGGCCTGCGGCAAGAGCCATCTGCACAATCTGGAGCCGGAGGACCTGGTGGCCCTCACCATCGAGGCCGCCGCCATGGCCGGCGTGCCGCTGGCAGGCACCGAATGGATTCCGGGCAAGGGCGGCACTTACTGATCGCCTCATCCCGAACCGCGCCGCGGCTTCCGCGGCGCGGCTTTTGCAAAGATCAGCCTTCCAGACAGACCATCTTTCCAGGGAACACACACATGGCCCGGTTGCCGAAGCAGGTGAAGGACGCGGAAGGTCGCTCGTCGGCGGCAGCCGACCTCGAGGCGGTCGCGCGGGAGCGCGGCATCAAGTATTTCCTCATCTCCTATGTGGACCTGTTCGGCGGCCTGCGCGCCAAGCTGGTGCCCGCCGCCGCCATCGGCGAGATGCAGCGGAACGGTGCGGGCTTCGCCGGCTTCGCCACCTGGCTCGACATGAGCCCGGCCGACCCGGACCTGTTCGCGGTGCCGGACCCGTCCTCGCTCATCCAGCTGCCCTGGAACCCGGAAGTGGGTTGGCTGGCCAGCGATCTGGTGATGGACGGCCAGGCGGTGGCGCAAGCCCCGCGCACGGTGCTGAAGGCCCAGCTCGCCAAGGCGGAAGCCCTCGGCTACGAGATGAAGAGCGGGGTGGAGTGCGAATATTTCCTCACCACCGCAGACGGCTCCGCCATCCATGACGGCGCCGATACGGCGGTGAAGCCCTGCTACGACCAGTCGGCCCTGATGCGGCAGTACGCCGTCATCAAGGAGATCTGCGACAGCATGCTGGCGCTGGGCTGGGGTGCCTACCAGAACGACCATGAGGATGCCAACGGCCAGTTCGAGATGAACTGGAACTATGACAACGCGCTCCTCACCGCCGACCGACACGTGTTCTTCAAATACATGGTGAAGAGCATCGCCGAGAAACACGGCCTGCGCGCCACCTTCATGCCCAAGCCTTTCATCAACCTCACCGGCTCGGGCTGCCACGTGCACGTGTCGCTGTGGAAGACGGGCGCCAACGCCTTCTCCGATCCCAAGGGCGAACTGGGCGTCTCCGACCTAGGCTACAGCTTCATCGGCGGCCTCATCCACAATGCGGACGCGCTGTGCGCCCTCACCAATCCCACGGTGAATTCCTACAAGCGCATCAATGCCCCGCGCACCGTCTCCGGCGCCACCTGGGCGCCGAACACCGTGACCTACACGGGCAACAACCGCACCCACATGATCCGCATTCCCGATGCGGGACGCTTCGAGTTCCGCCTCGCGGACGGCGCGGCGAACCCCTACCTGCTCCAAGCGGGCGTGCTGGCGGCGGGCCTCGACGGCATCGCCAACGGCCGCGATCCCGGCAAGCGGCTCGACATCAACATGTATACCGACGGCCACAAGGTGAAGGGCGCCAAGCGCCTGCCGCTGAACCTGCTGGACGCCATGCGCGCGCTGGAAAAGTCCAAGGTACTGAAGGACGCCCTCGGCGCCCCGCTGGTGGACGGCTATCTCAAGCTGAAGACCGAGGAATGGAACGCCTATTCCCGCCATCTCACCCAGTGGGAGCGGGACAACACACTGGATATTTGAGCCGCGCCCAACCCAGCCCCCGGCGCCCCTGGCGCCGGGGCTTTCGTTTGCGGCTATTCGGGTGCCGGCGAGGCCAGCGGCTTGTCCTTCTCCACCACATAAGTGATGGCGAGGCGCACCTTCTCTGGCCCCACCTGGAAGCTGTGAGGCACTTCCGCGGGAACCTGGAACCCCTCCCCCGCAGCCATCACCCGGTCCGGCTGACCCTTCACGGACAGCGTGCCGCCGCCCGCCACCAGATAGGTGGATTCAAGGCCGGGATGGGTGTGGCGGGCGACTTTCAGGTTGGCGTCGAACTCCGCCACCATCAGGATCGACACATATTTCTCGCCCGGATACTCGGTCTTCTGAAGCACCGTGCGCGTGACGCCCGGCGTCTGCGCACCGGCATCCTCGGCGATCGCGGCAAAGCCCACCGCCGTGCAGATGGCGCACGACACGAACCCTCGTCTGCTGAGCATGTCTCTCTCCCTCCGACGTGCCGCTTCTTTGCGCGCGGCGTGCCCCCGCCTTAATTCCCGGCGGTTCTTGTCCGGTCCCGCTTGGTTTTGCTCGGAACCGGAGTTGAGGCTAAAGCACGCTCCGTTCGGCTTGCAAGGCAGGCCGATCAAACCGCCCCTTCCCGAGCCCGGTCAGGCCCACCGCCCGACATGCCCCCTCTCACGCCGAGGCGGAACGGGCGCCACGCTCGGTGCTCGGTGGCTGGCTGAAGCGAGCCTTGTAGGCGCGTGAGAAGTGGCTGGTGGAGACGAAGCCGCAGGCCATGGCTACCTCCGCCACCGGCAGCGCCGTCTGCCGCAGCAGGGAGCGGGCGCGGTCGAGCCGCACGGCGAGATAGTGCGCGCCGACGCTCTCCCCCACATGATCCGCGAACAGGCGCTCCAGCTGGCGCACCGAAATGCCGGCGCTCCGTGCCAGGTCCTCGCGCGAGGCGGGCTCCTCCAGACGCGTCTCCATCTCGCCCAGCACCCCCAGCACCTTGGCGTTGCCGATGCCGAAGCGCTCGCGCGGCGCCATGCGCTGGGCGTTGGAGGCGGGGCGCGCCTGCGTGCGCAGGAACCATTCGGAGACGGCATTGGCCAGCACCGGCCCGTGGTCTCGGGCGATCAGGTCGGCCATCATGTCGAGGGTGGCGATGCCGCCGGCGCAGGTGACGCGGTCACGGTCGATCTCATAGAGCGTGCGGCGCACGTCGAGCTGGGGAAATTCCTCGGTGAAGGCGGGGATATGCTCCCAGTGCACCGTGCAGCGATGGCCCTCCAGAACGCCGGCGCGCGCCAGCGCATACGGCCCGCCCGATACGCCGGCCAGCATCACGCCCCGATGCGCCAGGCGGCGCAGGAAGGTGAAGGTCGGCTTGTGCCGGAAGCGGGCCGGATTGCCGCCCGCACATGCCAGCAGCGCATCGAGGGCCAAGTTCTCTCCCACCCGCTCGTCCACCGCGATGGCCACGCCGTTCGACGCCTTCACCGGCTGGCCGTCGGCCGAGATGTGCCGCCAGCGATAGAGATCGCGGCCCGAGAGCGCATTTGCGGCCCGCAGCGGCTCGATGGCCGAGGCATAGGTCAGAAGCGCGAAGTCCGGCAGCAGCAGGAATCCATAGGTACGCGGGCCAGCGGCCGTCATGGGGAGCGTCCTTTCCGGCGTGGTGTCGTTTTTGGTCAACAAAGCGTCGCTTTCGGGCATGATGCCAGAGGGCGGATGCGCGATCCATAGCGGACGGCGCCCCGCGCCAACGCTTCCCGCCCCTCGCGGGCGGCCCATTGGGATCGAAGATGCGCTATTCCGTCTTGAGCCTGCTCGCCAACGCCCTCACGGGCCAGAAGAGCTGGAAGCCCGCCTGGCGCGATGCCGCGCCGAAGCCCAGCTACGACGTCATCATCGTGGGCGGCGGCGGCCACGGCCTCGCCACCGCCTATTATCTCGCCAAGGAACACGGCATCCGCAATGTGGCGGTGATCGAGAAGGGCTGGATCGGCTCCGGCAATGCCGGGCGCAACACCACCATCATCCGCTCCAACTACCTGCTGCCCGGCAACGAGCCGTTCTACGAATGGTCGATGAAGCTGTGGGAAGGCCTGGAGCAGGACGTCAACTACAACTCCATGGTCAGCCAGCGCGGCGTGCTGAACCTCTGCCACACCGACGCGCAACGCGACGCCTACGCCCGGCGCGCCAATTCCATGCGCATGAGTGGTGCGGACAGCGAACTGCTGGACCAGGACGGCGTGCGCGCCATGTATCCGTTCCTCGATTTCGAGAACGCCCGCTTCCCCGTCAAGGGCGGCCTGCTCCAGCGGCGCGGCGGCACCGCCCGCCATGACGCGGTGGTGTGGGGCTATGCCCGCGCGGCCGACAGGCTCGGCGTCGACATCGTGCAGAATTGCGAAGTCACCGGCTTTATCCGCGACGCGCAAGGCGCCGTGGTGGGCGTGGAGACCAATCGCGGCCCGATCCGCGCCGGCAAGGTGGGCCTGGCGGTCGCCGGCTCCACCTCGCGCCTGACCGCGAAGCTGGACATGCGCCTGCCCATCGAGAGCCACGTGCTCCAGGCCTTCGTCTCCGAGGGGCTGAAGCCGCTCATCGACGGCGTCATCACCTTCGGTGCCGGGCACTTCTACATCAGCCAGTCGGACAAGGGCGGCCTCGTCTTCGGCGGCGATATCGACGGCTATAATTCCTACGCCCAGCGCGGCAACCTGCCGGTGGTGGAGGATGTGGCCGAGAGCGGAATGGCCCTGATTCCGCGCATCGGCCGGGTGCGTCTGCTGCGCTCCTGGGGCGGCGTCATGGACATGTCCATGGACGGCTCCCCCATCATCGACAAGACACCCATCCCCGGCCTCTACCTGAACGCCGGCTGGTGCTACGGCGGCTTCAAGGCGACGCCGGCCTCCGGCTGGTGCTTCGCCTGGACGCTGGCCAAGGACGCGCCCCATGCGCGCAACGCCGCCATGCGGCTCGACCGCTTCCGCACCGGACATCTCATCGACGAGAAGGGGGTCGGCGCGCAGCCGAACCTGCACTGAGGCTCACATGCGCATTCCCTGTCCCTATTGCGGGCTCCGCGACGCCCATGAATTCGCCTATCTCGGCGATGCCACGGTCAAGCGCCCCGATCCCGCCGCGCCCGGCGCGGAAGACGCCTTCCACGACTATGTCTACCTGCGTGACAACCCGGCCGGCGCCCACAAGGAATTGTGGTACCACGGCTCCGGCTGCCGCTCCTGGGTGGTGGTCGCGCGCGACACCCGCACCCACGCCATCGCCGGCGCAGAACTGGCCCGGGAGGTGACGCCATGAGCCGCCTTCCTTCCGGCGGTCGCATCGACCGCTCCCGGCCCGTCTCCTTCAGCTTCGACGGCAACAGCTACCAGGGCTTCGCCGGCGACACGCTGGCCTCGGCTTTGCTCGCCAACGGCGTGCGGCTCATGGGCCGCTCGTTCAAGTATCACCGTCCGCGCGGCGTCTTCTCGGCCGGCTCGGAAGAGCCGAACGCCCTCGTCGAGCTGCGCACCGGCGCCCGGCGCGAGCCGAACACGCGCGCCACCACTGTGGAGCTGTTCGACGGCCTCAGTGCGCAGAGCCAGAACCGCTGGCCCTCGCTCGCCTTCGACCTGCTGTCGGTCAACGGCGCGCTCTCGCCCTTCCTGAGCGCGGGCTTCTACTACAAGACCTTCATGTGGCCGGCCGCCTTCTGGGAGAAGCTCTACGAGCCGGTGATCCGCCGCGCCGCGGGCCTCGGCCGGGCGGCGGAGGAGAACGACCCGGACACCTATGAGAAGGCCCACACCTTCTGCGACGTGCTGGTGATCGGTGCCGGCGCGGCCGGCCTGACGGCGGCGCTCTCCGCCGCCCGCTCCGGCGCGCGGGTGATCCTGGCGGATGAGGACTTCGCCCTCGGCGGCCGGCTGCTCAGCGAGCAGCACCCCATCGACGGCGCGCCCGCCGCCAGCTTCGTCGCCAAGGCGGAAGCCGAGCTGGCGAGCCTGCCCAACGTGCGCATCATGACGCGCACCACGGTCTTCGGCGTTTACGACAGCGGCACCTATGGCGCGCTGGAGCGGGTGTCCGACCATGTGGCGGTGCCGGCCTCCTTTATGCCACGCCAGCGCATGTGGAAGATCGTCGCCAAGCAGGCCGTGCTCGCGGCCGGCGCCTTCGACCGCCCTATCGTGTTCGGCGGCAACGACCGGCCCGGCGTGATGTCGGCCCAGGCCCTGCGCACCTATGCGGTGCGCTATGGCGTGGCGGCGGGCAACATGGCGGTGCTGTTCGCCAATAACGACTATGCTTGGAGCGCCGCGCTCGATGCCGCGGAGGCCGGCGTCCGGCTCGCCGCCATCATCGACGTGCGCCGCGAGGTGGCCGCGCCGCTGCAGGCGCGGGCCAAGGCGCTCGGCATCCGGCTCATCCTGGGCGGCGAGGTGGTCGCAACCTCCGGCAAGATCCTGTCCTCGGTCATCGTGCGCTCCGGCGGACGCGAGGAGACGATTGCGGCGGAAGTGCTCGCCATCTCCGGCGGCACGACGCCGAACCTGCACCTCACCAGCCATTTCGGCAGCCGGCCGACCTATGACGAGAGCCTCGCCGCCTTCCTGCCCGGCACACCACCCGCAGGCCTCGCCGTGGCGGGCGCCGCAGCCGGCCGCTTCGCGCTCGGCGAGACCTTGCGCCATGGTGCGCAACTGGGCGCCTCCGCTGCCACCGCAGCCGGCTTTGCCGCCGCACCCATGGCGGCTCCGCGAGCCGAGGACACGCCGTCCGGCATCTCGGCCTTCTGGCAGGTGAAGGGCACGCGCGGCCTCGCCTTCGTGGACTTCCAGAACGACGTCACGGCCAAGGACGTGGCGCTCGCCCATCGCGAGGGCTACCGCTCGGTGGAATTGCTGAAGCGCTACACCACGCTCGGCATGGCCACGGACCAGGGCAAGAACTCCAACATGGCCGGCCTCGCCATCATGGCGGAACTGACCGGCCAGGGCATCGGCGCCACCGGCACCACCCTGTTCCGCCCGCCCTACAGCCCGGTGGCCATCGGCGCCATCGCCGGCCACCACCGGGGCAAGGACTTCCGCCCCACCCGCCCCACCCCGACCCATCAATGGGCCGAGGAGCGCGGCGCGGTGTTCGTGGAAGCGGGACAGTGGCTCCGCGCGCAGTATTTCCCGCAGCCCGGCGAAAAGGACTGGCTGGAGAGCGTGATGCGCGAGGTGAAGGCGACGCGCTCCTCCGTCGGCCTTATCGACGTCTCCACCTTCGGCAAAATCGACGTGCAGGGGCCGGATGCGGCCGCATTCCTGGACCGCGTCTACATCAACACGTTCTCCACCCTGGCGGTGGGCAAGGCGCGCTACGGCGTCATGCTGCGCGAGGATGGCATGGTGATGGACGACGGCACGACGGCGCGCCTCGCCCCCGAGCACTTCATCATGACCACCACCACCGCGAACGCGGCGAAGGTGTTCCAGCACCTGGAATTCTGCCTCCAGGTACTGTGGCCGGAGCTGGACGTGCAACTGGCCTCGGTCAGCGAGCAGTGGGCGCAGATCTCCATCTCCGGGCCGAAGTCGCGCGACGTGCTGGCCAAGGTGGTGGATGCCCCGCTCGATGTCTCCAACGAAGCGCTGCCCTATATGGGCGTCGCCCAGGGCACGGTGATGGGCGGCACCAAGGCACGCATCTTCCGCCTCTCCTTCGCCGGCGAGCTCGGCTACGAGATCGCCGTACCGGCGCGGCATGGCGAGGCGCTGACCCGCGCCCTCATGGCCGCCGGCGCGCCCTTCGGCATCACGCCCTACGGCACCGAGGCGCTGGGTGTCATGCGCATCGAAAAGGGCCACGTCTCCGGCAATGAGCTGAACGGACAGACCACGGCCCGCGACCTCGGCCTCGGGCGCATGGCCTCCACCAAGAAGGACTTCGTTGGTCGCGTCATGGCCGGCCGCGCCGGGCTCATCGAGCCCGACCGGCCCATCCTGGCAGGCTTCCGCCCTGTCGATCCATCGAAGCGCCTGCGGGCCGGGGCGCATTTCATCGCCATCGGGGCCGAGGGCACGCTGGAGAATGACGAGGGCTACATGAGCTCGACCGCCTTCTCGCCGGCGCTCGGTACCTGGATCGGCCTCGGGTTCATCAAGCACGGGCCCGAGCGGTGGGGACAACGGGTGCGCGCCTATGACCCGGTGCGCGGAGAGGACGTGGAAGTGGAAGTGTGTGATCCGGCTTTCGTCGACCCGAAGGGGGAGCGGCTGCGTGTCTGAGCTTATGGAACATCTCCCCCTCACCCGCCTGGTGCCCGCCGGGCGCCACGGCCGCATCGACGGGCCGGCGGGCGTCACCGCCCGCCTCCTCGCCGACACCGCCGCCGCAACCCTGGTGGCCCGCCGCGCGGGACGCCCGGAGGATATGCTCGCCGCGCAACTGGGCCTCGCCCTGCCGCCGGGTCCGAAGGCGTGCTTCAAGGACGGCCTCACCGCCATCGGCACCGGCCCCGGACGCTGGCTGGTGCTGGAGGATGGCGCCGCGGCCGACACGCTGACCGACCGCCTCGCGGCGACGGCAGGCGATCAGGCCGCGGTCACCGAGCAGAGCGACGCCTTGCTGGTGTTCGAGCTGTCCGGCCCCAGCGTGCGGCAGGCCCTGGCCAAAGGCATCACGGTCGATCTCGACCCCATCGCCTTCACGCCCGGCGATGCGGCCACCACCTCCATGGCCTTTGTCGGTCTCACGCTGTGGCAGACCGATGCCGCGCCGACCTATCGCATCGCGGTCGCCCGCTCGTTCGCGGCGGCCTTTCTGCGAGCCCTGACGGCGGCCGCCGCCGAATACGGCATCTTCCTGGAGGGCACGGGACGAGGTTGATGGCAGCGCGGCGCGCGCTGCTTCCTCCCATCCTCATCCCGCCGGCGCGGCGCCGCCTCTCTCCGGCGCCGCGGCCGGCCTTCCTGCCAGGATCGTCCCCATGACCCAGCCGACCCCGCAATTCATCCTGACCCTCTCCTGCCCCGACCGCCCGGGCATCGTGGCTGCCGTCTCTACCTTCCTGTTCGAGAAGGGCTGCAACATCCTGGAGGCGCAGCAGTTCGACGACACGGAAAGCGGCCGCTTCTTCATGCGCGTGGTGTTCCACGTGGTGGATGGCTCCGCCGGCGAAGCCGAGATCCGCGCGGCGTTCGCCGACGTGGCCGAAGCCTTCAAGCTGAACTGGACGCTCCGCGACCGGGCGGAGAAGCGGCGCGTGCTGCTGCTGGTCTCCAAGTTCGACCACTGCCTCGCGGACCTGCTTTATCGCTGGCGCATCGGCGAAATTCCCATGGAGATCGCCGGCATCATCTCCAACCACGCGCCGGAGACCTATGCCCATCTGGATTTCGACGGCATCCCCTTTCATCACCTGCCGGTGACCAAGGACAGCAAGATGGAGCAGGAGGCGCAGGTGTGGCGCATCTTCCAAAGCTCCGGCGCGGAGGTGGCCGTGCTGGCGCGCTACATGCAGGTCCTGTCGGATGGACTGTCGGCCAAGCTGTCCGGACGGTGCATCAACATCCACCATTCCTTCCTGCCGGGCTTCAAGGGCGCCAAGCCCTATCATCAAGCGCATGTGCGCGGCGTGAAGCTGATCGGGGCCACCGCCCATTATGTGACGTCGGACCTGGATGAAGGCCCGATCATCGAGCAGGACGTGGAACGCATCAGCCACCAGGACAGCCCGGACGATCTGGTGCGCAAGGGCCGCGACATCGAGCGCCGGGTGCTGGCGCGGGCTCTGGCGTGGCACCTGCAGGACCGTGTGGTGCTGAACGGCAAGAAGACGGTGGTCTTCCGCGACTGAGCAGCGCCGAAGACCCGCCACCGACATGCAAACGCCCGCTCCGGCCGATCAGCCGGAGCGGGCGTTTGCATGTCGACACCAGAGAGAGAGAGCGCGGGGCGAAGACGCATCCGGTTGGGACAGAGGGCCCACCCGGCGGGGCTCATAGCAGCGGCGTTTGGGAGCGCGAGATATGGTCGCGCAAGTCCTGCAATGAGACGAAGCGCACCACGCCATCGGGCAGTTCCGCGTGGATCGACCCGTCGGAATAGAGCGTATAGGGCATTCCGCCGACGATGCCGGATTTCAGCACCACGGGCTCGGGCACGGGACGCGCGGGCGGCGCACCGAAGGGGCGCTGGGCAGCCCGTTCCGGCTGCGGCGGTACCTCCGCCGGGGCTTCCGCCGCTTCCGGCTCGGGCGCGGGCGGCGTTACCGGGCTCGGCTCGGGCGCCGGGCGCTCCGGAACGATCCGCTCGGGCGCAGGCCTTTCCGCCGGGCGGCTTAGCGCGACGCGATCGAGCAGAGACCGGGGCCGCGGGGCGGCGGGGATGGGCTCGGCATCGCCAGGCCGGCCGAGGATGCGGCCGCGACGTTCGGCAACCGGCGGTTCCTCGCCGGTTTTGGGCTCCGGCGCAGATGCCGGCGGCGGGCGCAGGCGGTCGGCAAAGGACAGGCCCCGCGGGCGCGGGGCGGTCGGCTCGGGCGCGGCGGCCGCAGGTTCGGGAGCCACCGGCTGGGACGCAGCCGGCTCATGGGCGGCAGCGGCAGGCTCGCGCGGACTGACGGCCGGCTCGGCCACTACCGCTTCCGTGACGGCGAGAATGGCCGCATCCCCGGCGGCCGACGCCGCTGCCCGCGCCACCGGCCGGGAGGGGCTGGCGCCCGCCTCCAGGAGATCGCGCATCCGTTCCAGTTCGCGCAGCACCAAGCCTGCGGCCGCAATCAGCACACCGCCGGTAAAGCCGATGGCGCCTGCGGAAATTAATGCGTTACCGGACGTCGTGACGAAAATGACGCTGCCGGACGCAATGGCTAAAAGCCCGGCGACCAGTGTGAAACCACCCACAGCAACGAGAAAACGCCACATATCCGCACTCCACGCCCCCGCTCCACGGCCCGAAGCCGGGAACTTTATTGCCGCATAACCCGGGAAATCGAACAAATGAAGTTGTCCGCCCCCCTGTCCCGCCCTATCTAGGGCGAAGTTGGGGCTGGCCGGCGACCCTCAGAGCCGCGCGCCACCATACGCCCCAGCCGGATCGAACGCGGAGACCCCAGATGTCGTTCACGCTGCCCGACCTGCCTTATTCTTACGATGCCCTCGCGCCCTATATGTCGCGTGAGACCCTTGAGTACCATCACGACAAGCATCATCTCGCTTACGTCAATAATGGCAACAATCTCCTAAAGGGAACCGAATTCGAAGGAAAATCCCTGGAGGAGATCGTTAAGGGCTCGTTCGGAAAGAATGCCCCCCTCTTCAACAATGCCGGTCAGCACTACAACCACCTGCACTTTTGGCATTGGCTGAAGCCCAACGGTGGCGGCGCCATCCCGGGCGAGCTGGAGAAGAAGCTGGTTGAGGATTTCGGCTCCCTCGACAAGTTCAAGGAAGAGTTCGTCGCCGCCGGCGTCGGCCAGTTCGGGTCGGGCTGGGCCTGGCTTGCGGTCAAGGACGGCAAGCTCGTGGTAACCAAGACCCCGAATGGCGAGAATCCGCTGGTGCACGGCGCCACGCCCATTCTCGGCGTCGACGTGTGGGAACACTCTTATTATATCGACTATCGCAACCGCCGCCCCGACTACCTCAAGGCGTTCGTCGAACACCTGGTGAACTGGGAGTATGTGGCGGAGCTGTACAGCAAAGCTGGCTGATCTCAATCGCTAGCAATTATTCTGGGGGTCGGAGCAGTTTTCCCTGTTCCGGCCCTTTTTCGTGCCAATTTGAAGAGCACCTTGCTTGGGCGTGCCGGGACGGCCCGGTGCCTAATCTTTAGCGCAAGCCCCGCACAAGCAGGAGGCGCAAATATGCTAATTGCGCCTGGAGATAGCAAAGATGCGTTATCATTGCACCGCAATGCATAATTTTCTTGCATCCCCGTAAGCGCACATGGAATCAATCTTTGCTCACGTTCATGTGAACGACAGGCGGCCTTTCGGTGCCGCGTGGCGGACACGTTTATCCGGGCTCATGCGTCTCGTTCGAGTTGGATTCCGTCTCCATGCGCACCGCTGCTCCTAATCGTTCGCCTGTCCATACGCCGATCGATACCGTCGCCCTCCTCTTCCTCGCCGCTGTCGGCGCGGTCTCGGTGCTGACGTTCAAGGACTACGGGCTGGGCTGGGACGACTTCACCCACTCGCAGTACGGCAACCTGCTGCTGAAGTATTACGGCTCGGACTTCACCGACCAGCGCGTATTTTCCTTCGTCAATCTGTATTATTATGGCGGCGGCTTCGACATGCTCGCCGCGGGCATCGCCAAGCTGCTCCCGGTGGACGTGTTCAACGTCCGCCGCCTGCTGGGCGCGCTGTTCGGCATCGCCGGCCTCGCCATCGTCTGGCGCACCGGACGCCGTCTCTCCGGCCCCACGGGCGGGTTCGCCGCCATGGCGCTGCTGGCCATCTGCCCCCTCTATTACGGCCACATGTTCATGAACGCGAAGGATGCCCCCTTCGCCGTGGCCATGGCCGCGCTGCTCTACTGCCTTGTGCGCGCCTTCGACGAATACCCCTCCCCCTCGCCCCGGACGGTGGCGTGGTTCGGCCTGTGCCTCGGCCTGACCATCGGCACGCGCGTGCTGGGTGTGCTGGCGGGCGTCTACTGCCTCGCCGCGGCCGCCTTCCTGCTGGCCACGGAAACCCGGCGCACGGGGCTGCGCCTCGCCGCCGGCCGCCTGGCCCGCTTCGCCATCCTGCTCGCCCTCGGCTTGCCGCTGGCCTATTTCGTGCTCGGCGCCGTGTGGCCATGGGCGGTGGTCGAGCCGCTCAACCCGGTGCGGGCGCTGGAATATTATTCGCACTTCTGGGAAGTCCCGTGGCGCGAAATGTTCGATGGCCGCCCGGTGCTGGTGCCTGACATGCCGCGGACCTATGTGCCGGTGCTGTTCGCCATCCAGATGCCGGAGCTGTTCCTCACCTTCTCCGTCGCCGGCGCGGCGGGAGCTGTGGTGTTCGCCCTGTTCGGCCAGGATGCTCCGGCTCGGCGGGCCCGCTTCGTCCTCGTGCTGGCCGCTGCGGCGGTCCCGATCCTCATCACCGTCATCATGCGTCCGGTGATGTACAACGGCATCCGGCATTTCGTGTTCGTGACCCCTGCCCTCGCCCTGCTGGGCGGTGCGGCGGTGGCGTGGCTCGTCACCCGCGTCTCCCGCGCCCCGCTGGCGGCGCGCGGCGCGGTCGCGGCGCTCCTGCTTGTTGGCTTTGCGCTGCCGGTGAAGGAATTCGCCACGCTCCACCCCTACCAGTACACCTACTACAACCATCTGGTCGGCGGCGTGCGCGGCGCGGATGCGAACTTCATGCTCGATTACTGGGGCCTTGCGTTCAAGCAGGCTGCGGCGGAGCTGGATGAATATGTGGACGCCCACCGCATGTCCCTGCCCCAGGGGCGCAAATACCGTGTGGCGGTGTGCGGCCCGCACAATGCGGCGGCCGAGGAACTGGGTCCGCGCTTCGAGACCACCTATGAGACCAGAGGCGCGGACTTCGCCCTGATGCTGGGCGAGTTCTATTGCGCCGACGTGCAGGCTCCGGTCATCGGCAAGGTGGAGCGTGAGGGCGTGACCTACGCGAAGGTCTACGACGTGCGCGGGCGCCACTTCCCCAGCGTCTTCGCCAGCGGGAAATGACCCTCGGGGCCCCCCGGAGACCTGACGCGCAGGACACCTGAATCAAAAGAGCCGGACGGCATGCCGTCCGGCTCTTTCGTGTCCGGGATGGCGAAGGCGGTCCGTGCCGCCTTCGCCCGCAAGCCCCGCTTGCCGATCACTTGGCCTTCAGGAACTCTCCCACGTCCAGCAGGACGAACTCATTGTCGTCCGACTTCTGCGGCGAGCGGCCGGCGGAGTAAGGCAGGTTGTTGTCGTTGCCGACCACGATATGCGTCGGGTCCACCATCACCACGTCCTCGATGGTGAAGAAGGGGAAGTCCAGCACGCCGTCCTTGCTCCCCTGCTTGGCCTTGCCGTTGGGATCCTTGATGGCGAGCAGGTCGATATAGCCGATCTTGCGCACCAGCTGGCCGGCGGTCTCGGGGGTGAACTCCACCTTATAGACACGCTTCAGCTTGGCGGGGCGGTCGAAGCAGTCCGGCGCCACCTTGCCCTCGGCGCAGGCCTGGGTGCGGCTGCCTTCCAGATCGTCGCGCTCGATGATGAGGCCGGTGGTGGCATCAACCATGTTGAAGTCGCCGATGGCATTGCCGGCCTGCGCGAGCGGATATTTCCACGAGCGCCCGGTCCAGTCCTTCTTGGCCAGATCGAATTCGAGGATGCGCAGCACCTCGACGCCGTCCACCTTCTCCTTCTCTCCGCTCGCGGGGTCGAGCAGCGGCCCTTCCAGGAGCGCATAGAGCTTGGTCTTGTCCGGAGACAGGGCCATGCCCTCGAAGCCCTTGGAGCGGGCGGCCTCGAATGCCACCTTGCGGGACGGGTTGGCGGGCGTGGACACGGCCGGATGGTCGGGGGAACGAACGAGCTTGCCGTCGGCCTTGGTCTGGTAGACGCCCTTCACCTTGCCGGCGAGATCAGTCTCGAGCAGGAAGGGGCCGAACTCGTCGCCGAACCACAGGCTGTCGCCCACCTTCTGAACGGACTCGATGTCGAAGTCCGAGCCGGTGAGGTAGCGCCTGGGGGTGCCTTCCATCGTGATGGGGAACGGCACCTTCTTGTCCGGATCGCTCAGGAAGACGGTCTCGCGCCGCTCGATGGTGCCGGCTTTAAAATCCATGGCCAATCGATGGATCATCAGCATGGCATCCGGCGAATTGGCCTTGGAGCCGAAGCCGTTGTCGGTGATGACCAGGAAGGTGCCATCGCTGTCCTTGACGATGCCGGAGAAGCCCTGCACGGCCTGCCCGTCGAACGGCAGCGAGATGCCCGTGGTGCGCGGGGCCTCCTTCGCGGACAGCACGCTCACGCCGGCCTCCGAGCCGACCTTGTCGTTGCGCGTGCGGTCGGCGCTGGTGAACTTGGCGGAGACCTTCAGGTCGGCCGGCGCATCCGCCGGCGGCTGCACGAAGGTCGCGGCCGGGAGAACCACCTGCCCCTCGAGCACGGCGCTATAGGCCGGTGCCGCTTCCTCGGCACGCGCGGCGAGGGTGGAAAACACGGTGCCGGCTAAGAGCACGGCGCAATAAAAAGAGAGTTTCCGCATGGCAAGACGCCTCCTGTTGGCAGGCGTTTCTTGCGGCTTTGCATGTCATCGGGGCGACAGCCTCACGACAGTCCCGTGACGCAGCGTTACCATCCCGCGCGACGGCCTTCAGAACCACTTCAGGTGCTTGAACAGGCGCACCAGGCCGGTCCCCAACAGCACGAACAGCACCGAAATCACCCAGAAGGCGGCGGGGTCGGTATTGCCCGGAATTCCCCCGACGTTCATGCCCAGCATGCCGGAAATGAGCGTGAGGGGCGCGAACACCACGGTCACAGCCGCCAGCACCAGCATGGACTGGTTCATCTGTTCCGCCCGCCGATCGACGATCTGCTCGCGGATGAGGATCGAGCGCTCGCGCACCGTGTCCAGTTCCTCGGAGAAGCGGGAAACCCGGTCGGCCGCGTCGCGCAGGCGATTGCGGTCCTTTGGGCCGATCCACGGGTCGTCTTCCATGGAGAAATGGTTGAGCGCCTCGCGCTGCGGGGCGATGTGCCGCCGCAGCTTCATCGCCACCCGCCGCAGCACAAGGACACGGGGCAGCACGTCCCCCGCCGGCATGCGTTGGGCATCGTCCTCCAGATCGTCGGCTTCGTCGATGAGCATGGCGACCACGAGATCGAGCCGCTCCACCAGCCGGGTGGCGAGATCGGCGACCATCTCGCCCTGGGTCCGCGCCATCCGGCGACGGCCCATGGCGTCGATATAGTCCGCCAGCGCGGAGATCGGCTGATACTGCACGGAGATGATCCGCTCGGCATCCACCCACAGGGTCAGCGACGTCATCTCCTCCGGCAGCGAGTTCGGCTGGAGGTTCACCGCTCGCAGGATGAGCAGCGCCCCCTCGTCCAGGACCTGGCAGCGCGGCCGGGAATGGGTGTCCATCAACTGTTCGACGATATGCGGATCGATGCCGCTGCTTGTGTGCAGCCACGTGTCGGTCAGGTTCGGCAGCCGGCGAAAATGCAGCCAGACGAAGCCACCCTCCTCGGCACGATGGGTCCGGGCCTCGTCGGCCGGCAGGCGGCGTGCGCCGCCCTTGCCGTCAAACAGCCAAGCATCCAGCAACCCGTCTGAACTCAGTGGCTTCACGCCCAGCTCTCCCGCACCACCTCCCTCAGTGACATGGAAGCGTTACAGTTGGAAGAAGGCCGTAAGGGAAACCGCCTGCGGCCTCAGGCCAGGGCGGACAGGATGCGTACCCAGCTCCGCGTCCCCTTGTGGAAGCAGGTGAGGTCGTATTTCTCGTTCGGCGAGTGCACCCGGTCGTCATCCAGCCCGAAGCCGATGAGCAGCGTGTCCATGCCCAGCACGTTCTTGAACTGCCCGACGATGGGGATGGAGCCGCCCGAGCCGATGGCCACCGGGGTCTTGCCCCATTCCGCCGCCAGCGCGGCCTCCGCCTTGGCCAGATCCGGACTGTCCGGCGGCACCAGCACCGCGCGGCTGCCCTCGCTCTTGCCGAACGTCACCTTGCAGTCGGCGGGCAGGCGGGCCTTCACGAACGCCTGGAAAGCCGCCGCGATCTTCGCCGGGTCCTGGTCGGCCACGAGGCGGATGGAGACCTTGGCGGTGGCGGATGACGGGATGATGGTCTTGCTGCCCTGCCCGGTATAGCCGCCATAGATGCCGTTGACCTCGAAGGTCGGGCGCGACTGGATCTGTTCGATCAGCGAGCGGTCGGCCTCTCCGGCGGAGACCGACAGGCCCACCGGAGTGAGGAACGCTTCCGCCGTCAGGCCGAGGCGGTTCCAGGCGTCGCGCACGTCCTGCGGCATCTCGCGCACATCGTCGTAGAAGCCGGGAATGGTGATGTGCCCCGTGTCGTCATGTACCGCCGCCAGGATGCGCGCCAGCACATGGATGGGGTTGCGCGCCGCGCCGCCGAACAGGCCGGAGTGCAGGTCGCGGTCGGCGCCGGTGACGGTGAGCTCGGTATGCAGGATGCCGCGCAGCGAGGTGGTGATGGCCGGCGTATCCGCGTCCCACATGCCCGTATCGCAGACCAGGGCGAGGTCGGCGCCCAGCTCGCCGGCATTGGCGGCGAGGAAGGCGGGCAGGCTCGGCGAGCCGCACTCCTCCTCCCCTTCCAGCAGAATGGTGACATCCACCGGCAGCTTGCCGGTGACGCCCTTGAGCGCACGCAGCGCCTCCAGGAAGGTGAACACCTGTCCCTTGTCGTCGCAGGCACCGCGGGCATAGATCCGCGTCTTGCCGTCCGCCCCGCTGGCGATGCGCGGCTCGAACGGCGGGGTCTCCCAGAGCTCCAGGGGGTCGACGGGCTGCACGTCGTAATGGCCGTAGAACAGCACGCGCCGGGGGGCGCCGGTATCGGTGCGGCCCACCACTACCGGATGGCCAGTGGTGTCGCGCACGGCGGCGGTCAGCCCAAGGTCGGTCAGGGTCGCGGCGGCGAATGCCGCCGCGCGGCGGCACTCGGCGGCATAGGCCGGGTCGGTGGAGATGCTGGGAATGCGCAGGAAGTCGGAGAGGCGCGCCAAGCTGGCATTGAGCCCCGCATCGACCGCACCCAAAACGTCATCCAAGCCCGCCATTCCGCTCTCCTCGCATCCGGCCCGACGCCGCCCCTCGGCGACTCGCGGCGCATGCTGGGCCGCGGCGGACGCGCTGGCAAGGCAGTGAAACGGCCGGCCGCACTGCGGCCGGAACGAACGGCGACATCAAATGAAACACCCCGCGTCCTCACGGCACGCGGGGTGGAATGCAAGCAATCAGTTGATCGCGGCGGCCGGCTGGGCGGCGTCCGATGCCCGCGTGGCGACCGCAGGCTTGGCAAGGCGGCGCGCGCGCTGGAGCACGGAACCGATGCGGCGATAGAGCAGGCGCGGCAGCAGCGGCATGCCGACGGCGGCGTCATAGCCAGCCCGGCTCGCCACCCGCGCCAGGAGATGCGACGGCCCATCCACCACCAGCACGGCGGGAATCGGGTCGGACGCTTCGCGGAACGGGTTTTCCGGAACATTCTCCGCATCGTCGGCCTGCATGACGAGAACGTCATAGCCGCGCGCGCCCAGCTCCAATTCGCTGACGAGAGACAATTCAGTGACCGAGCCGACGCCGAGCGCGCTCAAGCCCACGCGTGTGGTCTCGCGCCGCTCCGGGCTGCTGTCGATGATGAGAATGCGGGCAGTGGGCAACACCTTCATGGGGCGCTCCTAAGAGGAACACGCCGACACGGCGGCCGGCGCTGAGATGAGCAGCTCCAGCCGAACGCAACCCCGCAATCACGTCCGACTCGCGGAAAATCATACCGGGGGTTGTTCGGCCAATCAACCCGCTAAGGATCAAATCGCCCCCGACCTCCTTAACGGCTTCTGCCGCCCAGGATACCTCGTAATATGGCTTTTCCGAGTTGCGTGCCGACCTGCGAGGCCAGCGAGCGGGCCACCTGGCGCACCACCACCTCGGTCGTCGTCATACGCGTGGAGCCTGTGCGGGGAACGCGCGGCACGCTTCTCGACCGCTCCGGCGGGGCTTCGTCCGGCGTTGGTGCGGGCGTCTGGCGCGGGGCCTGCCCCCATGGTCCCGAAGGGGTCGCCTCTCGGGACGGCGCCTCTGGTGCCGCTGCTTTCTGCCGCAGCATCTCGAAGGCGGATTGCCGGTCCAGCACCTGGTCGTAGATGCCGCGCACCGGGCTTTGGGCCAGGACGCCCTTGCGCTCCGCATCGGTGATCGCGCCGACGCGGGATGCCGGGGGCGCGATCAGCGTGCGCTCCACCATGGACGGCGTGCCCGATCCTTCCAGCAGCGAGACCAGCGCCTCCCCCTTCCCCATCTCGCTGATGACCCGCGCGGTATCGAGCTTCGGGTTCGGCCGGAAGGTCTCGGCGGCCGCGCGCACCGCCTTCTGGTCGCGCGGCGTGAACGCGCGCAGTGCGTGCTGGACGCGATTGCCGAGCTGGGCCAGCACGCGATCCGGCACGTCGAGCGGATTCTGGGTCACGAAATAGACCCCCACGCCCTTGGAGCGGATCAGGCGGACCACCTGTTCCACCTTTTCCAGCAGCACCTTGGGGGCGGCATCGAACAGCAGGTGCGCCTCGTCGAAGAAGAAGACCAGCTTGGGCTTGTCCAGGTCGCCCACCTCCGGCAGTTGCTCGAACAGCTCCGACAGCAACCACAGCAGGAAGGTGGCGTAGAGGCGCGGGCTGGCCATCAGCTTGTCGGACGCGAGAATCGAAATGGTGCCGTAGCCGGAGCGGTCCACCCGCATCAGGTCGGCCATGGCCAGCGCCGGTTCGCCGAAGAAGGCGTCGCCCCCCTGGTTCTCGAGCACCAGCAACTGGCGCTGGATGGCACCCACGGTCGCGGCCGAGACGTTGCCGTAGTCCTGCGTCAGGGTCTTGGCCTGCTCCGCAACGAAGCTGAGCATCGCCCGCAGGTCCTTCAGGTCGAGCAGCAGCAGGCCCTGCTCGTCGGCGAGGCGGAAGGCGATGTTCATCACCCCCTCCTGCACCTCGTTGAGATCCATCAGCCGCGACAGCAGCAGCGGTCCCATCTCCGAGACCGTGGCGCGGATGGGATGGCCCTTCTCCCCGAACAGGTCCCAGAACACCACCGGGAAGCTGTCCGGCGCATAGGCGATGCCCACCTCCTCGGCCCGCTTGACCAGGAAATCCCTGGGCTCGCCACGCATGGCGATCCCGGCTAGATCGCCCTTCACATCGGAGGCGAACACCGGAACGCCGGCACGGGAGAAGCCTTCGGCCAGCACTTGGAGCGTCACCGTCTTGCCGGTGCCGGTGGCGCCGGTGACCAGGCCGTGCCGGTTGGCGAGGCGCAGCGCCAGTCGCTCGTCCTTGGCCGCCTCCGGGCTGCGTCCGACGAACACCGTCCCTGCCTGATCCGGCGTCATGACCGCCCCCTCCTGGCTGTTTCTCCCCTACACTTGGACCGATCACCCGATCGCGGGCAAGTGCCCTCCACGCTTGCCCGGCGCCGCGAGTGCCGCCACCATGCGGGCGCCTTGGGGGAGGCAAAGAGGCTGTCAGAGGGGCTGTCATGGACGAACTCATTGCCCGCCTCATGGCCCGCGTGGGCCTGAGCGAACCACAGGCGCGCACCTCCATCGCCATCCTGCTCGCCTTCCTCGACCACGAGGCGCCGCCCGCGGCTCTGGAGCAGTTGTTCTCGGCCCTACCCGACGCAAGGGCGATGCTCGACAGCGCCGCCGAGGTGGCGGCACCGGATGCCGAAGGCACGCGGCATTTCGGCGGCATCACCCGCCTCATGGGTGTGGCCGACCGGCTGATGGCCAACGGGCTCGACATGACACAGGTGCAGCTCACCGTGCGCGAGGTGGTCCTCTTTGCCCGCGAGCGCGCCGGCGACAGCGCGGTGGAGGAGATCGTCACCGGCATCCCCGGCCTGCGCCACGCCTTGTGAAGTCGGGAAGGTGGCCGGAGCCCTTGCACTTTGCCGGCAAGGGCGGCATCGATCGCCTGCGCCAGCCACTTTTGCCATGACGGAGCCGGCCCTTTGAGCATCACCCCACCGGCCGCCCGCGTTCTCGATGCACGCGGTCGGCTTCTGCCCCTGGGCGACCGCACCCTCATCATGGGCATCCTCAACGTGACGCCGGATTCGTTCTCCGACGGCGGCGTCAGTGCGGCCCCGGAAACAGCGCGCGCCACCGCCCGGCGGCTGGTGGCGGAAGGGGCGGACATCCTGGACATTGGCGGCGAGAGCACCCGCCCCGGCCATACGGTTATCTCCGTGGACGAGGAATGGGCGCGCATCGCCCCCGTGCTGGACGGGCTCAGCGCGGAGCTGGGGGTCGCGATCTCGGTGGATACCTACAAGGCGGAGGTCGCCCGCCGTGCGCTCCGAGCCGGTGCGGCCATCATCAACGACATCTGGGGCTTCGCCCGCGATCCGGACATGGCGGCGGTGGTGGCCGATAGTGCGGCGGCCGCGGTGCTCATGCACAATCGCGAGGCGATAGATCCGACCATCGACGTCCTCGCCGACATGATCGCCTTCTTCGAACGCGCGTTGGAACAGGCGGCGAAGGCCGGCATTCCCGGGAGCCGCATCGTGCTCGATCCCGGCGTCGGCTTCGGCAAGACGTTCGAGCAGAACCTCGCCTGCGTCGCCCGTCTCGGGGAGTTGCGCGTACTCGGCCTGCCGCTGCTGCTCGGTACCTCGCGCAAGTCCATGATCGGCAAGGTCATCGAGACCACGCCGGAGGAGCGGCTGCCCGGCACCATCGCCTCCAACGTCATCGGCATGATGGCCGGGGTGGAGATCATCCGCGTGCACGACGTCGCCGCCCATGTGCAGGCCGCGCGGGTCACCGAAGCCATCCGCAGGGCGGGATGACGCGGGCCTATCTCTGCCTCGGCGGCAATGTGGGCAACGTGGCCGACGCGCTCGGAGAGGCCCGCCGACGCCTGGAGGCGGGCGGGCTCGCCATCGCCGCCCAGTCGCCGCTCTATCGCACCCCGCCCTGGGGGTCGGTGCCGCAGCCGCCCTATCTCAACCAGGTGATCGCGGTGGACGGCGCTCCGTCCGCCCGGGCGCTGCTCACCCTCGCCCTCGACGTGGAGCGCCAGCTCGGGCGTGACCGGAGCCGCGAGGAACGCTTCGGCCCACGCACCATGGACATCGACCTGCTCACCTTCGGCGAGGAGGTGGTGCAGGAGCCGGACCTGGAACTGCCTCATCCGCGGCTGATGGAACGCGCCTTCGCGCTGGTGCCGCTGCTGGACATCGCGCCAGACATCGTCATCGGCGGCGTCCCGGCGCGTGCGGCGCTGGCCCGACTCGATCGCAGCGGCATCGAGCCGGTCTGAAGCCGGAGGGCGGAGCCCAAAGAAAAGCCCCGCGCCAAGCGCGGGGCCGATATCGTCTTACTCTGGCGACGACGGGTCAGTGCAGATCCTTGCTCCAGGTATCGACCTGGCGCTTCACCTCGTCCTTGGCGATGCCGTAGCGCTCCTGGAGCTTGCCTTCGAGAACCTCGCGGTTGCCCTTGATCTCGGCAAGATCGTCGTCCGTCAGCTTGCCCCATTGGGCCTTCACATTGCCAGTGAACTGCTTCCAATTGCCTTCGATGCGATCCCAGTTCATGTCGGACCCTCCTTTCAGGAAATTTCCGGGAGACAACGGACCAGACTCCCCGGCGGTTCCCTTGACGGAGGAAGGCCGGTTGGCCGATGGAGTTTGCATCGCTGGCTCATGCAGGCACCCTGCGAACCAGCTACAGGTGCGATTCCCTTGATGGACGATCAGCCCATGACCTCGCCGCCCGCCCCGGCCGGCCCGGCCCCCGTTCCATTGAACGCGGCCGATGCGGCTCTGGCTGCGCAGGTGGCGCGCGGCGAGCGGGCGGCCCTCGCCCGCGCCATCACGCTGATCGAATCCCGCCGCCCCGACCATCGCCGCCGGGCGCAGGCGCTGCTTCAGTCCCTGCTGCCGCGCACCGGAGGCGCGTTCCGGGTCGGCATCACCGGCGTGCCGGGCGTGGGCAAGTCCACCACCATCGATGCGCTCGGCAGCTATCTCACTGGGCAGGGCCACAAGGTGGCGGTGCTGGCGGTGGACCCATCTTCCACCCGCACCGGCGGCTCCATCCTGGGCGACAAGACCCGCATGTCCCGCCTCGCCGTGGACCCGGGTGCCTTCATCCGCCCCTCCCCTTCAGGCGGGACGCTGGGCGGCACCGCCGCCAAGACCCGCGAGACCATGCTGCTGTGCGAGGCCGCCGGCTTCGACGTGGTGCTGGTGGAGACGGTGGGCGTCGGCCAGTCGGAGACCGCCGTGGCGGACCTGACCGACACCTTCCTGGTGCTGATGCTGCCCGGTGCGGGCGACGAACTCCAGGGCATCAAGAAGGGCGTGCTGGAACTGGCCGACATCGTCGCCGTCAACAAGGCGGACGGCGACAACATGGGCCGTGCCCGCACCGCGGCGGGGGAATATCGCGCCGCCTTGCACCTGCTCGGGGCCCGCCTGCCCTTCTGGTCGCCGCCGGTGCTCACCTATTCCGCCTTGGCCGAGACCGGCATCGCCGAGGTGTGGGCGCAGGTGATGGCGCACAGGGCGGCCTGCGAAAACGCCGGCGCCTTCGCCCAGACGCGCCGCGCCCAGCAGGTGCGGTGGATGTGGACGCTGCTTCAGGAGGCCGTGACGGAGAAGGTGAAGACCGATCCCGCCATCAAGGCCCGTCTGCCGGACCTGGAAGCGCGCGTGGCGGACGGCACCCTGGCCCCCACCCTGGCGGCCAACGAAATCGCGGCCCTGCTCGGGCTGTGATGACCCATCCCGCCCCGCCCCCATGTCCCGCGTATGGCCATCCGCCGCGCCGGGTGCTGGTGACGGGGTTCGGGCCTTTCCCCGGCATGCCGTCGAATCCGTCCGGACGGCTCGCCCGGCGCCTCGGGCATCTGGCCCGGCCGGCCCTCGCCGATCTGGATATCGTCGTGCGGGTGCTTCCCACCACCTGGAAGGCCATCGCCGATGCGCCGCGCCTGCTCGCCGAGGTGCGCCCCGACGCCGTCCTGATGCTCGGCGTCGCCGGGCGCCGGACACGGGTGTGCGTCGAGACGCGGGCGTTGAACCGTGCGGCCGATGCGCCTGATGCCACCCGCCGCCATCCTCCCGGAAGGCGTTTGGTGGCGGACGCCCCGCCACTGCTCACCACGACCGCCGACGCCCTGCTGCTGACGCAGGCGCTGCATCCCGTCCCCTCCGCGCTGTCGCGGGATGCGGGGCGCTATCTGTGCAACGCGCTCTTCTTCCGCATGCTGTGGGCGCTGAAGGCCAACCCGGCACCCGTCCCGGCGGTGTTCGTGCATATCCCGGCAATGCCGCGCCTCGGCCGGGCAGCGCACGAGGCGAACCTCACCTCAGCCGTGGGCAATCTTCTGGTGCGATTGATGCAGCAGAGCCGCCGCATCACCCCGCGGGGAACCGATCTCCCATGACGATCTACCTGCCGATCGCCGAACTGCCCGTCGCCATGTTCGCCCTCTTCGCGCTGGGCGCGGCGGTGGGCTTCGTCTCGGGCATGTTCGGCGTCGGCGGCGGCTTCCTGATGACGCCGCTGCTGATCTTCATCGGCGTGCCTCCGGCAGTGGCGGTGGCGAGCGTGTCCACCCATATGGCCGCCTCCTCCTTCTCGGGGGCGCTGTCCTATTTCCGTAAAGGCATGGTGGACATCTCGCTGTCCGGCGTCCTGCTGACCGGGGGCCTCGCCGGCACGGTCGCGGGCGTCGCCGTCTTCACCCTGCTGCGCGCGCTGGGGCAGGTGGATCTCGTCATCGGCATCTCCTACGTGACCCTGCTCTCCACCCTCGGCCTCCTGATGCTCAGCGAGAGCCTGCGGGCCATCGCGCGGACGCGGGCGGGACAGCCGCCCCTGGTGCGCCGGCCGGGCACGCGGGCCTGGTTCCTGCGCATGCCGCTGAAGGTGCGGTTCCGGCGCTCGCGCATCTATGTGTCGCTGATCCCGGTGGTCGGGCTCGGCTTCATCATCGGCTTCCTGGGGGCGCTGCTCGGCATCGGCGGCGGTTTCCTGCTGGTGCCGGCGCTGATCTACATGCTGCGCGTGCCCACCCAGACCGCGATCGGCACCTCGCTCGTGCTGACGCTGGTGACCATGAGCATGGCCACCGTCCTCCAGGCGACGGTGAACGGCACGGTGGATGCGGTGCTCGCGCTCATCCTGATGGTGGGCGGAACCATGGGCGCGCAGTTCGGCGCCCGTGCGGGACAGGGCATGAAGGCTGAGCACCTGCGGCTGCTGCTCGGCCTGCTGGTGCTCGGTGTCGGCCTGCGGGTCGGCTACGACCTCGTGCGCACGCCGGGGGACATCTATGCCGTGACCGTGCAGGAGCAGCGCGCCACGCAGCACCAGCCGGAGGGCCGGCCATGAGCGAAACGGCGCGCGGGCTGCGCCTCGCCACGCCGCGAAGGTCGGGAGCAGCCCTTTTCATCGGCTTTCTCCTCGGCCTCGCCGGCGGCCCGGCAGCCGCCGAGCGTCTGGTGCTGTCGGTGTCCCAGCATGACGTGCGGATCACTTCCAATTTCGCGGGCGCGGAACTGGTGCTGTTCGGCGTGGCCGAGGGCACGACGCCCGGTCCTTATGACGTCGCGATCACCGTGCGCGGGCCGCATGAGACCGCCGTCACCTGGCGCAAATCGCAGGTGCTGGGTCTATGGATCAATACGGAAAGCCGCACCTTCGTCGACACCCCCTCCTATCTGGCGGTGGCAACGAACCGTCCGGTCGATGCCATCGCCGCGCCCGAGATCCTACGCCGGGAGCAGATCGGCCTTGCCCGCAACATCCTGATCCAGAAGGTCGGCCCCGACTTCGCCGACGTCGTGCCCGAAGAGCCGTTCCGCGCTGCCTTCCTGCGCATCAAGGGCGCGGAGGGCCTCTATGGCGAGCAGCCCCAGGGCGTGCTGTTTCTCTCCGATACCGCGTTCCGCGCCACCTTCCAGGTGCCGGGCCGGGCCCGCACCGGACGCTATGAGGTGGCGGCGAAACTGTTCCGTGACGGCACCATGCTCGCGGAGGCGCACACGGCCTTCACTATCGAGAAAGCCGGGTTCGAAGCGCAGATTGCCGGTTTCGCCGAAAATAGCGGGTTTTTCTATGGTCTTGCGGTCGCCTGCGGCGCCCTCGCCGTGGGCTTCGTCGCAAACCTGATGTTTCGTCGGGATTAAACTTGCCGGCTCAGGACCACCCTGGTTCCCGGCCCTCTCCACAACCGCACAACACCTGATGTACGCAATTTTTGTATAGCCAAGTCCAAGCTTTGTGCAGGACATGAGCGAGGTCTCAACATTTTCCTTGCAGGAATGAGATCGGCAGGTTGTATAGCATGGTATATCTGCTAACGAACGCATCGTAGTTTGCGTGCGAGCTTCGGGTACCAAGCCCTGACCGGTGCCCGTAGGGGGTGGGACGGCGTCCTTCGGGACGCCGTCCCCACCTTGACACCCGCAGCGACCTCTCCGGCCGGCCGGACAAATGCGCGCACACCCGCTACCCTTGTCCGCCAGCAGCATGCGCTCACCCGCGCAAGGCGCATCTCACGGTGCGGTTAAGGGTAGGCGCGGCGGCCCTTTCAAGGCATAGAAGCAGCGGTTCCGGAGGGGATCCGCAGGCACGGCAGCGGGCGTGCGACGTCCATACCTCCCATTCACTGTACGCGCGTGGCCGGCCTGGCATCTGGCCGGCGCGGATGCGCTCCGCGGGGGCCTGGAATGTCGAGCACCGTCTTCATCACCGTGGACAAGGGCATCGCGCGCCTCGTCCTGTCGAACCCCGAGCGGCGCAACGCCATCTCCGGCGCCATGTGGCGCAGCCTCGCCGATTTCGCCGCTTCGGCCGCTACACGCAGCGATATCCGCGCGGCCGTCATTCGCGGCGAAGGCACGCTGGCCTTTTCTGGCGGAGCGGACATTTCCGATTTCGACGCGACCCGCGCCGACGCGTCCGGGGCACAGACGTATGACGAGCTGGTGGAAGGCGTGTGCGCCGCCACCCAGGCCCTGCCCTTTCCGACGCTCGCTCTCGTGCACGGCGCATGTGTCGGCGCCGGCGCCGCGCTGGCCGCCAATTGCGATCTGCGCCTTGCCGCCGATACCGCATTCTTCGCCATTCCGGCCGCCCGGCTCGGGCTCGGCTACGATCCCCGCGGCGTGGCCCGGCTGGTGCGCGCGTTCGGCCCCCAGGCCACGCGAATGATGCTGTTTACCGCCGAACGCCTCTCCGCTGAGCGCGCCTTCGCCCTTGGCGCGGTGGACCAGATCGCCCCGGCCGAGGAGGTGGATGCCGCTGCCGACCGCCTGCTCGCCCGCATGGCGGAAAATGCCCCCCTCACGCTGCGCGCGGCCAAGCTGTCCATCCGTGCCGCCGAGGGTGCCGGCGGCGGCGCCTTTGCCGAGGCCAAGCGCCAGACCGCCGCCGCCAATGCCAGCGCCGACTATCGCGAGGGGCGCCTCGCCTTCGCCGAAAAGCGCCCGCCACGCTTCAAGGGAGCTTAGGGCGGCGCCGGCGTGTCCTGCCCTCGCCGGCCGCAGGCGGCCCGTGGGCTTGGCGCCTCATCGCGGTATTTTCCGGGCCTGTCCCGCGCCTGCCAGCCGCGCCCCAGCTTCCCTCGGCGCGGGTTGTGCACAGGCGGCGCGGAGCGTTGGACAGCACCGGGTGGGGCGGATATTGTCCCGCGCCGGCGCATTGGGGCGTAGCCAAGTGGTAAGGCAGGGGATTTTGATTCCCCCATTCCCAGGTTCGAATCCTGGCGCCCCAGCCACTTATCCCTTACTTTTCGACACTCTACCCTGAACACTGCTCTGGACGCGTGGAACAGGGCATGAATTCCATTGCATACAGGCCAGCCAACAGGGGCCGTAGCCAGGCACCTATCGAGAAGTCGAATCGGATTCGACCCTCCCGTGCCTGAAGCCGACAAAACACCGGCAAGGTCGGCCAAAGCCTCACGCCATGAAACCTCAAGGCGAGTAGCGTAACCTATGCGTGACGACGAGGCCGTAGATCGATTTCTACGCGCCGCGGCTAGGACCGCGCCAAAGCAAGGAACACTCATAACCGCGCACCATCCGATCACTCTCACCGTCACCCTCTTCTGAGCCAAACGCACCGTCGACAAGCTGATCGTGGTCAGAATGGTGCCCACGGGCGGCGACACCTCAGCCCTCGGAATTACCATGCCGTGCATTTTCAGGCTGACCTTACCGATCTTTTCCCTTAAGGGAATTGTCCATTCTGCTCCTCACAATTCCGTTGAGACCATCGATGGTGCCGCACACGACGACGATCGAAGCCCGCCCCGCATCATCCCCGCCGACGAATTTCGCAACGCTCATTGCATTCTCGCCAGCGATAATTCTTTTCATCATCGGCGGCATCAGTGAAATCACGGCACCCGGCCTGTACATGGACGCCATAAACCCAGATTACGCGGTTGTTCGCGCTTTAAATCCAGGCACAACGACCCCTGCCTGGACACTACCCGGCACCCTCCTGTTCGATCTATTTCCGATTATAGGTCAAGTATATCATGGAGCCCTACCTTTCTATATGGGCCTACCCTCATATGCGCTATTCGGTACAGGTGTAATTGGAATTCGCCTAACGAACATAATATTTGGACTAGCGGTACTGATTTCTACAGCGGTTTTTTTACGCGCATTTCGCGTTCGCTTGCTAATTTCAGGCACCTTTCTCGCAGCGCTCGCGTTAGATCCAGGATTTTTGTTCAGTTTTCGCTCGCAATTTTACATCACCCTCCTTCCAATTACGTTCGTATTCCTATCGATCGCACTGGTAGAGCATCATCGCGGCGCACCGCCTACGGTTCGCGTCGCGATGGCCGCCGGCTTTCTGGCGGGCTTTGCGGTCTATGGGTACTTCATCCACGCCTTCCTGACTCCGACCGCAGCCCTTCACGCGCTGTGGCGCTGGCGCAATTCAACCGACCGGCTGCGCACGGCAACATGGTGGATCATCGGCTTCGCGCTGGGCGGATCACCTTATGTGGTGGGCTTGGGCCTGGTTTATATCGCGACGGGCGGACTCGCCGGTTTCCTGGCATTTCTGACCGGCAACGTGAAAACGCTCGCCGTCAGTTCATCTCCCTTATCGCTGGCCGAGCGGGCCGTGTATGCTGCGAATATGGTGCAATGGACGGTCCTTGACGTTGGCCCCTCCCTTGCGATGCTCCGCAAAATGGTCGCGTCGGCGTTCCCGAATGTAAGGCTGGCCCTCCTCCTGGGCGTGCCGGCCCTAGGGCTGATGCTGAACCTGGCTCGCCGGCCACGTTCACCTGGCCTGTTTGTAGCTGCGGGCCTGTTTTTGGGCATCAGCACCCTGATCATGATTTTTGGCACTCGTGTATGGCTTCACCACGCGATCCTGTTTCTGCCCATCCTCTACGTCGCTTTGGCCCTGACGGTAGAGTTGCTGGCCATCCACATTGCCGCGCGAGGCATCATCCTGGTCGGCGTCATCCTGCTGGCGACGCCGCTGTTCGCCGTCAATCTCGTAAACCGCCAAGCCATGCTGTTCGAGTTGGGGCGCACCGGTGGAGTTGGCCTCGCGTCCGACGCCATTGTGCGCTTTTCGGAAGATGGCTTGCGCAATACGGCACCGACCCATGCTTTTTTTCCGGACTGGGGCATCTTCATGGCCTTTGAGATGATCACCCGCGGGCGCATTCCGCTAACCACGACCTTCACCCCGCAAGAAGCCCGGCAGGTGTTGTGCCGTGGGAAAGATGCATTGCTGGGTATCATGGACGGTGCCGTGGAAGGGCAGCCGGAGCCCGCCCGGGTGGCAGATCCCACGAGATTGCCCAAATGGATCGCCGAAGTCGAGTGGGGACAGCCCGAGATCACCGTCTACCGGCAGCGTGACGGCATGCCCGTCATGAGTGCCGTCCGCTGGCGCGCTTCGGAGCCTGCCCACGTGCCCTGCCCTTAACCGGCGCGCGCCCATTCGACTGCGCGCTCGGCACAGCGACGTTACCATCGTTCGCCCGCGGTACATCCCGTGGGCCGGCGCTCTCAGAACTGGAAATAGATGAACGGCACTGCAATATCGGTGCGTGAGAACAGTTCCAACACAAGCAAAGCGAGCGCCATCGCTCCGGACACCTTCAAGGTCCCAAGGATGCCGGCTCCCTCGCTCATCCAAATCTGCAAGCGGCGGCGCCGATCGATCGCCAGCCAGATCACGGAAATTGCCAGCAGGACGTAAAATGTCATAGGCGCCTCGACCCTCTGGATCGAACCGGCGAACAGATCGGTCAGCACTTTCCATGTAACGGCGAAATCGGGCGCCCGGAACGTCACCCAACCGAGCGTGACCAGAATGAAGGTCAGCGCCACGCCGGATGCCGAGCCGACGGGATTTACCGGCCTTACGGCGGGGCCGCGCCATTGGCTCCAAGCCCGGTGCACCGCAAGCAGGACG
Organism: Azorhizobium doebereinerae UFLA1-100; assembly: GCF_000473085.1. Taxonomy (GTDB): domain Bacteria; phylum Pseudomonadota; class Alphaproteobacteria; order Rhizobiales; family Xanthobacteraceae; genus Azorhizobium; species Azorhizobium doebereinerae. The sequence continues at coordinate 125,641 of NZ_AXBA01000002.1, forward strand.
CCGTGATAAAGGCCCCAGATCACGAAATTCCAACTCGCCCCGTGCCACAGCCCGCCAAGGCCCATGGTGATGATGAGATTGACATAGGTGCGACCCGAACCACTGCGGCTACCACCCAATGGAATATACAGATAATCCCGCAGCCAAGTGGACAGCGAAATGTGCCATTGGTGCCAGAATTCGGCGATGCTTCGCGCCAGATAGGGACGCTCGAAATTCGTCGGGAATTCATAGCCCAGAAGCCGTGCGCATCCGCGAGCGATGTCGGTGTAGCCCGAAAAATCAAAATAGATCTGCATGGAAAACGCGAGCGTCGCTACCCACGCAGCCCCCATGTCGCCGTGGCCTTGCCCGTTGAAATACGAATTGGCGACGATCGCGAAATTATCCGCAAATACGGTCTTCTTGATGAGCCCCTTCATGATCTGCACCATGCCCCAGCCAATCTGGCCACGGGAGGGCACTGGCCGCCCCTTGAGTTGGGGAAAGAAATGGGCGGGTCGGATGATGGGGCCGGCTACCAAATGGGGAAAAAAGCGATAAACAATGCAAAATCGATGAGGCTTTTGCGCGCCCTGAGTTCGCGTCGGTAGATATCGACGTTATATGAAATCGCCTCAAAAGTATAAAATGAGATGGCAACCGGCAACACGATACGCTCGGAAAAGCCGTCTGGCGGCAGACGCAGCAGACCAGTCACCGCCCCCATGAAAAAACCGTAATATTTAAAAAATCCAAGCAAGGAAAGATTGGCGGCGACCGTGAAAATCAGGATGGCCCGCGCCCGCCGCCCGTTTGAACGATCAATGGCGAGCGCGGTAGCGTAATTGAACACCACGCACCCGGCCAGCAGCAGCATCAGGACCGGATTCCAGGTGCCGTAAAATGCAAAACTGGCCACCACCAGAATTGCTCGCGACCAATGCGCTGGCGCAGCATACACCGCAACTAGGACGAGCGCGAAAAAGATCCAAAATTCGAAAGAGTTGAACAGCATCTCAAGACTACTTCCCGGCTGGAAGATGCACCAGGATCGCCCGGGTCAGATCGACCGAGAACGCCTCCCGGCCCGCACGATTGAGGTGCAGGTCGTCGAAGAAAAATTGCGGCCGCTCAAAATTGTCGAACGCATCCGCGGGCAACAATGTCAGCTTGCCAGCCGCGGCGAGGTCCGCAAGGACGCCGGAAGGCTGAGTGTCAGCGTCGACCATGTGATGGAAGGGGCCGCGCGGAATGCGGAACACCAGGAGCTTCACCCCCGCCTTCTGGCATAGATCCGCGATCCGCCTCCACCAGAGGCGGCGATAGGCGGTGGAGGTGGCGGCGTCTGGAGGCCGCCCATGGAATGCCTGCAATCGCCGAGCATAATCGGCTAGAATGGTAGATAGAGGGGAACTCGTGCCTCGGGTGACCTCTCCGGCCTCCAGATCCAGCGTCGCCCCAGCCAGCGAGCCACCGTTGCCCGAATAGGCGTAGAACCACTCCAGTCCATCCTTGCGCCAGTCCTTTGCTTCGCGGACGCGCTTGCCGGGGTTCTCAACGAAATCGAGAATGTCGTTCTTGTAGAATAATCCTTTGAATAGGATCGCCGTGGCGGCCTCGCGGCGGGTGGCAAAACTTGAGAACGAGGCGGGGAAATCGACGATGTCCGCCAGCCCCAACATGGTGTGCACGAAAACAATATCGCCAACCCTGTCCGCGGGGAGGCCGTCGTCATTGTCATGAAAGGACGGCGTCATGATCGCCACGGCGGCCAGTCGCTTACCGGGGTCTCGGATTTGACGAAGTAGATAATACCAGACCCGCGGCGTCGTCCCCGCGACACCTCCGCTGGTAAACGTAACGGACGCTCCCGAACGCACTGCCTCGGCATCGGCGAGCTTCGCCGAGAAGCCTTCGCCAATCCGGGAGTCGCCAATTACCAGTATTGATTTTGAACCGTCCGGAATCGCGTCGATATCGTTGATCGCGCGAACCATGCTCCCGAGGCTGGACGCCGGCGAGATCCAACGCAAATAGAAGCCGCTGCGGAATACAGCGGCGTCCACCAGAAAGAACAGCGTGATTCCGAGTAAAATCTGCAGACATATCGCAAGCCGAGACGTACTCGCTCTGGAAATCGGCATCGATCAATCCCTCGCGCCGAGTTTCTCACCGCGCCGCCAAGTTGCAGGCGGCCCGGCCTTCAAGTCCATCCATTGTCGGGAAGCCGAGCGCCCGCCCATTTATCAGAGCCGCCTTGCCGGCGTCCCGACCAATGCAGCGCGCCCCACCTGCACGCCCACCGCGTCGTAAGCAAGAAAATGCAACCGCTTAAACTCGCGGCGTCCGCGGGTAACGGTATCGAGGATGAGGCCCGAAAAGAGCGCAATAATCGCGGCAAGCATCAGACCCACCGAAAGAATGGCTGTGGGAAATCTTGGCACTAAGCCGGTTTCCAAAAACTCATAAAACAGTGGAATCGACAAACCAACGGACAAAATGGAAAGCACAAACGATATCAGTGCAAAGAACGCCAAAGGCCTCTCTTCCTTGCAAAGCAAAGCTATAAGGCGCAGAATACGCCATCCATCTCGAAATGTCCGCAGTTTGCTTTCTGATCCCATCGGCCGCTCCTTGTAAGGCGTCGATATTTCACTGATTGAAATGCCGAGTTCCAGGGCATGCACCAGCAATTCGGTTTCGATTTCAAAACCCGTTGATAACGCAGGAAACGACTTCACGAAGCGACGTGAGAGCGCCTTGTAGCCTGACAACATATCTTTTGAAGCCGTGCCAAAAACATACCGTACAGCCCCTGACAGGACAGCGTTTCCGAAGCGATGCCCTGGCCGATATGCTTCTACGGACGTATCCACCCGCGCGCCATTTACTAAGTCAAAAGGACCTGAACATAGTTCCTGGATCAACGCTGGTGCAGAAGCCGCATCGTAGGTGTCGTCACCGTCCACCATAATATAGATATCGGCATCTATATCGGCGAACATACGCCGCATAACGTGTCCCTTGCCACGGAGCCGCTCAAGACGAACGACCGCACCAGCTGCTGCGGCGATTTCTCCTGTTCCATCAGTCGAATTGTTGTCGTAGACATAAATTCGCGCCTGCGGAACATATTTCCGAAAATCAGCGACTACAGCCGCAATCGTTGCAGCCTCATCTAAGCAAGGAATAAGTACAGCAATTCGCTGCTGCGCATCTATCGACGCCATCATGGTGACTTCGCTATTATCCATCATCGGCACCAGCACAAGTTTATGGTTTCTATTCTACGTCAAGCGGATGCCCATAACCACATCCTCCGACTAACCCGGACAACCCAATCGGAGTTGTGGATAGTTTGGCCACTTTAACTCTCTGAGCGCGTTTCTGGGGCCTCGTCCCGCGCGCCCAATTCGGGCACGACGGACGACATCAGTTCGCCCACCACGCGTCTTGAATAAGTGGCGCGGATGAAGGCGAGGCCCTCGCGGACCCGGTTCGCCGTCGCCTGCGGGTCCGCCGCGATCGACAGCACCGCCCGGGCGAAGCCTTCGGCCTCGTCCTCGACGCCGGTGAAGCGCGTCGGATCGGGAATGCCCTGCACGCCGATGGAGGTCGTCACCAGCGGCGTCGCCCGCGACAGCGCTTCCAGCACCTTGCCCTTCATGCCGCCACCAAAGCGCAGCGGCGCCACCGAGACCCCCACCTCGTTGTAGAGGCGCATGAGCTCCTCGTCGGAGACACGGCCGAGCAATTGCACCCCCTCGCACACGCCAGAGCACAGGTCGTCGGGCGGATGCGAGCCGGCGATCAGGAAGCGATAGCGCGGATCCACCTGGCGGATCCGCGGCAGCACCTCGCCGATGAACCACTTCACCGCATCCACGTTGGGCGCGTGGCGGAAGCCGCCGACGAACAGCAGCGTATGAGAATCACGCCGCGCCAGCAGCTCGGGATCGAAGGTGGCGATCTCCTCGTCCGCGAAGACATTGAGCGGAAGCGCAATGCCCGCATGCTCGGGGCCGATCTCCGCGCGGATCACGTCGATCTCGTCCTGGCTCGGATACATGTAGAGATCGACCTCGCGGCAGAGGCCCAGCTCCAACGCCTTCATGGTCTCGATTTCCGGCAGCAGCGCCGCATTGCCGGTAATGCCGTATTCGAGCTGCATCCGCTGATAGTGCAGGTCGATACCATAATAGAGCACCTTGCCGTGGAAGTGCTTCTTGATGGCGTCGAGATACTTGATCGAGATGTGCGGACGGCTGAGCAGGATATAGGCGAGCTTGTCGCCCACGCCCTCCAGCCAGGGCTCGAAGCGGTCCAGATAGTCCACGCCATAGATCACCTCGACGCCCATGGCCTGGAGCTGCGAGGTATAGGACGGGTCGCGATGCAGATTGTCGGGCCAGAAGCTCACCTGGAAGCCGCAGTCCAGGAACAGCCGGATGTAATGATACATCGAGCGTGAGCCGGCATCGCGGTCCCACTGCGGCACGTAATGATCGACGAGCAGGATGTGCGGCTTGCGGCCGGAACGGTCACGGGCGAGATAGACCTGCTCGCCATTGGCGAAATGCTCGCGTTCCAATACCGGGCGCCAGCGCTCGAACAGGCGCTCCATGTTGCGCACCTGATAGGCCTTGATGCCCTGGGTCACGTCGCGCCCATGGCTGCGACCCTCATGATGGACCAGTTCCGAGAACGGCTGGTAGACCACCTTCCGCCCCGCCGCACGCACCCGGAACGCCAGATCCGCATCCTCGCAATAAGCGGGCTTGTAGATGGGGTCGAAGCCCTCCAGCTGCCGCCAGAGATCCATCGGCACGGCAAGCGAGGCCCCGGAGCAGAAGTCGGTTTCCTTCAGATAGTTGAATTCCGGCGCGCGCGGGTCGCCGTTGCGGCCGAAATTCCATGCCGAGCCATCGCGCCAGAAGATGCCGCCGGCCTCCTGCAGGGTGCCGTTCCAATTCAGCAGCTTCGAGCCCGCAAGGCCGACCAGCGGGTCGGCCGCGAACGCCTGCATGAGGCCTTCCAACCAACCCGAAAGGATCACGGTGTCGTTGTTGAGCAGCACCAGATAGCGCCCTTCGGCGAGCGCCGCCGTAGCATTGCAATTGCCGAGGAAGCCGAGATTGGTACCGTGGCCCACGTGGCGGACGACGCCGCCCACCGCGGAGAGGGCCTCCGCCGTGCCGTCCGTCGAGCAGTCGTCGCCGATCAGCACCTCGTAGGCAACGTCGCACTCCTGCTCGAGCAGGGAGACGAGGCAGACCATCGTGTCGGCGAGGTTGTTGTAGACCGGGATGAGGATCGACGCCTCCGGCACCCCGCCGAAGCGGGCGGCCCGCGCCTGGGACAGCTCCGTAGCGCGGGCGCTCAGGCGGCGGAAATCTGCGCTTTCCGTGAACGGGCGCTTCGACCTCTGGGCGCGGGCGACAACGGCGAACAGATAATTATAGACCGGGCGCTGGGCGAGCCGGCCCGTGTCGGCGAGATAGTCGCTGACACCGTGCGGCAGGGCATAGCCCTGGCGGATGACCGGCGGCCACTCGTCGCCCATCTCGAACTCGCCGCCGAAATCGCCCGCCTCCCCGCCCGATGTCTGGAACAGGGCGTCGAACAGCTCGATCGGCGTGCGGCCCGACCGCTGGAAGGCTTCCGCCGCAGCGACGACGTCGGGGCGGGTGGAGAAAGCGAAGCTGGCGGCATTACCCTGCCGCAGGAAATGCAGGAACGGAATCAGGTTGGTGTTCCGCGCCTCGGCATTGTTCTGGCAGTAGAATGCGGAATCGAACACCGGATTGGGGTCGCGCCCCTCGCGCCCGCCGCTGACGACGAAATGCACCAGCGGGTTCACCTCCGCTGCGCGCACATCCGGATAACGCTGAAGGTACCAGTCGTTCTGGAAATACGGATGCGGGGAGCGCCCCTCGCGCCACCCCCACACCAGATAATGCAGCAGCGGATTGATGCCCGCCGCCTCCACGTCGGGGTTCTCGCGCAGATAATAGAAGGCGTCGAACAGCGGATGCGGCGACAGCTCGAACAATGCCGGATCGGACATATAGGCCCGGACCAGCGGCGCGCCAGGCGCATGCATCGCGCCCTGGCTGATCAGCCGATCAGTATCGATCAGCGGATGGACCGGCCGGCCTTCCCGCTCGCCCGAGGTGAGGAAGTGGCGCAGCGCCTCCGCCTTGGCCTCGGCCACGTCGGGGTTGAGATAAAGGTAGAGCGCCGGGTCGAAGAAGGGGTGCGGCGCCAGCGTCTCACGCCCCTTGGCGCGCACATAGGCGGCGATGGGCTTGCCGCCGTCGCCGTGCTCGGGATAGCGCGTGGCGAACCAGTGCGAATGGAAGAACGGGTGCGGCTCGCGCCCCTCGGCGAGGCCCTTGCTGCGGAAGTGCTCCAGCGCCGCTCCGGCTGAGAGCCCCTCCACCTGCCGGGCATACCATTCGGCATCGAACAGGCCGAGGCGTTGCAGGCGGCGCCAGATCGGCCGGAACTGGCCGAGACCTGACTTGCGCCGCCGGGGCCGCTCCGGCGCGGCCAGCATATGGGCCCGGACCGCATGGGCGCTGGCCTGGAGTTCGCGCGAAACGTGCAGCGTCAGGGCCGCAACGGCCCCCTCATCAGCGAGCCGCTGCCGCCAGGCGCCGTCCAGCGCGCGCAGCTTGGTGTCGAACGCGGCCTTGTCGCGCGTCAGCTCACTCAGTTCCGCGCGCAGCCCCGCGACCTCGCGGCGCAGAACCTCGTCCTCCTCGTGCAGGCCGGAGGCCCAATGCATGACCCGCGTGTTCTCCACCCAGAGGTCATCCTCCGGCGCGATGAAGACGGAATGCGCCAGCGCCGCCCCTGTCACTGGGCGGTCGCTACAGAATGCGACAAGGTATTCCGGCTCGGGAAACTGGCCCGCCGCGGCTTCGGTCCGCGGCCGGTCCTGCGCACCGTAATGGCCGATATAGCCCTGATAGCTTCCGGGCGCCGGATCATCGCCGAGCGGGGCGAGGATGGACACCAGCGCCATGCGCTCCCCCATCATCGCCACATGCGGGAAGGCAGCCCCGAGAAGTTCCGTGAACTCCGCCAAGTCGAGCTCCTTGACGTGGAACTCGTTGGGCGCCTTGAAGCGGTTGTAGATCTCGCGGCTGGGAGTGGAAACGATGAACAGCCCGCCGGGCTTCAGGACGCGCCGCACCTCGGCGACCACCCGCTCCTGCCGGTCCACATGCTCGATCATCTCGAACGACACGACCACGTCGAAGCTGGCGTCCGGGAACGGCAGGTCATGGGCCGAGCCGGTCTCGAACATGACTCGTCCCTCGGCCCCATAAGCCGCGCGCGCCGCTTCCACCGCCTCGGGGTCCACATCGAGGCCGGTCACATGGGCGGCCCGCTCGCCCAGCAGCGCCGTGCCGTAGCCGTCACCGGATCCCAGGTCGAGCACCACCGCCCCGCCGACGCATTCGCGGCAGACCGCATAACGGTGAAGGTGCTCGTATGCGATCTGACCCTTAAGGCTCGGCCTGAAGCGCTCCAACTGATCCAAGGCTACCCCACCCGTTCAAGCCCGCCCCCGCGGACGCCTCGCAAATGCTGGCTCCGCTCTTATCGCAATGGCTTTTTCTTTGCCAGGGTCCAAGCGCCACGGGGCCTCAACGGACATGACCGGGCACACTCCAGATCGCGGCGGGTGCCGCGATATGGAACGGCCCCGGTTCGGAATGCCGCCAACGAGGGATACTCCGGCACCTCACCGAAGCCTGGGCCACGCTATTCCTCGGAGTAGCGCTCTTCCTTCCAGGGGTCGCCGCGCTCGTGATAGCCGCGCACTTCCCAATAGCCGAGGCGGTCAGCGGGAATGAATTCGATGCGCTTCACCCACTTGGCGCTCTTCCAGAAATAGAGGTGCGGGATCACCACACGCAGCGGTCCGCCATGGGCGCGGGACAGCGGCTGGCCCTGCCAGCTATGGGCAAGGACCGCATCCTCCGCCGCGAAATCCTCGATGGGAACGTTGGTGGTGTAGCCATCGTAGCTGTGCATCACCACGAAGCGGGCGTTGCCACGCGGCTCCACCATGGCCAGCAGGTCGCGGGTCAGCAGGCCGTCCCAGCCGTTGTCATAGCGCGACCAGGTGGTGACGCAGTGGATGTCGGTGACGAGATGGGATTGCGGCTGAGCCTGGAAGTCCGCCCAGTTCCAGCTGGCCGGATGGTCGACAAGGCCGTCCACGTCGATCCGCCAGGAAGTGGTGGGCACGTCGGGTTGCAACCCAAGGTCCAGCACCGGCCAGTCCCTCACCAGATGCTGGCCCGGCGGCAGGCGCTCCTCGCCCGAGCGGGCGACACGGCCGGTGAGGAAACGGCCTTCCCTGGCCCAGCGCTGCTTGGTGGCGGTGAGCTTGGTCTCCGGCGGCCCTGCGGGGGCGGGCTCGAATGCGTCGGTCATGGCGGGCACCTCCGGGAAGATGCCTCGGCCGCGGCGGGCGCGGCGGAGGCTTCATTGCATGATAAGCACCGAAGGGGCGATCAGCACAGGGCCGGCTGGCGCGCGGCGGCAAGGCCGAGGCCGCCGAGGATCTCATAGGAGCGCAGGCGCGCCGCATGGTCGAAGATGGCGGAGGCAACCATCAGCTCGTCGGCGCCGGTCTCGGCGATCAGCGCCTCCAGCCCGGCCCGCACCGTCTCCGGCCCGCCCACCACGGCGCGGCCGAGCATGCCCTGGACCTGGATCTTCTCGCTGGGGGTCCAATAGCTCTCGATGTCGTCGATGGGTGGGGGAAGCTGCCCCCGCGCGCCCCGGAACATATTAGCGAAGCTCTGTTGGGTGGAGGTGAACAGGCGCCGCGCCTCCGCGTCCGTCTCCGCCGCCACCACCGGCACACCCACCATGGCATAAGGCTTCTGCAACTGCCGCGACGGCTCGAACCGTTCGCGGTAGGTCTCCAGCGCCGGGATCAGCAATTCCGGCGCGAAATGCGAGGCGAAGGCATAGGGCAGCCCGAGCATGGCCGCGAGCTGGGCGCCGAACAGGCTGGAGCCGAGGATCCACAGCGGCACCTGCGACCCGGTCCCCGGGACGGCACGGATGCGCTGGTCCGGCTGGGCGGGGCCGAGCAGGGCCTGAAGCTCCAGCACGTCCTGGGGGAAATTATCGGCGGTCCGCGGGTCGCGCCGGAGCGCGCGCAGGGTCATCTGGTCCGTACCCGGGGCGCGGCCGAGGCCGAGGTCGATACGTCCGGGATAGAGGGCCTCCAGCGTGCCGAACTGCTCGGCGATCACCAGCGGGGAATGGTTGGGCAGCATGATGCCCCCGGCCCCGACCCGGATGCGCTGCGTCCCGCCGGCCAGGAAGCCGATGACGACGGAGGTCGCGGCGCTGGCGATGCCCACCATGTTGTGGTGCTCGGCCACCCAGAAGCGATTGTAGCCCCAGGCTTCCGCATGCTGCGCGAGATCGAGGCTGCGGTGCAGCGCCTCGCGCGCCGTGGCCCCTTGAGGAATGGGAGCAAGGTCAAGAATGGAAAGAGATGTCATGCGAATGATCCGGCCGGCCCCCGATGTCCCGCTTGAGATCAGGTCCGCGATCCGGGATTGCAAGCCCACGCCGTGAGGTCAGTTGGACAGTGGCGACGAAGCCTGGGCGGCAGGCCCACCCAATCTTGCATGCATAGAACACATTTTTGATTATTAATTGATCAAAAGTCTATTCATTAGTCACATTGGAGGGTTCGCATTACGCCCCCCGCTGCTTTCCGCTTGGAGGAAGCCACGGCCGAGGCCTTCGAAACAAAGCCCCCTCCATCGCCCGCCCCCGCCCCGACGCATCCGCCGCCGGTGGCGCGGTTCGTGCTTGAGGGGCGGAACCCGTCGTTCAGGAGTTGTCATGGACACCGTTGCCTCCCTTCTCGCCGCCCACAGGAGCGGCCGGCGCAGCCCCAGCGAGACGGTGCGGGCCACCTATGAGCGGATCGCGGCCCATGGCGATCCGGCCATGTTCATCTCCCTGCGGCCCGAGGCCGACGTGCTGGCGGACGCCGCCGCGCTTGAAGCACACAAGGCCGGGGCGCTGCCGCTCTATGGCATCCCCGTCGCGGTGAAGGACAATATCGACGTGGCGGGCCTGCCCACCACCGCGGCCTGCCCCGCCTTCGCGTATCAGCCGACGGCCGACGCCGTGGCGGTAGCGCGACTGAAAGCGGCTGGCGCGCTGATCATCGGCAAGACCAATCTCGACCAGTTCGCCACCGGCCTCGTGGGCGTGCGCTCGCCTTACGGCGTGCCGCGCAACGTCTTCAAGCCCGATCTCGTGCCCGGCGGCTCATCCTCCGGTTCGGCGAGTGCGGTTGCGGCGGGCATCGTGCCGATCGCGCTCGGCACCGATACGGCGGGCTCGGGCCGGGTGCCGGCCATGCTGCAGAACATCGTCGGCCTGAAGCCGAGCCTGGGCCTGGTGCCCAATACCGGACTCGTGCCCGCCTGCCGCACGCTGGACTGCATCTCCATCTTCGCCCTGACCGTGGACGATGCCATGGCCGTGCTTGAGGTGATGGGCGGCTTCGAGGCGTCCGACGCCTTCTCCCGCGAACTGACGGTGGCGCCGCTTGCCCCCATGCCCAAGATGCCGGTGCTGGGCGTGCTACCGGCGGCGCAGCGCGAGTTTTTCGGCGATGCGGACGCGGCGGCCGCCTATGAGGGCGCGCTCGCCCGCCTCGCCAAGCTCGGCGCGCGCCTGGTGGAAATCGACTTTGCGCCCTTCGCGGAGACCGCACGCCTGCTCTACGAAGGCCCCTGGGTCGCCGAGCGCTGGATCGTGGCGGCGGATCTCCTCGCCCGCGATCCCGAGGCGGTCCATCCGGTGACGCGGGCCATCACCGAGGGCGGCGCCAAGCCCTCCGCGGCCGACGCCTTCCGCGCCCTCTACCGCCTGCAGGAACTGCGTGCCGCAGTGCGCCCGGTGCTGGCCGGGCTCGACGCCCTCGTGGTGCCCACCGCCCCCACCGCCTACACGCTGGAGGCGGTGCTGGCCGACCCCATCCGCCTCAATTCCCGACTCGGCACCTACACGAACTTCGTCAACCTGCTGGATCTGTGCGGCACGGCGGTTCCGGCCGCGATTGCCCCTTCCGGCGCCCCCTACGGCATCACCTTCCTGGCGCCGGCCGGGCGCGACGCGGCGGTGGCAGGCATCGCCCGCGCCTTCGCCGCAGACGCCCGCCTGCCGCTTGCCGCCAGCGGAACTTACGCGGACTATCCGCCGCTCCCCCCTGCGGCGGATCCGGAGCGCCTCGACGTCTGCGTCTTCGGCGCACATCTGTCCGGCTTGCCGCTGAACGGCGAATTGCAGTCCTTCGGCGGGCGGTTCGTCGCCAGCGTCTCGACGGCACCGATCTACCGCATGGCTCTGCTGGAGGGCGAAACGCCGCGCCCTGGGGTGACCCGTGTCCATGACGGCGGGGCGATGCTCACCGGCGAGGTCTGGTCACTGCCGTTCGAAGGCGTCGGCCGGCTGCTGGGCACCATCCCCGCCCCGCTGGGACTGGGCTCGGTGGAACTGGCCGACGGCAGCATCGTCGCCGGTTTCCTGGCGGAGGCCGTCGAAATCGCCCATTGCCCGGACATCACCGGCTTCGGCGGCTTCAGGGCCTATCTGGCGAACGACGACATCTCCACCGACGACGCACCGCCGGAAGCTTGAATCGTGCGCGCGCAAAGCGCAGGCGATTCGCACATGCGCAATGGTTGCGAAAGCCTTACAAATCCGAAGCCTGTGCTATAGTGGCTTCATCGTGGCGACCGAAAGGCCGCTGCGGTGCACAAGTTCACGATCCTCGTGGGGCGGGAGGCTCTTCACTGCGTTGTCAGGGAAGTGCCTGAGGATACAGAGACGATGGCGATACGGAACAGCGAGCAGCACGCACTTCTGGAACGGACCAACTCCAATGCGCGGAGCCGTTCCATCCTGCAGAAGCTGTGGAGCACGGTGAGACCACACCTCGATACCGAGGGAAGTGACGTCTCGATCGTCCGGAAATCGCTGTTCTTCGATGCTGGATGGTATCTGGAAACCTACCCCGATGTTGCCCAGTGCCGCATCGATCCTGCCGTGCACTATGTCCGCCACGGCGCGCGGGAAGGCCGCGATCCCAGCCCGTTCTTCTCCACCGCCACCTATCGGCGGCAGAATCTCGGCCCGGGCGAGACCAACCTGAACCCGCTGGTCCATTTCGAGACCGTCGGCCGCATCAAGGGATGCGCCCTGGTCGCCTCCTGCGAGCCGAAGGCCGTATGGTGGCAGGACCGGCTGCATGATCACGACCGGGCGGCGGTCCGCCGGCACATAGCCAGCTTCACCCACAAGCCGCTGCTGTCCGTGTGCATGGTGGTGGATGCGCCCGTGGACGCATGGTTTCGCGAGGCGCTGGCCTCGGTCACCGCCCAGCGCTACCCGCTGTGGGAATTCCGCGCCGCCTTCGGTCCCGCCGCTGCGCCCGGCGTCCGGGCGATTCTCGACGCCGTCGCCGCCGAGGAGCACCGGGTCCATTTGCTTCCGCTGGAAGCGGACGCCACACCCGCCGAACTCTGGAATGCCGCCCTCCTCGGTGCCCGGGGCGCTTTCGTCATCCCGCTCGGCCAGCACGACCGGCTGCACGAGACGGCGCTGTACGAGATCGCCAACGCCATCAATACCGCCCCGGACGTGGACATCCTCTATTCCGACGAGGACACGCTGGATTCCGCCGGCCAGCACGGCGATCCCCACTTCAAGACCGGCTTCGACCCTGACCTGCTGCTTGGCCAGAACCTGGTCGGCGGGCTTGCAGCCTTCCGCACGCCTCTGGTGTCGCAGATGGGCGGCTTCCGTGCCGGCCTCGATGGCGCGGAAAGCTACGATCTGGCCCTGCGTGCCATCGCCGCCACCTCCGGCAAACGCATCCGGCATATTCCCGAACTGCTCTACCACTGCCGGGCGCCGGGTTCCGGCGTCGATACCGCAGCGGCCCGCCGGCGCGCCGCGCAGGACCTTCTGTGCCAGAGCGGCGAAGCGGGCACGGTGCAGCCCCACCCGCGCAATCCGGCCTGGTCCCGCGTCGTGCGCCCACTTCCGGCGCCCGCCCCGCTGGTCTCGGTCATCGTGCTCACCAAGGACCGGGCCGACCTGCTCGCGGTCTGCGCCAAGGGTATCCTGGAGCAGACGGATTACCCCAATATCGAACTCATCATCGTCGACCACGCCAGCCGCGAGGACGAGACGCACCAGTTGTTCAGCCGGCTGCGCGCCGACGCCCGCGTGCGCATAGTGCCCTACGCCGGCGCGTTCAATTATTCGGCCATGAACAATCTCGCCGCGCGGCAGGCCAACGGCAGCGTCATCGCCCTGCTGAACAACGACATCGAGGTCGTCGATCCCGCTTGGCTGAGCGAGATGGTGAGCCTCGCGGTACGCCCGGACGTGGGCGCGGTGGGAGCCAAGCTCTATTATCCCGACGGGACGATCCAGCATGCGGGGGTCGTCGCCGGGCTCGGCGGCGCGGCCGGACATGCCTTCTCGTTCCAGCCGGGGGATACGCTGGGCAGCGCCGGACGCGCCGTTTTGACCCGCACGGTCTCAGCCGTGACGGCGGCCTGCCTCGTGGTGCGCAAATCGGTGTTCCTGGACGCCGGCGGGCTCAACGCGGACGATCTGCCGGTGGCGTTCAACGACATCGACCTGTGCTTCCGGCTCCAGGCGGCCGGCTACCGCAACGTGTGGACGCCGTTCGCGGAATTGGTGCACCACGAATCCGCCTCCCGCGGCAAGGAAGAGACGCCGGCCAAGAAGGAGCGCTTCGCCCGCGACACGGCCTATATGCTGGCGCACTGGGGCGAGATCATCCGCAACGACCCCTATTACAATCCCAACCTGTCCCTCACCAGCGGCGACTACGCGCGCGCGCCCTCGCGGCGCGACCGGCCCTGGAAGGATTTCCTGTAGGACTGCGGGCCTCTCAAAAAGGTGCCTCCGGCCCGGCCAGAGCGGTCGTCAGCCCAGGCCACGCCTCTCGGCGGCGCACGGCGGGCGGGCCTCGAAGCTGCGCTCAGACGCTCTCCGCATAACGTTCATAGGCCACTTCCACCGTCAGGATGTGGCTGCGCATGGCGCTCGCCGCTTCCGCCTTGTCGCCGCGCAGGATGGCCTGCACCACCGCATCGTGCTCCGCATAGGACAGAGCGAGGCGCCCCAACGTACGGAACTGGGCGCGGCGGAAGGGCTGGAGCCGCGCCCGCGTGGCGAGCGTGATCTCCGACAGATAGGCATTGTGCGCGCCGCCATACAGGAAGGTATGGAAGCGGTCGTTCAGGAAGGTGTAGTGCGCCTCGTCGCCCCGCCGGGTCAGGTCGGCCAGTTCCGCATGGATGGCCTCCAGTTGCCCGCGCTCGGCCTTGGTCATATGTACGGCGCATAGGCCCGCGCACAGCGCCTCCAGCTCCGCCATGACGTCGAACATGCCGCGCAGCCGGTCCAGCGAAGGCTTGGCCACCAGGGCGCTGCGGTGCGGGCGAGTCTCCACCAGGCCGGAGGCGGCCAGGTCCCGGATCACCTCGCGCACCGGGGTGCGCGAAACGCCGTAGCGCTTGGCCACCTCCATCTCTTCCAGCGCGGTGCCGGGGGCGATGCGGCCGCGCACGATGTCGTCGGCGATCTGCAGCCGCAACTCCTCCGTGCGCGTCACCGCGCGGCCGGTGCTGCGGCGGCGCCGGGGGCGCGGGGGCGAGGCGGCCGTGACGGCCTCGGAAACGGGGGTCGACATGAGACTTACGACGCTACTTGGATTCTGGGTACGGGTGAACTCGCGCCCTCAAGGCAGCGGGTCGGGAATGACGCTCACGTGGGCGGCGACCACCTTCCAGCCCTCGGGAAGGCGCACCCAGGTCTGCTGCTGCCGCCCCACCTTGCCCGGGGCGCCTTCGCGGGTGAACAAGGTGGAGGCGGTGGCGAAATCGCTGCCGAAGGTGGTGATGACCGTGCGCCCCAGGGTGCGCATCAGCCCCTGCGGCGAACGTCCCGAGCGGAAGGCGCGAATCTCGCCCATGCCATAGAGATTCTCGCCGCCGCCATAGCGGATGGTCCGGGCATCGTCCCAGAACAAGTCGTCCAGCACCGCCACGTCGTTGGAGACCAGCGCCGCCTCATAGCGGGCGAAGGCCGCTTCCACTTCGGCCACCACAACCGGATCGTTGATCTGCACGCGACCTCCAGAGCTAGATGTTCGACACCGGCGCCCGCACGGCGCCGGTCGCTTCGAGGTGGCGAGCCACCCGCAAGGCGAGATCCTCCCGCCACGGCGGGGCGATGACCTGCACGCCGATGGGCAGCCCCCCGTCGAGCCAGACCGGCACCGCCGCCACCGGCAGGCCGATGAAGGAGATGGGCTGGGTGTAGAGGCCGAGGTTCGGTCGCACCAGCAGCGTCTCGCCATCGAGCTCGAACGTGGTCTGGCCCAACTGCGGCGCCCGGCAGGGCGTGGCCGGCGCGAGGATCACGTCCACCTCATCGAACAGCGCCAGCATGCGGTCGCGGAAGTGGCGGCGGAAGCGCTGCGCACCCGCCACCCAGGCGGCGGGAATGGCAAGGCCCGCGATCAGCCTGTCGCGCACCGCCGGGTCGAAATCCTGCGGCCGCGTGCGCAGGCGCCCCGCATGCAGGCTCGCCCCCTCGGCGGCGGTGATGATGTAGGCCGAAGCCCGGGCACGGGCCGCCTCCGGCACCTCGATGGTGCGGGTGACGCCGAGCGCGGCTGCCACATGATCCACCGCCGCGAAGGCCTCCGGCATGCCCTTGGCGCGGAAATAGCCGCCGGCCACCGCGATCCTGAGCCCGTCCATGCCGGCCTCCAGCGTCGGCATTACGGGCTCGACCGGGCGGGGCACCTGCACCGGGTCGTCCGGGTCCGCGCCCTGCATGGCGTCATAGGCGAGCGCGAGGTCGCCCACCGACCGGGCGAAGGGGCCGAGATGGTCGAGCGCGGAGACGAAGGGAAAGGAATGCGCCCGCGACAGCCGGCCATAGGTGGGCTTCAGCCCAAAGATGCCGCACAGCGACGAGGGCACGCGGATGGAACCGTTGGTGTCCGAGCCCAGCGCCAGCGGCACCAGCCCGGCGGCGATGGCCGCACCGGAGCCGCCGGAGGAGCCCCCTGCCATATGGGCAAGGTCATGCGGATTGCGCGAGGCGCCGTCATGGACGTTCTCGCCCGTGAAGTCATAGGCGTATTCGCCCATGTTGAGGCCGCCGACCAGGATGGCGTCGGCCTCCTCCAGCCTGGCGATCAGCGCGGCGTCATGCGCGGCGGGCGGCAGGTCGCGGTTGATCTTCGAGCCTGCCCGCGTCGGCAGACCGGCGATGTCGAACAGGTTCTTCACCGCGAACGGCACCCCGGCCAGCGGCCCCAGCGCCCCGCCTGCGGCGCGGCGCGCATCGAGCGCGTCGGCGGACGCGCGAGCGCGCGCTCCGGTAACGTCGGTGAAGGCGTTGACCTTCGGATCGAGCGCGGCGATGCGGGCGAGCACCGCCTCGACGACGGCGCGGGCGCTCACCTGCCCGCCGCGCACGGCGGCCGCGATGTCAGCTGCGGGCGCCGTGGCGAAGGGGGCGGCGGCGTCTACCGGGGACGCGGCGTTCATGGCCGGAACACCGCGGCGGGCTCGGCCTCATCGCCGAGGTCATGGGCGAGCACGAACTGCGCCGCATCGGCGATGGTGCGCAGATAGGAGAAGGCTTCCGCGCGCCACGCGCCCTCCGCCGGGATGGCGAAGGCGGCGATGCCGGCGGCGAGAAGTTCGGCCACCGCCGCATCGGAGAGGGGCGGCAGCGGCGTTGAGGAATTGGACATCGTGGGACCGGACATCGTGGGATCGGACATGGCGTTCCTCACACGGGCGGATGGGGAATGGCGGCGATCAGTTCACGGGTGTAGGCGTCCTTGGGCGCTTCGAGCACCTGCTCGGAAGTGCCCTCCTCCACCACGCGCCCCTGCCGCATGACGATGACGCGGTCGCACAAGAGGCGCACCACGTGCAGGTCGTGGGAGACGAAGAGATAGCTCATGCCCAGCGTGTGCTTGAGCTCCTCCAGCAGGTTCAGCACTACCGCCTGAACCGAGACGTCGAGCGCGGCGGTGGGCTCGTCGAGGATGACGAGGTCCGGCTTCAGCGCGATGGCGCGGGCGATGCCGACGCGCGCCTTCTGGCCGCCGGAAAGCTGGTGCGGGAAGCGATCCAGCAGATCCGCCGGCAGGCCGACCATGCGGGCCAGTTCCTCCACCTTGTCCTCCAGCGCCGAGCCGCCCCCGAACCCGCCGAACGTCCCTTTGATGTCCTTGCCGCCCATGCGCAGCAGCGGATCGGCGATGGCGCGGGCGGCAGTGTAGCGGGGGTTCAGGCTTTCGGTCGGGTCCTGGAACACCATCTGGATGCGGCGGCGCAACGGATGGTGCGCGAACTCCCGCGCCGGGATGGCGCCAATGTCCTGGCCGTCGAAGGTGATGCGCCCGGAGGTGGAATCGATGAGGCGCATGACGATGGTGGAGGTGGTGGACTTGCCGCAGCCGCTCTCCCCCACGAGACCGACGCTCTCGCCCTTCTTCACCTCGAAGGAGATGCCGTCCACGGCGCGGAAGGTGGCGTCCTTCGGGTCCACCGCCTTGCCGGTGAACTTGGCTAAGAAAGCGGAGGGTGCGCCCTGGCGGGGATATTCCTTGACGAGGGCCTCCACCTTCAGCAGCGGCACCGCATCCGACACGACCATCGGTGCCACAGGTGGAGCGGCACCCGCTTCCGCTTCCGCTTCCGGCAGCAGATCCTTGAGCGTGATGCCCGGACGCGGCGTCGCGCGCATCAGCTTGCGCGTATAGGCGTGCTGCGGATTGCGGAAGATCTGCTCGGCGGGCGCGGTCTCCACCACCTTGCCCTTCTCCATCACCATCACCGTGTCGCAATAGGTGGCGGCAAGGCCGAGATCGTGGGTGATGAGGATCGTGGACATGCCCCTCGCGCGGGTCAGCTCCGTCACCAGTTCCATCACCGCCTTCTGGGTGGTGACGTCGAGGCCCGTGGTCGGTTCGTCGGCGATCAGCAGTTGCGGCCGGCAGGCCAGGGCCAGCGCGATGACGATGCGCTGGCACATGCCGCCGGACAATTCGAACGGATAGGCGTGGTAGCGCTCCTCCGGCCGGGCGATGCGCACCTGGTTGAGCACGTCGATTACCTTCTCCTTCACGTTGCCGGGCTGCGCCTGGACATGCTGGAGTAGAACGTCGCCGATCTGGTGCCCGACCTTGCGGATGGGGTTCAGCGCCGCGCGCGGGTTCTGGAAGATCATCGACATCTCGCGCCCGCGCAGGTCGCGCATCTCGCGCTCGCTGGCATGGGCCACGTCGATGCCCGAGAAGGTGATCGCTCCCTCCGCGATATGGCCGGCCCGGTCGAGGATGCGCATCACCGTGTAGGAGGTGACGGACTTGCCCGAGCCGCTCTCGCCCACGATGCCGAGGGTCTCGCCCTTGGCCAAGGTCAGGTTCACCTTCTCCACGGCGCGCACGAGGCCGCGCCGGGTGGCGAATTCGACGGTGAGGTCGCGCACGTTGAGGAGCGGTCCGCGCGCCTCCTCGGCTGGGGCAAGCGCTACGGTGGCGGGATCGACGACGCCATGCATGGGTCCGGCCCTCACGTGCGGCGCTGGGGATCGACGATGTCGCGCAGACCGTCACCCAGCAGGTTGAAGCAGAACACGGCGAACATCAGGGCAAGGCCGGGGAACAGCGCGATCCACCATTCGCCCGAGACGATGAAGGTGGCGCCCTCCGCCACCATGATCCCCCATTCGGAGGTGGGCGGGCGCACGCCGAGGCCGATGAAAGACAGGCCGGCGGCATTGAGGATGGCGTAGCCCATGGTCAGCGACATCTGCACCATCATGATGGGCAGGATGTTGGGCAGGATCTGCGTCAGCACGATGCGCCACTCGCTGTTGCCGGTGAGCCGCGCCGCCTGCACGAAGCCCGCCTGCCGCCGGATCGCCGCTTCCGAGCGGGCGACACGGGCATAGAGCGGGAAGTTGATGATGGCGGTGGCAATGACGATGTTGGTCACCGTGTTGCCCAGCGCCGCCACGATGCCCATGGCCAGCACGAACAGCGGGAAGGCCATAATGGTGTCGCAGATGCGCCCGACGATGCGGTCCGTCCAGCCGCCGAAGAAGCCGGCCGCGATGCCGGCGATGCCGCCCGCCGCAAAGACGAGGGCCACCGAGAAGACGGCGATGGCCAGGTCCAGCCGCGTCGCCACCACCACGCGGGAGAGGATGTCGCGTCCCAGTTGGTCGGTGCCGAACCAATGGGCGGCGGACGGCGGCTGGAGCGCCGCCATGGTGTTGGAGGCCAGAGGATCGTAGGGCACGAGGAACGGCCCGACCAGCGCCGCCAGCACCAGTACCAGCAGCATGAAGAAGGCGAGGCCGGTGACCGGATTGTCCGAGATGACGTAATGCGCGTGCTTCAGCGTGGCCATGAGGCCGCCGCTGGAGCGGCGTCGGGCGGGGGCGGAGGGAACGGCGGTCATGCTTCGCTCCGGGCGCGCGGGTCGATGATGCCGTAGGCAAGATCGATGATGAGGTTGAGGGCGACGTAGAGGATCGCCATGGCGAGTACGAAGCCCTGCACCGGGGCGAAGTCGGAGGTGATGAGCGCCTCCACCGCATAGGAGCCGATGCCCGGCCAGGCGAACACCTTCTCCACCAGCACGTTGGCCCCCAGCAGGAAGGAGAACACCATGCCCAGCGTCGTCACCACGGGCAGCATGGCATTGCGGAAGGCATAGGTGATGATGACGGTCCTCGACGTCAGACCCGCCGCCCGCGCGGTGCGCACGAATTCGGACGCGAGCACCTGGAGCATGGAAGCGCGGGTGATGCGCGCGATGGGCGCGAGCGCGAAGATGGCCAGCGTCAGCGCCGGCACCACCAGTTGCGCCAGCGCGGCGCGGAACGTCTCGCCGTCCAGCGCGATCAGGCTGTCGATCAGGTAGAAACCCGTCACCGTCTCGGGCGCGGAGAAGAAGACGTCGAGCCGCCCCAGGGGCGCGGGCGCCCAGCCCAGGCGGAAATAGAACAGATAGACCAGCAGCAGGCCGGTGAAGAACACCGGCAGCGAGACGCCCGCCGTGGTGATGATCCGGCAGGCGTGGTCGATCCAGGACCCCTGCTTCACCGCCGCGGCGATGCCGAAAGGCACGGCGATGACCAGGGCGAGGATGAGGCCCGAGAGGGTCAGCTCAGCGGAGGCCGGCAGGCGCGTGGTGATCTCATGGGCCACCGACTGGCCGGTGGAGAGCGAGGTGCCGAGATCGCCCTTCGCCAGCGCCGAGACATAGTCCACGAACTGCACAGGCAATGGCTTGTCGAGGCCGAGCTTGGCGCGGATTTCGGCAATGGCCTGCGGCGTCGCCGCGGGGCCGGCGAAATAGGCCGCCGTATCGCCCGGCAGCACGCGGGTCAGCAGGAAGGTGACGATCACGACGCCGATAAGGCTCGGTATCGCTGTGGCGAGACGACTGGCAATCAGCTTCAGCACGGCACCCTCCCTTCCCTGTTCCCGGCTGCGGGACAGCAGGGACGGCAGACCGCCGCCCCCGCCGTCCCGGCCCGCTCCCCCGCAGGAGCAAGTTCCGTGCCTCAGCCCTTCTGCAGGGCGCGATAGTCGAGGCGACGGTGAAACCAGTATTCGTAGCCGGTCACGTTCTTCTGCATGGCGACGTTCACATAGGGCTGGAACAGCGGCACGCGGGGGACGTCGGCGAAGGCGAGATCCACCATGCCCTTCACGTCGGTGTCATAGGCCGCCTTGTCGCCATTGGCCGCCGCGGCGCGGGCGCCATCGATGAACTGGTCCATGGCGGCGGACTGGTAGCTCATGGTGTTGAATACGGAATTCGAGCCGTGATAGCACCAGAAGAAGAAGTATTCCGGATAGTCCAGCCAACCTGAGAACACGTTGGTGAAGAGCGGAAGCTCCTTCTTGTTGAGCTCGGTGCGCCAGTTGGCGCCGGGGATCTTGTTGATCGTGGTCTTGATGCCGATCTGCCCGAGGCTCTCCTGCACCAGCACGCACAGTGGCTCGTTAATGCCGGCGAACCCGAGATCGAAGGACAGGGTGGTCTCGAAGCCGTTGGGATAGCCCGCGTCGGCCAGCAGCGCCTTGGCCTTGGCGATGTCGGTCTTGTACTTAGTGGGCTGCGGCCACTTCACCTGGGTCTGGTAGTCGGCGGGCGCCCCGAACATGGGATTGGCGAGGCCGAACAGCACCGCCTCCATGATCTTGTCATAAGGCAGCGCATAGGCCACCGCCTGGCGCACCTTCGGATTATCGAAGGGCGGCTTGGTCACGTTCATGCCGATATACTGCACGCCGTTGGAATAGGGCGTGGAGATGATGTTGAGCTTGGAATTGCCCTTCAGCTCGGCGAAATCCTTGTTCGGCAGATCGTAGGAGATGTCGGCGTCGCCGCGCTCCAGCAGCGCCCGGCGGTTGCCGGCGGAGGGCACCATGCGCCAGATCACCCGCTTGATCTTGGGCAGCGGGCCGCCCTTCCAATTCTCGAAGCGCTCGAAGATCACCTCGGTGCCGGGGGTCCATTTGGTGACCTTGTAGGCGCCGGAGCCAACCGTGTTCTGCTTGGTGTATTCGAGACCCCAGGGGTCCTGAGCCGTGGCGTTCTTCTTCACCAGCTCGGAATTGATCACGCAGGGCACGATCACCGCGAGATCGGGAATGGTGAGGCGGTCCTTGCGGATGAAGTCCACCCGGACGGTGCGGTCGTCCACCACCACGAACTGCTCCGGCTTCTCCAGCGAGCCCGCCTTCATCTGGAAGGTCGGGAAGCCGCCCACCGAGACGGCGCGGTCCAGCGACCACTTCACGTCCTTGGCGGTGACCGGCGTGCCGTCCTGGAAGGTGGCGTCCTTCTTCAGCTTGAACGTCACCGACATGTCGCCGATGCTCATGTCCTCGGCCAGTTCGCCCTCGAACTTGTCGCGGTCGTAATAGGGCGTGCCGTTCACGTCCTTCATGGGATGGGTGATGAGGCGGTCGTAGCAGTTCCAGCTCGCCTCATAGCCGGGCACGTTGGTGCCGACGCCATGGATGTCGAGATTGTTCGGCCCGCTTTCGGAGACGATCAGCAGCGTCTCCGCCCGCGCCTGCGCCTTGGCCGGGGAAAAGACGGCCGGGGCCGCCACGGTGGCGCCCGCTGCGGCGGCGGTGGCGGAAGCGGATGTCAGAAACTCACGGCGGTTCATAGGCTGGGGTCCCCGTCTCTGGCCAACTCAGGCCTAGCTATTCAAGGGGCATGCCAATTGTATGCTTATATCTGATACATATTATATATCATGTGCTTAACAACGATAATGTGCCGACCTCATGCTGCCGACGAACGCCGAACTGACTGATAATTAATCAATTGACGCGCATTTGTATGCAAATGCACCAAGCCGGGCCCTTCTGGGGACGCGGCCCCGGCTCAGATGGCCGGGTCCACCGGGCGTTCGGAGGGAAGAGGCGCGCTGGCCAGATGCTCGGCCATGAGACGCCGGTAGCGCAAAGCCGAGAACGGCAGCATCGCCAGATAGATCACGCTGCATACGGAGAGCACCAGCCAGGGATAGCTGGCCAGCAACCCGGCGAAGACCGCGAACAGCAGGAACAGCGGCAGCACCATGTCCCGGCGCACGCGCTTGCCCAGCGTCTTGCCCGACCACGCCGGCACCTTGGAGATCATCAGCACGCCGATGGCGAGGCAGTAGATCAGCGCCATGGGCGCGCTCAGCCCCACATGCGGCAGGCCGAGCAGTTCCAGATAGACCGGCAGCAGCACGGTGATGGCGCCGGCCGGCGCCGGAATGCCGGTGAAGAAATCCCCGGCGAAGGCGGGACGGTCCGGATCGTCCAGCATCACATTGAAGCGGGCAAGGCGCAGCGCCGCGCAGATGGCGAAGATCAGCGCCCCGATCCAGCCGATGGACCCCACTTCGTTGAGGCCCCAGAGATAGAGCAGGAGCGCCGGCACGCAGCCGAAATTGACGAAGTCGGCCAGGCTGTCCAGTTCCGCCCCGAAGCGCGAGGTGCCCTTCAGCGCCCGCGCGAGGCGCCCGTCCACCCCGTCCAGCAGCGCGGCGAACACGATGGCCGCCAGCGCCAGCTCCATGCGGTGCTCGATCGCCATGCGCACCGCCGTCAGGCCCGAGCACAAGGCGAGCAGCGTGACCATGTTAGGCAGCAGCAGGCGCAGCGGAATGCGCGCGAAGCGGCGTGGCCGCTCCTGCGGCTGGCCGTTGGGGTCGAACGGGGGGAACGGCAGGCTCATCGGACCCTCACGAGACGCGGAAGGCGATGTCGCGGGCGGCGGTGGCCGTATAGTCCGCGAGCACGGTTTCGCCAGCGGTGGTGATCTGGCCTTCGGACACGAGGACGCGGGTGCCGACCGGCAGATAGACATCCACGCGCGAGCCGAAGCGGATCAGGCCGAACCGCTCGCCGGCGCCGATGTCCTCGCCCTCATGCACGAAGCTCACGATGCGCCGCGCGATGAGGCCAGCGATCTGCACCACGCCCACCGGGCCGTGCGTGCCGCGCACGATCAGGCCGTTGCGCTCATTGTCCTCGCTCGCCTTGTCGAGGTCGGCATTGAGGAACAGGCCCGGCTTGTAGGCGATCTTCTCGATCCGCCCGCTCACCGGGGAGCGGTTCACATGCACGTTGAACACGTTCATGAAGATGGAGATGCGCATCAGCGGGGTCTCGGACAGGCCGAGTTCGCGCGGCGGCAAAGCCAAGCCGACCTGGGAGATGCGTCCGTCGGCCGGCGCCACCACCAGCCCGTCCCGCAGCGGCGTCACCCGCTCCGGGTCGCGGAAGAACAGCGCCGTCCAGATGGCGAGCCCCACCGCCAGCATGCCGAAGAAAGTGGAGACCATCAGCAGCCCGATGGCGATGACCACGGCGATGGCGATGAACGGATAGCCTTCGCGGTGGATCGGCACGAGAGACTTGCGGATCGAGGTAAGGAGGGACACGCCGGTCTCCGGATGGGGGCCGCGCGGCGGCCGGGACAGCGCTCACAGGTAGTAGCGCCCTGCCCCCTCGTCAAATGGCGATACGGCGCAACCGGCCGGCGGCCGGCCTCACATCACCCGACGGGCCGGCATCGGGAACTTGGCGTCGATAACCTCGATGCCGCCCGCCTCGTGATAAGTGTGGATGCCCGTCGCCGGCAGGCGTCCGCGTCGGGGCACGTCGTCCGGGGTGATGGTGAGCACCTCGTGCTCGGCATAGACCTCCGGCGTCAGCACATCCACGGCATGGAACTCAAGGGCGCGGCCATAGGTGCCGGAGCCGTCCTGGCTCGGGCGGAACAACTTCCCGCCGCGGCGGAACAGGGCGCCGCCGCAGCGCGCGCTGCGCACGTCGTTCGACAGCGGATTCTGCGGGTGCGGCTGCCACGGGCCGTCCAGCGTGTCGGACGTGAACAGATGCAGGCTGGTGGCCCGGCTGCGCAGGTCCACCAGGGTCGCGAACAGATACCAGAGGCCGGCCTCGCGCCACAGGGCCGCGTCCACCACGCTGCCCTCGCAGAGCACCTGGGCCTTTTCCCATTTCAGCGGGAAGTCCACCACCCGGTAGAGCGCCAGTTCGCCGGATTCGATGCTTTCCGGCATCATGTAGACCTCCCCGTCCCATTCGAAGACCTGGGGAAAGGACAGGTGCTTGCCGGTGCTCAGGCAGACCTGCGGCGGCCCGATGCCGGTCTGGCGGATCTCCGCCACCGAGATGACGGCGGGATCGTTGCCATAGCTGTCATTCTCGAAGAAGAGGTAGGGTCGCTCGTCCCGCCAGAAGACGAAAGGGTCGGCATAGACATGCCCCTGGGGCGAGGCGAGGAAGTGGAAGCCGGTGAGATCCGCCCGCCCCTGATCCGGGTTGACCGCGAGCCCGCCCAGCGGCTCCCGTCGCCGCAACGCGATCTGCCAATGCTCCACCTGCCGGGGCCGCAGGCGCTGGGCCAGCTTGCGGAAGAAGGTGCCCAGCAGCCAGCCCAGCATCTCTCCGTTGGTCGGCGTCCGATACAGGGCGCGCCGCCCGCGATACGGCCTCGGCGGATAGGCGCGGGCGATGAGGTGCTCGAACCCCTTCTCGTGCAGCATCTTCAGCTTGGCGATGACGAAATGCGTCGAGCCCCAGAACACCTGGACGCGGTTCCGCCGCAGCGAGATGGACAGATCGGTGGCGAACAGCCCCTTTTCCAGCACCAGCCCACCGTCGAGCTGTTCGTCGAGGATTTGCAGCACCGCGCCGGACAGCGGGTTGCGCTCGGCCATTTCCCAGAATTGCGGCGGCGCGCCACGATAGAATTCCGGATCGCCGTGGTGATAGGACCAGATGCCGTAACGGGCCGCGCCAAGGATGTCGCCGCGCAGGATATTGAACCCGAAGCGCAGCAGCACGTCGATCCTGTGCGCCCGGATGGCCTCCACCGCCTCGGGCGGGAAGCGGTGCACGAACCCCTTGGTCTGCGGCTGTACGGTCAGGCTCTCGATGCCGGCGAAGGCCCGGCTGCAATCCACCATGCGCAGGGGATCGAGGGTGCTGTCCCCGGCGATCCAGTCTTCCAGCTTGGTGTAGGCGGCATAGCAGAAGCGCCGGCGCAGGGCGCGATCACGCAGCATCCGGAAGATACGCGCCAGCAAGGAGCGATGCTTGAGAAAGCCCGCCTGCGCACCTTCCTGGCGCACGATCAGGACGATCTCGGCAAAATCGCAGGCCCGGACATGCTCGATGACGGCAGCAGCGGCGGCGGTGACATAGTCGCCGTCCACCAGAAGCCCGATCCGCAGCTTGGGCGCGGTGCTCTCGGACTTCAGATACAGAGCTCCGATCACCGCCCCGCCCTTATTCCCCAACGTCAGCGCGCGGCTTTAGATTGCACATCTCGCGCAGAGCTGACCATGCCTTTCCCGCACCATGCTGTTTTTTCGCTGCGGGTTCCGCCTTCTAGCAGCCTTACCTGCCGCAGGCGGTCCGGCAAGCCCAGCCCGCGCGCTCACAAAGCCGTTACCTGGGTGCCGAGGGCCGGAAACCTCAGGCAGCCGTGCTCGGCTCCTCGTGATGCGCCACCAGCCGTTCATCCGGCGTGCCCGGCTCCGGTTCCCCCGGCACAGGGGAATCGGAGGCGGCAAGGAGCTTCTGGCGGGCATCGTCCGCGTCGCGCTGGCGCTGCCAGAGGGCCGCATAGAGCCCGCCGCGGGTCAGCAGCTCCGCATGGGTGCCGCGCTCGGCCACCCGGCCCTGCGACAACACCAGGATCTCGTCCGCATTGATGACGGTGGAGAGCCGGTGGGCGATCACCAGCGTGGTGCGCCCACGCGAGACGCCGTCCAGCGCATCCTGGATCTCCCGCTCGGTATGGCTGTCCAGCGCCGAAGTCGCCTCGTCCAGCACCAGGATGGGTGGCGCCTTGAGGATGGTGCGGGCGATGGCCACCCGCTGCTTCTCACCGCCGGAGAGCTTCAGCCCGCGCTCGCCCACCTCTGTCTTGTAGCCCTTGGGGGTGGCCTGGATGAAAGCGTCGATCTGCGCCAGCCGGGCAGCTTCCACCACCTCGGCGTCCGAGGCGCCGGCGCGGCCGTAGCGGATGTTGTAGGCGATGGTGTCGTTGAACAGCACCGTATCCTGGGGGACCATGCCGATGGCGGCGCGCAGGCTGTCCTGCGTCACCTCGCGGATGTCCTGGCCGTCGATGGTGATGCGCCCGCCGGTCACGTCATAGAAGCGGAACAGCAGGCGCGAGATGGTGGACTTGCCCGCCCCCGAGGGACCGACGATGGCCACCGTGCGGCCGGCCGGCACCTCGAAGGAGACCCCCTTGAGGATCTCGCGGTCCGGATCATAGGCGAAGCGCACATCCTCGAAGCGCACCGTGCCGCCGGACACCTGGAGCGCGGCGGCGCCCGGGGCGTCCTCGATCTCCGGATCGCGGGCGAGCACGCCGAACATCGCCTCGATGTCCACGATGGCCTGCTTGATCTCGCGATAGATCATGCCGAGGAAGTTCAGCGGCTGGTACAGCTGGATCATCATGGCGTTGATCATGACGAACGCACCCAGGCTCTGCCGCCCGGCCCGCACATCGAACGCGGCCATGACCATGGTGATGGTGAGCCCCACGGTAAAGATCACCGCCTGCCCGGCATTGAGCCAGGCCAGCGAGGTGAAGGTGCGCACCGTGGCCTTCTCGTAGCGCGCCACCGACTTGTCGTAGCGCGCGCCCTCCCACTGCTCGGCGCCGAAATACTTCACCGTCTCGTAGTTGAGCAGGCTGTCCACCGCCTTGGTGTTGGCCTCGGTGTCGCTTTCGTTCATGTCGCGGCGGATGGCGATGCGCCACTCGCTGGCGGCATAGGTAAACCATGTGTAGAGCGCCACCGTCGCCGCCACCACCGCCACATAGCGCCAGTCGAAGGCGAACATCAGCACCACCAGCACCAGCACCATCTCGACGATGGTGGGGGCGAGCTGGAGCACGAGCATGCGCACGATGGTCTCGATACCCTCGCGCGCCCGCTCCAGCACGCGGGTGAGCCCGCCGGTCTTGCGCTCCAGGTGGAAGCGCAGGGACAAGGCGTGCATATGCTCGAACGTCTCCAGCGCCAGCTTGCGCACCGCATGCAGCGCCACGGCGGCGAAGATGCCGTCGCGCAGCTGGGTGATGCCGGCCATGACGATGCGGCTGAAGCCGTAGGCGACCGTCAGCAGGACGGGGGCGGCCAGCAGCCAGGCGAAATCCGCGTCGTGCTGGCCGTCGGGAATGTGCGCCAGCGCGTCGGTGGCCCATTTGAAGATGAAGGGCACCGCCATGGTGGCGAACTTGGCGAGGAACAGCAGCACGGAGGTCGCCATCACCCGCATCTTCAGGTCGGCGCGGTCGGCGGGCCAGAGATAGGGCCAGAGGGCGACGATGGTGCTGCCAAGCGCGCCCTTGGCGGCCGAGACGCCCTTGAACAGCCGGCGGCGGGAGGCCGCCGCCACGGGCCGGGGCGTTGAAAGATCAGTCATGGATACCCACTTCAAAAACTGCGGCGACGGCCGGAATGCCATCCAGAGGACCGGCCGCACCCAGGCGGAGCCCTTCGAACAGAGCCTGCACATCGTCGCGCAAGGCGGCGAGCGCAGCCTTGTCGATGCAGTAGCACGTGCGTGATCCGCTCACGCTGGCACGGATCAGCCCCGCTTCGACGAGGATCTTTATGTGTTGCGACACGGTGGATTGCGCCAGGGGCAGGCCGCGAACGATCTCGCCGCACATGCAGCTGTCCTGGCGCGCGAGTGTCTCCAGCACGGCGAGCCGGGCGGGATGGGCCAGCGCCCGCAATTGCGTGGCAAGGCGGTCGCGTCCAAGGTCCGGGACATTGGGAGGGGGCTGCGCGTTCATCGTTCATCGCCGATAAACGATGAAGATGACAATCACAAGGCAATCACGTCATTTGGACGTCGTTGCCATCGGCAATTTTGAAAGGAGCCGGCCGCGTGTCATGGCCGGAACGGATTGGTGAACACACACGATACAGCAGGGTCCATGGCCAGCATTCACAGCGTTTGCGTCTATTGCGGCTCCTCGCACGGCTCCGATCCGCGCTTTGTCGCGCAGGCCAGGGCCTTCGGCGCGGACCTTGCCCGCAACGGCGTCCGCCTCGTCTATGGCGGCGGCGGCATCGGCCTGATGGGCGAGGTGGCGACCGCCACCGCATTGGCCGGCGGCAAGGTCACGGGCATCATCCCGGAGTTCCTGATTTCGCGCGAGCGCGCCTTCGCCTATGAGGCGGAAATGATCGTCACCGCCGACATGCACGAGCGCAAGCGCCTGATGTTCGAACGCGCCGACGCGTTCGTGGCATTGCCGGGCGGGGTGGGCACGCTGGAGGAACTGGTGGAGCAACTCACCTGGGCGCAGCTCGGGCAGCACGCGAAGCCCATCCTGGTGCTCAACACCGGCGGCTTCTGGGACCCGTTCCTGAGCCTGCTCGACCATATGCGCTCCAGCGCCTTCATCCACGCCACCAACCCGGTGAACCTCTTGGTGGCGGAGGAGGTGAGCGAGATCCTGCCCCGGCTTCGCGCCGCTGCGGCCGGCGTCTCCGAGGACGAACTGCACACGCCGCGCGACGCGGACGTGGTGGCCCGGCTCTGAGGCGGGGCACCCCGGAGATCCCTGCGCAGAATTCGACGCACCTGCCAGCCGGAAAGCCAGACTTTGCAAGCATCACCACTCTTTCGACGACCCGACTTATGGGCCTAGGTATTTAATCCCATAAACTCCTTCCCCGCCGCATCCGCGGCGTGGAGGGATGACGATGCTTGACCCCGAGGACTACAGCGCGCTCCTGCGGCTGCGTTGCGACGTCGCCTTCATCCGCCTCCAGGTCAAGCTGCTGCGCCTGCAATTGGCGCTGCGCTACGATGAAAACCAGCCCCGCGCACCCGCCGGCACGCCGATCGGCGGGCAATGGATCGACGGCGGCGGAAGCGGCAGCGGCGCAGCCCGCGCGCGCATCGGACAGGCCCGCTCCCCGACGCAGGCCGATACGACCCAAGACGCCCTTCACGCCGAGGGCTGGCGCGCCCTCGGCCGGGACTACCGGCCGGATGGTTCGCTCGCCCGCGAACTGGTGGCCGGGCCTGACGGCAGCCGCATCTACTCGGAATACGCCCCGGCGGGCGGGGATAGCGCCTGGAACACGCGCCACCTCATCGAGGGAGCCGATGGCAACATCCTGATCGTCGAGAATGCCGGCGACACCCAGACCATGTTCGACGGTCGGGGGCAGGCCATCAGCCAGAGCGTCTGGGGCCAGCACGGCCTGGAGACGGTCCCGCTGGTGCAGCCGGCGTTCCTGCCTTTCTTGGCGGTCCCTGCCGTGACGGCGACCGTCGAACTGGCGTTCACCCTCTTCGCCGCGAGGGCCGCGCTCAATGCGCTCAACGGCGGCGACCAGCCGGTGATTGCCTTCAATGCGCGTGAATACAGCGGCGCCCAGGGAAAAGGGCTTGAATTGAGCTATGTCGGCGAGCAGACTTTCGAAAAAGTGAGAGACCAGTGCCGAGGCATGAAAAAGGTACAAGGTCAGACGAATTCCGCCACCATTGACGCAGGAGATAAAAATAAATACTCGTCCCCGGCAACATATGGCACGGCTGTACATACCATTCTAAAAAATAAAATATCAAAAGACAGATCTGGACGATATTTGGCTGAAAAATCGCTACTTAAATCAAATCAAGAGGGAGAAGGAGTTTACGGAAGGTTAGGCACCATCCGAATCGATGTACTTGAGGACGCTGGAAATGGCGACGTGTGCGTATATGATATTAAAACAGGCAAGAGCCGATTAATTCCGGGACGGATGAAAGAGATAGCCGAAAACGTCCACAAATTCAAAAAAGATGCCAACCGTATTTTTGTCATAGAGATAAGGCCCACAGAATGACAACTATCTCAGACATGAAACGGCTTGCGGAGCCCCTGCTGGAACGAAACCCTGATCTCTTCATGGCGCGGCGCCTTCTTGTGCTGAAACCCGTTCACCACATCCTGCGCGCCATCGATCTTGAGCAAACGCTCGACCCGCAGGGATTCACGCCGCAATTCGGAGCCACCTATCTCTTCGTGCCGCGGACTTCGGGAGGCATTCGGTGGGACGTCTTGATCCGGGCCACGGACGATGAATCTTGGGTCATGACGAACCCCAACGTCCAGCAGATGCTGACGCAAGAAGTCGAAAAGGTCCTTCCCATTCTTCGCTCGATCCAAACAATTGATGATTTCATGACGTTTACCCACGCCCCCTATACGTTCTTTGAACCATGGGATGCCGGGGTGGAACGGAGCCTCGTCTTCAATGCCGCTCTCGGCAATCTCGAAGAAGCACGGGAATGCTGCGCCCGGCTCAAGGAACTCGCCTCAACACGGAGCGCTGGCCCCACCGATGATCGTCCTATTGTCCCCGAAGCCCTCTGCCCGCTGCTCGCGAAGGACGACCGCGCCGGCATCGCGCGCCAGCTGACCGAGTGGGAGCAAATCTCCGCTCGTACGTTCAAAATCGAGAAATACTGGCAGCCCTCGCCCTTCCCCATCGAGGCCCAAGCACCCGAAATCGACCCAACCGCTGGCGCCTGATTTTTTGAGACACCATTAGCCGGTTTTGTGTTCGCGTGAAATGCGAGGTGATTGATTAAGACCGAGTATTGAAATTCATATCGATAAGCTCAAAGCTAACCTTTAATGTCCTTCCGCAATCAGCCTGAGGCCGCCGCACAATGACGACGATAAAGCAGGCTCAAACGGTTGCACGGAAATTTCTTGGGCGGAATCCAGATGCGGTCATGGTGCAACGCCATATCGTCCTAAAGCCGGTAGGACACATCCTGCGCGCCATACATTTGAAGCGGACCATCGACAAAGCGTCATTCGATCCGGATTGGGGCGTGACGTACATGTTTGCCCCCCGCCGGAATGGCGGAATAGGCTGGGATGAATTCATACAGCGACGCACGCGTCACTCCTGGCGGATTGACGAACCCGGCCTCGATGAAGAACTCGCCGAACGGATCGAAGAAGTAGCCCTCCCTATATTGCGGTCCATCACGTCCATTCAGGATTTCATGGACCTGACAGCGTCAGGCCGCCCCCTATTCCCGCACTGGGCCGCCATCCCTGCCCGCCGGTTGCTGTTCGAAGCCGCGCTCGGAGACCTCGAGGGCGCGCGACGGACCTGCTGCCTGCTGTGGCATCCGAAGTTGATGCCGCGCAACGCCCCCAGCGGCGACGACCTGCTCGATGTTCCGCAGAAACTCGGTCCGCTGCTTGCCGAAGACGACCGGGCGGGCATCGCGCGCCAGCTGACCGCATGGGAACGGCAGTCCGCCCAAAGCTTCAAAATCGAGAAATACTGGCAGCCTTCGCCCTTCCCCATCGAACTCCAGACGTCCGGCACCACCCCCGCACCGGGCGCTTGAGACACGCGGGGCTCAGCCCGGCGCGCCGCTTTGCAGCAGCTTCCAGGTGATGGAATCCAGCAGCGCCTCGAAGGAGGCGTCGATGATGTTCGGGGAGACGCCCACCGTGGTCCAGCGCGCGCCGGTCTCGTCCGAACTCTCGATCAGCACGCGCGTCACCGCCTCCGTGCCTCCGTTGAGAATGCGCACGCGATAGTCGGTCAGCCGCAGCCCGGCGATATAGGGCTGGTATTTGCCCAGATCCTTGCGCAGGGCCACGTCCAACGCGTTCACTGGGCCATTGCCCTCGGCGGCGGAGATGAAGGTCTCTTCGTCCACCTTCACCTTCACGATGGCTTCCGCCACCGTCGCCATTTCGCCGCGCGCATTGTAGCGGCGCTCCACATTCACGCTGAACCGCTCCACGGCGAAATAGTCCGGCACCGAATGCAGCATGCGCCGCGCCAGCAAGGCGAAGGAGGCGTCCGCCGCCTCATAGGCATAGCCCAGCGCCTCGCGGCCCTTCACCTCGTCCAGCAGGCGGGACAGGCGCGGGTCGGCCTTGTCCACGGCCACCCCGAGCCGCTCCAGCTCGGCCAGCACGTTGGACTTGCCTGCCTGGTCGGAGACCAGCACGCGCCGCCGGTTGCCCACCGTCTCCGGAGCCACATGCTCGTAGGTGGAAGGATCCTTCAGGATGGCGGAGGCGTGGATGCCGGCCTTGGTGGCGAAGGCGCTCTCGCCCACGTAAGGCGCATGCCGGTCTGGCGAGCGGTTGAGCATCTCGTCCAGCGTGCGCGAGACGTGGCCGATCTCGGCCAGCGCCTCCGTGCTCACGCCGGTCTCGAAGCGCGCCGCATAGTCGCCCTTCAGCAGCAAGGTCGGGATCAGCGAGCACAGATTGGCATTGCCGCAGCGCTCGCCGAGGCCGTTCAGCGTGCCCTGGATCTGGCGGGCGCCGGCGCGCACGGCGGCGAGCGAATTGGCCACAGCCTGTTCGGTATCGTTATGCGCATGAATGCCGAGATGGTCGCCCGGCACGCGCTCGGTGACGCGCCGCACGATGGCTTCCACCTCATGGGGCAGCGTGCCGCCATTGGTGTCGCACAGCACCACCCAGCGCGCGCCGGCCTGATAGGCCGCTTCCGCGCAGGCCAGCGCGAACTCCGGCTTCTCCTTGAAGCCGTCGAAGAAATGCTCGCAATCCACCAGCGCCTCGCGCCCGGCGGCCACCGCAGCGGCAACGCTTTCGCGGATGGAGGCGAGGTTTTCCTCCTCGGTCGTCTCCAGCGCCACCCGCACCTGGAAGGCGGAGGCCTTGGCGACGAAGCAGATGGCGTCCGCCTCGGCGGCCAGCAAAGCGGCGACGCCGGGGTCGTTGGACACCGAGCGACCCGGCCGCTTGGTCATGCCGAACGCCGCCACCTTGCCCTTGGAGGCACGGCGCTGGGCAAACAGCTGGGTGTCGGTGGGATTGGCGCCGGGATAGCCGGCCTCCACATAGTCGACGCCCAGCCGGTCCAGCAGGCCGATGACGTTGAGCTTGTCGGCCAGGGTGAAATCGACGCCGTTGGTCTGCGCGCCGTCGCGCAGCGTGGTGTCAAACAGATAGAGCCGCTCGCGGGCAGGCGCCAGATGCTCGGCGGGCACCGCCGCCTCGGGCGTGGCAAGGCTGGTGGTCATTGCACCGCGCTCCCGTCCCCGAGGCGCTTCTCCACCGTGGTGGTGCCGAGCCAGGCGGCGCCGAGGGGAACCGTATTGCGACGCTGGGGAACATAGCCCCGCTTCTGGAAGAAGCCGAGCGCCGTGTCGCTGGCGTCCGCGGAGAGGCTCTGCGAGCCACGGGCCTTCGCCAGGGTTTCGGCGGCGGTGCACAGCAGGGTGGCCACCCCCTGCCCCACCGCATCCGGATGCACGTAGAGCAGGTCGATGGCCTTGTTGTCCTTCAGCGCGATGAAGCCCACCGGCTCGCCCTCGCGCGTCGCCACCAGGGTCAGCCGCTCGGCGAGGCGAGCGCCGAAGTCCGCCTCGTCCTCGGCCACCTCGACCCAGGCTTCCTGCTGGTCGGAATCATAGTCCTCCGACGTCAGCTCAAAGACCGCCGCGCGCAGGATGGCGGCGAGCACCGGCGTGTCGCCCGGCAGCGCCGGGCGCAGCGCGATGGCGGGGGCGCCCGCGCTCATCGCGCCAGCTCCCAGCTCGTCGTTCCGTCCTTGTTGTCCATCAGTACCACGCCCTGGGCCGCCAATTGCTCGCGGATATGATCGGCGGCGGAGAAGTCGCGGGCCTTGCGCGCCGCATTGCGCTGGGCGATCAGCTCGGCGATGGCCTCGGGGTCCACCGCCACCGCCGCCCGCTGGCGCGCGCGCCACTGGGTTTCCGTCTCCTCCAGCAGGCCCATGAGGTTGGCGGCGCCTTTGAAGCGGCGCTTGAGGGCGGAGGAGGCGTCCTCATGCTCTGCCACCTCGGCGAGATGGTGCAGGTGGGTGATGGCGGAGGGCGAGTTGATGTCGTCGCCCAGCCGGTCGGCGATCTCGCTCTCGAACGGATTGTCCTCGCCGGTCTCCGCCTCCACGTCGCCGATGACGCGGTACCACTTGTCCAGCGTCTTGGCGGCAAAGCCGATGCCCTGGCGGGTCCAGTTGATGGGTTGGCGATAATGGGTGGACAGCATGGCGAGGCGCAGCACCTCGCCCGGCCAGTCGGCCAGCAGTTCACGGATGGTGACGAAGTTGCCGAGCGACTTCGACATCTTCTCGCCTTCCAGCAGCAGGAAGCCGTTGTGCATCCACACCTGGGCCATGGTGCCGGTGCCGAAGGCGCAGCGCGACTGGGCGATCTCGTTCTCATGGTGCGGGAAGACGAGGTCGATGCCGCCGCCATGGATGTCGAAGGTCTCGCCCAGGTGGCGCCACGACATGGCCGAGCATTCGATATGCCAGCCCGGGCGACCGGGGGTCTCGATGCCGCACGGCGAGGGCCAGCCCGGCTGCCCCTCGGCGCTCGGCTTCCACAGCACGAAGTCCATGGGATCGCGCTTGAACGGGGCGACGTCCACGCGGGCGCCGTTCAGCATCTCGTCCAGCGGGCGGCGGGAGAGCTTGCCGTACTCCGGCATGGCCGGCACGCTGAACAGCACATGCTCCTCGGCCACGTAGGCATGGCCGCTGGCCACCAGCCGCTCGATCAGCGCCTGCATCTCGAAGATGTGCTCGGTGGCGCGCGGCTCCACATCCGGCCGCAGGCAGCCGAGGGCCGCCGTATCATCGCGGAACCAGGCGTAGGTCTCTTCCGTCAGGTCGCGGATGGAGATGTTCCGCTCGGCGGCGCGGGCGTTGATCTTGTCGTCCACGTCCGTGATGTTGCGCACATAGCGCACGTGCGCCGCCCCATAGAGCCGCCGCAGCAGGCGGTAGAGCACGTCGAACACGATGACCGGACGCGCATTGCCGATATGGGCATGGTCATAGACCGTCGGCCCGCACACATACAGGCGCACGTGGTTCGGATCGAGCGGGCGGAAGGGATCCTTCGACCGCGTCAGCGTATTGTAGAGCCGCAGCTCCATCTGGTCCGCTCCCCTGTGGGCCGGCCCGGCGGCAGTGGCGCCGGGCGGCTGACGAGCCGCTTGTCACGGCTTTCCAAACGCTCCCGTCCCGCTGGGCCGGTGCGTCCATTCTTCCTCGTCAGGGATGCAGCAAGGGACGGCCGCGGCCAGCTTTCAGGGCTAACCGCAAATAATCGGCAGCAAAGTGCCGGAGAAAGGTCCGAGGCCGTTCATGGCGGCGGACAATGCTGGGACGGGGGCACGCCGTCAAGCCCTTTCACGTTTACGGGGGCAGGCGTGCCCTGCCGCTCCGAGAGGGTTGACCGGCGCGCCGGGCGAAGGCTATGCCGTGCTGCACTGCAAATGGGAATCGCGCGCTCGCCGAGAGGGCGGCCTGCGGCACATCCCGTCCCTGCCGGTTCCCCAGCGGAGGCCCCAGCCTCCGGATCAAAGGTCGCCGTCCATCCCATGACGAGCTTCGCTTCCCGGTCCCGCTCCGGGCTCCTGCCGTCCCGTCCGCGCAGCGCGGGCCTGTGGCTGCTGATCGCCGGCAGCCTGGTCGCCGGCACCGCGGCCCTGGCCGCCGATACCCGCATCTTCCTGATCGAGAATTCCGACGGCTACGGCGTGGACACCTGCCTCGCCAATGGCGAGCCCTGTGGGGCGGAAGTCGCCAACGCCTGGTGCCGCACCCATGAGTATGGCCGCGCGCTGGACTTCGGCCGCATCGCGGTCACCGGCTCCACCGGCGTCACCACCATCGCCCGCGGCGAGAGCGAGGCCAAGAGCCCGGTGGTGGCCATCGCCTGCACCCGCTGACCGGCCTCAACGGCCGGCCACGCCCTCACTTCACGAAGTCCGCGCAGCGCGGCACCTCGCCGGACGCGCCCCACGGCATGATCGGCACGGTAGAGGTGGAGTTCTTCGGGCTGCCTTCGATCAGCTTGTCCGAATAGACCAGATAGACCAGCACGTTGCGCTTGGCGTCGCAGCCGCGCACGATCTGCATCTTCTTGAAGAACAGCGACCGGCTCTGGCGGAACACCACGTCGCCCTGCTCGAACTTCTCCTTGAAGGAGATGGGCCCGACCTGCCGGCAGGCGAGCGAGATGTCGGACACCTCCTCGGCGATGCCCACCATGCCCTTCACGCCGCCCTTCTCCGGAACGGTATAGTGGCAGGCGACCCCGGCCACGACCGGATCGTCGATGCCATAGACCGCCAGCTTGTCGTCCGGCGTCATGAACTTCCACACCGTGGACTTCTTGAAGATCGGGTCCGGCTCCTGCGAGGCGGCGTCCGCGCAGGTGACGGCAAGGCTCAGGGCCAGGGCGCCGGCAAACGCCAAGGCACCGCGCAGCGGAATGGAGGTCGGCAAGGTCATGGGGACGGCAATCCTCACAGAGTGGCCCGGCTCATATAATGAGGGCGAGGCCTCCGCAGAAGATGCGGCATCGGCGCCGCCGGCCATCGCTGCCCGTCACGCGACGAAACATTGACGCCGTGCGCGCGGCGTGACACCAGATCGCGCAACAAAACCAAGACGCCCTGGAGACATCATGGATCGTCAACGCCGCCGGTTCCTCGGCGCTTCCGCGACCGCTGCGCTCGCCTCGAGCGCCGTCGCCATGCCGGCCATCGCCCAGACGGCGCCTGAGGTGAAGTGGCGCCTCACCTCTTCCTTCCCGCGCTCGCTGGATACCATCTACGGCACCGCGCAGATGCTGGCCAAGCTGGTGGCCGAGGCGACCGACGGCAAGTTCCAGATCCAGACCTTCCCGGCGGGTGAGATCGTCGGAGGCCTCCAGGCGCTCGATGCCGTGTCTACCGGCTCGGTGGAATGCGCCCATACGGCGACCTATTTCTACATCGGCAAGGATCCGACGCTCGCCTTCGGCACCGGCGTGCCGTTCGGCTTCAACTCGCGCCAGCAGCACTCCTGGTGGCATTTCGGCGGCGGCGACGAGATCATCAACGGCGTGCTGAAGAACTACAATGTCCTCGGCATCCCGGCTGGCAATTCCGGCTGCCAGATGGGCGGCTTCTTCCGCAAGGAACTGAACACGCTCGACGACCTCAAGGGCCTGAAGTTCCGCATCGGCGGCATCGGCGGGCAGGTGCTGGCCAAGCTCGGTGTGGTGCCGCAGCAGATCGCCCCCGGCGACGTCTATCCCTCGCTGGAGCGCGGCACGCTCGACGCGGCAGAGTTCGTCGGCCCCTATGACGACGAGAAGCTCGGCCTCGTGAAGGTGGCGAAATACTATTACTACCCCGGCTGGTGGGAGGGCGGCGCCATGCTGCACCTGGTCATCAACCAGGAGCAGTGGGACAAGCTGCCGAAGCACTACCAGGCCATCCTGCGCAACGCCTGCGAAGCGGCGAACAACTGGATGCTGGCGAAGTACGATGCGGTGAACCCGCCGGCGCTGCGCCGCCTGGTGCAGCAAGGCGCGGAGCTGCGCGCCTTCCCGCAGCCGATCATGGAAGCCGGCTACAAGGCCTCGTTCGAGCTGTATCACGAGCTTGCCGCGCAAAACCCGGCCTTCAAGAAGGCGCTGGACAGCATGATGGCCATGCGCACCGAGCAACTGGTGTGGTGGCAGATCGCGGAATATTCCTACGACAGCTTCAACATCCGCATGCGCGGCCGGAGCTGACGTTCACGAAGAATTTCGTGCGGTCCTAACTTTGGTCATCGTTGGCGTGCCTCTTGGGAGGCTATAAGCGCCCTAGATCTCCAACGGGCCCGGTGCAGGGACGAGAATGACAGCAGTAAGGTGGTTTGGTCTGGCCATGGCGGCGCTCGCCATGGCGCCGGCGGCAGCACAGGCTCAGGCAACGGCGCAGCCGCAGGCGGCGGGGCAGGCGCAGGTGACCGCGCAGGCTCAGGCGCCTTCCTGCATGCAACTGGAGGGAGCGCTCGCCACCCTCGACCGGGGCGTCGACCCCGCGGCCCAGGCCCGCGCCGCTCAGGCCCAGCAGATGCGGGCCCAGCTCGACCAGTTGGTGGCGCAGGCCAAGGGCATGAACTGCGAAGCCCCGCGCGGCTTCTTCATCTTCCAGGGGCCGCCCCGTCCGGCGCAGTGCGACCAGGTGGACGACCAGATCTCCCGCCTGCGGGCCTCCATCGCCAGCCTCGACAAGTCCAATGGCGACAAGGACGGCCAGCGCCGCCAGCTGATCATGGCGCTGGCGCAGAACAATTGCGGCCCGCAATACCGGGCCGCGGCGCAGAACATCGTCGGCCCGCAACCCACCCGGCAGGCCGCCCGCCCGCGCAATTTCTTCGAGGCCCTGTTCGGCGGGCCGGTGAACTCCGAGCCGGAGGAAGCACCGGGCATGGATGTCCAGCCCATGGACCTGCCGAAGTCCTCCACCTACCGCACGGTGTGCGTGCGCACCTGCGACGGCTTCTATTTCCCGATCTCCTACGCCACCATCCCGGCGAAGTTCGCCAGCGACGATGCGCTGTGCCGGCGCTTGTGCCCGGCGGCGGAAGCCCAACTCTACACCTATCGCAACCCCGGCGAGGACATCCAGCAGGCCACCTCGGTGACGGGCAAGCCCTACATGTCGCTACCGAGCGCCCTGCTCTATCGCAAGCAGCTCGTCTCCAGCTGCTCCTGCCGCGCCCCGGGCCAGTCCTGGGCCCAGGCGCTCGCCGGTCTCGACGACCAGTCCACGCTGGAGAAGGGCGACATCCTCGTCACCGAGGAGCAGGCCAAGGCCATGTCGCAGCCGCGCCCCGCCGGCGATCCGGCTCAGGCCGCAGGCAACAAGGGCCGCACGGCGTCGTCCTCGTCGCGCAGCGGCAGCAGCAACAGCCAGCTCGATCCCACCTCCGCGACCAACACCGCTCCGCTCGCCCCCGCCTCCGAGCAGCCCGGCCAGCGGCCGGTCCGCATGGTGCCGGCGACTGGCGGCCAGGGCCAATAAGACAAGGGCCGGTGAGCGAGCCTCACCGGCCTTTCTTCATTCCCGCTTCCGGGGCCGAGCGGCACCCGCGCCCTGCCGGTATTGCTCAGGCCAGCTTTCCGGCCAGCCGGCCCTCCACCCGCGCCCGTCCCATCACCGGCAGCAGCGCCGCAAGCTCCGGTCCGGTCTCCCGGCCGGTAAGCGCGAGGCGGATGGGGTGGAACAGCGCCCTGCCGCTGCGCCCGCCCGCCTGCTTGGCCTGCGCGATCCACGTCTTGTAGGTGCCCGGGTCCCAGGGCTCGGGCGGCAGGCACGCCGCCGCCGCCGCCAGGAACGCCGCGTCATCCCCGGCATCGGCGGGCACCAGCGGGCCGGTGCAGATGGCCCACCATTCGGCGGCGTCCGCGAAGGTGGCGAGATTCCCGCGCACCGCCAGCCAGAAGGCCTCGGTCGCGGCAAGTCCCGCCGCTTTCAGCCGTGCCTCCACTGCCGCGAACGGCAGATGGTGCAGCGTGCGTGCGGTCAGTTGCGGCAAGTCGTCGGGATCAAAGCGCGCCGGCGCGCGCGAAATGTGGTCGAGGGCGATCTTGCCCGCCAGCACGTCAAGGCTCTCCACCGGCACCACCGCCTCGGACGTGCCCACCAGTACGGCAAGGGCGGCCACCGCCAGCGCCTCCTGCCCCGCCTCGCGCAAGGCGCGGAGCGAAAGGTGGCCGAGCCGCTTCGACAGCCCCTCGCCATTGGGCAAGGTAAGCAGATTGTGGTGGGCGAAGCGCGGCGCCGTGCCGCCCAGGGCCTGGATGATCTCGATCTGCACCGCCGTGTTGGTGACGTGGTCCTCGCCGCGC
The DNA here is from genome assembly GCF_000473085.1 of Azorhizobium doebereinerae UFLA1-100. Lineage (GTDB taxonomy): Bacteria > Pseudomonadota > Alphaproteobacteria > Rhizobiales > Xanthobacteraceae > Azorhizobium > Azorhizobium doebereinerae. Next base: position 166,016 of record NZ_AXBA01000002.1, read on the forward strand.
ACCACGTCGGTCACGCCCATCTCCAGGTCGTCCACCACCGAAGGCAGCGTATAGAGATAGGTGCCGTCCGCCCGCACCAGCACCGGATCGGACAGGCTTGCCGTGTCCACCTGCTGGGGGCCGCGCACGCCGTCGTCCCAGGCCACCACGCGCTGGTCGAGCTTGAAGCGCCAGTGCGGCTTGCGACCTTCCGCCTCCAGGCGGGCCCGGTCCGCATCCGTCAAGGCGAGGGCCGCGCGGTCGTAGACCGGCGGCAGGCCACGAGCCCGCTGGAGGCCGCGCTTCAGGTCCAGCTCGTCTTCGCTTTCATATGCGGGATAGAGGCTGCCCTGCGCCTTCAGCCGCTCGGCAGCGGCGGCATAGAGCGGCAGGCGCGCGGACTGGTGGGCCACCTGATCGGGCGGGATGCCGAGCCAGGCCAGATCCTGCGCGATGGCGTCAGCATATTCGGCGCGGGAGCGGGCAAGGTCCGTATCGTCGAACCGCAGCACGAAGGTGCCACCCGCCCGCCGCGCCAGCAGGGCGTTGAGCAGCGCGGTACGGGCATTGCCCACGTGGATGAACCCGGTGGGCGATGGCGCAAAACGGAAGACGGGGGCGGGAGCGTACGGCATGGACGACGCTATAGAGCAGGTTGCGTCCGGCTGGCTATGCGGCGATGGGCCGGATCATCGGAACGGAAGCGGGGGCCATGCAGGCCCCCGCTGGATGTGACTGGCTCGGCGGGCGGCCCTGAAGCGGGCCAGGCGGCGCGCTGGGCGCGCGCGGCTGCTGCCCCGGGGCTGTGCCGGCGAGGGCGCAGGCGGACGGCTCGGCTGCTGCCTACCAGCCGGGCTGACCCGGCGGGCGGCCCGGCTGGCCCTGCCATCCTGGCTGACCCTGCCATCCCGGTTGGCCATGCCACCCGGGATGCCCCTGATAGCCGCCGCCCGGTCCGGGATAGGGACCTGGGCGATAGTTGTCCCGCCACCAGCCGGGCGGACGGGGCCCCGGCCCCGGGGGCGGCGCACCCCAGCCGGGACGCGGGCGCGGCTGGTAGTATTGCCAGCGGCCATACTGGTTCCACCACGGCGCGCCACGGTAATAGGAGCCCCAATAATTGTTGAAGCTGAAGCCGACCACCGGAATGCCGATCACCGGCGCATATTCCGGCACCAGCACCGTGCGGCCCTGGTACATGAAAGCGAGGTAGTCGCCATAGACCCAGCCGCGGCTCGGCCCCCAGATCACGTCGCACCAGGACTGGTTGCCGAGGCAGCCGACGATCTCCACCGGCTGGCCGCGGGGAATCACCGCCACGCGCGGATAGGCCGTGTCCGGCCCCGCCCGCATATTCACGTTCCCCGTCGTGAAACCGGGCGCGGCCAGAGCCGCCGTCGCCCCACACACCCACACCAGGGCAGCCGCCCCAGCGCTACGCAACGATAAACCCATCGTCATGCTCCCGGCCCACCAGACCATCGCGGAAGATGCAGGTATGTCCGGTGTCACCGTGGCGTTATTGCGTCGGAGCGGGGAAACATCCGCGGTTGCGCCGCTTACCCACCACCCACCGGCAGCGGAACTGTCCCACGCTACCACTGCGGCATTTGCGGCCGGCCCGCTTCGGGGGTAATGGTAGCGAGAAGGAAACGTTCTAAAGAGAGCTTTTCGGCCGGCGCTTGCGGATCGCGGCGGAACGAAGGATGAGCTTTCGCGTTTCGTTGCGGGGCGGCATTGCTGTTCGGCGGTTGCGCGGCACGGATGCCGGCGCACGCCAACGGCAGACCTGACGTGGGGTTTGGATTTTGGAACACATGGCTCCCGCCCATACCCGCACGGCGGTTCCGATCTCGGCTGCGGATCCGCAGGGCGGACCGCTGCTGGAGGGCAGCAGCCAGACGCGGCATACCATTGCCGCCATCATCCCCCTCTACAACGGCCGCCGCTTCATCGCCGAGGCCATTGCCTCCGTGGTCAATCAGACCCGGCCGCCGGACGAGATCATCGTGGTGGACGACGGCTCGACCGACGGCGGGGCCGACGTGGTGCGCGAACTGGCGCGCACCCTCCCCGTCACCCTGCTGAGCAAGCCCAATGGCGGGCAGTCCTCCGCGCGCAATTTCGGCATCGCCCATGCCCGCTCCTCGCTCATCGCGCTGCTGGACCAGGACGATTTCTGGTACCCGCGTCACCTGGAAGTGCTGGAGCAGCCCTTCCTCACGCACCCCGACGCCGAGCGCATCGGCTGGGTCTACAGCGACCTCGACGAACTGGACGAGACCGGCGGCCTCACCCGCCAGTGCCTGATGGCCGACATGGGGGTCGTCCACCCCAAGACCAACGTGTTCGACTGCCTGGCGCAGGACATGTTCATCCTGCCCTCCGCCGCGCTGTTCCGCCGTTCCGCCAGCGAGGCCGTGGGCGGGTTCGACGAACGCCTGTCCGGCTATGAGGACGACGACTTCTTCCTGCGCCTGCTGCGCGCGCGCTATCTCAACCTCTATGTGCCGGAAGCCCTTTCGGCGTGGCGGATGCACGGCACCTCGGCCAGCCGCTCGCCGCGCATGACGCGCTCGCGCCTCATCTTCGCGCAGAAGCTGATCGAGGCGTTTCCGCGCAATGCCGCCACCGGCTACGACCTCGGCGCCAAGGTGGTGCTGCCGCGCTTCCTGGCCATCGCCGTGGAGCGGCTGCGCGCGGCGACGCAGGATTGCGATTACGCCGCCATTCCAGAGGCGCGGGAGGAACTTGAGACCCTGCTGCCCTATCTCCATCCGCGCGCGCTGCGACGGTTCCGCAGGGCGCTCAAGTGGCTCGACTGGGGCATCCGGCTGCGCAACCGCAAGGTGATGCGCCACGCCGCCAAGCGCCTCACCTATGCCTGGGAGCGCTTCTCGGCCAAGCTGCCGCCGCTCGGCACGCGGGCACCGGCCACCCCCGCCCGCAACGGCCGCACCTTCTGAGCCTCACAGAATCTCGAACGGGATGACACCGCGCACCGCCGGATCGGTGCGGATGTCGCGATCGAGCGGCGGGAAGGCGCGCAGGTCGCAGTCGCGCCGTGGGCAGATGCGGCACGAGACGCCGAGCCGCGCCACCGGCGCCGCCTTCATGTCCAGCCCGTCCGCATAGACCATGTCGTCGGCGAACGAGACCTCGCAGCCCAGCGCCAGCGCATGGACGCGCGGCGGCTGGCCGTAGCGCAGCGTCGGCGTGGAGATGCCGCGGGCAAGGCAGAGATAGCGCACGCCGTCCGGCATCTCGCCCAGTTGCACCAGCGTCTGCCCGCCGGCCTCGAAGGCTTGGTGCACGTTCCACACCGGGCAGGCGCCGCCATGGCGGGCGAACTGGAAGCGGGTGGCGCTGTGGCGTTTCACTGTGTTGCCCGCCCGGTCCACCTTGGCGAAATAGAACGGCACGCCCCGCGCGCCCGGCCGCTGGAGGGTGGAGAGACGGTGGCACACCTGCTCCAGGCTCGCCCCCGTCTCCAGCACCAGCCGGTCGAGATCGTGCCGCCGCGCACGGGCAAGCGCGAGGAAACGGCGGTAGGGCAGGATCAGCGCACCCGCCACATAGTTGAGCAAGGCCAGCCGCCCGATCTCCCCCGCCGTCTGGCTGCGGAAGCCGGCGCTCGCCAGCAGCCGGTCCACCAGCGCCCCATGCTCCAGTTGCGCGATGGCGGCGGCGAGGCGGAAGGCCCGGCCTTGCGGCGCCAGCGCGCCGGACAGCACAAGGCGCCTCGCCCTGGCGTCATAAGCCGACAGCGGCGCCTGCGGATCGGTCGGCCCCGCCTCCACGCTCACCTGATAGGCGCGGGCGAGATGGGCCGTGAAGACGGCGGCGGGGTCATGGCCGGCGAGCACGCCGAGGCGCTCGGCGAGGTCTTCTGCGGCGCAGTCCAGCTCGTCCACGTAATTGTCGATGTAATGGAAATAGTCGCGCACCTCCTCGTAAGGGATGAGCTTGGCCTCGTCCGCCCCGGCGCCCCCGGCGGTGAGCATGTCGTCCAACGAGGCCCGCCATTCGGCGGTGCGGCGCAGAGCGACGTGCATACGCAGAAAGGCATGGGCGAAGGCGGGCGAAAGGTTGGCCACCGCCTTCATGTCCTGCACGCCGAGATCGAGATCGCGGAACAGGGGATCGGCGGCGGTCTCGCGCAGATCGGCGACGATGCGGTCGAGGTCGTCGGCGCCGAAGGTGGTGATGTCCACGCCGAAGGCGCGGCTGATGGCGATCAGCACCGGGGCGGTCAGCGGGCGCTGGTTGCTCTCGATCTGGTTGATATAGGAGGGTGACACCTGCAAGCGGGTCGCCAGCTCCGTCTGCTTGAGATTGAGCTTCTCCCTCAGCCGCCGCACCGCGTGGCCGGCGAAAACCTTTTGCCGCATGGCCCCTCCTCGAATTGCTAATTTTTTACAATTGGCATCATGGTTCTTTTACATCTTCAACATTGGCTTTGCACCTGCTAGCGAGCCTTGAGGTGGCGCAACGCATGCGGCTTCGGCCGGTACCATTCTTTGTGCCCGAACCCTTCAGCGGGCTTTTCCTTGAGGGTTCGCCATCGCTACAGTGAGGACCGACGGGGAACCGGCGGGGGTTGCATATGAAGGAAATCCTGGAAGAGCTTGAGAACCGGCGCGGCGTCGCCCGGCTCGGCGGCGGCGAGAAGCGCATCGACGCGCAGCACGCCCGCGGCAAGCTCACGGCGCGCGAGCGCATCGAACTGCTGCTGGACCGCGGCTCGTTCGAGGAGTTCGATACCTTCGTGCAGCACCGCTGCATCGACTTCGGCATGGAGACCCAGAAGATCCCCGGCGACGGCGTGGTCACCGGCTGGGGCACGGTCAACGGCCGGCAGGTCTTCGTCTTCGCCAAGGACTTCACCGTGTTCGGCGGCTCCCTGTCCGAGGCGCACGCGCAGAAGATCATCAAGATCCAGGACCTGGCGCTGAAGACCCGCGCACCCATCATCGGCCTGTTCGATGCCGGCGGCGCCCGCATCCAGGAAGGCGTGGCCGCGCTCGGCGGCTATGGCGAGGTGTTCAAGCGCAACGTCATCGCTTCCGGCGTCATCCCGCAGATCTCGCTCATCATGGGCCCGTGCGCCGGCGGCGACGTCTACTCCCCGGCCATGACCGACTTCATCTTCATGGTGCGCGACACGAGCTACATGTTCGTCACCGGCCCGGACGTGGTGAAGACGGTGACCAACGAGACCGTCACGGCGGAAGAGCTGGGCGGCGCCAAGGTGCACACCACCAAGTCCTCGGTGGCCGACGGCGCCTATGAGAATGACGTGGAGATGCTGCTCCAGACCCGGCGGCTGATCGATTTCCTGCCGCTCAACAACAAGGTGGGCGTGCCGGAATGGCCGTCCTTCGACGAACCCGACCGCATCGACGAGAGCCTGGACACCCTGGTCCCGGACAATCCGAACAAGCCCTACGACATCAAGGAGCTGATCCTGAAGACGGTCGACGAGGGCGACTTCTTCGAGATCCAGGCGGCCTACGCACGCAACATCGTCACCGGCTTCGGCCGCATCGAGGGCCGCACGGTAGGCTTCGTCGCCAACCAGCCCATGGTGCTGGCCGGCGTGCTGGATGCCGACGCCTCGCGCAAGGCCGCGCGTTTCGTGCGCTTCTGCGACGCCTTCGAGATCCCAATCGTCACCTTCGTCGACGTGCCCGGCTTCCTGCCCGGCACGGCGCAGGAGTATGGCGGCCTCATCAAGCATGGCGCTAAGCTGCTGTTCGCCTATTCCCAGGCCACCGTGCCGCTGGTCACGGTCATCACCCGCAAGGCCTTCGGCGGTGCCTATGACGTGATGGCCTCCAAGCATGTGGGCGGCGACGTGAACTATGCTTGGCCCACCGCGCAGATCGCGGTGATGGGCGCCAAGGGGGCGGTGGAGATCATCTTCCGCGCCGACATGGGCGACCCGGACAAGATCGCCGCCCAGACCCGGAATTACGAGGAACGCTTCCTGTCGCCCTTCGTGGCGGCGGAACGGGGCTATATCGACGAAGTCATCAAACCCCATTCCACCCGTCGGCGCATCGCCCGCGCGCTCGCCATGCTGCGTTCCAAGCAGCAGGAGCTGCCGGCGAAGAAGCACGACAACCTGCCGCTCTAGGGCTCGTCGGGCCCGGGCGCGTCCCGGGCCTCCACGCGGCGCCGAACCGGCGACGCTCAAGGATGGCCGTCACGGCCTCCAGGGACGAAATACGCGCCTCCGGCGCTGGGGACCGAACGCATGTTCTCGAAAATCCTGATCGCGAACCGGGGCGAGATCGCCTGCCGCGTCATCAAGACGGCGCGCAAGATGGGCATCAAGACGGTGGCCGTCTATTCCGACGCTGACAAGGACGCCCTCCATGTGGAGATGGCGGACGAAGCGGCGCATATCGGACCGCCCCAGGCGGCGCAGTCCTATCTGATCATCGAAAAGATCATCGAGGCCTGCAAGCAGACCGGGGCCGAGGCGGTGCATCCCGGCTACGGCTTCCTGTCAGAGCGCGCCGCCTTCCCGCGCGCGCTGGCCGAAGCCGGCATCGTCTTCATCGGCCCCAATCCCCATGCCATCGACGCCATGGGCGACAAGATCGAATCCAAGAAGGCAGCGGCGGCGGCCAAGGTCTCCACCGTGCCCGGCCATCTCGGCGTGATCGAGAATGGCGAGGAGGCCGCCAGGATCGCCGACGAGATCGGCTATCCGGTGATGATCAAGGCCTCCGCCGGCGGCGGCGGCAAGGGCATGCGCATCGCCTATTCCCGCGCCGAGGTGCAGGACGGCTTCGACCGCGCCAAGAGCGAGGCCAAGTCCTCCTTCGGCGACGACCGGGTGTTCGTGGAGAAGTTCATCGTCGATCCCCGGCACATCGAGATCCAGGTGCTGGGCGACAAGCACGGCAACGTCATCTATCTGGGCGAGCGCGAGTGCTCCATCCAGCGCCGGAACCAGAAGGTGGTGGAAGAAGCCCCCTCCCCGCTGCTGGACGAAGCCACCCGCAGACAAATGGGCGAGCAGGCCGTCGCGCTGGCCAAGGCGGTGGGCTACGACAGCGCCGGCACGGTGGAATTCGTCGCCGGCCAGGACAAGAGCTTCTATTTCCTGGAAATGAACACCCGCCTCCAGGTGGAGCATCCGGTCACCGAGCTCATCACCGGCATCGACCTTGTCGAGCAGATGATCCGCGTCGCCGCCGGCGAGCCGCTGGCCATCACCCAGGACGGCGTGAAGCTCAACGGCTGGGCGGTGGAAGGCCGGGTCTATGCCGAAGACCCGTTCCGCAACTTCCTGCCCTCCACCGGCCGCCTCGTGACCTACCGCCCGCCAGCGGAAGGCGTGCACGACGGCATCACCGTCCGTAACGACACCGGCGTCTATGAGGGCGGGGAAATCTCCCTGTTCTACGACCCGATGATCGCCAAGCTAGTGACGCACGCCCCCACCCGCCTCGCCGCGATCGAGGCCCAGGGCGATGCGCTCGATGCCTTCGCCATCGACGGCATCGGCCACAACATTCCCTTCCTCTCCGCCCTGATGGCGCATCCGCGCTGGCGCGAGGGCCGGCTCTCCACCGGCTTCATCGCCGAGGAATATCCCGACGGCTTCCACCCCCGCGCCGCCGCCGGCGAGACGGCGCACACGCTGAGCGCGGTGGCGGCGACCATCGACCACGTGCTCAACGCCCGCAAGCGCAAGATTTCCGGCCAGATCTCCGGCACGCCGGTGACCTTCGACCGCCGCCGCGTGGTGCAGCTCGCCGGCGAGGGCGGCGTGCAGCTCCAGTCGGCCGAGATCGACGCCATCGACGGCGGCTTCCAGGTCCAGTTGCTCACCTGGGGCGGCGAGGTGACCAACACCTACACCCTGCTCACCACCTGGAAGCCGGGCGACCTGGTGTGGACCGGCACGGTCTCGGGCAAGCCCGCCAGCGTGCAGGTGCGCTCCATCCCCAACGGCGTCGCCCTCGCCCACCAGGGCGTGGCGGTGAAGGCGCGGGTCTATACCGAGCGCGAGGCGGCGCTGGCCCTGCTAATGCCGGAGAAGGTGACCGGCGCCGGCGGCAAGGAAGTGCTCTGCCCCATGCCTGGCCTCGTGGTCTCCATCGCCGTCACCCCCGGCCAGGAGGTGAAGGCGGGCGAGGCGCTGGCCGTGGTGGAAGCCATGAAGATGGAAAACGTGCTGCGGGCCGAACGCGACGGCACCATCAAGGCTGTGCATGCCAAGGCCGGCGACAGCCTCGCCGTGGACGCGGTGATCCTGGAATTCGCCTGACGGCGAGGCAAATGAGGGCGACACCATGACCGCACCCCTCCCCTTCGCCACCGACCTCGCGCCGGTCACGCGCGAGGACTGGCTGAAGCTCGTGGACGGCGTGCTGAAGGGCGCGCCCTATGACAAGCGCCTCGTTACCCGCACCGCCGAGGGCCTCGCCCTCGACGCCCTGCCGGTGCGCAAGGCCAATGCCCAACCCGTCGCCGGCCGCGCGGCGGGCGCGCCCTGGACCATCAGCGCCCGCGTCGACCAGCCGGACCCCGCCGCCGCCAATGCCCAGGCGATCGAGGATCTGGAGGGCGGGGCCTCGGGCCTCACCCTGGTCTTCGCCTCGTCCCCCGCCGCCCATGGCTTCGGCCTGCCCGGCGGAGCCCCTTTGGGGCACATCCTCGGCGGCGTAATGCTGGACCTCATCGGCGTCAGGCTGGAAAGCGGGCGCTTCCGGGGTCGCGAGAATGCCCTTGCCTATGCCGATCTGGTCGCGGAGCGCGACCTCGACCCGGCCGCGCTCGACGTCTCCTTCGGCCTCGATCCGCTGGCCGACCTCGCCGCCGTGGGCGCCGCGCCCATGCCGTGGGCCATGCTCTCGCATCGCGTGGCGGAAACCGCCGCGCTGCTGAAGGCGCGCGGCTTCTCCGGCCCGCTGCTGCGGGCGGACGGCGCCGTGCACCATGCCGCCGGCGCCACCGATGCCCAGGAACTAGCCGCCGTGCTGGCGGCCGCCGTGGCCTATCTGCGCGCGCTGGAGACCGGCGGCTTCCCGCTGGAGGAAGCGGCGCGACGCATCGACGTGGCGCTCACCGCCGACGTGAACCAGATCGCCACCATCGCCAAATTCCGCGCCATCCGCCTGCTGTGGGGCGCGGTGCTGCGCGAGGCGGGCCTGCCGGAGACGCCGCTGAAGGTGCACGCCACCACCGCCTGGCGCTCGCTCACCCGGCGCGATCCCTATGTGAACCTGCTGCGCGGCACCATCGCCGCCTTTGCCGCCGGTGTCGGCGGGGCGGACAGCCTGACCGTGCTGCCCTTCACCCAGGCCCTCGGCCTGCCGGATGCCCAGGCGCGCCGCCTCGCCCGCAACACCCAGCTTATCCTGCTGGAGGAAAGCCAACTCCACCGCGTGGCCGACCCGAGCGCGGGCGCCGGCGCCGTGGAAGCCCATACCGACGGCCTCGCCGGAGCGGCGTGGGAACTGTTCCGCGCCATCGAGCGCCAGGGCGGGCTCGCCGACGCGCTGGAAAGCGGCTGGTGGCCGGGGGAGATCGCCGCCGCCCGCGACCGCCGCGCCAGGGACATCGCCACCCGCAAGGAGCCGCTGACCGGCACGTCGGAATTCCCCATCCTCGGCCAGGGCGTGCCGGAGGTGCTGGCCCCCGTCCCGGCGCGCGAGAACCCGCCCACCGACAAGGCCCTTGCCCCCCACCGCCTCGCCGAGCCGTTCGAGGCGCTGCGCGATGCGGCCGAGCAGGCCGGCAACCCGCACGTGTTCCTGGCCACGCTCGGCCCGATCGCCGCCTTCACCGCCCGCGCGGGCTTCGCCAAGGCGCTGTTCGAGGCCGGCGGGCTCGGCGTCACCGTCACCGACGGCTATGCGGGTCTCGATGATGTGGTTGCCGCTTTCGCCGTCTCCGGCACGCCCGTCGCCTGCCTCGCCTCCTCCGACGAGATCTATGCCGCCGACGCCACTGCCGCCGCCACCGCGCTCAAGAATGCCGGCGCGGCCCAGGTCTGGCTCGCCGGCCGGGGCGGCGAGCACGAGGCCGCCTGGCGGGCGGCGGGCGTGGACGGCTTCATCTCGGCAGGCTGCGACGTGCTCGCGGCGCTGACCGAGGCGCATGCGGCGCTGCGGATCGGCGGGCGCTGAGACGCGGACGGGAGCGGGCCGGCGGGTTGCCGGACCAAGGGATCAAGGACGGGCCGCGCGATAAGGCCCGAAATAAGGTAGGATGACCGCCATGAGCCGCTTGCCCGCCTTCGCCGAGATCGCCTGGCGCGCGCCGGACCTTGCGCAGCCGGCCGATGCGCCCGCGCCTTGGATGACGCCGGAAGGCATTCCGGTGAAGGGCCTTTACGGCCCGGCGGACATCGCAGGCCTGTCCTTCATCGACACCTATCCCGGCATCGCACCCTTCCTGCGCGGCCCCTACCCCACCATGTACGCCACCCAGCCGTGGACCATCCGGCAATATGCCGGCTTCTCCACGGCGGAGGATTCCAACGCCTTCTATCGCCGCAACCTCGCGGCCGGGCAGAAGGGCCTCTCGGTGGCCTTCGACCTCGCCACTCACCGCGGCTATGACAGCGATCATCCGCGCGTCGCCGGCGACGTGGGTATGGCCGGGGTGGCCATCGACAGCATCTATGACATGCGCACCCTGTTCTCCGGCATTCCGCTGGACCAGATGAGCGTGTCCATGACCATGAACGGCGCGGTGCTGCCGATCCTGGCCCTGTTCGTGGTGGCGGCGGAGGAACAGGGCGTTCCGGCGGCCAAGCTTTCCGGCACCATCCAGAACGACATCCTCAAAGAATTCATGGTGCGGAACACCTATATCTATCCGCCCTCACCTTCCATGCGCATCATCTCCGACATCTTCGCCTTCACTTCGAAGGAGATGCCGCGCTTCAACTCCATCTCCATTTCCGGCTACCACATGCAGGAAGCCGGGGCGACGCAGGACCTGGAGTTGGCCTATACGCTGGCGGACGGCGTCGAATATGTGCGCGCGGGGGCGAAAGCCGGCCTGCCCATCGACGCCTTCGCGCCGCGCCTCAGCTTCTTCTGGGCCATCGGCATGAACTTCTTCATGGAGGTGGCGAAGCTGCGCGCCGCCCGCCTCCTGTGGACCCGCCTGATGACCGACCTCGGGGCAAAGAACCCGAAGTCCCTGCCGCTGCGCACCCACTCGCAGACCTCCGGCTGGAGCCTGACCGCGCAGGACGTGTTCAACAACGTCATCCGCACCATGGTGGAGGCGATGGCCGCCACCCAGGGCCACACCCAGTCGCTGCACACCAATGCGCTGGACGAGGCCCTGGCGCTCCCCACCGACTTCTCCGCCCGCATCGCCCGCAACACCCAGATCCTGCTCCAGCAGGAGAGCGGCACCACGCGCCAGATCGACCCCTGGGGCGGCGCCTTCTTCGTGGAGAAGCTGACCGCCGACCTCGCCGCCAAGGCGTGGGACCATATCCAGGAGGTGGAGGCGCTGGGCGGCATGGCCAAGGCCATCGAGGCCGGCATTCCCAAGCTGCGCATCGAGGAGGCGGCGGCCACCACCCAGGCCCGCATCGACGGCGGCGCGCAGACCGTGGTGGGCGTCAACAAGTACAAGCCCGAGCGCGAGACGCCCATCGACGTGCTGAAGGTGGACAATTCCGCCGTGCGCACGGCGCAGATCGAGAAGCTGAGGCGCCTGAAGGCCGAGCGTGACCCGCAGGGCGTCGCGAGCGCGCTGGAGGCGCTCACCAACGGTGCGAAGGGCAATGGCAATCTCCTGGCGCTCGCCATCGACGCCGCCCGCGCCAAGGCCACCGTCGGCGAGATTTCCGACGCGCTGGAAAGCGTGTTCGGCCGCCACCGGGCGGAAATCCGCGCCATCTCCGGCGTCTACAAGAGGGAGGCCGGCGCCATGACCGACAAGGTGGGCGAGGTGCAGCGCCTGACCGAGGCGTTCGAGCACAATGAAGGCCGCCGCCCCCGCATCCTGGTGGCCAAGGTGGGCCAGGACGGCCACGATCGCGGCCAGAAGGTGATCGCCTCCGCCTTCGCCGATCTCGGCTTCGACGTGGACATCGGCCCCTTGTTCGCCACGCCGGAGGAAGCCGCCCGGCAGGCGGTGGAGAATGACGTGCACGTGGTGGGCATCTCCTCGCTCGCCGCCGGCCATCTCACCCTTGTGCCCGCGCTCAAGAGCGCGCTGGAGGCGGAAGGGCGCGGCGACATCATGGTGGTGGTGGGCGGCGTGGTGCCGCCGCAGGACTATGACGCGCTGAAGGCCGCCGGTGCGGAAGCCATCTTCCCGCCCGGCACGGTGATCGCGGACGCCGCGCGCGACCTGCTCGCCACCCTCGCCCATCGCCTGGGGCATGCGCAGGAAGCTGCCGAATAGATCGCGGCACGGGAGGCCGCCATGACCTTCGCCTCTCCCGGCTCGACCCTGCGTGTGCTCCGGCCCGCCTCGAACGTGCTCGCCTTCTATGACGGGCGCGTCCCGGGTGCACGGCTGTGGAGCGAAGCCCCCAACTGGCTGGACGACGGCGCCTACGCGCTCGGCATCTGCTCCTATGCAGTGGTTTCCGGTGAGCATGCCCTCATCTATGACACCCACGTCTCGCTGGAGCATGCCCGCATCATCCGCCGCACGGTGGAAGCGGAAGGGGCACGGCACCTCACCGTGGTGCTGAGCCACTGGCACGATGACCATGTGGCGGGCAACGAGGTGTTCGCCGATTGCGAGATTATCGCCAACACGCTCACCGCCGAGATCCTCACCGAGAAGCGTGCGGCCCTGGAAGCCGGCGACCCGCCCATCTGCCCCCTCGTATTGCCGAACCGCACCTTCACCGGCATGCTTGAACTCCAGGTCGGCACCGTTCGGGTCACACTTCGGCAGGCAGACATTCACAGCCGCGACGGCACGGTGGCGCTGCTGCCGGACGGCCTGCTGCTGGCCGGCGACACGCTGGAAGACCCCATCACCTACGTGGATGAGCCTGACCGCCTCGCGATCCATCTTGAGAACCTGGCGGAGATGGCTCACTGGCCACTCACCAGCATCCTGCCCAACCACGGCGCGCCCGAGACCATCGCCGCCGGCGGCTATTCGCCCAGCCTGATCGCCGCGACGCGCACCTATCTGCACCGCCTGCTCGCCTGCCAGACCTATCCGGCGCTGGCGGCCCTGGAGCTGAAGGAATTCCTGGCGGACGAGTTCGCGGCCGGAATGGTGGAGTATTTCGAACCCTATGCGGCGGTGCATCGGGCCAATGTGGAGAAGCTGTGCGACCTGGCGGCGCCGTCCGCCTCATGAGCGCCTGAACACCACCGAAAGGTTGTTCGCCGGCATCTCCGTCACCTGCTCCAGCCTGAGGCCGTGCTCGGCGGCAAGAGCCGCCACATCCTCCAGCAGCCGCAGGCCCCAGGCCGGGTTCCGGCGCTTGAGGTCGGCGTCGAACGCCTGATTGCCCTCGGTCGTGGGCATGCCAGCGCGCAGATAGGGCCCGTAGAGATAGAGCACGCCGCCGGGCGGCAGCAGATCGCCCGCGCCGCGCATCAGGCCCTGCGTCGCCCCCCAGGGACTGATGTGGATCATGTTGATGCATACGATCGCGTCCGCGCGGTCCAGCGGCCAAGGCCACTGGGCCGTATCCAGGGCCAGCGGCGGGCGGACGTTGGGCGTGCGCTCGGCCGCGGTCCAGGCGGCGATGGAGGTTCGCGCCTCGGCGACGGGGTCCGACGGCTGCCAGACGATGCCGGGCAGCGCCCGGGCGAAATGCACCGCGTGCTCGCCGGAGCCGCTGGCGATCTCCAGGACGAGGCCGGACGCCGGCAGAAGCGGCCCGAGGACGCCCAGGATGGGATCGCGGTTGCGCGCGGCGGCCGGCAATACGAGGCGGCCGGCCGCATCGGCGGGTCCGGTCGGCAGCGCTGAGGGGTCGGCCATGGACGTGCTCCGGCGGCAAGGCGCCGCGCCCGCAGCGCGGCGGAAAATGCGAATCTCCGGCCTTCGATCAGGCGGCGGTCAGGCCGCCCGCCTTCTCGATGAACTCCGCCACCTCCGCCACGCCCTTGCCGTGGCGGATGGCGGCGAAGACGTAAGGCCGGCCGGCGCGCATGCGCTGCGTGTCCGCTTCCATGATGGAGAGGTCGGCGCCCACCAGCGGGGCAAGGTCGGTCTTGTTCACCACCAGAAAATCGGAGCGGGTGATGCCCGGCCCGCCCTTGCGCGGGATCTTCTCGCCCCCAGCCACGTCGATGACATAGATGGTCAGATCGGCAAGCTCCGGCGAGAAGGTGGCGGCGAGATTGTCGCCGCCACTCTCGATCAGGGCGATCTCCAGGCCGGGGAATTTCGCCTGCATGTCCGCCACCGCGCGCAGGTTGATGGAGGCATCCTCGCGGATCGCCGTATGCGGGCAGCCGCCCGTCTCCACCCCCAGGATGCGCTCCGGCTCCAGGGCGCCGGCCACAGTGAGGAGGCGTGCGTCCTCTTTGGTGTAGATGTCATTGGTGATGGCGCAGATATTGTAGCGGTCGCGGAAGGTCTTGCAGAGCGCTTCCATCAACGCCGTCTTGCCCGACCCCACCGGGCCGCCGATGCCCACCCGCAGGGGGCCGTTGCTGGACGCGCTCGTGCCGGATCCGCTCATGATCGAAACAGCCTCGTATATTGGGTTTCGTGCCGCATGCTGCCAAGGTCGGCCCGGAACGTGGCGGTGCCGAGATCATCCAGCGTGAGGCCGGGAATGTCCACGGCCAGCGCCTGAACCGGCGCCATCAGCCCGGCCACCACGCGGGTGCCCGCCGTCTGGCCGATGGGCGCGAGCCGCAGCGCCGCCGACACCAGGGTCTGCATGACGGAAAACAGGAAAGCCTCCAGCACGGTCGCCTGCGCCACGCCGTGAACGACGGCCGCATAGCCCACCGCGACGGGATAGGCCACATCCGGGGGAAGCGCCGCCGCCGCGGCATCAAGGCCGGGACGCGGCCAGGCCGCCTTCACCGCATCGAGGAAGCTGCGGCCCTGCTGGCTGGTCTCCAGCCGCAGTTCTGCGGAAGGGGCCAGCGCCACTGCCCGGGCGTTCACCGCCGCCAGCGCGGCGAGATCGCCCGCCGCACCCGCCGCATAGGCGTGGCACAGCAGGATGCCGTCGGCGCGGCCGAAGCCGTGCAGGAGAAGATCGGCGAGCCAAGACTTCAGGCTCGCCTCGTCGGTGACGTCGCCGGCTTCCGCCGCCCATTCCAGCGCATGGGAATAGGCATAGGCCCCGACCGGAAAGCCGGGGGAGAGCCAGGCGAACAGCGCCAGCGCGCCTTGCGGCGCGGGGCCGTCCGCCCCGCCGGCATCAGTCATGGGTATGCTTGTGGTCCCCGCAGCCGCAGCCTTCGCCATGCGCATGGTCGTGATCATGCTCGTGGTTATGGGCCTGCTCGACATAGCGCTCGCCCAGCGGGCCGTGCTGCGCGATGGTCTCGCCCTTGCGCACGTCGGTGGTGTGGTGGTGCGGATGCTCCGAGCCCTCGGCGTGGCCGGCCTCCTCGCCATCCAGGCTGTGGGCCAGGGCGGCCTCATAGGCACCGCGCTCCGGCTTGAAGGGACGCACCACCTGCTTGGTGGAGGCGCCCAGGCCACGCAGCATGCTCTCGATCACCGCGTCCTCGATGATGTAGATCGCCTCCGGAGTGATCTCGGTCGGCACATGGCGATTGCCCAGGTGCCAAGCCGCACGCATCAGCCGCAGCGGGTTGAAGGTAGTCACCTCGAGCATCTTCTCGGGCGCCGCCTTCACCTGGACAAGACGGCCGTCCTCCAATTCCATGGCGTCGCCGTCGTCCATCACCACGGCGCGGTCGAGGTCGAGCAGGAACTCCAGGCCGCCATCCGCGGTCAGGGTGACGCGACGCCGGTGGCGCCCCTGGTGGTCGAGCGTGATGGTATCGGCCACAAGGTCCAAGCGAACGCCCAGGTGCCGGACAATCTTGGTCGAACGGATCATAGTGCTGCTCCGGTGGCGCGCCCTCCCGCGCGCAGGCCTCTTATCCCGCCTCGCTTAGAACAAAAAGTAGCGTTGCGCCATGGGAAGTACATCCGCCGGCTCGCAGATCAGCAGTTCGCCGTCCGCGCGCACGTCGTAGGTCTCCGGATCCACCTCGATCTGGGGCGTCGCGCCGTTCAGCACCATGTCTTTCTTGCCGATGCCGGAGCGCACATTCTCCACCGCCACCAGCGTCTTGGCGGTCTGGAGCCGGGCCGCCAGGCCGTCCTCCACCGCCATTTTGGAGACAAAGGTCAGGCTGGTGTGGGTGCGGGCCCGGCCATAGGCGCCGAACATGGGGCGGTAGTGCACCGGCTGGGGCGTGGGGATGGAGGCGTTGGGATCGCCCATCTGCGCAACCGCGATGGCCCCGCCCTTCAGCACGAGGTCCGGCTTCACGCCGAAGAAGGCCGGCGACCACAGCACGAGATCGGCGAGCTTGCCCGCTTCCACCGAGCCGATGTGGCGCGACATGCCATGGGCGATGGCCGGGTTGATGGTATATTTGGCGATGTAGCGGCGCGCCCGCAGGTTGTCGTTATCGCCGCTCTCGCCCGGCAGGGCGCCGCGCTGGCGCTTCATCTTGTCCGCCGTTTGCCAGGTGCGGATCACCACCTCGCCCACCCGGCCCATGGCCTGGCTGTCTGAGCTCATCATGGAGAGCGCGCCGATGTCGTGCAGGATGTCCTCCGCCGCGATGGTCTCCTTGCGGATGCGGCTCTCGGCGAAGGCCAGATCCTCGGGGATCGAAGGCGAGAGGTGATGGCACACCATCAGCATGTCGAGATGCTCGTCGATGGTATTGCGGGTGTAGGGCCGGGTCGGATTGGTGGAGGACGGCAGCACGTTCGGCAGGCCGGCCACCTTGATGATGTCCGGCGCGTGGCCCCCGCCCGCCCCTTCGGTGTGGAAGGCGTGGATGGTGCGGCCCTTGAAGGCGGCGATGGTGTCCTCCACGAAGCCGCTCTCGTTGAGCGTGTCGGTGTGGATCATCACCTGCACGTCGAATGCGTCCGCCACCGAGAGGCAGCAGTCGATGGCGGCGGGCGTGGTGCCCCAGTCCTCGTGCAGTTTCAGCGCGCAAGCGCCGGCGCGCACCATTTCCTCCAGCGCCTTGGGCTGGGAGGCATTGCCCTTGCCGGCGAAGGCCAGGTTCATCGGGAAGGCGTCCGCCGCCTCGATCATCCGGGCCATGTGCCAGGGACCGGGGGTGCAGGTGGTGGCGAACGTGCCGGTGGCCGGCCCGGTGCCGCCGCCGAGCATGGTGGTGACGCCGGAGGCCAGCGCCTCCTCGATCTGCTGCGGGCAGATGAAATGGATGTGGCTGTCGAAGCCGCCAGCGGTGAGGATCTTGCCTTCGCCCGCGATCACCTCGGTGCCGGGGCCGATGATGATGTCGACGCCCGCCTGCACGTCCGGATTGCCGGCCTTGCCGATCTTGAAGATGCGCCCGTCCTTGAGGCCGACATCGGCTTTAACCACGCCCCAGTGATCGAGGATCACGGCGTTGGTGATGACGGTGTCCACCGCGCCGTCGGCATTGGCCACCTGGCTCTGGCCCATGCCGTCGCGGATCACCTTGCCGCCGCCGAACTTCACCTCCTCGCCATGGACGGTGAAGTCCTTCTCCACCTGGATGTAGAGCGAGGTGTCGGCGAGGCGCACCTTGTCGCCCGTGGTGGGGCCGAACATGTGGGCATAGGACGAACGGGAAAGCCGGGCCTGGGTCATGGAAATTCCTTACGCGCTTGCGCCGTCATGTTCGTGCGGGGTCAGCGATTTCAGGTCCACCCCATCGAGGCAGCGGACATTCACCGCGACCATGCGGTCGCCATTGGGGGCGATCCCCCGGCCGAACGGCTGGATGCCGCAGGAGGCGCAGAACAGATGGGCGACCTTGTGGGTGTTGAAGCGGTATTCCCTGAGCGCCGTCTCGCCCGACTTCAGCGTGAAGCCGGCCTCGGGCGCGAAGGACAGGATGCTGCCGACCCGGCGGCAGCGCGAGCAATTGCACGTCACCGTCCGGTCCAAGTCGAGACCCGCCTCGAACGTCACCGCCCCGCACTGGCAACTGCCGGCATAATGCTTGAGCGTCATCCCAGCTTCCCCATCACCTCGCCGCGGAAACCGTAGACCTCGCGCTTGCCGCCGAGCGGCACCAGCGTGACCTCGCGCGTGGCGCCGGGCTCGAAGCGCACCGCCGTGCCGGGGGTGATGTCGAGCCGCATGCCGCGCGTCTTCTCGCGTTCGAACACCAGGCCGGGGTTGGTCTCGTAGAAATGATAGTGACTGCCGACCTGGATCGGCCGGTCGCCGGTATTGGCCACGCTCACCGTCACCCGTTCGGCGCCTTCGTTGAACACGATGTCGCCGGGGGCGGTGATGAATTCGCCCGGCACGTCGGTGGAGGCCCTGCCGCGGATGGGGTGATGGACCGTGACGAGCTTGGTGCCATCCGGGAAGGTGGCTTCCACCTGGATGTCATGGATCATCTCAGCGATGCCCTCCATCACCTGGTCGGCGGTGATGACGCGGGCGCCGGCCTCCATCAGTTCGGCCACCGTGCGCCCGTCGCGGGCGCCTTCCACCACCGCGTCGGTGATGAGGGCGATGGCCTCCGGATGGTTGAGCTTCACGCCGCGCGCAAGGCGCTTGCGGGCCACCTCGGCGGCCATGGCGATCAAGAGCTTGTCCTTCTCCCGCGGCGTCAGCAGCACGGCAGTCTCCTCATAAGGCCCAGACCCGGGGCATGGGCGCCCCGCGAAAGGCGGTCAGGAATGCGACGGCGTCCCGCCGCAGGGTGTCGATATCGGGCGCCAGCCAGCGCGCGGCCAGAAGGCCGTTCCACGCGCTGGCGCCGCATTCGCTGTGCGCACCTTCCATGAGCGCGCGGGCTTCGTCCAGCCGTGCTTCGGCATCGGGGGCTACATAAAGAAAGGTCGCCAACGCCCGGTTGCCGGCCGCAACCGCCGGGCGGCGCAGCAGGTCGGCGATCGGGCCGGACAGGCGCAGGGCGTCCGCATACACGAGGCCGCCGCCGCGCGTGACCTGCCAGTGGTCCTCCAGATGGCCGGACAGCATCTCCTCGCCCCGCGCCACGCGGCCGAAGGCCAGCGCCTCGAAGGCGAGGACGGTGGCGTCCGGTGCCAGGTCCACGGTGAAGCGCCGGGCCAGCCGGGCGGCATCGAACAGCAGGGTTTCCTGCGGCAGCCAGTCCAGCCGCGCGCCCGCCGCCACGGTCAGGCGGACGTCGATATGCGCGGTCTCGCCGTCGGAGCGATAGACCTTCTCGGCGGCCGGGGTGGCGAGCACCACATGGGCCCCCGCCTGCGCCGTCACCGCGATGGTGAAATGATCGCCGCAGGCCACCCCGCCGGCGGTGTTGACGAAGACCCCCTCCAGCGCCGGCCCGTCGCCGCGCGGCATGCGCACGCGCAGCGCGCCTGCCTCGGCCACGTCGGAAATCCGGGTCAGGCCCTCGATGGCGTTGGCGGCGAGCCGCACGCAGCCTTCGCTGCGCTGGCGGCGCGGCGGGGGTGCCGTCTCCCGTGTCACCCGCTCCGGTATCGCCGTCTCCGGTGCCGTCTCAGATCGCCATGAGGCGGCGGACGTCGTCGCCATCAAGCCCGCTCCTGTCGCCGCGCGCCACCACCTCGCCGCGCTCCATCAGGATGAAGGAATCGGCCAGTTCGCGCGCGAACTCGAAATACTGCTCCACGAGCACGATGGCCATGTCGCCCTTGTCGCGCAAATAGGAAATCGCCCGGCCGATGTCCTTGATGATGGAGGGCTGGATGCCCTCTGTGGGTTCGTCCAGCACCAGGAGGCTCGGCCGCGTCACCAGCGCCCGGCCGATGGCAAGCTGCTGCTGCTGGCCGCCGGAGAGGTCGCCGCCGCGCCGGCCCAGCATG
Source organism: Azorhizobium doebereinerae UFLA1-100 (assembly GCF_000473085.1). Taxonomy (GTDB): domain Bacteria; phylum Pseudomonadota; class Alphaproteobacteria; order Rhizobiales; family Xanthobacteraceae; genus Azorhizobium; species Azorhizobium doebereinerae. The sequence goes on from NZ_AXBA01000002.1 coordinate 185,951, forward strand.
GATTTCAGAACCGGGAACAGCTCGAACACCTCGTCCGGCACGTATTTGTCCTTGCCCTTGAGCCGGGCGTAGCCGGTCTCCAGGTTTTCCTTCACGCTGAGCAGCGGGAACACCTCGCGTCCCTGCGGCACGAAGCCGATGCCGAGCGCCGCCCGGTCGTAGGTGCGCATGCGGGTGATGTCGCGGCCGTTGAAGGCGATGGTGCCGCCGGCGATCGGCTGCTGGCCGACGATAGCGCGCAGCAGCGAGGTCTTGCCGACGCCGTTGCGCCCGAGCACGCAGGTCACCTGCCCCTTCCGCGCCTCCAGCGAGACGTCGCGGAGCGTGTGGGCGGCGCCGTAATAGAGATCGAGATTCTCGACCTTCAGCATAAGGAGCCTCCGCTCAGCAGGGGATTGCGCGCCTGGCGCGGGACGGAGTGCTTCAGCCGCGGACGACGGTATCCGCGCTCGCGCGCGGCCCCCACCCCGCCCCTCCCCCGCAAGCGGGAGCGGGAGTTTTCCGCGCGCGAGACGCAAAGCCCTCTCCCGCCTGCGGGGGAGGGTTGGGTGGGGGCCGGCCGCAGGCCGGAACGGACAATCGAAGGGTACGCCATCCCCTCACCGCCCCAGATAGACTTCGATGACGCGCTCATTGGCGCTCACCTGGTCGAGGGAGCCCTCGGCCAGCACCGAGCCCTCGTGCAGCACCGTCACCTTCACGTCGAGGTCGCGCACGAACTGCATGTCGTGCTCAACCACCACCACGGCGCGGGTCTTGGCGATGTCGCGCAGCAGTTCGGCGGTGTCCGCCGTCTCCTGGTCGGTCATGCCGGCGGCGGGCTCGTCCACCAGCAGCAGGCGCGGCTCCTGCGCCAGCAGCATGCCGATCTCCAGCCACTGCTTCTGCCCGTGGCTCAGCTCCGAGGCCTTGCGGAAGCGCTGGTCCTTGAGGCGGATGCGCTCCAGCAACTCGTCGATGCGCGCGCGCTCGTGCGCCCGGCGGCGCCAATAGATGTTGGCGAAGGCCCGCCGGTCGGCCTTCACCGCCAGCAGCAAATTGTCCTCCACCGTGTGCATGTCGAACACGGTGGGGGTCTGGAACTTGCGGCCGATGCCGAGCTGGGCGATGTCCGCCTCGTCCAGCGTGGTGAGGTCGTAGATGCCGGCGAACAGCGCCTCGCCCGCCGTCGGGCGGGTCTTGCCGGTGATGACGTCCATCATCGTGGTCTTGCCCGCGCCGTTGGGGCCGATGATGGCGCGCATCTCCGCTTCCTCGATGGTCAGCGAGAGCTTGTTGAGCGCCCGGAAACCATCGAACACCACGGAAATGTCGTCGAGATAGAGCAGCGACTGGGTGACGGGTTCCATCGGCCTCACTCCGCCGGCTTGGGCGCGGGCACGGGACCGGCGGGCTTGCGCAGCCGGGAGGTGAGGTCCCCCCACAGGCCGATGATGCCGCGCGGCATGAACAAGGTGACGACCACGAACAGCGCGCCGAGCGCGAACAGCCAGGCCTCCGGCAAGGCGCCGGTGAACCAGGTCTTGCCCGCGTTCACCACCAGCGCGCCGAGCGCCGCCCCAACCAGCGTGCCGCGCCCGCCCACCGCCACCCAGATCACCATCTCGATGGAGTTGGCCGGGGCGAACTCGCCCGGATTGATGATGCCCACCTGCGGCACATAGAGCGCGCCGGCGACACCGGCCAGCATGGCCGAGACGGTCCAGGCCAGGAGCTTGTAGTTCGCCACCTTGTAGCCGAGGAAGCGGGTGCGGCTCTCCGCGTCGCGCACCGCCACCAGCACCTTGCCGTATTTGGACGTGACCAGCGCCCGGCACAGCAGATAGCCTGCCGCCAGCGCCACCGCGGAGGCGAAGAACAGCGCCCCGCGCGTGGTGCCAGCGGTGATGGAAAAGCCCAGGATGTCCTTGAAATCGGTGAGGCCGTTGTTGCCGCCGAAGCCCATGTCGTTGCGGAAGAAGGCCAGCATGAGCGCGAAGGTCATGGCCTGGGTGATGATGGAGAGATAGACGCCGGTAACGCGCGAGCGGAAGGCGAACCAGCCGAACGCGAAGGCGAGCAGGCCCGGCACCACCAGCACCATCAGCGCCGCGAAGGCGAAATGGTCGAAGCCGAGCCAGAACCAGGGCAGTTCCTTGTAGTTCAGGAACACCATGAAATCCGGCAGCACCGGATTGCCATAGACGCCGCGCGGGCCGATCTGGCGCATCAGATACATGCCCATGGCATAGCCGCCGAGCGCGAAGAAGGCGCCGTGGCCGAGCGAGAGCACGCCGCAATAGCCCCACACCAGATCCACCGCCACCGCCAGCAGCGCGTAGCACAGATACTTGCCCAGCAGCGGCACCAGATAGTCCGAGACGTGGAACGGGCTGCCCGCCGGGGCGAGAAGGTTGGCGAGCGGGATGAGCACGCCCGCCGCCAGCACCAGGACGATGAAGATCAAGCCGCGGCGATCCAGGATGCCCAAGCTGCGCATGGTTCCGCTCATGCTTCCACCGACCGGCCCTTGAGCGCGAACAGGCCGCGCGGGCGCTTCTGGATGAACAGGATGATGAAGACGAGCAGCGCGATCTTGCCCAACACCGCCCCCGCGAAGGGTTCGAGCAGCTTGTTGGCGACGCCCAGCGTCAGCGCGCCCACCAGCGTGCCCCAGAGGTTCCCCACCCCGCCGAACACCACCACCATGAAGCTGTCGATGATGTAGCCCTGGCCGAGGTTGGGGCTCACATTGTCGATCTGCGACAGCGCCACCCCGGCGATGCCGGCGATGCCGGAGCCGAGGCCGAAGGTGAGCGCGTCGATGCGCCCGGTGCGGATGCCCATGGCCGCCGCCATGCGCCGGTTCTGGGTGACGGCGCGCACATAGAGCCCGAGCGAGGTGCGCTTGAGCACCACCAGGAGCGCGAAGAACACCAGCAGCGCGAAGACGATGATCCAGAGCCGGTTGTAGGTGATGGACAATTGCCCCACCTGGAAGGCACCGGACATCCAGGACGGCGCGCCCACCTCCTTGTTGGTGGGCCCGAACACCGATCGCACCGCCTGCTGGAGCATCAGCGAGATGCCCCATGTGGCGAGCAGGGTCTCCAGCGGGCGGCCGTAGAGGAAGCGGATCACCGTGCGCTCGATGACGATGCCCACCACGCCGGTGAACAGGAAGGCCAGCGGCAAGGCGATGGCCAGCGACCAGCCGAACAGCCAGGGGGCATCGGTGCGGATGGCGTCCTGCACCACATAGGTGGTGTAGGCGCCCAGCATCACCATCTCGCCATGGGCCATGTTGATGACGCCCATGACGCCGAAGGTGATGGCAAGGCCGATGGCCGCCAGCAGCAGGACCGAGCCGAGCGACAGGCCGTACCAGACGTTCTGCGCCACGCTCCAGATGGCGAGCGAGCGATTGATCTTGGCGATGCCGTTCGCCGCCGCCGCCTTCAGCGAGGCGGGCGCGTCGGCGGGCAGGTTGGCGAGCAGCGCCAGGGCCTCCTGGTCGCCGCGCGCCACCACCAGATTCACCGCGGCGAGCCGGTCCGCCTCGCTGGCGCTGGAGGAGGTGACGAGGATGGCGGCCTTGGCCTGCTGGAGCGCGTCGCGCACCTGCGGCACGGTCTCCTTGGCGAGCGCGGCGTCCAGCGTCGGCAGCGCCGCCGCGTCGCGCGACTTGAACACCGCGCCCGCCGCCTCCAGGCGCTTGGCCGGGTCCGGCGCCAGCAGCGACAGCGCGCCGGCGGCCGCCTCGGCGGCCCGGCGCACGCGATTGTTGAGGCGCACCGGCTTCAGGCCGGCGGGCGCTACGCTCACCGCCGCGCCCGTTGCGGCGTCGGCCAGTGCATCGCCGGCCTTCGCCCGGACATAGACCGCCTTGGTGGCGGGATCGACCAGCAGGCGGCCGTCGGACAAGGCGGCAACGATGACACCGGCCTGCGGATTGGTGCTGGCGGAGAGCAGCACCAAGGCCGCCTCGGTGTCGGAATAGCTGTCGGCGGCGATCTTGGCGAGCGCCGGGGCGAGGTCGCCGCCGGCGGTCTGCGCGCGCACCGAGGCGGGGGCGGCCCAGGCAATGAGAAGCGCCGCTGCCAGGAGCAGCGCGGCGGAGAGCAGGCGGCGGAAGAGTCTCATCGGATGGTCCTGCTCTGCGCGCGGGTGTTCACGCGAAAGGCCCGAAGCTGCCCCGATGCATCCGCCGGCGCGGCGCGCGGCAGGCGGCGGAAACGGCAAAGGCGAAGCTCCGCGGGGCAAGGCACGGCATGGGTCCGGTCGGCCCGGACGAAGCCGCCGGGACCGGAAGGCGGCCCCCGGCCGAAGCCGGGAGCCGCCCCAAGGCACGCGGCCGGAGCGCTATTTGGCGGCGCCGAGGCAGGTGTTCTTGGTGGTGTCGTAGTTGCCGCAATTGTACTTCACCCAGTCGGCCACCAGATTCTTGGAGCCTTCCAGATACTTCGACCAGGCTTCGCCGGGAACGAGGCCGTCGGTCTTCCACACCACGTTGAACTGGCCGTCGCCCTGGATCTCGCCGATGAAGACGGGCTTGGTGATGTGGTGGTTCGGGAGCATCTCCGAGACGCCGCCGGTGAGGTTCGGCTGCTTGGTGCCGGGCAGGGTGGCGATCACCTTGTCGGTGTCCGTCGTACCGGCCTTGGTCACCGCCTGCACCCACATGTTGAAGCCGATGTAGGTGGCTTCCATGGGATCGTTGGTCACGCGCTTCGGATTCTTGGTGAAGGCGTGCCAGGCGGCGATGAAGGCGTCGTTCTCCGGCGTCTTGATGCTCTCGAAATAGTTCCAGGCGGCCAGATGGCCGACGAGGGGCTTGGTGTCGATGCCGGCGAGTTCTTCCTCGCCCACCGAGAACGCCACCACCGGGATGTCGGTGGCCTTGATGCCCTGATTGGCCAATTCCTTATAGAACGGCACGTTGGCATCGCCGTTGATGGTGGAGACCACGGCGGTCTTCTTGCCCGCCGAGCCGAACTTCTTGATGTCGGCGACGATGGTCTGCCAGTCGGACTGGCCGAACGGGGTGTAGTTGATCATGATGTCCTCGGCCTTCACGCCGCGGGACTTCAGATAGGCTTCCAGGATCTTGTTGGTGGTGCGGGGATAGACATAGTCCGTGCCCGCCAGCACCCAGCGCTCGACCTTCTCTTCCTTGGCCAGATAGTCCACCGCCGGGATCGCCTGCTGGTTCGGCGCGGCGCCGGTGTAGAACACGTTCCGTTCGCTCTCCTCGCCCTCGTACTGGACCGGGTAGAACAGGATGGAATTCAATTCCTTGAACACGGGCAGGACCGACTTGCGGCTCACCGAGGTCCAGCAGCCGAACACCACCGAGACCTTGTCCTTGGTGATCAGCTCGCGCGCCTTCTCGGCGAACAGCGGCCAGTTGGAGGCCGGGTCCACGACCACCGCCTCCAGCTTCTTGCCGAGCACGCCGCCCTTCTTGTTCTGCTCCTCGATCATCATGAGCACGGCGTCCTTCAGCGTGGTTTCGCTGATCGCCATGGTGCCCGACAGAGAATGAAGCACGCCGACCTTGATCGTCTCCTGCGCAGAGGCCGTCCCCACGGACCCCGCGACCGCGGCCACCGCCGCCAATGCCCCCAGTCCTTTGGCCGCTCTTCCCAGCAAACCAAGCATTCGCTCTCTCCCCGTTGAGTTCGGCTGACGCACGCCAGCCGGGCGAGAACAGCAAGCAGCGTGCCACGGCGGTTGTGCTGCCCAAGGCTTGCCTGCCCAAGCAAGCGACAGCCCAAAAGGCATGCAGAGGCACCGACATCGGCTAGCGTTTGAACATTCGCCCACATTTTAGGCAAAATGAACGCAAGCTTCATGCGACCCTGAGTGGGTAGAGGAGGCAGGGGCCGGCCCGGTGCCTGACGGCACATGCGGGGCGGGGAAGCCGTGCGGTGGAAGGGATGGCGGGCCGCGCAGCGGTCTCGACCCGCCCGGCCCGCGCCACGGCCGGGCCAACGGGATCATCGGGCGCGCTATTTTCGGTTGCGCGAAGCGGGCGCGCTGGCCGGTTGAAACCCGGCGTGTCCATACCAATCTCCGGAAGCGGGGCGGAACGGGTCCGCCATAGCGTCCGGGAACGCGGACACCAGCCCCCGGGGTGCCGGGGGAGCGGGATGGTCGGAGATGTCGGATACCCCCCTGTCGTTTCGCGTGGTGGCACCGCCCCGCCGGGTGCTGGTGGCGCCCAAGGCGATCGTTGCCATTCCGGTGAAGGACGAGGAAACCCGTCTGATGGATTGCCTCGCCGCGCTCGCCGCGCAGCGCGACGCGCCCGACTTCGCGACCATCGTCCTGCTGCACAATTGCGTCGACCGCACCGAGCAGGTGGCGGTGGCGGCCGGCGAGACCCTGCCCCTGCCCTTGCGCATCCTGTCCATCGACCTGCCGCCGGACCGCGACGGCGCCGCCTGGGCGCGCCGCCATGTGATGGACGCGGCCGCCTCGCTTTTCGTCACCTCCGGCATGCCGGACGGCGCCATCCTGACCACCGAGGCGGATGCCCGCGCGGCGCCCAACTGGGTGGCGGCGAACCTCGCCGCTCTGGCCCGGGGCGCGGATGCCGTCGCCGGCCGGGTGGAGATGGACGCGGCCGAGAGCCTGCCCGCGCCCCTGTGGCGGCGCTATCAGGCCGCCCAGCGCTATGCCCGGCTGATCTCCGACATCGACCACCGCATCGACCCGGACCCGGAAAACCCCTGGCCGGTCCATCGCGAGGCCTCCAGCGCCAGCCTGGCGGTGCAGGTCGGCCCCTATGTGAAGGCGGGCGGCATTCCCACGCTCGCGGCCGGTTCCGGCCGCGCCCTCGTCACCGCGCTGCGCCGCGGCGGCTGCATCGTGCGGCACGATCCGGCTGCGCAGGTGTCCGCCTCCTGGCGGATCGACGCGGGCGGCATCGGCGCGCGCTTCCGCGCCTGGAGCGAGGGCCAGAGCATGCAGGGCACGCTGGAACTGGAGCCGGTGGCCCAGGTGGTGCGCCGGGCACGGCTGCGCCGCACGCTGCGCAAGGCGCATGCGACGGGCCAGTTGTGGAGCGTGACCAATTGGGCCGGGCAGCTGCGCATCTCGGCCATCGACGCGTTCAAGCTCGCCGCCCTGCCCGGCTTCCCGCAGATCTGGGCGACGCTCGAGGGCATCAGCCCGCTGCTGACGCCGCATCCGCTCGCTCCCGCGCAGCTCACGCTGGAGACCGCGCGGGCGATGGCGCTCATCGCCGAGATGCGGCTGCGTGCCGGCCTGCGGCAGCTCACCGGCCGGTCGGGGCCGGACGACGGGCGCTGAGGCGCCCGCCCCGTGTCCCGGCTCAGAGCACGTTGAACAAGTAAAGCAGCACGATCACCGAGAACGGAACGCCAAGAAGCCAAAGAACAAACCCGCGCATGACCGATCCTCCTGTCAGGTTGCTGTCGAGATAACGCTGCTGGAGGGGAGGCGTTCCGCATCCCACCGTCCGCCGGGGACAAATGCACGCCCCGCTGCGCTTTGCCTCGGGGCAGGATTGTCACGCGGCACGCTTTGAGCTTTATGCGCGGGGCGCAGCCTCATGCAGCCAGAGAGCCCGCTCCATTCCGCAGCCATGGGTGGCCGGCGGGGGAACGCTCCCTTCCTGGCGCCGGTGACGGTCGCCGCCCGCAGGCCCGGGCGGGGTCCGGTCCGGCGGCATCCGGCTTCGCCCTTCACGACGCACCGCCCCGGGGGGAGCCCCTGATGAAGCTTGAGACCGCCAGCCCTCCGGCGCCCGTTTCGCTGCCGCGCATCAGCCGCGCGCACGTGGCCGATACGGTGGAATATCTCAACAGCCAGGTTCCGGCCGAGGCGGCGGAATTCGTCGATCGCCTGCCGCTCGACTGGGCGGTAGAGGTGCTCGACCAGCCGACCTTCGAATGGGCCTCCGAAATGCTGGAGATCTTGTCGCCGGACAAGGCGGTGGCGCTGCTGGAGGGCATGTCCACCGACCGCGCCGCCGACGTGCTGCGCTGGGTGGACGAGGAGGTCCGCGCCCGGCTCCAGGCCCGGCTCAGCCCCGAGGCGCGCGGCGCGATCGAGCATCTGCTCACCTATCCCGAGGACACCGCCGGCGGCCTGATGACGACGGAGTTCGTCACCGTTCCGGCGAGCTGGACGGTGCAGCAGACGCTGGACCATATCCGCCTGGTGGAGCGGACGCGGGAAACCATCTACGCCATCTACGTGCTCGACCCGGTGACGCGCCGCCTGCTGCACATCGTGACGCTGCGTCGCCTCATCTCCGGCGAGCCCGGCGCGCCCATCGCCTCGGTGGCGCAGCCCTATGCCCCGATCACCACCACGCCCTTCGCCTCCAGCGAGGACGTGGCCCGGCTGATCGCCAAATACGACCTTCTGGCCATTCCAGTGGTGGATTCCACCGGCCACCTCATCGGCATCTGCACCTTCGACGACGTCATCGACGCCATGATCGAGGACCAGACCGAGGACGTGCAGCGCATGGGCGGCATGGAGGCCATCGACGAGCCCTACATGCAGATCAGCTTTGCCGAGATGATCAAGAAGCGCGCCGGCTGGCTGTGCATCCTGTTCGTCTCGGAGATGTTCACGGCCAGCGCCATGCAGGTGTTCTCGGACGAACTGGAGCGGGCCATCGTGCTCGCTTTGTTCGTGCCGCTGGTCATGAGCTCGGGCGGCAACTCGGGCTCGCAGGCTACCTCCCTCATCATCCGCGCCCTGGCGCTGCACCAGGTGCGGCTGAGGGACTGGTTCCGCGTCGCCCTGCGGGAGATCCCCACCGGCATGACGCTCGGCGCCATCCTCGGCGTGCTGGGCATGATCCGCATCATGGTGTGGCAGGGGCTGGGGCTGTTCGACTACGGCCCGCACTGGCAGTTGCTGGCGATGACCATCGCCTCGGCGCTGGTGGGCATCGTCACCTTCGGCTCGCTGGCCGGCTCCATGCTGCCCTTCATCCTCAAACGGGCGGGCTTCGACCCGGCGAGCGCCTCGGCGCCGTTCGTGGCGACGCTGGTGGATGTCACCGGGCTGATCATCTATTTCAGCGTCGCCTACCTCTTCCTCAAGGGCACCATCCTCTAGGCCGCTCCGAAGGGCGGCTCAGCGTTCCACCATGAAGCGCAGCAGCGCGCCGTAGGCGCCCTCGTCCTTGCCGATGCGGGTGTCCTGCCGCGCTTCGGTGGCAGCGGCATCGGTCAGTTCGCGGGTGGAAATCTCGAAGCCGCGCGTGGCGAGGAAGTTCACGGCGTCCTCCGGCGAAGCGAAGCCCGGGATCGCCTCCATCAGCACTTCCGCGAGCCCCGTATTGCCGGAGGCGTCGGCCTTCAGGCGTTCGAGATCGGCTTGCGACATGGGTGTTCTCCCTGTGTGACCTTCGGGTGCAACAACGGCCAAGGTCGCCGGGATGTTCCGCTGCGGGTCCCGGCCGCGTCTTGGCCTCGACAGTGTGCCACAGGTCCGGGGCAACCCCTTGCCCGTTCGCAGCACGGCGCCGAACGGGTAAGGTGCGCGGGATGACGGGGGAGGCGGGCGATGAGGTTCTGGACCACGATGATGGCGGCGCTGCTGGTCGCCGGCGCCGCGCACGCCGCCGACGGCCCGGCGCCCGATCCCAAGGCGGACATCGCCATGCCGCAGGCCAACTGGCTGTTCGTCGTCACCGCCGACTCGGCGAGCATCGACGGCAAGACGCTGACGCTGAAGGGCGTTTCGCCGCAGATCGTGATGTTCTCCGACCGGCCTGAACGGCTCACCGGCGATGCCAGCACCGCCGGCTTCATATCCTATTGGACCGGCGGCAAGGGCGATTTCCAGCGCGACCCGCCCAACGCCACGCTGTCCACCACGGTGAACGGCAAGGTGGTGGTCGCGGTGGTCGAGCTCACCGCCCCCAAGCTGGACGGCGATACCCTGACCTACAGCTATCGCGTGCTGGGCGACACCAAGCCGGAAGCCGGCGCGGACGCCAGCCTGTTCATCGACTGGTGGGTGGGCGCCGGCGGCGGCGGCTGCTGGCGCGGCCCCTATGGCGGCCTGCACTGCCGCCCGCGCTGGTAGACAGGCGGGGGCGGCCGCCGCATGCGACGGACAGACCCAAAACCGTTGAAAATCAACGGCCAAGCTGGAACGACCGCAGACGGTCGACGTTGATGTCCTGGGGCGAGCAACGATAATGCGAAGGACACCACCCATGGGCAATCCCGACAATCGCAATGCCGACACCCGCAACCCCGGCCAGGGCCAGAACCAGGATCCCAACCGCCAGCAGGACCCGAACCGGCAGAACCCGGGCCAGCAGAGCCAGACCGGCGGCGGCCAGGGCCAGCAGGGCGGCCAGAAGGGCCAGCCCGGACAGCAGGGCGGCCAGCACGGCGGCATGGACCCGAGCAAGCGCCAGGATCCGGACCGCAACCCGACCCAGCGCTGATCGCGCCGCGTCGTCGCACATCAGCCCCGTCCCTCTCGCGAGGGGCGGGGTTTTTCATTGCGGTTGACGCAGGAGCATGCGGAAACGCGCCGAAAACAGACCGCACAGTCTGTTTTTATGGTCACGCCGGCCCTATATCGAGTATGGACAGGAAGACCCAGGCACCGAAACTTGGTGACCGGGCATTGGAGACGGCATGGACAACAACACCCGGTCGGAGCGGTCCCGAAAGGCCATCCTGGATGCGGCGCTGACCATCATCGCCCGCGACGGGCCCGGCCGGCTCACGCTGGACGCCATCGCCCGCGAGAGCGGCATCAGCAAGGGCGGACTGATGCACCAGTTCCGCACCAAGGAAGCCGTGCTCAAGGCGCTGCTGGAGCACCAGATCGCCCACTTCGACGTTTTCTCCAAAGCCTACCAATCTGGGCCCGGCGCAAAGCATCCGGAACAGGTTCTCGCCTCCCAGATCGTCACCATCCGCGAGACGACCAGCGACCCGCATTCGGTCTTCTTCGCCATCCTCGGCGCGCTGGCCCAAGATCCGGGCCTGCTGTCTATTTCCCGCGAGCGGAGCGCCGAGCGGGTGGAGGGCATCAAGGCGGAAGCCGCCGACCCGGATCTCGCGTTGCTGCGCTGGTCCGCCGCTCTGGGACTTGCCCTGACCACGATGCTGGGCATGTCCCCGCTCAGCCCGGCGGACCGGGACCGGCTGTTCGCCCGCCTGCTTGATGCCGAAGCGTGGACCGCGCAAGGCAAGCCCTCGAAGCCGCGCCCAGCGGCCCGCCGCAAGCAGGACGCCTGACCGGACGCCCCGGTCTCGCCGCCATCGGGAAAAATCATCTTTTAAAAAAACCGACCAGACGGTTTGCAACTCGTCCCATCAATGCTACGGTTCACCCAACGTAGCGAGAGACTGAAAGGGGACGAGCCTGTGGTGGGGCGCTTCCGGCCTCCGCCGGAGGCGGCAGGATCCGCGCGATCGGTCACTTGCCTGACCGGCGACCCGTGCGCGTGGCGCCGCCCCTTGCAGCCCGGCCCTTCATTCTAAGGCGCGCGTTCTGATCCCGGTCCGTCGGCCACCGCCCTCGGCCGGCGGGCCGGGATCTGCTCCCACATGCCATCCCTCCGCTTTTGCGGCCCCCGCGCCCGGCACCGCCGGGTCGCGGAACGCATCCGGCTGCCCGCGCTCCGGCGCGAATGCCCGCGTGCGCCGCCGAGGCAGAGCCCGCTGCGTCCGGCGTGCCGTGCCGCCGCAGCCTCCCCCGCACGAACAGGACATCCGAATGCCTCTCCCGATCACCGCCCCCCGGCTTGCCGCCGCCGCGCTCTGCCTCGCCCTCGCCGGCTGCGGCACCGCCGAGCCGGTCAAATATTCCGGCATCGCCTCCTCCGCCCAGCTGGAGCGCAACGCGCAGGACAAGTCCGGGCGGATGCCGTACCGCTACGCGAGCAATGCGGACTGGCGGCAGTATCAGAAGATCATCGTCGATCCCGTGGCCATCTATCAGGGGCCCGACCAGCAGTTCGGCACCATGACCGACGCCGACAAGGTCGCGCTCGCCGGCTACATGCAGGCCCAGTTCTCCGAGAAGCTGCGGAGCCGCTTCCTGATGGTGAATGCGCCCGGACCGCACACGCTGCGCCTCAAGCTGACCCTGACCGGCGCCACGGCGACCCCCCCGGTGCTCGCCACCCTGTCGCGGTTCGACATCGCCGGCGGCGTCTACAACGGCCTCCAGACCGCGCGCGGCGGCGAAGGCACGCTGACCGGCGCGGTCATCTATGCGGTGGAGATCCACGACGCCAAGACCAACCAGCTCCTCGCCGCCTATGTGTCGAAACAGTATCCCAACCCCTACGACATTCCCGCCAGCTTCGGCCCGCTGGCGGCCTCGAAGGTGGGCATCGACAAGGGCGCCGAGGCCCTGCTCGCCGAATTGCAGTGATCCACCGCCGGCGCGCGTCCCGGGGCGGGCGCCGGCCATGCCGCACGCAAGGCCCCGCGCCGCATCGGCGCCAGGATGAAAGCTTGAGGAAAACCGGGCTTTGGAGAGCTGGTCGGAGTGGCAGGATTTGAACCTGCGACCCCCACGTCCCGAACGTGGTGCGCTACCAGACTGCGCTACACTCCGAACCCAGGCCGCAGCGACTAGCACGCGCCCGCCTCCGGGTGAATGGCCTTGGCGCGGAAAAGCGCGTCTCTCCCCAGGAAGCGGCAGCAACGAACCGGAACGGCCCGCCCGCGCGGGGCGCAGGCCCGCCATGCACCGCCCGTTCCGCTTCGGCCCGCGCCGCGAATCACCGGACACCATGCCCTTGGGGCAGATGATCCAGCCGGTCCGAAAATGCGCCGCCGCCCGTCCACATCGCCGGAAAAAACCGCGCACGCCGACGCACCGGCGAGAGCAAGCCGATCCGTGTCGCCATCAGGCCATAGTTTGGAAAGAGCCGGAGAAAACTGGTCGGAGTGGCAGGATTTGAACCTGCGACCCCCACGTCCCGAACGTGGTGCGCTACCAGACTGCGCTACACTCCGAACTCAGGGGGCTGCGTCTAGCACGCACCTTGCGCCCGGCGCAAGGGCGATCTCGTGCGCCCCTCGCTTGAACCCCCACGGCGCGCGTGTCATAGGAAGCGCCGCCCTGTCATACGGGCCGAATTTCAAGCAGTGGAGTACTGGGACATGGTGACGAACGACAGCGCGAGCGGTCTCCTCAAGGGCAAGCGCGGGCTGATCTTCGGCGTCGCCAACAACCGCTCCATCGCCTACGGCATCGCCAAGGCGGCGCGCGCGCAGGGCGCGGAGATCGCGCTGACCTACCAGGGCGAGGCGCTGAAGAAGCGCGTGGAGCCGCTCGCCGCCGAGCTGGGCGGCCATCTGGTGGGCCATTGTGACGTCACCGATCCGACCACCATGGACGCGGTGTTCGCCGAGACGGAAAAACTGTTCGGCTCCATCGACTTCCTGGTCCACTGCATCGCCTTCTCCAACAAGGACGAGCTGGACGGGCGCTACGTGGACACCAGCGCCGACAATTTCACCAAGACCATGTTCATCTCCTGCTACTCCTTCACTGCGCTGGCGCAGCGGGCGGAGAAGATCATGAACGACGGCGGCTCGCTGCTGACGCTGACCTATTACGGCGCCGAGAAGTGGATGCCGCACTACAATGTCATGGGCGTCGCCAAGGCCGCGCTGGAGGCCAGCGTGCGCTATCTTGCCGCCGACCTCGGCCCGAAGCAGATCCGCGTCAACGCCATTTCCGCCGGCCCGATCAAGACGCTGGCCGCTTCCGGCATCGGCGACTTCCGCTACATCCTGAAGTGGAACGAGCTGAACTCGCCGCTGCGCCGCACCGTGACCACGGACGAGGTGGGTGACACCGGCGTCTATCTGCTGTCCGATCTCTCCCGCGGCGTTACGGGCGAGATACATCACGTGGATGCGGGCTATCATATCGTCGGCATGAAGCACCCCGACGCGCCGGACCTGGCGCTCGTGCGCGAGTGAGGGTGCGCCGAAGTCACGCGTAGGGCGGTCCGCCCAAGCCGCAAGGCCGGCCGGATACCGCCCGGGTTTCAAGGAGATGTCATGATGCGGATGCTGCGCTGCGCCCTTTCGGCCCTTCTCCTCGCCGGCTCCGTCCTCCCCGCGCTGGCCGGTTCCACGCTCGGGGCGCCGGAAGGCCTGCCGACGCTGGAGCAGTATCCGCTGCGCGACCGCTTCTTCGGTTCCGGCGGCGCTTTCTTCCCCAATTACTCCATGCCCTCGGAATACGGCCTCGGCTACATGATCGCCGACGGGCCGGCGCTGTCCGGCGGGGTGGTGAAGGGGACGAAGAGCGGCGTGCCGATCTTCGCGGCGGGCACCGTGGACTTCAACTGCCAGGCCGAGCAGCGGCCGCAGATCGCGATCCTGTCGGCCCCGGCGGGCACCAAGCTGGCGGTGAGCCCCGGCACTTTCGTGGCGCAGGATATCGACGGCGGCTCCACCCGCTGCCTCGGCCGCCCGGTGTCCGGCGCGGTGGTGCGCTACATGGGCCGCCTGCCGAAGGGCGGGGCGAGCGTCACCCTGCGGGTGACCTATCCGCACCTCGGCGCCTGGTACGACCATGTGGTGCAGGTGCCCGGCCTCTGAGCCGCCGGCACAGGCGCGGGAGTGTTGGGGGGATGGACATGAACGCACGCCAGGACCTGAACCGACGCTTCGGCGCCATCGTCGCGGCCGGCCTCCTCGCGGCCGGCATGACGGCGGCGGGCGCCCTCGCCCTGCCCGCCCCGGGCGCGGCCGCCGAGGGCCACGACAACGACCCCGACGCCTATGTGGTGAATTATTTCACCGGCGGCGGCAGCGACGGCATCCTGTTCGCCGCCGGCACCGCCAACCAGCAGTGCACCGACCTCGGGCTGCCCACCATCACCGTGGTCACCACCTCGCCGGGCGTGAAGCTCTCCATCGCGCCGGGCCCCTATGTGGTCACCGGCACCGACTATGGCTATCTGGTCTGCCTCGGCCGGCGCTTGCCGGGCATGGTGGTGCGCGGCACGGGCACCGGGACGGCGCACATCCGCGTCAGCTACCCGCCGCTCGGCCAGTGGTACGACCACTATCTGACGCTGCCGGCCCGATGAGCGCTCCGCGCCGCCTCTTCCTGGTCCGCCACGGCGAGACGGACTGGAACGTGGCCGGCCGGCTGCAGGGCCGGCGCGACATTCCCCTCAACAGCCTCGGCCGTGCCCAGGCGGCGCGCGTCGGCCGGGTGCTGGCCCAGCTCGCCGGCGGCGTGGAGGGCCTCCATTTCGTCTCCAGCCCGCTCAGCCGGGCCTTGGAGACCATGCGCATCCTGCGCACCACGCTGGAGCTTCCGGCCTCAGACTTCGCCCACGACCCGCAACTGGCGGAACTGTCCTTCGGCCAGTGGGAAGGCATGACCTGGCCGGAAATCCGCCGCCGCGACGCGCGGGCGGTGCGGACGCGCGAGCTCGACCCCTGGAGCTTCGTGCCGCCGGACGGCGAGAGCTATGTGATGCTGAGCCAGCGGGCGGGTGCCGCTGTCGACCGCGTCAGGGGCGACGCGGTGGTGGTCACCCATGGCGGGGTGATCCGCGCCCTGCTGCACGCCAAGGCCGGCATGCCGGCGCAGGACGCCGCCCTCGTTCCCATCCGCCAGGGCGCCATCTACGTGCTGGAAGGCGGCCTGTTCGAGGTGGCGGACTAAAGCGCCCCGCACGACTTCGCCGCGCCGGTGCTACACCGCGTCGATGGTCTTCTGGCGGTGCAGCATGGGCGGGCGGGAGACCAGCAGCTTGTCGATGCGCCGGCCGTCCATGTCGACGATCTCGAAGCGCCAGCCGAGCGCGTCGAACACCGCGCCCACCTCCGGCAGCTCCTTGATCTGCGCCAGCGCGAAGCCGGCCACGGTGTGGAAGCGGCCGTCGGTCTCGATCTCCACGCCCAGCACGTCATGCAGTTCGTCCACAGGGGTCTCGCCGGAGATGAGATAGGAGCCGTCGGCGCGCTGCACCACGTGCGGCTCGTCGCCCTGCCCCTCCGTTCCGCCCGCCAGATCCTGCTCCAGCACCGTGCCGGTGATGGCGGCGAGCAGGTCGTAGCCGGTGACGACGCCGACCATGTCGCCATATTCGTCCACCACGATGCCCATGGGCACGGTGGCGCCGCGCAGCATGCGCATGGCTTCCAGCGCCCCCACGGTCTCCACCACGAACGGCACGGTCTGCACGAAGCCGCGCGGGTCCGGGGTCTCGCCGCGCAGATAGGCGTCCAGCAATTGCTTGGCCTGGATCACGCCCACCGTCTCCTCCGGCGAGCCCTCGCAGGCCGGAAGGCGGCTGTGCGGGCTTTCCAGCAGCGCGTCGCGGATCTCCTCCGGCGCGGCGGAGATGTCCACCCACTCCACGTCCGGGCGCGGCGTCATGATGGCGGTGACCGGCCGGTCGGCGAGGCGCATGACGCCGGAGATCATCCGCCGCTCGGCGGGATCGATCACCCCGGCGGTCTCCGCCTCGGTGATGATGGCGCGGATCTCCTCGTCGGTGACGCCTTCCTTCTTGCGGTCCTTCTCACCCAGCAGCCGCAGCACGGCGCGGGCGGAGGCGTCCAGCACCCACACCGCGGGGGCGGAGAATTTCGACAGCCGCAGCATCAGCGGCGCCAGCGCGCAGGCCAGCCGCTCGGGATTCTGCAAGGCGAGACGCTTGGGGATCAGTTCGCCGATGATGAGCGATACATAGGTGATGCCGCCCACCGCGATGGCATAGCCCAGCGGGTCCGCCGCCGAATGCGGCAGGCCGGCGTCGAGCAGCACCTCCGAGAGATAGGCACCGAGGCTGGCGCCGGAGAAGGCGCCGGCCAGGATGCCGATGAGGGTGATGCCGATCTGCACGATGGACAGGAAGCGCCCGGGCTCCGCGCCCAGCAGCAGGGCCGCCTGCGCGCCCTTGTTCCCGGCGTCGGCCCGCGGCTGGAGCCGCGCGGGGCGGGCCGAGACGATGGACAGCTCGGCCGCGGCAAGAATGGCGTTCAACAGGACGAGAAACAGAACAATCGCGATTTCGAGAATGGGCATGGGAGAGATGTGGCGCCTTCCGTCACATCCTGCATAACACAGCTTGTCGCTCCTGTGCGTGACAGCGGCCAAAAAGGTGGCCCGCTTCCCGCATGGGCAGGCGCCGCGCGGCGCGAGACCGGCCCGGCGATTTCGCCGCGCGCGTTGCCGTGTCGCGGAAGCTGATCTAGACAGCAGCAGCCCCGGCGGCCCGCGACCGCCGGGAATGCGAGGGAAGCCAAGCCTCATGTCGTTCAATACGTTCGGGCACCTGTTCCGCGTCACCACCTTCGGCGAAAGCCATGGCCCGGCCATCGGCTGCGTGGTGGACGGCTGCCCGCCCGGCCTGCGCTTCACGCTGGAGGAGATCCAGGAGGCGCTGGACCGCCGCCGCCCCGGCACCTCGCGCTTCACCACCCAGCGGCGCGAGCCGGACGCGGTGCGCATCCTCTCCGGCACCCTGGAGCACAAGGACGGCGGCCTCGTCTCCACCGGCACGCCCATCGCGCTGCTGATCGAGAATGTGGACCAGCGCTCCAAGGACTATTCCGACATCGCCGGCAGCTACCGCCCCGGCCATGCGGACTTCACCTATGACATCAAGTACGGCATCCGCGACCATCGCGGCGGCGGCCGCTCCTCGGCGCGCGAGACCGCGACCCGCGTCGCGGCCGGCGCGGTGGCCGCCAAGGTGCTGCCCGGCGTGGTGGTGCGCGCCGCGCTGACCCGCATCGGCGAGATCGAGATCGACCGGGCGCGCTGGGACTGGACGGAGGTGCCCAACAACCCCTTCTTCTGCCCGGACCCGGAGACGGTGCCGCTGTGGACCGAGTATCTCGACGCCATCCGCAAGCGCGGCTCCTCGGTGGGCGCGGTGGTGGAGGTGATCGCCGAGAACGTGCCCGCCGGCCTCGGCGCGCCGATCTATGGCAAGCTGGACGCCGACCTCGCGGCCGCGCTCATGAGCATCAATGCGGTGAAGGGCGTGGAGATCGGCGAGGGCTTCAACGCCGCCCGCCTCACCGGCGAGGAGAATGCCGACGAGATGCGCGCCGGCAACGAGGGGCACCCGGCCTTCCTCTCCAACCATGCGGGCGGGATTCTCGGCGGCATCTCCACCGGCGCGCCGGTGGTGGCGCGCTTCGCGGTGAAGCCGACGTCCTCCATTCTCACGCCCCGCCGCACGGTGGACAAGTTCGGCGCCGAGACCGACCTCGTCACCAAGGGCCGCCACGACCCCTGCGTCGGCATCCGCGCCGTGCCGGTGGGCGAGGCGATGGTGCTGTGCGTGCTGGCCGACCACCTGCTGCGCCATCGCGGCCAGGTGGGGGCCAATCCGGTCTGGCCCTTCCCGCGCTGAGCGAATACCGGCCGCAGCCATGCAGGCCAGCCAAGAACCGAGATTCCCCCATGATTGTGCGTGAAAAACCGAACCTGTTCTCGGTTTTCTTCATTTTTCGCTGGAAGAGCGGCGCGATGCTGGAACGCATCTATCCGCAGATCCTTCTGGTGATGATCCTGTCCGGCCTTGTCGTCCTGGGCCACCGATACTTCCCGCAATTCGTCCCCGCGGTCAGCAGCGCGCCGTTCGCGCTGATCGGCATCGCGCTGTCCATCTTCCTGGGGTTCCGCAACAGCGCCTGCTACGAGCGCTGGTGGGAGGCGCGCAAGCAGTGGGGCGAACTGGTCATCGCCTGCCGCACGCTCGCGCGACAGACCATCCTGCTGGAAGGCCGCGGCGAGGGACGCGGCGAGCGGACGCGGGCCGAACTGGTCCATCTGGCGATCAGCCTGACCTACGCGCTGCTGATGCACCTGCGCCCCGGCGGCGACGCGCGGCGCATCTTCGCCCACCTGCCCGAGGAGGCGCGGGCGGGCATCCAGGCCAGCCGCAACCGCCCCGACTTCATCCTGCGCCGGATCGGCGCCACGCTGTCGGACGCGCGCCGGCAGGGGCTGCTCAGCGACATCGAATTCTCGATAATCGACGGCACGGTCAATCATCTGGCGTCGGCGGTGGCGTCCTGCGAGCGCATCCTGACGACGCCGGTGCCGTTCGCCTACACCCTGCTGCTCCACCGCACCGCCTATGTGTTCTGCTTCCTGCTGCCGTTCGGCTTCGCCGACCTGATCGGCTGGCTTGCCCCGTTCGCCGCCGGCATGGTGGCCTACACCTTCTTCGGCCTCGACATGCTGAGTGACGAACTGGAGGAGCCGTTCGGCGAGCTGCCCAACGACCTGCCCATCGCCGCCATCGCCGACACCATCGCCATCAACCTGCGCGAGGCGCTTGGCGAGACCGACCTCCCGCCCCTGCCCGCGCCGGTGGATTTCGTGCTGATGTGACGAGGCCGGGACACCGCCAGCAGCCCGGGGCGCGGCGGCGCCGCCGGGCCTTGCTCCGGCCGGCGTAACTGTCGTGAAACCGCGTTCTGGTCTTCATACCACCGTCAAACAACCCGGCCAGAAAGAGCCGCGATGCGTCGGCCGCGGGGGCTGCCCGCAGGGTGCGGACTTGGGCGGGAATGAGCGATCTCTCCATCGCGGTCTTCGAGGACGCGCGCTGTGCCGCCTTGCAGGCGCCGCTGTCCGCCAACGCCCCGCTCGGCGCCGACGTGCGCGAGGACCCCGCCTTTGAGGACATCGAGGCCGAGGTCCGCCTGATCGACACCGAAGGCCCCGGCGGCGTGCGCTGGGGCAAGGTCGCCGACGGCGGGCTCGACCTCATCACCCATCGCGGCCGCGACCTGCTGGTGGTGGTGTGGACCATCTACGCGCTGGCCCAGCAGGAGCGCTGGCGCGGCATCGCGGTGGGCTTTTCCGCCCTCGCGCCCATGGTGGCGGACCATTGGGACGCCATCCTGCCCAAGCGCGAGCGGGCGCGGGTCGGGGCGCTGGAATGGCTCACCGTCCGCCTGACGCCCCTGGTGGCGGAGATGAAGCCGGAGGCCGACGAGGCGTCCGCCGTCCTGCACGCCAGCGCCATCCTGGAAGACCTGCAACGCCTGCTGCCGGAGAAGCTCGCCAAGGAACAGGTGGCGATCGGCGAACTGGTGCGCGCGGTGCGCGCCAAGGCCGGCGACGCCAAGGACATGCTGGCCCGCGCCGCGGCTGCGGAAGCCGAGGCCGCCGCCCGGGCCACGGCAGCATCGGCCGCCGCGGAAGCCGCCGCCAGCGCGCCGCCGCCGGCAGAGCCCGCCCGCGCCGCCGATGCGCCGGCCGCGCCGGCATCCGCCACGGCGCCGGCGGCGCACGTGCCGCCCCCGGCGGCCGCGCCCCCCGCCCCGCCCGCCGGCGGCGCCGGGCCGGACATGGAGCGCGCGCTCAGCGCCCTGGCCGACAGCATGCGCCAGCACGCCGCCGTGCTGCGCGACGCCGACCTCGCCGACCCGCGCAGCTACCGCCTCGCGCGCATGGCCGCCTGGCTCGACATCACCGTGCCGCCGGAGGCCAAGGGCGGCACCACGCAATTGTTTCCGCCCGGCGCCCAGCGCCTCCAGAGCATCGAGGCGCTGCATCGCGCCGGCGAGCACGAGGCGGTGGTGCGCAATCTGGAGGCCATGATCGGCTCGGCGCCATTCTGGCTCGACGCCAGCCGCCTGGTCTGCGACGCGCTGGCGCTGCTGGGCCCGCGCTACGGCATGGCGGTGGGCGCGGTGCTGGAGACCACCACCGGCTTCGTGCGCCGCCTGCCCGAACTGGTGGACCTGACCTTCTCCGACGGCACCCCGTTCGCCGACGCCGCCACGCGGGACTGGCTGTCGCAGCACGCCGGCGCGGGCGCAGCCGTCGCCGCCGACGCGCCGGGCGAGGATCTGGCCGAGCTCCAGGGTGAGGTGCGCGAACTCGCCGCCAACGGCAGGAAGGCCGAGGCGCTGGACCGCCTCGCCGCCGCCCGCGAGCGCGCCCGCGACGGCCGGCAGGTGTTCGACATCCAGGCGCTCCAGGCCCAGCTCTGCCTGGACATGGACCTGCCAGGCGTGGCGCTGCCTTTGGTGGTGCACCTCCAGGCGGTCGCGGACGCCCGCACGCTGGACCTGTGGGAGCCGGCCCTGGCGCTGAAGGCGGCGGGCCTCGCCATGCGCGCCCTCAAGCACCCTTCCGCCGCCAAGGTGCTGGGCGAGGAGCGCCTGCGCACGGCGCTGGAAGCCGCTCAGCAGCGCCTTGCCCATCTCGACCTGCGGGCCGCCGCGCGGTTCGTCCATTCGTAACCCAACACGCCAGCCGATGAAGCCGGGGAGCCAAGACCATGAGTGAATCCGTCGCGCCGAAGGAACGGGTCAACATCCGTTACCGGCCCGCCACCGGCAACGCCAAGGAAGAGGTGGAGCTGCCGCTGAAGCTGCTGGTGGTGGGCGACTACACCCTGCGCGCCGACGAGCGCCCGGTGGAGGAACGCCCGCTGGTGAACATCAACAAGGACAATTTCGACGACGTGCTGAAGGGCCACGACCTCGCCCTCGACCTCTCTGTGCCGAACCGGCTGGAGGACGGCGCCGCCGACCAGAAGGTGTCGGTGAACCTGAAGTTCGACCGGCTGAAGGATTTCGAGCCGGAGGCGGTGGCCCGGCAGGTGCCCGAATTGAGCAAGCTGCTGGAGATGCGCGAGGCGCTGGTGGCGCTGAAGGGCCCGCTCGGCAACATCCCGGCGTTCCGCAAGATCATCCAGAGCGTGATCGAGGACGAGGCCACCCGCCAGCGCTTCCTCAGCGAGCTGACCGGCGAGGCCGGCACCGACAGCGACAAGGCCTGACCCGCATCCGCTCACCCGCTGCGACCTGCGCCCGGCGCGGTCGAGCCCCTAGGAGACGTGATCCATGAGCACCGAAGCCTCCGCCGAACTCCAGGCCGGCGCGGTCACCACCGCCGCCGAGCCCTCCATGCTCGACCAGATCCTGCTGGAGACCAAGCTGCGCCCCAGCGACGACGGCTATGACGTCGCCCGACGCGGCGTCGCCGCCTTCGTCGCCGAGCTGCTGAAGCCGACCCGCGGCGACGAGAAGGTCAACAGCGCCGTCGTCGACCAGATGATCGCCGCCATCGACCAGAAGCTGTCCGCCCAGCTCGACACCATCCTGCACGACGAGAACTTCCAGCAGCTGGAATCCGCCTGGCGCGGGCTGAAGTTCCTGGTGGACAAGACCGACTTCCGCCAGAACATCAAGATCGAGATGCTCTCCACCTCCAAGGACGAGCTGCTGGCCGATTTCGACGACAGCCCGGAGATCGTGCGCTCCGGCCTCTACCGGCACGTCTACACCGCCGAATACGGCCAGTTCGGCGGCCAGCCCATCGGCGCGGTCATCACCAATTTCGACTACGGCCCGGGCGCGCAGGACATCAAGCTGCTCCAGTACATGGCGAGCGTCGGGGCGATGTCCCACGCCCCGATCATCGGCGCCGCCAGCACCCAGATGTTCGGCGTCGACCAGTTCGAGGAACTGGCCAACCTCAAGGACCTCCAGTCCATCTTCGAGGGGCCGAAATACGCCAAGTGGAACAGCTTCCGCCAGACCGAGGACGCGCGCTACGTGGGCCTCACCGCCCCGCGCTTCCTGCTCCGCCTGCCCTACGGGCCGGACAGCAACCCGGTGAAGTCGTTCAATTATAACGAGGCGTCCTCCGGCACCACGGCCAACTATCTGTGGGGCAACGCCGCCTACGCCTTCGCCACCCGCCTCACCGACAGCTTCGCCCAGTTCCGCTGGTGCCCGAACATCATCGGCCCGCAGTCCGGCGGCGCGGTGGAGAACCTGCCGCTGCACACCTTCGAGGCCATGGGCCAGTTGCAGAGCAAGGTGCCCACCGAGGTGCTGATCTCCGACCGGCGCGAATACGAGCTGGCCGAGCAGGGCTTCATCGCCCTGACCATGCGCAAGGGCACGGACAACGCCTCCTTCTTCTCCGCCAATTCGGTGCAGAAGCCGAAGTTCTTCGGCAACAGCGAGGACGGCAAGGAAGCCGAGCTGAACTACAAGCTCGGCACCCAGCTGCCTTACATGTTCATCATCAATCGCCTGGCGCACTACATCAAGGTGCTCCAGCGCGAGAACATCGGCAGCTGGAAGACCCGCGTCGAGCTGGAGACCGAGCTCAACAAGTGGATCCGCCAGTATGTGGCCGACCAGGAGAACCCCTCCGCCGAGGTGCGCTCCCGCCGGCCGCTGCGCGCCGCCTCCATCCAGGTGGAGGACGTGCAGGGCGAGCCGGGCTGGTACCGCGTCGCCATGGCCGTGCAGCCGCACTTCAAATACATGGGCGCTGACTTCACGCTCACCCTGAAGGGCAAGCTCGACAAGTCGTGATGCCGCTCCGGGCGCCGTTCCCGCGACGGCGCCCGGGTGTCGAACGGGCGATCCCGCCGATGGCGTGCGCCGGCCCGGGCCGGCGCGCCCTCGCGCCCGCTCCTCGTTTTCTCCTCCGGCGCCGCGCGTAGCGCCGCCCCCGCGCATGGTGAAGGTCCGATGGCCCAGCGAACCCTGGTGGAGCGCCTGATCGCCGCCGATGCCGGCGGCACGGCTGCGCCGCTGCGGCTCGGCGGGGAGTTCGCCAGTTCCTCGGAACTGCTGGACAGCGTGCTCATCAACATGCGCGCCGTGCTCAATTCGCGGGCCGGCTGCTGCCAGGTGCGGCCGGACTACGGCATGCCGGACTTCAACGGCCTGGTGGGCCGCTTTCCCGACGCCATCGCCATCATCGCGAATGCGGTGCGCGGCCAGATCGAGGCGTTCGAGCCACGCCTGTCCGGCGTGTCCGTGCGCCATGTGCCGGACCGCTCCAACCCGCTGCGCCTCGCCTTCCGCATCCACGCCGCTTTGGTGGTGGGAGACGAGGTGGAGCGCCTGTCGTTCGACACGGTGCTCAACAATGACGGCTTCGTCCGGGTGATGGGATAGGCCATGGCGCTCAACCGCTATTACGAGGACGAGCTCGCCTATCTGCGCGACCTCGGCGACATGTTCGCCCGCGAGAACCCCAAGCTCGCCGGCTTCCTCTCGCGCAAGGCCGCCGACCCCGACGTGGAGCGCCTGCTGG
Organism: Azorhizobium doebereinerae UFLA1-100; assembly: GCF_000473085.1. Taxonomy (GTDB): domain Bacteria; phylum Pseudomonadota; class Alphaproteobacteria; order Rhizobiales; family Xanthobacteraceae; genus Azorhizobium; species Azorhizobium doebereinerae. Next base: position 209,984 of record NZ_AXBA01000002.1, read on the forward strand.
AGGGCTTCGCCTTCCTCACCGCCAACCTGCGCCAGCGCCTGGACGACGACCTGCCGGAGCTGGTGCACGGCCTGCTGCGGCTGATCTGGCCGGCCTATCTCCAGCCCGTCGCGCCCACCACCACCCTGTGCTTCCGCCAGACCGGCGGCGGCGACGGCGCCCCGACCCTGGTGCCGCGCGGCACGCAGGTGCGCTCGCGCCCGATCGACGGCACCTCCTGCCCCTTCATCACCTGCTATCCGCTCCAGGTGCTGCCGCTGGACGTGGCGCGGGTGGAGCTGGAGAACACCGCCACCGCCGCCGAACTGACCATCGGCCTCGCCGCCCTGCCCCAGGCGGGCTTCGCCGCGCTGGCGCAGGCGCCGCTGCGCCTGCATCTGAGCGCCGACCACGATCCCCTGGTGGGGCGCACGCTCTATCTGTGGATGCGCCGCCACCTGCGCCGCATCGTGGTGCGCGCCGGCGACGAGACGCTCGCCACCCTTCCGCCCGCGAGCGTCGCGCCAGTGGGCTTCGGCCCCGGCGAGGCGGTGCTGGCGCAGCCGCAGAACGCGGTGGAGGGGTTCCGGCTGCTGCAGGAATATCTGCTGGTGCCGCAGAAGTTCCTCTATGTGGACATCGCCGGCCTCGCGGCGGTGGCGGATACCCCCGCCCGCGCCCTCGACCTGCTGTTCGTGTTCGACCGGCCGCTGCCGCAGCAGGTGCGTGTCGGCCGCGACGCGGTGCGCCTCAACTGCACCCCGGCGGTGAACCTGTTCCCCGCCGCCGGCACGCCGATCCACGTGGACGTCGCCAAGACCGAATACCGCATCACGCCGCTGGACGGGCCGGCGCTGTCCATCCACGACATCACCCAGGTCTCCGGCTTCGTGCAGGGCGCGTCCGAGCGCATCGACTACGTGCCGTTCGAATCCTTCCGCCACGACATTCCCGGCAGCCCGGCTTCCCCCGGTCACGCGCGCGGCGGCCGGGCCGGCGCCGCCTACTACCGCACCCGCATCACCCCCGCCGTGGTCGGCCGGCGCATCGACCACTACATCTCCTTCGTCAACCGGCTGGATGGGCGCGTCCTCCCCGAGGCCGAGACGGTGAGTCTGGAACTGACCTGCTCCAGCGGCCGCCTCGCCGAGCGCCTGCCGGTGGGCGCCATCGACCAGCCGGGGGCCAACACGCCCTCCGGCCTCGCCGTCGAGAACATCGCCCGCGTCACCGGCGAGGTGCCCCCGCCGCTGGCGGACGGGCTGCTGTGGCGGCTGGTGGCGGGCCTCGCCTGCAACTTCAATTCCATCGCCGACGTCACCACGCTGAAGCAGCTCATCGCCACCTTCGACTTCCGCGCGGTGCAGGACGAGCAGGCCCGGCGGCGGCTGGAGCTGCTGCTCGACGGGCTGGAGCAGTTCGAGCATGGCAGCGGCGACCTGGTGATGCGCGGCGTGCCGGTGCGGGTGCGGCATTTCACTTTGGTGTGCCAGGAGAGCAAGGTGGGCGGCGAGGCGGAGATGTTCCTGCTGGGCTGCGTTCTTGAGCGGATGCTCAGCGCTTTCGCCACCATCAACAGCGTCCATCAGTTCTCCATCCGCGGCAGCGAGAGCAACGTGCGCTACGCCTGGGACGCGCGGCGCGGCACGGCGCAGCCGCTGTGAGCGGGAGCCTGCGGCCCGGGGCGGACGGCCCCGCCATCGACCAGGAGGCGCTGGACGCGCTCGATGCCCGGAACGCCGCCTTCTTCGCCCTGGCGCTGCATTTCGAGCGGCTGTTCCCGGATGCCCCGCCGCTGGGCGCCACCGGCGATCCGGCGCGCGAACGGCTGCGCTTCGGCGCCAATCCCTCGCTCGGCTATCCGCCGGGCGAGGTGGAGGCGCTGACCTGGGACGCGGCCAACGGCCACGCCCACATGCAGGTGAACTTCCTCGGCCTCTACGGGCCGTCCTCGCCCTTGCCGCCCGCCTATACGGAGCGGGTGATCGGCAGCGACGGGGCGGCGGGGTCGCTCGGCCTGTTCCTCGATCTGTTCAACCACCGCCTCACCGGCCTGTTGGTGCGCATCTGGAAGCACCAGCGCCACCACCTGCGCTATCGCGCCGGGGCGGAGGACGCCATCTCCCGCGCGGTGTCGGCGCTGATCGGGCTGATGCCCGCCGCCAGCACCATCCACCGGGCGGCGCTGCTGCCCTACGCCGGGCTGCTGAGCTGCCACAGCCTGTCCGCCTCCATCATCGCCGGCGTCATCTCCCATTGCAGCGGCCTGCCGGTGCGCATCGAGGAGTTCGTCAGGCGCACGGTGGTGATCCCGCCCGACAAGCGCTCACGCCTCGGCGACACGCCGCCGGAGTTGGGCGGCGACTTCATCGCCGGCGCGGAGATCACCGACGACACCGGCATGTTCCGGGTGGTGATCGGCCCGCTCGACCAGGCCGCCTTCCGCGCCGCGCTGCCGGACCAGCCGGCCTTCGCCGCCGTGGTGGACCTGGTGGAACTCTCGCTGCGCGACCCGCTCGCCTTCGACATCCGCCTGGAGCTTAAGCCCGGCGCCGTGCCCGCCTTCGTGCTCGGCGCCGGGCGGCTCGGCTGGGACACCTGGGCCGCGCCGGCGCCGGACCAGGCCGGCTCCGCCGACTTCGCCGGCGACCGCCGCATGGCAACCCTGTGACGGATATGTGCGTGATCCGCCCGCCTGTTATCGCCCTGTCACCGTTCGCGACGAAGGTACCGCCGCGGATCGGTCCGGCCGGTGGCGCGCACGGGCGCGGCGACCACCGGACCGGGCGCGGCGAGGAACCGGCGTCTGGGTCTGGGACCGGCGGCGGTCCGGCAGGTGGCGTGTCATGGCCCCGGAGGTTTCGGGTGCCGGCACGGAGGCTGCGGGATGCGCGTCGGCGGGCTGCGGGGGCAGCGACGGGAGAGTGGGTTTGCGAGCGCGGCTGACCGTCACCAGCGAACAGCAGCAGAGCCTTGGCGCGGATGCCTTCCGGGATTTCGAGCAGGCGGGCGGCGTCATCGGCCGCGCCACAACCTGCGATTGGCGCCTGCCGGATTCCACGCATACCGTGTCCGCCCGCCATGCGGAGATCCGCCATACCGGCCACGGCTTCGTGGTGGTGGACCTGAGCACCAACGGCGTCTACGTGAACACCACCGACGCCCCGCTGGGACGCGGCAACAGCGCCGCTTTGGTGAGCGGCGACACGCTCTATCTCGGCACCTATGTCATCAGCGTCGAGATCCTGAAGACCGACGCGCGCCCGCGCCCCGAGAGCTGGGCCGCGGCGCCCGCCTCCGCGCCGCCGGCGGCCGCCCCGTTCGCCGATCCGCTCTGGCCGGCGGCGCCCGCGCGCACCGCCGCTTCCGCCTATCGCGCCCCGGCGCCGCAGCGCCCGCTGGACCCGCTGGCCGCGCTGGATGGCGCCGACACCGCCCCGGAGGGCGACAACCCCTTCTTCGAGCTCGGCCTGGTGCGCAAGTCGGGCGAGACCACCTCCGGCTGGCGGGACCTGCTGGACAGCCGCAGCCGCCCGGCCGCCGCCGCGCCGCAGCCGCCGCAGCCCCCCTTTGCGCCCGCCGCCCCGCCGATGGCGCCGCCCGCCTTCGGCGCCGCTCCGGCCCCGGCGGGGATCATCCCCGCCGACTTCGCGCTCGGCCCCCTGGGCCCGCCGCCGGTGCCGCCCGCCCCGCCGCAGCCGCTCTTGGCACAGGCGCCGGAGCCGCCCGTCTTCGCGCCGCCGGCACCGGCCTTCGCCCCCGCCGTGCCCGCGCTCGCCTTCACCTCGCCCGTCTCAGCCTCCCCCGCCCCGCCCGCCGGCGCCATCCCCGCCGGCTTCCTCGACGATCTGGCGGGACTGATGCCAAGGCCCGCGCCGCAGCCCGCGCTGCCCGGCGCGGACCTGCCGCCGCTCCCCGCCGCGCCGCCGGGCGCCGAGGCGCCCCTGAGCATCAGCCGCGGCGTCTCGACCCGCGCCCCCGCCGAGGGCACCGGCGCACCGGACCCCGTCTCCCTGCTGCGGCAGCGCGCGGCGGCGCGCGGCGGCGCGGCTCCCGGCCCGGTGCCTCCGCACGCGGCACCGGCGCGCGAGGACGCCACCGCTTTGCCCGCCGCAGCGCTGCCCGCCGCCCGCATGGCCGCGCCAGCCCCGGCGCCGCAGGCTCAGCCCACGCCAGCGCCGCAGGCTCTGCCCATACCGGCCCCGCTGCCGCCGCTGCCGGCCGGCGTGCTGCCGCCGGGCGGCGATCCGGCCGAGCCGCTGTTCGCCCTGCTCGGGCTCGACGGGGCCAGCCTCCCGCCCCATGCCCGCGCGGCGCTGTTCGCCGATGTCGCCGGCCTGCTGCTGGAGATGGCGGACGGGCTGGTGGCGGTGCTGGAGGCCCGGCGGCTGATCAAGGACGGCTTCCATTTGGACCAGACCCGCCTGAAGCCGGTGGAGAACAATCCGTTCAAGTTCTGCGCCTCCGGCCGCGAGGCGCTGGACAAGGCGCTGGTGCAGCGCGCGCCGGGCTTCCTGGCGCCGGCGCAGGCCGCCCGCGCCGGCTTCGACGACGTGAAGGTGCATGAGATCGCCGCCATGGAGGCCATGCAGGCCACCATCGCCCGCCTGCTCCAGCGCGTCAGCCCCGCCGCCGTCACCTTCGAGGTGGAGGGCGAGGCCGCCGCCAACCCCGGCCTGTTCGGCCGCAAGCTGGACAAGGGCCGGCTGTGGGACCGCTACCTCGCCATGCACGAACGGCTGGTGGACGCGCTCGACGTCATCAGCCCGGAAGTGGTGGGGGAGGAATTCGCCCGCGCCTATGCGCACCACAGCCAGGATCTGCGCCATCAGGATCCTCACCAACACAATCCGCGCCGGAGGGACCCCTGATGCATCACGGCCGAAATCGCGAGGCCGTGGAGCTGGAGACCCGCCGCGCCGTCCTCGTGCGCCTGGCGGCGCTGCCGCTGCTGGGAGGCCTTGGCGCCTGCGCCGCGCCGGGGCCGCCGCCGCCGGTGATCACGCCCACGGTCATCACCATCCGCGCCGATGCCAACGTCAATCCAAACCAGGACGGCACGCCCTCGCCCACCGTCATCAAGCTGTATGACCTCAAGGCGCAGACCAATTTCATGAGCGCCAGCTTCTTCGAACTGCTCGACAGCGACGTCACCCGCCTGGGGCCGGAGATGCTGTCGAAGCAGGAGGTGGAGATCCTGCCGGGCACCACCCGCGACGTGGACCACCAGATCACCGGCGACGTGAAGTTCCTCGGCGTCATCGCCGGCTTCCGCAACATCAACTCGGCCCAGTGGCGCGCCATCGTCGAGGTGGTGCCGGGCAAGACCAACTATTTCCTGGTCCAGCTCACCAGCCTGGCGGTGAGCGTGGAACTCAACGCCACCCGCGGCAAGGGATGGTTCGGCCAGTGACCATCCGATCCGCAGGCCAGACACATCCGGAGCGCAGGTCCCCATGTCGCTGACGAGCAAACCGCTTTGGACGGAAGGCATGTTCGTCAAGCCGCAGCACTTCCAGCAGCACGACCGCTGGCTGGAGCAGGCGCTGGAGGCGCGTGTGCGCGGCCTCGCCCCCTTCGCCTGGGGCCTGCGGCAGCTGGAGATCGACGCGGAAATGCTCCGCCTCGGGCAGGTCGCGGTCTCGCGCTGCCTCGCCGTGCTGCCCGACGGCACCACGCTGGACATCCCCGGCCAGATGCCGCCGCCCCCGCCGCGCCGGGTGCCGCCCGGGCTGAAGGGCGCGCGGGTGTTCCTCGCCGTGCCGGCGCGTGCCCGCGACGGCGGCGAGATCGTCGAGCCGGGCGCCGCCCAGCGCCGCTTCCGCGCCGCCGAGCACGCGGTGCGCGACACCTCGGCGCCCGACCGCGAGCCGGTGGAGATCCGCGTCGGCCGCCTCAATGTCGGCCTGCTGTTCGAGGGCGAGGCGCAGGACGACCTCATCGTCCTGCCGGTGGCGCGCATCGCCGAGGTGGAGCCCACCGGCGTCGTTCAGCTCTCGCCCACCCACATCCCGCCGTGCCTCGACTATCAGGCCTCCACCCGGCTGGTGCAGGTGCTGACCGAGGTGCACGGCCTCGTCCACAACCGCGCCGAGGCGCTGGCCGAGCGCGCCGACCCGAGCCGCATGGCCGCCGACAGCGCCGGCCTCGTGGACGTGCTGGTGCTGCGGGTGATGAACGGCACCGATGCGGTGCTGCACCACCTCGCCCACCTGCCCGGCTGCCATCCGGAGGTGCTGTTCCGCGAGATGGTGCGCCTGGTCGGCGACCTCTCCACCTTCGACACCCACCGCCGCCGCGTGCCGGCCCTGCCGGCCTATCTGCACGACAATTTGGAAGCCAGCATCGAGCCGGTGCTGGCGGCGCTCCGGCAGGCGCTCAACGTGGTGATCGAGCGCAACGTGGTGCCTCTGCCGCTCCAGGAGCGCGGCTACGGCATCCGCACCGCCACCATCATGGACCGCACCATCTTCTCCGGCGGGCGGTTCATCCTGGTGGCCAGCGCCGGCATCCCGCACGAGACGCTGCGCACCCAGCTGCCCGCTACCACCAAGATCGGCTCGGTGGAGCAGATCCGCGACCTCGTGAACCTGCAACTGCCGGGCATCCCGCTGCGCTCGCTGCCGGTGGCGCCGCGCGAACTGCCCTATCTCCAGGGCGCGGTCTATTTCGAGCTCGACCAGAGCGTCGAATTGTGGCGCAGCCTCGCCCGCTCGGCCGCCTTCGCCTTCCATGTGAGCGGCGACTATCCCGACCTCCACCTGGAGTTCTGGGCCATCCGGGCGGGGCAGTCGTGACCAACGCGGCGGACAGGGGAACAGCCGACCTCGGCGACGACGAGCCGACCGTCATCGGCCATCGCCCGGTGCCCGTGGGCCGCGCCGCCCCGCGCGATCCCGTGCCCGGCCCGCCGCCGGAGATGGGCGGCACGCCGCTGCGCCCCGCGCCCTCCCCGCAGAACGCCCCGCCGCCCGGCCCCGGCCTGCTGGCGGAGCTGCCGCTCTCCGCCGACGCCAGCCGGCCGGAGGAGCTGATCGCCGCCGCCGCCACGCCGCTGCTGGCGCTCGTCGCGCAGCTGCGGCAGGCGGTGGACCATGCGGATGTCAACGCCCTGCGCACAGAGACCGTGGCGCAGATCAAGAGGTTCGACGAGCGCGCGGTGAAGCTGGGCGCGCGGGTGGCCGACGTCAGCGCCGCGCGCTACGTGCTGTGCTCGCTGCTGGACGAAACGGTGATGACCACGCCCTGGGGCGCGGCCAGCAACTGGAGCACCCACAGCCTGCTCAACCAGTTCCACGGCGAGACCTGGGGCGGCGAGAAGGTGTTCGCCATCCTTGACCGGGTGCGCGCCAACCCGCAGCAGCACCTGGCGCTGCTGAAGCTGATCGACCTGTGCCTGGCCTTCGGCTTCGAGGGCAAGTACCGGGTGATGGACGGCGGCCAGTACCAGCTCGACGAATTGCGCACCGAGCTGGGCCGGGTGTGGCGCAACCTCGTCAAGGCCGCGCCCGACGAGCTGTCGCCGCAATGGCAGGGCGTCTCCGTGCGCCGCACGCTGCGCACCGCTTTGCCGCTGTGGGTGGTGTTCGCGGTGGCGGGCGCGCTGCTGGTCGGGGTCTACGGCCTGTTCGCCTTCCGCCTGGACCAGGGCCTCACGCCCATCGAAACGCGGTTTGAGCGCATCGGCGCGCCGAAGACCTGAGGAAAGCCGATGCTCAACGCCGCCCTGACCGAACTGCTGCGGGTGCGCACGCTCCTGATCCTGCTGGGCCTGCTGTGCCTGGCGGTGCTGATCTGGTTCGTCGGCCCCCATGTGGGCATCGCCGGGGCGACGCCGCTGGCCGGCATCGGCGCGCGCACCGGCGCCATCGCGGCGCTGTTCGTCATCGCCTTCGGCGCCATGCTGGCGCGCATCCTGCTCGCCCGCCGCGCCAATGCGCTGGCCATCCGCAACCTGCTGGACACCGACGGGCTGGCGACGCTGGCCAGCGAGCAGTCCTCCGACGAGATCGAGCTGATCCGCGAGCGCTTCGAAGCCACCATGCGGGTGCTGAAGGACACCACCATCGGCAAGGTGTCCGGCGCCAACTACATGATCCAGCTGCCGTGGTACGTCATCATCGGCCCGCCCGGCGCCGGCAAGACCACCATCCTGAAGAACTCCGGCCTCACCTTCCCGCTGGCTGAGCGGGTGGGCGACGACCCCGTCGCCGGCGTCGGCGGCACGCGCTATTGCGACTGGTGGTTCACCGACGAGGCGGTGCTGATCGACACCGCCGGGCGCTACACCACCCAGGACGTCAACAGCGAGGTGGACAAGGCCACCTGGCGCGGCTTCCTGGAGCTGCTGCGCACCCACCGCCCGCGCCGGCCGATCAACGGCGTCATCGTCGCCATCAGCCTCGCCGACGTGGTGGCCGGCGACGAGGCCATGCGCCGCCGCCACGTGGACGCGGTGAAGAAGCGCCTGCAGGAACTGATGCGCTTCTTCGGCATGTCGGTGCCGGTCTACGTGCTGTTCACCAAGTGCGACCTGATCAGCGGCTTCAGCGAATATTTCGAGGAGCTGGACGACGTCGGCCGCGCCCAGGCCTGGGGCACCACCTTCGAACTGGACGAGCCCACCGCGCAGCCGGGCGCGGATTTCGACCGCCGCTTCATGGCCCTGGCGGAGCGGCTGGAAAGCCGGCTGATGCGCCTCATCCACCAGGAGCGCAGCATCGCCCGGCGCTGCCGCATCTTCACCTTCCCCAAGGAGTTCGCCAGCCTGCGCGATCCCTTGGGCGGCTTCGTCTCCGAGGTGTTCAAGGCCAGCCGTTTCGAGATGCGCCCCATCCTGCGCGGGGTCTATTTCACCAGCGGCACCCAGGAAGGCACGCCGGTGGACCGGCTGCTCGGCGCCATGAGCCGCAACTTCGGCCTCGCCGGCTCCCGGCAGCTGGCGTTCAGCGGCAAGGGCAAGGCCTTCTTCATCAATCGCGTGCTCACCGACGTGGTGTTCGAGGAACAGGGGCTGGCGGGCGTCAACCGCAAGCTGGAGCGCCGGCTCTCCACCGTGCGCGGCCTCGCCTATGTGGCCACCGCCGCCGTGACGCTCGGCCTCGGCTCCACCTGGATCTTCGGCTCGGCCCAGAGCGAGATCCGCATCGGCGAGACCCGTGTCGCGCTGGACGATCTCGACCACCAATTGGTGCGCCTCCAGCCGCGCGCCGGCTTCGCCGAGCTGCTGCCGGTGCTGAACGCGGCGGGCCGCATCGACGCCATCGCCAGCGGCGACGACGCCTGGGTCAGCACCGAGAGCTTCGGCCTCAGCGCCGTGCCGCGCCTCAGCGCCGCCTCCCAGGCGGCCTATGACCGGCTGCTGGTGAACCGCCTGCTGCCCAGCCTCGCCGGCCGGCTGGAGGCGCGCATCGACCAGGACCAGCGCGCCGCCACCCCCGCCGCTTTGGACGACCTGCGCGTGGCGCTGCGCAACTATCTCATGCTGGGCGAGCCGCAGCGCTTCGACCGCGCCACCATGACCCAGTTCGCCAAGAACGAGGCGGTGCAGGCCTTCCCGCTGGACACCGCGCGGCAGGCGCAGATGTCCGAGCACCTCGCCGCGCTGATGGCGCTGCTGCCCAAGCCCTACGCGCTCAACCAGGCGCTGATCGCCAACGCCCGCGCGCGGCTGGCCAAGGTGCCGCAGGTGGACCAGATCTACGCCCGGCTGCTGCGCGAGGGCTATGAATCCTCCACGCTCCAGGCCATCGACCTCGGCCAGGTGGTGGGCGCGCGCAGCCTCACCGGCACGCCGGACGCGCAGGCCAGCGGCGGCCTCGTCATTCCCGGCCTGTTCACCCGGCCGGGCTTCTACAGCTATTTCCTCACCCAGCTTCCCGTGCTGGTGAGCGAGGAACTGGGCGCCGACTGGGTGGCGGGCGGCACCAGCCAGCCGCAGGCCCAGGCGCTGGCCCGCCAGATCGCCGATCGCTACGTGAAGGATTACGTGGCCACCTGGCAGGGGGCGCTCGCCCGCGTCACGCCGGTGCGCTTCACCGACATGCCGCGGGCGCTGGCGGTGCTGCAGAATCTCGCCGGCCCGCAATCGCCCATCGACGCGCTGGTGGCGAGCGTGCGCGAGAATACCGACCTGCCGCCACCGGGCCAGGAGAGCAACGTGCCGCCGCCCGCCGGCGTCACCGTGCCGGTCTCCCCGCTGGCGGTGGCCGCGGGCAAGGCGGGCGGGGCCGCCACGGGAGCCGCCACCACCGCCGCGCTCGGCGAGGGGCCGTGGCCGGGCAAGACCATCACCCAGCCGTTCATCCCGCTGATCCAGCTGTCCAGCCCCGGCCCCTCCGGACAGGCCCCGGCGCTGGGCCGCATCCGCGACCTGCTCAGCAATGTCTATGGCGTGCTCTCCGGCGTCGCCAACGCGCCGCAGCCCTCGGTGGCGGCGTTCCAGATCGTCGCGGCGCGGGTGAAGGACCAGAAGAACGACGCCTTCGCGGCGCTCCGGGCGGATTCCGCATTGCGGCCGGAGCCGGTCCGCACCATCCTGCAGGCGGTGGGGGACAGCGCGTGGTCGACGCTGCTGGGGCTGGCCTACCAGAATGTGAACCAGGCCTGGAAACAAGACGTGCTGCCCGTTTGCGAGAGTGCCATCGCCCGCCGCTATCCGATCTATCCGGACGCCAAGGACGAAGTGACGCTGACCGATTTCACCGATTTCTTCCGTCCGGGCGGCACGCTCGACACCTTCTTCAGCCAGTACATGGCCGGCTTCGTGGTCGACCAGCGCGGCACCTATGTGCCGATCACCGTGGACGGCTCGCGCGTGCCGGTGAGCCAGGCGGCGCTGGCCCAGTTCAGCCGCGCCCGCCAGATCCGCGAGGCCTTCTTCCCCAACAAGGGCCCGACCCTGCTGGTGAAATTCTCCCTGCGCCCGACCTTCCTGTCGCCCAACGTACTGCGGGCGACGCTGAATCTCGACGGCAACGACATCGTCTATCGCCACGAGGCGCCGCGCAGCTACGACATGGAATGGCCCACCCGCAGCGACGCCAGCGTCGTCGCCGTCACGCTCGCGCCGATCGAAGGCAGCGAGACCAAGGTGCAGCGCTCCGGCCCCTGGGCGCTGTTCCGCTTCATCAGCGCCTCCTCGCCGCGCGGCCGCTCCGACCGGCAATCCTTCACCGTCAACGGGCCGGACGGCGCCAGCGTCACCTACGACCTGCGGGCGGGCAGCGTGAACAGCCCGTTCGGCCTCGGCGCGCTGGCGAGCTTCCGCTGCCCGGACGACCTATGAGCGCCCCCGACCTGCCGCGGGGCGGGCTCTTCGGCAAGATCCCCACCACCGACGACTTCATCCGCCGCAACCTGCCGCTCAGCTTCGTCACGCCCTGGGAAGCCTGGATCGGGCAGGTGCTGGGCGGCGACGGCGCGCTGCCGCGCGAGGCCTGGAACCAGCAGTATCTGACCAGCCCGCCCTGGCGCTTCGCGCTCGATCCCGGCGTCGCCGGCGGCACCGGCTGGGTGGGCGTGCTCGCCTCCTCCGTGGACCGCTTCGGGCGCGCCTTCCCGCTGACCCTGGCGGTGCCCTTCTCCCGCGCCTGCGGCCTGCTCGACCTCGCCGAGGAAACCCACCGCCTCGCCCAGACGCTGGAAACCATGGCGCTGGACCTCATCGCGGGCGACATGCCGGTGGACGCGGCGGCCGAGCACATCGCCGCCATGCACCTCGTGCCCCCGGCCCAGCGCCACCCCGAGTGGCGCGCGGTGCGCGGCGACAGCGGGCGCGGCAGCCGCGTGTGGGTGCTCACCGGCCGCAGCCACGCCTCGGTCGGCGGCGCGGCCAGCGACCTGCTCACCGGGGTGCTGCGGCAGAAGGCGCGCGGGCCGGCCGGCCTCACCTGCTGGTGGCACGAGGGCTGGGGCGCGCTGCCGCCCGCCAACGTGCTGGTGCAGGGCCTGCCGGACGTGGACACCTATGTGCGCATGATGGACGGCGCCTGGACCGGCACCGCCATCACCGCTCTGTCCGGCGGAGCCCCGTGATGGACGGGCAGGCCGATCCGCCGGTGCCGCGTCCCTGGCGGCTGGACGCCTCCGCCGCCACCCGCACCGGCTTCTGGCACACGGTCAATGAGGATGCCTTCGCCGTGCGGGAGCCCGCGGGTCTGTTCGCGGTGGCCGACGGCATCGGCGGGCTGGTGGAGGGGGCGGTGGCGAGCCGCGCCATCGTCGAGGTGCTGACCCGCGCGGTGACGCCCGGCGCGCCGCTGGAGACCCGCGTGCGCGAGGCCGAGGACGCGCTGCACCACATCAACGAAGCGCTGTTCCTGGAAGGCATCGAGCGCCGGCCGCCGGTGCGCCGGGGCTCCACCGTGGCGCTGGTGCTGCTGGGGGAGGCCACCGGCGTGTGCCTGTGGGCGGGGGATTCGCGCGCCTATCTCCAGCGCGGCCGCGAGCTGCACCAATTGACCCACGACCACAGCCTGTGCGCCCAGGAGGGCGGCGCCATCCACCCGCGCAACATCATCACCCGCGCCATCGGCCCCGCCGGCGAGGTGGAGATCGACTGCTGCGTGGTGGACATCGCACCGGGCGACATGCTGCTGATGTGCACCGACGGGGTCAGCAACGCCCTTGACGAGGCTGCGCTGCGCGCGTTGCTGTCGGGCCCCATGGCGGGGCTGGCCGAGCGCATCGTCGCGGAGGCCGTCGCGCGCGGGTCGCGCGATGATGCTACCGCTGTGGCGGTGCGGATCGCGGCGGCGGACGGCGCGGGATGAGGGGTGGCGGCATGAGGGCGCGGGCATGAGGGCGGTGGACCCGGGACAGGTGGCGGCGCGCGGCGCCACGCCCACCGTGCTGCCCCATCACCTGGGCACCCGGCTGAAGGGCCGCTACGAGCTGATCCAGGTGATCGGCCGGGGTGGCATGAGCACCGTCTACCACGCCGTGGACCATATCCGCCTGCGCGGCCGGGCCGCCCAGCCGCACGTGGCGGTGAAGGTGGCCAGCATGCCGGCGCCGTTCGACATCGCCGCGCACGAGCTGATCCACCGCGAGGCCCAGCGCATGCAGGCGCTGGTGCATCCCAACATCGTGCGGGTGTTCGACAGCGACCATGAGGGCGACACCCATTTCCTGGTGATGGAGCTGCTCACCGGCCGCACCCTGTCGAAAGCGCTGCCGGAGGCCACCGGCAAGGGGCTGGACTGGCCGCAGGCGCGCCGCGTGGTGGCCGGCATCGCCGCCGCGCTGGCCCATGCCCACGCCCATGGCGTGATCCACACCGACCTCAAGCCCGGCAACATCTTCATCGCCGGGGACGGCACGGTGAAGGTACTGGACTTCGGCCTCGCCCAGCGCACCGGGGGCGCCGGCGACGCCCATCAGGAGGACGCCACCATCCGCTATCTGGATCTGGTGGGCGGGCTCACCCCCTCCTTCGCCTCGCCCGAGCGGCTGGCCGGCGCCGACCCCACCCCCGGCTGCGACCTGTTCGCCTTCGGGCTGCTGATCCATGTGCTGCTGTCCGGCAGCCACCCGTTCCAGCGCCGCCCGGCCGACGAGGCGCGGCGCCTGGGCCTGGAGCCGCTGCGCCCGGCGGGCCTCGCGCCGCATCGCTGGCGCGCGCTCAAGGCGCTGATGGCCTTCGACCCGGCGGACCGCCCGGCCAGCGTCGGCGCCTTCACCGCCGGCTTCCTCGGGCCGCGCTTTAACCCGCTCGGCCTGTTCCGGGCCGCCCGGCCGGGAGCCTGACGCCATGGCCGCGCCGTCCGACACCGCCGCCCCGCCCGTCCCGCAGCCCGAGCGGCGCGAGGCCCTCGCCCGGCTCGACCGGGTGTGCCACGAGATCGCCAGCGGCAATTACGGCAACACCGACGACCTGTTCGCCCTCACCGTCGATCCCACCGCCGCGCCGATCATCCGCGAGCTGGCGGAATCCTTCGGCAGCATGCTGGTGCAGGTGGAGGCGCGCGAGTTCCGCCTCACCGGCCTGATCGAGGAGTTGCAGGAGGCCCAGCGCCAGCTGGAGGCGGCCAACCGCAAGCTGGCCAGCGAGAATGTGGAGCTGACGCAGAAGGTCCACACGCTGACCATCGAGATCGACCGCCAGCGCTTCAAGCGCGAGGTGGGCGAGATCACCGAGACGGACTATTTCCAGGATCTCCAGCGCCGCGCCCGCAGCATGCGCGCGCGCGCCAGGGGCACGGCCGAGGACGCACAGGAATGACCCGCATCGTCTCCACCCATTCCTACCGGGGCGGCACCGGCAAATCCAACATCACCGCCAATGTGGCGGTGCTGCTGGCCGAGCGCGGCCACCGCGTGGGCATCGTCGACACCGACATCCACTCGCCCGGCATCCATGTGCTGTTCGGCGTGGACCCCTCCGCCATCCGCTTCACCCTCAACGACTATCTGTGGGGCCGCTGCGCGGTGGAGGAGGCCGCCGTGGACGTCACCGAGGCCGCGCTGGGCGACCGGCCGGTGCCGGAGGGCGGGCGGATCCTGCTGGTGCCCTCCTCCATGCGCACCGGCGAGATCGCCCGCGTGGTCAAGGAAGGCTACGAGGTGGACCTGCTGAACGACGGCTTCAACGCTCTGTGCGAGCGCCTGCGGCTGGACTATCTGCTGATCGACACCCATCCCGGCGTCAATGACGAGACGCTGCTGTCCATCGCCATTTCCGACTGCCTGCTGCTGGTGCTGCGGCCGGACCACCAGGACTACCAGGGCACGGCGGTGACGCTGGAGCTGGCCCGCCGGCTGGAGGTGCCGCAGCTGCTGCTGGTGGTGAACAAGGCGCTGGCCGCCTTCGACGCCCGCGCCCTGGCCGAGCAGATCGCGCTCGCCTACCGCTCGCCGGTGGCCGCCGTGCTGCCGCTGACCGAGGATCTGGTGCGGCTCGGCAGCGCCGGCGTGCTCGCCGCCCAGATGCCCGACAGCCCCTATGTGGCCGGCCTGCGCCACGTGGTGAGCCAGTTGGAGGGCTGAACCGGCGGCCGCGTCCTCGCGGCCCCACGCGCGGCCCTCACACCTGCCAGCCGGACGCCTCCAGGAAGGCGAAGGCGTCGGCGAGGCGGTCCTCGGCCTCGAACGCCAAGGCGGCGCGCACCGCCGCCTGCTCCGCCGGGCGCAGCTGCGGCAGGGGCTCGGGCTCCAGCTCGTTGTCGATGGCCTCCAGCGCGGACATGCGGCCGAACGGGTGGCGGCCGCTCATCATCATGTGGACGAGGCAGCCCAGCGCATAGACGTCGTCGCGCGGATCGCGCGGATCGCCCCGCATGCGCTCGGGGCTGGCATAGACCGGGGTCATGGCATCCAGCGTCGAGCCGTCGAAGCCGCCCTCGTCGCGGGCCGCGCTGGCGATGCCGAAGTCGAGGATCTTCAGCGTGCCGTCGGCGCACAGGAACAGGTTGCCGGGCTTCAGGTCCGCATGCACCACGCCGCGCGCGTGCGCCAAAGCGAGCCCGGCGCAGAGCTCGCCCACCGCGCGATAGGCCGCCGCGCTGCCGGCGAAGCCGAGCGCCTTGTCGGCCAGCACCGCGTCCAGCGAGCGGCCCTCCAGCAGTTCCATGACCATGAACACATGGTCGCCGTCGCGGTCGAAATCGTGCACGGTGACGATGTTGGGATGCGGCAGTTCCTGGGTGCGGCGGGCTTCCGCCTCCATCGCCCGCACCGCGTCGGGATGGGCGCGGAAATTCCCGCCCAGGAGCTTCACCGCCACATAGGGCCGGCGCGCCTGCGCCTCCAGCCGGCGGCGGTCCACGGCGCGGTAGACCACGCCCATGCCGCCGCGCCCCAGCACCGCGTCGAGCACGAAGCGCTCGCGCAGCATGTGGCCGACGAGGTTGCGCTCCGGCGTCGCCGGGGCCGGCTCGTAGGCGCGGGGCGTTCCGGCCGCCGCGTTGCGCGCGTCGTGGCGGGCGCGGGCGCCGCGGAACGAGGCCAGAGCGGCGTCGAGCTGCCGCTCCGGCTCCGGGGCGCGGCTCGCCTTGCCCTTGCGCAGGTCCTTGAACTGGCCGACCAGCGCCTGGAGCACCACCGCGTCCACCTTGCGCTGGATATCGCCGTCGGCGGGCTCCGGCACGGCGGCGGGCGTGTCCGGCGCCGCCGGCTCGGCGCCAGCCTGCGCCACGTCCTGATAGAGCAGCACCGCCAGGTCATAGGGGATGCGGCCGAGGTCGATGAAGTCCTGCAACCGCGCCGAGAGGTGCGCGAGGCCGCTCTCCCGCTCCGCCGCCAGGGCGCAAAGGTCCTTGACCAGCCGCTCGAAGGGACGGCGCCCGGAGACGAAGGCGATCAGCGCCGCGTCGAACGGGTCGGTTTCCTGGGGGCCAGCAGGCGCACGCTCCGAAATGGTCATCCTCCCGCCGCGCTCACGCCCGCTCCGGCTGGCGGATGGCGTAGCGCTGCACCTTGTCCACCAGGCTGCGCCGCGAGATCTTGAGCAGGTCCGCCGCCCGGCTCTGGTTCCAGCCGGTCTCGCGCAACTGCACCTCGATCAGCGCCGCCTCATAGCATTGCACCATGGCGCGCAGCCCGGCGCCAGCCCGCGGCTGCGCCGGCAGGGCGGGCGCCGGCACGCCGGGCTCGCCGCGCAGCTCCGCCGGCAGGTGCCGCGGCTCCAGGCGGCCTTCGTCGCACAGCAGGAGGGCGCGTTCCACCACGTTCTTCAATTCGCGCACATTGCCGGGGAAGCGCCATTTCATCAGCGCGTCCAGCACGCTGGGGCTGAGCGCCGGCGGGTTGCGCCGCTGCGCGTGGCAGGCGCGGGCGAGGAAGTGCTCGATCAGCGCCGGGATGTCGGACGGCCGCTCGCGCAGCGGCGGCAGGGTGAGCGGGAAGACGCTGAGGCGGTAATAGAGATCCTCGCGGAACTGGCCGGCGGCGATCTTGGCCGGCAGGTTCGCATTGGTGGCGGCGACGATGCGCACGTCGACGATCTCGGTGCGGGTGTCGCCCACCCGGCGCGCCTCGCCCTGGCCCAGCAGCCGCAGGATCTTGGCCTGGAGGCCGAGCGGCATGTCGCCGATCTCGTCCAGGAACAATGTGCCGCCGTGCGCCTCGTGCACCAGCCCCTTCTTGTCCGCCGTGGCGCCGGAAAAGGCGCCCTTGCGATAGCCGAACAATTCGCTTTCCAAGAGGTGCTCGGGCAAGGCGGCGCAGTTCTGCACCACCAGCGCTTTGTCCTTGCGCGGGCCGAGCGCATGCAGCAGCTTGGCGAACACCTCCTTGCCGGTGCCGGTCTCCCCCAGCAGCAGCACCGGCACGTCGGCCGGGGCGGCGCGGCGCAGCAGCGCCACCGCCGCCTGGAACGGCGGGCTCTCGCCGATCACCCCGTCGCCCACCACGATCTCGCTGCGCAGGCGGGAATTCTCCAGCTTCAGGTCGGCATTGGCGCGGTCGAGCTGGCGGATGAGCTGGCGGTTCTCCTCGAACAGCCGGGCGTTGGAAATGGCCACCGCCGCATGCGCCGCGAAGGCCCGCACGATGCCCTCGAACCGCGCGGAGAGCGCCACCGGCGCGCCGCCCGGCTCGGCGCGGGTGTTGACGAGCTGGAGCACGCCCAAGGTCACCCCTTCCAGGCTGCGCAGCGGCAGCACCATAAAGGAGCGGGTGCGGAAGGCGCCGCGCGCCTCCTGCCGGTACAATTCGGCGAAATCGAACCCGCTATAGGCCCGCACGTCGGCGATGTTCACCACCCGGCCGGTCACCGCCGCATAGGCGCTGGGGTCCTCCATGTGGAAGCCGCCGCCCGCGCGATAGAGCGGCACCGGGCGGGCGAGGCCCGCCGCGTCCGGGGCGGCGTCGTTCTGGCCCACCATGCAGTAGAGCTCGCGCCCGGTGCGCTCCAGCACCAGCACGCGCCCGCCATCCGCATGGGTGAGGCGGCGGGCGGAACTGACCACGGCGCCGAGCACGCTCTCCAGCCGCCGCTCGGTGGACAGCGCCGTGGTCAGCTCGATCAGCTCCGCGATGATGCCCAAAGGGTCGCGCACGGCAAGATCCGGCACGGCCAGATCCGGCACGGCTAGCTCCGGCACGGCGGGCAGGCCCTGGGTCACGCCGTCGCTCTCCCCCACCCTCAGGCGTCCGCCGCCAGATCCGCGCTCTCGGTCGCGGGCGCGTCCAAGCGCGCGTCCTGCGCCTCGGGCTGCGCCGCGTCCAGCCGGTAGACGAAGCGCCCGTCGCTCCCCACGTCGACGCCGATGCGGTCCGCCTGCTTCTCCTGGCTCATGCGGCTGAGGATCTCGGTGGCGATGTCCGGCAGCAGGGTCTTGTTGACGATATGGTCAATGTTGCGCGCGCCGGTCTCCACATCGGTGCAGCGGGCAACGATCTGCGCCACCACCGCGTCGGTGTAGAAGAAGGCCATCTTCTGGCTCTCGCGCAGGCGGCGGGCCACCTTGTCCAGCTTCAGGCGGGCGATGTCGCCCAAAATGTCGCCCAGCAGCGGATAGAAGGGCACGATCTGCATGCGGGCCAGCAGCGCCGGCTTGAAGTGGCGCGAAAGCTGCGGGCGGATCGCCTCCACCAGCGCGTCGGTGGCCGGGCGCGGCGTCATCTGGCCCATGTGGGTCAGCGTGTCGGTGGCGAGGTTACTGGTCAGGATGACAATGGTGTTCTTGAAGTCCACCACCCGGCCTTCGCCGTCGGAGAGCACGCCCTTGTCGAACACCTGGTAGAACAGGTTCATCACCTCCGGGTCGGCCTTCTCCACCTCGTCCAGCAGCACGACCGAATAGGGGCGCTGGCGCACCGCCTCGGTGAGGATGCCGCCCTCGCCGAAGCCCACATAGCCGGGGGGCGAGCCCACCAGCTTGGAGACGGTGTGCTTCTCCTGGAACTCCGACATGTTGATGGAGATGAGGAAGCGCTCGCCGCCGAACAGCAGGTCCGCCACGGCGGTGGCGAGCTCCGTCTTGCCGACGCCGGAGGGGCCGACGAACAGGAACACGCCCATGGGCTGGGTAGGGCTGTTGAGCCCGGCCTTGGCCGCGCGCATGCCCTCGTCGATGGCGGCGATGGCCTGGTCCTGGCCCTTGATGCGGCGCTTGAGGTCGCTGCCCAGCGCCAGGATGGAGGCGGCCTCGTCGCGCACCATGTTGCCGGTGGGAATGCCGGTCCAGTCGGAGATCACCTGCCCCACCGCCTCCGGCGTCACCTCGTAATGCAAGAGGCCGGCGCGGCCCTGCACCTGGGCGAGGTCCGCGATGGCCTGGGCGAGGTCGGCGCGCAAGGCGAGCGCGGTGTCGCTCGCATCTTCCTCCCCGTTCTCGCAGGGCGCCAGCGGCGCGTCGGCCCCGGCGCCCTCCCCCTCAGCGGGCGCGTCCAGCGCGTTCAAGTCCTGGCGCAGGGCGAGGATGCGGTCCACCAGCGCCTTCTCGGCGGCCCAGCGGGCCTCCACCTCGGCGATCTCGACCCGCAGCCCGGCCACCTCCTGGGCGATCTCCAAAGCGCGGGGATTGCCGGCGGTGCCCAGCGTCGCGCAGTCGCGGGCGATGGCGGCGCCTTCGCGCTCCAGCGTGGCGATGCGGCGCTCGCGGCTGTCGAGCGCATGCGGGCGGTTGGTGAGCGACAGCTTGACGCGGGCGCAGGCGGTATCCAGCACGTCCACCGCCTTGTCCGGCAATTGCCGGCCGGAGATGTAGCGCGCCGCCAGCTGGCTCGCCGCCATCACCGCGTCGTCGCGCACATAGACATTGTGGCTGCGCTCATAGATGGGGCGCAGGCCGCGCAGGATGGTGGTGGCCTCGGCCGGGCTCGGCTCGTCCAACTTCACCACCTGGAAGCGGCGCTCCAGCGCGGCGTCCTTCTCGAAATATTTCTTGTATTCGCTCCAGGTGGTGGCGGCGATGGTGCGCAGTTCGCCGCGCGCCAGGGCCGGCTTGAGCAGGTTGGCGGCATCCCCGCCGCCCGCCGCACCGCCGGCGCCCACCATCATGTGCGCCTCGTCGATGAACAGGATGATGGGCGTGGGCGAGGCCTTCACCTCCTCGATGATGCCCTTCAGCCGGTTCTCGAACTCGCCCTTCACCCCGGCGCCGGCTTGCAGCATGCCGAGATCGATGCCCACCAGTTCCACCTGGCGCAGGAATTCCGGCACGTCGCCCTGGGCGATCTTCAGCGCGAGGCCCTCCACCACGGCGGTCTTGCCCACGCCCGGCTCGCCCACGCAGATGGGGTTGTTCTTGCGGCGGCGGCCGAGGATGTCGATCATCTGCTGGATCTCGCGATCGCGGCAGAACACCGGGTCGATCTTGCCCGCCCGCGCCTGGGCGGTGAAATCGGTGGCGAAGCGCGCCAGCACGCTGTCGGGATTGCGGCCGCCGGAGGCCGCCGGGCGATGGCCGGGGGTGCCCGCCGGGGCGGCCGGGGCGGCGCTCTCGGCGGAATGGGCCAGCAGGCCGTGGAACTCGGCCTTGAACTGCGCGCCCGGCACGGCGCGCAGCGTGTCCCACCATTCGGTCAGGCTGAAGCGGTTGGCGTTGGCCAGCACCGCCAGCAGCACGGCGCCGGAGCGCGTGGCGCTCTGCCCCAGTTCCACCGAGGCCAGCAGCCAGGCGTCGGTGAGGATCTCGATCAGCACCGGGGCGAACACCGGCCGGCCGGGGTTGCCCGCCTTCATGTCCTCCACCGCGCGCTGCAACTGGCGCTTGAGCGTCGGCGTCTCGACGCCGTACTGGCGCAGCGCGATGCCCATGTCGCGGTCGGCATCGTCCACCATGGCGAGCAGAAAGTGCTCGACGGTGACGTCGTAATTGCCGCGCCCCACCGCGAGGCCCGCCGCCATTTCGAGCCCGCGCTTGGTATAAGGCGACAGCCGGTCCAGCAGCGGCTTCAGGTCCAGAGACAGCATGGCGACATCTTCCCCCGCGCAGGGCTCCCGCCCCGGCCGGCGTGCGGCGAATGAAGGGGACGCCCGAAATCCGTGGCCGTGACAGCGGCGCCGGCGCGCCGCGCGGCGCGCGCGACGGGCGCACGGCGGCCCTGTCAGTCGGCGCGCAGCAAAGCCATGTTCGATGACCTGGACATGACACTCTGGACATGACACGCATGCCCTATGCTACCGCACCGGCCTCCGGGGAGGCCGGTGCGGCGGGCATGCCGCGCGGCGATGAGCCGGTGATCAGACCGCCGGCTTGCGCCAGTCGTCGGAGCCGGAGGTGCCGGCCTTCTCGTGCGTCCAGGTCACCTTGCGATAGGTGAAGGACCAGTCTTCCATGTGCTGGAGCTGGGCGTTCTCGGGCAGCAGCGCGTTGGGGATCAGCGCCTTGCCGTCCACCAGCACGGCGTCTTCCCACTTGATGGTGAAATACTTTTCCTGCTGGCCCTTGGTCGAGGTGCGCCAGAAGGACAGTTCCACCGTGGTCAGCACTTCGCCGGTGGCGAGCGCCTGCCACAGCAGCGGCGAGGCCTTGTCCACATACTTGGTGATGGTGGCGGGCTGGTGCACGCGGGCGCCGGTGGGCTGGCCGGACTGCGGGTCCCGGGGGATGATGAC
Source organism: Azorhizobium doebereinerae UFLA1-100 (assembly GCF_000473085.1). Taxonomy (GTDB): domain Bacteria; phylum Pseudomonadota; class Alphaproteobacteria; order Rhizobiales; family Xanthobacteraceae; genus Azorhizobium; species Azorhizobium doebereinerae. The sequence goes on from NZ_AXBA01000002.1 coordinate 231,468, forward strand.
GTTGCTGGCGAAGGCCTGGACGATGCACTCGTCCTCATGGCCTTCCTGCCACAGGTTGCCGACGCTGTCGGCGGTGAAGGCGCCCTTGGTGATGGGGCCCTGCTTTTCGCCGGTGATGGTGATGTAGGCGGGAGTCGGCATAACGTCCTCGATCTCGATGACCGGCCCGATGCCGGCGCAGTCTCCACCGCAAGACCGATGCCAGTTCTACTTCACGCTTTTGTCATGCGGCGCGCTTTCTTGTTCCCGCAAGCCGTTCACGGCGCATTCTGCACTTTCTGCCGGGTCACACCGGCGTATTTATTCGGTGCTGCAACTGCGCAGAAAACTGCGCAGTTGGCGCCTCGCAGCGGGTTCCTGCGCAAGTGACGGTCGCGCGACGCCCGCTCAGGGCGTCGCCACCGGCCCCAGCGAGACGAGGCGGCAGGTGACGTCCAGCAGCGCCCGCGTCTTCAGGTCCAGCACCGCCACGCCCTCGCAGCGGAAGCCCTCGCCGCCGAACACCGCCTGCCCGGACACCGCATAGTCCAGCGCCGCCCGCCGCCCGTGGCTGAGGCGGCTGCGCGGCATCACCGCCAGCCGCAATTGGAGCGGACGCCCGTCCGCCAGCGCCAGCGCCTGCCACGCCGGCTGCTCCGGCCCGCCGGCGGGATAGGCCGCCACCAGCGCCCGCACCGTTTCGCTGAGCCGCGCTTCAACGCCGCCCACGTCATCCTTCAGCGGCTGCCAGATCATGCCTCGCCCCCGTTCCCCGCCGTCGCGGCGGCCATGCGTGCCAGTTCGGCCAGCGGTGCGGCCCAGTCGCCGGGACGCTGCGCCGGCAGCACCCGCATGTTCGGATACCAGAGCGAGGCGCCGTCGCGATGGGCGAACGGCCAGGGCAGCGCGGCCGGCACCAGCGCCGCCGCGCGCATGCCCATGGCCCCGGCCATGTGCAGCGCCAGGCCCGCGCTGCCCGCCACCAGATCCAGATGGGCCATCGCCGCCGCCAGGTCCCGCGCGTCGGCGAAATCCGCGCCCGCATCCACCACCGCCGGGCAGGCGGAAAGCTGCGCCCGCTCCGGCCCGAAGGCCAGCGAGACCAATGTGCCCCGCCCCGCCAGCGCCGCCGCGAGATCGGCCAGGCGCAGGCCTTGCGCGCCCGCCTCGAAGGCAAGGCCGATCAGCGGGCGCGGCAGGCCCTCCAGCGCCGCGCCCCAGCGGGCGTGGCGGGCGGCGTCCACCGCCAGATAGGGCGCGCCGGGCGCGCCCGCATCGCTGCCCAGCAGGCTGGGCAGCGCGGTGAGCGCCAGCGCATCGGCCGGCGCGGGGGCGGCGGTGGCGGCAAGGCCGACGATCCCCTCCAGCAGCGGCAGCAGCGCCGCCTCCGCATGGCACGGCACCGCCCCGCCCGCCGGCGCCACCGCCCGCGCGAAGCGGGCCAGCAGCACGAGCTCGCCCGCCGCCAGCCCCTCGGGGATGCGCAGCGCGGCGACGGCCGGCGGACCGTCCTCGGGCACCGGCCACACCTCACCGAACCGGCCGAGCGCCAGCAGCAAATGGGTGCGCAGGTGCGCCGCCTCGGCCGCGTCCGGGGCGCGCTGGAACGCCTGTTCGGCGAAGGCCAGCGCCTTTTCCAACTCGCCGGCGAGCCGCAGCAGCCGGGCCATGGCCAGCAGCGCGCCGGGGTCGCCCTCGGCCCGCCGCACCAGCGCGGCGAAGGCGGCGAGGCCCCCCGCCGTATCGCCGGCGAGGATGCGGACGCGGGCCAGCGCGTCGGTGGCCTCAGGATGATGGGGCGCGGTGGCGATCACCCGCCGCAGGTGCCGCTCGGCCGCCTCCAGCCGGCCGAGGTCCATCAGCCGGCCGGCCAGCGCCACGGCGCGGCCATGGTCGGCGGGGGCGGCGAGATAGGCCTCCTCCGCGCAGGCCAGCGCCGCCTCCAGGCGGCCCTCGCCGGCCAGGATGTCGCTGATCAGCGCCAGGTCCGGCCCGTGGCCGGGGCGCAGGTCGAGGGCGTGGCGCAGCGCGGCCTCGGCCGGGCCGGGCCGGCCCTCGCGCAGCAGCAGGCGGGCGGCCAGCGACCAGCCCTCGGCCATCAGGCCGGCATCGTCCGCCGCCTGGGCCAGTTGCTGCACGGCGAGGATCTCCGCCCGCGCCCGCGCCCCTTCATCCTGCGCCAGCAAGGCGGCGGCCAGCTCGGCCCGGCGCGTGCCGTCGTGCGGCGCCAGCAGCGCCGCCTGCTCCAGGCAGGCGACGGCCGCCTCGGGGCGGCCGAGCGCGGCATGAGCGGCGCCGAGATTGGCGATGACGTCGGCGCGGCCGGGATGGCGTCCGGCCAGGTCCGCCAGCAGCGCGAAGGCCGGCTCCGCCGCGCCCCGCGCCAGGGCGCCGGCGGCGCGCAGCAGCAGGGCGTCCACCTGCTCCGGCGCCTGCGCCAGGATTTCGGCCACCAGGATCTCGGCCTCGGCATGGCGCCCGGCCGACATCAGCCGCCCGGCGGCGGCGACATGAGCGTCCAGATGGGCGTCCAGATGGGCGTGGTGCGGCGGCGCAAGGCCGGCGTCCGCGCTCATCCCACCGTGACCCGCTTGCCGTCGAAGCGCAGGTCCTCCTTGGCCACCATCACGGCGGTGGCGGCCGAGGCGCTGGAGATGCCGGCCACGGTCTCGACGCGGGTGCCCGCCTCCAGCACATCGGTGTCGCGCACCACCACGGTGCGGCTGCCGGCCTGCTCGGCGCTGGTGTCCGCCACCACCTCGCGGCGGCGGGCGGTGATGCGCAGGTGATCGGCGACGAAGCTGGCGAGCCGGCCCACCAGGGTGAAGGCCCGGGCGCGCACCGCCACGCTGCCGCCGTCAATGGCGACCTCCCGCGTGCCGACCAGCGCCAGCTGCGGCGCCGCCAGCCGCACGCTGTCCGCGCCGGGCACCGAGAGGGCGGCCTCGCCCGGCAGCAGGCGGTCGAGCACGCTGAGCACGAAGCTGTCCGCCCCGGCGGTGGCCAGCAGCACCAGATCGCCCACGGCGGGCTCCACCAGGCAGCCGGCGGCGCGGCGGGCGGGGCGGTCCGCCTCCCCCGCCGCCACCCGCACGGCGCCATCGCCGGCCAGCGCGACCACCCGGCCGACCCGCAGGTCCGCCGCCTCCGCCTGCGGCGGCGCGGCTGCGGGCTGCGGCCGGGGCTGCGGCGCGGCGGCTCCGTCCGCGCTCACAGATAGGCCTCCAGGGTGACGAAATTGGTCTTCATGGAGGCCTTCTCTACCGACAGGTCGACCATCTTCTGCACCAGCTTGCGCTGCTCCACGTCGAGATCCTTGGTGGTGATCTTGGAGCGCACGCTCTCGAACGCCACGTTGACGATCTTGCCGTCCATGCCGCCGCTGAACTTGAAGTCGGTATTGACGAGCTTCATGTCCTGGGAGGTGATCTTCATGTCGGAATCGGTGATCTTCATGTCGCCGCCGCCGATGCAGTATTTCGCCGACCAGCCGATGATGAGATCGGCCTTGGCGCCGAGCGTGACCGAGGTGGCGGCGCCGATGGTGAAGGTGTTCACCCCCGACAGCTGGATGGTCAGCGAGATGGATACCTTGATCGTCTGCTCGAAGCCGATGAAGATGGTGAAGCTCTCGCCGAGCGAATATTTCGTGGTCGTGCCGTAGGTGAAGAAGCTGGTGTCGCCCAGCGACTTGATGCTCGCCTTGTTGGAGGCGGTGATCTTGATGTCGGCGAGGTCCACCCCCTCGGTGCCGGCGGTGATGGTCACGCCGTTCTTGGTGGAGAGGGTGTACTGGCCGGCCGGCACCTTGTGGGTGGAATCCCCCTTGGTGGTCTCGCTGGCGTAGCCTGCGCCGAACTTCATCAGCGCCGCGCCGACGACGTTCACGTCGAGATCCTGCTCGCTGTACAGCAGGATGCCGTTGCCCGAGCCGCTGTGCGCGGTGGTCGTCACCTTGACGGACTTCTCCATGTTCTCGGTCTTGGTCTCGAACGCCGAATAGCCGAGGCCGCCGCCGGTGGAGGTGTAGCCGTTGAGGTCCGAGGCCACCGCCGTGGAGGTGGAATATTTGAGACCGGACTGCGCCGGCTTCTCCTCGTCGCCCACATAGGCGCCGAGGCGCAGGTAGTTGCCGGTCGGCGGCTTGTCGCCCACCGCCTTGGGCACGTCCATGCGCAGGTAGCGCGTGCCGGTGTCGCTGGCGCCGTCCTCCATCTCCAGCAGCGTGCCGGCGGTAGTGCGCAGCCGGTTCACGGTGCGCGAGGCCTTGGTCACCGGGTCGGCATTCTTGCCGTTATAGGCCGCGCCCACGATCACCGGGCGGTCGGGATCGCCGTTCACATAACCGACCAGCACCTCGGCGTCCTTCAGCAGCGGCATGTGCAGGCCGCTCACCACGCTGTTGGCGGAGGCCCCGGCATAAGGCTGCAACTGGCGCAGCGCGGCGCTCGCCTTGCCGGCCACGGTGTGGCTCTTGCCGTCATTGTAGCTGAAGCGCACGCGGTAGCGGCCGGCATCGTCCAGGCTGGCGCGCTTGTCATTGCTCTCCGCGTCCACCAGCGCGTTGAACACGCCGGACATCACCGGGCGCGGCGTCACCCGGCGGGGCCGGAAGGCGCGGTCCTTGCGGATGGCGACGAAATCGTTGGCATAGGCCGCCGGCCGCGCCCCGGCGGTGAAGCCCAGCGGCGCCGGGGCGCCCGCCGCGTGCGCCACCTCCACCACCACATAGGTGGTGTTGAAGGCGTCGATGGGGTGCTCCTCCAGGGTGAAGGTGGCGCCGGCGCGCAGGCCGGGGAAGGTGCTGCGGCCCTCGAACACGCTGGCCTGCCAGGCCAGTTCCTCGGCGCGGATGGAGGCGAGCTTCTTGCCCTCCGCGTCGTCGGGGAAGTTGTCGCCATATTCGACGATCTCGCCCACCCCCTCGGCGGAGGTGCTGGCGGAGATCAGGTCGGTGCCCGGCGTCGCCTCGTTATAGTCGCGCAGGCGCACCTGCTTGACCTGCGGCCGCTCCACGCGGGTGAAGGAGGTGACGGACACCTCGTCCGTGGGGCTGGCCTCGCACTCGCCCTTGAAGCGGATCTTCACCGGCTCGGCGAAATCCGTGTTCCGCGCGCCCACCGTGATCTTGTCCTTGGCCTCGTCGCCGGAGGTGTCGGTGGAGACGTAGTAGAACACGCCGTAATGCTCGCACACGCGCGAGAAGAAGGCGAGGTCGGTCTCGTTATACTTGGTGATGTTGGAGCGCTTGAACTCCGCCGGCACGGTGGAGGAGACGGTGAAATCCAGCTTCTGGCCGTGGCCGGAGGTGGTGCTGCCCTTGGACAGCGAGCCGTCGAGAAGGCCGGTCACCAGCGCCTTCAGGTCCATGGCGGCGTCGGCGGCGAACACCTCGGTCTGCTGGCTGAAATCCAGCAGGCTGAGGCGCGGCGCCACCACCACGGAATAAGCGAAGTCGTTCTGGTTCGGCTTATCCCTGACGCGGAATTCCAGCACCACGCCGGCGAAGGTGGTGGTCTGGCCGTGCGCGCTCACCGTCACCCAGGCCGGCTTGCCGGCGGCCGACTTGCCGGCGAGGTCCGTGGGCGTCACCACGAAGGCCTCGAAGCGGTAGGGCGCGGAGATCGCCTCGCGGCCCTTGAACGCCTCGCAGTCGAGATCCTCCACCTCCAGGGCGGGGATCGACACGGTGATCGACAGCTCAGCCCGGCCGTGAGGACCGCCATGGAAATGCGGCGGCCGGCGCGGCGGCTCCAGGCGTGGCGGCCGGTGGCGCGGCGGCTCGGGATAGTCGTGGTCGCGGCCGTGGCCGTGACGGTCATGGTCGTCGCGGTCGTGGTCGTCGCGGTCGCGGCCGCGGTGGTCGCGATCCCGGTCCTCATCACGATCGCGGTCATGGCCGCGATCACGGTCATCGTCACGGTCGCGGCCGCGCATGCCGGAATCGCGGTCGTCGCGGGAAGGCTCGGGGGCGTCGTCGTGCCGGTTCATTGCATGGCCATCAGTTTGATCTGCGACGGGCTGATGCGCACGCCGGGAACGTTGGGGCTGACGCCGTTCTGCTTGGTCGGCGCGGTGAGCTTGGTGGCCGGCACCCCGCCGACGAACAGGTTGGCGGAGCCCATGGCCGCCTGCGAGGGGCCCATCACCAGCCCCGACACCGCGCCCAGCAGCACCCCGGCATTGTCGCCATTGGTCAGCGGCGTGGTGGTGGTCAAATTGTGCGCCGGCATGGCCGAGAGCAGCAGCTTGGTCTGGTTGGGGATGGCGGTGGTGGACAAAGCGATGTCGGGATAGGGCAGCGGCACCACGGCCGGGCCGACGGGCGTGTTGCACACGTCCGGAAACGCCATGTCGGTGGCCGGCATCGGGCCTTGAGAGGTCACGAACATCGCCAAATCTCCCGCATCGTCAGGTCTCCCGCGCGGCGGGCCGCACGTGCTGGGGGGTGTAGAGCTCGGCCACCGCCCGCTGCGGGTCGGTGTCCAGGGTCTCGCCGCCGGCGCCGAGGCGCAGCATGCCGGTGGTGTTGGCGCGGTGCAGGTCGGTGCGCAGGAAGCGCGCGCCGGTGAAGTCCGCCGCCTCCAGCCGCGCCCCGGCCAGCACCGCATAGGACAGGTTGGCGCCGGCGAAGCGGGCGGCGGGGGCGCTGGCCCCGGTCATCACCGCCATCTCCAAATCGGCGCCGGAGAAATCCGCCTGGGCGAGGCGCGCCTCGCCGAAATTGGCGCCGCCGAGGCGCGCCCCCACGAGCCGCGCCCCGCTGAGGTTGCTCTGGGCGAAATGCGCCTGCGGGGCGGTGACGCCGGAGAGGTTCGCCCCCGCCAGGTTGCAGCCCTTCAGGAAGCTGCCGGAGAGGTCCACGCCGGTGAGGTCGGCGCCGGACAGGTCGGCGCCCATCATGTTCACCCGCGCCAGCACCACCTGGGTGAGGTCGCGGCCGGAGAGGTCCGCGTCCACCAGCAGCACGGTGTCGCAGACGAGGCCGGCGATCTCCGCCGCGCGCAGGTCCGCCTTGCTGGCCATGAGCCGCGTCGCCACCACCTGGGACAGGTCGATGCCGGCGAGGTCGCACTCCAGCAGCGCGGCGCCGTCGATGCGCGCCCCGGCGAAGCGCGCCTGCGGCAGGGCGCAGCGCAGGAAGCTGCTGTCGCTCACCTGCGCGCCCGTCAGCCGGGCCCTGGCCATGGCGCATTGCAGGAAGGCGGCGCCGGAGATGCGCGCGCCCTCGAAGCTGACGCCGGTGAGGTCGCATTCGACGAAGCGCACGTCGCGCAGCTCCGCCCCGGCGAAGCACGCCCCGGCCAGGTCGCAGCGCAGGAACAGCGCGCCGGGAAGCGCGACGCGATCGAGGCGCGCACCGCGGAACGCGGTGCCGACGCATTGCACGCCGGCGAGCGAAGGCGTCCCCGTCCAGTCGGTGAGCGAGAAGTCACCGCCCTCGTAGACCAGGCCGAGGCGGGCATGCTCCAGGAGGTCCGCGCGCGCCGCCGCGAAGCCCCCGGCCTCGGGCATATCCCCCGCCCGCATATCCCCCTCAGGCATGGGTGGTCTCCAGGGCGAGCACGGTGTTGAACAGGTTGGCGCCGGTGAGGTCCGCCCCGGCGAGGTCCGCGTCGCTGAGGTCGGCGCCGAACAGGTTGGCGCCGCGCAGGGTGGCGCGGGCGAGGTCGGCGCGGTGGAGCTGCGCCTCCATCATCTGCGCGCCGATGAAGTCCGCGTCCGGCAGGACGGCGGCGTCGAGGAAGGCGCGCCGCAGCGAGGCGAGGCGGAAGTCGGCGCCGGCGAGCTTCGCCTCGCCGAACACCGCGCGGTCGAGCACGGCGTGGGGAAAGCGCGCGCCGGTGAGGTCGGCGCCGAAGAAGCTGCAATCGCTGGCCAGCGCGCCGGAGAAGTCCGCCTCCGCCAGCAGCGTGCCGCCGATGAAGGTGGAGCCGCGCAGGTCCGCCTGCGGCGCCTTGAAGCCGCGCGCCTGGACGGCGGTGAGGGCGCAGCGGTCGAGGAAGGCGCCGGAGGCGTCCACGCCGGTCATGTCGGCCTGGAGGAACAGGCATTGCCGCAGCCGCGCCTGGGCGAGCACCGCCCCGGCCAGCGCGCCCTTGAGCACCAGTACCTCGTCGAGGCGCGCCTCGGAGAGGTCGGCGCCGTCCAACACCACCTCGAGCGCCTGCACGCCGCGCAGCATCGCGCCGCGCAGCATCGCGCCGGGCATGCGGGCGCGGATCAGGCGGGTGCCGTCCAGCCGCGCGCCGGCGAGGCGCACGGCGGGGGCGTCCACGCCGCAGAGATTGGCCCCGGTGAGGTCGGCGCCGGTGAGGTCGGTATGGTCGAGGCGCGCCTCGCTCAGCGCCGCCTCCACCAGGATCGCCCCGGCGAGCCGGGCATTGGCGAGATTGGCCTTCTCCAGGAAGGCGCCGGTGAGATCGAGGCCGGAGAGGTCGGCGCCGGCCAGATTCGCGCCCGCCAGATCCCGGCCCCGCAGATCGAGGCCGGCGCGGGCCTCGGCCAGCACGATGTCGCCGAAGCTGCGCGCCACATGCGGCGACATCGCCTCCTGCGGATAGGCGGCCTGCGGCGCGTTGAGCCGCAGCGCGGCAAGGCCGGCGGCAAGGCGCGGCGCGGCGGCGTCCAGCACGCCGTCCACCGCGGCCATGTCGTGCCGGGCCTGCGCCATGCGCGCCTGCGGATCGGCGGCGGCGGGGTCGGTGGCGGGATCGGCGGGGGCGAGGTCGGCCAGCAGCGTGTCGAGGGCCGAGCGGCCAGGGGCCACGGCGAGGGCGGGCAGCGCCGCGCCGAGCCTGCGGTCGGCCGCCGCCATCTGCCCGGCGACGGCGGCGGCCGTCTCCGGCGGCAGGTCGGGGCCGGCGGCAAGGTTCGCCAGCAGCCCCGCCAGCGGGTCGGCGGGCGGCGGCGGGGTGGCGGCGGGAGCATCCTCCGGCCGGGGCGGCAGCGGCGGCAGGTCGATCGCCCGCGCGGTGGCCATGGCGGCGCGGGCGGGGGCGAACGGGCTCGCCTCCGGCAGGGCGAGGAAGCGGGCGCGCGCCGCCGCCACCTGGGCGTCCACCTGGGCCGCATCGTCGGTGCCCTGGAGCGCATCGGCCAGCAGGGCGCGCCAGTCGCCGGCGGCGCCCGCCGCCGCCAGCGCGGCGTCGAGGGCGGGCGGCAAGGGCGCGCCGTCCAGCTCCGGCCCGGGGCCGGCGGCCGGGGCAGCGGCGTCGAGCGCGCCCGCCACGTCCGGCCCGCCCAGCGGGGCGAGGCTGGCGAGCAGGGCGTCCACCGCGTCCGCGCCGGCGCCGGGGCGCTTCAGCGCGTCCATGGCGCCGAGCACCGCCTGCCCCTGCCCGGCCTGGGCCAGCAGGCTGTCGTGGGCGGCGCGGGTCTTCGCCTCCAGAGCGTCCAGCACCGCGCCGAGATCGAAATCGCCGTCCGCCAGGTCTTCCGGCGTCGGCAGCAGCAGCGGGTCCGGGTCCGGCACGGCGGGCGGCGGGCGCACGGCTGCGGGCACCGCCAGCGCGTCCAGCCGCCGGTTGATCAGGAAATCGGACGCCTCAGCCCGGCGCGCGGCGCCGCGCGCCGCCTGGGTGCGGCGGGCGTCCGCGCGGCGGGCGGCTTCCGCCGGGTCGGGGGCCGGCGACAGCTCGCCGTCGGAGAAGGCATGGCGCGGGGCGGTGGCGGGGTCGGTGCGCAGCCGGCGCACCCGCGCATAATGGTCGAGCGGGCGCGGCGGATCGGACTGGTGCTCGTAGGCCAGCATGAGGTCGGTGACATCGCGCCCTTCCAGGTCCGCCACCGGCACCACGCCGTGCCAGGCCAGCAGCCCGCGCCGCGCCCCGGCGAACAGCCACAGCGTGTCGAGGCGCAGCGTCATCTCCACCCACGCCGCCCCCCGGCCGACGAAGGCGCGCGGGCGCAGCGCCGGCAGGTGGCCGCTGAGCTCCGGATGGGCGGCGGAGAAGTTGCGCAGGCGATAGGGCTCGCCGCCGGCGAGATAGTCGCCGAAGCGCTGGTCGGGCGGCGCGGTCATGAAGAAGTCGGGATGGATGTCGTTGGCCAGCGCCGGGGCCACATGCTCCACCCAGGCCTGGTCATAGGTGCCGGCGAGGCGGGCGCGCTCGGGGTGCATCACATCCAGCGGGCCGAACAGCGCCGGGGCCGGCTCGTCCTCCGGCCGGTGCAGCAAAGCGGCGGGGTCTTCCACATTGGGCAGCGCAACCGCCTGCCCGCCGCCGATGCGCCCGGCGGCGCCGAAGCCGCGCCCTCCCGGATTGAGCCGGTGCCCCGGCCCGCCGAAAGCCAGTTCCGGGCCGAGCAGCAAATCGGTGAGCGGCTGCGGCGCTGTGGCCGCATAGCCGTTCGGCCCCGCCGCCCACCAGCGGTCGCCGAACACCGCGAGGCGCTTGGTGAGGCCGGCCACCTGCGCCTCCAGCATGAGGCCGCCGCGATCCGGCGCCTGGACGCGGCCGCCGATCAGCAGCTCGGCGCGCGGCTTGGGCATGCCGGTATCCAGCGCCCCGCCCGGCGGCAGCGCCTGCGCCGCCATCAGCCACAGCGCCTGCTCGCCGTCGAGGCGCCGGCTGTCGGCGAGGTCGAAGGCGGCCATGACGGTGGCGATGTAGCGCGCCCCGCCGGTGCGGCGTTCGACCTTGGTGAGCACCGCCAGCGTGCGCGGCTTGATGACGAGGGGCATCGGTCCTGCGGGACTCCGGACGGGAACGCTGTCTTGTAGGGGTGCCCTCTTACAGCCGTGCGACGCTCGCGCCGGGTGTGGACAACCCGCACCGCCCCGGCTCGCACGCGTCATATTCAGTCACACTGAAAATCACGCACTTTTCATTGCCGCTGAATTTCGGCTCTGCTAAACCAAGGCCATGAAGCTCGCCGACTGGCTCCAGAATGCCAACGTCACCCGCAGCGCCTTCGCCAGGCAGGTGGGATTGTCTCCCGCCAGCGTCACGGCGCTGTGCAATGACGACAGCGCCTGGCTCTCCCGCGAAAGCGCGCAGCGCATCGCCCAGGCCACCGGCCATGCGGTGACGCCCAATGATTTCCTGGGGCTCCCGGCCCCGACCCTCCGAGGTTTGCCCGTGATCGACACCTCCCAATCCCGCGTCCAGCTCGCCATCGAAGCCATCGCCCGCGGCGAGATCATCGTCGTCACCGACGACGACGACCGCGAGAACGAGGGCGACCTCATCCTCGCCGCCTCGCAGGCGACGCCGCAGAAGCTGGCCTTCCTGATCCGCCACACCTCGGGCATCGTCTGCGCCCCGCTGCCGCCCTCGGAAGCCAAGCGCCTGCGCCTCGACCCCATGGTGTCGAACAACGACGCCCCGCTCGGCACCGCGTTTACCGTCTCCATCGACGTGAAGCACGGCACCACCACCGGCATCTCGGCCGAGGAGCGCACCAACACCGTGCGCGCGCTCGCCAACCCCAACATGGGCGCGGCCGACTTCGTGCGCCCCGGCCACGTCTTCCCGCTGATCGCCAAGGAGGGCGGCGTGCTGATGCGCTCGGGCCACACGGAAGCCGCCGTGGACCTGTGCCGCCTCGCCGGCGTGCCGCCCATCGGCGTCATCGCCGAACTGGTGAATGACGACGGCACGGTGAAGCGCGGCCCGCAGGTCACCGCCTTCGCCGAGGAGCACGCGCTGCTGCGCATCTCGGTGGCCGACATCATCGCCTACCGCCAGGCGCGCGAGAAGCTGGTGACGCGGGCGGCGGAATTCCCGGTGCCCACCTCGGTGGGCGAGATGCAGGGCTTCTCCTACCTCACCCCGTTCGACCAGGTGAACCATCTGGCCCTGGTCCACGGCCGCATCGGCGACGGCGAGAACGTGCTGGTGCGCCTGCACCGCGCCGACCCGGTGGCCGACGCCTTCACCGGCGCCAAGGCGCTGCAAAAGGCGCTGGAGCGCATCAAGCAGGAGGGCCGGGGCGTGCTGGTCTATCTGCGCGACGGCACCGTGGGCGTGCCGCCCACCGCCATGGGCGGCGGCGACAAGAGCGCCAGCGAGCTGGAGCGCGACCAGCACTGGCGCGAAGTGGGCCTGGGCGCGCAGATCCTGCGCGATCTCGGCGTCACCTCCATCCGCCTGCTGGCCTCCAAGGCCCGCACCTATGTGGGCCTGTCCGGCTTCGGCATCGAGATCGTCTCCACCGATACGCTGGAGGGCTGAGCGGGCGGGACCCGCCAGGAAGAACTCGGCCAAGAAGACCAGAGCCCCGCCCGGCATGCCGGGCGGGGCTTTTTTTTTGCTGGGGGGAGCGGGCGGGGACACCCGCCCCCGCCGCCGGGCCGCGGGCTACGCTGGCGGGTCCAGGAACACGTAGAGCGCGATGATCCGGCCCTCGCGCACCAAGGCGAAGTCGGTCCCGGTCACGCGCCGCGGGTCCTCCGGCGGCCCGTAGGCCCAGCGCAGCCGTCCGGCGCCCTCCGCGACCTGCGCCTCGCCGACCATCGCGAAGACGAACCCCGGCGTGGCGGCCTGCACGCCGGCCGCGGCCTCGTCCACCCCGTCCCAGCCGCGGTGGCTCCGCCTGTAGTCGGCGAACACCGCCTCGGGGGCATAGAGCGACGCGATGGCGGCGCGGCGCCGGACCGGATCACGCTCGCCGAACACCTCGCGGAGGTTGCGGACGAGCAACTGCTCAATCGTTTCGTTCATGGCTCTTCTCCGTCCAGCGGGTTCAGATCTGCGTCATGCCGCCGTCGACGAACAGCTCGGCGCCGTTGATGAAGCTCGCCGCGTCGGAGGCGAGGAACATCACCGCCTGCGCCACGTCCTGCGGCTGGCCCACGCGCCCGGCGGGGATGCCCGCAAGCATGCCGGACTTCACGCCGTCCGCCTGGGCGCCGCCGCCGAACAGGTCGTTCAGGCCGGCGGTGTCGATCACGCCGGGGCTGACCACGTTCACCCGGATGCGCCGGTCCTTGAGATCGAGGATCCAGTTGCGGGCGAAGTTGCGCACCGCGGCCTTGGTCGCGCTGTAGACGCTGAAGGCCGGGGTGCCGGTGGAGCCGGTGACCGAGCCGGTGAGCACCACCGCGCCGCCGTCCCGCAGCAGCGGCAGGGCCTTCTGCACGGTGAACAGCACGCCCTTCACATTGGTGGCGAAGGTGTCGTCGAAATGCGCCTCGTCGATGGCGCCGAGCGGGGCGAAGCTGCCGCCGCCGGCATTGGCGAACAGCACGTCGATCTGGGCGTGGCGCTGCTGCACGGCGTCGTAGAGCCGGTCGATGTCGGCGAGCTTCGACATGTCGCCGCGCACGCCCACCACCTTGCCGCCGATGGCCTTGACGGCGGCGTCCAGCGCCGCCTGCCGGCGGCCGGTGATGAACACCGAGGCCCCCTCGGCCGCGAAAGCCGCGGCGGTCGCCTGGCCGATGCCGCTGGTGCCGCCGGTGACGACCACCACCTTGTTCTCGAACCTGCCCATGATCCTGTCTCCTGTCTGTCGCGGCGGCGAAGGCCGTCGTGTCGAGAAAGGATTTAGATCCGGAACGGTGATGCCTGTAGCCGGCATTTGTGGCACGTATCGTTCTATGATCGGAACGATGGTGCCCCATGGCCGACCTCAATGACTATGCCTTCTTCGCCGAGGTGGTGAAGCATGGCGGCTTCGCCCCGGCGGGCCGCGCCCTGCGCACGCCGAAATCCAAGCTCAGCCGCCGCGTCGCGGGGCTGGAGGCGCGGCTCGGCGTGCGCCTCATCGAGCGCTCCTCCCGGCGCTTCCGGGTGACCGAGGTGGGGGAGGCCTTCTATGCCCGCTGCCGCGCCATGCTGGAGGAGGCGGAGCAGGCCGAGGCGCTGGTGGCGCAGGCCCAGAGCGAGCCGCGCGGGCTGGTCCGCTTCAGCTGTCCCGCCGGCCTCGTGGAGGTGCTCTCGCCCGGCATCCCCGCCTTCCTGTCGCGCCATCCCAAGGTGCGGCTGCAGGTGATCGTGGCCGACCGGCCGGTGGACCTCATCGCCGAGCGGATCGACGTGGCGCTGCGGGTGCGGGTGGACCTTGCCACCGATGCCTCCCTCACCATGCGCACGCTGGGCCGCTCCCGGCGCATCCTCGTCGCCGGCCCCGCGCTGGCCCATCGCCTGGGCGCGGACATCGCCGCGCTGGCGGACCTGCCGACGCTGGGCTCCGGCGACGAGATGGGGGATGTGGCGTGGGACCTGGTCGGCCCGCAGGGCGCGCTGTTCAGCCATGTCCATGCGCCGCGCATGACCTGCGCGGATTTCGGCGCGCTGCGCGAGGCGGTGGCCGCCGGGCTGGGCGTCGCCTTGCTGCCCGATCACGTCTGCCGCGCGGACCTCGCCAGCGGGCGGATCGCGCGGGTCTTCCCCGGCTGGGGCGGCCAGACCGGCATCGTGCACATCGTCTTCACCACCCGGCGCGGCCTGACGCCGGCGGTGCGCGCCTATATCGACCACCTGGCCGACACCTTCAACGCGCTGAAGCTGGATGACTGAGGCGGCGCGGCGCGGTGAGCGGCCCGGGGGAACGAGAAGACCAGAGCCCCGTCCGGCATGCCGGGCGGGGCTTTTTGTTGGGATGGGGGGGGCATGTCCCAGTTAGGCGGCAGGAAGACGTCTCTCCGTCGCAATTGGAGCTCGGCCTTGCGCCATTTCCGAGCACTCGCTTCGAAGCGGAAAGCGGACTTCTCATCCTGCGATCCTGGTCCCAGCGCCACCTCGGCGGAGTGGGGCCTCCCAGCTACCCCTGTGTCAGAAACGCCTGCGTTGTGATCGCATTGGCATAAAAGGGGGCGATGTCACCGAGGAACGAGGTCTGCTGCTCCCGGGTAAAGGCCGCCGACGCATCGTAGATGACGTTGGTGTGATAGCCGAGGTCATGGGCATTGCGCACAGTCGACTCGACGCACTGCCGCAGGGCGAAGCCCATGATGTGGATGTCGAAGATCCGGTTGTTGCGCAGATAGCTGTCGAGCGTGGTGGCCGCGAAGGCGCTGCTGCCGCCGGTACGCTCGCTGATGACGTATTCGCCATCGAGCGGCTCGAACCCAGGGAAGAAATCGGTCTGCTCGCCGAGGAAAGAGTGATAGTCGCGCACCATCTTGCGCAGGCCGTACTTCCCTTCACCCAGAACCCGGTAAGTCGGTTCGAGCACCATCCTGACGTGGATGACCTCCATATCGCGACGACGGGCCTCTTCCAGGACCTTCTTCGAATTGGCGACGGCGGCGTCGAACTGCTCGCGGTCCTGGAACTGGCCGTTGATGCCGCCGGTAGGGGCCAGCCAGTCGTTCTGGTATTCGATGAGGATCAGCGCGCTCTTGGCACTGGTTTGTTTGAATGCGTGGTCGTTCACGGTCTTTACTCCATATTTTGAATGATGTTCAGGCGCGGGCGGCATCAGGCCGCGATGAGCGCACGGTGCTGACGCAGGTGTTCCCGGAAGCGCTCGGCATAGTCTTCCACCACCACATCCCTGACGCTGAGACGCGCCGCCAGCGCCGCCCGCCACGCAGAAACGCGCGGAAGGCCCTCGAAAATCGGCCGCGACACCGCGGGATCGATAATCGCGAAGTAGCGGAAGAGCGGAGCGTAGACCGCATCGACCATCCCGAACGCGGGACCGGCGAAATACGGTCCCGCCGCCAACTCCTCCTCCAGCCGCTGGAGCCGGTCGCGGAATGCTGCCTGCTTGATATCCGCGGTTGCCCGGTCGGTGGCGTGGAGGAACTGCCAAGCATCGGCCATGGTCGGCGTGGCAAACTCGATCCATGCCCGCTGCCGGGCGCGCAGCAGCGCGTCGCCGGGATACATCGGCGGGCCGCCCTGCGTTTCCTCGAGATACTCGCAGATCACCATGCTTTCGAAGAGGATGGCCTCCTCCCCGTCGGCTTGACTCACCTTGAGCAGCGGAACCTTGCCGGTCGGCGACAAAGCCAGGAACCAGTCGGGCTTGGCGGCGAGATCGACATTGATCCGCTCGAACGGCACGTCCTTTTCCAGAAGGACAATCGCGGCCCGTTGCACGAACGGGCACAGTGGGTGACTGATGAGTGTCAGGCGGGTGTCGGACATGATGGTCTCTCAATAGGCCGCGGAGGGAGTGCGGAGCGGCGCCGGGCTCAGATCGCCTGCCCGCCCGAGATGTCGAACGTCGCGCCGGTGGCCCAGCCCATGTCGTCGGACAGGATGGCCG
The DNA here is from genome assembly GCF_000473085.1 of Azorhizobium doebereinerae UFLA1-100. Lineage (GTDB taxonomy): Bacteria > Pseudomonadota > Alphaproteobacteria > Rhizobiales > Xanthobacteraceae > Azorhizobium > Azorhizobium doebereinerae. The sequence continues at coordinate 247,614 of NZ_AXBA01000002.1, forward strand.
CGACCGCACCGCCGATGTCGTCGGGCTCGCCGACACGCCCCAGCGCGATGGTATTCGCGACAAAGGCGTTCACGTTCGCATCGTCGCGGACCACGCCGCCGCCGAAGTCCGTGGCGATGGCGCCCGGCGCGATCGCGTTCACGCGGATCTGCCGCGCACCCAGCTCGACCGCCATGAACTTGGTCAGGGTCTGGATCGCGGCCTTCGCTGCCGCATAGAGGCCGTAGCCCGCCATCGTCACGCGGACGAAGCCCGACGAGACGTTCAGAATACGCCCGCCATCCGCGATCAGCGGCAGCAGTTTCTGCGTCAGGAAGACGGGGCCGCGCAAATGCGTGTCGATCAGCGAGTCGAACTGCTCCTCTGTCGCGTCGGTCAGGAGCGCGTGCAGGCCGTGGCCAGCGTTGTTGATCAGATAGTCAAAGCGCTCGCGGCCGAACTCCGTCTTCAGCGTATCGGCGACCGTCGCGGCAAACGCCGGGAAGCCCGCCGACACGCTGACGTCGAGTGGGATCATCACCGCTTTTCTGCCCAGAGCCTCGATCTCCTGGCGCAGCGTCTCGGCCTCCGCCGCGCCGCTGCGATAGGTGCCGATGATGCCGACGCCGCGCTTGGCAAGATGGAGCGCCATGTTGCGGCCGAGGCCGCGGCTGGCGCCGGTGATGAGTGCGATCTGCTTGGTCATGGTCTGTCCTTGGTGGAAAGGGGCTCGCCGGAATGCCGCATCTCCGCGGCGCTACTCCGATGCCAACCAGATAGGCCGCACGGACCGCGCCCGCCCGCCCAATGCTCTCAACGTCTTGCCTAATCGTCTCAAGGTCTTTGTTGAGATCGCGGACTATGCGATAAGACGATCATGACCGATCTCCTCCAGCCGCATATCGACCTTGCCCTGCGCCACGCGCGATCGGGGATGACCGTTACGCCGATCCCGCGACTGGAGATCGGTGTGGGGCAAGCGACTTCCGGGACGTCGCCATGCCTGTACCGCTCGATGATCTGTTTCATCCTGCAAGGGTCGAAGGATGTGGCGATCCACGACAATCTGTTGCGCTACGATTCCGCGCAGTATCTCGTCAGCGCGCTGGATCTGCCGCTGAGCGGTCAGATACACAATGCCGATGATGGGCGGCCCTATATCGCGGTTTCGCTCGTCCTCGATCCGGCACTGCTGGCCGAGGTCGCTTCCACCATGCCGCCGGTGCGGGACGCCGATGCGCCCGGCATCGGGATTGCGATCAATCCGATGACACCCCCGCTGCGGGACACTCTGCTGCGTCTGCTGGCCTTGCTCGACACCCCCGGCGACATTCCCGTTCTGGCGCCGATGGCGGAACGGGAATTGCTTTATCGTCTCCTCCAGGGGCCGCAAGGACGCCTGCTCCGCCATATTGCGCGGCCCGAGGGAGCGCTGGGCCGAATTCGCCGTGCGGTCGAATGGATCCGTGACCATCACGACACCCGGCTGCGGATCGAGGCCTTATGCGACGCAAGCGGCATGAGCCGCGCCAGCCTGCACCGGCACTTCGTGGCCCTGACGGGGCTCAGCCCGGTCCAGTATCAGAAGCAGCTTCGACTACAGGAGGCACGACAACTGCTGCTCTCGGGCGAACGAACCGCATCAGATGTTGCCTTCGCAGTAGGTTACGAAAGCGCTTCGCAATTCAGCCGCGAATATCTTCGGCAGTTTGGTTCGCCACCCGTCCGGGATGTGCGTCAAATCAGGCGCGCGATCGGCGGCATGCCAATGAATTGATCAAGCGTTTCTCCTGAATACCGCGACTGACGCATCTATTTGCAATCGGTGTTGGCAGCGCCCCTTGCTCACTGGACTGAGCCCCCTCCCCCAACGTCATCCCACCCCCCGCCAAAAAGAACCTCGCCGCGCTCTTTTGCCGGGCACCGATCGGTGTCACCATCTCGCCTTGACCGCTCGTGGAAAGCCCGCTCCGGAGGCTCCAATGGGACGCGTTACGGGTCGATGGGTCGCCGTCCTCGCCCTCGCCGCCGGCCTCGCCGGCGCGATGATCGCCGGGCCCTGGGGCCTGCCCGCCACGATCGCCGCCGCCCTCACCGCCGCCCTCACCACCTCCGCCATCACCGCCAGGGCGCTCACCGCCATGGGCCTCATCCCCTCCGGCCTGATGCCCACGGCCCTCCTGACCTCGGGTCTCCTGGCCTCGGGTCTCCTGGCTTCCGGTCTCATTCCCTCCGGCTTCATGCCGCCCGCCCTGATCTCCCCGGCGGTCGCCGCCACCGCCCAATCGGCGCAGCCGGTGGTGGATGTGGCCCTCGTCCTGGCGGTGGACGTCTCCTATTCCATGGACGTGGAGGAGCAGGCGCTGCAGCGCGAGGGCTATGCCCAGGCCCTGGTCTCGCCGGAATTCCTCAGCGCCCTGCGCCTCGGCCCCAACGGCCGCATCCTCCTGACCTATGTGGAATGGGCCGGCGACCAGGAGCAGAAGGTGGTGGTGCCCTGGCGGCTGATCGACGGGCCGGAGGCCGCCCGCGCCGTCTCCGCCGAGATCGCCTCGGCCCCGCTGCGCCGGGTCTACCGCACCTCCATCTCCGGCGGGCTGATCTTCTCCGCCGCCCTGTTCGCCGACAGCGGCTACAAGGCGCTGCGCAAGGTGATCGACGTCTCCGGCGATGGGGTCAACAACCAGGGCCCGCGGGTGGACAGCACCCGCGACGAGGTGGTGGCGCGCGGCATCACCATCAACGGCCTGCCCTTGATGCTGAAGCGGCCCAATGCCTCCTCGCTCGATATCGAGGACCTCGACCAGTATTACGAGGATTGCGTCATCGGCGGGCCGGGCGCCTTCGTCATCCCGGTGCGCGAGCGCGCGGAATTCATCCGCGCCATCAAGACCAAGATGGTGCTGGAGGTGGCCGGCGTGCGCCCGCCGCCGCGCGGGCCGCGCATCGTGCCGGTGGTGCAGCCGCCGCGCATCTCCTGCACCATCGGCGAGAAGATCTGGGGCGAGCGCTGGAACAACTAGGCCGGATATGTCTTGCGGATACATGCGGATACGGGCGTTTTATTGCAGATCCATGACGTGATCTGGCGCAACGACTGGACGGCCGGCCCGCGGCATGCTTGCGGCCAGGATGCGCAAGGACGCGCACCTTGGAGGCGCGACCATGACGGTCCACCAATCGCCCACGGATATCTCCCTGCCCGCCCTCGTGAGGGGGGCCGGCCGGGCCGCGCCCGAGGCCGCCGACGCGGTGAAGCTGCGCGTCAGCCACCTCACCTATCGCTATGGCGAGCAGGTGGCGCTGAAGGACGTCAGCGTCGATCTCTACCGCAACCGCGTCACCGCCTTCATCGGCCCTTCCGGCTGCGGCAAGTCCACTCTGCTGCGGGTGTTCAACCGCATGTACGACCTCTATGCCGACCAGAGCGTGGAAGGCAGCGTGACCATGGACGGGGAGGACATCCTCGGCCCGCATGTGGACGTGCTGGCGCTGCGCACCCGCATCGGCATGGTGTTCCAGAAGCCCACCCCCTTCCCGCTGTCGATCTATGACAACGTGGCGCTGGGCGTGCGCCTCGCCCGCGACCCCGCCCCGGCCGAGCTGGACGCGCGGGTGGAGGCGGCCCTGCGCCGGGCGGCGCTGTGGGAGGAGGTGCGCGACATCCTGCCCACCTCGGGCCTCAGCCTCTCCGGCGGGCAGCAGCAGCGGCTGTGCATCGCCCGCACCATCGCGGTGGAGCCGGAGGTGATCCTGCTGGACGAGCCTTGCGCCGCGCTCGACCCCATCTCCACGGCCAAGATCGAGGCCACCATCGACGACCTGAAGACCGACCACACCATCGTGATCGTGACCCACAACCTGCAGCAGGCGGCGCGCATCTCCGATTTCACCGCCTTCATGTATCTGGGCGAGATCATCGAGTTCGGGCCGACCAACCACATCTTCACCACCCCGGCGGACGCGCGCACCCAGCGCTACGTCACCGGCCGGTTCGGCTGAGCCGGGACCGCGCGCTTGAAAGGCGTGTCGCAAGACACGGTGGCGCGGCCCCCCGGGCGCGAGGCAGGCGCGTGTCGCGCATGTGTGTCGCAAGACACGGTGGCGCAAACGGGGAATTGCGTGTCGAAGCGCGGTCAGCGGTGGAACAGGCCGACCAGTTCCACATGGGGTGAAAACCGGAACTGGTCGTAGGGCGTCACCCCCTCCAGGCGGTAGCCGCCGGCGATCAGCGCGGCGGCATCGCGGGCGAAGGTCTGCGCCGAGCAGGACACATAGGCAAGGCGGGCCACCTTGGAGCGGGCCAGTTCCCGGGCCTGCGCCTCGGCTCCCTGGCGGGGCGGGTCGATCACCACCGCCTCGAACCGGTTCAGCTCCTCGGCCATGAGCGGGCGGCGGAACAGGTCGCGCACCTCCCCCTCCACGCCCTTCAGCCCCTGCGTCCCCCGCACCGCCTTGAGCAGCGCCGTAATCGCGGTTTCGTTGCTTTCATAACCCCTTACGCGGGCATGCGACGCCAGCCGCAGGGCGAAGGTGCCGACCCCGCAGAACAGGTCCGCCACCGATTTCGCCCCCGCCACCGCCTGCCCCACCGCCCCCGCCAGCAGCGCCTCGCCGGCGGCGGTGGCCTGGAGGAAGGCGGCCGGCGGCAGCTCCACCCGGGCCGCCCCCATGGGCAGGAACGGCAGCCGGCGCTGCACCACCATCTCGCCGTGCCGGGTCAGCCGGGCGAGGTCGAAGCGGTCCGCCAGGGCGGCGAGATCCATCAGCAGCAAAGGCGGCAGCGGGCCGGAGCCGCGCACGTCGAGATCGAGCCCGCTCTCCGTGGCGGTGACATGGAGGTCGAGCGGTTTCTTCTGCGTTATCAAGGCCTCCGCCACCGCCTGGGCAGCCGGCAGCGCGGGGTCCAGGGCCGGCGCCAGCACCGGGCATTGGGTGATCGGCACCATGGAATGGGACTTGCGCTCGGCAAAGCCGACGATGGTGCGCGGGCCGATCTGGCGGGCATGGAAGATGGCCCGCCGCCGCCCCTCGCCATGGGCGTCCACCAGCGGGGCGACCTGCGCCTCCACCCCTTCGCGCGCCAGGGCTTCCACCACCAGGGACCGCTTCCAGGCGCGGTAGGCCTGGGTTTCCCAGTGCTGGAGCAGGCAGCCGCCGCAGATGCCGAAATGCGGGCAGAGCGGCGCCACCCGCTCGGGGCTGGCGGAAAGGATGCGGGGCGCCACCAGCCGGTCCTTCTCCCGCCGCCCGGCCACCCGCTCGCCCGGCAGGCCATAGGGCACGAACAGGCCCCCGGCCGCCAGCCCGTCCCCCTGCGCGCCGACCCGCAGCACATCCACCTCGATCTCGCTCACGGCCGCACCGCCCCCAGCAGGAACTCGCGATTGCCGTCGCCGCCGGCGATGGGCGAGGGCACGAGGCCGAGAACCCGCCAGCCCAGCGCCTCGACCTCGCCTTGCACCCGCGCGCACACCGCCGCATGGACGGCGGCATCGCGCACGACGCCTTTCTTCACAAGGGCCGGACCGGCCTCGAACTGCGGCTTCACCAGCGCCACCAGGGCCGCCCGCTCCGCCGCGAAGGCCAGCGCCGCCGGCAGCACCAGGGCCAGCGAGATGAAGCTCACGTCGGTCACCACCAGGTCCACCGGCCCGCCCACCTGCTCGGCCGCGAGGCGGCGGATGTCGGTGCCCTCCAGCAGCGTCACCTCGGGTCGCGCCCGCAAGCGGGGGTGGAACTGCTCGTGCCCCACGTCCACCGCCACCACATGGGCCGCGCCGCGCGACAGCAGCACGTCGGTGAAGCCGCCGGTGGAGGCGCCCACGTCCAGCGCCCGCTTGCCCGCGGGATCGATGCCGAAGGCTTCAAGGCCGGCCTCCAGCTTCAGCCCGCCACGGGAGACGAAGGGGTGCACGTCCTGCGCCACGATGTCGGCGGCGGCATCCACCTCCTGGCCCGGCTTCTTCACCACCGCGCCGTTGGCGCTCACCTGCCCGGCCAGCACGGCCGCCTGCGCCCGCGCCCGGCTGTCGAACAGCCCGCGCTCCACCAGCAGCTTGTCGATGCGCGCCCGCGCGGCCATGCCTGCCCTTCCGAAGTCCTGGTCCGCGCCGATCGCGCGGCGTCGCGGTTTCGCCCCACGGCGCAACCCTGCCGGGCACGCGGTCAAATCCGTCGCGCGAGCGGCCCCGCCCGTGATATGCGATTGCGCACGGGGGAGGCAAACGGAACCGCCGCCGGGTGCCCGGCACCCGGGCGCGGCGCTGCCCCTCGCCCCGGAACGGAAATGCCAGAGCCCGAGCCTTGTGAACCAAGTCGGAGGTATGGCGTTATCTGTCACGGCCGTGGAGGCCGAGCACGGCCGGGGCGCATGCCTTGGCGGGGTGGGAGTGCGTATGCAGAAGGTGATCGCCGCAGCGGCCCTGGTGGCCCTCATGTGTCTCGGGGCCTCGGGCGGCGCGCTTGCCGCTGCCAAGAGCGGCAAGGCCAACAAGGCCGAACCTCCGCCGGATCCGCGGGTCTGGACCATCGCCAAGGCGGACGACGCCTATGCCTTGCGGTTCGCCTTGCCCCGCGCGACGGACCCGGTGTTTGCCGCCACCTGCCAGCCGAGCGCGCAACTGCTTCAGATCGCGGTGGAAGTGCCGAACGACAAGAAGATCCGTTCCGGCGACGGCGTGCCGCTCTCCCTGTCCAACGGCAAGCGGCGCCTGGAGCTGGCCGCCAGCGCCTTCCTCGCCAGCAACGACGGCCTGCTGGTGGTGGAAGCGGCGGTGACGCTGGACGCGCGCGTGCTGGACCTGTTCCGCGACGGCGACACGCTGACGGTGAAGATGCCCGGCTCCAGCCAGACCTTCCCGCTGGCCGGCGCCCGCGCCCGGCTCGGCGATTTCGAGCGCGCCTGCCTCAACCGGCGGTGATCCCGGCATCTTAACCTAAAATTAAGGACGCCCTTTGCCTGCGCGCGGCCTTCGCTATGATCCCGCCGACCGATCTAGGAAAGAGCGCATGTTCCGCACCCTCATTGCCACCGGCCTCATTGCGGCCTCCTGCCTGCCTGCGCTGGCGCAGGAAAAGCTCATCTGGAACACCACCACCACGGATGCGGGGGCCACCCTGGTGTTCGGCGCCCCCGAGACCGACCACGCCATGCTGTCCTTCACCTGCGAGAAGACCAACCCGCTGGTGCTGGTGAGCAGCCTCATCGGCTCGAAGGGCCTGAAGGTGGACGAAGCGGCCCGCGTGCTGCTCGCCGCCGGCAAGGTGAAGAAGGAATTCCCCGGCAAGGCCGTGGCCAACGAGGAGAGCGGCTCCGTCGACGTGAACGGCGGCGGCAAGTTCGACGACATCAAGGCGGTGCTGGCGGCCGGCAAGCTGCTGACCATCGAGGTCAAGGGCGCCAAGCAGCAGGTGTCGCTGGCCGGCGCGCCCGAGGCCTATGCGGATTTCGAGAGGGCCTGCAAGGGCTGACGCATTCCCGGCCCGGAGCGACCGGGCCGGATACCATCTGTTTCGACATGAGAGCGACTGGCGCCTGGATCCCTTGAATGGGGTCTCAGGCGCGCTTTGTTACGGCCCCGCGCCGTTCCGCCGGCTGCACCAGCGCGAGCGTGCGGATGAAGATGCCGTCGGCATCAAGGCCCGCCTGGGCCAGTTGGGCGGCGGGCGTGTCCTGGTCGATATAGGTGTCCGGCAGCACCAGCGAGCGCACCTTCAGGCCCGCGTCCAGCACGCCTTCGTCCGACAGAAGCTGCATCACCTGGCTGCCGAAGCCGCCCACCGAGCCTTCTTCCACGATCACCAGCGCCGGATGGCTGCGGGCCAGGTGCAGGATCAGCTCGCGGTCGATGGGCTTGGCGAAGCGGGCATCGGCGACGGTGGCCTGATAGCCCAGGGTCGTCAGGCGCTCGGCGACCTCCAGGCAGGGCGCAAGGCGCGTGCCGAGGGACAGCAGCGCCACGTCCCGGCCCTCGCGCACCACCCGGCCCTTGCCGATGGGCAGGATCTCGCCCCGCTCCGGCCGCTCCACGCCGACCCCTTCCCCGCGCGGGAAGCGGAAGGCGATGGGCCCCGAATCGTGCGCCACCGCGGTAGCGATCATGTGGGTCAGCTCCGCCTCGTCGGACGGGGCCATCACGGTGAAGCCGGGCAGGCAGGCGAGCATGGCGACGTCGAAGGCGCCCGCATGGGTCGCCCCGTCGGCACCCACGAGGCCTGCCCGGTCGATGGCGAAGCGCACGGGCAGGCCCTGGAGCGCCACGTCGTGGATCACTTGGTCATAGCCGCGCTGGAGGAAGGTGGAATAGAGCGCGCAGAACGGCTTGTAGCCTTCCGCCGCGAGCCCGGCGGCGAACGTCACCGCATGCTGCTCGGCGATGCCCACGTCGAACGTGCGCTTGGGATAGGCCTGACCGAACAGATCGAGCCCGGTGCCCGAGGGCATGGCGGCGGTGATGGCCACCACCTTGTCGTCGCGCCGCGCCTCGTCGATCAGGGTCTCGGCGAAGACGCGGGTGTAGCTCGGCGCATTCGACTTGGCCTTGACCTGCGCCCCGGTCACCACGTCGAACTTCACGACGCCGTGATACTTGTCGGCGGACGCCTCGGCCGGCGGATAGCCCTTGCCCTTCTGGGTGACCACATGGACCAGGATGGGCCCGGTCTTGGCGTCGCGCACATTCTTCAGCACCGGCAGCAGGTGCTCAAGATTGTGGCCGTCGATAGGGCCGACATAATAGAAGCCCATCTCCTCGAACAGCGTGCCGCCGGTCCAGAAGCCGCGCGCGAACTCCTCCGCCTTGGCCGCCCCGTCCTTGACGAACTTGGGCATGCGGTGGGCGAACTGCTTGCCGATCTCGCGCAGCGACAGATAGGTCCGGCCGGAAATCAGCCGCGCCAGATAGGCCGACATAGCCCCGGTGGGCGGGGCGATGGACATGTCGTTGTCGTTGAGGATGACGATCAGCCGGCTGTCCATGGCGCCGGCATTGTTCATGGCCTCATAGGCCATGCCCGCCGACATGGCGCCGTCACCGATGACCGCGATCACGTTGCGGTCGCCGCCCGACAGGTCCCGCGCCACCGCCATGCCGAGGCCGGCGGAGATGGAGGTGGAGGAATGGGCGGCGCCGAACGGGTCGTATTCGCTCTCCGAGCGGCGGGTGAAGCCGGACAGCCCCCCGCCCTGGCGCAGCGTGCGGATGCGGTCGCGCCGGCCGGTCAGGATCTTGTGCGGGTAGCACTGGTGGCCCACGTCCCAGATCAGCCGGTCATAGGGCGTGTTGAACACGTGATGCAGCGCGACGGTCAGTTCCACCACGCCAAGGCCGGCGCCCAAATGCCCGCCCGTGACGGAGACGGCGCTGATCGTCTCCGCCCGCAATTCATCGGCCAATTGGGGAAGCTTCTCTTCCGGCAGGCGCCTGACGTCTGAGGCGTCGCGCACCGTATCGAGAAGCGGCGTCTGGGTTACCGTCACCGAACACTCCGCACGCCGGCCGTGCGCCGGGAAAAGAGGGGTTACACAGTCGAACCAACCAGCGCAACGCGCAACAGGATCCACGCCTTACCAAAACACCGGATCGACGTGCGCCATCCGCGTCTTCGCCCGGCATCAGGGCTGGAGAAAGGCCGCAGCAGGTATCTTAATGCTGCCGAGGTGCATTTCCACCTCCTCCACGCGGAAACCGGCCGCCGTCAGGTCGGCCCGCCATTTGCCGATATTGGCGTTCATCGGATTGTCCCGCAGCAATTGCACCTTCACGAAGGGCAGGCCGCTGCGGAGCAGGTCGTGCCAGGCGGCCAGCGTCGGATTGGCCGCGCGCGGGTCGTTCTCCGGCAAGGGAAACAGCACGTCCACCTCCAGCCGCGCGGTGGCCAAAAGGCTCGGCAGCGGCACCTCGCAGGCTTCGATCACCTTCTGCTTGTCGCCCAGGGCGCGGATTTCCGAGAAGAAGGCCTGGACCGCCTCATGGGCCAGCGCCTTCTCACGCAGGAGGAAGAAATAGCTCTGGAAATGGCGGCGGAAGGCGGTGCTCTCGGTCAGCGCCACCACGTCCGCCGCGCTGCGCTTCACCCGCTCCATCAGCGCCGTCAGCGCCGTGGGGGAGTGATAGACGCTGTCGTTGGCGAACAGCAGCGCGGACGCGCTCCACAGGTCGGGCCAGAGCCGCAGCGTGCGCGCCCAGGCGGAGAAGTCGTAGCCGAAATTCTCCACCACCAGCATGGCATCGGCCACCGACGGCCCGGGATCGTAGCAGCGCAGGTCCGCCCGGTCGGTGGCGACGATCAGCACCGTCCGGAATCCCGCCGCCTTGAGGTCGCGGCAGTAATTGGTCACGTGCGGCCAGATCCGCCCGTCCGGCGAATAGGCGGCGAACAGGCAGACCGGGCGCTTGTCGACGGTGCCGAGCGGGCGCACCACGCGGCGGCGCAGGGTGTTGAGGTCGCGGTCGTCGAGGATCTCCTCGCCAAGCTCCGGCGCCGCGAGCAGGCCCAGCGCCTTGCGCAGGTTGGGGCTCGGATCAAAGCCGGCGAACACCTTGGCGCCGGCGGTGAGAAGATGGCGCGCGACGCGCGTGGGGTTGACCGGGCTCATCGCGGCCGCCTCATGGGTTCGGCGCGATCGACGGACCGGCCTTCGGATGGCGCCGGCAATGACGGCAGGGGATCGATGAGGCCCGCGATCTTGCCGGAGCGGATCATCAGCCGATGAATATCGAGCATGAGCACGGACAGCAGGCATCCGGCCGCGAGATGGAGCAGTTCGGCGCCGGTGCCGCGCGAAGCCCCGTACTTGGCCCGCACGTAGCGCTCCGACTGCTTCTTGAAACGGTTGATGCGGAAGGTCTGGCGCCAGCTCGGCGTGGACGATTTCCCGCCCGCGTGGACGACACGCGCGCCCGTCACGACGATGATCGGAATGCCGCCGTTCAGCGCCCGCAGGGCGAGATCGTCGTCCTCATGGTAGAGGAAGATGCGCTCGTCGAACCCGCCCAGCGCGAGAAAAGCCCGCCGCTCCATCAGGAAGGCGGCGCCGTGGACGAAGCGGGTGCAGTAATCGCCGGCGATCTCCTCGCCCTTCAGCCGCCGCTTGCGCGGCACGGGCTCAAGGATGGACCCTTCCTTGCGCATGGGCCGCCCGTTCTCGCCCAGGATGGCCGGCATGAAGATGGCCGGATCGCCATAGCGCTTCACCGCGTCGATGAGTGCCGGGATGGTGGCCTCGTCCAGCACCGCGTCGGGATTGAGGAACAGCACATAATCGCCGCGCGCGGCGCGGGCGCCGGCATTGCAGGCGGTGCCGAAGCCCAGATTCGCATCGAGGGCGAGCAGGTCGAACGGGCGCGCCACGGCCTCGGCCCAGCCTGTGCCTTCCGGGCTGGCATTGTCCACCACCACGACCTGATGCGCCGCCGGCACCGAAGCGATGGCGCGCGGCAGCACGCTCCCGCTGTTGTAGGAGACGAAGACCACGCTGACGGACGGCGGCTTCCTGACGTTCACGAACAGCAGCCTCTGCGGCGTTGTCACACTGATACTCCCGCCGCCTCGGCCGACATCTGGAGGGCCGAGCATACGGCCAAGGACCTGCGGGCGCCTCCCCCACCGCGCGCTCGCCTGCCGCATAGGTACCACCGCAACCGGGGAGATCAAGCTTGGCCTCCGGGAGGCAGCTTTGCACCACCCGGGGGCTCCACTAGATTGCCAGCCACATGTCTGCCGCGCCCCCAGATTCGCCGTTCCGCCGCCACCTCTTCTTCGTGGCCGGGTACGATGCCATGACCACCGACGAGCACCACCGCGTGTTCACGCGCGAACTCGCGCGCTTCGCCGAAGTGTGGGGCATTGCCGCGAAGGCGGACGGCGCCCCGCGTGTCCTGCGCACCGGGGCCACCTGGACCGCCCGCAGCCACGGACCGGGCTGGAACACCGAGACCCGGTTCGAAGTGCTGGGCTGGGACGACCTGGTCAGGGCCGACATGAACCGCAGCCGCTGGTCGCATCTGTGGGGTACGATGCGGGCGCTCGGCGACATGGTCGCCACAGGCACCATCATCCGCTATTTCCGCACCAGCCACCGCTACGGCATCTTCTTCTGCCTCACCTATCTGGTGCTGGCCGCCATCTGGGCCGCGGCCGCCGGCCTCGGCTGGCTCACGACCCATGCCCTGGCCCCCTTCGTCAGCCGGTGGCTGATCGGCACCGTCTTTGCCGCCAACGGCCAGACCGGAAAATGGCTGGCCATCGCGGCCGGCATCCTCGTGGCGCTCGCCGTCGGCACCCTCCTGGTGCGGCTCCTGAACAAGCGCCTCCGGCTGCGCCAGTCTCTCGACCTCGCGGAATTCTCGGTGGATTTCGTCCGCGACCGGCATCCTGCGCTCGGCGAGCGCATCACCGCCTTCGCGGACCGGGTGCGGGCGGTGGCGGCGTTCGGCGGCGTGGACGAGATCGTGCTGGCCGGCCACAGCCTGGGGGCCATGCATGTGGTCAGCCTGATCGCCCGGGCCCTGCGCGACGAGCCTGATCTCGGCGCCAAGATCCCGGTGCGCATCCTGACGCTCGGCTCCACCACGGCCAAGTTCGCGCTGCATCCCGCCGGCGAGCGCCTGCGCGGGGCCTCGCGGACCGTCTTCAAGGCCAAGGCCATCGGCTGGACCGAATACCAGGCGCGGGACGACATCGTCTCGTTCTACAAGGTGGACCCGGTGACGCTGGGACGGATCGCGGACGGCGATGCGAGCCGGCGTCCGCTGGTGCGGCGCGTCGCCATCCGCGCCATGCTGACGCCGGCCACCTATGCCCGCTTCCGCTGGGACGTGATGCGCCTGCACTGCCAGTTCTTCCTGGCCAACGACCAACGCGCACCGTTCGATTTCTACGCCTTCGTCTGCGCGCCGGTGCCGTACGATACCCTTGTGGGCTCGCCCGAGGGGCCGCTCGCCGTGTTCGCCGCCGACGGCGGCCTGCTTGCGCCGGAGGCGGCGAGGCAGCAAAAGGGCGCATGATCACGCTTCCCTTCGCCAGCCACCCGGTCTCCTGGCTCACCCTCGCCGAATGGCTCTGGGCCGCCGGCGTCATCTCCTGGTACGTGCTGCGCCTGCCCTTCGAGATGAAGGCGCGCCGCGCGAGGATCGCCGACGCCCGCCACCGCAGCGCGCGGGACTATGCGCTGCTGACCATCTCCACCCTGGGGCTCGGCATCCTTCCGGCGGTGTTCGCCCTCACCGGCTGGCCGCGCGCGCTGACCTACCCGACCTCGCCGCTCCAGGTGGCGGCGGGCGCCCTGGTGTTCCTCGCCGCGCTCTGGCTGTTCTGGCGCACCCATCGCGACCTCGGGCGCAACTGGTCGGTGACGCTGGAGATCAAGGAAACCCACCAGCTCATCACCTATGGCGTCTACCGGCAGGTGCGCCATCCCATGTATTCCGCCTTCTTCCTGTGGGCGGTGGCGCAGGCGCTGCTGCTGCCGAACCTTCTGGCGGGCCTCTCCGGCCTCGTCGGCTTCGGCATCCTGTTCGCCTTCCGCGTCGGGCGCGAGGAACAGATGATGCGGGACGCGTTCGGCGCGGAATACGACGCCTACATGGCCCGCACCAAGCGCATCATTCCCGGCCTCTACTGAGGCCGGCGGAACAGGGCGGCAACCGGCCTTCGCATCCGATTCGCTCCCCATGCGTTCCGCCGCCGTTCACGGCGGAACGCCCGCGTCCCGTTTCGGGACAGGGACAGGCCGGGATCAGGCCGGATCGAGCGGCGCGGTGCCGGTGGGGCGGCCGTCCGCGTCGCGGGTGATGGTGGCGACCCGCGCCTCGGCCTCGCCCAGCAGCGCCTCACAGCGCTTCTTCAGCGCCTCGCCGCGCTCATAGATGGCGATGCTCTCCTCCAGCGGCACGTTGCCCGCCTCCAGCCGCTGCACGATGCCCTCCAGTTCCGCCAGCGCGGCCTCGAACGACAGCGTGGCCACGGCCGGGCCCGCCGCCCCCTTGGGTTCGCGCTTTGCCTCGGTCTTGCTGGTCTCGGCCATGGGGGCACCTTTCGAATCTCGGATCGAGCGCCCTTATAGCCGAGCCCGGCGGCCGCCTTAAGGCGACGACAGCTGCACCACGCGGCGCGCGGGGTGGTCGCGGGCCTCCAGCTTTGCTAGAAGCCCGCACAACCCGGCGGGGCCGACCCGCATCTGCGGCCGCCGCCGCACAACACGACCAAGAGCCGAGATGCCGACCGAGGCGCAAAGCCCCCCTCCCCCGCGTGACACCAGCGCCCTCGACGATGCGCTGATGGCGCGTTTCGCCGCTGCCGGCTTCCTGCGGCTCGATCCGCCGATCCTGCAGCCTGCGGACGCCTTCCTCGACCTTTCCGGCGAATCCATCCGGCGGCGCATGTTCCTGACCACCGGCGAGGACGGCCAGGAATTGTGCCTGCGGCCCGATCTCACCATCCCCATCGCCCGTGAGGTCGGCCGCCTGCGCCTGCCGCTGCCGGCGGCGGTGAGCTATCTCGGCCCGGTGTTCCGCTTCCGCTCCGGCGGCCCCGGCGAATTTCGCCAGGCCGGCGTCGAATCCTTCGGCCGCGCCGACCGCGAGGCGGCGGACGCGGACATTCTCGCCCTCGCCCTTGAGACCTGCGCCATCTACGGCGTGCCGGAGCCGGAAATCCTCATCGGCGACGTCGGCCTGTTCGCCGCCGTGCTGGAGGCCCTGCCGCTCGCGCCGGTGTGGCGGCGGCGGCTGATGAAGGACTTCGGCCAGGGCCGGCTCGACGAGGATCTGGAAAAGCTAAGCGAAGGCGCGCCGAACGGCACCGCCACCGCCCATGCCGGCGTGCTCTCGGCGCTGGCGGGCTCTGACCCCGGCGCCGCGCGCGCCCTCATCACCGACCTCCTGTCCATCGCCGGCATCACCACGGTCGGCGGCCGCACGGTCTCGGAAATCGCCGCCCGCTTCCTGGAACAGGCGGCGCTGGAGGGCAACGGCCTGTCCTCGGATGCCGCCATCGTACTATCGCGATACCTCGCCATCACCGGCGAGCCCGGCACCGCCGCCGAGGAGATGCGCGATCTCGCCCGCGAGGCCGGCATCGACATCAACGCCGCGCTGGCTGCCTTCGAGGCGCGCGCCGGCTTCCTCGCCGCGCGGGGGGTGAACCTGTCGGACGTGCATTTCTCCGCCGCCTTCGGCCGACCGCTGGATTACTACAGCGGCATGGTGTTCGAGCTGGGCGACCCGGACGGCCGGGTGGAAGGGCCGCTGGTGGCGGGCGGGCGCTACGACCCGCTGCTGAGCCGGCTGGGCGCCTCCGCCGTCGTGCCCGCCGTGGGCTTCGCCGCCTGGGTGGAACGCCTCGCTTTGCTGGAGGGCCAGTCGTGAGCGACACCCTGATCCTCGCCGTGCCCTCCAAGGGGCGCCTGCAGGAGAATGTCCACGCCTTCTTCGCCCGCGCCGGCATGCCGCTGGTGCAGGCGCGCGGCGCCCGCGACTATCGCGGCGCGCTGGGCGGCGTGGACAATGTGGAGGTGGCCTATCTGTCCGCCTCCGAGATCGCCGCCGCGCTCGCCGCCGGCGCCGTCCATGTGGGCGTCACCGGCGAGGACCTGGTGCGCGAGAACATTCCCGACGCCGACCGGCGCGTGGCGCTGCTGGAGAAGCTGGGCTTCGGCAACGCCAACGTGGTGGTGGCCGTGCCGCAGGCCTGGATCGACGTGCGCAACATGGAGGATCTGGACGACGTGGCCGGGCACTTCCATGCCCGCACCGGCCGCCGCATCCGTGTCGCCACGAAATATGTGAACCTGACCCGCAGCTTCTTCGCCCGCCACGGCATCGTGGACTACCGGATCGTCGAAAGCGCCGGCGCCACCGAAGGCACGCCGGCGGCGGGCTCGGCGGAGCTGATCGTCGACATCACCACCACCGGGGCGACGCTTTCCGCCAACGGGTTGAAGGTGATGGACGACGGAGTGATCCTGCGCTCGGAGGCCAATCTCGTCGCCTCCCTCACGGCCCATTGGGGCGAGAGCCAGCGCGCCGCCGCCCACGCCATGTTCGACCGCATGGCGGCGGAGAAGCGCGCCCGCACCATGCGCGAGGTGCGCACGCGCTTCGTCCAGTGCGACGCCGATCTGGTGAACGAGGCCGAGGCCCGCTTCCGCGTGGTGGCGCCGTTCGACGGCCCCACCTCCTCGGGCATGCTGACCCTGCATTGCCCGCCCGACACGTTGCATGCTCTGTCCCTGTTCCTGCGGGAGCGGGGCGCCAGCATGGTGACGGTGGGCGCCATCGACTATGTCTTCGCCGCCGACAACCCGCTCTACGAAGCCCTGGAAACCCGCCTCGCGGACGCCTGAAGGCGCCCGCCCCGGGCATCCATCCGGCCGGCGATACCGTTGAACGCGCGCCGCGCCGGTTCCTCCACATGGGTGAAAGTGAAGGCGGCGAGCGCGATCACGGCCGAGAGCACGAGGGCCAGCATCGCCAGGCTGCCTGCCGTGCCGCCGAGGTCGTAGAGCGTCTTCGTGTGGCCCTCGATGGTCACCGGCGCCTCGATGTCGAGCCCCTGCCAGCGCGCGAAAGCCCATACGGCGTAGAGAGTCGCCATCAGCACCAGCTGGTGGCCCATGTAGATGGAATAGGACCAGCGCCCCAGCGCCGCCAGGGGCCGCACCCGCAACAGGCGGGAGACTTGCCCGCCCTCGGTGGCGAACACCAGGACGGCGGCGGCGAACATCAGCGGCGCGCCGAGGCTGACCGCCCGCACCGCGTCGGGCCCGCGCCCGGCCCTGGCCACGAACAGCACGACCAGGGCCACGGCCGCTACCTCCAGCATCGTCGCGGCCAGGGGCGGCAGACGCCGCATCCGTTCGCCCATCGCCTCATGCACGCGGTAAGCGACCACCCCGGTGAAGAAGCCGGCGACGCAGCGGAACAGGCCGAAATCGGCGGTCGAGTTCATGTAGGTGGGCGATACCGCCGCCAGCAGGCCCACGCTCAGCAGCGCCAGGACGCCCGCCGCCAGCGAGAGCCGGCCGCGCGTCAGCACGCAGACCGCGCCGAACAGCAGATAGGTGTAGAACTCCGCGCCGATGCTCCAGCTCGGTGCGTTCCAGGCCATGCCATGCAGGTTCACCGCGTTCAGCAGCATGGCGTAGATGCCGATGCCGACGATGGAATATTCGCTGTCGGTCCAAGTGAGATCGAACCGCTCGGGATGGGGCAGCAGGTTCACCATGCCGATGAAGGCGACGAAGGCCGCCAGCAGCACCGCATGCAGCGGCCACAGCCGGCCGAAGCGGCGCACCACGAAGCTGAGCCAGCTTGCCGCATCCCCCAGCCGGTCACGGTAGGCGTGGCAGACCACGAAGCCGCTCAGGACGAAAAAGAAGTCCACGAACAGGTAGGCATTGGCCACCAGCCGCGCATCCATGAGCGGAGATGTGAAAATGAAACAGAAATGGAACAATACAACCAGCAACGCGCAGATACCGCGCCAGGCATCAAGAGCTTCGAATCTCGCCATAGCCGCACCTCCGGCCAACCCAACTGCGGCCGTGCTATAGGGTTCCGATGCGGTCGAGGGGCGGCGACAAAGTGGATACTTTGCGGCCATTGGATGAACCGTGGATTTACGCTAGGGCGCAAGACAGAGGTGGAACAATCCGCGTTTTGCCGTGATGGCGCGACGTTGGCCCTTCCGTCCCCTCCGGCGAAATTCTAGTCTCGCGGCGGCGCCGCCGCCCGGCGCTCGAAGTTGGAGTTCTCCATGCGCGACGCCGAGCCCCACCCCGTGCGCCTTGCCGACTATCGGCCGCCCGCCTGGCTGGTGGACACGGTGAACCTGGATGTCTCGCTGCACCCCACCGCGACGCGGGTGGTCTCGCGCCTCGCCCTGCGCCGCAACCCGAAGGGCGAGGCCGGCGCGCCGGTGGTGCTGGATGGCGACGGACTGACCCTGGTGCGCGTGGCGCTCGACGGCGCGCCGCTGGCCGGGGGCGCCTATGAGGCGACGCCGGAAGCGCTGATCCTGCGCGCCCCGCCCGGCGACCGCTTCACGCTGGAGATCGAGACGCTGGTGGATCCCACCGCCAACACCCAGCTCATGGGCCTTTATCGCTCGCGCGGCAATTACTGCACCCAGTGCGAGCCGGAAGGCTTCCGCCGGATCACCTATTTTCCCGACCGCTCGGACGTGCTGGCGGTCTACACCGTGCGCATCGAAGCCAACCGCGAGGAGGCGCCGGTCCTGCTCTCCAACGGCAATCTGGAGCGCAACGGCCCGGTGCCCGACACCGACCGGCACTATGCCATCTGGCACGATCCCTGGCCGAAGCCGTCCTATCTGTTCGCGCTGGTGGGCGGCAACCTGTCCAAGGTGCCGGACCATTTCGTCACCGCCTCCGGCAAGCCGGTGGAGCTCGGCATCTATGTGGAGCCGGGCAAGGAGACCCGCGCCACCTACGCCATGGACGCGCTGAAGCGCTCCATGCGCTGGGACGAGACCGCGTTCGGCCGCGAGTATGACCTCGACGTGTTCAACATCGTCGCCGTGTCCGACTTCAACATGGGCGCGATGGAGAACAAGGGGCTCAACGTCTTCAACGACAAATACGTGCTCGCCAGCCCGGAGACCGCCACCGACGCGGACTATGCCGGCATCGAGGGCGTGATCGCCCATGAATATTTCCACAATTGGAGCGGCAACCGCGTCACCTGCCGCGACTGGTTCCAGCTCTGCCTGAAGGAAGGCCTCACCGTCTTCCGCGACCAGGAATTCTCCTCCGACCAGCGCTCGCGGCCGGTCAAGCGCATCTCCGACGTGCGCCTGCTGAAGGCGGCCCAGTTCACCGAGGACGCCGGGCCCCTCTCCCATCCCGTCCGGCCGGAAACCTATCGCGAGATCAACAACTTCTACACCGCTACCGTCTATGAAAAGGGCGCCGAGGTGGTGCGGATGCTGAAGACCCTGCTGGGCGAGCAGGGGTTCCGCGCCGGCATGGACCTCTATTTCGAGCGCCACGACGGCGATGCCGCCACCATCGAGGACTTCCTGGCCGCCTTCGCCGACGCCACCGGCCGGGACCTCGGCCAGTTCGCCGCCTGGTATTCCCAGTCCGGCACCCCCCGCGTCACCGCGCACGGCAGCTATGATGCCGCCGCCCGCACCTACCGGCTCGACGTGCGCCAGGAGACTCCCCCCTCCGCCCTCCAGCCGGTCAAGAGGCCGATGGTCCTGCCGCTCGCCGTCGGCCTGCTCGGGCCCGACGGCGCGGAACTGCCGCTGTCGCTCGACGACGGCCGCAACGTGCCGCGCCACGTGATCGAGGTGACGCAGGCGGAGCAGTCGTTCGTCTTCACCGGCATCACCGAGCGTCCCGTGCTGTCGCTGAACCGCGGCTTCTCCGCCCCCATCAATCTGTCCACCAACCTCACCGATACCGACCTCGTCTTCCTGGCGGCTCACGACAGCGACCCGTTCAACCGTTTCGACGCCTTGCAGGACCTCGCCTTCCGCCTGCTGAAGGCTGGGGCCGCCGAGGGCCGCCTGCCCGATGCCGGGCCGCTCGTCGAAGCCGCCAGGCGGCTGCTCGCCGACACCGCGCTCGACCCCGCCTTCAAGGCCCAGGCCTTGGCGCTGCCGGGCGAGAACGAGATCGCCCGCGAGATCGGCAGCAACGTAGACCCCGACGCCGTCTTCAAGGCCCGCCGCGCCCTGCGGGCGGTGCTGGCGGACGCGCTCGCCGCGCCGCTCGCCACGGCCTATGACGCCCACGCCGCCGGCACCGCCTATTCCCCAGACGCCGCCGCCGCCGGGCGGCGCGCCCTGCGCAACCTCACCCTCGATTACCTCACGGCCTCGGCCTCGCCCGAGGCTCTCGCCCGCGCCCAGGCGCAATATGCCGGCACCGACAACATGACCGACCGCTTCGCGGCGCTCGCCGTGATCGTGCAGCACGACACGCCCGCGCGCACCGAGGTGCTGGAGGATTTCTACCGCCGCTTCGTCACCGACCCGCTGGTCATCGACAAATGGCTGAGCCTCCAGGCGCAGATCCCGGAAGAGGGCACGCTGGACCGGGTGAAGGCGCTGACCCTGCTGCCGGTCTTCTCCATGGCCAACCCCAACCGGGTGCGCGCCCTGATCGGCGCCTTCGCCACCGCCAACCCGACCCAATTCCACCGGCCCGACGGCAAGGGGCACGACTTCCTGGTGGACGTTGTGCTCGGGCTCGACGCCAAGAACCCGCAGGTGGCGGCGCGGATGCTCTCCGCCTTCAAGACCTTCCGCCAGCTCGAACCCGGCCGCCGCGCGAGCGCGGAGCGCGCGTTGCGCCGGGTGGCCGAGACACCGGGCCTGTCCGCCGACGTTTCGGATATCGCCTCACGCTCCCTGAGCTGAGGCGGCATAGCCGGGAAGGCACCGTCAACGCTCGGCGGCGGCTTTTGGATTAATGCTGCTTTCGGGATAATCTACGTCGCGAAAGCAGCATTATCGTCCGATCTGCAAGGGTCTATCTCCTCGTCATCGAATTTGAGCCGCCCCCCAGTGGCGCCCCTTTCGAAAAGACAAAGGAAACAGACCCATGCGTACGATCACCACCGCCGCTTTGGCCCTTGCCGCCGCCGTCACCTTCTCGGGGATCGCCAGCGCGGACGAATACATCACGGCGAAGAACAAGGAATTCTATGCCGTCGCCGCCGAATCCGCGGCGGAGAGCCACGCTGCCGCGCCGCTCGGCTACACCCAGCCCGCGTCCCCGCGCGCCGCCCAGGTGAACGCCATCTTCGCCCCCCAGACCCGCAGCGCCGACAGCCTTCAGCTTCAGCTGGGCGATCGCGGCATCGGCACCAACTGACCTCCTCCGTGTGCTGATGCGCTTCGGCGCGGCGGATTGCCCCGCCGCGCCGAAGGCGTGTCCCGGCCCGCCGGTGGCGGAGCGGCGAAACCGACCCCATCTCATCTCACAGTACGAAGGACGCGACGAACGCGCGGGAGCAGAGACCATGGCACGCTGGGACGATGTGGAAGTGTTCTTGCGGGTGGTGGATCGCGGCAGCTTCAACGGCGCCGCCGAACAACTGGGCCTCCCGCCCACCTCCGTCAGCCGCAAGGTGAAGGCGCTGGAGGATCGCCTCGGCGTCCAGCTCCTGCATCGCACCACCCGGCGGGTGTGGCCGAGCGAAGCCGGTCAAGCCTATTACCAGAAGTGCGTCGATGCGATCGCCGCCCTCGATCAGGCCGATGCCTCGGTCCGCGCGCTGACGCAGGAACCGGAAGGCCATCTGAAGGTCCTGCTCAACTATTCCACCGCCATCCTCATCGTCGAGCCGGAGCTCGCCGCCTTTCGCCGGCGCTATCCGAAGGTGAATCTGCACATCACCCTCGACAACCATCCGCTCGACCTGATCGAGCACGGCTATGATGTGGCCGTGCGCATCGGCCCGGTGCGGGATTCCAGCTACCATGTGCGGAGCCTGGGCTCGAAGCAGCTCCAGTTTCTCGCCAGCCCCGCCTATCTCGACCGCGTCGGGCGGCCGCAGCACCCCGACGAGCTGGTGAACCACGACCTGATCGCCGTGCGCACCGCACCGGGACCGATCCAGTGGAACCTCGAACGCCCCGGCGAGACGATAGACCTCAAGATCCATCCGGTGCTGGACACCAACGACGCCATCATGGCCATCCGCCAGGCGATCGGCGGCTCGGGCATCACCATGCTGTCGCGCTGCCTCGCCCGGCGGCGGGTGGAGAATGGCGAGCTGGAAGTGGTGCTGCCCCAATGGCGCCGTCGCGACCCGGTGGAGACGGTGGCCCTGTTCCCGGCCCGCGCCACGCTGGATCTCAAGGTCCGGGTGTTCGTCGACTTCCTCGTGGAGACCTTCGACCGATGGCACAGCGAGTGGCCGGACGAGACGCGCAACGCGCCCGCCGAAAGCCTCGCGGCCATCCGGCGGCCGGCCAGCACAACCTGACCGTGAGGCAGGCCCCCGCCGTCCCCAGTTTCCACACCCTCCCGGCGCGCCCGCCCAAACCGACCCACCCCGATAAGGGGACTCGGTTTGCGCCGGCGGAGGCCGAGCGGAATACCGCCGGCGCCATCCTTTTTTAGGTTCTTGACTCTCCTGACTCTAGACAGGAACCCCTCGATTCGATTCCAATGACCTCGATTCGGAGAGATGCGGCACGTCCCTCCAATCATGTGAGGACGATGGGCTTACAGGAAGCGTGGCCGCTTCCTGGGCCGGGATTTCCGAAGGGGGCTGGCAATGGCACGCGCCAACGCTGCGAGCGTCGGCGCGCGCGGTGACGCCATAGGTGGTTTGGCGAGATCCGTAGCGCGACCCGCCTATCAGCGGCTGCTCGAGGCCGAGCCGTTTCTGCGTCGCATCGTACCCGCCCTGATTGTGACCTTCCTGCTGGTGCTGGGCATCGGCGCGGTGGTGCAGGTGCACAGCCACCGGCAGTCCGTCCTCGACAATGCGAAGGACGACCTCAGCCTGATGTCCCTCGCCACCGCCGAGGGCCTCAACCACCGCCTCGGCGGCAACCTCGCCAATGTCGCCAACGCGCTGCAAGGCGCCCTGCCGCCTCGCGCCACCGCCGCCGGCCGGCGCATCTACGTGACCGACCCCTCCGGCCGGGTCCTCGCGTCCGCCCCCGACAGCGCGCCGCGCGCCGCCAACATCGCCGATTTGATGGATCCCTCCCAGCCGCTCACGGTGTTCGCAGAGCGCGCCGGCGTGCTGGAAATTCCGGTCGGCCAGGTCAGCGCGCTCGCCACCGTGCGCAATCTCAACCCGCCGCTCGGCCAGATCGTCTTCGTCCAGCCCATGAGCCGGGCCCTCACCGCCTGGTCCGACAGCACGACGCTGACCATCACCCTGTTCACCACCACCGGCGCGGTCCTGCTCATCCTCGGCTTCTCCTTCCACTGGCAGGCCAGCCGGGCGCGCGAGGCGGATCACATCTACGACACCGTGCGCATGCGCATCGACACCGCGCTCAACCGCGGCCGCTGCGGCATGTGGGACTGGGACATGGCCCGCGGCCGCATGTACTGGTCCGACACCATGTTCGAGATTCTGGGGCTTGAGCGCCGGGACGAACTGATGTCGTTCGGCGAGATCGCCAAGCTGGTGCATCCCGACGACGGCGACCTCTACGAACTGGCCCAGGAACTGGCCGAGCGCCCCGGCGCCTCGGTGGACCGGGTGTTCCGCATGCGCACGGCGCGCGGCGACTTCGTGTGGTTGCGCATGCGCGCCGAAGTGGTGCAGCAGGCGGGCGAGGACGGCCCCCATCTCATCGGCATCGCCATGGACGTGACCGAGGCCCAGCGCCTCGCCGAGCGGACCGTCACCGCCGACATGCGCCTGCGCGACGCCATCGAGAGCATCTCGGAAGCCTTCGTGCTCTGGGACAGCCAGAATCGCCTCGTGCTCTGTAATTCCAAGTTCCAGACCCTGCACGAGCTGCCCGACGAAGCGATCGTCTCCGGCACGCCGTTCGAGACCATCGCCACGGTCGGCCGCCACCCCGTCACCCGCACCCCCCTGAAGCCCGAGGACAAGCCGGAGGAAGGCTCGCGCGCTTTCGAGGCCCAGCTCTCCAACGGCCGCTGGCTGAAGATCGCCGAGCGCCGCACCAAGGACGGCGGCTACGTTTCGGTGGGCACCGACATCACCCCGCTCAAGCGCCATGAGGAACGCCTCATGGACAATGAGAAGCGCCTGATGGCCCTGGTGGCCGACCTGCGCAAATCGCAGCAGACCCTGGAGCACCAGGCCCAGCAGCTCGCGGAACTGGCGGAAAAATACTCCGAGGAGAAGACCAGGGCCGAGGACGCCAACCGCGCCAAGAGCGAATTCCTCGCCAACATGTCCCATGAGCTGCGCACGCCGCTCAACGCCATCATCGGCTTCTCGGAGATC
The DNA here is from genome assembly GCF_000473085.1 of Azorhizobium doebereinerae UFLA1-100. Taxonomy (GTDB): domain Bacteria; phylum Pseudomonadota; class Alphaproteobacteria; order Rhizobiales; family Xanthobacteraceae; genus Azorhizobium; species Azorhizobium doebereinerae. The sequence goes on from NZ_AXBA01000002.1 coordinate 271,520, forward strand.
ATGGAGAGCGGCATGTTCGGCCCGCTCGGCTCGGAGAAATATTCCGAATACTGCGCCGACATCAAAGGCTCCGGCACCTATCTGCTGGACGTCATCAACGACATCCTCGACATGTCCAAGATCGAAGCCGGCCGCATGCAGCTGGAGCTGGAGGACGTGCGGATCGACGACATCGTCACGGACGCCATGCGCGTCATGGCGGTGAAGGGCGACGAGAAGCATCTCACCATGACCGCCGAGGTGGGCGCGGAGCAGATGATTCGCGGCGACAAGCGCGCGCTGAAGCAGATCCTGCTGAACCTGCTCTCCAATGCGGTGAAGTTCACGCCCGAGGGCGGGCGCATCTCGCTGCGGGCGCGGATCAAGGGCGGCGCGGCGGTCATCGCCATCGAGGATACCGGCATCGGCATCCGGCGCCACGACCTCGCCAAGATCGGCCGTCCGTTCGAGCAGGTGGAGAGCCAGTTCACCAAGACCCACAAGGGCTCGGGCCTCGGCCTCGCCATCGCCAAGTCCCTGGTCGAGCTGCACGGCGGGGCCATGCGCATCCGCTCCACCGAAGGGGTGGGCACCGCCGTCATGGTCCGCCTGCCGCTGAACGCGGGCGCGGCCAATTCCAACGAGAGCCCCCGCCTGGTGGCCATGCGCTGAGCGCGCCGTCCCCAGCCGCACATGCCTGCTATTCGCGGCGCGCCATGGCGCCGCCATCTTCTTGACGCTAGAGAGAGCCAGTTGGGTGCAGCGCAACGTTCGCGCTGCCATTCTCAAGGATCGGCCACTGTCGGATCGCACCCCCGGATCATTCCGGGCCGGATCAGGCCGAGCCGGACGTTTTCTTCATCTGCAGATGTGAGGGCAGCGGGTCTTCCGCCGGGTGCCCCTTCGCTGCGCCGCCTGTCCTCGGCACCTGCGCGGGGACCAGAAAGGTTCTCGACCCGTGCCCTTCGACACGTCTTCCCCCGCTTTGGCCCGTGCGCTCGCCGGCCATGCCTATGCTGAGCCGACCCCGGTTCAGAGCGCCGTCATCGCCGACGAGGCGACCGGCCGCGACCTGCTCGTCTCCGCCCAGACCGGCTCCGGCAAGACCGTGGCTTACGGCCTCGCCATCGGCGAGACCCTGCTGGGCACCGATGAACGGCTGCCCCCGGCCGGGGCGCCGCTGGCCCTCGTCATCGCGCCCACCCGCGAACTGGCCCTCCAGGTGCACCGGGAACTCGAGTGGCTCTATGCCGAGGCCGGCGGACGGGTGATCTCCTGCGTCGGCGGCATGGACCCGCAGCGCGAGAAGCGCCAGCTCATGGACGGCGCCCATGTGGTGGTCGGCACGCCCGGCCGCCTGCGCGACCATCTGGAGCGCGGCCGGCTCGACATGTCGGGCCTCGCCGCCGTGGTGCTGGACGAGGCCGACGAGATGCTCGACCTCGGCTTCCGCGAGGATCTGGAGTTCATCCTCGACGCCACGCCGGAGGAGCGGCAGACCCTGCTGTTCTCCGCTACCATGCCGCGCGACATCGCCGCCCTCGCCCGCCGCTACCAGCGCGATGCCCTGCGCATCGAGGTGGCCGGGCGCACCGCCGGCCACGCGGACATCGAATACCGGGCCGTCCGCGTCTCCCCGCGCGAGATCGAGCATGCGGTGGTGAACCTGCTGCGCTTCTTCGAGGCGCCCGGCGCCATCGTGTTCTGCAACACCCGCGAGAGCGTGCGCCACCTCACCGCGACGCTTCAGGAGCGCGGCTTTGCCGCGGTCGCCCTCTCCGGCGAACTGGGCCAGAACGAGCGCAACCTCGCCCTCCAGGCCCTGCGGGACGGACGGGCGCGGGTCTGCGTCGCCACCGACGTGGCTGCCCGCGGCATCGACCTGCCCGGCCTCGGCCTCGTCATCCATGCCGAGCTGCCGCATGACGCGGAAAGCCTCCAGCACCGTTCCGGCCGCACCGGCCGCGCCGGCCGCAAGGGTGTCAGCGTCCTGCTCGTGCCGCCCGCCCGCCGCCGCAAGGCCGAAAGCCTGATGGCGGAAGCCCGCGTGGTTCCCTCCTGGAGCGGCCCGCCGACGGCGGAGGAAGTGCGCGACCTGGACCAGGAGCGCATGCTCTCCGACCCGCTGCTGGCGGAGCCCTCGGCCCCCGAGGACGCGACGCTGGCCGAGGCGCTGCTCGCCCAATATGCCCCGCAGGAACTGGCGGCGGCTTTGGTGCGGCTCTATCGCGCCCGCCTTCCGGCCCCGGAAGAGGTGTCCGACCCCGGCGAGGGCCGTGGCCGGCGTGAGCTGCCGGTGCGGACCGGCGCCCCGTCCGGCGGCGCCGGCGGCGCATGGTTCCGCATTCCCGTGGGCCGGCGCAAGAATGCCGATCCCAAGTGGCTGCTGCCGCTCATCTGCCGGCGCGGCGGCCTGACCAAGGCCGATATCGGCGCCATCCGCATCTTCGACAACGAGACCATGTTCGAAGTTGCCGAGCCTCTGGCCGAAGCCTTCCTCGTCTCCGCCCGCGCCAGCGCGGCGGGCGATTACCCCATCGAGCCCCATGACGGCAGCCAGCCCGAGCGCCGGCCTCCGGTGCGCGGCGCCTATGGCGCGGGTGCCGGCGCCGGCCCCGGCGGGCGCGGCAAGGGCGGCCCCGGCAAGCCGAAGGGCGCCAAGAGCTATGGCGGGGCCAATAACGGCCAGGCTCCGCAGCCGAGCGTGCGCGGCTGGACCCCGCTCAGCCCCTCCGCCCCCGCCGCGCCGCGCGGCGCCAAGGGCAAGGTGCGCCCGCGCGGGTGACGCCACGGCGTGGCGGGCAATGGGGTCATCGCCTCACGCTCGCCACATGGCCCGTGTCTTGGCTGGGTATCTTGGCTGGATATCTTGGCTGCGCATCCCGGCCGGCATCTCGGCCTGGATGCCGTTCCGACGATGAAGAGGACGCCGACACCGTGAGAGCCGCGTTTTCCTCCCCTGCCTGCATCCTGCTCCTGGCCGCGGTCGCCCAGCCGGCGGCGGCGGCGTCCCGGGAGGAGCAGATCCTGAAGCTGGCCCCCAGCGCCCGGATCGAGCAGCGGTGCAATGCCAAGGCCATGGGCACCATCAACCGGGAACACAAGGATCTGCGCCCGGACGAACTGGTGGCCTACGCCTTCGCCGACACCAAGATCCGCGACGGCCTGATCGAGGCGCCCGGCGCGGCCGTCCGCAGCGGCGGGAAATGGTATCACCTCTCTTATACCTGCCAGACGACCAATAACGGCACCGCGGTGGAGAGTTTCGACTACGTGCTCGGCACGGTGGTCCCCCGGCCGCAATGGGCCGAGCACTATCTGGTGCCCTGAGCCCGTCTCCCGGCGACCCGGACCGCTCAGGCGGATGAGGCCGCCGACCGTTCCAGCATCGCCCGCCACCAGCCGCTGACCGCGTCCGGCGCCACCGGCGCATAGGCAGCAAGCTCGCCGGCGAAATCCGCCCAGGCATCCGTGACGGTGGGCGACACGGAGGTGAGGATCGGCAGGTCCGCTGCGACGGCCGCGTGGAAAGCGTGGGTCAGCCCCCGCCCCTCGGCTTCCTGCCGGCCGAACTTGCTGAGGATCACCACGGTTGCCCGAGGGGCCGCGCCGTCCGCGAGCACGGCGGCAATGGCCGCCTCCACATCGCCGCAGGCTGCGGCCAACCCCGCCGGATCGAGGCTGCATCCCGCCGAACCGGGGCCGAGGTCCTGCGTCAGCGGATGGGCCGCGCCGTTGGCGAGATCGCGCAACATCACCTGCGCCCCGTCCGCCTCGATCTCCTCCACAACGCCAATCACCCGGCAGCCCGCGGCGGCGAACTCCCCGGCGGCCCGGCGCAGCAGCGCCTGGACGGCCTCACGGTCCGCACCCGTCAATGCCAGAATCTGCGGCGGGCCGACATCACCCGCCAGATCGATGGCCAAGCCCGGCCCCAGGTCGTGCACGGCATGTCCCATCTCGCGCCTCCCATGTCGGGTTTCCGACAACGTGGCCATCAAAGCAAGGGCGAAGCAAGAAAAGGGCCTTCACGACAGCACCGCGTCGCTTGCCGTTGCGTCATCCAGATCGGCGGGAAAGGCGGCGGCGAGTTCCGTACGGTTCCGCCCGCCGTGCTTTGCCCGATAGAGCGCCTGGTCCGCCGCCTCCAGCAGGCCGGCCACATTGTCGGGCGGCGGACGATCCTTGGTCGACGCGATGCCGGCGCTGAGTGTGGTGGAGGGTGGACCGAACTCGTGGCGGACGCTCGCCTCCATGGCCAGCCGGATGCGCTCCACGATCTCGAAGGCGGCGGCGGCGGAGGTGTCCGGCAGGACGATGGCGAATTCCTCGCCGCCCAGGCGGGCCGCGAGGTCCGTGACCCGGCGCACGTTCTGGGTGATGGCGGCCGCGATGCGCTTCAGGGTCTCGTCCCCGGCGGAATGGCCATGGCGGTCGTTCAGCGCCTTGAAGCGATCGGCATCGATGATCACGACGGACAGCCACGCATCGGTGCGCAGGGCGCGGCGGAATTCGCGCTGGAGCACCTCGTCGAAGCGGCGGCGGTTGGCAAGGCCGGTGAGGAAGTCGGTGACCGAGAGCTGCTCCAGCGCCGCTTCCGCATCGACCCGCCGGATTCGTTCGCGCCGCAGGCGGAAGCCCAGGAACAGGAAGCCGGCGCAGACCAGCGCCGCGCCCATCCCGGCGAGCGTCATGCGATGCCGCCATTCGCCATAGACCGCCGAGACCGGCACGCCGAACACGAGATCGAGCGGCCAGTCCGGCACGCGCTGGAACACGAACAGGCGCTCGCGCCCGTCCACCGGGGAGGTCGCGACGAAGGTGCCCTCGCTGGCGGCGGCGAAGCGGGCCTTGTCCGCCTTGGGCAGTTCGATGCCGAAATCGCCGCGCCCGTCCTTTGACGGCTTGCGCGTCAGGATGTGGCCGCTCTCATGCACGAGGGCGATCATGTTGCCGGCGCCGATATTGATGTTGGTGAACTGGTCGCGGAAATCGCTCAGGCGGATGAACACCACCGCCACGCCCTTGAACTGGCCGTCGTAGGTCATGCGGCGGCTGATCGCGACCTGATAGTCCGGCCGGTCGAACCAGGTGCGCATGGTGAAGGCGAGATAGGGGCCGACCAGGGCGCCGCTCACCTGCTCGCGAAAGAAATCCGCCAGGCCATAGGTCTGCTCCGCCGTGGCGTCGCCGCCGGAGGAGATGCGGACCGCCCCGCCCACGTCCAGGAACACCACCGAGGTGACGTAAGGAAATTGCGCGACCATGCGCGACACCAGTCGGTTCTTCGTGCCGTCCGGCAAGATGGCGATGGCCTCGTCGCCCAGCAGCGCGATGGAGGACTTCAGGATGCTGTCGTAGGAATAGAAGACCTGCGAGACATCCATCACAACGCGACGGATTGTTTCCTGCGCCTGCGAGATCGCCTGATCCTTGGCGAAATTATAATAATAGAACGAATAGTTGTAGACCGCGACAACCAGGGCGATCGAGGCAAGAAGACAAAAAATGACGGGGGAATTGATCCACAGGAACCGGCCGAAGCCACTGCGTTCGACGTTCGCGTCGGCCTCGATCAAGCCCCCCTCCCCACATCCCGCGACGCGAGATCTTCACTTCGTTTGCGCAGGGATGGGTAGAGCCGGGACATGAAGGAATGACGACACTTTCGTACCGGCGAAACGGGAACCGATACGGTACGCCATTGCCGACCCCGCCGGATCATTCAACCGGCGGGCCCCAGGCTAGAGCATGTTCCCATCCGTTTGCACTGCAAACTGTTGGGAACCGACCTCAACTGCGTCGGCGTCCGCCCTTGCGATAGCCCTTGGTGCCCGGATCGGGGCGCGGACCAGGACGGAAGTCCTCGGCCGACAGCGGCTCGACCCGGTCGGTGCCCGGGCCCATGTCGTCCAGCGAAGGCTTGGCGGCGCGCGAACGGGGCGCCGGGAGCGGCATCTCGGCCGGGCCACGGCGACTGGCGGCATCCGACGCATAAGGAGCCTGGGCCTCGCCCATGCCGTCCTGGGCCGCCGGCCGCCGGCCGCCGACGGGACGGCCCCCCGGCCCCTTCGCCTTGCCGGACGCCGCGGCGGGCAGGTTGGCCGCGCGGCCATATTTCTTCGGGCCGCGGAAGCCGCCGGTCTTGTCGTCCACCGCCTCCTGCCGGGCCATGGGATCGTCGGACACCGCCAGCTCGGTGGCCTGGAGGCGCTTGATCTCGTCGCGCAGCCGGGCGGCCTCCTCGAAGTCGAGGTCTGCGGCGGCGGCGCGCATGCGCTTCTCCAGGTCGGCCATGATGGCCTTGAGATTGTGCCCGAAGGCCGCCCCCTCCTCCGCGAGGCCCGCGTCCACCGCCACGTGGTCACGCTCATAGACCGAGTTGAGGATGTCGCCGATGGCCTTCTTCACGCTCTCCGGCGTGATGCCGTGCTCGGTATTGTAGGCCACCTGCTTCTCGCGGCGGCGAGAGGTCTCCGCCATGGCGCGCTGCATGGAGCCGGTCTCGCGATCGGCATAGAGGATCACGCGGCCGTCCACGTTGCGCGCCGCGCGGCCGATGGTCTGGATCAGCGAGGTTTCCGAGCGCAGGAAGCCTTCCTTGTCGGCGTCCAGGATGGCCACCAGCCCGCACTCGGGAATGTCGAGCCCTTCGCGCAGCAGGTTGATGCCGATCAGCACGTCGAATGCGCCGAGGCGCAGGTCGCGGATGATCTCGATGCGCTCGATGGTGTCGATGTCCGAGTGCATGTAGCGCACGCGGATGCCGTTCTCGTGCAGATATTCGGTCAGGTCCTCGGCCATGCGCTTGGTCAGCACGGTGACGAGGCTGCGATAGCCCTTCGCCGCCACCGCCCGCACCTCGCCCAGCAGGTCGTCCACCTGGGTGCGCGCCGGGCGGATGTCCACCGGCGGGTCGATCAGGCCGGTAGGGCGGATGACCTGCTCCACGAACACGCCGCCGGTGCGGTCCATCTCCCACGGGCCGGGCGTGGCGGAGACCGAGATGGTCTGCGGCCGCATGGCGTCCCATTCCTCGAAGCGCAGCGGCCGGTTGTCCATGCAGGACGGCAGGCGGAAGCCGTATTCCGCCAGCGTCGCCTTGCGGCGGAAGTCGCCGCGATACATGGCGCCGATCTGCGGGATGGTGACATGGCTCTCGTCGATGAAGACGAGGGCATTGTCGGGCACGTATTCGAACAGGGTCGGCGGCGGCTCGCCCGGCTTGCGGCCGGTAAGCCAGCGGGAATAGTTCTCGATGCCGGCGCAACTGCCGGTCGCCTCCATCATCTCGATATCGTAGCGGGTGCGCTGCTCCAGACGCTGGGCCTCCAGCAGGCGGCCCATCTTGTAGAGCTCGTCGAGCCGAACCTTCAGTTCCGCCTTGATGCCGTGGACCGCCTGGATCAGGGTCGGGCGCGGCGTCACATAATGCGAGGAGGCGTAGACTTTCACGCTCTTCATGTCGCCGGTCTTGTGGCCGGTCAGCGGGTCGAACTCGGCGATGCTCTCCACCTCGTCGCCGAACAGCGAGACGCGCCAGGCGCGGTCTTCGTAATGGGCGGGGAAGATCTCCACCACGTCGCCCCGCACGCGGAAGGTGCCGCGGGCGAAATCCGACTGGATGCGCTTGTACTGGAGGGCCACGAGATCGGCGAGGAGCTGGCGCTGGTCGATGCGCTCGCCCACCTCCAGCTTGAAGGTCATGGAGGCGTAGGTCTCCACCGAGCCGATACCGTAGATGCAGGACACCGAGGCGACGATGATGACGTCGTCACGCTCCAGCAGCGAGCGGGTCGCCGCATGGCGCATGCGGTCGATCTGCTCGTTGATGGAGGATTCCTTCTCGATGTAGGTGTCCGTGCGCGGAACGTAGGCTTCCGGCTGGTAGTAATCGTAATAGGAGACAAAATACTCCACCGCATTGTCGGGGAAGAAGCTCTTGAACTCGCCATAGAGCTGCGCGGCCAGCGTCTTGTTGGGCGCGAGGATGATGGCCGGGCGCTGGAGCGTCTCGATCACCTTGGCCATGGTGAAGGTCTTGCCCGAGCCGGTGACGCCCAGCAGAACCTGGTCGCGCTCCTGGGCCTGCGCCTGGCCCACCAATTCGGCGATCGCCTGCGGCTGGTCACCGGCGGGCTCGAACTCGCTCTTGATGACGAAGGGGACGCCGCCCTCGCTCTTTTCCGGACGCGGCGGACGATGGGGCACCCAGGTCTGGCCGGTGACCTCCGGCCGTCCCTCCTCGATCAGCCGGCTGAGCGCCGCCACCGTGGCGGAGGCGCCCTCGGAAGCGAAATCCAGGCTGAGGTCGCCCGGCGCGAGGCCGAGGGACTGGGCAAGGGCGGGATCGAGGGGCTGGGCGGGCGCCGGCTCGAACGCGCGCTGCGAGCGCTCACCGAGCTTGCCGGGACGGGATGCTTTGGCCATCGCGGCAATATGGGGGCATTGCCGCCCGCAGCAAAGGGCCCACGGCGATTTGTTCTGCTTTTGTGCACGACGCGTGCCGACCGCCGGTGCTGCGCAGGCCGGCCGTTTGCGGCTGGAGGCTGCGGAGTTCAGCCCGTAGCCTCCAGCGCGATCAATCGACGATGAACAGCTTCGCGCCCTTGGCGGTCTGCGAGCGGTGCGGTTCGGCCTTGTCCGCCACTTGGTAGCTCATCCCCGGCGTCAGCGTGAACGTGCGCCCGTCCTCCAGCGTGGTGTGCAGTTCGCCCTCCAGGCACAGGAGGATATGACCCTTCACGCACCAATGGTCCGACACATAGCCGGGCGAATAGTCCACCATCCGCACCCGGATGTCGCCGAACTGGCGCGTGCGCCAGCGCGCCACGCCCGATTCGCCGGGATGTTCGGTGGCCGGCACGTCGGCCCAGTCGGTGGTACCGAAGGGAATTCCACTCATCTGCACGGTCAGGTCTCCTGCCGTCTGCCGGGCGGCGCTGTGCAGCACCCGCAGAGGGACTGGATCAAAAGCCCGAATTCGGCGTTATTTCCAGCTTTTCCGACAAGCTCCGTCCTTGCCGTAACGACAGATCGTCCAGCCTCTCTCACCCAGACCACCTTCTTCCGGGGACCCGATGCCGAACTTCGCTCCTGCCGTCATGCCGATCCTGATGCTGGTCGCCTCGAACGTCTTCATGACCTTCGCGTGGTACGGGCACCTGAAATACAAGAGCTCGCCCCTGCTCATCGCCATCGTGGCGAGCTGGGCCATTGCGTTCTTTGAATATTGCCTGGCGGTGCCGGCCAATCGCATCGGCTCGGAGGTCTATTCGACCGCGCAGCTCAAGACCATTCAGGAGGTCATCACGCTGGTCGTGTTCGCAGCCTTCTCCGTGCTCTACCTGAAGGAGCCACTGGGCTGGAACCACGCGGTCGGCTTCGCCCTGATCGTGGGCGGCGCCTTCTTCATCTTCCACAAATTCTGATCCGCGCCCCGAACGGCCGCCGGAGGGCGTCAGTCGCGGCGGAGGGTCCGCCGCGCACGCACCCGCACCGGGATGGGCTTCAGCTTGCGCTGGGGAACGAGCAGGAAAGCCGCCGCGAGCCCGAAGAGCGTGACAAAGGCGGTGAGAGAGGTGGACACAGCCGTTCCCTCCAGTGGTTCCAGGCTGGCCGCGGCTGCGCGGTCCAAGCTCAACACAAAGGTGACAGCGCAGATCGCCAACATCAAGACGATGGTGAGAGCGATCTGTGCCACAACGTCACCAATTTGGTGCTTCTTGACGGCACGCGCCAGGAGCTGGGGATCGGCCGCGGACGGGCCGAGGTGCTGCAGTTCGAAATCACGAAACTCAGACATCGTCATCTCGCGACAGGTAGCGGGCCGAAGCCCTTAGGTCCATTCGCCAGACCAACGGCGGGGCGAGCGAATCGTTTCCGCCGACCCACCAAAAGTTGCCGCCACCGCGGGCTGAGATTGTGGCGATGACGCGGTGGAGCAGCGAAAAACCATGGCGCTTTAATGATTTCGATCACGCCAGCGAGAGTTTGGCCGCGGCGGCCGGGGATTCGTAGACCAACGGCGCGGCGGGCTCCCAGGCCATGTCCACATGACCGGGGTGGGATTCGACCCGATCCAGCCAGCGGCGCACATGGGGCAGCCGGGACAGATCGAAATCACCCTCATGGGCAATGTGGGTGTGGGCGTAGAGCGCGATGTCGGCGATGGTGAGGCCGGCGCCGGCGAAGAAGTCCTGCGACACCAGGTGGCGTTCCATGATGCCGAGGGCGCCGTAGCCCTCCTCCATCCAGCGGTCCACGTCGTGGGTGCGCAGCTCCCGCCCGCCACGCACCTGGCGCAGCCAGAAGCGCGCCTGGGCGATGCCCGGCTCGTGGTTGTTCTGCTCGAAGAACATCCAGCGCAGCGTATCCGCCCGCCCCACCGGGTCCGGCGGCAGCAGCGCGCTTCCTTCCGCCAGGTAGAAGAGGATGGCGTTCGATTCGGCGAGGACGTGGCCGTCCTCCAACTCCAGCAACGGCACGCGGCCTTCCGGATTGCGCATGAGGAATTCCGGCGTGCGGTTCTCGCCCGCGAAGATGTCCACCTCCACCAGCCGGAACGGCAGGTTCAGCTTGGCCAGCAGCAGCCGCACCTTGTAGGAATTGCCCGACGAGCGGGTGGAATAGAGCGTCAGCACGGCCATGTCCTTGATCCGGCGGGAACATGGTTGCGAGCGGCGGGGCGCGCAAGGCGCCGATCCATCAAAACCGGCGCGAGCATTCATTCAGGATCGTTGCTTGTTCCGCGCCAGCGGCTCCATTAGTGTCGCGCGCGCTCGGCGGGGCCGTCCCGGCCGGCCGGGCTTTCGTGTCACCTTCACGTCGCCGCCAGCGCCACGGGATGCGGCTGGTTCGACGTGCCCGGAGCCTTTCGGCCATGAGCCTTCTTTCGTCCGCCCTCAAGCGTATCAACCCCTCCCCGACCATCGCCATCTCCAACAAGGCGCGCGAGCTGAAGGCGGGTGGGCGCGACATCATCGCGCTGAGCGCCGGCGAGCCGGACTTCGACACGCCCGACAACATCAAGGAAGCGGCCATCGCCGCCATCCGCCGCGGCGAGACCAAGTATACCGCCGTGGACGGCATGCCGGAGTTGAAGGCGGCCATCTGCCGCAAGTTCAAGCGTGAGAACGGCCTCGACTACAAGCCCTCGCAGGTCACGGTCGGTACCGGCGGCAAGCAGGTGCTGTTCAACGCCCTGGTCGCCACCGTCGATGCCGGCGACGAGGTGCTGATTCCCGCCCCGTTCTGGGTCAGCTATCCGGACATCGTGCAGTTCTGCGGCGGCACGCCGGTGAGCGTGCCCACCACCATCGAGGACAATTTCAAGCTGCGTCCGGACGTGCTGGAAGCCCACATCACGCCGAAGACCAAGTGGCTGATCTTCAACTCGCCCTCCAACCCGTCGGGCGCCGCCTACAGCTGGGACGAGCTCAAGGCCCTGACCGACGTGCTGCTGCGCCACCCGCACGTGTGGATCCTCACGGACGACATGTACGAGCACCTGGTCTATGACGACTTCAAGTTCGTCACCCCGGCCCAGGTGGAGCCCAAGCTCTACGACCGCACGCTGACCATGAACGGCGTCTCCAAGGCCTATTGCATGACCGGCTGGCGCATCGGCTACGCCGCCGGCCCCGAGCCGCTGATCAAGGCCATCGGCACGCTGCAGTCGCAGTCCACCTCCAACCCCTCCTCCATCGCCCAGTGGGCGGCGCTCGAGGCGCTGGACGGGCCGCAGGACTTCATCGCCGAGAACAACAAGGTGTTCAAGGAGCGCCGCGACCTCGTGGTGTCCATGCTGAACCAGAGCAAGGGCCTCAACTGCCCGAAGCCGGAAGGCGCCTTCTACGTCTTCCCGTCCTGCGCCGGCACCATCGGCAAGAAGGCTCCGTCGGGGAAGGTGATCGCCACCGACGAGGACTTCGCCGCCGAGCTGCTCGATTCCGAGGGCGTCGCGGTTGTGCACGGTTCGGCCTTCGGTCTCGGCCCGGCCTTCCGCATCTCCTATGCCACCGCAACCTCCGATCTTGAGGAAGCCTGCCGCCGCATCCAGCGTTTCTGCGGCAGCCTGGTCTGATTTCGGCAGAAAAAGGAACCTGAGGCTCTCGGGCGCGTTGGCGAACGGTCGAGACCGAGCTAAGGCTTGCCCACCCGCAACCGGGTGGGCACCCATCGGGGCCCGTTTGGAGGAAGGTCATTATGAAGACAATCATGAAGGCTGGCTTTGCCGCCGCGATCGCCTGCGCTGGCTTTGCATTCGCTGCTCCCGCTTCCGCAGCGTCGATCCAGGTCGGCACCCTCGTCTGCACGATGGCGCCGAACGTCAGCTTCATCATCGGATCTGTCCGCCAATTGGACTGCAACTTCCGCCCGAGCGTCCGTGGCACCCGGGCCGGCAAGTATGCCGGAACAGTCCGCCGCTTCGGCCTCGACGTGGGTATCACCGGCCAGCAGACGCTGGTGTGGGGCGTGCTCGCGCCGACCACCCGCGTGAACCCGGGTGACCTCGCCGGCACCTATGTGGGTGCCTCGGCGAACGCGGCGGTTGGCGTGGGTGTGGGCGCCAACGCCCTCGTGGGTGGTTCGCGCAACTCCTTCACCCTTCAGCCGGTCTCGGTCGAAGGCGGCACGGGCCTCAACGTGGGCCTGACGGTCTCCGATCTCACCCTGACCGTGCGCTGACACAACGTATGTCTCCCGCCCTGCCAGGGGCGGGGGACATCTCTTTGCGGCCGGTCCCGCGTGGCCGGCTATTCCATCGGGGGATTCCCATGCGCTTTGTTTCCGTTCTCTCGGCCGCCGCAGTCATCGGCGCCGCGTTCGCTGCTGCTCCGGCCTCGGCCCAGTCCGCGCCGAAGGTCCAGGTGGGCGTGCTGTCCTGCAAGGTCGCCCCGGGCGTCGGCCTCGTCCTCGGCTCCGTGCGCCAGATCTCCTGCGACTTCCTGACCGGCACCCCGGCCGCCCCGGTGGTTGCCGCCCAGTACACCGGCACCGTGAGCCGCCTCGGCGTCGACCTTGGCGTGACCGGCGCGGGCACGCTCCAGTGGGGCGTGTTCGCTCCCTCGACGGCCGCCGCCGTGGACCTCGCGGGCAAGTATGTCGGCGCGAGCGCCAATGTGGCTGTGGGCTTCGGCGGCGGGGCGAACGTCCTGCTCGGCGGCTCCAACCAGACCATCGCCTTGCAGCCCCTCTCCGTCGAAGGCCTGACCGGCCTGACGGTCGCGGCCGGCGTGGCCGACCTGACCCTGGCGCCTGTTCCGGCCGCCAAGCCGGCCAAGCGCGTCAAGTACGTCAAGTGAGCACGGCCGGTCCGTTGGACGGCTTTCGGGAGGCGCGGCCGATGCTGCGCCTCTCTCCCTTGTATCTCCTCGCCGCTCTGGCGCTCGCCGCCGGCCCCGCCGCCGCGCAGGAGCAGGACGCGCCCTCCGGGCGGAAGGTCTGGGTCATCCAGCCGGCCACCGGCGTACAGGCCCCCGCGGCGACACCGGGCGTAACCGCCCCACAACCCCCTGCCGCGCCGGCCCCTGCCACTCCTGCGCCGGCTGCCGCGCCCGCTTCCACCGCCCAGGTCGAGGCCGGCCTCCTGGAATGCCGCGGCGAGATGGCGACGGCCTATGGCCTGGGTTCGTCCCGGAAGGTCACCTGCGAATACCGGCCGGTGTCCGGCCAGAACCAATATTATTCCGGCACGCTTAACCGGGCGGGCCTCGACTTCGGCGTGTCCGATCAGGCGAGCATGCTCTGGATGGTGCTGGCGACGACGCCGCGCCTCGGGCCCGGGGCGCTTGCCGGCGAGTATGTGGGCTTCACCAGCGGCGCCGCGGTCGGCCCCGGCTTCTCGGCCAATGTCCTGGTCGCCAAGGACAGCACCGCCGGCATCGCGCTCCAGCCGCTCTCCGTCTCGTCCGACTCGGGGCTCAGCATCTCGCTCGCGGCCGCCAGCCTGACCCTTGAGCCGACGACCGCGCCGAAGCGATAGCCGGCGGCATTCCACATACACAACCGTTTGAATTGCGCGTAGCGCGCCCAGCGCTGATCCTCCGGACAACGGAGGATGTCGATGCTCATCAAATCCAAGCGTGGCTGGGAAATCCCTGAAGCTCAGGCAACGCCGGAGGCGGCCTTCCTGTCGCGCCGCTCGCTCCTCGGGGCGGGCGCCGGCCTGATCGGTGCCGGCCTGCTGCCGGCGGCCGCGCAGGCCCAGAAGGCCGCCGACGCACCGGACCCCTCGGCCGGCCTCTATCCCGTGAAGCGCAATCCCCGCTACACGCTGGATCGCCCGCTGACGCCCGAGAAGGACGCCAGCACGGTCAACAATTATTACGAGTTCGGCACCAATTACGACGTGGGCAAGGCCGCCGCGAAGCTGAAGGTGCGGCCCTGGGTCATCACCTTCGACGGACTGGTCGAGCAGCCGCGCCAGGTGGGCATCGACGACCTGTTGAAAGCGATGCCGCTGGAGGAGCGGGTCTATCGCCACCGCTGCGTCGAGGCCTGGTCCATGGCCGTGCCGTGGAGCGGCTTTCCCATGAAGGCGCTGGTGGACTACGCCCGCCCGCTCAGCGGGGCGCGATATGTCCGCATGGAGACCTTCCTGGACAAGGAGGTGGCGCCGGGCCAGTCCGGGCGCTTCTACAGCTGGCCCTATGTGGAGGGACTGACGCTGGCCGAAGCCACCAACGAATTGGCCTTCCTCGTCACCGGCGTTTACGGCAAGCCGGCGCCGAACCAGTTCGGCGCGCCGCTGCGCCTCGCGACGCCCTGGAAATACGGCTTCAAATCCATCAAGGCGATCGTGAAATTCTCCTTCGTGGCCGAGCGGCCGAAGAGTTTCTGGGAAGTGACGCAGGGCGCCGAATACGGCTTCTGGGCCAATGTGAACCCGCAGGTGCCCCATCCGCGCTGGAGTCAGGCCACCGAAAAGGACATCGCCACCGGCGAGCGCCGGCCGACCCTGCTCTACAACGGCTATGGCGAGTTCGTTTCCGGCTTGTATGAGGATCCGGCCCTGAAGGGGCAGAAGCTCTGGATGTGACGCTCCGGAGGGCGGCGGAATTTGGCGTGGTGTTGCACCGCTGCGCTTGACCGCCGCCCGGCCGGGCGCCATCGTCCGCCCGACATATTGAGGTTGGGAGACGACGATGGCTCGGACGGCGCGCAAGGGTTGGGCAATGGCCGGCATGGCGGCGCTGATGCTCGCCAATATCGTGGCCCCC
Source organism: Azorhizobium doebereinerae UFLA1-100 (assembly GCF_000473085.1). Classification (GTDB taxonomy): domain Bacteria; phylum Pseudomonadota; class Alphaproteobacteria; order Rhizobiales; family Xanthobacteraceae; genus Azorhizobium; species Azorhizobium doebereinerae. The sequence continues at coordinate 286,723 of NZ_AXBA01000002.1, forward strand.
GCCCACGCGGCCAATTGGCTGGAAAAGAACTTCTGGCTGCCCAACGACAAGTTCAGCGGCAACCTGCCGGCCTGCACCGAGCCGCTGGCGCTCGGCACCATTTCCAACCACTTCGCCGAGACCGAGCGGCTGTATTGGAAGAATGCCGGCAATATCGTCAGCTATTCCAACGTGCGCGAGATCGCCGACAAGCCCTGGGGCGAAGGCTTCGTGCCGCGCCGCTATTGCAGCGCCACCATCGTCACCAACGATACCAAGAAGCACACGCTGTATTATTCCATCATCGAGGATGGCGGCTGGCAGAGCCTGACCTGGGGCGTGGAATGGTGCATCGCGGACTATGACCGCGAGTTCGCCTACGCGCCCAATTGCAAGATGGCCCGTCCGTGAGATTGCGCCTCCTCGCCGCGCTGCTGCTGTTCCTCGCGGCGGCGGGCGGGGCCAGCGCCCGTGACGACCGTCCGGGCGCGTTCGATTTCTACGTTCTCTCCCTGTCCTGGTCGCCCACCTATTGCGCCACGCGCGACAAGCCGGACGGCCTGCAATGCGGCGGCCCGCGGCCCTTCGCCTTCGTGGTCCACGGCCTGTGGCCGCAATATGAGACGGGCTTTCCCGAGGATTGCGACTGGGCGGCGCCGCGCCTGCCCCGCAACCAGATCGATGGCATGCTCGACCTGATGCCGAGCCCGGCGCTGGTCATTCACGAATGGCGCAAGCACGGCACCTGCTCGGGTCTTTCTCCGGCGGCCTATTTCGACCTGGTGCGCGCCGCCCGCGGCAAGATCGCCATTCCGGCCTCCTATGTGGACCCAAGCGAATACCGCATGGTCTCTGCCGCCGAGGTGGAGACGGCCTTCATCGCCGCCAACCCCGGCCTCGGGCCGGACATGGTGTCCGTGCAATGCGACCGCACGCGGCTGCGCGAGGTGCGGGTGTGCCTGACGCGGGATCTCGCCTTCCGCGCCTGCCCGCAGGTGAATGCCCAGAGCTGCCCCGCCGGGCGCCGGCTGGCCGTTCCCCCCTTGCGCTGAACGGCCCGACCGTCCAAGAGGCGGCATGAACTATCGCCACGCCTTCCACGCCGGCAATCCGGCCGATGTCATGAAACATGCGGCGCTCGCCCGCGTGCTCACCTATTTTGCCAAAAAGGACAACGCCTACCGCGTGGTGGATACCCACGCGGGCGCCGGCCTTTATGACCTCGCCGGCACCTCCGCCATGAAGACCGGCGAGGCCGACGAGGGCATCGAGCGCGTACTGGCCGCCGACCTGCCCGCCCCGGCGGCGGAACTGCTCGCCCCCTATCTCGACGCCGTGCGCGCCCTGCGCCGCGAGGCGGGCGCCCGGCGCTATCCCGGCTCCCCCGCCCTGGCCTTGGCCCTGGGGCGGCCGCAGGACCGCTTCCTGTTCTGTGAACTGCACGGCGAGGAGCGCCAGAAGCTGGAGAAGGCGGTGGGCGGCGATCCCCGCGCCAAGGTGCTGTTCCAGGACGGCTGGCACGCGGTGGGCGCGCATCTGCCGCCGCGCGAGCGGCGCGGCCTGCTGCTCATCGATCCGCCGTTCGAGGAGCCCGGCGAGTTCGGGCGCCTCGTCACCGCGCTGAAGGCGGCCCATGAGCGCTTCGCCACCGGGACGGTGATGCTCTGGTACCCGATCAAGGACCTGATGGCGGTGGATGCCTTCCGCCGCGACGTGGCCCGGCTCGGCTTGCCGAAGATGCTGAAGGTGGAGATCGATTTCTCCGAGGTGCGTTCCTTGACCCAGCTCTCGGGCAGCGGGCTCATCATCCTCAACCCGCCCTTCACCCTGGCGGACGAGATGCGCACGATCCTTACCGCCATCACCCCGCTGATGGCGCGGGACGGCAAGGGACGCGTGCGCGTGTCCTGGCTGACGCAGGGCGGCTGACGGGTGGACCGAAGGCCCGGCGCCGTGCTCTAGATGGCGCCGGCGGGGTCATGCCCCGCTCCCGCCCCGACCGGCCGCGCCGGTCCACCGCCTCATCCCGCCTGCGAGCCGCCCATGCGCCTGCGTCATTCTCCTGCGTCGCCCTTCGTCCGCAAGTGCCGCCTCGCGGCTGCCGTTCTCGGCCTGACGCTGGACCTTGATCCCTGCGACACCACCGATCCGACCGACAGCATCAGCCAGCAGAACCCGCTCGGAAAGATTCCCGCGCTGCTACTCGACGACGGCGAGGTGCTGTTCGATTCCGCCGTGATCGTCGCCTATCTCGATCATCTCGGCGGCGACAAGCTGATCCCGGCCGAACCCAAGGCGCGCTTCGCCGCGCTGAAGCTGGAAGCACTGGCGGACGGCATTGCCGACGCCGCCCTGCTGCAGATCTATGAGGGCCGTTATCGGCCGGAGGGCATGCAGGTGCAGTCCTGGCTCGACCGGCAGGCCGGCAAGGTGGCGCGCGGCCTCGCGACGCTGGAGGCCAGCCCGCCGGCGGATGGTCCCGTCACCAATGGCGACATAGCTCTGGCCTGCGCCCTCGGCTATCTCGACTATCGCTTCAAGGGCGAATGGCGCGCCACCCATCCCCGGCTCGTGGCCTGGCTGGAGGGCTTCGGCCAGCGGGTCCCGGCCTTCGCCGCCACGGTCGCCCCCTGAGACCCTGAACGAACGGCGGCCGGCGCCAGGCGCCGGCCGCTCCGAACGATCATTCACGTCCCGGCGGCGCCATCGGCGCCGCCCCAGGCAGCGGACCACCGGGATCCGCCGCCGTCGGATCATTCAACGACCTGGATCACCTTGCGGGTGCGCGGCTCCACGATCACCCGGCGGTCGTTGACCACGGTGTATTCATAGGCGTCGGTGTTGGGGATGGTGTAGAGCCGCACGTTGGACGGCACGGGCTCGCCCACCACCACGTCACGCTCCACGCGCACCGACGGCTGACGTTCCTTCACCACGTAAGAGCGCACTTCGGGCGGCGGCTCCGCCGCGGCGCCGACCCCGGCCCCGGCAATGCCGCCGACCACCGCACCCACGGGGCCGCCGACCACGGCACCCACCGCCGCGCCGCCGACGGCGCCGGTGGCAGTGGAGGCCTGGGCGAAGGCAGCCGCCGGTGAAAGGGTCGCCAGCACCAAAGCGGAAGCAATAAGACGATTTCGCATGGTTCATCTCCTCTGATGACCGAACCACGCACCTAACGCGACCGTGAGAACTTCGTTCCATCGAAGGTTTCCCAACGACGGATCAGCATTGTTCTTCGATCACACGGGCGCCTTATTACAGGCGAAATTGCGGCAATGTCGTTCTGGGTGGACAACTAGAGCTTGACCACACCTATACTTTGCCACCTTTCAGGTCGGCGCGCCCATCAGGCCGCGACCGCGCACTTCGGCCTCCGTGGCATTCAGCACCCGCACCACCGTGGCGATGATCTGGTCGGCCTCCGGCTCGCTGAGGGTGAAGGGCGGGGCGAGGATCAGGCTGTCGCGCACCGCGCGCATCACCAGCCCTTCGCGGAAGGAGATGTCGCGGGCGATCTGGCCCACCGTGCCCTCCTCGACCGGGAATTTGGCGCGGCTCGCCTTGTGGGGGGTCAGTTCCAGCGCGCCGATGAGACCCACCATGCGGGCCTCCCCCACCAGCGGATGCCCGGCGAGCGCCTGCCAGCGCGATTGCAGGTAGGGGCCAATGTCGCACTTCACGCGCGCCACCAGATCCTCCTCCTGCATGATCTTCAAGGTCGCCAGCGCCGCCGCGCAGCCGCCGGGATGGCCGGAATAGGTGTAGCCGTGATGGAATTCCCCGCCGTGCGCGATCAGCCCCTCGGCCACCCGCCCGCCGACGATTACTCCGCCCAGCGGGAAATAGCCGGCGGTGACGCCCTTGGCGAAGGTGATGAGGTCCGGCTCGACCCCCATATGCTGGCAGCCGAACCACTCCCCGGTGCGCCCGAAACCGCAGATCACCTCGTCCGAAACCAGCAGCACGTCGCGCTCGCGGCAGATCTTCTGCACTTCCGGCCAATAAGTGGAGGGCGGGATGATGACGCCGCCGGCCCCCTGGATCGGCTCGCCGATGAAGGCGGCCACGTTCTCCGGTCCCGCCTCGTCGATGGCCCGCGCCACCTCCAGCGCGGCCTTGAGGCCGAATTCCTCCGGCGAGAGATCGCCGCCTTCGCCCCACCAATAGGGCTGGGCCACGTGGATGATGCCGGGAATGGGCAGTCCGCCCTGGGCATGCATGGGCTTCATGCCGCCTAGCGAGGCCCCGCCGATGGTGGAGCCGTGATAGGCATTCCGCCGGGCGATGAAGATGTGCTTCCGCGGCTTGCCCACCGCCGCCCAATAGTGGCGGACCATGCGGATCACCGTATCCACCGCCTCCGATCCGCCGGAGGTGAAGAACACCCGCTCCATGCCCGCGGGCGCCACGGCGGCGATGGCCGCGCTCAGCTCAGCCGCGCCCGGATGCGTGGTCTTGAAGAAGGTGTTGTAATAATCGAGCTGGCGAAGCTGGTCGGCGATGGCGTCCACGATGGCCCCTCGGCCATGGCCGACGGCGGTGCACCACAGGCCGGACATGCCGTCGAGGATCTTGTGGCCCTCGGAATCATAGATATAGACGCCCTCCGCCCGCGTGATGACGCGCACGCCCTCCGCATTCAGCGCCTTGGTGCCGGAGAAGGGGTGCAGATGGTGCGCGGCGTCGAGATGGCGCCAGTGGGCGGTGGAATTGGCGAAGATCGGTGACGACACGGGGCGCACTCCTGGCAGCTGCGGCGCGGGCACGATGCCTCCTTCCTGCCCCGCGGCAGAGCCCAAGGCAAGGCGGGCACGTGGGCGCAGGGCTATTCCGGCCGCTCCCGCGCGGGCGTGACCTCGCCGTCCTCGTCCTCCTCCTCGGTGACGGGAATGGCGTAGGCCCCGGTCAGCCAGCGGTTGAGGTCGATGTCGGCGCAGCGCTTGGAGCAGAACGGGCGATAGCGCTCGACGGCCGGCTTGCCGCAGATCGGGCACGGCTTGGCGGGTACGGTTTCCCCGGGCGCGCTCATGCGGCCCGCTCCACCCAGCCGGCGCGGATGGGATAACCCTCGCCGCCGAGCAGCGCGATGGTCTCCGCCAGCGGCAGGCCGACCACGCCGGTATAGGAACCGGAGAGCTTCACCACGAAGCTGCCGGCGATACCCTGGATGGCATAGCCGCCGGCCTTGCCGCGCCATTCGCCGCAGGCCAGATAGGCGTTGATGTCGTCATGGGACAGGCGCTTGAAGCGCAGGCGTGTCTCCACGAGGCGGGTGCGCGCCCGCCCCTTGGCGGAAACCACGCAGATGCCGGTGAACACCCGGTGCGCCCGCCCCGAAAGCAGGCGCAGGCAGGCCTCGGCCTCGTCCTGAAGCTCCGGCTTCGGCAGGATGCGCCGGCCCACCGCAACCACCGTGTCGGCGGCGAGCACGAGCGCGGGCATGCCCGCCTCCCTGGCGCGTTCCGCCACCAGTTCGCCCTTCTGCTGGGCGAGGCGCAACGCGAGGCGGCGGGGCAGTTCCCCGCGCTCCGGCGTCTCGTCCACATCGGCGGGCATCAGCCGGTCCGGTTCGATGCCGGCTTGGTTGAGCAGAGCGAGCCTGCGGGGAGACCCCGAGGCGAGCACGAGCTGGACCCGGTCGTTCACGTCTGCGTCACCTCACCTGCGAACAAATACTGGCGGCGCAAAGGGTGGCGCCGCGCGCGGCACGCTAGCCGAAAGCCGGCGGCGAGGAAACGGGCCATTCGCGCCTTGCCCCCGCCACGTGGCCCGGCCATCGTTCGCGACGCGCCGAGACGCCCCGCTCGCGGCCATCACGATCTTGCCTTCGCCGGACCCGCCTGCGCCGTCAGGCCCGTCCCGGTCCCCCGGGAAACCATCCATGCGCGCCATTCGCCTTGCCACCCTGCTGCTGATGCTGGCAGCGCCCGCCGCCGCCCAGACGCAAGCCCCCGCCGCTCAGCCGCCCGCTCCCGCCGCTCCCACGACCGCCCCTGTCCATCCCACGGACGCCTCCAGCGGGCCTGCCGTCCGCCCCTTCGGCGTGGAACTGCAGGAGTTCGACTATCCATTCGAAGTCCAGCGCTTCGAGTTCGTGTCGCAGCGCAAGCCGCTGCACATGGCCTATATGGACGTGAAGCCGGAGCAGCCGAACGGACGGACGGTGGTGCTGCTGCACGGCAAGAATTTCTGCGGCGCCACCTGGGAGGGCGTCATCCGCCCGCTGGTGAACGCCGGCTACCGTGTCGTGGCGCCGGACCAGATCGGCTTCTGCAAATCCTCCAAGCCGCTGGGCTACCAGTTCTCGCTGTTCCAACTGGCCGCCAACACCAAGGCGCTGCTGGACCAGATCGGCGTCGACAAGCCCATCGTCATCGGCCACTCCATGGGCGGCATGCTGGCCATGCGCTACGCCCTGTCCTTCCCGGACGCGCTGTCCGGGCTGGTGCTGGTCAATCCCATCGGACTGGAGGACTGGCGCGCCGCCGGCATCCCGCCGCGCACCGTGGACCAATGGTACACGGGCGAGTTGCGCACCAATTTCGAAGGCATCAAGGCCTACCAGCAGAAGACCTATTATGCCGGTACCTGGTCGCCGGACTACGACCGCTGGGTGGCGATGCAGGCCGGCCTTTATCTCGGCGAGGGCAAGGCCGCGGTCGCATGGGACCAGGCGCTGACCTCCGACATGGTCTTCACCCAGCCCGTGGTGCACGAACTGCCGAACATCCGTACGCCGACGCTGCTGCTCATCGGCGAGAAGGACAACACCGCCATCGGCAAGGATGCCGCCCCGCCGGACGTCCAGAAGAAGGTGGGCAATTACGCCAAGCTCGGCCCGGCCACCGCCGCCGCCATTCCCGGCGCCCGGCTCGTCACCTTCCCGGACCTCGGCCACGCGCCGCAGGTCCAGGCGCCGGAGCGCTTCAACGCGGCGCTGCTGAAGGGGCTGGGCGAGCTGAAATAGGCCGGACGAGCTGGAACGGGATCAGCGCACGTCGCCGGGCACGCCCGGCGTGCCCGGACGGAAGCGGGCAAGGATGCGCTGCTCCAGTTCCTCGCGCACCTGACGATAGGCTGCGAGGCGCTGCTCGCGGTTGCCGGTTTCCAGTGTCGGATCGGGGGTGGGCCAGTATTCCACCTTCAGCGCATTGGTGCGGGTGGCCTCCAGCGCCAGATGGTGCGCATCCGGCGACAGCGAGATGGCAAGGTCGAAGCCGAGCCCCTCGTATTCCTCCAGATCCTCCAGGCTGCGCGGCTTGTGGCGCGAGACGTCGAGCCCCACCTCCTCCATGGCGGCGGAGACGAACGGGTCCGCGTCGCCCGCGATCACCCCGGCTGAGGCCACGTACATGGACTTGCCGAACAGATGCTTGGTGAGCGCCGACGCCATGACGGAGCGCACCACGTTCTGCCCGCACAGGAACAGCACGGACTGGGGACGGACCGCCCGCGCCGGCGGTACCGAAGGGTCCATGCGCCTCACCCTTTCCAGTGCAGCGCGCAGATCAGGGTGAACAGCCGGCGGGCGGTGTCGAAATCCACCTCCACCTTGTCCTTCAGGCGCTCCTGGAGCAGCGTCGAGCCCTCGTTGTGCAATCCGCGCCGACCCATGTCGATGGCCTCGATCTGGGTGGGCGAGGCGGTGCGGATGGCGGCGTAATAGCTCTCACAGATCAGGAAATAGTCCTTCACCACCTTGCGGAACGGGGTCAGCGAGAGATGGTGCTGTACCACCGCCTCGGCGCCGTCCGCACGCTTGATGTCGAGCACCAGGCGATTGTCCATCAGCCCGATGTGCAGCGTGTACGGCCCCTCCCCCGGATCGCCCACAGGGGTGAAGCGGTTGTCCTCCAGGAGGTCGTAGATGGCGGTGGCGCGCTCATGCTCCACATCCGCCCCGGACCGCCCGATGGAGGCTTCGTCGAGGGTGACGGCACACAGGCGGTTCGGCGGCGGGGTCTGGCTCATGGCGTCTCACGCATCCGGTTAGCCGGCGTTGGTGCGGATCAGGATGGAGCGGCCATGGGCGTCGAGCCGCTCCACCGCCGCAAGGCGCACGGCCGCCGGGCCGATGATGTTCAGCGAGGCGGCGCTGCACTTCAGGATAGAGGTGCGCTTCATGAAGTCATAGACGCCGAGGCCGGAGGAGAAGCGCGCCGAGCGCGCGGTCGGCAGCACATGGTTGGTGCCGCCCACATAGTCGCCGATGGCCTCCGGCGTATAGGCGCCGATGAAGATCGCGCCCGCGTGGCGGATATTGCTCGCCAGCCGCTCGGCATGCTCGCTGTGGATTTCCAGATGCTCCGGCGCCACGCGATCGACCAGAAGGGGCGCCTCGCTCATGTCGCGGACCAGGATGATCGCGCCATGGTCGCGCCAGGAGGCGCTGGCGATGTCGCGGCGCGGCAGCGTGACGAGCTGGGCTTCCACCGCCCGTTCCACCGCCTCCGCCAAGGCATGCGAGTCGGTGACGAGGATCGATTGCGCGGCCGGGTCATGCTCGGCCTGGGCCAGCAGGTCGGCCGCGATCCAGGCCGGGTTGGCCTCGCCGTCGGCGAGGATCAGCACCTCGGACGGGCCGGCGATCATGTCGATGCCGACCTTGCCGAACACCTGGCGCTTGGCCGCGGCCACGTAGGCATTGCCCGGGCCGACGATCTTGTCCACCGGCGCGATGGTGGCGGTGCCGTAGGCGAGCGCGGCCACTGCCTGCGCACCGCCCACGCGATAGACCTCGTCCACGCCCGCAAGCCGCGCGGCGGCCAGCACCAGCGGGGCGATGATCCCGTCCGGCGAGGGCACCACCATGGCGACGCGCGGCACGCCCGCCACCTTGGCCGGCACCGCGTTCATCAGTACGGACGAGGGATAGGCGGCGGTGCCGCCCGGCACATAGAGGCCGGCCGCATCCACCGGAGTCCAGCGCTGGCCCAGCTCGACGCCGGCGGCGTCGGTATAGCGCTCGTCCTCGGGAAGCTGGCGGGCGTGGTGCGCCTCGATGCGGGCCTTGGCGAATTCCAGCGCCTCGCGGGTCTCCACCGGAACCTCGGCCAGCGCCGCGTCGATCTCGGCTTCGGTGACGCGGATGCGTCCTTCCAGTTCAACGCGGTCGAAGGTGCGGGAGAGTTCGACCAGGGCATCGTCGCCCCGCGCGCGCACCGCAGCGATGATGTCGGCGACGGCGGCGGCGACATCGGCCGCGGCTTCCCGCTTGCTGTCGAGGAAGGTGGCAAAGGCGGCGGGGAAAGCGGGGGACTGGGTATCGAGACGGATCGGCATCGCGGTTTCCTTGGCCCGGTTTCCTTGGGGCCGATCCGCGCGGAATGCAACACCCCGGTGGGGCGCGGCACCGGGTGCGGGCCGCAAAGCGGCCAAGCCGCGACCCTGCGCCGCCCCCTCACGGTGGGGGCGGCCAGTTCAGGCCGCGGTGTCCTTGTGCGCCGGGGCGTGGGTGCAGCCCCACGCCGGACCGAGGTCGGACATGCCCGCCTCGATGCACTCCACGTCGAGGCGGATTTCCGCCCCTCCGGAGAAGGTCAGCAGCAGGTGCCCGGACGGCTCTTCGTCGGGCAGGAAGATGATGGCGAGCAGGTTCAGCACCTGATCCTTCGCCTGAAGGTCGATGCCACGCACTTTCACCGCGCGCACCCGCTCGAAATGCAGTCCCGTGCGGCGCCGCACCAGTTCCTGGGCGGTTTCCTTCTGGTCCCAGTCGAAGCGGTTCAGCACCAGGGCGAAGCGCTGCGCCTTCGACACGAACCCCATGTCGCCCACCTTGACGACCGCGTCCTGGAGATGGGCGGAGATGATGGCGAGATCCTCGTCATCCAATGCGAAGAGCTTGAGCTCGTCCATGAGCCGACACTCCTTATCTGCTCCGCTTGGCACATAGGCATGAAAGCCACGCGACGCAAGGCGCCGCGCGGCTTTGCCCGGTTTCTTCAGGCCTGCGGCGATGCGGATCGCGCGCCGCGATCACCGTGGCGGCGGTCCATGGCCGTCAGCCGCTGATCCGCTCGATCTGCGCTCCGCAGTTGGAGAGCTTCTCTTCCAGCCGCTCGAAGCCGCGGTCGAGGTGATAGACACGCTGGACCATGGTCTCGCCCTCGGCCGCAAGGCCCGCAATGACCAGCGAAACCGAGGCGCGCAGGTCCGTCGCCATGACGGGTGCGCCCTTCAGATGGTCGTTGCCCTCCACGACCGCGCAGTCGCCCTCTAGATGGATGGTGGCGCCGAGCCGGGCCAGTTCCTGAACATGCATGAAGCGGTTCTCGAAAATGGTCTCGGTGATGCGCGAGCGCCCCTGCGCGCGCGTCATCAGCGCCATGAGCTGGGCCTGGAGGTCGGTGGGGAAGCCAGGATAGGGCGCGGTGGAGACTTCCACCGGAAACAGGCCGGCGCCGTTGCGGCGGACACGGATGCCCTCGTTGTTGACGTCGATCTGCGCGCCCGCGGCGCGCAGGACATCGAGCGCGCTCTCCAGCAGGTCCGCCCGGGCGCCGGCCAGCGTCACGTCGCCGCCGGTCATGGCGGTGGCCATGGCATAGGTGCCGGTCTCGATGCGGTCCGGCAGGACCGAATGCCGGGCGCCGCGCAGGCGGGGCACGCCGGTGATGTGAATGGTGGACGTGCCGGCGCCGGAGATGCGCGCGCCCATCTTGAGGAGGCAATCGGCGAGATCGACGATTTCCGGCTCGCGGGCGGCGTTCTCGATCACCGTGTCGCCCTTGGCGAGGGCGGCGGCCATGAGCGCGGTGTGGGTCGCGCCCACCGACACCTTGGGGAAGACGATGCGCGCGCCGGTCAGGCCGCGTGGCGCGCGGGCCACCACATAGCCGGCATCGATGTCGATCTCGGCACCGAGCGCGCGCAGGGCATCAAGGTGGAAGTCCACCGGGCGGGTGCCGATGGCGCAGCCGCCGGGCAGGGAGACGCGGGCCTGCCCCATGCGCGCCAGCAGCGGCCCCACCACCCAGAAGCTCGCCCGCATGCGCGAGACGAGATCGTAGGGCGCGGTGGTGTCGACGATGGCGCGGGCATCGATCTCCATGGTCTGGCCGGCGCTCGGGCTATCGCCGTTGCGCTTGCCGTTCACGGTGATGTCCACGCCGTGATTGCCGAGGATGCGCTGGAGCAGCGCCACGTCGGCAAGGCGGGGCACATTCTCCAGGATCAGCTTCTCCTCGGAGAGGAGAGACGCGATCATCAGCGGCAGCGCGGCGTTCTTGGCACCGGAAATGGGAATGGTGCCGTTCAGGCTCTGCCCGCCGACGATGCGAATCTTGTCCATCTAACGACCGCTCCTCTTGCCGCCCCAGTCCCGGCGCCCCGATCGGGTCGCCTCCAGGCGCCATGCGCCGCCGCATCCAGTCCTGCCGCGCCCCCCGGCGCAGTCCTATGTGCAAGCGATGACGTCTAGCCCGCCTCGACGTCCGGCACAACGCCGGCACAACCGGGCCGCGCACGGGCCACCACAACCACCTGTCCGCGCAGGCTATTCCTTTTCGCCGGATCCCTCGGCCCGACCTGAGGGCATTGCCCCGTGCAAGCCAGGCGCATCGTCGGAGCGGGAATCACCCGGCGCGCCGCCGTCAGCGCGGGCGCGCTTCTGCGCCTTGCGCTTGGCAAGATTGGCCCGCAGCGCCGCGGCGAGCCGCGCGGCCTTCTCGTCCTCGGCGGTCATGACCTCATCCGGTAGCGGCCCGGCAAGCCAGGCGCAAGCCACCAGCCGCCTCCGCCCCATTCAATCCCCGCGTCATGGTGGATGAAATCCTGCACGGTCATGGCTTTTCCCGCACTCCGCCCACACCGGGCGGGATGGCAGCGGCACCGCCCTTGAAAGTCGACCGTCTCTTCCGTATGAGAGGCGCACGTTCTTTCGTCGAGGCGATGGGGCGGGTTGTGCCTGTCGCACGCCCCGCCGTCTGACCGGAGGACGGCGCCGCGAGGTCGCAGTGCCGCAATAGCTCAGCTGGTAGAGCACCTCATTCGTAATGAGGGGGTCGGGGGTTCGAATCCCTCTTGCGGCACCATTCGCGAGTTTTTTTATTTAAATTTCAATGCCTTAAAGAATCGCACTGGGCGTGCCCCCTCCGATTGGCCCGCAAATGCGATGTGGTACATCCAAGCGGTCGCCGCCTCGCGATGGCTGAGAGCCGAGGTGGTCCCCGAAAGCTCGACAGGTAGCTGAGCCTGGTTCGCCTTGACGAGAGGACGCACCAGATGACGGGGAAGAGGAAGCTGTATCCTGCGGAGTTCAAGGCCAAGGTGACGCTGGGCGCGATCCACGGCGAACAGGCGATCGCGCAGCCGGCGGCCAAACATGGCATTCACCGGTCGATGATCAACGCCTGGAAGAAGCGGCCGATTGAGGGAATGTCGGGGGCCCGCCGAGCGGGCTCGATGAGCAGTTCATGGAGACCCCGTGGTACGGCTCGTGGCGGCTGGCGCGTCACCCGCGGCGAAATGGCCATGCGGTCGGCCGCAAGCGCGTCCGTCGCCTGATCGCGCGGATGGGGCTGGCCGCGGTCCCCTGCTCCAACATCAACGCGATCTGCGCTTCCGTGAACTTCGACGTCTTCATGGAACTCTCCTCGTCCCCAACACGGGGACCACAGTTGGAAAATTCCAGTTCAAGCTGGCCGGAAAAACGGGGAGCGGGTCGGGCGCGGCTCATCACCCGCACCCCGCCAAGGGCACCGGCATATCTTACCGGAGCCGATCGATGCGGCGCCGCGACGCGTCGCGGCGGTCGGTCAGCCCTCCCGGTTGGGCGTCCCGAGCACATGCGTGTTGGGCGGCAGCATCACCTGATCGAAGGTCTGGGTGAACATGGCCGCGGCGAAGAACGCGACGGCATGAAGCGTCTCGCTGCCCGTATTGACGATGTCGTGGCGCACATTGGGCGGCAGGGCAAAGACGCTGCCCGGCCCGATCGCCTGGGTGCCGTCCTCCATCAGCAGCTCGCCTTTTCCGGACAGGATATACTGGGTTTCCTCGGTGGCGTCGGTGTGCCAGCCAAGGCGCCCACCTGGAGGAATTTCGTAAACGATCGTAGAGGATTGGGCTGCGCCATGCCCGCCGCACGTGGCAAAGGCGCCCAGCCAATTGACCGCCGGGTCAGTCGCACCCTGCACGTGAATGCGCGCAATCCCTTCCGAGGCAACAATGGGTACCATGGCATCCCCCGATGGTGACGTTCCAGCCGCCGATGCTGTCTCGGCAGCCTCGACCAGACCTCAGGCACCGCCGCAAGTGCAGGCGCTGCCGGTCCCGTGATTGGCCGTTCCGCGAGAGGTCGCGTTCAAGCTGGGCAGACATTAGGAGCGTCGTTCGGCAAGTGTTACGGAACTTTTCGCCTGCATTTCCCAGGACATGGAAGCCGGTCCGGCGTCGGTTTCAAGCTACCTACCGCCGCGGCTGATCGGCAGGCCTCGGGGGTGGCGGGGGCGGCGCTGTCCTTTATCGCCCGCCTAGAAATCCACCATCGCGGCATCCACGGATTGCGCCCCGGCCGCCGGCATAGAAGCCAGTTTCGCCATTGCCAGCCGGTACACGAGATCATTGCCGGCCATCGTATCGGCCAGAAACCGATCAAAGCCGGCGCGGCAGGTCGCCGTGACCGCAACGCTGTTGCCGAACAGACGGACAAAGCCGAGTTCCTCCGCCTCCCGCAGCAACTTGCGGACATGGGTGCGCGAGACGCCGAAGCTATCGCCGATCTTGACGAACGACACCTTCGGCACCCCGTGGTCGTCCTGATCACCGCACAGATGCATGAGCTTGGTCAGGATCATATGGCCGGCCTGACGGGGCAGAAAGAACGCGATCACCGGATTGGCCAGGATGAACTGCTGCGCGTGCGCCAGAAAGGCGATGCTGACCTCCCGCGCCGCGCGATGAAACGCAAGGTCCCGTCGCATCGGCTCGGGATATCCGGGATCGGGGAACAGCGCATGCAGCGGATGGAAATAGCAAAGCAGCGAACGCTGATCGTGAGCCAGCATCTTATCGGTCGGCGCAAGCAGGGTGCTGCGCCTGTCGCGCTGCGCGGTGAACGTCGTGATATATCCTCGGTCGATGAGGCGCCGGACGATGTCATGGGTGCGACGCCCGCTGGCAATGCCATGAGCCTCCATCTGGCTTTTCAATGATTGCATGGTCGGCCATGTGGAGCGGACATCGGGTTGATAGCCGGCGTTCATGATGATGACGCTGAAGAAGATGGATGCGGTTCCGCCATCTATGAGCAGCCGGTTCTCCGTCGGCTGGTTCTCATGCAGTTCGAGCATCTCGCGGATATAGATGTCCCGCGCCTTCCCGAAGCCCGGATGCGCGAGAACCCCTTCCGCTGACAGCACAAGCCGGATCTCATCACCCATGACGTCCCCCGTGCGTGCGGCCATCTCAGGATGTGGGCGGGACAGTACCGATCCCAAGGGGCAAAACGCACGCGAAACCGTGCGTTCAGACGGGCCCGCCACATCTTCGCGCAGAGTGCGCCGCCGAGCGCACGCCCCGCACCCGCCAATATGAACTCAAACACCGCGCATTTCATCCGTGCACCGCCAGGGCCAACCGGACCTGAAATCGTGTGAGGCGGCTCGTCCGGCCCCCCCTTGCGAGGGGCGGACCCGCCGGGAGCGCCGCCACAGCCGTCCCGGCTTTCGGGCCGCTTGCCGCCGTGCGGCCATGGATGCGGGGTATTTGTCCGGGGCCGCAACACGTGTTGATTGAATTCGCCGCGGCGCAGTCTTATGCGTGGACCCCATGGACATCCAAGCCTACGCCGAAAAGCCTCCGATTTCCGTGCCCCGCCACCGGCCGCGATCCGGCACGGCGGCGCCGTTCCTGCCCATGAGCCGCGCCGAGATGACGGCGCTCGGCTGGGACAGCTGCGACATCGTGCTGGTCACCGGCGATGCCTATGTGGATCATCCCTCCTTCGGCATGGCGATCATCGGCCGGCTGCTGGAAGCCCAGGGTTTCCGGGTCGGCATCATCGCCCAGCCCGACTGGCAGTCGGCGGAACCGTTCAAGGCGCTGGGCAGGCCGAATGTGTTCTTCGGCGTCACCGGCGGCAACATGGATTCGATGGTCAACCGCTACACGTCGGACCGCCGGCTGCGCCACGATGACGCCTATACGGCCGGCGGCGAGGGCGGCAAGCGGCCGGACCGCTCGACCATCGTCTATACCCAGCGCTGCCGCGAGGCGTACAAGGATGTGCCGATCGTGCTCGGCGGCATCGAGGCCTCGCTCCGCCGCATCGCCCATTACGACTACTGGTCCGACAAGGTGCGCCGCTCGATCCTGGCGGACGCGAAGGCCGATCTGCTGATCTACGGCAATGCCGAGCGCGCCGTGGTGGAGGTGGCCAACCGCCTCGCCGATGGCGAGGCCCCGCGCGATCTGGAAGACATCCGGGGCGTGGCTCTGTTCCGCAAGGTGCCCGACCATTACACCGAACTGCACGCCGACGATCTCGACTCCGCGGATGAGGCGGCCGCCCGCCACGCCGGCGACACGGTGATCCGGCTGCCCTCCTACGAGCAGGTCGAGCAGGATCGCGAGGCCTATGCCCGCGCCTCGCGCGTGCTCCACCGGGAGGCCAATCCCGGCAATGCGCGCCCGCTGGTCCAGCGCCACGGCGACCGCGACCTGTGGCTGAACCCACCGCCCATCCCGCTGACCTCCGAGGAGATGGACGCGGTCTACGACCTGCCCTACGCCCGTGCGCCGCATCCCGCCTATGGCGATGTCAAGATCCCCGCCTGGGACATGATCAAGTTCTCGGTCACCATCATGCGCGGCTGCTTCGGCGGCTGTACCTTCTGCTCGATCACCGAGCACGAGGGCCGGGTCATCCAGAACCGCTCGGAAGGCTCGATCCTGCGCGAGATCGAGCTGATCCGCGACAAGACGCCGGGGTTCACGGGCGTGATCTCGGACATCGGCGGGCCGACCGCCAACATGTACCGCATGGCCTGCAAGGACCCGAAGATCGAGGCCGCGTGCCGCCTGCCGTCCTGCGTCTTTCCCGACATCTGCCCGAATCTCAACACCTCGCACGACGACCTGATCCGGCTCTATCGCAAGGTCCGCGAGGTGAAGGGCATCAAGAAGGTGATGGTCGCCTCCGGCGTGCGCTACGACCTAGCCGTGAAGAGCCCGGAATACGTCAAGGAACTGGTGACCCATCACGTCGGCGGCTATCTGAAGATCGCGCCCGAGCACACCGAGAGCGGCCCGCTCGACAAGATGATGAAGCCGGGCATCGGCACCTACGATCGCTTCAAGGAAATGTTCGACGCCGCCGTTCAGCAGGCCGGCAAGAAGTATTTCCTGATCCCGTATTTCATCGCGGCGCATCCGGGCACGACCGACGAGGACATGATGAACCTCGCGCTCTGGCTCAAGAAGAACCGCTACCGCGCCGATCAGGTGCAGACCTTCCTGCCCTCACCCATGGCCACGGCCACCGCCATGTACCACACCGGCGTCAACACGCTTCGGGGGGTGCGGCGCGGCGCGAGCGATCAGGTGGAGACCATGCGGGGCGGGCGGCAGCGCCGCCTGCACAAGGCGTTCCTGCGCTATCACGACCCGGACAACTGGCCGCTGCTGCGCGAGGCGCTGAAGGAGATGGGGCGCGCCGACCTGATCGGCTCGCGCCCCGACCAGCTCGTGCCGGCCTTTCAGCCGCCCGGAACCGGCAAGGCCGCGGGCACCAAGCGCCCCGTGCGCCCCACGAGCCGGGGCGGGCAGCGCTTCACCACCAAGGGCGTGCCGTTGCCGCGCAAGTGAGCGGCCGGCGCGATCAGGCTGCGTTCCCGCCCTCGCCCTGCGCCGGCACGGATTCGAGTGATGACGGCTCGGGCGGCGGCGTGGCCGCGCGCTGCATGACGGCGGCGAAGAAGCCGTCCGTATCGTGGCGGGCGGGCGTCAGCGACAGATAGTCGGGGTGCGCCGATCCCGTCAGCTGCGGCGCGACCTCGCGCAGCGGCACGGCGCTGAAGTCGGGATGCGCCGCCAGAAAGGCGGCCACCTGCTCCTCATTCTCCCGCGGCAGCATGGAGCACGTGGCGTAGACGAGCCGTCCGCCGGGCTTCACCAGCCGCGCCGCGCTGGCAAGAATTCCGGCCTGTAGCGGCAGGAGATTGTCCAACCCCGGCCCCAGCGCACGCCAGCGGGCGTCGGGATTGCGCCGCCATGTGCCGGTGCCGCTGCACGGGGCATCGACCAGCACGCGATCGAAGGAGCCTTTGTGGCGCTTCACCCAGCGATCCGTCTCGCTGGTCAGCAGCCGGGTCTGGATGTTGTGCAGACCGGCCCGCCGGAACCGCTCGGCCCCCCGCTTCAAGCGATAGTCCATGACATCGCAGGCAATGACATGGCCCTTGTTCGCCATCTGCGCGGCGATCGCCAGCGTCTTGCCGCCGGCGCCGGCGCAGAAATCGACCACGCGGTCGCCCGGCCGCGCGTCCACCAGCATGGCCACCAGTTGCGAGCCCTCGTCCTGGATCTCAACCTCGCCGCTCTTCAGCATCGGCAGGCCGGACAGGGAGGGCCGCTGCCGGATGCGGATGCCATAGGGCGCCATGTCGGACACCTCGGCCTTGAGGCCGAGCGCGCGCAGCGCCTCCAGCATGCCCTCCCGCGTCGCCTTGATCGGGTTGACGCGCAGATCGAGGGGAGGAACCGTCAGGAGCGCGGTCATCTCGCGCTCGAAGGAATCCAGGAACCGGTGCCGCAGAAAGTCCGCCGCCCAGGCCGGGCATTCCACGCGCACGTCGTCGGGCATGTCCGGATGGTCGATGGCGCCGCCCTGCAGCCTGGCCAGCAGCGCGCGCTCATGCTCCTTCAGGATGGCCGGCGCGAACTTTTCGCCGTTGAACAGCTTCTGGACCTGCTCCGGCGTCCGGCCACCGTCGAGCGCAAGCCACGCCAGCAGCCGGTTGCGCGGCAGGTCCGGGCGTTCCAGGCGCGCCAGCCACCAGCCCAGCCGTGCGTGATGCCGCAGCAGCGCATAGAGCAGATCGGAGATGGAGCCGCGATCCCTGTCCTCAATATAGCGTCGGGCGCGAAAGAACGAGGAGACGACAGCATCGACGGGACGCGCGACGCTATCGACTTCATGCATCAGGTCGAGAGTTGCTTGCAGACGGGCGGCTGGGGTCACAGAGAAGCGATCAGGCTGAAAAAAACGCGGCACCATAGGCGAAAGCGGTGCTGTTGCCTATGGCCGGCATCGGACTCGACCGGATGCGGCACCGCACGCTCGACGGCCCGCCCGCGCATGGGGGGCGCGGGAGGCCAGAGCGCGGCGTGGCACGCGCACCTTGCCGGCGCGACGCAATGGGCTAGGTTCCGCTGGACGGCCGGTTGTCCTCGCGGATCGGCGCCGTGCCCTTCCCTGTCGCCCGAGGCCCTTCGCGCATGCTCTCATTGCCCATCGCCCGGATGTTCGCGGCACGGCCCCTCGTGCGCATCCTCGCCCTCGCGCTGGCGGCAGGCCCCGTGAACATGACGGCGGCCGCTGCCGAGACATCGCCGCCGCAGTTCGTGGCGACGCAGATCCCGCCGGAGCGGATCGACGCGGCCATTGCCAGCCTCGACAGCGTCGCCGCCGACCTCATGAAGCGCAGCGGCATTCCGGGCATGGCCATCGCCGTGGTCCGCGGCGGCAAGACCGTCTATGCCAAGGGCTTCGGCGTCCGCAAGGCGGGCGAGGCCGCGCCGGTGGATGCGGACACGGTGTTCCAGATCGCTTCGCTCTCCAAGTCCCTGTCGGCGTCCGTCGTCGCCCAGCAGGTCGGCGCGGGGGTGGTGGGCTGGGATACGCCCATCGTGCGCCACCTGCCCTGGTTCCGCCTCGCGGACCCCTGGGTAACGAGCCATGTGACGATCGCCGACATGTTCAGCCATCGCTCCGGCTTGCCCGACCATGCCGGCGACGACCTGGAGGATCTCGGCTATGGCCGCCGGACGATCCTCGAACGGCTGCGGCTGCTCCCGCTCGACAGCTTCCGGAACACGTATGCCTACACCAATTACGGCATCACCGCCGGGGCGGAAGCGGTGGCGGCGGCGGCCGGCAAGAGCTGGGAGAGCCTGGCGGAAGAGGTGCTGTACAAGCCGCTCGGCATGACCTCCACCAGCGAGCGTTACGCGGACTACGCGCGGCGACCGAACCGCGCCCTGCTGCATGTCCAGGTGGACGGCAGGTTCCAGGCGAAATTCACGCGCGATGCGGATGCGCAGTCCCCGGCCGGCGGGGTGAGCTCCACGGTGAACGATCTCGCCCGATGGATGGACTTTGTCCTGCAAGACGGCACATTCGAGGGCCGGCAGGTGGTCCCTGCGGCCGCGCTGCTGCCGGCGGCAAGGGCCGAGATGATCTCCAGCCCCTCCGCCGCCATGGATGCGCGGCCCTCGTTCTACGGCTACGGCATCGGCGTCTCCATCACCTCCTCCGGGCGTGTCGCGCTCGACCATTCCGGTGCCTTCAGCCTGGGCGCCTCCACCAACTACCGCATGCTGCCCTCGCAGGGCCTCGGCATCGTCATCCTGACCAATGCAGCGCCCACGGGCGTCGCCGAGGCGATCGGCGCCGACTTCATGGACCGGGTCGAGACGGGCCAGCCGACCCGCGACTGGTACGCCGCCTACGCCCCCATCATGACCCAGCTCAACGCGCCCGCCGGCAGTCTCGTGGGCAAGTCTCCCCCGGCCGCGCCGCAGCCCGCCGCCCGGCTGGGGGCTTATGCCGGCACCTATGGGAACGCCTATTTCGGCCCCGCCACCATCTCCCGCATCGACGGCGGGCTGGAACTCAAGCTCGGCCGGTCGCGCTACCGCCTGTCGCACTGGACCGGCGATACCTTCGCCTTCCATCCGTCCGCGGAGAACGAGACTCTCGGCTCGCAGGCCGCCATCTCGTTCAAGATGGGCGGCAAGGGCCACGCGCGGGACTTCACCATCGACTATCTGAACGAGCTGGGCCTCGGGCGGTTCGTCCGCCAGTGAGGCGGACGACGGGCGCGGGCAGATGAAACGCCATTCCCCATCCGCCGGGACGTCGCCCGCGACGAAGCCGCGCAAGCCCCTGACGAGCGAGGCCGAGCAGATCGCCTGGCTGAAGCGGGCGGCCGTCTATTATCTGAGCCAGCGCTCATCGAGCGTCGAGAACCTGCGCCAGGTCCTGCTGCGCAAGGCGCCGAGCCGGATACCGGATGCGGACCCGGCCGCCATTGCCCGCCTGGTCGAGCGCGCGGTCGCCCATTGCCTGGAGTATGGCTATGTGGACGATCTCGCCTATGCGGAGGGAAAGGCCGCCTCCGGCCTGCGGCGCGGCCTGTCCCGGCGCCGGCTCTCGCAGGTGCTGGCCTCCAAGGGGATCGAGGACAGGATGATCTCGCAGGTCAGCGAGGAGCTGGACGATGCCCATGCCGCGGTGATCTATGCCAAGCGGCGGCGCATCGGCCCCTGGCGCATCAAGCCCGTCGAGAATGCCTTCATGAAGGATGTCGGTGCGTTCGCGCGGGCCGGATTTTCGTCCGACCTCGCCATCAGGCTGTGCCGGATGTCGCTGGAGGAAGCGGAGCGGCTGCTCTATGGCGAGGCGGAGGACTGACCCGGGTCATGACTTGAGGACGGCGGCGCCCCCGCCGGCTGGCCGGCGAGGCCCGTGCGCGTCTCACCTGGTCGGGATCATCACCATCACCACCAGGGCCGCGCATGCCACGAGCATCAGGACCACGAGCAGACGTTCCGCCCGGCTGATGGACATGTGAGTATCGTTCATGTTGCGTCTCCTATGCCAACGCCAGGCACCGGGCCGCGGGGGCGGGAGATACCGCCATGGCGTCCCCACATGCCGTGGGCGTCACATGCAGCCGCGCGCGGCGGCCTGATTGCCTGGTCGCGGCCTGAAGCTGTTCAGGTGAGCGACGCAGCGTTGGGGCCGCAGTTGCAACCCACCGGCACAAAGCCGGTTCGGCGCAGGGGAGTAAATGCCGTTCGTTTCCGAAATGGATGTCAACCTCCGTTGGAGCCGAACGCTCGGCTTCAACTTGGAGGCATTAAGGTCATCCGGCCGGTGATCCAGCCGAAGCTTCCGGCCATCGGCCACCATCTCCGCGCCGGCCGCCAATTGCTGGGCGGGCGCCGAGCAGAGGGCCCTCGCGCCGGCGCCGGATCGGCCGGGCCCGGCGCAATCCGCGAGAAGCCGACGGAAATGGAACGATATTTGCCGGCTATTCGGCCGGAATCTCGCCCGGGCGGTAGTTCGGAAGGCGGCCGGCGGGCATGATGGCGAGCATGGCGAGGCCCGCCATGATCAGGAATCCGATCTTCAGCGCCCTGAGTCGTGCCTCCGTGTTCACCCGCACCGCCTCCGCCACCTGCTCCGGCCCGGCGGTGGTCCGGGCCATCACCCCCGCCAGATGGTCGTTGCTGACGAAGGTGATGCTGTCGAGATTGACCTGGGACTGGATCTCCGGCGGCAGCAGCGGATTTTCCGCCACGCTGCGCAGCACCGTGGAGCTGAGCAGCCCCACCAGCAGCGTGCCCGCCACCGCCGTCCCCACCGCCGCCGCCAGATTGTTGGTGGTGCCGCGCAGCGACCCCACGTCGCCGGCCAGTTCCTTCGGCGAGGCGGTCACCAGCACGTTGAACAGCAGCGTCACCAGCGAGCCCTGGCCGATGCCGAACAGCACCAGCCCCACGAGGACGGGGCCGGAACTCCAGTCGTTGCGCACCACGAACGCCAGCCACAGCAGCGCCACGGCGCACAGGATGAAGCCTGCCCGGCCGATCTGCCGCGGCGTGAAGCGCCCATAGACGCGCACGATGAGCATGGCGGCGAAGAACACCGTAAGGTTGAAGGGCAGCATGGCGACGGCGGTGGCCAGCGGCGAGCGGCCCTGCACGATCTGGATATAGAGCGGCACCGAGAAATTCAGCGCCGCCTCCAGCGCCACCACGCAGAACATGGTGTAGACCGCAGCCCGCTCCTGCGGCGATTCCAGCACCTGGAGCGGCAGCAGCGGCGTCAGCCCCCGCGCCTGGCGCCGGCGGGTCCAGGCGAAGAAGCACTGCCCGAGGACGATGCCGACGAGGATCATCACCGGCGCCGGCGACAGGCCGAGCAGCGTGAACGGCGCCGCCGGCCGCGCCAGCCCGAGGCCCCAGGCGTTCAGATTGTTGAAGCCGAAGCTGATCAGCACGATGGCGGATGCCGCCAGGACGACGCCGAAGGCATCGATCCTCACGTCCGGCCGCCCACGGTCCGCCTTCAGGCGGAAGCTCAGGACGAACACCAGGGCCGAGGCGGCGATGAGGATGCCGAACACCGGCCGCCAGCCGATGAAGGTGCCGAACACGCCGCCGATGAGGAAGGCCGTGACGCCCGCGCCCGCCCGAGCGGAGCCGAGCGCGCCCAGCGCCGTCGCCTGCTGGCTGCCGTGGTAATTCTCGGCGATCAGCGCCACGAGGCAGGGCACGATGACCGCGCCAGCCGCGCCGCACAGCGCCTGGGCGGTGATCATCAGCGTGGCGTTCGGGCTGAAGGTCATCAGCACCTGGGCGCAGCCGAACACCACCACCGCGATGCGGAAGACATGGAGCGCGCCGAAGCGCTGGGTGAGCTTGGCGCCGAGCATCACGAAGCCGGCCACCAGCATGGAATAGGCGACGATGCCCGTGGCCACCGTGGTGGGCGGCACGCCGAAGCTCTGCACCATGCCGCCCAGCGCCACCGGCAGCGAGGCCACGTTGAACGACATGATCGCCTGGCCGAGGGCGATGGCGATCATGGGAACCCAGGAGGAGCGCGCCTCGGCATGGGCCGGGCTGAAGGCGGCGGTACTCGACATGGAGACCTCCCTATGATGCGCCGGTAACCTCGGGAACCGGGCCGGCGCCCCAGACGTCGCGACATTCCTCGGCGTGCGTCGGCGTTCCTTACCGTTCCGCCTGCGAGACCAGCAGGTCCATGCCCAGCCGCTGCGACAGGAACTTCGCAACCAGCTGGCCCTTCACGCTGTTTCCTTCCGCATCGAGCGGCGGCGCGAAGGTGCCGAGGCCGCCCTTGCCCGGCGACACCGTGACGATGCCGCCGCCGATGCCGCTCTTGCCCGGCAGCCCGATCTCATAGAGCCAGTCGCCGGAGGACTCATAGAGGCCGGCGGTGATCATGACGGCGAGCGCGTAATGGCAGACCTCGGGGCTGACCACCTGCTCGCCGGTGATCGGGTTCACGCCGCCATCGGCGAGCGTCGCCCCCATGACGGCGAGGTCCTTGGCGCTGACGTTCAGGGAGCATTGGCGGGTATAGAGATCGGTGGCCTCGGCGGGATCGCAATAGATGCGGCCCACGCTCTGGAGCAGCCGGGCAATGCCGCGGTTGCGGAAATTGGTATCCGACGCCGAGGCATAGACCTCTTCGTTGAGCGGCAGCTCGCGCCCGGCGAAGCGGGACAGGCCAGCGTGGATGAAACGCCATTTCTCGTCCCGCGTCGCGCCGGGCACGAGGCTGGTCGTGGCGATGGCGCCGGCATTGACCATGGGGTTGGTGCGGCCGTCGGAGGCATTCTCGACGGCGGCGAGCGAATTGAACGGAAGCCCGGTGGCGTTCGCCCCCAGCTTCTCCCGTGCCGCCTTGGGGCCGATGCGGTCGCAGACCAGCGCGAACACGAACGGCTTCGACACGCTCATGATGGAGAATTCGTGCTCGAAATCGCCCGCCGAGACGATGCCGCCATTGGTCCCGACAATGCAGATGCCGAACAGATCCGCCGGCGCGCGGGCGAGCGCGGGATAGACTTGCGAGGTCTGGCCGTCGATCACGGAACTGAAACGCCGGTGGGCTTCCGCGACCAGCCTGCTGACGTCTTCCGCCGACGGGAGATGGCCCGTCGATATGTAGCCAGGCCCGTCCACGTCCGAATTCAGAACGTCCATGGCACGCCTCCCCGGACCACGCCGATGGCATCCACGCCCAGGGATGCCGAAGCTCGGCCGATCCGCCAGGAAAAGACTTATTCCCACCAACGCTTTCACACGATCAGTAACCGCAACGCACTCATTATATTTCGCGTTTGCGAAGACGATTACCGTCATGCAATATATGAAAGCTTATTATGCGCCTCCCCTTTGTCAAGCGACGACTATTTGATCGACGCCCAAGAACAGGCGCAGACAGCATTGAAATCAAAAAATCGCGGGACCGCCCCGCCTGCGGCATCAGCGTCCCGCCCGGCCGAGTGTTCTCCGCCGGAGTGAGCAGACCCCGGGAATGCCGGCACCGCAAGTCCGCGGCATCGCCATCGACGGGAGGCATCCGGGGCCGGCGCGGTGCGCTCCAGAGATTATTGTTCTCTTGCTTATCAGCTCCCGCAACCCGCCAGCCGACGACGGCCGAGCCCGCCGGTCACGGCAACAAAAAACCCGCAGGGCCGGCTCCGGCCCTGCGGGTCAATCCAGCCCCGGCGCAGTCTCAGGGGCGCGCGCTCATGGTCAGCAGTTCGTAGCGCGCAACCGTGTCGCCGTCCTGGTTGAACACTTCCGCGTCCCAGCGGACCTCGCCATATTCCGGCTTCCGCGCCGCCTGCTTCTGCTTCACGGTCAGCCGCACGCGGATCTCGTCGCCCGGCGACACCGGCTTGAGGAAGCGCAGGTTGTCGAGGCCGTAATTGGCCAGCAGCGGGCCCGGCGCCGGATCCACGAACAGGCCGGCGGCGAAGGACAGGATGAGATAGCCGTGCGCCACCCGGCCCGGGAAGAAGGGATTGGCCTTCGCCGCCTCCTCGTCCATGTGGGCATAGAAGGTGTCGCCGGTGAAATGGGCGAAATGCTCGATGTCGGCGAGCGTGATCGGCCGCGAGCCGGTCTCCACCGTGTCGCCCACCTCCAGCAGGTCGTAGTTCCGGGTGAAGGGATGCGTCGCCGTACCGGGCGCGGGCGCACCCTTGATCCAGGACTTCGTCAGCCGCGACAGGCGGCCGGGCGAGCCCTGCAAGGCGGTGCGCTGCATGTAGTGGAACACGCCGCGCAGGCCGCCCATCTCCTCGCCGCCGCCGGCCCGGCCGGGACCGCCATGCACCAGCCCCGGCAGAGGCGAGCCATGGCCGGTGGATTCCTTGGCGCAGTCGCGGTCGAGGATCAGCAGGCGCCCATGGAACGGGGCCATGGCGAAGACGAGGCTCTGCGCCACCGCATCGTCATAGGTGAAGAGCGAAGCGACAAGGCTGCCCTCCCCCTTGGCGATCAAGGCGGCGGCATCGGCCAGGTCTTCATAGGCCATCAGGGTCGCGACCGGCCCGAAGGCTTCCGTGGTGTGGGCATGGACCGCCGCGCGGGGATCGGCGCAGCGCAGCAGCACCGGCGCCATGAAGGCGCCGGCCGCAAGGTCGCCGGGCAGGTCGGGGCACGCGGGGTCGCCGCACAGCACCTCCGCCTCGGTGGCGATCTCGGCGATCTTCTCGCGCACCGACTCGCGCTGCGCGCGGCTCACCAGGGCCCCCATGCGGGTGTCCTCGCGGCGCGGATCGCCCACCACGATGGCGGACAACTGCGCCTTGAGCGCGTCGGCCACCGCCGTCTCGAAGGCGCGGGGCACGAAGACGCGGCGGATGGCGGTGCATTTCTGCCCGGCCTTCGCCGTCATCTCGCGTACCACCTCCTTGAGGAAGAGGTCGAACTCCGGCGTGCCAGGCGCCGCGTCGGGCCCCAGCACGGTGGCGTTCAGCGAATCCCGCTCGGCCACGAAGCGCACGGCGTTGCGCGACACCGCCGGATGGTTGCGCAACTTCTCCGAGGTCTCGATGGAGCCGGTGAAGGCCAGCACGTCCTGCCCTTCCAGATGATCCAGCAGGTCTCCCGTTGACCCGCAGATCAGTTGCAGCGCCCCTTCGGGCAGCAGGCCGGACTCCACGATCAGCCGCACCAGCGCCTCGGTCACATAGGCCGTGGCGGTGGCCGGCTTGGTGATGACCGGGACGCCCGCCAGGAAGGCGGGGGCGAACTTCTCCAGCGGCCCCCAGCAGGGGAAATTGAAGGCGTTGACGTGCACCGCCACGCCCTGGAGCGGGGTCAGCACATGCGCGCCGACGAAGGTGCCGCCCTTGGACAGCCCCTCGGGCGCCCCGTCCAGCACGAAGTGCTCGCTGGGCAGCTCGCGCCGGCCACGCGAGGCATAAGCGAACAGGGTGCCGATGCCGCCGTCGATATCGACGAGATTGTCCCGCCGCGTCGCTCCGGTCTCAAGGGCGAGCGCATAGAGCCCGTCCTTGCGCTCGCCCAGATAGGCGGCGATCGCCCGCAGGATGTCGGCGCGCTGGTGGAAGGTGAGCGCCCGCAGCGCCGGCCCGCCCACGGTGCGGGCATGGCGCACCATGGCGCCGAAATCGAGCCCGGCGCTGGAGGCGCGGGCCACGACGCGCCCGTCGATGGCGCTCGCAATATCCGTGAGGCCACCGGTCGGGGCGATCCAGGCGCCGAGGGCGTAGCTGTTGAGGATGGTGCTCATCTGATGTCTCCTCCCGGCTCAGGGCCGGCGCCGCCAGGCGGCGAAAGTTTCTTGTTTTCCGGCGAGTTCGCGCAGCAGGGGGGCAGGCTCGGAGCCCGCGCCTCCGGCCGCATGGGCGGCTTCCACCTCGGCGAGGATGCGCTCCAGCCCCAGTTGGTCGGCGGCCCACATGGGCCCGCCCTTGAGGCGCGGGAAGCCGTAGCCATTGACGAAGGCGAGATCGATGTCGGAGGCGCGCAGCGCGATGCCCTCGGCCAGTTCCTTGGCGCCCTCGTTCACCATCACCGCCAGCAGCCGAAGCTGGATGTCCTGCGCGGTAAAGCTGCGGGGCGCGATGCCGGCCTCGCGGCGGGCGGCGGCGATCAGGTCGTCCACCACGGGGTCGGGCTGCCTCGCCCCCGCCGCGTCATAGGCATACCAGCCGGCGCCGGTCTTGCGGCCGAGGCGCCCGGCCGCGCACAGGGCGTCGGCAATGGCCACATAGCGCTCGCCGGGATCACGCGTCGCGGCCCGCCGCTGGCGCATGGCGAAGGCGATGTCGAGCCCCGACATGTCGGAGACGGCGAAGATCCCCATGGCGAAGCCGTAGGCCTCCAGCGCCGCGTCCACCTGCTGCGGGCTGGCCCCGTCCTCCACCAGATATTCGGCATGGCGGCGATAGACGGCATAGATGCGGTTGCCGATGAAGCCGTCGCAATTGCCCGCCACCACCGGCTGCTTGCCGAGCTTGCGGGCGAGCGCCAGCCCGGTGGCCAGCACGTCCGGCGCCGTGGCCTTGCCGCGCACCACCTCCAGCAGCTTCATGATGTTGGCCGGCGAGAAGAAGTGCAGGCCGATGACATCCTGCGGCCGGCGCGTGGTGGCGGCGATGGCGTCGAGGTCGAGATAGGAGGTGTTGCTGGCGAGGATGGCGCCCGCCGGCAGCAATGCGTCGAACCGCTGGAAGATGCCGCGCTTCACCTCGAAATCCTCGAACGTCGCTTCCAGCGCGAGGTCCACCTCGCGCAGCACCTCCCAGTCGGCGGTGACGGCGATGCGCCCGAGGCGCTCGTCCATGGCGGCTTGCGTCAGCCGGCCGCTCTTCACCTGCCGGGCGTAGAGGCCGGCGATGCGCTCACGGCCGGCGGCGACCGCCTGCGCGTCGCGCTCCACCACGCGTACCGACTGGCCGGCGTCGGCGAAGGCGACCGCGATGCCTGCCCCCATGGTGCCCGCGCCGATGACCGCGATGCGGGCGAAGGGGCGCGCCGCGATGCCCTCCAGCCCCGGCACCTTGGTCGCCTCGCGCTCGGCGAGGAAGAGGTGGCGCAGCGCCCCCGCCTCCGCGCTTTCGCGCAGGCGCAGGAAGGTCGCGCGCTCCCGGGCCAGCCCCTCGGCGAAGCTCCCTTCGCCCGCGGTCCGGATCACCCGGATCGCCTCGGCGATGGCGGGAACACCCTTCGCACCCTTCAGCGCCGCGCGCTCGGCCGCCTCCTCCGCCGCCGGATCGCCGGCGGGCAGCGGCAGCGCGGCAATGCGGCGCTTCGTCTGGCCCGAAGCGCGGGCGATGGCCGCCGCCAGCACGTCGCCGTCCACCACCGCATCCACCAGGCCCAGCGCCAGCGCCTCCGGCGCCTTGACGATGCGCCCCTCGCAGATCATGGCGATGGCGGTGGCCACCCCGACGATGCGCGGCAGGCGCTGCGTGCCGCCGGCACCGGGAATGATGCCGAGCCGCGTCTCGGTGAGGCCGAGCAGGGCCTTCGGGCCGGCGAGGCGGGCATCGCAGGCGAGCGCGATCTCCAGCCCGCCGCCCAGCGCCGGGCCGTCCAGCGCCGCCACCACCGGCTTGCCGGCGGCCTCGATGGTCGCCACCACGTCCGGCAGATAGGGCGCGTCCGGCGGCAGGCTCATCTCGCGCAGGTCGGCCCCGGCGATGAAGCGCCCCGGCCCGCCGCTGAGGACGATGGCGGCGACGTCCGGCGCGGCGTCGAGGCTGCGCACGGCGTCGAGGAGGCCCTGGCGCACGTCGTGCGAGAGCGCGTTGACCGGCGGGTGGTCGATGCTCACCACCGCCACGGCGCCGTGCCGGGCGATGGTTACCGGCGAGGTGCGGGCCTGCATGGTCACACCCGCTCGATCAGGGCCGCGATGCCCTGGCCGACGCCGATGCACATGGTGGCGACGGCGCGCTTCGCGTCGCGCACCTCCATGGCGCTCACCGCCGTCATGGCGAGGCGCGCGCCGGACATGCCGAGCGGGTGGCCGAGCGCGATGGCGCCGCCGTGCGGGTTCACGTGCTCGGCGTCATCGGGCAGGCCGAGCTGGCGCAGCACGGCGAGGCCCTGCGAGGCGAACGCCTCGTTCAGCTCGATCAGGTCGATATCGCCCAGCTTCAGGCCGTTGCGCTCCAGCAGCTTGCGCGTCGCCGGCGCCGGGCCCATGCCCATGATGCGCGGCGGCACGCCGGCCGCCACCACCGAGACCACCCGGGCGCGCGGGGTCAGGCCATAGGCCTTCACCGCCGCCTCGGAGGCGAGGATCAGCGCACCGGCGCCGTCATTGACGCCGGAGGCGTTGCCGGCGGTGACCGAGCCGCCCTCCTTGCGGAACGGCGTCTTCAGCTTGGCGAGCTGCTCCAGCGTGGTGTCGCCGCGCGGATGCTCGTCGCGCTCGACGATGGTCACGCCGCCCTTCTTGCCGGGCAGGATGATGGGCGCGATCTCGCGCGCGAAGAAGCCGGCCTCCTGGGCCGCCTTGGTGCGCTGCTGCGAGCGCCAGGCGAACAGGTCCTGGTCCTCGCGGGAGATCTGGAAATCCGCCGCCACGTTCTCGGCGGTCTCCGGCATGGAATCGACGCCGTACTGCGCCTTGAGCACCGGATTGACGAACCGCCAGCCGATGGTGGTGTCGAACATCTCCGCCTGGCGCGAGAACGCCTCGCCCGCCTTGCCCATGACGAAGGGCGCGCGGGTCATGCTCTCCACGCCGCCGGCGATCATCAGGTCGGCGTCGCCGGTGAGGATGGCGCGGGCCGCCATGCCCACCGCGTCGAGGCCCGAGCCGCACAGGCGGTTGATGGTGGTGCCGGGCACGCAGACCGGCAGGCCGGCGAGCAGCACCGCCATGCGCGCCACGTCGCGATTGTCCTCGCCGGCCTGGTTGGCGCAGCCGAGGATGACGTCGTCCACCGCCTCCCAGTCGATGCCGGGATTGCGGTCCTTCAGGACCTTGAGGGGATGGGCGGCGAGATCGTCGGCGCGCACGTCCTTCAGGGCGCCGGCATAGCGGCCGATGGAGGTGCGCGCGAAGTCGCAGATATAGGCATGGGCCATAGGAAAGTTCCGTTCAGCTGAGGGATCAGGCAGCGGCCGGGCGGCGCACGCAGACGACGCGGAAGCGGCCGGCCACGAAGGCGACGTCGGTCAGGCAGGCATTGCCCGCGGGATTGGCGCCGGAGACGTGATAGTCGCTGAAGGCGGCGCTCTGGTTCACATAGATGCCGCCGGTCAGGTTCACCGACAAAGCGACGCCGGCCGCGGCATAGGCGCTCGCCGCATCCGCCACGAGATCCGGGTCCGTGCTGTAGAGCGCGGCGGTGATGGCGCCCTTGCTCCGCGCCGCGGCGGTCGCCCGGGCGATGGCGTCGGCAGCATCGGCGGTGGGGATAAGGAAGCTGATGGGCCCGAAGCGCTCCTCCAGATAGGTCTCCGGCCGGTCGGCATCGGCCACCAGCAGCAGCGGCGTCGCGGTGCGTGCGCCCTCCATGTCGAGCGGGGCGCTGTCGCGGGCGACCGTGCCCAGGCGCCGCGCCTCGCCGATCCGCGCCAGGGTGGCGGGGTTCTGGATCGCGCCGAGCACGCCGGCGGCCCGCGCCGGGTCGGACAGCAGCGCATCGATGGCGCCGGAAA
Source organism: Azorhizobium doebereinerae UFLA1-100 (assembly GCF_000473085.1). Taxonomy (GTDB): domain Bacteria; phylum Pseudomonadota; class Alphaproteobacteria; order Rhizobiales; family Xanthobacteraceae; genus Azorhizobium; species Azorhizobium doebereinerae. Next base: position 317,128 of record NZ_AXBA01000002.1, read on the forward strand.
TGCCGGCCACCACCTGATCGAAGCTCTTGTGCCCCTCGTCGGTTTCGATGCCCGCCTTCGGCACGAACAGGCACTGCGGCGCGGTGCACATCTGCCCGCTGTAGAGCGACAGCGAGAAAGCGATGTTGGCGCACATGGCGGCGAAGGCGTCGGTGGAGGCGATGACGATGGTGTTGACCCCCGCCTCCTCCGTGTAGAGCAGCTTGTCCTGGAGGTTCTTGCGCAGCCAGCCGCCGAACGCGGACGAGCCGGTGAAATCGACGATGCCCACCGCCGGATCGAGCGCCAGCGACTTGGTCAGCGGCGCGGCGGGCGTATCGGCCGCCAGCAGCAGCACGTTCGGATCGAAGCCCTGCTCCGCCAACACCGCGCGGCCGATCTGCACCGTCAGCGCCAGCGGCAGGATGGCGGCGGGGTGCGGCTTGACGATCACCGCGTTGCCGGTGACGAGGTCGGCGAACAGCGCCGGATAGCTGTTCCAGGTCGGGAAGGTGGCGCAGCCGATGACGAGGCCGACGCCGCGCGGCACGATGTGGAAATCCTTGTCGAGACGCACCGTGGAGCGCCCCATGGGCTTCTCCCAGCGCACCGCGCCGGGGATGCGCGAGATTTCCTCGAAGGCATAGGCCACCGCCTCCAGCCCGCGATCCTGGGCGTGCGGGCCGCCGGCCTGGAACGCCATGGCGAAGGCCTGACCGGTGGTGTGCTGCACGGCATGCGCCATGAGGAAGCTGGCGCGGTTGAGGCGCACGAGCATCTCCAGCGCCACGCCAACCCGCTGCTCCAGGCTGGCCCGCGCCCACTCCCGCCCGGCCGTGGCGGCGGCGGCGACCAGCGTTCCGGTGGTGGCGGAGGGATAGGTGATGCCGAGCGCCGGGCCGAAGGGCGACACCTCGCCGCCGATGCGCGGCCCATCCTGCGGCTGGGAAAGATCGAACGGCTGGCCCTTCAGCGCCTCGAACGCCGCCAGCCCCTCCGCCGGCGCCGCCTCGCCATAGGTGCGCGGCACTTCGGAGAACGCGCTCCAGAAGCCCCGGGCGCGGCTGGCCTCGACCGCCGCGTCGAGCAAGTGCCGATGCGTCTGGAAGAGATCTTCCATCACGTCCTCCCTTTTGCCTGGGGCACCGCTTGGTGGTTGACAACCCCGCCCCTTGCGCTAATCATTAACCGATCGGTCGGTTAATTCAAGAGGGTCGTCAAGGCCTCAATCGGCAGCCCCGCTTCTTCCCCCGGGAAGGAGGCCGGCGCCCCGGCCGCATTAGGGAGTGCGTCTCCACGCTGGCTCGGCGTCGGGACTTCCGAAGGAGGACGAAGTGGAGCCTGAGCTTCTCGTGGACCGCCATGACGGCTGGACCGCGCTCACCCTGAACCGCCCCGAGCGGCTCAATTCCTTCAACGCGGCCCTGCACCGCCAGCTCGCCGCGGCGCTGGACGACGCCGGCAGTGACGAGGCCTGCCGCGCGGTGCTGATCACCGGCGCGGGGCGGGGCTTCTGCGCCGGGCAGGATCTCGGCGACCGGGTCGGCGCGGATGGCCCGCCGGACCTCGGCCAGACCATCGAGACCTTCTACAATCCCCTAGGTAGTGTGGACTCTTGGGGTTCCCGGGCTGAATGATCTGTGATTCAAAGCTGCCTTTGATGAGGCAGCGATGGGTGTTCTTGATCGACTGGTGCTTGGGGATGAGCAGTGGGCGCGGATAGCGCCGCACATCATCGGCGACGAGCGGACGCGCGGCTCTTCGGGCCGGGACAATCGTATGTTCATCGAGGCGGTGCTGTGGATCGTGCGCACCGGCTCGCCTTGGCGCGATCTGCCGGAGCTGTTTGGAGAATGGAACACCGTCTTCC
>NZ_AXBA01000013.1 GCF_000473085.1 Azorhizobium doebereinerae UFLA1-100
AAGGAACGCGCAGGCGGTCATCCCGTCCAATCCATCCCGCGCCAGGAAGCATAGCCTCGACAGGCACCTCTACGCTCAGCGCCACCTGATCGAATGCTGCTTCTCCAAGCTCAAGCAGTTCAGGCGTGTCGCGACCCGCTTCGAGAAGACCGCGCGAAACTACCTCGCCATCGTCACAATCGCTGCCATCGTCCTGTGGATCAGGTAACTGTCCACACCACCTAGAGGTAGGGCGCGCGGAACCCCGGAGCCACGTTAACCGTATCAGGGCCGCGACATGAGCAATGGACGGCCGCGCTCGGGTACCTTCGCCCAGCCGCCATCCTCCTGCCGGGCGAATCGCAGCGTGCCGCCTCCCCCGCCGGAGGACACCAGCACGTTTCCGCCCTCCAGCCGCCACGCCACCGGCTGAAATGCGGCAAGGCCGGCGTCGCATCCCGGCCCCACGGCGATGGCGAAGCCCCCGGCCGGCGCCGGCGTCTCGGAGAAGGTCCAGCGGCAGAGCGGGCTGCCGGCGGCGCGGGCGAGGTCCCATTCGCCCAGCATCTCTTCCGGCCGCACCATGTCGTCCTGGAGCGCGGAGGGCGGCGCGAGGAAATAGACGCCGTCGCCCTCGCGCAGGGCCTCATAGGCCCCGCCCGCGCCCTCGGTGAATTCGGCCACGGTGCGGCCCTGCGCCGACAGCAGGCGGATCGCGCCGGAGGGATCGGGCATCCAGGCCGCCACCTGGGCGGCGAAGGCGATCGCCGGACAGCCGCCGGCGGCGAAGGCCAAAGCGAAGCCGGGCGGCGCGGGAACCGTCTTCAATTGCAGGGAACAGGTGCGCTCGCCGTCGGCGCTGGCCAGCGTCAGGGTGCCGGCGCGCTTCTCCGCCTCGGCGCGCAGCGCCGGGTCCGGCCCCTTGGGCGCGGGAGTTGCGGAGGGGGCGGCGGGCTTGGCGGCCGGCTTGCCCGGAAGCGCGGCCGGCGGCTTGTTGCCGCCGGTGCCCTGCGCCCGCGGCGCGGTGCCGAAGGCCAGCACCAGGGCCAACGCCAGACCGGCCGCCATCCAGGCCCGGCCGGGGCCGCGCGGCGGCGCGGTCGCCACCCGGCGCTCCGGCCGGATCACGCCGGGCGGGACCGGGACACGTCCGGCCGGGAACCGGGAAAACAGGAACCGCATCGGCAGACCGCCCGCAGTGGCGCGCCGCTCGACGGCGCCCGACAAGGCAGGCGCCGTTCGGCCGGAAAGTCAACCGACCCGGTCAATCCGCGGGGCCGCCCGCTCAGCCCTTCGGCCAGGGGGTCTCGCCCACCGGCGTCACCGGCCCCTTGCCGGCGAACCAGGACACCAGATTGTCCACCACCAGTTGGCCCATGGCGTTGCGGGTGTGGTGGGTGGCCGAGCCCACGTGCGGCAGCAGCACCACGTTGTCGAGCGCGAAGAAGGCCTCCGGCACGCGCGGCTCGTCGACGAACACGTCGAGGCCGGCGGCGAGGATTGTCCGGTCCTGAAGCGCCTTCAGCAGCGCCGGCTCGTCCACCACGGTGCCGCGCGCCACGTTGATCAGGATGCCGCGCGGGCCGAGCGCTTCCAGCACCTCGGCATTGACAAGGTTGCGGGTCGCCGCGCCACCGGGAAGGATGAGGACCAGCGTGTCCACGTCCCGCGCCAGGGCGATCAGGTCGGGATAGTGGGTGAAGGCGACGTCCGGCTGCGGGCGGCGGGTGTGGTAGGCGATGGGCAGGCCGAAGGCCTCGATGCGCTTGGCGATGGCCTTGCCGATGCGGCCCATGCCGACGATGCCCACCTTGCGGTCGCGCAGCGTGGCGCCGAGCGGGAACGGGCCCTTGATCCAGCCGCCCGCGCGCACGAAGCGGTCGGCCTGCGGGATCTCGCGCACGGTGGCCAGCAGCAGGCCGAGGGCCAGGTCCGCCACCTCCTCGTTCAGCACGTCCGGCGTGTTGGTGACGATGATGCCGCGCTGGGCGGCGGCGGCGGCGTCCACCGTGTCGTAGCCGACGCCGAAATTGGAGATGATCTCAAGCTTGGGCAGGCGGTCCATCAGCGCACCGTCCACCTTGAGCTTGCCCTTGGTGGCAAGGCCGCGGATCTCGCCCGCCTCGGCGGCGATCACCGCATCGAGACCGTCCGGTCCCAGCACGGTGAAGCGCTCCGCCAGCTGGCGCTCGACCACGCCCTCCATGATCGCTCCGGTGAGCAGCAGCTTGGGGCGGGCGGCGGACGCGGGGAGGGAAGAAGACATGGCGGCGTAACTCGCTGGAAGACGGGGGGATCTCAGCGCCAGGGGCGCGCAGGGCCCGTGGACCGGCTCTGGATAAGCGTCATCATGCTTTGGTTCAATCGTTTTAATCTCCGCTTGATCGCTGGCCGTTACCGCCCCATGATCGAGCCGCGCCCTCGCCAAAGGGCGCGCAACCGCCATGCGGCGGCAATATGGGATCCGAGGACGGCACGCCGTCGAACGGACCTGATCTGGGCAGGACGACGCAGCCCGTAACGGGCCGACCTCGCAAGAGGTAGATGCCCCGCAAGGGGTAGACGCCTCGCAAGAGGTAGCAAGGAGCAGGACACGATGGCGACGGTTGATATCCGCGCGGTGACGAAGGCCTATGGCGCGACGCCAGTCATTCATGGCGTCGACATCGACATTCGCGACGGAGAATTCGTGGTCCTGGTCGGGCCGTCCGGCTGCGGAAAATCAACCCTGCTGCGCATGATCGCCGGCCTTGAGAACATCTCCGGCGGCGAGATCCGGATCGGCAGCCGCGTGGTCAACGATGTCCCGCCGAAGGAGCGCGACATCGCCATGGTGTTCCAGAACTACGCGCTCTACCCGCACATGACGGTGGGCGCCAACATGGGCTTCTCGCTGAAGCTGCGGAACGCGCCGAAGGCGGAGATCGACGGCCGGGTGAACCGTGCCGCCGGCATCCTCGGCCTCTCCCACCTGCTCGACCGCTTCCCGCGCCAGCTCTCCGGCGGCCAGCGCCAGCGGGTCGCCATGGGCCGCGCCATCGTGCGCGACCCGCAGGTGTTCCTGTTCGACGAGCCGCTGTCCAATCTCGACGCCAAGCTGCGCGTGCAGATGCGCACCGAGATCAAGGAGCTGCACCAGCGGCTGAAGACCACCACCGTCTACGTGACGCACGACCAGATCGAGGCCATGACCATGGCCGACAAGATCGTGGTGATGCACGACGGCGTGGTGGAGCAGATCGGCGCCCCGCTCGACCTCTATGACGCGCCGGCCAACCAGTTCGTCGCCGGATTCATCGGCTCGCCGTCGATGAACTTCATCAAGGGCAAGGTGGACGCCACCGGCGCCGCCGCCTTCGTCACCCCCAGCGGCGCCCGGCTGCCGCTGGAGCGCCTGCCCGAGGGCGCGGCGGGCAAGGACGCGGTCTACGGCCTGCGCCCGGAGCACATCCGCATCAGCCCGGACGGCGTGCCGGTGGAGATCGTGGTGGTGGAACCCACCGGCTCGGAGATCCTGGTCATCGCGCGGCTCGGCGAGCAGGAGATCGCCTGCCTGTTCCGCGAGCGCCTGTCGCTGAAGCCCGGCGAGACCATCCACATCGCCCCCCAGGCTGGCGTGACGCATTTGTTCGACGGCGCCACCGGCCGCCGGCTCTGACCCCGCCGCGGGCGTCACCACAAGAGCGCCGCGACGGCGCCGGTGCCCGCGCCAGCCATACCGATGACCCTGCCTAGAAGACCTCGCGGCCAAGACCCTGTCGGGTCCGCCGACGCGGCGAAGGCAGACGCCTAACCCCGGGCGGTGGGCCGTCCCGGGGATGCCAACGGAGGAACGCCAAGATGACCATTTCCAGACGCGACGTGCTGCTGGGCGGCGCCGGTTTAGCGGGCGCCGCCACCCTGCCCATGATGGGCAGCACGCCGAGCCTTGCGCAAGCGCTGCCAAAATTCGATCCGGAGCCGGGCGCGAGCCTGCGCCTGCTGCGCTGGTCCCCGTTCGTGAAGAGCGAGGAGGACGCCTGGATCGCCAATACCAAGAAGTTCACCGAGGCCACCGGCATCGAGGTGCGCATCGACAAGGAGAGCTGGGAGGACATCCGTCCGAAGGCGGCGGTGGCCGCCAACGTGGGCTCCGGCCCGGACCTCGTCTGGGTGTGGTTCGACGACGCGCAGCAGTATCCCGACAAGCTGCTCGACGTGACCGACCTCGCCAAGGGGCTCGGCGCCACCTATGGCGGCTGGTACCCCGCACCCGAGGCCTATGCGCTGAACCGCGGCCGCTACGTCTCCCTGCCGCTCGCCACCATCGGCAATGCCGTGATCTATCGCGACAGCTGGGTGAAGGAAGCGGGCTTCTCCGAGTTCCCGAAGGACACCAAGTCCTTCCTGGAGCTGGGCAAGGCGCTCAAGGCCAAGAACCATCCCATGGGCTTCACGCTCGGCCACGGCGTGGGCGACGGCAACAACTACTGCCACTGGATCCTGTGGAGCCACGGCGGCGAGATGGTGAACGACAAGGGCAAGGTCACCATCAACAGCCCGGAGACCATCGCCGCGCTGAAATATGCCCGCGAGCTCTATCTCACCTTCATTCCCGGCACCGAGAGCTGGCTGGACGTGAACAACAACCGCGCGTTCCTCGCCGGCGAGATCTCGGTGACCGCCAACGGCGTGTCGCTCTATTACGCCGCCAAGAACGACCCCAAGCTCGCGGACATGGCCGCCGACATGCGCTCGGTGAACCTGCCCATCGGGCCGGTGGGCAAGTCGGTGGAGCTCCACCAGACCACCTCCGCCTGCATCTTCAAGTACACCAAGTATCCGAAGGCGGCGCAGGCCTATCTGTCGTTCATGTTCGACGCGCCGCAGATGAACGCCTGGATCCAGGGCTCCAACGCCTATTGCTGCCAGACGCTCAAGGCGTTCGCCAGCAATCCGGTGTGGACCTCCAACCCGATCCACGCCCCCTATGCCAAGGCCTCCGAGACCCTGCGGCCCAACGGCTATGCCGGTCCGCTCGGGCCGCAGTCGGCCGCCGCCATGGCCGACTGGATCGTGGTGGACATGGTGGCGGAAGCCGCCACCGGCCAGCGCACCCCCGAGGAAGCGGCCCGCCGCGCCGAGCAGCGCGCCGCGCGCATCTATCGCTGAGCGCGGCACCGCCCCGGCCCGGCCGGGGCGGTGCCCACCGGGGCGGGCGGCCGGTTCCGGCCGGTCCGCCCGCCCCGGCGGCACAGCCGAGGCGGCAGGCCCAAGGGCCGCCGCTCCCATCCGGCGACGGGCGGCGCGGCCGCCTTTGTCTTCCCGACGCGGACCCCGCCTGAGGCGGCTTTCGGAGATTCTGGTTCATGGCTGATATCGCGGCGCACCGAGCGTCACCCTCCCCGTTCCGCGCCTGGCTTTCCAGGGTCGGGCAAGGGCGCCACCTCCTGGGGCTGCTGTTCCTGCTGCCGGCCGCGGTGTTCCTGCTGTTCTTCCTCACCTATCCGCTCGGCCTCGGCGTGTGGCTCGGCTTCACCGACACCCGCATCGGCCGCGAGGGCGTGTTCATCGGGCTGGAAAATTACGAATCGCTGATGGGCGACAGCGTGTTCTGGCTGGCGGTGTTCAACACCCTGCTCTACACCATCGGCGCCTCGATCCTGAAGTTCGCGCTCGGCCTGTGGCTGGCCCTGCTGCTGAACCAGAACCTGCCGTTCAAGTCGTTCTTCCGCGCCATCGTGCTGCTGCCGTGGGTGGTGCCGACCGTGCTCTCGGCCATCGCCTTCTGGTGGATCTTCGACGCGCAGTTCTCGGTGATCTCCTGGGCGCTGATCAAGCTCGGGCTGATCGACCACAACATCAACTTCCTCGGCGACACCACCAACGCGCGCGCCTCGGTGATCGCCGCCAACGTGTGGCGCGGCATCCCGTTCGTGGCCATCTCGCTGCTGGCGGGCCTCCAGACCATCCCGCAATCGCTGCACGAGGCGGCGACGCTGGACGGCGCCACCGGCTGGCAGCGCTTCCGCTACATCACCCTGCCCATGCTCTCGCCGATCATCGCGGTGGTGATGACCTTCTCGGTGCTGTTCACCTTCACCGACTTCCAGCTGATCTACGTGCTGACGCGCGGCGGGCCGCTCAACGCCACCCACCTCATGGCCACCCTCTCCTTCCAGCGCGCCATTCCCGGCGGCCAGCTGGGCGAGGGCGCGGCCATCGCGGTGGCGATGATCCCCTTCCTGCTGTCGGCGATCCTGTTCTCCTACTTCGGCCTGCAGCGCCGGAAGTGGCAGCAGGGCGGGGGCGACTGATGACCTCCGTGCCCTCTGCTCCCCCTTCCTCCCGCGCGGATCTCGTCATGACCGACCACAGCCAAGCCAAATCCGGCGTCTCGACGGTGGGGCTGACCGACAATTCCACCGGCATGAGCTATCTCGACAACGCGCCGCGGCGGTTCCTGACCGTCATCCTGCCGCTGCTGGTGTTCGTCTTCGTGCTGCTGTTCCCGTTCTACTGGATGGCCATCACCGCCATAAAGCCGAACCACCAGCTCACCGACTACGCCCATTATTCGCCGCTGTGGGTGGTGGGGCCGACGCTCGACCACATCAAGTATCTGCTGTTCGAGACCACCTATCCGCACTGGCTGTGGAACACGCTCTACGTGTCGTTCTGCGCCACCTTCATCTCGCTGGTGACCTCGGTGTTCGCCGCCTATGCCATCGAGCGGCTGCGCTTCCACGGCTCGCGCTGGGTCGGGCTCGGCATCTTCCTGGCCTATCTGGTGCCGCCGTCCATCCTGTTCATCCCGCTGGCGCTGATGGTGTTCAAGATCGGCATCTACGACACCAAGCTGGCGCTGATCCTCACCTATCCCACCTTCCTGGTGCCGTTCTCCACCTGGCTGCTGATGGGCTATTTCCGCTCCATCCCCTACGAGCTGGAGGAATGCGCTCTGGTGGACGGCGCCTCGCGCTGGCAGATCCTCACCAAGATCCTGCTGCCGCTCTCGGTGCCGGGGCTGATCTCGGCCGGCATCTTCTCCTTCACCCTGTCCTGGAACGAGTTCATCTACGCTTTGACCTTCATCCAGTCGTCGGAGAACAAGACCGTGCCGGTGGGCGTGCTCACCGAGCTGGTGCGCTCGGACGTCTATGAATGGGGATCGCTGATGGCCGGGGCGCTGATCGGCTCGCTGCCGGTGGTGATCCTCTATTCCTTCTTCGTGGACTATTACGTGTCCTCGATGACCGGCGCGGTGAAGGAATAGCCGCCGCGCCGCGGCCCCCATCCTGCGGAAGATCCCGGCGGGCGGTCGCGAGGCCGCCCGTTTCCGTTGGCAGCCGATTCCGGTACGTTAACCCCGCTGAAACGCCGGATCGGTCTTCTCCGTCGTCGGGACATGGGCCGCCGCCCGGACGGCGCGCGGCCGGGGAAGATCAGCGCGGGGGGACGAGGAATGCTGGAGCGGGCGCTCGAGAACATGCTGTTTCGCAGCCGCTGGCTGATGGCGCCCTTCTATGTGGGCCTCGTCGTCTCGCTGGTGGTGCTGCTGATCCAGTTCGTCCGCGAACTGCTGCACTTCATGCTGCAGGCGCTGGTCGCCACCGAGAGCGACGTCATCCTCGGCATCCTGACCCTGGTGGACCTGACGCTGACCGGCAATCTGGTGCTGATCGTCATCTTCTCGGGCTATGAGAATTTCGTCTCGCGGATCGACCCCGCGGGCCATCCCGACTGGCCGGAATGGATGACCAAGGTGGACTTCACCGGCCTCAAGCAGAAGCTGTTGGCCTCGATCGTCGCCATCTCCGCCATCTCGCTGCTCAAGGCCTTCATGCACATCGACCCGGCGGCCGACCAGACCGCGCTGATGTGGAAGGTGGTCATCCACGTGGTCTTCGTCGTCTCCAGCCTGCTGCTGGCCTTCTCCGACAAGATCGGCGACGGCAAGGTGCACGACAACAAGATCGAGGGCGGCAAGGTCCCGAGCGAGAACCACTGACGGCGCCGGGACGCGCGTCATCCCGTCCCGCCGCGCCGGCGTGGCCGGGGGGGCCGAATGAGAGGAGGCGCGCCGCCGCCCGGCGGCGGCCGGCTCAGTGGATGTCGAACAGTGCCGAGAAGCCGGAGATGTCGAAGACTTCCTGGATCTGGGGCTGAAGCGACTTCAGGCGCAGCTTGCGCTTGTGCGGGCTCATGGCCTTGCCCGCCACCAGCAGCGCACGCAGGCCGGAGGACGACACGTAATCCACCCCCGCCATGTCCACCACGATGGCGCCGTTGGAGGCCTTCACCGCCTCCAGCAGCTGGCCCTCGAACGGCTTGGCGTTGAGCGTGTCCAGCCGGCCGCTCACCTTGAGCACCGTGTCTTCGCCGCTCGCTTCGGTCTCGATCTGCATTCACACGTCCTCGCGCCTGCCGGGGTCGGGCGGCCGGCATTGCCGCGCCTGCGCCTCAACCACGGTCCTCGACAGCTTCCACCCGCCCGTTCTGCGCCGCAGCCGGAACGGACCACCCCTCCGGCGAATTATCCTCATTCGCCCGGGGGCGCAACGCCAAGGAGAGCCGCCGCACCAGCCAGAGCGCCCGTTCGAACAGGCTGGTGGCCCGCATCAGCGTGCGCACCTCGCTTCCGCCCGTGGCGCAGGAGGCGGCCAGGTCGCGGCGGATGCGGTCCAGAAGGTCGCTGCGGTCCCCGGTCAGGGCGTTGAGCACCTCAAGGTCGCCCTCGCCGGCCTCCTCCGGCACGGCGTCGGCCAGCACCAGCAGCACCGCGCGCAGCGATTCGGACAGGTTGAACACCAGCGGCGGCAGCGGATGGAAGGCGTCCACCACCGCGCCGAACTCGTGCAGCGTCTCCTGCAACGCCCGCAGCAGGTCCACCTGGGCCTGCGCCCGCAGCGCGAGGTCGAGATCCTCGCGCGTCAGGCGCTGGTCGATCAGCTCGGTCAGGAAGCGGTCGGTCGCGGCGGCGATGGCCTCGGCGCCCTGCCAGGCCGCCAGCCGGGCCTTGGGCTCGTCGTGCGCGCGCTGGTCGAGGTCCGGCAGGATCGTCGGCAGGCAGACCACCAGACGGGCGGTCTCGCGGGCCACTAGGTCGAGCGCGGTGGGCGGATCGCTCACCGCCCGGTCATGGATGAAATGCGGCCGCGAGAGCTTGTCCTCGCGGGTGGCCGGGCTGAAGCGGACGGCGATGGCCTCGCTCAGCCCGATCAGCGTCACCACCACCAGCGCCCCGCTGGCCTGGAGGGCGAAGAACACCACCGAGAGCGCGAAGGCCGGGTCCCGCCCGCTGCCGATGCGGCCGAGCATCACGTCGAGATTGAGGCCCGCCGCCATCACCGCCAGGGCCGCGCCGCCGACGATCAGGCAGCCCATCGCCTTGACCTGGATGGCGCTGACGCACAATTGCCGCCCCGCCCCCCGCATGTCGCCGGCCGAGATCAGCGTGGCGAGGCCGGAGCCGAGATTGGCGCCGACCACCAGGAACATGCCGTCCCCCAGCCCCAGCACCTGCGCCTGCACCACCGCCACGGCGAGGATGGTGGGCGTGGAGGCGGACTGGGTGATGAGCGCCAGCAGGCAGCCCAGGAAGAAGCCGCGCGTCGGGGTGAGCAGTTCCCCCACCACATGGGCCGCCTGCGAGAGGTCGAGCCCGGCGGGGGCGGACTTGATGAAGTCGAGCCCGAGGAACAGCAAAGCGAGCCCGAGCAGCACGCCCATCCACTCGCGCCAGCCGGTGCGCTTGTCCATGCGCAGGTGGAAGGCCAGGCCGACGAGCGCCACCAGATAGAGCACCGCCACCTTGAGGTTGACGCTGGCGATGAAGACGAGGGCCGAGGTGCCCACATTGGCGCCGGCCACCACCGGAATGGCGTCCCGGGTGGCGAACACGCCGCCGCGCACCAGATTGGCGCAGATCAGCGTCACCGCGTTGCTCGACTGGGTGATGGCCCCGGCGACCATGCCGCACAGCACCCCGGCCGGGCGCGAGCCGGTGGCCATGCGCAGCAGCCGGCGCACCCGCCGGCCCATGACCTGCTGCAGGTGCGCGCCCATGAGCTTCAGCCCGACGAAAAGCAGCCCGAGGCCGGCGAGAAGCTGCGCAGCAATCAACACGGTGAGGGTCGCTCCGGCCTGCGATCAGGCTGCCTTGTGGGGGTCGGCGATGAGGGTGAAACGATTTTCATCCCCCGCCCGCTCATAGTCCAGGCCGGCGAGGAAGTGCCGCATGAGCTGGACGCCATGTCCGCCGATACGGGCTTCCTCCACCGAGGCCGCAACTTCCGGCTCCCCCACCGAGAGCGGATCAAAAGCCAAGCCATTGTCGATGATGCGCAGCGCCACCCGGTCGGCCGGCAGGCGGAAATAATCCACCCGGATGCGCGGCGGATGCGCCAGGCCCTCGAAGCCGTAGGAGATGACGTTGGCGAGCGCCTCCTCCAGGCTGAGCTCCAGCCCGAAGCGCATGCGCTCCGGCCAGCCGTCCTGCTCGGCCAGTTCGTTGAGCCAGTCCGAAACGCGCGGCAGGTCGTCGATGCTGGGCGCCACGTCCAGGCTCGCGGCGGCTCTGTCAAATCCGCTCATGCGCGCGCCTCACGCGGGTCCGCGCGGCGCGATCCGGCGCACCATGACGTCGTCAGCATCCGCGCCTCTCCAGCCCCACACCCGCCCCGCACATCGAGACCGCGCGCCTCCCGGCGCACCGGCCCGTCCTTCGTGGACGTCAAGCTATATCGATCCCCCGGCGCCGGGCAATGCACCCCGGGGGGCGGCGCCTGCCGCCACGCACCGGAAAATGCCCGCGCGCCCGACGACCCGGCCCGCCTCATGCCGCGCCGCCCGCCGCCTGCCCCCGTCCGGCCCGCAGCCCCGCCGGCTCCGCCCGCTCCGGCGCCTCGTGATAGATGCGCCTGGCGCGATGCCCGGCCGCCACCATCACCGCATTGGGCGCGATACCGGCGGCGGCGGCGAGCTGGTCCACCGGCAGGCGGGGGCCGAACAGTTCCACCCGCGCGCCGGGCACCGCCACGCCTTCGGGCAGATGGCTCACGTCCACCGTCATCAGGCTCATGGCGACGCCGCCGACCACCGGCACCAGATGCCCGCCGATCCCGGCATGGGCCTGGTGGCGGAAGGAAAACGGCACGCCGTCGCCATAGCCGGCGGCCACATGGGCGAGGCGGCAGGCGTGGGCGGTGCGATAGGTGCCGCCATAGCCCACCTCGACGCCCGCCGGCACGTCCATGACGCGCAGGATGGGCGCCGACAGGCGGGCGGCCAGCTCGATGGGCTGCGGCCGGGCGGGCGTGGTCTCCACCCCGTAGATGGCGCTGCCGACGCGGGCATGGCTGGCGTGCCGCGCCGCCGGGCCGAACACCCCGGCGGAGGCGCAGAAGCTCAGGGTCGCCTCGGGCAGCGCCCCGGTCCAGGCCCGGAACCGGCGCCATTGCTGGGCGTTGCGGCGCGCGACGGGATCGGCGAACCGCGCCAGGTGGGTCACATAGGCGGCGATGCGCAGGCCGGAGAAGGCCGCCGGCGTGTCGCGCAGGCGCCGCACGTCGGCCAGCGAGAGGCCGAGGCGGGTCAGGCCGGTGTCGAACTGGATGGCGATGTCGAACGCCCCGCGCTGCGCCGCCTCGGCGCGGGCCACGGGCAGTTCGGCGGCATCGATCAGCACCGGCACCAGCCGGTGGGCGCGGAACTCGCCCGCCGGCGCGCCGGCAAGGCCGTGCAGCACGAAGACCCGCGCCTGCGGCGCCAGCGCCCGCACCGCCACGCCTTCCTCGAAGCTCACCACCCAGAAGTCGCGGCAGCCCAGCGACGCGAGCAGCGGCACGATGCGCGCCGCGCCGAAGCCATAGGCGTCCTGCTTGACCACCGCGCCCACCGTGGGGCCGGTGAAGACATCCCGAACCGTCTGCCAATTGCGCCGGATCGCGCCGAGATCGATCTCCAGGATCGCCTGGTCGCTGCTCGTCCCGCTGGCTCTATCCGCCGGACACATAGACAATCGCCGCCCCTTCCGCCCCCTGCCGCGCGGCCACGCCGCGCCAGCCGGCCTTCAGCAGCGCCACCTGTCCCTCGGCATCGGCGGGCGACATCAGCCGGGTGTCCCGTGGCGTGATGTCGGTTCCATCGCGAACCATCAGATAGCGCAGATGCCCCCCGTAATAAGGCACCAGCGCGCGAATGGCGAAGCCTTCCGACAGCAGATTGATCCAGCTCGCCGGATTTCCGGGGGCGGAGGTGGCGAACAGGATGTCGCCCGGCTGCGCCAGGCGGACGCGGGCGGCGATCAGGGCGCGCTGAAGCTTCTGCCCGCGATGGGCCGGGGCCACCGAGGCGCCGGCGAGCTTGGCCACCGGCGCGTCGGCCGGGGCACCGATATGGGGGCGCGGATCGTCATAGGCCGGCAGCACGCGCTGGAGCACGCCGTAGGCGACCAGCTCGGGCTCAGCGCCCGCCCGGTCCGCGCCATCCCCGTCCGCGAACACCCCGACCATCCGGCCGCGCCCGCCGAGGATGCCGGCGAAGAAATCCCGGGTCTCCGGCTTCACCACCTCGGGCCGGATGGCCTCGCCGATGGCCTGCCGGTGCAGCGCGTAGACCGCGTCGAGGTCCGGCGGGCCGAGCGCCCGCCAGGACAGCGCGTCCCCGGCGGCCGGGCCGTCGATGCTCATCCCGTGACCAGCTCGGCGTAATTGAGCATGGCGATGGGCGGGTAGATGCCGAGCGACTTGGCGATACGCATGTTGATGATGAGCGAGAAGCGCTTCAGCGTCTCGATCGGGATCTTGCTCGCCGGGGTGCCGCGGGCGAGGATCTCCACCGCCTTGGTGCCGGCGAGCTGGCCGACGGAATAATAGCGGCTCACCAGCCCCACCAGCGCGCCGCCCTCGCGGATCGCCAGCTCGGCGGCGCCGAAGGTGGGCAGCCCGGCGGCCAGCGCCGCCGGCGTCACCCGGTCGTAGATCGTCCCGAGGAAGGTGTCGGGCAGCAGATAGAGCCAGTCCGCCTTGTCGGCGCGGAGCTGGGCGACCATGTCCTCCACGCCCTCGGCGGTGGGACGGCCGCTGGCGTCGTTCTTGAACGGGCGGGCCAGCACCTTGGCGCCCATGCCGTCGCAGAAGGCCTTCACCTCGCGGACGATGACGTCGGAATTCTGCTCGCTGGTGGAATAGAGGATGCCGACGGTGGAGAAGTCCATGAAGGACTGCATCGCCTTCATCTGCACGTCGGTGGGCACCACGTGCACCGCGCCGGTCACGTTGCGGCCGGGGGCGGCGAAGCTCGGGGCGATGCGCGCCTGCACCGGCGCGGCCACCAGGGCGAACACCACCGGGATGTCGCGGATGAACTTGGGGTCGGTCGAATCGAACGGTCCCGCCACCCCGAGGGTGAGCGGCGTGCCCCAAGTGTAGATGAGGTCCGGCTTCAGCGTGGCGAGGTCGGCGATCATCGACGGCAGGTTGGCGATGTCCCGCCGCGCGTCGCGCGAGATGATCTCGGTCTTCAGCCCGGCGGTGTCCAGCAGGTCGCGGAAGCCGCGCTCCACGTCGGTCTCGCCGCGGAAGGTGAGCATCAGGATCTTGTAGGTCTTGCCCGTGTCGGCGGACAGGCCGCGCGGCAGCGCCAGCGACGCGCCCGCGCCGACGCCGAGGGACAGAAGCGAACGACGATCCAGCATGGGCCTCCTCATGGCACCGAAGCCTCCTCGGGAGCGGCCGGCGACCCGCGGTCGCGGCGCGCCGGCACGCGGCCGGACAGGATGAATGCCGCCGCGCCGAATACCACTAGGCCACCCACGGTCATCATGGAAGTTACGAATCCGACACTTCCCAAAAGGAAGCCGGCGGCGGCGGGGCCGACCGCATTGCCGCTGCGCTCCACCAGCCGGAACAGGCCGAGCACCCCGGCCGAATGGCCGCCCGGCACATGGCGGGCGCTGTCGGCGACCAGGGCGGACTGCGGCGCGATCGACATCGCCTGGCCGATGCCGAGCAGCGCCAGCACCAAAGCGAGGATCACCGGCGAGGTGCCGAAGGCCACCAGCAGCGCCCCCGCCCCGGCCAGCGTGCCGCCGGCGGCGACGAAGCCGGCGCGCGCCGACCAGCGGTCGGCCAGCGCCGCGAACAGCGGCACGCCGAGCACCATGATGACCGGGTAGATCATCTGCAGCCGGCCGACGGCGGCCGAGGAGAAGCCCTCGCGCTGGAGCTCCACCGGGATCAGGTAGAAGCACAGCGCGGCGAGGATGAACTTGGCCGGGAAGGCGCAGCCGAACAGCAGCGCGGCGAGGCGCGGCGCCTGGATGGCGGCCTTCAGGTCGGTGAGGCCGAGGCCGTGCGCGCCGCCGCGCCGCTGCGAGGCCGGCAGGCTCAGCCCGGCCAGCACCAGCGCCAGGGCGGCGAGGCCGCCGGAGAACAGGAAGGCGATGTTGCCGCCCAGCCGGTCGCCGATCACGCCGCCGATGGGCGGCCCGCACAGCGCCGCCACCATGATGGCGCGCACGAAGACCGCGAGCCCCTCGGCCCGCTCGGAGGGGGCGGAGCGATCCACCACGTGGCCCTGGGCGGAGACGAACACCAGAGCGTAGCCCACCGCCGACAGCACGCGGGCGCCGAGGAAGACGAAATAGCTCCCCGTCAGCCCCGACAGCACGTAGCCGCAGGCGGCGAGCCCGGCGCCGAGCATGAAGCCGCCGCGCCGGCCGATGCGCTCGGACAGCGCGGCGAACGGCAATTGGCAGAGCGCCACCGCCGCCATGAAGGCGACGATGGGCAGGCTGATGGCCACGTCCGGGCTGATCGGCAGGCTGGCCGGGGCGATCGACTGCACGTAGCGCGGCAGGAACGGGCGGGTCAGTTCCTCCGCCAGCATGAACAGGAACAGCGCCGGGCGGACCACCGCCGCCGCCTGGTTGCCGACGCTGTGGACCGAGCCGAGCCCGGTCTTGGCCGCCACCGCGTCCAGCGTCGCCAGCGCCCGGGCATCGCCCCGCCGCTCGGCCTCGTCGCGGGCGAAGGCGTGGCGCGAGGCCAAGGCGTTCAGCTGCCGGTCGATGGGGGCGATGAGGCGGTCGCCGTCGGCGCCCTCATGCCGCACCAGCCGGCCGCGCGCCAGGTCGCGCACCCGCGCCTCGACCCCGGCCAGCACGCTGACGCCGCGCGCGCCGACCACCAGGGCCACCAGTTCCAGCGCGATCAGCAGGGCGACGACGCCGATGAAGGCGACATCGACGAGCACCGCCGCCACCTGCTCGGAAATGATGCTCGGGTCGATGAAGATGACGATGTCGCCGAGGCTCGGCCCATCCTCCACCGCCACCGGGACGCGGACCTGCGGCCAGTCGGGCTGCTCGCGCTCGCCGGACTGGAACAGCACGGTGCCGCCCTGCGTCAGGCGGATCTCGGACAGTTCGCTGTTCTGGCTGCGCAGATCCTCGAAATAGGCGGGCACGCCGGCCAGCTTCTCCATCGGGATGCCGGCCTCCACCGCGGTCTCCACCAGCGCGGCGGCGGAGCGGCCGACCGATTCGGCCTTGGCGACGATGGTCGGGACGATGGTGCGCACGGCGGCGCGCTGCGCGCCCCAGGCGATCATGCCGAGCGCGGCGCACAGGATGACGATGATGGCGGCGGAGATGCCGCCGCGCAGGCCGATGCCGATCACGGCCGCCCCCCCGCCGGGCTGGCGTCGCGCTTCAGCACGGCGGCATGGGCGGCGTCGACGCTCGCCAGCGCGGCGCGGGCGGGCTCCGGCCAGGAGCCGGGGTCCGCCGCCCGCCGCAGCGAGCGCCTGAGGCTGGCGGCCAGCAGCAGGCCGACCGCGATGGTGGCGAGCGCCGCCGCCGCCAGGGTCGGGATGGCGATGAAGCGCAGGTCCGCGGCCAGCGCCTCGGCGCCGGCGGCCAGGATCACCGGGTCGTAATGCACGATCACCCGGCCGATCCGCGCCTCCAGGTCGTTCTCCATCACCCGCGACACGCTGTCGGCGGGGTGCGCGGGTTCGTCACGCCCGGCGCGGTCCGGATCGCTGCTGAACAGCACGTGGCCGCGCTCGTCCGCCACGTCGATGGCGCGGATGGCGGTATCGATTCGCGCCTCCCGCCGCAGCAGGTCCGGCAGTGTCTGCTGCGCCGGCAGGGCGATGCCCAGGCCCGACGCCAGCTCCGCCGTGGCGCCGATTCGCTGCGCGGTGATGGCGAAGCGCGCCTCCACCGCGGCACGGTTGGCGTTGAGCAGGGTGGCGTAGGCGAAATAGGCGCCGAAGGCCACGCAGGCCGCGGCAATCATGGCGAACAGGGCGATCAGGACGGCAGTGGTACGGGTCATTTCGGCGCGGCTCGGGGGGCAGGTCACTGTGTCAGGCGACGCATGCGATGGAAAGCGGTTTGGTGGGGAGTGGCTTTTTTGACCCGGTTCCGGTTTTTGCTCTGGTTTGGCGACGAGCGTGCGGCTAACGTCCCGCCGGCCTGCCTATTACCGTCTGCTTCATGACTTTTGTCGGTCGACTCGCATTATTCGTTGCCGCAGCTCTGCTCGCGACCCTGCTGGTCGTGGCGACGGGGGCCTTTTTCGCGAGTCAAAAAGTCACCGCCGACATCGAGCGGGCCCGGGTATCCCACCTGCTGGGCAGCCTGCGCAGCGCCACCGAGGCCAACCTCGCCATCGGCCTGGCGCTCGACCAGGTGTCCTCGCTCCAGGCGCGCATCGAGCGCGAGACGGCGGCGGACGCGGCGGTGCAGGCCATCGACGTGTTCAACGCCCAGGGCCGCTCGGTCTACAGCACCGATCGCGGCGCGGTGGGCGAGGAGGTGCCGCCCGCCTGGACCACCCAGATGCGCGACGACGGCATCTGGACCGTCCCCGGCCGCGGCGAGACGGTCTACGTCACCCGCTTCGACAACGACCTGGGCTTTGCCGGCGGCATCGCCGTGTCGGTCTCCGACGACGCCCGCGCCAACCGCAACGAGCGCATGCTGGTGGACCTCGCCTGGCGCACGCTGGCCGTCGGAGGCGCCGGCATCCTCGCCGCCGGCCTCCTGGCCTTCGCCTTCGGCGCGCTGATGACCCGGCCGTTCGGCAACGCGGCGCGCATCCTGCGCGGCGAGGCGGCGTCCGCCCCCGCCGGCCGCGGCCTCGAACAGCTGGCGCAGCAGACCCGGCGCACCTGGACCCGCAGCGAGGAGCGCATCGACGCCGGCCTCAAGCAGCTGGAGGCGCTCGATGACGGGATCTGACGAGGCCCTGCCGCGCGGCCGCGCCCGGCTGCTCACCGGCCTGTTCGCCTTCCTGCTCACGCTGCTGGTCGGCGGCGTCGGCGGCGCCGTGCTGGTGTCCGGCTTCAAGGCCAGCGTCGAGGAGACCGCCCGGCGCGACGTCACCGTGATCGGCGGCTCGCTCGCCCGCGCCCTCGCCATGCAGTTCGAGAAGGCGGCGCGGTTCGGCATCCCGCTCAAGCTCATTCCCGGCGTCGAGGGCTATCTCGCCCAGACCCTGAACCAGACGCCGGGCATCGCCCGCATCGTGGTGCGCGGCCCGGACGGGCGCGAGGTGCGCAGCGCCATCGGGCCGCTGGCCGGCACCGACACGGTGTCCGCGCCGATCGCCGTGGATGGCCTCGCCCTCGGGCAGGTGGACGTGACCACCAGCCCGCTCGCCTTCAGCGGCACCTTCGCCGCCCTGACCCTCCAGGTGGCCGGCGCCGTGCTGGCGTTCGCCGCCGTGGCCGGCATCGCCTCCGGGCTGGTGGCCGGCGGCGCCCTGGAACGGCGGCGGCAGCGCCTCGCCGCCGCCATGGCGCACAATGTGGCCGGCGAGTTGGACGGAGGGCCGCAATCGGCCGCCATCGGCCGCTCGCCGGTGGCGCAGGCGTTCGAGGCTTTGTCCCGCGGCGCCCGCCGGGTCGGCGACAAATGGGCCGCCTTCCAGGCCTATGCGGAAGAATTGCTGGCGGTTGATTTCGACGGCCGGCTGCGGCCGGAGGTGGAACGCATCCGGCGCGAGGCGCTGCCGCGCGGCAGCCAGAGCGAGCGGGGCAGCTGATGCTTCTGCGCACCCGCATCACCCTTCTCGTCGCCGCCGGCTTCGTCGTGCTGGTGGGCTGCTTCCTTGGCCTCCTCGTGCTGCGCGACCGCATGGAGGAGGACCGCCTGTCCAATGTGGTGATCCTCGGCCAGGGCGCGCTGTGGCGCGAGATCGTCACCGTCCAGTCCGCCACCCTGGAAAAGAGCCTCGACACCGTCGCCGGCTCGGCCAGCCTGATGGCCTCCCTGCGCAGCACCGACCGCGGCGCGACGCTGGCGGCGCTCAACGGGCTGGACATCTTCTCCGACACCACCCCGCCGATCTATGAGGTGGTCGCCGAGGACCGCGAGGTGCTGGTGGCCAACGGCACGCCGGGGCGCGGGCTGCTGGACGCGGACAGCATCGACCGGGTATTCGCCGGGCAGAATGTCTCCGGCCTGCGCCAGGTCTCGGCCAACCAGATCCTGGTGGTGGCGGCGCGGCGGGTCACCTTCTCCGACGGCGAGCAGGCCATGCTGGTGCTCGGCCGCGACGCCGGGGCGGCGGTGCGCCGCTTCGCCGCCAGCATCGAGGCCACCACCACCCTGATCACCCTGCGCGGCGTGCTCGCCGCCACCACCAATGCGGAGGCCTGGCGCAAGGCCGGCCTCGTCATCTCGCCGCGCCAGCCGCTGCGCGAGACGGTGGCGCTGGACGGCCGCATCTTCAGCGTCACCAGCATCCCGGTTCCCGATGTCAGCGGCGGCACCGTGGGCGCGCTGGTGAGCATGGTGGACAATACCGAGGGCATCACCAACGCCCAGGGCATCCGCCGCGCCGGCATCGCCGTCAGCCTCGGGCTGTCGCTCATCGGCATCATCGGCCTCAACATGTTCCTGTGGTACAGCTTCCGGCCGCTGGAACGGGCCATCGACGTGCTCCAGGCGCTGTCGCGCGGCGACACCTCGGTGACGCTGGAGCACCAGGGCAAGGACGAGATCGGCCGCATCGCCGCCGCCGTGGTGGCGTTCCGGGCCAATGCCCAGGCGCTGGCCGAGACCCGCCGCCAGCGCGAGCGGGTGCGCCGCCGCCAGGAAGTGGTGATCTCCGCCGAATTGCAGGCCCTGGCCGACGCCATCGACCCCACCGACCGCGAGGAAGTGCTGGCGCTGCTGCGCTCCGACACCGATACCGGCGAGGACGAGCTGCGCCGCGTCGCCCGCGTGCTGCACGATCTGTCGCGGCGCATCGTCGAGCAGCACACCCGGCTGTCCGCCATGGTGGTGGAACTGCGCGAGGCCCTGATCACCAAGACCAAGCTGGCCGGTCTCCAGCAGGAGCTGGAGATCGCCGCGCAGGTGCAGCTCGCCATCCTGCCGAAGGAATTCCCGCCCAATCCGCGCATCGCCGTGCACGGCCACATGACCCCGGCCCGCGAGGTCGGCGGCGATTTCTACGACTACTTCCTGATCGACGACCAGACGCTCGGCTTCGTGGTCGCCGACGTGTCCGGCAAGGGCGTGCCGGCGGCGCTGTTCATGGCCATCTCGCGCACCCTGCTGCGCTCGACCGCGCTGTTCGAGCGCTCGCCGTCCAGCAGCGTCCGCCGCCTCAACGACCTGCTGGCGCTGGAAAACGAGCAGATGCTGTTCGTGACCCTGTTCTACGGCGTCATCGACCTGGAGAGCGGCAAGGTCTCCTACGTCAACGCCGGCCACAATTTGCCGTACAAGATCACCCAGGCCAACGCCGTCTCCATCGTGCCCTCCACCCGCGGCATGGCGGTGGCGGTGATGGAGGGCTTCGTCTACCAGGAAGGCGAGCTGACCCTGTCGCCGGGCGACACGCTGTTCCTCTACACCGACGGCGTGACCGAGGCGTTCGACGTCGACGGCAACGCCTATGGCGACGACCGGCTGGCGCACCTGCTGACGGAGGACGCCGCCCACTGGCCGGTGCCGGAGACGCCGCAGCGCGTGCTGGCCTCGGTGCGCGCCTTCGAGCGCGGCGCGCCGCAGGCGGACGACATCACCTGCCTGACCCTGCGCTATTTCGGCGGCAGCGCCCGGCGCCACAGCCTGTAGGCCGGCCGGCGGCAACCACCACATTACCGTCTGTCCTGCGGCGCCGGCGGCGGGCCATGTGCGTGGAGCATTGCTCCCGCCGTTTCCGCGCGGCGCGAACCAGGGTACTAACCCTCAAGCCGGCCCGCGAATACGAGACCGGCGTCCGGAGAAGCGCCGTGTCCGTAGCCGCAGCCCGCCTGCCCGCCCCTTCGCGCGAGTTCGCCACCATCTCCGCCGTGGGCACGGCCCATTTCACCAGCCATCTGCTCCAGCTCTCCTTCGCGCCCTTGTTCATCGCCATGCGCGCGGACCTCGGCGTGTCCTTCACCGAGCTGGGCCTGCTGCTCTCGGTCTTCTATCTCGCCTCCGGCTCCGGCCAGGTGCTGGCGGGCATCCTGGTGGACCGCTTCGGCGCCCACCGGCTGCTGCTGGGCGGCATGGCGCTGCACGGCGGCGCCATCGCCGCCGTGGGGCTGGCGCCGACCTATTGGCTGATGCTGCCGCTGGTGCTGCTGGCCGGGCTCGGCAATGCGGTCTACCACCCGGCGGACCTCTCCATCCTCAGCCACCGCATCTCGCCGGAGCGGCTCGGCCGGGCGTTCGCCGCCCATGTGATCGCCGGCAACTTCGGCTTCGCAGCCTCGCCCCTGGTCTCCGGCGCGCTGGCGCTGGCGTTCGGCTGGCGGGTGGCGCTCACCACCATGGGCCTCGCCGCGCTGGGGCTGACCCTGGCGCTGGTCCTGGTCCGCCCGGTGCTGCACAGCCCCACCAGCCACGAGCACGCCAAGGCGGGCGGCGAGACCGCCCCGCCGCTCTCCTTCACCCGCGTGCTGATGATGCCCGTGGTGTTGCTGGCCTTCCTCTATTTCTTCCTGTCCTCGCTGGCGCTGGTGGGGATCCAGAACTTCAGCATCGCGGCGTTGCAGGAGGGCTTCCTGTTCTCGGCCGGCTTCGCCACGCTGACCATCACCGCCTACCAGCTCGCCACCGCCGCCGGCGTGCTGGCCGGCGGGGTGCTGGCCGACCGCGCCACCCACCACCACCGCATCGCCATGAGCGGGCTCGCCGCCGCCGCCGTCTGCGCGGCGCTGATCCCGCTCGGCGCGCCGCCGGCCTTCGTCACCGCCGGGCTGCTGATCGGCATCGGCCTCGCCATCGGGCTGTCCATGCCCTCGCGCGACGTGCTGGTGCGCCGCGCGGCGCCCAAGGGGGCGACGGGCAAGGTCTTCGGCGTGGTCTATTCGGGCTTCGACATCGGCTCGCTGGGGGCCCCGCTCGTCTATGGCGCGCTGATGGACCACCATTTCTCGCGGATGGTGTTCCTGGCCGCGGCGGTGCCGCTCTGCCTCGCCATCTTCACCGCGCTCGGCGTCAAGCGGGCCTACTGAGGCCCGTGGGCCGGCCCGGCGGGAGCACCGCCGGGCGGAGGCCGGGCGTTCACTCCGCCTTGGGCAGCAGCACCTTGCCGGGGTTGAGCAGGCCGGCGGGGTCGAGCGCCGCCTTCAGCGCGGCCATCACGTCGAGGGCCACCTCGTCCTTGTAGTGGACCAGTTCCTCGCGCTTCAGGATGCCGATGCCGTGCTCGGCGGAGATCGAGCCGCCGTAGGACGCCACGAGGTCGTGGACGATGCGGTTGAAGCCTTCCCAGCTCTCCAGATAGGCCTGCTTGTCCATGCCCACGGGCTGGCTGAGGTTGAAGTGCACGTTGCCGTCGCCGATATGGCCGAAGGCGCAGACCCGCAGGTCCGGCATGTGCGCCTCGCAGGCGGCGGTGGCCTTCTCGACGAACTCGGCCACCTTGGATACCGGCACCGAGACGTCGTGCTTGATGGAGCCGCCCTCGAACTTCTGCGCCTCGGACAGGTCCTCGCGCAGCTTCCACAAGGCGAGCGACTGGCTCTCGCTGGCGGCGATCACCGCATCCTCCACCTCGCCCGCCTCGAAGGCTTCGCCGAGAACCGCCTCCACCATGGCGGCGAGGTCGTCGTCCTGGCGGGTGGAGGTCAGCTCGGCCAGGGCATAGAAGGCGTGGCGGCCCTGGATCGCCCGCACCGCGCCGGGCATGTGGGCGAGCACCGTCTCCATGCCGAAGTCGGGCAGGAACTCGAAGCCGGTCAGCGTGTCGCCCGCCACCGCGCGCAGGCGGCGGAACAGCGCCAGCACCTGGTGCACATCGGCGACCCCGACCAGCGCGGTGGCGCGCTGGCGCGGCTTGGGGAACAGGCGCAGCACGGCGGCGGTGATGATGCCGAGCGTGCCCTCCGAACCGACGAACAGGTTCTTCAGGTCGTAGCCGGTATTGTCCTTGCGCAGGCGCGACAGGCCGTTCCACACCCGCCCGTCCGCCAGTACCACTTCCAGGCCGAGGGCGAGGTCGCGGGTGTTGCCGTAGCGCAGCACGGCGGTGCCGCCGGCATTGGTGGCGAGGTTGCCGCCGATCTGGCAGGTGCCTTCCGAGGCGATGGAGAGCGGGAACAGGCAGTCCGCCGCCGCCGCCGCCTGCTGGATCTGGTGCAGGGTGCAGCCGGCCTCGGCGGTGAGCGTCAAATCGGTGGCGTCCAGCGCGCGCACCTTGTTGAGGCGGCCGAGCGAGAGCAGCAGCGCGCCGAACGGCACCTGCCCGCCCACGAGGCCGGTGTTGCCGCCCTGCGGCACGATCGGGATGCCCGCCTCGGCGCAGGCCTTCACCACGAAGGCCACCTCCTCGGTGGAGCCGGGCCGCACCACGGCGGGCGTGGTGCCGCGGAACAGGCCGCGCTGCTCCACGAGATAGCCGTCCATGTCGGACGGCGCGGTCAGGACATAAGCCGGGCCGATGCGCTGGGCGATGCGCTCCAGGGCGCTCGCGAGACGGTCGGCGGGCAGGAGGATGGGGCGGGGGGCTGTGCTCGACATGGGGCGGAAAGTGCCCCAGAGCCGGGCGGCGGGCAAGCGGCTCCAACGCTGTTCGCAGTCAGCCCAGCATGGGGATGGCCCCCGCCACCGCGATCCCCTCCGCGTCGATGCGGCAGACGAGGCCGATGGCCTCCACCCCCGCCGCGCGGGCGAGATCGAAGGCGCGGCCATAAACCGGGTCGAGGTCGCGGGCGAGGCGGATCTCGCGCGCCGAGGCGATCTGGCTGAGATAGACCATCACCGCCCGGTGTCCGGCGCGCGCCTCGGCGGCGAGTTCGGCCAGATGCTTGGCCCCGCGCGCGGTGGCGCAATCGGGAAACTCGGCCATGCCGGGCCGGCGCATGAGATGCACGTTCTTCACCTCGACGAAGCACGGCGGGCGCCCCTCGCCTTCCAGCAGCAGGTCGATGCGGCTGTTCACCCCATATTTCACCTCGCGCCGCAGGCGGTCATAGCCGGCCAGCTCCGGCACCTGTCCGGCGGCGATGGCCTCGGCCACCAAGGCGTTGGGATGCATGGTGTTGACGCCCACCAGCTCGGGCCCGGCGCCGAAATCGGCCTCCACCAGCTCCCAGCCGTAGGGCAGCTTCAGCCCCCGCCCCGCCTTGGGCGCCAGCCAGACCCGCGCGCCGGGCGCCATCAGCCCCAGCATGGCGCCGGAATTGGCCACGTGGACGGTGACCTCGGACCCGTCCGCCAGCACCACGTCGGCCAGGAAGCGCTTGTAGCGGCGCACCAGGGTGGCGGGGACGAGGGGTTCGGGGAAGCGCATGCGGGCAGGCTCTCGGCGGGAGGTCCCGCCGCTTGGAGCACCGCGCGGCCGGCCTGTCGAGCCCTCAGAGCTTGGGCACGCCCGCCCCGGTGCGGCTCTCGGCCATGCGGCCGTCGACCACGGCGAGGATCTGCTCCTGCGCGGCCTCATAGGTCGCCACCGCGCCGCGATTGTCGGCCAGCGTGGTCTTGAAGGTCTTCACCCGCGCGGGGTCCTGCATGTGGCCGATGAGGTCCACCTGGATCATCAGCTCGCTCTTGTCCTCCACCGCCTTGCGGTAGGCATCGAGCCGGCCGATGGCGAAGGACGCCGAGATATAGGGGCAGGCGGGCTTGGTGCCGCCGCAGGCCTGCGCCTTGCCGCCGCCGAACAGCCAGATGAGGGTGCGC
Organism: Azorhizobium doebereinerae UFLA1-100; assembly: GCF_000473085.1. Lineage (GTDB taxonomy): Bacteria > Pseudomonadota > Alphaproteobacteria > Rhizobiales > Xanthobacteraceae > Azorhizobium > Azorhizobium doebereinerae. The sequence continues at coordinate 24,101 of NZ_AXBA01000013.1, forward strand.
CCGCCATAGCGCGCGTCGCTGCGCTCGAACGAGGGCGGGCCGTATTTCTCGATCACCTGGGCGGCCAGAGCGGCGACGCGCGGCGCGGCGGGGCCGTTGGCGAAGTCCATGCGGCGCTGGATGCCGAGCGCCGGGCTCCCGGTGGTGGGCAGGCCGAAATTGACCGTCAGTTCGTCCTGCCCGGCCTGCGTCTGCGCCAGCACCGACACCTGCGCCAGCACCGGGCGGGAGCGGAACACCACGCCGTCGCGCACATAGGTGATGTTGGCCCGGGTGGCGTCCGGCAGCACGCCGGGATAGGCCTTCGCCAAGGCGGCGCGGACCTCCGCCTCAGTCATGCCCGGGGCGATGCCGCGCACGTCCGGCTGCACGTCGGGAATGGCGTAAGCGGACGGGGCGCCGGCCGGCTCGAAGCTGAGCTCGTCCGCCAGCGCGGGACTGGCGACGAGGAAGCCGGCGACGGCGAGGCCCGCGATGGCGAAATGCCTGACCCGCAGCATCGCGCCGCTCCGGCCGGCGGACCGTGCCCTCGACAGAAACCGCATCGCTCTCCCCCAATCGCCCAAGGCGCGCCGCGCGCGGCCTGAGGCCGGGCGTCAGCTTTGCGACAAAGCGATTAGGCGGGCGATCCCTTGCCTCGGGCTTGCGCCGCCGGCGCGGCGCGCGGCCGCTCAGGCCGGGCCGTCGCTGCGGCCGGCGAGGCAGATCAGCGTCTGGGTGGCGGTGGCGCACAAGGTGCGCGCGCCCGCCGCCTCCGCATGCACGTCCACCCGGACGATGGTGAGCGTGCGGCCGGAGCGGACCACCTCGCCGATGGCCACCAGCCGCTCGCCCTTGCCCGGCGCCATGATGTTGATCTTGTATTCCACGGTCAGCACCGTGGACTCCGCCGGAAACAGCGTGAACGCCGCATAGCCGCCCGCCGTGTCGGCGATGGCGCCGATGGAGCCGCCGTGGAAGAAGCCGTGCTGCTGGGTGACGCCCTCGGCATAGGGCAGCACCACCTCCACCCGCCCCGGCGTCACGGCGGCGAGCTCGGCGCCCAGCGTCGCCATGAAAGGCTGACGGGCGAAGCTGTCGCGCACGCGGCGCTGGTAGTCAGGATCGCCGGGCTCGAAGGCAGGCATCGGCATCGTCCCCCCATTGCGGGCATCGTCCCGCCCGTGCCCCCGGAAGCACCGCCAAGGGGGGCGGGGCGCGGGACACCGCAAGGAGGCGTCATCGCACCGGCCCTTGTCAATCTACCTACTAGAAGGTATACGCACCGCATGAGCCGATCCGCCACCACCGCCGACGACATCCTCACCTGCGCCCGCACGCTGATCCTCGCGGGCGGCTACAACGGCTTCAGCTATGCCGACATCGCCAAGGTGGTCGGCATCCGCAACGCCAGCATCCACCACCATTTCCCCACCAAGCCCGACCTGGTGCGCACGCTCGTCTCCCGCTATCGCGCGGAGGCCGCCGCCGCCATCGCCGCGCTGGAGCGCAACGTCCCGGAGCCGGCGGCGCAACTGCGCGCCTATACCGGCTATTGGGAAGCCTGCATCACGGACGCCACCGCGCCCTTCTGCGTCTGCGCCTTGCTGGCGGGCCAGATCCCGGTGCTGCCCGACGACGTGGTGGTCGAGGTGCGCGCGCATTTCCGCGCCCTGTCGGCCTGGCTGACATCCGTGCTGGGCCGTGGCGCCCGCGCGGGCACCCTGCGCCTGGCCGGAACGCCGGACGCCGAGGCGGAAGCCTTCATGGCCACCGTGCACGGGGCCATGCTCTCGGCCCGCGCCTATGGCGACCCCGCCATGTTCGGCCTCATCACCCGCCCGCTGCTGGAACGCCTCGCCCCCTGACCGCGACAGGACGGAGAGGCGGCCGACCCGTGCCTCGCTCAAAAACTACTTACTAGTAGGTATACGCATCCCCATCCATCCCCCCGCTGAAAAGGACCGCCCCATGTTCGGCATCTCTCCCCTTGGCTGGCTGCACACGCTCGGCAGCCTGCCGGCCATTCCCGTCGCCCTGTACATGTTCGCGCGCTACGGCCGGATCGTGCCGCGCTCCACCGCCGGCCTCATCTATTTCGTCTCCATGCTGATCGGCGCCGCCACGGTGTTTCTCGTCGCGCACGCCCCCGTCAGCTATGTCATCGGCGCCCTCACCCTCGTCCTGCTGCTCGCCGGCTACGGCGTCGGCTTCCTGCCGCTGGGACGCGCGGGGCGATATGCGGAGACCATCTGCCTGAGCTTCGCCACCTTCCTGCTGATGCTGCCCACCGTCACCGAGGTCCTGCGCCGCGTGCCGGATGGCCACCCGCTGGTCACGGACCTGCATGCGCCGCTGCTGCTCGGCGCGCAGGGCAGCCTGCTCGGCCTGCTCGTCGTCGGCCTCGCCGCCCAGATCTTCGTCCTCGCCCGGCAGGGAACCGCCGCCGCCCGCTGAGGCGGTCCGGGGCGAGCGTGCATGGCACGCCTGCGCGGCCGCCGCTTGACCACGCCCGTGGCGGGTGCGAGCCCTTAGAGCGCGATCCGATCAGCTTGCATCGCAAGCTGATCGGCGCGTGCTTTAGCCCTCGCCGCCCCGGGGACCGCCATGACCGCAGAGCTTGCCGCCATCCACCGCTATCCCGTGAAGGGGCTGTCGCACGAGGCGCTGGACAGCATCGAACTGGTGGCCGGCGCTTATTTTCCCGGTGACCGGCTGCACGCCATCGAGAACGGCCCCAGCGGCTTCGACCCGGCCGCGCCCGAATACAAGCCCAAGACCGCCTTCCTGGTGCTGATGCGCGACGAGACGCTCGCCGCCCTCCAGACAAGCTACGACCAGCCCACCTCCACCCTCACCGTGGCGCGGGACGGCAAGCTGCTGGCGGAGGGCGACCTCTCCACGGCCGAGGGCCGCGCCACCATCGAGGCCTTCTTCACCGACTACATGGGCGCGGACGCCCAGGGCGCGCTGCGCGTGCTGACCGCGCCGGACGGCCACCGCTTCACGGATTCGCTGAAAGCCGGCTTCGTCTCGCTGCTCAACCTCGCCAGCGTGCGCGACCTGGAAATCCGCATGGGCGCGCCCGTCGATCCGCGCCGCTTCCGCATGAACCTGCTGCTGGACGGCTGGGCGGCGGGTTCGGAGCTCGACCTCGTCGGCCGCGTGCTGGCGGTGGGCGATCAGGTGCGCCTCCAGGTGCTCAAGCGCACCGTGCGCTGCGCCGCCACCAGCGTGAACCCGGACACCGCCGCGCGCGACCTCAATGTGGTCAAGGGCCTCGCCCGGGCCTATGGCCATGCGGACTGCGGCGTCTATGCCAAGGTGCTGGCGGGCGGGACGATCCGGCCGGGCGATGCCATCCGCCTCGCCGACGGCGCGCCGGCGCCGAAACTTGCGACCCAGCCGCGCCTTCTTTAAGAGGCCCGTGACGGCCGCGAGGCCCACCAGATTCAAGAAGAACAGGCATTTTTCCCATGGCCACCGATACCAAGCCGAAGGCCCGCCTGCCGCGCGGCCTCGTGGATCGCACGGGGGCGGAACTCGTCGCCACCCGCGCCATGCTGGAGAAGATCCGCGCCGTCTACGAGCTGTACGGCTTCGCGGCGCTGGAGACCCCGGCCATCGAATACACCGATGCGCTGGGCAAGTTCCTGCCCGACCAGGACCGGCCGAACGAGGGCGTGTTCTCGTTCCAGGACGATGACGAGCAGTGGCTGTCGCTGCGCTACGATCTGACCGCGCCGCTGGCGCGCTACGTGGCCGAGCATTTCGACGCGCTGCCCAAGCCCTACCGCTCCTATCGCAACGGCTATGTGTTCCGCAACGAGAAGCCGGGCCCGGGCCGCTTCCGCCAGTTCATGCAGTTCGACGCCGACACGGTGGGTGCGCCCTCGGTGGCGGCGGATGCCGAGATCTGCATGATGGCCGCCGACACGCTGGAGGCGGTGGGCATCGCGCGCGGCGACTACGTCATCAAGGTCAACAACCGCAAGGTGCTCGACGGCGTGCTGGAGGCCATCGGCCTCGGCGGCGCGGAGAATGCCGGCAAGCGGCTCATCGTGCTGCGGGCCATCGACAAATTGGACAAGATCGGCGCCGCCGGCGTGCGCGACCTGCTCGGCCCTGGCCGCTGGGAAAATCCGAAGGAAGAAAGCGGCGACTTCACCAAGGGCGCGGGGCTTGAAGCCGCCGCCATCGACAAGGTGCTCGCCTTCGTCAACGCCGGCACCGGCACCGAGGGCCTTGCGAAGCTGGTGGACGTGGTGGGATCGAGCGAGACCGGCCTTGCCGGCATCGCCGAGCTGCGCGAGATCGCCGCCCTCGTCGCCGCCGGCGGCTATGACGACGGGCGCATCGTCATCGACCCCTCGGTCGTGCGCGGCCTCGAATATTACACCGGCCCGGTCTACGAGGCGGAACTCACCTTCGAGGTGAAGGACGAGAAGGGCCGCCCGGTGCGCTTCGGCTCGGTGGCTGGCGGCGGGCGCTATGACGGCCTCGTGGCGCGCTTCCGGGGCGAGAGCGTGCCGGCCACCGGCTTCTCCATCGGCGTCTCGCGGCTGCTGCATGCCCTGGCGCACCTCGGCAAGATGGAAACCGAGGCCGAGATCGGCCCGGTGGTGGTGCTGGTGATGGATCGCGACCGCGCCGCCGACTACATGGCCATGGTGGCGAAGCTGCGCGCCAACGGCATCCGCGCCGAGATGTATCTCGGCGGCTCGGGCATGAAGGCGCAGATGAAATATGCCGACAAGCGCAACGCGCCGGCGGTGATCATCCAGGGCTCGAATGAAAAGGAGGCCGGCGAGGTCCAGATCAAGGATCTGGTGGAGGGCGCGAAGATCGCCGCCGGCATCGCCGACCATGCGGAATACCGCGCCGCCCGCCCGGCGCAGGTCACGGTGAAGGAAGCCGGGATGGTGGACGCCATCCGTGGCGTGCTGGAGCGCCGGGCCGAGCCCACGCTCGGCCTCGACGACTGATCGCAACGCACGGCCGGGCCTCTCGGTCCGGCCTATTCGGCGGGCGCCGGGGCCGTGCGCACCTTGGCCTTGCGGCCCAGGGCGACCACCGCCACCACCGCCACCGCGAACATCACCGTCTCCAGGTCCAGCGGCTCGCCATTGATCGGCCAGGCCAGGGCGATGGTGACGAAGGTCTGGAGCAGTTGCACCTGCGCCACCCGCGCCACCCCGCCCATGGCGAGCCCGGCGTTCCAGAAGAAGAAGCCGATGAACTGGCTCATGGCCGCCACGTAGAGGAAGCCGATCCAGGCCGGCCCCGGCACGGCGGCCAGTTCCCGCGGCAGGAACAGGAGGGCGGCGGGCAGGGTGATCGGCAGAGCGATCACCAGCGCCCAGGCGATCACCTCCCAGCCCCGCATGAAGCGGGCGAGGCGCGCGCTCACCGGATAGCCGATGCCGCAGGCGGCCACCGATCCCAGCAGCAGCAGGTCGCCGGTGCCGAAGCGGTCCAGACCGCCGTTGCGGGCGGCGAACACCAGCACCAGCGCCGCCCCGAGCCCGCTGAAGGCCATGAAGGCCGGGCTCGGCCGCTCGCCGGAGAACACCATGGCGCCGAGCGTGGTGGCGATGGGCAGCAGGCCCAGCACCACGCCCGCATGGCTCGCCGGCACGCTCTGCATGCCGAAGGCCATCAGCAGGGGAAAGCCGAACATCAGGGAGGCGACCACCATCAGCAGGTCGCGGAACGCGCCCTTGCGCCCCGCCCAAGGGACCCGGCGGCGCACCAGCAGCATGGCGCCCGCCATCAGCCCGGCCAGCGCCGCGCGGCCGAAGGTGATGAAGAAGGGATCGAGGCCATTGAGGGCGATGCGCGTCGCCGGCACGGTGGCGCCGAAGATGACGACGCCGATGAAGCCGAGCAGGAGACCGAGGGTGACGCGGGAGGGCATAAGGCGATACTCGCGGGGGCAGGCCCGCCGGAACGAAGGTCGCGGCGGCGCCCACGGCGCCGCTCGCATCGGCGGTGCTCTACACGGGGCGGGGAGCCGCGAAAAGCAACAAGTGCTGATCGCTGCCATCGCTTCGGGTGAAGCCAAGGGATCGGTCCGTGACCGGCGCGCCCGGCGCCGGCAAAACCGCTTGGACCACCCGGTGCGCGCCGATATGGTGCGCACGCCTTCGGCGGCGCCCCGCATGATGGCGTATGACACGGTGTCGCGAGCGGTGAAGTCCGCGGCGAAGCGCGTGACGACTGACAAAGGACAGAGCGATGACCCAAACCCAGCGCCCCGGCCACGAGGTCGATCCCAAGCTGCTGGAAATCCTGGTCTGCCCCCTCACCAAGGGCCCGCTGGACTATGACCGCGCCCGGCAGGAGCTGGTTTCGCGCTCCGCCCGCCTCGCCTATCCGATCCGCGACGGTATCCCGATCATGCTGGCCGACGAGGCCCGCCGCCTGGACGAGAGCGAAATCAAGCGCTGACGCGGGTTCCCGGCGGCGGGACGCTCCTTCAGAGCGCCTCGCCCCGCAGCAGCTTCGGCACCGCGCCGGTGAGGCCGGCGGCATCGCGGATGAACAGCCCCTTGAGCCGCGGCAGCCGGTCCACCAGCCCGAGCCCGACGTCCCGCACTAGCCGCAAGGCGTCGGACTGGTTGGAGAAAAGCTTGTTCAGCGTGTCGGTCGCCACCCCCATGGCGAAGGTATCGAACCGCCGCCAGCGCTGGTAGCGCTCCAGCACCTGGGGCGAGGCGAAGTCGAGGCCGACCCGGGCCGCGTCCGTCATCGCCTCGGCCAGCGCCGCCACGTCGCGCAGGCCCATGTTGAGGCCCTGCCCGGCGATGGGATGGATGAGATGCGCCGCATCCCCCACCAGCGCGAACCGCTCGCCGATGAAGCTGCGCGCCATGGCGAAGCCGAGCGGATAGACCTGCGGCCTGGTCTCCACCTTCACCCAGCCGAGCGCATGGCCGAAGCGCTGCTCCAGCTCTTCCTGGAAGCGGTAGTCAGGCAGCTCGACCATGCGCTGGGCATCGGGCGTGCGCTCGGTCCAGACGATGGAGGCGCGGTTGCCCGGCAGCGGCAGCGTGGCGAAGGGCCCGGCGGGCAGGAAATGCTCCTCGGCCCGGCCCTCGTGCGGGCGCTCGTGCTCCACGGTGAAGGTGATCGCCGACTGGTTGTAGCCCCAGGAGGTGGTGGTGATGCCGGCCAGGCTGCGCAGCCGCGACTTGGCGCCGTCGCAGGCCACCAGCAATCCCGCGCGCAGCGTGGCGCCGTCGCTGCCCATCACCGTCACGCCCGCGCGGTCGGCGGTAAAATCGGCGACCGTGGCGGCGCGCATGTCGATGCCCGCGCGCTCGGAGGCCAGCGTCAGCGCGCGCTGGAGCGTGGCGTTGGGCACCATGTAGGCGAACGGCTCGCCGGGCTCCACGTCGCCGTCGAAGGTGAGGAAGACCGGGCGGGCGACGTCGCGGGTGCGGCTGTCGGTCACGATCATGGTGGTCATGGGCTGGGCGTCATCGGCCACCTGGTCCCAGACGCCGAGCACGGTGAGCAGCCGGCGGGCGCCGGCGGCGATGGCCGAGCAGCGCCGGTCGCCGGTGAGCGGGCGGCCGAAGCCGGGGTCATAGACGGTGATCGCCGCATCGGCGCCGAGGCCGTCCTTCAGCGCCAGCGCGAGGCTCAGGCCCGCGAGCCCGCCGCCCGCAATCACCACGTCGGCCTTGGTCGCCGCCGCATCCGGCCTGCCATCCCTACCCATTCATCTCTCCTTGCGGCCCAAAGCCGGACCTGCCTGCCGAAATCCCGTCCGCCAGCGCGACCTTGACGGATCGGTGCGCGCCGTGGCTGGCTCGCACCCTAACCGCCTTCGTCCCGCCGCGAGTTCCATCCGACCATGACCGACGTCGAAACCCTTCTTACCATCCTCGATCTGGAACAGCTTGAGATCAATCTGTTCCGGGGTCGCAGCGGCTCCCCCGGCGGCGGCCGCGTGTTCGGAGGGCAGGTGGTAGCACAGGCTCTGGTGGCCGCCGAGCGGACGGTGGAGCGGGACCGCCCGCCGCATTCGCTGCACGGCTATTTCCTGCTGGGCGGCGATCCGAACATCCCCATCGTCTATGAAGTGGACCGCATCCGCGACGGCAAGAGCTTCACCACCCGGCGGGTGGTGGCGATCCAGCACGGCAAGGCGATCTTCTCCATGGCGGTCTCCTTCCAGCTGGAGGAGGAGGGCATCACCCACCAGGCGCCGATGCCCGAGGTGCCTCCGCCCGAGGACCTGCCCTCCGACGCCGCCTGGCGCCAGAAGCTGCTGGAGCGCTTCCCCGCCGCCGCCGCGCGGGACTGGATGGCGTTGCGCCCGCTCGAAGTGAAGCCCGTCGGCATCAGCCCGACCTTCCTCGCCGGCCAGGCTTCCGACGCGCGGCCGGGCATCTGGGTGCGCACGCGCGGCCCACTGCCGGACGATCCCGCGATCCACCGGGCGGTGCTGACCTATGCGTCCGACCTCTCGCTGCTGCAGGCGGCCCTGGTGCCGCACGGGCGCAGCGTGTTCGACCCCGACCTTCAGGTGGCCAGCCTCGACCACGCTTTGTGGTTCCACCGGCCGTTCCGCGCCGACGAATGGCTGCTCTACATCCAGGACAGCCCCTCGGCCCAGGCGAGCCGGGGCTTCTGCCGCGGCGCGCTCTATACGCGGGACGGGCGGCTGGTGGCATCGGCGGTACAGGAAGGGCTGATGCGGGTCCGCGACCTGTAGGCGCCCACTTCTTGGACTTTAAGATTAAAAAATAGGCACAAAAAGAGGCGGCAACGCGGCATGCGCGTGGCCCTGCGCGCTCTGGCGAGAAAATAAGCACGCCACGGCCCCATCCCCCTGAATTGGCACGCTCCTTGATTCCCCCAAGCCAGGCTTGCCTTGCCGTGGTTGGGATTTCCCCGTCCCGCGCGGCGGAGCCGGAGAGAAACGCCAGCCGGATCCGTCGGATCGGGGGGGCATTACGGGGACAGGGACCGATCCATGAAGATCGTGATGGCCATCATCAAGCCGTTCAAGCTGGAAGAGGTGCGCGACGCCCTCACCGGCATCGGAGTGCACGGGCTCACCGTCACGGAAGTGAAAGGCTACGGCCGGCAGAAGGGTCACACGGAAATTTATCGTGGCGCCGAATATGCCGTGAGCTTCCTGCCGAAGCTGAAGATCGAGGTGGCGGTGCCATCCGATCAGGTCGCCAAGGTTGTCGAAGCCATTACCGCCTCCGCCAAGACGGGCCAGATCGGCGATGGGAAGATTTTTGTCTTCCAGATCGATCACGCGGTGCGCATCCGCACCGGCGAAACCGACGCCGACGCGCTCTGATCTTTTCTCATTTCACGGAGCCTTCTTCCATGAATCTCAAGACGTGGTCCCGCGTGGGACTTCCCACGCTCCTTGCCGTTACGGCGCTGGCGCTGCCCGTTCTGGCGCAGACCGCCACCCCGGCGCCGGACGCAGCGGCCGCCGCCGCTGCGGCGCCGGTCATCAACAAGGGCGATACGGCGTGGATGCTGGTATCCTCGCTGCTGGTGCTGATGATGTCGGTGCCGGGCTTGGCCCTGTTCTACGGCGGCCTCGTCCGCACCAAGAACATGCTCTCGGTGCTGATGCAGGTGTTCTACACCGTCTGCGTCGTCGGCATCATCTGGGTGCTCTACGGCTATTCGCTGGCCTTCACCGGCGGCTCGGACTTCATCGGCGGCTTCTCCAAGGCCTTCATGTCCGGCGTCACCACGGAATCCGCCGGCGCCACCTTCTCGGTGGGCGTGGCCATTCCGGAGCTGGCCTTCGTCGCCTTCCAGATGACCTTCGCCATGATCACCCCGGCGCTGATCTTCGGCGCGTTCGCGGAGCGCGTGAAGTTCTCGGCGATCGTGCTGTTCGTGCCGCTGTGGGTCACCTTCATCTATTTCCCCATGGCCCACATGGTCTGGTACTGGGCCGGCCCGGATGCGGTCGACGCGGCGGCCAAGGCCCTGGCGGCGGCTGACGCCGGCGGCAAGGCGGCGGCCCAGGCGACCCTCGACGCCGTGCTGGCGGATGCCGGCTACATCTACAAGATCGGCGCCATCGACTTCGCCGGCGGCACCGTGGTGCACATCAATGCCGGTATCGCCGCCCTCGTCGGCTGCCTGATCGTCGGCAAGCGCACCGGCTTCGGCAAGGAGGCGTTCCAGCCCCACTCGCTCACCCTCACGCTGGTCGGCGCCGGCCTGCTGTGGGTCGGCTGGTTCGGCTTCAACGCCGGCTCGAACCTCGAAGCCAACGGCCTCACCGCGCTGGCCATGATGAACACCTTCATCGCCACCTGCGCCGCGGCCCTGTCCTGGATGATCGTGGAATGGCTCGCCAAGGGTAAGCCCTCCATGCTCGGCGTCGTGTCGGGCGCGGTGGCCGGCCTCGTGGCCGTCACCCCCATGGCCGGCTTCGCCGGCATCATGGGCGCCCTCATCTCCGGCCTCGTCGTCGGCGTCGTCTGCTTCTTCTTCTGCACCACGGTGAAGAACGCTTTCGGCTATGACGACAGCCTGGACGTGTTCGGCGTGCACGGCATCGGCGGCATCTTCGGCGCCATCGCCACCGGCATCGTCGTCAGCCCGGCGCTCGGCGGCACCGGCATCTTCGACTACACCACCGGCAAGGTGGCGGATTACGACATGGCCACCCAGGTGATCGCCCAGCTCAAGGCTGTCGCCATCACCCTGGTGTGGTCGGGCGTCGGCTCCGCCATCCTGTTCTACATCGTGCATGCGGTCGTCGGGCTGCGCGCCACGGTGGAGAAGGAGCGCGAGGGTCTCGACATCACCGAGCACGGCGAGCGCGCCTACCACAGCTGAGCGGCCGGGCGGCGCGTGCGGCGCCGCCCTCTCCGCTGCCCGGCCCACGCCGGGCGCCATCGCATAAAAAGAGGGGAAGACGGGCCCTGGCTTACGAGCCAGGGCCTTTTTCATTGCCGCTGCGCGCCGCCGATCCCGCGCAGGACGCCCGCCGGCCCGGCCCATTCGGCCCTTTCCCGGCGGCGGCCTGCCTGCTAGAAGCCGGCCATGGCCTTTTCGATGCCCCTCGGGACCGCAATCTCTGTCGCGACAGCGCGAATTAGTCGCCCGGCGCCCCGCCGCCGCGCCTGAGCGCGCACGGGGTCAGCCGGGCAGTGTGACGCACGCGACGCAACGATCCCTATTCGAGCCCGACCCATGACCGACAAGACGCCTCCCGACAAGACGCCTGCCGACAAGACGCCGTCCGACGCCGTCGACTATTCCGCCACCCTGTTCCTGCCGCAGACGCCCTTCCCCATGCGCGGGGGCCTGCCCAAGAAGGAGCCGGAACTGCTGGAGCGCTGGGCGCGGCTCGGCCTGCGCGAGCGCCTGCGCGAGGCCGGACGCGGCCGCCCGCGCTTCGTGCTGCATGACGGCCCGCCCTACGCCAACGGCAACATCCATATCGGCCACGCCCTCAACAAGATCCTGAAGGACGTGGTGACCCGCTCGCAGCAGATGCTGGGCCACGACAGCAATTACGTGCCCGGCTGGGATTGCCACGGCCTGCCGATCGAATGGAAGATCGAGGAGGAGAACTACCGCAAGAAGGGCAAGACCAAGCCCGACCTCGCGGACAGCGCCGCCATGATCGCCTTCCGCCAGGAGTGCCGCGCCTATGCCGGCCACTGGCTGAACGAGCAGCGCACCGAGTTCAAGCGCCTCGGCGTCGAGGGCGACTGGGAGCACCCCTACACCACCATGAGCTTCATCGGCGAGGCGCAGATCGCCCGCGAAATCATGAAGTTCGCCGACAACGGCCTGCTCTATCGCGGCTCCAAGCCGGTGATGTGGTCGGTGGTGGAGAAGACAGCCCTGGCCGAGGCCGAGGTGGAATATCACGACCACACCAGCGATACGGTGTGGGTGAAGTTTCCGGTGCAGGGCGGCGAGCTTGCCGGTGCCTATGTGGTGATCTGGACCACCACTCCCTGGACCATGCCGGGCAACCGCGCCATCTCCTTCTCCGCCAAGATTTCCTATGGCCTCTATGAGGTCACGGACGCCCCGGCGGACAATTGGGCCAAGGCCGGCGACCGGCTGATCCTCGCCGACAAGCTGGCGGAGGACGTTTTCAAGGCCGCCCGTGCCACCACCTTCGCGCGACGCGCGGACGTGTCCGCAGCCGAACTGGCCGAGCTTGTCACCGCCCATCCGCTGGCCGGCATCGGCTACGACTTCAAGGTGCCGCTGCTCGACGGCGACCATGTCACCGACGATGCCGGCACCGGCTTCGTCCACACCGCTCCCGGCCACGGCCGCGAGGATTTCGAGATCTGGACCCAGCACCGCCGCTGGCTGGAGGAGCGCGGCATCAACCCCGCCATCCCCTATACTGTGGACGAGGACAGCCTCTACACCGCCCAGGCGCCTGGCTTCGAAGGCAAGCGCGTCATCACCGACAAGGGCGAGAAGGGCGACGCCAACCAGGCGGTCATCGACGCCCTCGTGGCGGCCGGCAACCTCTTGGCGCGCGGCCGGCTGAAGCACCAGTATCCGCACTCCTGGCGCTCCAAGAAGCCGGTGATCTTCCGCAACACGCCGCAATGGTTCATCGCCATGGACCAGAACATCCGCGGCGCGGACGGCAAGGCGGCGCCGCGCCCGGCGACGCTCGGCGGCAACGAGCCCGACACGCTGCGTGCCCGCGCGCTCGCCGGCATCAAGACCGTGGAGTGGGTGCCGGCGGCGGGCGAGAACCGCATCACCGGCATGATCGAGAGCCGCCCGGACTGGGTGGTCTCGCGCCAGCGCGCCTGGGGCGTGCCGATCACCGTCTTCATCCGCCCGCTCGCCGACGGCTCGGTGGAGATCCTGCGCGACGCCGAGGTGAATGCCCGCATCGCCGCCGCCTTCGAGGAGGAGGGCGCGGATGCCTGGTACCAGCCCGGCGCCCGCGAGCGCTTCCTCGGGGGCCGCGCCGCCGAAGGCTGGGCCAAGGTGGACGACATCCTGGACGTGTGGTTCGACAGCGGCTCGACCCACGCCTTCACCCTGGAGGTGCGGCCCGACCTGAAGGCCGAGCGCGCTCCGGACGGCCCCGACCGGGTGATGTATCTGGAAGGCTCGGACCAGCATCGCGGCTGGTTCCATTCCTCGCTGCTGGAAAGCTGCGGCACGCGCGGGCGCCCGCCCTACGACGTGGTGCTCACGCACGGCTTCGTGCTGGACGAGGACGGCCGCAAGATGTCCAAGTCGCTGGGCAACGTGGTCGCCCCGCAGTCGGTCATCAAGGAATCCGGCGCCGACATCCTGCGCCTGTGGGTCTGCGCCTCGGACTATTCCGACGACCTGCGCATCGGCCCGGAAATCCTGAAGACCACGGCGGACACCTACCGCAAGCTGCGCAACACCGTGCGCTGGCTGCTGGGCTCGCTGCACCACTACCACCCCGCCGAGCGCGTCGCCTTCGCCGACATGCCGGCGCTGGAACGCCTGATCCTCAACCGCCTCGCCGAACTCGACGGGCAGGTGCGCGAGGCCTATGCGGCGTTCGACTACAAGCGGGTGAACGCGCTGCTCACGGTGTTCATGACCAACGAGCTGTCCGCCTTCTATTTCGACGTGCGCAAGGACGCGCTCTATTGCGACCCGATCTCCTCGCCGACGCGGCGGGCGTGCCTGACCGTGCTCAACGAGGTGTTCGACCGGCTCGTCACCTGGCTGGCGCCGATCCTGCCCTTCACCTGCGAGGAAGCCTTCATCGCGCGGACCGGCTCGGAAGAGGGCTCGGTGCATCTCCTCACCTTCCCTGAGACCCCTGAGGCGTGGCGCGATGCCGCGCTGGCCGAGCAGTGGCGCAAGGTGCGGCAGGTGCGCCGCGTGGTGCTCGGCGCCCTGGAGGTGGAGCGCGCCGCCAAGCGCATCGGCTCCTCGCTGGAGGCCGCACCCGTCATCCACGTGACCGATCCGGACCTGCTGGCGGCGCTCGGCGGCGTCGATCTGGCGGAAGTGTGCATCACCAGCGCCGCGACCCTGGCCACCGACGAGGCTCCGGCGGACGCCTTCCGGCTCGACGACGTGCCCGGCGTCGCCGTGGTGCCGGCCCTGGCGGTCGGCCGCAAGTGCGCCCGCTCCTGGAAGGTCTCGCCCGAGGTGGGCGCCGACCCGGACTATCCGGACGTGACCCCGCGCGACGCCCAGGCGCTGCGCGAGTTCAACGCCCGCGCGGCGGCGGAATAGGCCCATGGCACCGCTCCGGCTCGGCGTGCTGACCGCGCTGGCGGCCCTGGTCCTCGACCAGGCCACCAAGACCGCCGTGCTCGCCTGGTCGGACGGCTGGGGCGCGCCGATCCGCGCCATCACGCCGTTCATGGACTTCGTGGTGCTGTGGAACTACGGCATCAGCTACGGCCTGTTTCCCCAGGGCGAAACCGGGCGCTGGGTGCTGGTGGCCATCAAGGTGCTGGCGGCGGTCGGTTTCGCGGTCTGGCTGGCCCGCACCGCGCGGCGGATCGAGGGGCTGGCGCTCGGCCTGCTCATCGGCGGAGCCATCGGCAATGCCGTGGACCGGCTGGTCTATGGCGGCGTGTTCGATTTCATCTCGCTGCACGCCTTCGGCTACCATTGGTATGTGTTCAACGTGGCGGATATCGCTGTCGTTGTGGGCGTCGCGATCCTTCTTTATGATGCACTCTTCGCGCGCGCCTCAAAAACGCCGCCCTCTGGGGCCAGCCCTAAGGCGGCATCGGACCAGGGTGGCCATCCTCCGGCCTGAGCGTCGCGGACGCCTTTGGTATGCGAGCCTCTGGTATGCGAATGGCCTGGCAAATTGGGAAAGGACCCATGCGGAAGATCATGAGACGGTCGCTGACGACCTCCAGGATGCGTGCGTTCCTCCTCGGCGCATCCGCTCTGGCGGCTTTGCCCGCCGCCGCCCTTGGCACCGCCGCCCCGGCCGCGGCGCAGCAGGACCCGGACCTCGTCCGCAACACGCTGAGCACGCTGGGCATCATCGAAGAGCAGAAGCCCAACATCCAGTATCGCGAGCGCGCGCCGCTGGTGGTGCCGCCGCCGACGGCGGCCGACGGGCTGCCCCAGCCCCAGGCTGCGGCCTCCACCAAGCTGCCCAACTGGCCGAAGGATCCGGATGTGCAGCGCGCACAGCAGGCCAAGTCGGTCGATAACAGCCCGGTGATGCGCTACGAGGACAAGCGCGACGTGCTGCTTCCCAGCGAGCTCAACAAGGGCCGCAAGGCGAAGGCCAACGCCATCGACGGCCCGGTGGGCGCCGACAGCAAGCGCGACGTGATGCTGCCGAGCGAACTGGGCTTCAAGTCCTGGTTTGGCATCACCCCGTCCGACGAGAAGCCGCTGGCGTTCAACGGCGAGCCGGAGCGCGAGAGCCTCACCCAGCCCCCGCCCGGCTACCAGACGCCCGCGCCCAACGCGCCCTACGGCGTGGTGGAGAAGAAGAACGAACCGTTCAAATTCCCGACGCTGTTCGACCGCCAGTGAACCGCAGCGCCGCGATGCCGGGCCGGAAGGCCGCGTCGCGGCCGCACTGGTGCTCTCGCGCGCGCCGCGCCTTTTCGCCTGCCGGCACCTGCGCCCACGGCCGTCGCCGTTGCGCGTCAGGCGCCCGCGCCGCCCGCTTGCCCCGCTCCTGCGGGCGCCGCCGCGATCAAAACACCGCGAAACGACAGGCTCCGGCGCTGCGCCGCGCGTGCCGATGGGGCACATTGGCTGCGCCCGGCACCTTGGCCGGTACCGTTCGACGCCCTATCTCTCTTGAGCGCGCGCCTCTTCGGGCGCGCCGTGGAACTGCCCCGTGAACGTGAGACGCCTCGCCATGGTCGCCATCATCGCCGCCGCCGGAGCCGCCGCCGCGGCCTCCGAAGCTTCTGCCGCCGGCCCGGAGGTGACGCAGTTCGAGCTCGCCAACGGCTTCAAGATCATGGTGATCCCCGACCATCGCACGCCGGTGGTCACGCACATGGTATGGTATCAGGTGGGCTCCGCCGACGAGCAGCCGGGCAAGTCGGGCATCGCCCACTTCCTGGAGCACCTGATGTTCAAGGGCACCGAGAAGACCGCCCCCGGCGTGTTCTCGGCCGAGGTCGCCCGCCTCGGCGGCCAGGAAAACGCCTTCACCTCCACCGACTACACCTCCTATTTCCAGCGCGTCGCCAAGGATCACCTCAAGACGGTGATGACCTTCGAGGCCGACCGCATGACCGGGCTCCAGCTCACCGACGAGGTGGTGCTGCCCGAGCGCGACGTGGTGCTGGAGGAGCGCCGCATGCGCACCGACAACGATCCCGGCGCGCGCCTGGGCGAGGCGCTCCAGGCGGCAACTTACGTGAACCATCCCTACCAGCACCCGATCATCGGCTGGGAGCACGAGATCAAGCAGCTCAACCGCGAGGATGCGCTGGCCTTCTACCGCCGCTTCTACGCCCCCAACAACGCCGTGCTGGTGGTGGCGGGCGACGTGGAGCCGGCGCAGGTCAAGGCGCTGGCGGAAGAGACCTACGGCAAGATCCCCCGCGCCGACACGCCGCCGCGCCACCGCCCGCAGGAGCCCGAGCCGCAGGCCCACCGCCGCGTCTCGCTGAGCGATGCCCGCGTGGCGCAGCCGAGCCTCCAGCGCTCCTATCTCGTGCCCTCCTACCGCACCGCCAAGGGCACCGAATCCGAGGCGCTGGACGTGCTGGCGCAGATCCTCGGCGGCGGCCAGACCGGCCGCCTCTATCGCGCGCTGGTGGTCGAGCAGGGCCTCGCCGCCGGTGCCGGCGCCTGGTATCAGGGCACGGCCTATGACGAGACCCGCTTCGGCTTCTCCGCCTCCCCGCGCCCCGGCGTGACGCTGGAGGCGCTGGAAGCCGCGCTCGACACCGTCATCGCCAAATTCGCCGAGACCGGCCCCGACGAGCTGGAGCTGGCCCGCGCCAAGACCCGCCTGACGGCGGACGCCATCTATGCCCGCGACAACCAGGCCACCCTGGCGCGCATCTATGGCGCGTCCTGGGCCACCGGCGTCAGCGTGGACCAGGTGAACGCCTGGCCCGACCGGGTGAAGAGCGTGACGGCGGACGAGGTGAAGCAGGCCGCCCAGCGCTATCTGGTGCTGCGCCGGGCGGTGACCGGCTATCTCACCCCCGCCGCCGCGCCCAAGGCGCCGGCGGAGAACCGCTCGTGAGGCGTCCCGCCCCGGCGCCGCGCGCCGCGTCCCATTCGACAGCGCGCCTTGCGGGGCGCACTGTCAGCCGCCGGTCCGTCGGCGCCGCCGTGCTCCTCTTCTCGATGGTCATCATGTCGCTCGCTCTCGTCACGCCTTCGAACGCCCAGTCGCAGACCACGCGGATCACCAAGGTCACCAGCCCCGGCGGCATCGAGGCCTGGCTGGTGCACGACACCACCCTGCCGCTGGTGGCCATGGAGTTCGCCTTCCTGGGCGGCGCCGCGCAGGACCCGGCCGGCGTCCCCGGCGTGGCCAGCCTTGCCGCCTCGCTGCTGGACGAAGGCGCCGGCGATCTCGATGCGGAAGCCTTCCATCGCACCCTCGCCGACAAGGCCATCGAGCTGCATTTCGACGCCAACCGCGACGAAGTCCGTGGTTCCGTGCGCACGCTGTCGGAAAACCGCGCGGCGGCGTTCGACCTGCTGCGCCTGGCGGTGACGCATCCGCGCTTCGACGGCGAGGCCATCGAGCGCATCCGCACCGCGCAGCTCGCGGCGCTGCGTCGCCGCTCCACCGAGCCCAACGCCATCGCCAGCGAACGCTGGTTCGCCCTCGCCTTCCCGAACCATCCCTACGGCCGCCCGGTGGACGGCACGCTGGAGAGCGTGCCCAAGATCACCAGCGACCATCTGGCGGCGTTCGCCGCCACCAATCTCGCCCGCTCCAACCTGCGGGTGGCGGTGGTGGGCGACATCACGCCGGAGGATCTGGGCAAGGAGCTGGACCGGGTGTTCGGCGCGCTGCCCGAGACGGCCAAGCTCACCCCGGTGGCGGACGTCACCCCCAAGGGCCTCGGCACCGTGGACGTGGTGCCGCTCGACGTCTCCCAGTCGGTGGTGATGATCGGCACCGACGGCCTGGAACGGCAGGACCCCGATTTCATCACCGCCTATGTGCTCAACCACATCCTCGGCGGCAGCGCCTTTTCCTCGCGCCTGTTCAAGGAAGTGCGCGAGGCGCGCGGCCTCGCCTATTCGGTCTATTCTTACCAGGTGGCGCTGGAGCATGCGGGCCTGTGGTTCGCCGGCACGGCCACCAAGAACGAGCGCGCCGCCGAATCCATCAAGATCATCGGCGACGAGTTCCGCCAGATCCTCGACCAGGGCCCGACGCCCGCGGAACTGGACGAGGCGAAGGCCTATCTCAAGGGCAGCTATGCCCTGCGCTTCGACACCTCCTCGAAGGTGGCTGGGCAGTTGCTGCAAATCCAGATCGACCGGCTGGGCATCGATTATATCGACCGCCGCAACGCGCTCATCGAGGCGGTGACGCTGGACGACCTGAAGCGCGTGGCCCAGCGCCTCGCCAGCGCCAAGACCACCTTGACGGTGGTGGTGGGCCGCCCGACCGGCCTCTCCGGCGGCTGATCGGCGGCGCTCCACAGGGCCGGAGCCGAAAGATCGGCCTCCGGCCTTATTTCCGCCCGCGCTAACCATAAAAGCAGAGAGCGGCCCGGTGGGAGCCATCCGGGGGGCATGCCCCCTCCCCGGTGACTTTAACTTTTTGTTATATACGCTGCCCGCTTGGCCTGACGCTCCCCGGCTTCCGCCGAAGATGTCTCCGCTTCCGGGCTCTGGAGAGGACCCGAGGCGCTTGGCGCCCGGCAGATCCTCTTGGTTCTGGAGGAGGTGACATGCGTCTGGCGTTCCACGCCGCCCTGCCGACCCGCATTCTGGCCGGCGGCGCACTGGCCTTCGCGCTGGCGGGGTGCGCGGGCTTCAATTCGCAGGGCACGTTCGGCGCCCCGGGCACCACGGTGGACGCGGCCGCGGCCACCGGCCCGGTGTCTCCCTCGGGCACCACGGTCGCCGGCGGAACGCCGGACGGCAACCAGGTAACCTGCCCGCCGGTGACGGTGCGCTCCGGCGCCTCCACCTGGCAGGTTCCCGCGCCCGGCGGCGGGCTGCGCGCCCAGGGCACGTTCGGCACGCTGGCCCGCGAATGCCAGGTGGCCAACGGCCAGATGAACATCAAGGTCGGCATCGAGGGCCGCGTGATCCTCGGCGAGAAGGGCTCGCCCGGCGCCTTCACCGTGCCGGTGCGCGTGGCGCTGGTGTCCGAAGGCCCGAATCCGGTGACGATCCAGAGCAAGTTCTTCGTGGTGCCGGTGCAGGTGCCGGCGAACGAGACCCAGGCCGGCTTCGCGGTGGTGGAAGAAGGCATCGTCTTCCCCATGCCAGCGCACACGGACGATCTCGACCGCTACATCATCTATGTGGGCTTCGATTCGAAGGGCGATGCGGGCGCCAAGCCGGCCCGGCCGCGCCCGGCGACGCCCCGCCCCGCCGCCAGCACGCCGGCGGCGAGCACGCCGGCTGCAAGCAGCAGTTCCAAGCCCGCGTCCAACAGCGGCGGCGCGCCGTCGAGCGACACGTTCGGCCCGGCGCCGACCTTCTCCGCGCCGGCTTCGAGCGGCGCGGTCGGCCCCTCGCCCAACACCTTCGGCCCGCCGCCCACGCAGTGAGCATGGCGGCCCGGCACGCCTGCCCCCAATGCCGATGCGCCCACGCAACGGCATTGGGTATAAGACGAGCGGCGAATTGACGGGGACGACGGATCCCCTATGCTGCAACGCGACGGTGGGTTTCTCGCCGTCGTTCGGATGATCCCTGCGGGAGAGACCGGAAAGCCGCATCCGCGGTGATCCGGCGCCGAAGGCGCAACCGCCCCGGAACCGCTCAGGCAACAAGGGCCGCAGGGTGACGAGCCTCTGGAAAGCAGTCGCGGACGCGATGCTGTTCCGGAGCGTTTGGCGTTCGCGCCTGCGTTCCGGTTCACATGCGTCCAGCGGCTCACCGACGGAGTAAACCGGCGCCGGTCGCTGACATGCGATGGGCGCGGTGAATCTCTCAGGTTCCTGCGACAGAGGGGGCGCCGCGCGGATCTTGCGATCCGCACAGTCTGGCGCCTATCGCGGAACCGTTGCATGTCGCATGCTGACGACACGACCCCCCTTCTGAAGACCCCGCTCCATGCCGCCCATGCGGCACTGGGAGCCAAGCTCGTGCCCTTCGCGGGCTACGACATGCCGGTGCAGTACCCCACCGGCATCCTCACCGAGCACAATTGGACGCGCGAGAGCGCCGGCCTGTTCGACGTCTCCCACATGGGCCAGGCCTCGCTGATCGGTCCCGACCACGCCACCACGGCGCGGGTGCTGGAAGCCCTCGTTCCGGCGGACATCCTCAATCTCAAGCCCGGCCAGCAGCGCTATTCGCAGCTCCTGGCGGACGACGGCGGCATCCTGGACGACCTCATGGTCGCCCGTCCGCTGGACCCGGCGCAGGACGGCACGCTGCTCCTGGTGGTCAACGCCGCCTGCAAGACCGCCGATTACGCTTATATCGCCGCCCGCCTGCCGGCCGGCGTCGCGCTCGTGACCCACGAAGACCGCGCACTCATCGCGCTCCAGGGCCCCAAGGCGGTGGACGTGATGGCCCGCCATGCCCCCGGCACCGCTGACATGGCGTTCATGAGCGTCATCCGCACCACCTACGACGGCATCCCCATCGGCATCTCCCGCTCCGGCTACACCGGCGAGGACGGCTATGAGATTTCGGTCGCCAATGGCGACGCCGAGAAGCTCTGGAACGCCCTGCTGGCTGAGCCGGAGGTGAAGCCCATCGGCCTCGGCGCCCGCGACAGCCTGCGACTGGAAGCGGGCCTGTGCCTCTACGGCCACGACATCGACACCACCACCTCGCCGGTGGAAGGCGCGCTCACCTGGTCGATCCAGAAGCGCCGCCGCGAGGAGGGCGGCTTCCCCGGCGCCGCGCGCATCCAGCGCGAGCTGAAGGACGGCCCGGCGCGCGTGCGCGTCGGCCTCGCCTTCGACGGCCGCGCCCCGGCCCGCGAGGGCGCCGAGATCGCCACCAAGGACGGCGCCGTCGTCGGCCGCGTCACCTCCGGCGGCTTCGGCCCGACGCTCGGCGCGCCCATGGCGCTCGGCTACGTGCCCACCGCCATGTCGACACCCGGCACGAAGCTGGACGTCATCGTCCGCGGCAAGCCGCTCGCCGCCACTATCGTCACAACCCCGTTCGTGCCGCAGCGCTACGTTCGGAAGACCACTGCAGCCAAAGGGGCCTGACCCATGATCATCCGTTACTCCAAGGATCACGAATATGTCCGTCTCGACGGCGACGTGGCCGTGGTCGGCATCTCCAGCTACGCTCAGGAGCAGCTCGGCGACGTGGTGTTCGTGGAACTGCCCGAGGTCGGCAAGACCGTCGCCCAGGGCAAGGAAGCTGCCGTCGTCGAGAGCGTGAAGGCCGCCAGCGAGGTCTACGCCCCCGTCTCCGGCGAGGTGGTGGAGGTCAACAGCGAACTGGAAGCCGCCCCCGCGACCGTCAACGAGGATCCCGAAGGCAAGGGCTGGTTCCTGAAGCTCAAGCTCTCCAACCCGGCCGAGTTCGACGCGCTCCTGAGCGAGGCGGACTACAAGGCCTTCCTGGAGACGCTCTGAGCCATGGCGCACCTCTACACGGCGACCATCAGTTGGGAGCGCGGCGCGGCGGTGTTCACCGACGGCCGCTACAGCCGCGCCCACCGGCTGATTTTCGACGGCCTGGAAGTGCCGGGCTCCTCGGCCCCCGCCTCCGTGCGTGTGCCGCTGTCGCGGGAAGACGCCCTCGACCCCGAAGAGGCGGTGGTGGGCGCGCTGTCCAGCTGCCACATGCTGTTCTTCCTGGATTTCGCCCGCCGCGGCGGCTTCACCGTGGACAGCTACACCGACGCCGCCACCGGCGAGATGGGGCCGAATGCCAATGGCAAGCTCTACCTCGCCCGCATCACGCTGAACCCCGCCGTGGCGTTCAGCAGTGCCAAGGCGCCCACCGCCGAAGAGTATGAGGCGCTGCACCACCGCGCCCATGAGGAATGCTACATCGCCAACTCCGTGCGTGGCGAAGTGGTTCTCCTGCCAACGTTTTCCGTGGCCTAAGGCCAGCAACCCGAGACATCCATGCGCTATCTGCCCCTCACCCCGGAGGACCGCACGGAGATGCTGGCGCGCATCGGCGCGCCCTCCGTCGATGCCCTCTTCGCCGACATCCCCGCCGCCAAGCTGAACCCCGGCCTCGACGGCCTGCCCGGCCACCAGAGCGAGCTCTCCGTCGAGCGCACGCTCGGCCGCCTCGCCGCGCGGAACGTGCCGGCGGGCTCGGTGCCCTTCTTCGTCGGCGCCGGCGCCTATCGCCATCACGTGCCGGCCACCGTCGATCACCTGATCCAGCGTTCGGAGTTCCTCACCTCCTACACGCCCTATCAGCCGGAAATCGCCCAGGGCACGCTGCAATATCTGTTCGAGTTCCAGACCCAGGTGGCGCTGCTCACCGGCATGGAGGTGGCCAACGCCTCGATGTATGACGGCTCCACCGCCGCCGGCGAGGCGGTGCTGATGGCCCATCGCGTCACCAAGCGCCGCAAGGCGGTGATCGCGGGCAATGTGCATCCGCACTATCGCGAGACCATCGCCACCCTGTCGCGCTATGCGGACGACGGCGTCACCGCCCTGCCCCCGGCGCCGAACGGCGCGGAGGATATCCTCGCCGCCATCGACGGCGAGACCTCCTGCGTGGTGGTGCAGAGCCCGGACGTGTTCGGCCACATCGTTGACCTCAAGCCCATCGCCGAGAAGGCGCATGCGGCCGGCGCGCTGCTGATCGCGGTGTTCACCGAGGTGGTGTCGCTGGGCCTGATCGAGCCTCCGGGCGCGCAAGGCGCGGACATCGTGGTGGGCGAGGGCCAGTCCATCGGCAATCCGCTCACCTTCGGCGGGCCCTATGTGGGCCTGTTCTGCACCCGCCAGAAATACGTGCGCCAGATGCCCGGCCGCCTCGCCGGCGAAACGGTGGACGCGGACGGCAAGCGCGGCTTCGTGCTGACGCTCTCCACCCGCGAGCAGCATATCCGCCGCGAGAAGGCCACTTCCAACATCTGCACCAACTCGGGCCTGTGCGCGCTCGCCTTCACCATCCACCTCTCGCTGCTGGGCGAGACCGGCCTGCGCAAGCTCGCCCGCCTCAACCACGCCAACGCCTGCAAGCTGGCGGACGCGCTCGCCGCCGTGCCCGGCGTCAAGGTGCTCAACGGCGCTTTCTTCAACGAATTCACCATCCGCGTGCCGGGCAAGGCGGCGGACGTGATCGAGAAGCTCGCCGCCAAGGGCGTGCTGGGCGGCGTGCCCTATTCCCGCCTCGCCCCGAAGGCGGGACTGGACGACCTGATCCTGGTGGCCGCCACCGAGATCAACACGGACGAAGACCGCGCCGCCTATGCGGCCGCGCTGAAGGAGGTGCTGGCATGAACCGCGAAGGCCGCGGGGCGACGACCCCCATCACCATCGGCGCGGGCGCGCCGCAGACCTTCACCGGCAATCGCGCGCTGGACCTGGAAGAGGGCCTGCTGTTCGAGATCGGCCGCGCCGAGGTCACCGGCGTGGACATCGAGGAAGCGGCGGATTTCGCCCCCCGCCTGGGCGGCCACGCCCGTACGGCGGCGCTGGAGCTGCCGGGCCTGTCCGAGCCGGAGGCCATGCGCCATTACGTGCGCCTGTCGCGGATGAATTACGGCATCGACAGCGGCCTGTTCCCGCTCGGCTCGTGCACCATGAAGCACAATCCGCGCCTCAACGAGAAGATGGCCCGCCTGCCCGGCTTCGCCGACGTGCACCCGCTCCAGCCGGTCTCCACCGTGCAGGGCGCGCTCGGCGTGATCGCCGAGCTCAGCCGCTGGCTGCTCTCGCTCACCGGCATGACGGCGGTCGCCTTCACGCCCAAGGCCGGCGCCCATGGCGAACTGTGCGGCATGATGGCCATCAAGGCCGCGCACATGGCCAACGGCCAGACCCGTCACATCGTGCTGGTGCCGGAGAGCGCCCACGGCACCAACCCGGCCACCGCCGCCCTGATCGGCTATGAGGTCAAGTCCATCCCCGCCCGCGCCGACGGCACGGTGGACGTGGCGGCGGTCAAGGCCGCGCTGTCGCCGGACGTGGCGGCGCTGATGCTGACCAACCCCAACACCTGCGGCCTGTTCGAGCGTGACGTGGTGGAAATCGCCGCCGCCGTGCATGCGGCGGGCGCCTATTTCTATGCGGACGGGGCGAACTTCAACGCCATCCTCGGCAAGGTGAAGGTGGGTGAGCTGGGCGTGGACGCCATGCACATCAACCTGCACAAGACCTTCTCCACCCCGCACGGCGGCGGCGGCCCCGGCGCCGGCCCGGTGGTGCTCTCCGCCGCGCTCGCCCCCTTCGCGCCGGTCCCGGCGCTGGTGGCGGACGGCGCGGGCCTGCGCCTCGCGGAAGACGAGGGCCAGAGCGGCGCCGCGCAGGCGCTCGGCCGCATGAGCGCCTTCCACGGCCAGATGGGCATGTTCGTGCGCGCGCTGTCCTGGATGCTCTCGCACGGCGCGGACGGCATGCAGCAGGCGTCCGAGGACGCGGTGCTCTCGGCCAACTATATCCGCGCCTGCCTGCGGGACGTGATGAGCGTGCCGTTCGGCGAGCGCCCGGCCATGCATGAGGCGCTGTTCGACGATGCCTGGCTGGAGGGCACCGGCCTCTCCACGCTGGACATCGCCAAGGCGCTGATCGACGAGGGCTATCACCCGATGACGGTGTATTTCCCGCTCGTCGTCCACGGCGCCATGCTGATCGAGCCCACCGAGAGCGAATCGAAGGCCTCGCTGGACCTGTTCATCGGCGCTTTGCGGGATCTGGCCTTCGCGGCGAAGGCAGGGGAGACGGAGCGCTTCCTCGGCGCCCCGCACTATGCCCCGCGCCGCCGCCTGGACGAGACGAGAGCCGCCCGCGCCCCGGTGCTGCGCTGGACGAGGCCGGCGCCCTTGTCCGAAGCGGCGGAGTGAGCGGCGCTTCGCCCAGACCTGAAACGAAAACGGCCCGGCCGGGGAAACCCGGCCGGGCCGTTTTCGTTCGCGCTCCGGTGCGCCGGCCTCACCGGGCGCGGGCGCGCCGCAGCCATTTGCCGAGCGGCAGCGCCACGACCAGCAGGCCGCAGACGATCAGCGCCATGCCGGCGAAGCGCAGCGGCGGAAAGCGCTCGCCCAGCACCAGGGCCGCCGACAGCGTGCCGAACAGCGGCACCAGCAGCGAGAACGGCGCCACCGTGCCGGCCGGATAAAGCTTCAGCAGGAAGCCCCAGATGCCGAAGCCCAGCAGCGTGGTGGGCACGGCGAGATAGAGCACCGCCCCGTAGGACAGGAGCGTGGCGTGCTGGAAGGAGCCGGCGATCACCGGCCAGCCCTCGAACGCCAGCGACAGCGCGAAGGCCGGGACGGGCGGCACCAGGCTCAGCCACACCACCATGGACAGCATGTCCACCGGACCGTTCTGGCGCATCAGCACATTGCCGACGGCCCAGCTCGCGGCGGCGCAGAGCGTGAGACCGAGGCCGACCAGCGTCATGTCGCCGCCGACGCTGAGCCCGATCAGCCCGAGGCCGCAGAGCGCGACGGCGACGCCCGCCATCTGCCGGGGCGAGGGCCGCTCGTGCAGCACCAGCGCGGCGATGAGGATGGTGAGGAAGGATTGCGCCTGGAGCGTCAGCGAGGCGAGGCCCGGCGGCATGCCCTGCGTCATGGCGGTGAAGACGAAGATGAACTGGCCGAAGAACCAGGTCATCCCGATCAGCACCATCCGCCTGGCGGGCAGCGCCGGCGGGCGGACGACGAGCGCCGGCAGCGCCGCCACCGCGAACCGCAACGCGGTGAGCAGCAGCGGCGGGAAGGTATCGAGACCGACGCGGATGACGACGAAATTGAAGCCCCAGATCGCCGCCACGAGGACGGCCAGGGCGATGTGGCGAAGGGCCATGAAAACCGATGTCCGGATGGGATGCGCTATTTGAAAGCCGAACACACCCGGCGCAAGCGACTTTTCCTGAAGATGTCCATCACGCCCGGTGATGCGTGGGCACCGCGCGCTGAGTCGAACGCAAGCTCACCGCATGTTGACGCTTGGTAATCACGCCCCCCGGCGGCATCGGATACCGCATCCGGCGCGTTTTCGCGGCCGGAATCGCGATTTCGCCGCCCGGCCTTCCCCTGCGTCCAAGGTTCTGTTGACAGCGCGCGGAGCTGTGCCCGGAATAACCGCGCGGCGTGAGCGGACGGAAAGGTCCGGGGGGCGCCCGCATATAAAAATCCGAGGAGACGTTCATGTGGAACCAGGTCTATGACCCGTTCGGCAGCGCCCTGCTGTCGACGCTCGTGGCAGCCATTCCCGTCGTCACGCTGCTCGTTCTCATTGCCACCAACAAAGTGAAGGCCCATGTGGCGGCCGTCATCGCGCTGATCGTTGCTTTGCTTGTCGCCATTTTCGGCTTCACCATGCCCGCGGGCCTCGCGCTCCGCGCCACATGGCTCGGCATCATCACCGGCCTGTTTCCCATCGGCTGGATCATCCTCAACGTCATCTTCCTCTACCGGCTGACGGTGGAGAAGGGCTGGTTCGACACCCTCCAGCAATCCATCGGCGGCATCAGCTCCGACCGGCGCATCCAGTTGCTGCTGATCGCCTTCGCCTTCGGCGCCTTCTTCGAGGGCGCGTCCGGCTTCGGCACCCCGGTGGCGGTCACGGGGGCGCTGCTCATCGGCCTCGGCTTCTCGCCGCTCGCCGCCTCCGGCCTGTCGCTCATCGCCAACACCGCGCCGGTGGCCTATGGCGCGCTGGGCACGCCCATCCAGGGCCTCGCCAGCGTCACCGGGCTCGATCCCTATCTGCTGGGCGCGATGGTGGGGCGGCAACTGCCCTTCTTCTCGCTCATCGTGCCGTTCTGGCTGATCTGGGTGTTCGCCGGCTGGCGCGGCATGATGCAGATCTGGCCGGCCATCCTGGTCACCGGCGTCTCCTTCGCCGTGCCGCAGTTCCTGATCTCCAACTTCATCAACCCCTGGATCGTCGATATCGGCGCCTCCATCGTCTCCATGGCCTGCCTCATCGCCTTCCTTCAGGTGTGGCAGCCGAAGGAGCTGTGGCTCTCGGCCAAGCTGCGCACCAAGGACGACAGCGCGCTGACCATGCCGCCGCGTCCGGTCTCCACCCGTGTGGCCACGCGCAGCGAGGTGGTGTGGTCCTGGATGCCGTGGGTCATCCTCTCGGTGGTGGTCGGCATCTGGGGCACCGGCTGGTTCAAGGCGATGGTGAACCCGATCTTCACCATCGCCATCCCCATCGAGGGCCTGCACAACCAGATCCAGAAGGTGCCGCCGGTGGTGGCGACGCCGGTGCGGGAGGGGGCGGTGTTCGCCTTCACCTACCTGTCCTTCACCGGCACCGGCATTCTGATCGCCGCCGTCATCGCCGCGGCGGTGATGAAATTTTCCCCGATCCGGCTCATCAAGGCCTATCTGGAGACGCTGTGGGTGGTGCGCTACTCGCTGCTCACCATCGCCGCCATGCTGGCCATCGGCACCCTGACGCGATACTCGGGCGTCGACGCCACGCTCGGCCTCGCCTTCGCCCATGCAGGCTTCCTCTATCCCTTCTTCGGCACGCTGCTGGGCTGGCTCGGCGTGGCGCTGACGGGCTCGGACACCGCCTCCAACGTCCTGTTCGGCGGGTTGCAGAAGATCACCGCCGAGCAACTGGGCCTCAGCCCGATCCTGATGGGCGCGGCCAATTCCTCCGGCGGCGTCATGGGCAAGATGATCGACGCCCAGTCCATCGTGGTGGCTTCCACCGCCACCAACTGGTTCGGCCACGAAGGCACCATCCTGCGCTTCGTGTTCTGGCATTCCATCGCGCTGGCCTGCCTGGTGGGCGTGCTGGTGATGCTCCAGGCCTATGTCTGGCCGTTCACGGCCATGGTCATCCACTGACCCAGAGGCTCCGCCAAACGGAAAGGGCCGGCAAGCGCCGGCCCTTTTTTTTATATCCCCGTCCGCTCAGTCCTCGCCCGGAATGGCGGGGGGCAGCGGGATGGGTGAGGCCTGCGGGATGGGCACCGAATAATAGCGCCGCACCGCGATGCCCGCTTCCGTGAATGGCCCCTTCGCCGCCGGCTTGGCCGGCGCCACGTAGGACATGGGCCCCGGCACCCGCGGCTGCGACGGCAGCGAGCCCGGCGGCAGCAGCACCGGCTGGTGCGCGTCCGCGTCCACGCCCGGCTGCGGCGCGGCGCGGGAATTATATTGCGGCTGGTAGGTCTGCTGGGGATAGGTCTGCTGCGGGTAGCCCTGCTGGGGATAGCCTTGCTGGCCATAGCCCTGGCTCGGCGGGGCCGAGGCCTGCGGCGTGCCATAGGCCGGCTGGCGGCCGTAGCCGGGCTGCGGCTGGATCGGCTGGGGCTGGTTCGCCTGCGGCCGGGCGGGCGGCTGCGCGCCCAGGGGCGAGATGTCCTGCGGCTCCGCCGCCTCCTGCTCCGCCGGCTCCTCGCCCTGCTGGCCCTGGATCGGCTGGCCCTGGAGCTGTTGGCCCTGGAGCTGTTGGCCCGGCTGCGGCTGGCCGTAGCCCGGCAAGGGCTGGCCCTGGATCTGCGGCTCGGGCGCCTGCATCACCGGCCCGCGCTCCATCTGGCCCGGCTGCGGGAACAGGTTCGGCGGCGTCGAGACGGTCAGCGTCGGCGGCACCGGCAGCGGCTGGGGCTTCGGCTTGCAGATCAGGCGCGGGTTGTTCCTGCGCATCAGGTCCACGTGGATATGGTCGTAATGGAAGACGTTGGAGCCCGGCGCCAGCACCGTGGTGAATGCTTCGCACGCCCCCGCCTGCACCTGGAGCAGGAAGCCGCGCGCCTCGGGCGGGCCCTTCCAGCCGTTCTTCACCGAAATGTCGACGCCGTTGGCGAAGCGGAAGCCGGCCACGTCGAGGGCATTGCCGAAGGCATGCTCGGAAATCTTGGCGCCGGCCTGCCCGTTCATGCCGCGGCAGGAATAGGCGGAGATCTGCTTGATGGCCACCACCGGCGCGCCCATCCAGGCCATGGCGGCCGGCTGCACCACCTCGGCGAGCCACACGTCCATCTCGCGGATCATCGGGCAGGCCAGCGTCGCCTTCGGCTCGATGCCCACTGTGCCGTCATTCAGGGCCGCGACCTTGAAGGGATGTTCCATGCCGCAGACGCCGGGGCCGTCGATGGCCCGCACCGGCTCCACATAGACCGAGGGGGTGACGCCCCGTTCGGCGATGCACTTCTCCTCGGCCTCGGCGCGCCAGGGCTCACGCCGCTGGAACAGGTCGAACCTGCAGCCGCCCAAGAGAAGCCCCACGCAGATGAGCGGGGCTACGAAAGACCAGGAAACGCCGCGCATCATGCGCCCAGAAGGACGCCGGCGTCATTGAGGTCTCGTTAAGAACCGCCCCCGGAAACGGAAAAACCGCCCCGGCCGGGGCCGGAGGCGGTTTTAGGGTTAACGAAACCTTAAGGCGCGTCAGGCGTCGGCGGAGGCTGCCTCCGCCGTCTCGATGTTGCGCACGCGGTCCACCACCGCCTTCTGCACCTTCTCGAACGCCCGCACCTCGATCTGGCGCACCCGCTCGCGCGAGACGCCGAATTCGGAGGCCAGTTCCTCCAGCGTGATCGGGTCCTCCGACAGGCGGCGGGCCTCGAAGATGCGCCGCTCGCGCGGGTTCAGCACCGAGAGCGCGCCGGACAGGGCAGTGCGCCGGTTGTCCAGCTCCTCGCTCTCGACCAGCGTGGTCTCCTGGTCCTGCCGGTCGTCGGCCAGCCAGTCCTGCCACTCGCCGCTGTCGCCGTCGTCCCGCAGGGGGGCGTTCAGCGAGGCGTCGCCCGAGAGGCGGCGGTTCATGTCCACCACGTCCTGCTCGGTGACGCCCAGCTTGGTGGCGATCTGCTTCACCTGGTCGGGGCGCAGGTCGCCCTCCTCCAGCGCGGAGATCTGGCTCTTGGCCTTGCGCAGGTTGAAGAACAGCTTCTTCTGCGCCGCCGTGGTGCCCATCTTCACGAGGCTCCACGAGCGCAGGATGTATTCCTGGATCGAGGCCCGGATCCACCACATGGCATAGGTGGCGAGGCGGAAGCCCTTGTCGGGCTCGAACCTTTTCACCGCCTGCATCAATCCCACGTTGCCTTCCGAGATCACCTCGGATATGGGCAGACCGTAGCCGCGATAGCCCATCGCGATCTTGGCCACGAGCCGCAGGTGGCTGGTGACGAGCTTATGGGCCGCATCGCGGTCCCCATGTTCCCGCCAGCTCTTGGCGAGCATATATTCCTGTTGCGGCTCCAGCATCGGGAACCGGCGTATCTCTTCGAGATACCGCGTCAGACCACCTTCGGCTGAAGGGATCGGCGCCTGTCTGGAAACGGCCATGGCGGCCTCCTTATCTCGTGGTCCTCCGCCCAAGCGACCACATGCGCGGCCGCATGACGCCGACCGCAACCTCGGAATATAGAGGTGATAACGCCGTTGGGATAGGTGGGGTCCCCTCACGCCCCCGCGAGGGCGCGGCGGAGTTTTTCCAATTCGACCGGCAGCGGGCTCTCGAAGGTGAGGGTTTCCCCGGTCACCGGATGGGCGAAGCCCAGGCGGGCGGCGTGCAGCGCCTGCCGCCCCAGTTCGCCCAGGACCGCGCGGGCGGCCTCGGGCAGGCGACTCGCCTTGGTGCGGAAGCCCTGGCCATAGGCCTCGTCGCCCAGCAGCGGATGGCCCACATGGGCGAGATGGACACGGATCTGGTGGGTGCGCCCGGTCTCCAGCTGGCATTCCACGAGGCTCGCCAGCGGCTGGCCATCGGCCCCCATGAAGGTCTCCAGCCGCTCCCAATGGGTGATCGCCTCGCGCCCGCTCTGGCGCACCGTCATCTTCTGCCGGTGGGCGGGATGGCGGTCGATGGGCGCGTCCACCGTGCCGCGCTGGTCAGGTATGCCCCAGACGAAGGCCAGATAGGCCCGGTCCAGCGGCCCGGTGCGGCCGTGGTCGGCGAACTGGGCGGCGAGCCCGGCATGGGCCGCGTCGGTCTTGGCAACCACCAGGAGGCCGGACGTGTCCTTGTCCAGCCGGTGCACGATGCCCGGCCGCTTCACCCCGCCGATACCGGACAGCGTGTCGCCGCAATGGGCCAGCAGCCCGTTGACCAGCGTGCCCGACCAGTTGCCCGGCGCGGGATGCACCACCAGGCCCGCCGGCTTGTCCACCACGATGAGATGCGCGTCCTCATAGGCGATGTCGAGCGCCATGGCCTCCGGCACCGGGGCGGCCGGCTCTGGCGCGGGGACGTGAACGGTCCAGGCATCGCCGGCATTGACCCGCTCGGCGGCGTCTCCTACCACTCGCCCGCCGACGCTCACCCGGCCCTCCGCCACCAGCCGTTGCAGGCGGGTGCGGCTGAGGCCGGGAAGGCGGGCGGCGAGGAAGCGGTCGGCCCGAAGGCCGGCATCGGCGGCCTCGGCGGTCACGACATGCGCGGTGGCGCCGGTCTCGTCCGTGTCCTCGATCGGAAGGTCGAGAAGGTCGTCATCGTCCAAGGTTTCATTCCCCAAAGGCTGGCCCATGTTCCCGCGCCCGTCAGATCCGGTCTCGCCAGACGATCTGAATAAGCTCCCGCCCGATCAGGCCCGCGTGGTGCAGAAGCTCCGGCGCTTCTCCATGGTGTCCGGGCTCATCATGGCGCTCGGCGTCGCGAGCATCCTCGGTGTCATCGGCTATCGCATGATGCGGGGCAAGCCCGGAAAGGCGGGCGACGTCACCGCGACGCTGCCGAAGGGCGCCCGCATCGTCGCCACCGCCGTCGCCGACCGCCTGCTGGTGGTGACGCTGGACGTGGGCGGCGCGACCGAGATCCGCACCTACGACCTGTCCACCCTCGCGCCCACGGGCCGGCTGACCTTCGCCATCGCCCCCTGACGGGCCTATTGCAGCGAGCTTTCCCCGTCGCCGGGCATGCGGGCCAGCATCATCTGGGTGATCGCCACCAGCATCTCGGCGCGGGACTTCAGGTCCTTGGCCTCCAGCAGCGCCTGCTTCTCCAGCGCGCCATAGGGCGACATGACGGAGAGCGCGTTCACCAGCGTCTCGGTGCCGGCCTGCTCGATCCCGTCCCAGTCGGCCTCCAGCTTGTTGGCCTCCAGGAAGGCGGCCAGCGCCTTCAGCAGCGAGGTGCGGTCCACCGCGTCCTCGCCGGCGCTGGCGTCGAAATCCTGCGCGAACGGCGTCACGTCGATGCGGCACTGCCGGTAGGGCGTGTCCACGCTCAGTTCTTCCACCACGGTGAAGCGGCAGATGCCGGTGAGGGTGACGAGATAGCGCCCGTCCCCGCTCTCGCCGAACTGGCTGATGCGGCCGAGGCAGCCCACCTTGAACAGCGCCGGGCCACGCTCGCCCTCCGGCTGGCTCTCGTCCGGCTGGATCATGCCGATCAGCCGGTCGCCGGCCAGCGCGTCGTCGATCATGGCGAGGTAGCGCGGCTCGAAGATGTTCAGCGGCAGTTCCGCGCGCGGCAGCAGCAGCGCCTCCGCGAGGGGGAACACGGGCACCACCGTCGGCGCATCCGCCGGAACGATCAAGGGACGATGCTTGGCCACGGACTATCCTCAGGCGAACAGGATCGCCGACAGCTTGCGCCGCCCGGAGACGGTGAGCGGGTCGGTCGGGCCCCAGGCGTCGAACAATTGCACGAGCTGCTTGCGCGCGCCGTCCTCGTTCCACGTGCGGTCGCGCTTGACGATTTCCATCAGGTGCGCGAGCGCCTCCTCCCGCTTGCCGGAGGCGGCGAGCGACAAAGCGAGGTCGAACCGCGCCTGGTGGTTGGACGGGTCGGCGGCCACGTCGGCCTCAAGCCCGGCGGTCTCGCCGAGATCGGCGGTCTGGCGGGCGAGGTCGATGGCCGCGCGCACCGCCGCGACGGCGGGATCGTTGGCCTTGCCGGCGGGCACCTGGGCCAGCATGGCTTCCGCCTGGTCGAGATCGCCCATCAGCACATGCGCGCGGGCAAGGCCGGCCAGGGCCCGCAGGTTCTCCGGCTCGGCGGCGAGCACCTGGGCGAACACTTCCGCCGCCGGGGCGATGTCGCCCTCGGCCAGCGCCGCCTCGGCGGCGTCCAGCACCTGGGTCAGATCGGCATCCTCGCCGCCGGTGAGGCGGTCGATGAACTCCACCACCTGGCCCTCCGGCAGCGCGCCGACGAAGCCGTCCACCGGCTGGCCGTTCACGAAGGCGAACACCGCCGGGATGGACTGGATGCCGAGGCGCCCGGCGATGGCCGGATGCTCGTCGATATTCATCTTGGCAAGCTTGACCTTGCCCTTCTTGCCGCGCACGGCCTTCTCGATGGTCGGGCCCAGCGTCTTGCAGGGGCCGCACCACGGGGCCCAGAAGTCCACCAGGACCGGCCGCTGGCGCGATTCCTCGATCACGTCCGCCATGAAGGTCTGCGTGGTGGTGTCGATGACGAAGTCGTCCCCCGCCTGCGCGGGGCTCTGCGCGCCGCCCGCCTGATTGAAGAGCATTCTGACCGCCCTCGAAATTCCATGCCGCCCGCCGGTGTCGGCGGCTCCCGCCCTTAGATGGGCGTTGTCGGGCGCAGCGCAATCGCCGCGCACAGGCGGCTTCTAGAGCATCGTGCGGAAAAGGGGAAACCGGATTTGCCGCCCCGGCGCCCGCCGGGGCTTCAATCCCCAGCGTCAACCATCGCCCCTGCAACCGGGAGGCGCGGCTGTGGACGATGCGCCTTGCCGCTTGCGGCCCCGCGGCGCGGCGGGCAGGCTCATTTGACGTTAACCTCTGGGGCTGGCACACCGCAAAGCGATGAAATTCAACCGCCTGCGGCTTGTGGGCTTCAAGACCTTCGTCGAGCCCACCGACTTGCTCATCGAGCCCGGCCTCACCGGCGTCGTGGGACCGAACGGCTGCGGCAAGTCGAACCTCGTGGAAGCGCTGCGCTGGGTGATGGGCGAAAGCTCGCACAAGGCGTTCCGCGCCAACGACATGGACGACGTCATCTTCTCCGGCACCACGGGCCGGCCGGCGCGCAACACCGCCGAAGTGGCGCTCCAGCTCGACAATGCGGAGCGCACCGCCCCCGCCGGCTTCAACGAGCACGACGTGCTGGAGGTGGTCCGCCGCATCGACCGGGGCCAGGGCTCGCATTACCGCATCAACGGCCGCGACGTGCGCGCCCGCGACGTCAACATGCTGTTCGCCGATGCCTCCACCGGCGCGCGCTCCCCGGCTTTGGTGCGGCAGGGGCAGATCGGCGAGATCGTCGGCGCCAAGCCCGCCGCCCGCCGCCGCATCCTGGAGGAGGCCGCCGGCGTCGCCGGCCTGCACGCCCGCCGCCACGAGGCGGAGATGCGGCTCAAGGGCGCCGAGACCAATCTGCTGCGTCTGGAAGACGTCATCACCCAATTGGCCGCCCAGGTGGAAGGGCTGCGGCGCCAGTCGCGCCAGGCGGTGCGCTACCGCACGCTGGCCGCCGAGATCCGCAAGTACGAGGCGACCCTGCTCTGGCTGCGCTGGAGCGAGGTGACGCGGACCCTCGCGGAGGCCGAGCACACGGTGGAGGTGACGGTACGCGAGGCGGCGGAATGCACCCGCGCCCAGGCCGAGGCCGCCCGTCTGCAGGCGCTGGCCGCCCACGCCCTGCCGCCGCTGCGCCAGGCCGAGGCGGAGACCGCCGCCACCTTGCAGCGCCTCACCATCGCCCGCGGCGAGCTGGACAAGGAGGAGGCCCGCCTCGCCACCCGCCGCCAGGACCTGGAGCGCCGCCTCGCCCAGCTGACCCAGGATCTGGAGCGCGAGACCGCGCTCTCCGCCGACGCCGAGGGCGTGCTCGCGCGCCTGGAGGAAGAGGAAGCCATCCTCGTCGCCGACCAGGAGGAGGCCGCCGCCGCCGAGGACGAGGCCGCCGCCGCGCTGGAGAGCGCGCAGGAGGCGCTGGCCGCCGCCGAGGACGACCTCGACGAGAAGACCCGCACCTTCGCCGACCTCGGCGCCCGCCGCACCACGCTGGAGGAGACCGTGCGCGAGCTGCGCCAGCGCCTGGTGCGCAACGGCGCCGAGCGCGTCTCGGTGGAAGCGGAGGAACGCCGGCTGAAGCTCGACGCCGGCACTGCCGACCTCGAGGCCCGCCGCGCCGAAGCCGAGGCCGCCCGCGAGCGCCTCGCCCATGCGGAGGAGGCCGCCGGCGCCGCCGAGGCCGCCCACCAGGCCGCCCGCCGCGCGATGGAGGAGGTGCGCCCCGCCCTCACCGAGGCCGAGCGCAGCTTCAGCAAGCTCGACACCGAGGTGAGGACCCTCACCAAGCTGCTGCAATCCTCCGACAGCCGCTTTCCGCCGGTGGCCGACCTTCTCAGCGTGGCCAAGGGCTATGAAATGGCCCTCGGCGCGGCGCTGGGGGACGATCTCGACCTGCCCGTGGCGGCCGAGGCCCCGGCCCGCTGGGCCGGCTCGGAGCCCGCCCCCGGCGATCCCGCCCTGCCCGCCGGCGCGACGCCGCTCGCCGCCCATGTGTCCGGCGCCCCCGCGCTTGCCCGCCGCCTGCGGCAGGTGGGCATCGTGGCGGCCGAGGACGGCCCGCGCCTCCAGCGGGAGCTGAAGCCCGGCCAGCGCCTCGTCTCGCGCGCCGGCGACCTGTGGCGCTGGGACGGCGTGCTCGCCGCCGCCGACGCCCCCACCGCCGCCGCGCGGCGCCTCGCCGAGCGCAACCGCCTCGCCGATCTCGAAGCCGAGGCGGAATTGACGCGGGAAGCTGTGGAGGAAGCCCGCGACATCCTCGCGCTGCGCGACGCGGATCTGCGCCTCGCGGCCGGCGCGGAAGCCCAGACGCGGGAGGCCCGCCGCACCGCGCAGCGGGCGGCGGAGACCGCCCGCGAGCTGGAAGCCGCCGCCGAGCGCAAGGCCAGCGCCCATATCGCCCGCCTCTCGGCCCTGGCGGAGGCCCGCGAGCGCCTCGCCGCCGCCAAGGAGGAGCTGGAGGAGCGGATGATGGAGGCGGAAGCCGCCATCGCCGAACTGGAGGCGCCCGTTCTCATCGACGCGACGCTCGCCGCGGCGCGCGGCGTGGTGGCGCAGGCGCGGGCGGGACAATCCGAGGCCCGCGCCCGGCTCGACGGCCTGCAGCGCGAGCATGCCCAGCGCCGGCGTCGCCTGGAGGCCATCGCCAACGAGCGCCGCTCCTGGACCGGGCGCGCTGGGGGCGCGGGCGAGCGCCTCGCCGCCATCGCCGCCCGCCGCGACGAGGCGGAAACCGAACTCGCCCACAGCGAGGACATGCCGGCCCAGTTGCTGCACCAGCGCCGTTCGCTGCTCAGCCAGATCGAGGCCGCGGACGCCGCCCGCCGCGCCGCCGGCGACCAGCTGGTGGAAGGCGAATCGGCGCTCGCCGCCGCCGACCGCGCCGCCCGCGCGGCGCTGGAGGCCATGTCCGCCGCCCGCGAGGAAACCGCCCGCGCCGAGGCCCGGCTGGAGGCCGCCCGGCAGCGCCGCGACGACGTCATGCGCGAGATCACCGACGCGCTGGAGGGCCCGCCGGAGAGCGCCCGCGAGCAGGCTGAGCTACCCGAGGGCGACCGGGCGCCGGACATCGGCGCCATCGAGGCGGCGCTGGACCGGGCCAAGCGCGAGCGCGAGCGGCTCGGCGCCGTGAACCTGCGCGCCGAGATCGAATTGACCGAGACCGAAACCCAGCACGACGATCTGGTGCGCGAGCGCGACGACCTGAACGAAGCCATCCGCCGCCTGCGCAGCGGCATCCAGAGCCTCAACCGCGAGGCGCGCGAGCGCCTTCAGGCCTCCTTCACCGTGGTGGACGGCCATTTCCGCAAGCTGTTCGACACGCTGTTCGGCGGCGGCGAGGCGCAACTGGTGCTGACCGACGCGGAGGACCCGCTGGAGGCCGGGCTCGACATCATCGCCAAGCCGCCCGGCAAGAAGCCGCAGACGCTCTCCCTGCTCTCCGGCGGCGAGCAGGCGCTGACCGCCATGGCGCTGATCTTCGCGGTGTTCCTCACCAACCCGGCGCCGATCTGCGTGCTGGACGAGGTGGATGCGCCGCTGGACGATTCAAATGTGGAGCGTTTCTGCGCGCTCATGGACGAAATGACGCGCCTCACCGACACCCGATTCCTGGTGATTACCCACAACCCCATCAGCATGGCGCACATGGACCGCCTGTTCGGCGTGACCATGGCCGAACGCGGGGTCTCGCGGCTGGTGTCGGTGGACCTCCAGGGCGCCGAGCGGTTACGCGAGGTGAGTTGATGCGGTGCACCTCAGGGCGTCATTTGTGATTTTTATTTTGTTTTCAATAAGTTATTCTAGCAACCGCCGTTCTTGACACTCATTTTTGCCGCAACTATGGTGCCGCGCGGTTTCGGTGGGCCCGGATCGCTCAGCGTTGTCTTGGCCCCCAGTCTGGAACCGGAGCGGTGCAACATGACCGAGCCATCGGATTCCCCTGAACGGAAAGCCGATGGCCCGCCAGTGGTGCAGGGCTCCAGTTCGCCGGACCCCGTGCTCTCCGAACGGCTTCAGCGGCTCAATGCCGCGCTTGACAAGGCGCGGCCTAGAGACCAATCGCAACCGGCGGATTCACGGCGCGATACGTCCACCGCCTCCGGCATGGCCTTGGCCTTCCGGCTCGGGGCGGAATTCGTATCCGGTGTCCTGGTCGGAGCCCTCGTGGGCTGGGGCCTGGACAAGGTGCTCGGCATCGCACCGTGGGGGATCATCGTCCTCACGCTGGTCGGGTTCGGGGCGGGCGTTCTGAACATGATGCGCGCGGCTGGGGAAACCTCGTCGCGCAAAGGGCCGAAGGCCTGACGGCACCGCCGCCAGCCAGCGTCCCGGACTGAAATGATGCGTCCTGGGCTTCGCCCCGGATTTTGGAGCGGCTTCGGCCGCGTGGATGACGCGGCCCGCAGCGGCCGCCGGAGACAGGGGCCGTCGGATGACCATTGATCCGATCCACCAGTTTGAGATCCAGCGCTATGTGGAGCTGCTGAAGCTCAGCGGTGTCTCCGTGTCGTTCACGAACTCGGCCGCCTTCATGGTCGGCATCGTGG
This sequence comes from Azorhizobium doebereinerae UFLA1-100, assembly GCF_000473085.1. Taxonomy (GTDB): domain Bacteria; phylum Pseudomonadota; class Alphaproteobacteria; order Rhizobiales; family Xanthobacteraceae; genus Azorhizobium; species Azorhizobium doebereinerae. The sequence continues at coordinate 62,285 of NZ_AXBA01000013.1, forward strand.
CCGTGATCTTCTTCTTCCTCACCTACGCCACCCGTGGCCGCACGCTGGTGCCGGGCCGCATGCAGTCGGTGGCGGAGATGAGCTACGAATTCATCGCCAAGATGGTGCGCGATTCCGCCGGCACCGAGGGCATGGTGTTCTTCCCGCTGGTGTTCTCGCTGTTCCTGTTCGTCTTCGTGGCGAACGTGGTCGGCCTCGTGCCCTACACCTTCACCATCACCGCCCACATCGTCGTCACCGCCGCGCTGGCGCTGCTGGTGATCGGCACGGTCATCGTCTACGGCTTCTACAAGCACGGCACCCACTTCCTGCACCTGTTCGTGCCGTCGGGCGTGCCGGCCTTCCTGCTGCCCTTCGTGGTGCTGATCGAGGTGGTGTCGTTCCTCTCGCGCCCCATCAGCCTGTCGCTGCGTCTCTTCGCCAACATGCTGGCCGGCCATATCGCGCTGAAGGTGTTCGCCTTCTTCGTCGTCGGCCTCGGCTCGGTCGGCGCGCTGGGCTGGCTCGGCGCCACCCTGCCCTTCTTCATGATCGTGGCGCTCACCGCGCTGGAACTGCTGGTCGCGGTGCTGCAGGCCTACGTGTTCGCGGTGCTCACCTCGATCTACCTCAACGATGCGGTTCACCCGGGACACTGAGCGTCCCACCCGCACGGCCAACCAACGTTAGTTTTCTCAAGGAGCAGAACCATGGAAGCGGAAGCTGCAAAGTTCATCGGCGCCGGTCTCGCCTGCCTCGGCATGGGCCTCGCTGGCATCGGCGTCGGTAACATTTTCGGCAACTTCCTGTCCGGCGCGCTGCGTAACCCGTCGGCGGCCGACGGTCAGTTCGCCCGCGCGTTCATCGGCGCCGCGCTGGCCGAAGGTCTCGGCATCTTCTCGCTGGTCGTCGCCCTGGTTCTGCTCTTCGTCGCCTGATCAAGCGATCCGCGACGCCGGCCTCGGAGTCTCTCCAGGCCGGCATCGCAATCCTGACCACGACAGCAGCGAAGACAAGGCAGGCGGGCGAGCCATGAACAAGACATGGAAGCTGGCTGCGGCAGCCGCGCTCTGGGGAACGGCCGTCCTGGCCGTCCCGGCGACGGCGGGCAGCCTCGATCCTTCATCGGTTTCCGCACGGCCGGCGCCGATGGTGGTCGCCCAGGCGGGTGCCGCGGCCCCGGCCGCGCACGCTCCCGGCGCGCCGGAAGCCGGACACGGGCCCGAAGGGGGCGAGAGCCATGGCGGCTTCCCGCCCTTCAAGCCGGCCAACTATGCCTCCCAGCTCATCTGGTTGATCGTCAGCTTCGGCGCGCTCTACTTCCTGATGAGCCGGGTGACCCTGCCGCGCATCGGCCGGATCCTTGAGGAGCGGCATGACCGCATCGCCAAGGACCTGGAAGAAGCCCGGCTGCGTCAGGCGGAGAGCGAAGCCGCTCACGTCGCCTACGAGAAGGCCCTCACCGAGGCGCGCGGCAAGGCCAACGCCATCGCCGGCGAGGCGCGCAACCGCCTCACCGCCGAGACCGACGCCAACCGCAAGGCGCTGGAAGCCAGCCTCAACACGAAGCTGGCGGATGCCGAGAGCCGGATCGCGGCCACCAAGACCTCCGCGCTCTCCCACGTGCGCGGCATCGCGGTGGACACCACCAATGCGATCGTGACCACGCTGGTCGGCGCCGGCGCGCCGCAGCAGGACGTGGAGGCCGCCGTCGACGCGGCGCTGGCCGCCAAGTCCAACTGACCCCTTGAGGCTTCGGGGCGCCCCGGCGCCCCGCATGGCCGCCCGCCCCGCGCCATGCGCGGGGCTGCAGCGTTTCAGATCGACGTTCCGTACAGACAGTCGTTCCCCCAAGACAGACACAGGCGATCGAGGACCCACCCATGAGCGATATGCAACTGGCCGAACTTTGGGTCGCCGTCGCCTTCTTCGTGTTCGTCGGCATCCTTCTCTATGCCGGCGTGCACAAGAGCATCGCCAAGGCGCTCGACGCCCGCGGCGCCAAGATCGCCGCCGAGCTGGACGAGGCCCGCCGCCTCAAGGAAGAAGCCCAGAAGCTGGTGGCCGAATACAAGCGCAAGCAGCGCGAGGCCGAGGCCGAGGCCGAATCCATCGTCACCGCCGCCAAGGCCGAGGCTGAGCGCCTCGCCGCCGAGACCAAGGCGAAGCTGGAAGATTTCGTCGCTCGCCGCACCCGCATGGCGGAAGACAAGATCACCCAGGCCGAGCAGCAGGCGCTGGCCGACGTGAAGGCGTTCGCCGCCGACGCCGCCGTGCGCGCCGCCGAGCGCATCCTGGCCGCGACCGTGACCGGCACCGCCACCGGCGAGCAGATCGTCGGCAAGGCCATCGAGGACGTGCGCGGCAAGCTGAACTGAGCGGGCGGCTTCGCCCTCCCGCTCCGGCGGCGGCCTTGAAAGGGCCCCGCGCTTGGTTCAATGCTTACCCCATGCCGTGCCGCCCGCAGATTTCCGACACCGCAACGGACGCCCGCCCGCCCGGCGGGCTTTCGCGCATCTGGCGCCGGGCCTGGAGCGGCGCTGACGCCGGGCGCCTGGGCGGCCTGCTCGGCGCGCTTCTCCTGGCCGGCGCCGGCGTCGTGATCGCCCAGCCCGCGGCCGCGCAATTCTTCGACAATCCCTTCGTGGTCCGCCCGCCGGCCTCGGTGCCCGCGCCCTCGCGCAGCGCCCCGGCCTGGCGTCCGCCGGACACCTTCTTCGGCCTGCCGCTCGGCAATCCGCATCCGCCGCCGCAGGTGGAGCAGCAGCCCAAGCGCGCGCCCTCGCCGCCGCCGGACCCGGAAGGCGTGGTCTATGCCAGCGCCGCAGACGCCGTGCAGGGCAAGAAGCAGCCGCCGACGCGCTTCGTGCTGGTGATCGGCGACCGCTACGGCCGGCAGATCGCGGAAGGGCTCGCCGACACCTATGTGGGCGAGCGCGCCAGCCCCGCCGTGGTGGCGGCGACCGACGATCCCAGCGGCTTCATGCCGAAACCTGTGGATTGGCTGACCCGCCTGCCCGCCGCCATCGAGGCCGGCAAGCCGGCCGTGACCGTGCTCGCGCTCGGTTCGGACGATCTCGAACCCATCCGCGACGGCGACACCGAGGTGCCGCCGCTGTCCGAGCGCTGGGACGAGCTCTACGGCAAGCGGGTGGACGACATCCTCGCCGCCGCGCGCGGCCAGAACCGCCGGGTGATTCTCGTCGGCCTCGCCCCGGTGCAGTCCACCGCCCAGTCGGCCGATTACGAGCGCCTCAACGAGGTGCTGCGCGCCCATGCCGCCCGCGGCGGCGCGGTGTTCGTGAACGTCTGGGACGGCTTCGTGGACGAGGAGGGCAAGTACATGGCCTCCGGCCCGGCGGTGGACGGCCAGCGCCGGCGCCTGCGCGTCGCCGACGGCACGCGCTTCACCCGCGCCGGCACGCGCAAGCTCGCCTTCTTCGTGCAGAAGGAACTGTCCCGCATGCTGGCCGAGCCGAGCCCGGCGGACGCGCCCGCCGCCGACGGCTCCCAGCCCATCTCGCTGACCGACGGCCCGCGCGGCGCGAATGCCCTGCTGGGCGGCGTGCCCGGCCCCGCCGGCCGTGCCACGCCCGCGCCGACGCCGGCCTCCGCCGGCGGCACCGACGCCCTGCGCGTCCTGGTGGACGGCGCGCCCCTCGCCCCGCAGCGGGGCCGCACCGACGATTTCTCCTGGCCGCCCTCCGCGCCCGCGCCGAAGCCGGCCGAATCGGCCCCGGCGCCCGCCCCGGCCGCGCCTGCCACCGCAGCTCCGCCGGCCGTTCCCGCCGCCCAGCCCTGACCCTCCGGCCCGGAACGCAAAAACGCCCCGGCGGAAACCGGGGCGTCGCAATGGCACGGGCGCGGACAGGCCCCGCCCGCTCCGTCCGGAAGCGTCAGGCCGCCTGGGGCGCCTCGGCCTTGGCCTCGATCGTCTGCGCCTGGGAGGCGGTGGCGATGGGGATCAGGCGAGGCTTCTTGGCCTCGGGAATGCTGCGCACGAGGTCCACGTGCAGCAGGCCGTTCTCAAGGGTGGCGCCCTTGACCTCCACATGGTCCGCCAGCTGGAATCGGCGCTCGAAGGCGCGGGCGGCGATGCCGCGATAGAGCAGCTGGCCGGTCTCGGCGGCCTGGGGCGCGGCTTTCTCGCCACGCAGCGACAGGGTGTTCTCCTTCACCTCGATGGACAGTTCCTCGGGGGTGAAGCCCGCCACCGCCACCGTGACGCGATAGGCGTTCTCGCCGGTGCGCTCGATATTGTAGGGCGGATAGGTGGGCGCGGCTTCCACGTTGCCGGCGGAATCCAGCATGGAGAACAGGCGGTCGAACCCGACCGTGTTGCGGTAGAGGGGAGACAGATCAAACGTACGCATAGGCACATCCTCCTTCGAAGCGACATGCAGATGGACCCGCCGGTTGGCCGGGCCCGCATCGCGCCGTCCGCATGGACCGGCACAGACGGGATTTGGGAAGGCGCCCGGACGCCGTCAAGGGCGGCGACGCAGAAACCAGGGCCGGCATGAGGCCCGCATCCGCCCGGACTGAATGAACCCCCGGTGAATGGCCGTGTCGGATGGCGTTCAGCGCCCTGGCGTAGAGTGCTGCCGAACTGGGCCTGGAGGGGGCTCCCGCGCGCAATCCTTTCCGCACCAGGAGGAACGGATGCCAAGATACGTGCCTGCCATGGCATTGACCCTCTGCAGCTTGAGCCTGACCTTCGCCGCCCTCGGCGCGGAGCCGCTGGGCGCGGTCGTGACCGCGCCGCGCCTGATCGCCACCGAGGCGGACAAGGCCACGAAGGCGGCTGCGCCGGACACCACCGGCTCGCTGGTCTCCCCCGACGTCTTCTCCACCACGCCGGACGACGGCGTGGAGGCCCCCGGGGCCGGCCGCCCGCGCGGCCACGGGGTCTATGCGCCTTATCTCGCCTCGCCGCCGCTGGGCGAGGGCGACCTCGACGCCACGGCGCTGCGCGGCAGCCTGGAGGCGCGCGGCTTCACCGACCTCAGCCGCCCCATCCTGCGCGGCCGCACCTACATCTGCGAGGCCACCGGCCCCCGCCGCGAGCGGGTCCGCCTGCTGGTGGACGCGGATTCCGGCGTCATCATCGGCCTGACCGTGCTGGGTTACGACAGCCGGGGCAACTGAGCCCGCCCCACCCCGCCGGCGTTGTCGCGGCGGGCATCCCGGTGTATCGCTCAAGCGGAGCGGTGGGCCGGATCGATCCGGCGGCCGCGCCAGCGCGACGAGGTTTCCACGCCGCCGCAAGACCGGCAGGGACCCTCCATCCTGTGGTTGCCTGCCCCGCATGAGTCTGTTCCCCATTCCATCCAATCCCGTGCCGGAGGGCGCGGTCAGCGGCTTCGCCACCACGGCGGACGGCCGGCAGATCCGCTTCGCCCGCTGGCGGCCGGCCACGGGCGGGCGCGGCACGGTGGCACTGCTGCCGGGGCGGGCGGAATTCATCGAGAAGTATTTCGAGGTGGTGCGCGACCTGCTGGCGCGCGGCTTCGCCGTCGCCATCCTGGACTGGCGCGGCCAGGGCGGCTCGGAGCGGCTGCTGCGCAACCCGCGCAAGGGCCACGTGCGCCGCTTCTCCGACTATCAACTCGATCTCGACGCCTTCGGCCGGCAGGTGCTGCTGCCCGATTGCCCGGCGCCGCATTACGCGCTCGCCCATTCCATGGGCGGCACCGTCCTGCTGCATGCGGTGCTGGCCGGGCGGCGGTGGTTCGACCGGGTGGTGCTGAGCGGGCCGATGCTGGAGATCAGCATGGTGCCCCTTCCCGCCGTGGCGCGCGGCCTCGCCGCCACCGCGTGCGCGCTCGGCTTCGCCCGCGCCTTCGTGCCCGGCGGCGGCTCGACCATCGTCAACAGCCTGCCGTTCGAGGGCAATCCGGTGACCTCCGACCCGGTGCGCCACGCCCGCGCCGCCGAGATCACCGCCGCCTTCCCCGAGCTCGGGCTCGGCGCGCCCACCATCGGCTGGGTGAACCAGGCTTATGTGGCCATGGACGCGCTCAAGAGCCCGGAAGTGGTGCGCCAGATCCGCCAGCCACTGCTGATGATCGCGGCGGGCGACGAGCGGGTGGTGTGCAACGTGGCCATCGAGCACGTGGCCTCGCGGCTGATCGCCGGGGCCTATGTGACGGTGCCGGCCGCCCGGCACGAGATGCTGATGGAGCAGGACATCTTCCGCGCCCAGTTCTGGGCCGCCTTCGATGCCTTCATCCCCGGCAGTTCGCCATTTTAAACCGGCCAGGCGCACTCAAGCCCGCCGCCGGCTAGGTTCTTTCCAGGGAGCGGCGGCGCCCGCGGTTTCCACCCGCCTTGGGTGCCATGTAGGATCGGTCCATCTCAAGGGGACGGTGGTGGTTTATGACCGAACAAGAGCTGGACGTTCTCTTCACGCGCCTTCTGCCCAAGTTTGATGCCTGGCTTTCGGCACACAAGCCGTGGAAGCAGAACATGACGCTTCCCTCCACCGAGACATATCGCGTGGACCCCTCCTCGGCCTTCATGCGCTATTCGACATGCTCGTCGCGGGATTTCTTCCATCCCGAATTCCAGCGCATCAGCGCGCTGATCGACGTGCCGCTCAATTTCCATCGCAAATACTGGGAGTGGGTGTTCATCATCCACCATGCCATCCGCACCGGCAGCGTGGGCGAGGGCACGCGCGGGCTGGTTTTCGGCGTCGGGCAGGAGGCGCTGCCGGCCGTGTTCGCGCAGATGGGCTGCTTCATCACGGCGACCGACGCGCCATTTCAGATCGCGCTCGACACCGGATGGTCCAAGAGCAACCAGTTCGCCACCGCACTCGCCACCTTGCCCAACGGGCCCATGGACCGGGCCGCCTTCGAGCGCCAGGTGGAGTGGCGCGAGTGCGACATGAACAACATCGACCCGAGCCTACAGGGCTATGACTTCTGCTGGTCGTCCTGCTGCCTTGAGCACCTCGGCACGCTGAAGGCTGGCGCTGACTTCATCATCAACAGCGTGCTCAACACCCTGAAGGTCGGCGGCGTCGCCATCCACACGACCGAATTCAACGTCAGTTCCAATACCGACACGCTGGAATCAGGGTCCACGGTCATCTACCGGCGGCGTGACCTGGAAGCGCTGGTCGCCGAGATCCGCGCCATGGGGCACGAGGTGGACGACTTCGTCATCGCGCCCGACAACCTCGTCATCGACAATTATGTCGACACCCCGCCCTTCAGCCAGTTCCCACACTTGAAGCTGCGGATCGAGAACTATGTCTCAACCTCCGCCGGGCTCATCATCCGCCGGATGAAGTGATGCCCGGCCACGTCGTCCCGGCCCGTGCGGCGGGGCGCGCACTCAGCCCTTCAGGCGCTCCAGCGCGGCTTCGTGGACGGCAGGGCTGCCGGCGGCGACCACACGGCCGCCCTTCACCGGCGAGCCGCCCTCCCAATTGGTGACGATGCCGCCGGCGCCCTCGATGACCGGCACCAGGGCGATGATGTCATGGTCCTTGAGGCCGGTCTCGATGACCAGATCCACCAGCCCCGCCGCCACCATGCAGTAGGCGTAGCAATCGCCGCCGTAGCGCGACAGGCGCACCACGTCCTCCACCGCGCGGAAGGCGGCGCGGTCGGGCTCCTCCATCAGCAGCGGGCTGGTGGTGAACAGGATGGCGTCCTCCAGCCGGCCGCAATCGCGCACCATGAGGCGGCGCTTGCCGGCCGGGCCGAGGTAATGCGCGGTGCCGCCGTCGCCGAAGAAGCGCTCCTTGATGAAGGGCTGGTGCATCATGCCGTAGACCGGCTTGCCGTCCTTCAGCAGGCCGATCAGCGTGCCCCAGGCGGGCATGCCGGAGATGAAGGACTTGGTGCCGTCGATGGGATCCAGCGCCCAGACATAGGCGGCATCCGGACGCTCCAGGCCGAATTCCTCGCCGATGATGCCGTGCTCGGGAAAGGCGGTGCTGATCATCCGGCGCATCACCTGCTCGGCGGCGCGGTCGGCCTCGGTCACCGGATCGAACCCGCGCCCGCGCGGGCCGCCCTTGTCCTCCACGCCGAGCGCGGTGCGGAAGAACGGCAGGATGGCCTCGCCGGACTTGGTGGCGAGGTCATGGACGAAGGCGTCGAGCGCGACGGCGGTCATGGGGGTCTGTCCTGGTCGGCCTGGGGCGCGAGCCGTGCGTCCGGCGCATCGGCGGGAAGGCGCCCCCGAGAGAGAGACGGCGCGCGGACGGCGGCCCCGCCGCGCCGCACCGGCTCTAAAGCCAAATGCCGGGCAAGGAAATGGCTTTCGCACCCGAGGCGCCGGAGGGCCTCCCGGCCGCGGGCGCGATACGGCCGCAGAAGATGTCCGGCTCCCGCGCGCCACACCGGCGTGCCGCAGCGCGGGGCAGCCCCGGCCCGACGGGCGCCGCACCTCTTGCGCCTGCGAAGGCGACCGTCGCTTTTTGGGGCAGCGCGGAGGACCCAATGGCCCATCCGATGAGCTAAATGCTTTCAAACCATTGAAAACAAATGAGAAGCCATTTTTAGAGCATGCTCAAACTATCGCCAGGCATCAGGCTTGATGCAAACCGGGTCCAGGCTCATATTGATGCGGCGCGGCATTGCTCGCTGCAATGCCGCTGCCCTCCTTGGGCGTTTCCTCCCTAGACTTGGGCCGCTCTTCGTGAGCGGCCCCTTTCTTTTTGGGGGCCTGGTTCGGGCCTATTTTCTGGACCTTGCCGCGGTGCGCCGTTTCGGTTCGCCCGCGCCCCACCTATCCCCTCGACATCCCCGCACAGCCTGCCCGCGCCCTGCCGGCACCGCGATCCGCACCCGCGTGGCCCGGCGGCCGATCCGCCGACGCCGCTGCCTCGGCGTGGCGCGCCCGCCGTAGCCTGCCGCGATCGACGGGCCGTGGCCGGCACCCTCCAGAGCCCTCGAAGACACAGGCACCGCACGCCTCGCTGATCGCGCGGATGCCGGATCGACGTCGAACGGCGCTGAAACCGGGAACAGACGGGACTTTCAGGGTGCGCTGCGGTGCCTGGAACGGAACACCGCTCAACCGATTCCGGCACAGCGGCCAAGGGATGGCCGCGACAAGCCGAAATGGCTCCAATTTTTATACAATGATTTCAGGCACTTGCACTAATATACCAGGCTGCGACAAAACAGGGCTTGATTTCTGGCAGCGCAATCGGCTATTGCTGCATTGCGACATGGCGATTGGCGTCGCTGTGTCGCCGCCCTCCTTGGGCGTTTCCTCCCTAGACTTGGGCCGTTCGCTTGCGGACGGCCCCTTTCTTTTTTGGGGGTCCGAAACAGACGGGGAACCGGCGCGTTTTCCGCATCTCGGCTCACCTGCGAATTCGTATATCTGCCATTCGAAAAACGCAAGACAGAATTGCGACGCCTGCCGCTGGGTTATTCCGCCGCAGCCGCAGCCCTTGGCGGAACCAGTTCGTCCGCCAGTTCGAACAGCCGCGCGGCCACCGCCGCCAGATCCGCCCGCACCCGCTGGAAATCTGGCCCGCGCGCGTAGCTCGCCTCGTCCATGTAGAGGCCGCGGTTGATCTCCACCTGCACCGCGTGCAGGCCGGCGGCCGGATTGCCGTAATGCTCGGTGATATAGCCGCCCGCATAGGGCTTGTTGCGCACCACCGCATAGCCGCGCGCGCCGAGCTCCTGCTCCAGCAGGTCCGCCACCATTCCCGCGCAGCTGGTGCCATAGCGGTCACCCAGCACGAAGTCGGCGCGCGGCAGGTCCTCGCGCACCGGGCCGGACGGCATGGAGTGGCAGTCCACCAGCACCGCCGCCCCGAACGCGCGATGGGTGCGCGAGATCAGCCGGCGGAGCGCCTGGTGATACGGCTTGTAATAAGTCTCGATGCGCTCCATCGCCTCGGCCACGCTGAGGCGCTTCTGGTAGATCTCCTGCGCGTCGCCCACCACGCGGGCGATGGTGCCGAGCCCGCCGGAGACGCGGATCGAGCGGGTGTTGGCGAACGCCGGCAGCCGCCCGTCGAACATGCGCGGGTCGAGCTCATAGGGCTCGCGGTTGAGATCGAGGAAGGCGCGCGGGAACAGCGCCCGCATCAGCGGCATGCCCGCGTCCACCACGTCGGCGAACAATTCATCGACGAAGCTGTCCTCGGAGCGGCGCAGGGTCTCGAAATCGAGCCGCGTCTGCTCGACGAAGGCGCGCGGATAGATCCGCCCGCTGTGCGGGGAATTGAACACGAACGGACCCGCGGGCTCCTCCGGCGTGAGGATCTCGAACGGGGGATCGATGGTATCGGCGAGACAGGCGGTCATTGAGGAAAAGGCGTTCCACAGTCTATGACGGCCGAAACCGGCCCGAACGGGACCGCATGTGCGGCGCAACCGCCATCATGCGCAAGTCCGCCCCCCCTTGTGAAGGGACTTCACGTGCGGTCTAACGGCCTTTGTCCTTCACGCACCGTGCGCGAGTCGGAAGTATGGCGCACGCGAGGTTCACTTCGAATTTACCCGATTGGGCGACACAGGCTTGAGGGCGCTGCGCTCGCGATTGCACGCAGGCGCGCACCAACAGGATGCTAAGGGGATAGGGCGTGTCGAAAATTCTGCTCGCCGAGGATGACAACGACATGCGGCGCTTCCTGGTCAAGGCGCTGCAAAACGCTGGCTACCAGGTGGCCTCCTTCGACAATGGCCGCTCGGCCTATGAACGCATGCGCGAGGAGCCGTTCGAACTGCTGCTCACCGACATCGTCATGCCGGAGATGGACGGCATCGAACTGGCGCGCCGCGCCACCGAACTCGATCCCGACCTCAAGGTGATGTTCATCACCGGATTTGCCGCCGTGGCGCTGAATGCCGACGTGGAGGCGCCGTGCGAGGCCAAGGTGCTGTCCAAGCCCTTCCACCTGCGCGACCTCGTCAGCGAGGTGCACAAGATCCTGGCCGCCGCGGCCTGAGCGAGGCCCGGCGACGGCGAGGGGCAGCGAGGGACGGACGCCCGGCATCCCCAGCCGTCAACAACATGCCCGTTTCGGCGTCTTGCGTCCCACCAAGCGAGCCGATATAGAGGCCTCCTCCTGGCGGATGGGCGCGTAGCTCAGCGGGAGAGCACCTCGTTGACATCGAGGGGGTCACAGGTTCAATCCCTGTCGCGCCCACCATCCGCAGCCCCCCGTCTTCCTCACTTCAGAACATCTTCCTCACGCCGGAACATCGCGCGGCCCCTTCGCGCCGACCCGATTCTGCTGGCGCTCTTGTCCGCCGGCGCGCGATCCGTCCGGCGCCCCGGCGCGTACACATGCCGAGCCGGCGGTGCGTGCGCCGGCCTTCCCCGATGCCGCGGCCCCGCGTCGGCGGCGCCCATTGACGGCGCCCGCGCGGCGGCCCATGTGGCGCCCAGAGGTGACCGATGAGCATGATCCCCGCCCCCGCCGCGTCCGGCGACACCAGCCACTTTCCCGCCGATCATCCCAAGGTGGCGTTCGGGCGCATCGGCGTGCTGCTGGTCAATCTCGGCACGCCGGAGGCGACGGACTACTGGTCCATGCGCCGCTACCTCAAGGAATTCCTCTCCGACCGCCGGGTGATCGAGACCAACCGGGCGCTGTGGTGGGTGATCCTCAACGGCATCATCCTCACCGTGCGCCCCGGCCCGAAGGGCAAGGACTACGCCAGCATCTGGAACACCGAGCGCAACGAAGGCCCGCTCAAGACCATCACCCGCGCGCAGGCGGAGAAGATGGCCGCCATGGTCGCGGAGCGCGATCCGCGCGTGGTGGTGGACTGGGCCATGCGCTACGGCAACCCGCCCATCGCCGAACGGCTGGAGGCGCTGCAAAAGCAGGGCTGCGAGCGCATCCTGCTGGTGCCGCTCTATCCGCAATATGCCGCCGCCACCTCGGCCACCGTCTGCGACAAGGCGTTCGACGCGCTCAAGGCCATGCGCTGGCAGCCCTTCCTGCGCGTGGCGCCGAGCTGGCACGACGACCCGGTCTATATCGACGCGGTGGCCACCTCGCTGGAGGGCCACCTCAAGGCGCTGGACTTCGAGCCGGAGGTGATCCTCGCCTCCTTCCACGGCGTGCCGAAATCCTACCTGCTCAAGGGCGATCCCTATCACTGCCAGTGCGCCAAGACCGCCCGCCTGCTGCGCGATCGCCTCGGCATGTCGCAGGACAAGCTGCGCCTCACCTTCCAGTCGCGCTTCGGCAATGAGGAATGGCTCCAGCCTTATACGGACAAGACGGTGGAGGCGCTGGCGCGCGGCGGCGTGAAGCGGCTCGCCGTGTTCAACCCCGGCTTCACCGCCGACTGCCTGGAGACGCTGGAGGAGATCGGGGTGGAGAATGCCGAGATCTTCCATCATCACGGCGGCGAGAAATTCGCCGCCATCCCCTGCCTCAACGATAGCGACGAGGGCATGCGGGTGATCGAGGCGGTGGTGCTGCGTGAACTGTCCGGCTGGATCGCCGGCTGATCCGCGCGCGCCGTTGCCGCACCGCAACCGGCCGCTTGTTCCACCGCCGGGCCCACGCTAGCGTCGACCGACAGGCGGGGAACGCGGCATGGCAGACCTTCGGACACCGACGCGGCGCACCGTGCTCCAGCGCCTCGGCCAATGGGGCGGCGCGGGCCTTGCCTTCGAGGCGCTGACCGCCCTCGGCCTCCTCGCCAGCCCCCCGGCCCGCGCCGAGCCGCCCCGCCTGCCGCCGGACCTCGGCCGCGGCCGCTCCGTGGTGGTGATCGGCGCCGGCCTGTCCGGCCTGTGCGCAGGCCTGCTGCTGGCGCGCGGCGGCTTCGACGTCGCCATCCTGGAGGCCACCGGGCGCGCCGGCGGGCGCAGCTATTCCATGCGCAACGGCCACAGCTTCGCCGAAGAGGGCGGGCCGCGCCAAAGGGTCGATTTCGTCGGCGAGGGCGCCTATTTCAACGCCGGGGCGGGGCGCATCCCGCGCAACCACGGCGTGGTGCTGGACTGGTGCCGGCGGCTCGGCGTGGCGCTCGAACCCTACATCTTCATGTGCGAATCCAACCTGTTCCAGAACGACGCCTTCAACGGCGGGCAGGCGGTGCCGCTCGGCCAGCTGCGCTACAGCCTCTATGGCGCGCTGGCGGAGTTGCTGGACAAGGCGATCCGCCGCCAGGCCCTCGACCTGCCGCTGCCGCCCGGCGAGCGCGACGCGCTGCGCGGCCTCATCGCCCGCTACGGCGACCTGACCCGGCGCGGCGAGGCGTTCGTGTTCGAGGGCTCACGCCGCCTCGGCTATTCGGACCCGCCCGGCGCCGGGGACGCCGCCGGCACGCTGCGCCCACCCATCCCGCTGGAGCAGATCGTCGGCAGCGACGCCGCCGACCTCGGCCTGTTCAGCTCCATGCTGCTGTCCTGGCAGAATTCCCTGCTGGAGCCGGTGGGCGGCATGGACATGATCGCCGCCGCCTTCCTGCGCCAGGACATTCCCGGCGGCCGGCAGTTGCGCGACATCGTGCAGCTCAACTGCCCGGTGGCCGAGATCGGGCAGGATGCGGACACCGCCGCCCTGCGCCTCGCCGACGGCCGCCGCATGCGCGTCGATTTCCTCGTCTCCACCATGGCGCCCACCCTGTTCACGCCCCTTGCGCACGGCCTGCCGGCGGAACTGAAGGCCGATCTCGACGCCATCCGCTTCGTCGCCGCCACCAAGGTCGGCTTCGAGACCCGCAGCCGCTTCTGGGAAGCGGACGACGGCATCTATGGCGGCATCTCCTTCCTGAAGGAGGACATCAGCCAGGTGTGGTATCCCTCCGCCGGCTTCGGCAGCCCGAGCGGCGTGCTCACCGCCGCCTATGCCCGCGGCGCCCCGGCCGAGCGGCTGGCGGCGCTGCCGCTGGGCGGGCGCTTCGAGGCGGCGCTGCGCGGCGGCGAGAAGCTGCATCCCAACCGCTACCGCGCCAACATGCGCCTCGCCTCCGCCATCTCGGTCGCCTGGGCGCAGATGCCCTATTTCGCCGGCGGCTGGAGCTATGAGGACGAGGCGACGCTCGCCACCTACGACCGGCTGGTGAAACGCCTGCCCTGGGGCCGGGTCTACATGGCCGGCGACACCTTCAGCCACCTGCCCGGCTGGCAGGAAGGCGCGCTGAGCGCGGGCGAACTGGCCGCCCGCCAGATCGGCGAGCGGGTGGCGGCGGGAAGGCGCTAGAGCGCGATCCGATCAGATTGAATCGATCCGATCGGTGAATCGCCCTCTCACACTTTGATAGAGAACGTTTGCCGTTCAGATGGCGATGCCATTTGAACGGAACGTGCTCTGGCTCAGCCGGGCCTTTCACACGCAAGGCTCGCACCAGCATTCGGCAGGTACGGTGGTCAGGCAGCAGGCTGGAATGGGCCTGCATCCGGCACCTTCATTTTCCTGCGCGCCCCCCCCCTGGCGGGATGGCGCCCTCGCAACGGTGGCAGATCCCTTGTCTGCATTCGCCCTCAACGGATTGGCGGCCCTTGCCGCCCTCGCCCTGCTGGCGGTCTCGCCGGCCGGCGACGGGCGGGTCGCGGTGCTGACGTTCGGCGACACCAGCGCGTTCGATGTCGTGGTCGGCGCCGGCGGCGCGGTCCTCGCCCTCGCCCCCTCGGCGCACCTGGCCGTCGGCCAGTCCGCCGCCCCCGATTTCCGTGCCCGGCTGCGCGCCGCCGGCGCCGCCCTGGTCTTCAATCCCCTCTTGGCGGGCGGCTGCGAGCCCCTGCGGAGTTCCGAGCCGTGAACAGCCTTCAGCACCTCCGAGAGCGTTTCTCCTATGCCATCGTCGCGGTGATCTGGATCAACGTGGCGCTCATCGCCCTGCGCGCCGTCTGGTCCGACCAGTCCGCCATGGCGATGATCGGCGCCGGCCTGCTGGTGGCCGGTGCCGCGACCTTCACCTGGATGCGCGACCACACCGGCGTCGCCACCCGCATCGCCACCTCGGTCGCCGCCACGCTGACCGTCGTGATCCTGGTGTTCGGCCTCGCCGGCAACAAGCTCCAGATCGACCTGCACATGTACTTCTTCGCCATGCTGGCGATCACCGCCGGCTGGTGCGACTGGCGCGCGCTGGCGGCCAGCACGCTGACCACGGCGGTGCACCACATCCTGTTCAACTTCACCCTGCCGTGGGCGGTCTATCCCGGCGGCGCCGACTTCGAGCGCCTGGTGCTGCACGCGGTGGTGCTCATCGCCCAGTTCGCCATCCTGGCCTGGGTGGTGGAGCAGCTCGGCCGGGCCTTCGCCGCCTCCGACGCCGCGACGCTGGAGGCCGACCGGGCCCGCGACGAGGCCCACCGCCTCGCCGCCGCGCAGGAGGAGACCGCCCGCGTGGAAGCCGCCCGCGCCCGCGAGATCCGCGCCGCCGTGGAGCAGTTCCGCGCCGCGGTCGGCGCCTCGCTCACCGCCATGACCTCGGACGTGAGCAGCGCCAGCGTCATGGCCGAGCGCATCATCGCCGTCTCCACCGGCGCCGCCGAGCAGGCCCAGGGCGTGGCCGCCGCCTCCGAGCTGGCCTCGGGCAACGTGCGCTCGGTGGCGGTGGCCGCCGAGGAACTGTCCAGCTCGGTGGGCGAGATGCGCGCCCAGCTCGACCGCACCCAGGCGGTGATCGGCCGCGCGCGCGGCAATGTGGACCGCACCATGGCGGATATTTCCGAACTCTCGAAGGCCGCCACGCAGATCCAGGAGATCGTCGGCCTCATCACCGCCATCGCCGCGCAGACCAACCTCCTGGCGCTCAACGCCACCATCGAGGCGGCCCGCGCCGGCGACGCCGGCAAGGGCTTCGCGGTGGTCGCCTCGGAAGTGAAGGGGCTGGCCGACCAGACCCGGCAGGCCACCGAGCAGATCGCCTCCCGCGCCGCCGCCATCGGCCAGTCCACCGCCGCCGCCGTCGCCTCCATCCAGGAGATCGTCGCCATCATGTCGGACGTGGGCGACTATGCCGATTCCATGGTCGGCGCCATGGGCGAGCAGAGCTCGGTGACCGACGAGATCGCCCGCCACGCGGCCGAAGCCGCCGAGGGCACCGCCAACATCGCCCGCTTCTGCGTCCTGGCGCTCGGCGGGGCTAAGGAGACGCAGGACGGCATCGGCAGCGTGTCGGGCGCCGTCTCCAACGTCTCCGGCACCGCCCGCGCCCTGTCGCACGAGGTGGAGGGCTTCCTCACCCGCGTCGCCGTCCGCTGACGGTGGCGCGGGCGACCCCGCGCCACCTCTCCCCGCCCCCGTCTCCCGGCCCCCTCTCCCGCCCCTTGCTCGCCGCCCGCGCCCGTGGCCATATCGGGCGCCGGCGCCCGCCGGGGGAAACGGGAGACGCGCCATGCTGTTGTCTGGAGCCAGCATTTTCGTGCTGGTGCTGCTGGTCCTCGCCATCGCCATCATCGTCGCCGGGGTGAAGACGGTGCCGCAGGGCTATCAGTTCACCGTGGAGCGGTTCCGGCGCTACACCCGCACGCTGACGCCCGGCCTCAACCTCATCATCCCGTTCATCGATACCATCGGCGCCAAGATGAACGTGATGGAGCAGGTGCTCAACGTTCCCACCCAGGAAGTCATCACCAAGGACAATGCCACGGTCTCGGTGGACGGCATCGCCTTCTTCCAGGTGTTCGACGCCGCGCGCGCCTCCTACGAGGTGGCCCAGCTGGACACCGCCATCATGGCGCTGACGATGACCAACATCCGCACGGTCATGGGCTCCATGGACCTCGACCAGTTGCTCTCGCACCGCGACACCATCAACGAGCGGCTGCTGCATGTGGTGGACGCCGCCGCCGCGCCCTGGGGCGTGAAGATCACCCGCATCGAGATCCGCGACATCGTGCCCCCGGCGGACCTCGTCAACGCCATGGGCCGGCAGATGAAGGCCGAGCGCGAGAAGCGCGCCTCGATCCTGGAGGCGGAGGGCCAGCGCCAGTCCGACATCCTGCGCGCGGAAGGCCAGAAGCAGGCGCACATCCTGGAGGCGGAAGGCCGCCGCGAGGCGGCGCTGCGCGACGCGGAAGCCCGCGAGCGCCTCGCCGAGGCCGAGGCCAAGGCCACCACCATGCTGTCGCAATCGGTGGCGGAGGGCTCGCCCGCCGCGCTGAACTATTACATCGCCGAAAAATACGTCGCCGCCTTCCAGGCGCTGGCCGGCGCGCCGAACCAGAAGGTGGTGCTGCTGCCCTATGAGGCCACCGCCCTCCTGTCCTCGCTGGGCGGCATCTCCGAGCTGGCCCGCGCCGCCTTCGATCCCGCCGCCGCGCCGCGCCGCGCCGGGCCCACCGGCCCGGCGCATCCGCCCGCGCCGGGCGCCTGAGCATGGGCACGGGCGACATCGGGCCCTGGGGCTGGTTCGTGCTGGGCGGCGTGCTGCTGGTGGCGGAACTCCTGCTGCCCGGCGTCTTCCTGCTGTGGCTGGGCCTCGCCGCGTTCGCCACCGGCGGGCTGGTGTGGCTGGCGGACCTCGCCTGGCAGGGCCAGGTGCTGGCCTTCGCCGGCCTCGCCGTGCTGGCCGTGGTGGCAGGGCGCCTCGCCGCGCGAGGCGGCGGCAGCGACCGGCCGTTCCTCAACCGCCGCGCCGACGCGCAGGTGGGCCGGGTCTTCACCCTGGACGAGCCCATCGTCGCCGGCGCGGGGCGGGTGCATATCGACGACAGCGTCTGGCGCGTCACCGGCCCCGACCTGCCGGCCGGCGCCAAGGTGATCGTGCTCAGGGTGGACGGCGCCGTGCTGGTGGTGGGCACGGCCTGAGCGGGACGGCGTCACGCCTGCGCCCCACGCTGCGGCAATCTGGGACGTCCCGGGCGCCTTGCCGGCGCGGGGCGGGCCCGTAAGATCAGGGGAAGCGGCCCGCCGTTCCGTCCCCGCCGCAGGACGCGCGGCCGGGACTGCCATG
This sequence comes from Azorhizobium doebereinerae UFLA1-100, assembly GCF_000473085.1. Classification (GTDB taxonomy): domain Bacteria; phylum Pseudomonadota; class Alphaproteobacteria; order Rhizobiales; family Xanthobacteraceae; genus Azorhizobium; species Azorhizobium doebereinerae. Next base: position 80,122 of record NZ_AXBA01000013.1, read on the forward strand.
CCCCCCAGAGCCAGACCTGCCCGCACATCCCCGGCGCCGCAGCCCGCGCCGTCTCCGGCCCAGTTCTCTCCTGCCGCGCTCTCTCCTGCCGCGCTGTCTCCTGCCGCGCTGTCTCCCGCCCCGCCGCCGGCCGGCGCGGGACAGGCGCCGCTGCCGTTCGAATATACCCTCCAGCGCACCCCGGTCGGGGTGGTGATCCTGGATGCCGCGCGGCGCATCCGCTCGGCCAATCCCGAGGCCCGGCGCATGCTGGCGCGCCATGGCGAGGACCTGTTCGGCACGGAAATCCTGGCGCTCCATCCCGAGGCGGCGCGGGCCAAGGTGGCCTGGCTGATCGCCTCCGCCGCCGAGGCGCCGGACGGCGCCGCCTCGCTGGTCGTCACCACCGCCATGGGCAGCCTCGTCGCCAAGGTGACGCGGCTCGACGACGGTACGGCAGCGGGCGGCTTCTGCATGATGTTCCACGCCCTCGGCGACCGGGTGATGGGCGACCCGCCGGCCGCGCCGGAAGCCGCCGCCCCGCTGCTGCTGAAGCTGCCGGTGATGCGCGGCACCGGCGACGTCACCACCCTGATCGACGTGGACGAGGTGGTGTTCCTGATGGCGGAGGGCCATTACGCCCGGGCGGCGACCCGGCAGTTCACCGCCTTCTGCCCGCGCCCGCTGGCGGAGCTGGAGCGCCGGCTCGACCCGGGCCATTTCCTGCGCGTCCACCGCCGCCATGTGGTGAACATCCGCCATGTGCGCGCCGCCGAGCGCGCCGACGGGCGCTGGCACCTGCGCATGGCGGACGCCACCGGCACGCGCCTGCCCGTCAGCCGGGCCAAGGTGGCGCAGATGCGCCGCATGCTGGCGGTGTGAGCGCGCGGCGGGCTGCCGTTCACGCAGCCGGAATGTCGCTCGTGCAGGCGCCCGGCGCGTGGGGCCGCGCCCGTTGCGGCGCGGGGCGCGGCCGTGGCCCTGTGCTGGAAACCGCTTCCAGCCGAAGGCCCGCCATGACCTCCCAGCCGCTCATCCCCGCGCAGCCCGCCGTGCCCGCCGGCGACCGCTATGTGACGTTCAACGGCATCGACTTCGAGGGCAACATGGCCCGCGTGCTCGGCCACCTGACGCGCTATATCGACGACCCGGCCACCGGCAACGCCTTCTGGGACCGCTTCAAGGCCCGCCTCGGCGCCGCCGAGGGCGGCGGCAACGCCTTCCAGGACAAGCTGCTGCTGCTCCACTCCCACGTCTACTACATGGTGGACCTGTTCGAGGCCCAGGACGACGCGCAGGCCCTCGCCGACCTCAAGAAGCTGGAAGAGGAATGCTTCTGAGCCGCTCACCCTACGCCGCCGGGCGGTCCGCCGAGACGGTCAGGTGCAGGCCGAGGGCCTTCATCACCCCGAGCAGGGTGGAGAGCCGGGGATCACCCTCCGGGCTGAGCGCCTTGTAGAGCGCCTCGCGCGTCACGCCGGCCTCACGGGCCACGGCGCTCATTCCCTTGGAGCGGGCGATGGCGCCGAGCGCCGCCGCGACGACGGCCGGCTCGCCATCCTCGAACGCCGCCTCCAGATAGGCCGCGACCGCCTCCGGCGTCGCGATATGCTCCGCCATGTCCCATGCGGTTGTCCGATCCGCCATCAGCCTTCATCCTCCAAATCCTCAGCGAGCCTTCGCGCCATCGCGATGTCCCGCCCCTGGCTGCCTTTGTCACCTCCACAGAGCAGGATCACCAGTACCTGCCCCCTTTGCCGGAAATAGACCCGATAGCCCGGCCCATAATCGATCCGCAGTTCGCCGATACCGTCGAAGAACTTGGCATCTCCGGCATTGCCTGCGGCGAGGCGGGCAATACGCATGTCGATCCGCGCCTTTGCCCGCACGTCGCGCAGAGCCGCGAACCAGGACTTGAAGCGCGCGGTCTGGCGAATTTCGACCATCTGTAAACTATAGTTTACAGATGGTAGATCGTCGAGCCCGTTGTGCTCACCCCGCCGCCTGCGCCACCAGCCGCGCGACGGCGGCATGGAGGGCGTCGTTGCCGGGGCCGTCGAGGCGGCTGGCGGTGAGGTAGCTGGTGATCAGCAGCGGCGCACGGCCCGGCGGCCAGGCCACAGCGACGTCGTTGGCCGAGCCGGTGCGGGCGGGGCCGGTGCCGGTCTTGTCGCCCACCTTCCAGCCCTGCGGCAGGCCGGCGCGCAGGCGCTTGTCGCCGGTGCGGCAGCCCACCAGCCAGCCGGTCAGCATCTGGCGCGCGCCGGGGGAGAGCGCGTGACCCAGCACCAGCGCGTCGAGGTCCGCCAGCATGGCGTCCGGCGTGGTGGTGTCCAGCGTCTCGCCGGGCGGCACCACGTTGAGCGCAGGCTCATTGCGGTCGAGGCGCGTGACCGGATCGCCCAGCGCGCGGGCGAACTCCGTCACCGCCTGCGGCCCGCCGATCTCGCGCAGCAGCAGGTTGGCGGCCCCATTGTCCGACAGCGTCACGGCGGCATCGCACAGCGCGGCGACGGAGAGGCCCTGCCCCACCTTCTTCTCCACCACCGGGGCATAGTCCACGAGGTCCGCCGGCGTCACCGGAATGACCCGGGACAGATCCATGCGGCCCTGATCGACGCGGGACAGAACGGCGGCTGCCAATAGAAATTTGAAGGTGCTGCACATGGGGAAGCGCTCCGCGCCGCGATGGGCGAAGCCTGCGCCCGTGCCGGTGTCGCGCACCGACACGCCGAGCCGGCCGCCGCTCCCCGCCTCCAGCGCGGCGATGCCGTCGGCCAGCGCCGCTCCGCCCCATCCCTTGTTTTCGGCCGCATAGGTGCGAACCGGCAGCAGCGCCGCCCCACCCATTGCAACCAGCACGCTGCGTCGTGACATCATCGACCGTATCTCCCGTGGCGGGGGCAAGATGCAAAAGCGCGCGCGGCGGGACAAACGATGATATCTCGACAGCGGCATGAAAAATTCTAATGGCACCTGAATGGACCGACCCCAGCTTCCGCTCAACGCCCTGCGCGCCTTCGAGGCCGCCGCGCGGCATCTCAGCATCACCCGCGCGGCTATGGAACTGTGCGTCGGCCAGGCGGCGGTGAGCCACCAGATCAAGGCGCTGGAGGCGCGCCTCGGCGCGCCTTTGTTCCGCCGCCTGCCGCGCGGCGTCGCGCTCACCGACGAGGGCGCGGCGCTGCTGCCGCTGGTGCGCGACGCCTTCGACCGCATCGGCGCGACGCTGGACCAGTTCATGGACGGGCGGCTGCGCGAGGTGCTCACCGTCGGCGTGGTGGGCACGTTCGCGCTGTGGCTGCTGCCGCGCCTGCCGGATTTCGCCGCCGCCCATCCCGGCATCGACCTGCGCGTGCTCACCAACAACAACCGGGTGGACCTCACCGGCGAGGGGCTGGACTGCGCCATCCGCTTCGGCGACGGCGCCTGGCACGGCAGCGCCGCGACCCCGCTGCGCGCGGCGCCGCTGGCCCCGCTCTGCGCCCCGGCGCTCGCCCGCCACCTGGAGCGCCCGGCGGACCTCGCCACCCTGCCGCTGCTGCGCTCCTACCGCAGCGAAGAATGGGCGCGCTGGTTCGCCGCCGCCGGCACGCCGGCCCCGGCGCTGCGCGGGCCGGTGTTCGATTCCTCGCCCCTCATGGCCAGCGCGGCGGCGGCGGGCCACGGCGTCGCCCTGCTGCCGGTGGCCATGTTCGCGCCCGAGCTGGCGGCCGAGCGGCTGGTGCAGCCGTTCGCCGCGACCATCGATGCCGGGCGCTACTGGCTCACCCGCCTCAACTCCCGGCCGGAAACCCCGGCCATGGCGGCCTTCCGCGGCTGGATCGAGGACGCCTGCCGGGGGCCGGACTGACGCGGCGCCGCCCCACGCGAGGACGGCCGGCGCCAGATACTTTTCTTGCTATACAAATAGGGGGTTGAAGTGACATCGCAGAGATTTCAAAAATAAATCCGAACAGCGTGTCACTGATGTTGACCTTTCCCCACGGGCTGTCGAATATTGGTCCCATATTGCGGTGCAGCTTCTGGGTTCAGTCCGAGTTGCACCGAATATGGGGTGGGGATTTCTTGGCCATAACCTATTTTTATACCTCCATCAGCGCGAGCTGACGGGGAGTTGCCGAGTATTGCGTAGCGCCGGACAGTTCATGGCGAACGCGCCGCGTGGCGCGTGACAGAGACGGTTTCACGCGGCGATCGGCTCAGCCGAAACAACATAAGGGGGCCTGCGCGCGTCCAGACGGACGCGCGCGGAGCCTTCCGCTTGAGGAGAGGAACCCGGCGGAAACGCGCGGCCGAGGGCGTTTGAGCTCGGCCGGCGCAATGCCGCCCCCGGAGGTGTCGAGGTCCACCAACGCATGGATTTTCCACGATGCATGGGACATTTGACACGCCGCTGAAGCCGAAGATCTCCACCGACACGCCCGAGCGCGTCATCGAACTGGCGGATCATTCGGCTGCCGTCGCCGCCAGCAAGGCGCGCGCCATCCAGGCCATCACCGGCCAGACGCGGATGCTGGCGCTGAACGCCACCATCGAGGCCGCCCGGGCCGGGGACGCCGGCCGGGGCTTCGCCGTCGTCGCCGAGGAGGTCAAGGCGGTGAGCGCCGAGATCGGCCGCCTCGCCTCGGACATGGAGACCGAGCTGCGCAGCGCGCTGGACGATCTGCGCGCCGTGGGCCGCCGCATGGCGCTCGACGTGCGCGGGCAGCGCCTGGTGGACCTCTGCCTCAACGCCATCGAGATCATCGACCGCAATCTCTACGAGCGCACCTGCGACGTGCGCTGGTGGGCCACCGACGCCGCCGTGGTGGCCTGCGGCGACCCCACCCCCCACACCGTCATCGAGGCGGAGCGGCGCCTCGGCGTCATCCTGTCGGCCTATACGGTCTATCTGGACCTGTGGTTCTGCACGCCGGACGGGCGGGTGGTGGCCCATGGGCGCGGCGACCGCTACCCCGGCGTGCGCGGGCTCGACGTGTCGCAGGAGAGCTGGTTCCGCGAGGCGCTGGAGTCCGCCTCGGGCGACGATTATGCGGTGGCGGACGTGATGCCCTGCGCCGCGCTGCGCGGCGCGCCGGTGGCCACCTATGCGGCGGCGGTGCGCGAGGGCGGCGCCCTGCGCGGCAAGCCCATCGGCGTCCTCGGCATCCATTTCGACTGGGAGCCGCAGGCCCGCGCCATCATCGAGGGCGTGCGCCTCTCGCCCGACGAGGCGGAACGCTCGCGGGTGCTGCTGGTGGACGCGCGCGGCCGCATCCTCTCCGCCTCCGACCGGCGCGGCGAGTTCACCGAGCTGGTGGCGCTGAACGCCAAGGGCCGCCGCAACGGCCTCGACCACCTGCCGGACGGCCGCACCCAGGCCTTCCACCTCACCCCCGGCTACGAGACCTACCGGGGCCTGGAATGGGCCGGCGTCATCGTCCAGCAGCCGGCACGCAACGAGGGTCACAAGAAGAGCTGAGACCGGCGCCGGCGCCGCCGCGCCGGCCGCTCCGGGAGCCAGCAGGATCGCCCCCGCGATCCGCTGGCGGGGCCATGGCCGCCGCCTTCCGGCCATGGCCCCGGGGGCCTCTTGAGGATCTAGGACGAATGGCCCGGCCCGTGCCGCGCGACAGGCGGGCTCCATCCGTCGCCCTCCAACACTCTAGGCGAAGCGTCGCGCGCCGGCGACGCAGAGAACCACCAGGACCGTCACCGCGACCATGCTCCAGGCTACCGGCTCGCCCAGCAGCAGGCCGGCGAGCGCCAGCCCGAAGAAGGGCTGGAGCAACTGGAGCTGGCTGACCCCGGCGATGCCGCCCAAGGCCAGGCCCCGGTACCAGAAGACGAAGCCCACCAGCATGCTGAACACCGAGACATAGGCCAGCCCCAGCCAGGCCGGACCGCCGATGCCGCTCCACGCCTGCGGCAGGGTCGCGGCGGCGATCACCGCCATGGCCGGCAGCGCCAGCACCAGCGCCCAGGAGATCACCTGCCACCCGCCGAGCCGGCGCGACAGGCGCGCGCCCTCCGCATAGCCGAGGCCGCAGACCAGGATCGCCGCGACCATCAGCAGGTCGCCGGCAAGCGTGGCCGAGCGGCTGCCCGCCCAGGCGAAGCCCGCCACCAGGGCCGCGCCGGCCACCGAGAACAGCCAGAAGGCCGGCTTCGGCCGCTCGCCGCCCCGGAGCACGCCGAACATGGCGGTCGCCAGCGGCAGCAGGCCGATGAACACCACCGAGCGGGCGGCCGTCATGTGCTGGAGCGCCAAGGCGGTCAGCAGCGGAAAGCCGATCACCACCCCGAGCGCCACCACCGCGAGCGGCGCGAGATCACCCGCCGCCGGGCGCCTCTGGCGCAGCGCCAGCAGCAGCATCGCGCCGAGCAGCGCCGCGATGACCGCGCGGGCGGAGGTCAGGAACAGCGGCGAAAATCCGCCCACCGCCACCCGCGTCGCCGGCAGCGAGCCGCTGAAGATGATGACGCCCAGCAGGCCGCTGCCCCATCCGTCCGTCGCGCGCGGCATGTCGGCCTCCCTCGCCCCTTCCCCGGCCATGGCGCCCTCCTGAGCGAAGCCGATCCCGGTTCGCGTGACGGCGGCGCGCCAAACAAGGGGCCGGGGAATGCCCCCGTGTCCTTTAAACGGGACATTCCCTAGTCCCGGGGCGATTGCGGCGACAGCCACACAACCCTACGGTTGGACCGAACAGTACGGACAATGAGAGCCATACAGTTGGCGACCCGCGAGGCCGAACGCCCATGACCGCGACGCGCACCGAGACGGTGATGGCGGAGATCCGCCGCCGCGTGGCCAGCCGCGCCCTCGCCGGCGGCGAGAAGCTGCCCTCAATCCGCGGCTTCGCCCGCGACATGCAGGTGTCCCCCTCCACCGTGGTGGAGGCCTATGACCGGCTGGCGGCGGAAGGGCTGATCCGCTCCCGCCCCGGCTCCGGCTTCTACCTGGCCGGAGCCCCCGCGCCCCGGGCGGTGGACGTGGAGCCAGGGCTCGACCGGGCCATCGATCCCTTCTGGGTGTCGCGCCAGTCGCTGGACGCGGGACCGGAGATGCTGCGGCCCGGCTGCGGCTGGCTGCCCGCCGACTGGATGCCCCAGGCGGCGATCCGGCGGGCGCTGCGGGCGCTGGCGCGGGCGGATGACGCGGTGCTGACCGACTATGGCGGCACGCGCGGCTCGCGCGCCCTGCGCCAATTGCTGGTGCGCCAGTTCGCCGCCGAGGGCATCGAGGCGGGGCCGGACCAGATCCTGCTGACGCCCTCCGGCTCGCGGGCGCTGGACCTGCTCTGCCGCCTGCTGCTGAACCCCGGCGACACAGTGCTGGTGGACGATCCCTGCTATTTCAACTTCCAGGCCCTGCTGCGCGCCCACCGGGCGCGGATCGTCAGCGTGCCCTATACGCCCACCGGGCCGGACGTGGCGGCCTTCGCCGCGGCGCTCGCCGCCCACCGGCCGCGCCTCTATGTCACCAATTCCGCGCTCCACAATCCCACCGGGGCGACGATCTCGCCGCAGACCGCCCATCGCCTGCTGACGGCGGCGGCGGCCCACGACCTGACCATCGTGGAGGACGAGATCTTCGCCGATTTCGAGCCGGAGCCCTCCCCGCGCCTCGCCGCGCTCGACGGGCTGGCGCGCGTCATCCGCATCGGCAGCTTCTCCAAGACGCTCTCGGCCTCCGCGCGCTGCGGCTATATCGTCGCCCGGCCGGACTGGATCGAGGGCCTCGTCGACTTCCAGGTGGCGACCAATTTCGGCGGGCCGAGCCCGGTGGCGGCGGAACTGGTGGTCGGCACGCTGAGCGACGGCAGCTACCGCAAGCACCTGGCGGGCCTCAGGGCGCGCCTCGCCAAGCGGCGGCGGGAGATGATCGGCGAATTGGACCGGCTGGGCATCCGCCCCTGGACGCTGCCGCGCGGCGGCTTCTATTTGTGGTGCCGCCTGCCGGACGGGCGGGACGCCGCCGAGGTGGCCAGGGCCGCGCTGCGCGAACGGGTGGTGCTGGCGCCGGGCAACGTGTTCAGCCTCGCCCAGGCGGCGCCCGACCTCATGCGCTTCAACGTGGCGCAGATGAACGCGAAGGCGCTCCAGGTGCTCGGCCGGGCGCTGCGCCAGGCCCCGCCGGACGCTGCCTAAGCCACAGACCCCTTATGCCACCCCGACGTGCAGCAGGTCGTGGATGTGCAGCGCGCCCACCGGGCGGCCGTCGTCCACCACCATGAGGGCGGTGATCTTGGCGGTGTTGAGGATGCGCAGCGCCTCGGAAGCCATCTGGTCCGGGCGCACGGTCTTGGGCGCGCGGCTCATGATGGCGTCCACCGGGCGGGTGGGCAGGTCGTTGGCCATGTGGCGGCGCAGGTCGCCGTCGGTGACGATGCCGGCCAGCCGGCCGTCCGCCCCCACCACGGCGACGCAGCCGAGGCCCTTGGCGCTCATCTCCACCAGCACCTCGCCCATCAGCGCCCCGGTGCGGGCCAACGGCACCGCCTCGCCGGCGCGCATCACGTCGCGCACGAACTTCAGGTTCGCCCCCAGCTTGCCGCCGGGGTGGAAGGTGCGGAAATCCCTGGCGGTGAAGCCCCGGCTCTCCAGCAGCGTCACCGCCAGCGCGTCGCCCATGGCGAGTTGCATCAGGGTGGAGGTGGTGGGCGCGAGGCCGAGCGGGCAGGCCTCGGGGGCCAGCGGCAGGGCCAACACCACACGGGCGGCGCGGGCCAGCGCGCTCTCGACATTGGAGGTGATGGCGATCAGCGGCACGTCGAAGCGCTGGGAATAGTCCACGATGTCGCGCAGTTCCGCCGTCTCGCCGGACCAAGAGAGGGCGACGATCACGTCCTCCGGCGCCACCATGCCGAGGTCGCCGTGGCTGGCCTCGGCGGGGTGGACGTAATGGGACGGCGTGCCGGTGGAGGCGAGCGTGGCGGCGATCTTGCGCGCCACGTGCCCGCTCTTGCCCATGCCGGTGACGATGACGCGGCCGCGCGCGCCGAGGATCAGCCCGACGGCCGCCTCGAACGCCTCGCCCAGGCCGTTGCCCACGGCGGCGATGAGCGCGGCGAGGCCGGCGGCCTCGGTTTCCAGCGTCGAGAGGGCGGACGCGATGGCGGCCGAGCGGGGCTTGGCCGCGGCAGCGGCGGCTTTGCTTGAAGGGGCACCTGTCATGGGCAGCAGATAGCACTGTTCGCCCGCGAAGGGGAGCGGCGCGGCGGCGCACCGGCCGCAGGCCTGGTGCGCGCCGGCCGCTCTTGCGCCCGCCCTATGGCGCGGCGGGCGCCGCGCGGCCCTCGTGGCGGTCGAGGAACTCCTCCACCGGCAAGGCGCGGAAATCCGCCAGGGCGGCGCGCAGCGCGGCGTGCTCCCAGTCCCACCACGCCAGCGCCTGGAGGCGGGCGGCGATGGCCTCCGGGAAGCGCCACTTCACCACCTTCGCCGGCACGCCGGCGACGATGGCGTAGGGCGGCACGTCCTTGCTCACCACCGCGCCCGCCGCCACCACCGCGCCGGTGCCGATGCTGCGCCCCGCCAGGATGACGGCGCCATGGCCGATCCACACGTCATGGCCGATGGTCACCTTCTGGTCGCGCCGCCACTGGAAGAAGTCCGGCTCGTCCTGCGCGTCGGGGAAATAGGCCGAGGCGCGGTAGGTGAAGTGCGACTGGCTGGCCCGCCACATGGGATGGTTGCCGGGATTGATGCGGGTCAGCGCGGCGATGGAGCAGAATTTTCCGACGCGGGCATAGGCCATGTCGCTGTCATGCTCGATATAGGAATAATCTCCCATATCCACCTCCAGCAGCTTCACCCGCGCGCCCACCTCGGTGTAGCGGCCGAAGGTGCTGTCCTTGACGGTGGCGGTGGGGTCGATGGCGGGCGAAAGGCCGAGCGTCTTCATCTGCTGTCTCCGGAAGGGGCGCACCCTTCTCCCGGTTTCATGACGATGATGCGACAGGCGGGCCCATGCCGGCGGCCCCGGTCGCCGGGCTTGGCCGGGGAGCTTATCCCCCGAGCGGCGCGCGGTGCAGGATGCGGAAGCGCGCGCGGGCGCTTTCCTGCACGAACAGCACCACGTCCTCCACCTGCACCGGCATATGCGCGCCGCTGGCCAGATAGGCCTCCGCCAGCGCATTGGCCGCATGGCCGATGGCCGGCTCACTGAGCGGGCCGGTGAGGGTCATGTGGAAGCGGAACTCCTCGCGCACATAGGGATAGCCGAAGCGGTGCAGGTAGGAGACCTGGCGCGGGGTGAGCCGCTCCGGCCGGCGGCGGGCGATCTCGGCCTCGCTCAGCGGCGCGCGCAGGGCGTCCAGCGCCTCCACCGCTTCGGCCGCCAGATCCTCCAGCGCCGGCACCGGCGCGGGCGGGGTGAGGGCGACGAAGGCACTGATCTGGCGCACCTCCAGCGGCGGCAGCTCGAACGGATGATGCCCGGCGGCGAAGCGGGCGAGCGCGCCGAGCAGATCGGTCTCGTCCACCCCCTCGGCGAGGCGGAACGGCGCCTTCAGCGTGCCGTGGAAGCCGTAGCGGCGCGGCTCCTCGGTGAGCGCGCGCCAGTCCTCCGGGGCGAAGCCGGACAGATCGGGGGCGATGCAGTCCGCGCCGGTCTCCGCGTCATAGCCGACCACCGCCGAGCCGAAGCGCCAGAGCGCGGCATCGGACGGCGGGGCAAGGTAGAGGGCATAGCGGACGGACACGCGCGTCTCCCGGAACTGAAGGCCGATCCCATCCCTAACGGGCGGGGCGCCGGGAGGGAAGTCGCCGACCGGCTTCAACGTCTCGGACCTCCGCTTCGTGAAGCGCGTCCGGGGCGGCGGCGACGGGCCTCATGCTCTCGGCGCGCTCCTGTCGCGCCGCGGAGGCGATACGGCCACGCGGCATGCGCTACAGCCGCTACAGCCCCAGCGCCTTGCGCAGCACCGTATTCATGCGCCCCTGCCAGCCGGCGCCGGTGGCACGCAGCGCGTCCACCACGTCGGGATCCAGGCGGACGGTGATGCTCTCCTTCGGGCGATCCAGCTTCGGCCGCCCACGGGGCTTGGACAGCGTGCCCTGAGCCTCGCGCAGCACCTTGCCGCCTTCGGCAAGCTGGGCGCGTGCCAGTTGGTCTTCGGTCCACGCCGGAGCGTCGTCCGGGTCAACCCATGTGGGGGCGGACTTGGCGGGCTTCCTTGTCATGGCAGTGCCTCATCGAAATCACGTGGCGCGCATCGCTGCGCGGGGTCCGAACAACCATCACCATGCGGCCGGCGAGGAACCCATACGTCTGGAAGCGGATCTCGCCATAGTCGAAGCGGTCGTCTTCCAGCGTCAGGGTCTTGCCGGCGAAGACCTCGGCGGCATCCATGAAGTCGATGCCCCGCTCTGCCAGGGTCGTCAGGCGCTTGCCGGGGTCGCAGGTGACGTTCATAGCAATTGATGTATGTACGGAAAATTGACCCGTCAACGCATAAATGTATGTACGAAAAACAGCATCACCGCACTGCGTGGCCACGACAGCTTGCGGCAGACGCGCGCCGCGCGCCGTCAGGGGATGCTCTTTCGTGGCGTCAGAGCGCGGTTTGCCGCGCCGATTGATCCCTTTGCACGGAGCGCGCTCAGAACACCCGCGCGCCTTCCACCCGCACCTCGCGCACCACCGGCGTGCCCTCCACCAGGCGGAAGCGCAGCAGGTCGGCGCGCAGCCCCGGCGCCAGGCGGCCGCGGTCGTCGAGCCCGGCGAGCGCCGCCGGGCGGGCGGTGACGAGGGCCAGCGCCTGCGGCAGGCCCACGCCGTCCTGCGACAGCCTCGCCGCCGCCTGGAGCATGCTGGCCGGCACATAGTCGGAGGCCAGCGCGTCCAGCAGGCCGGCCGCCACCAGGTCCTTCATGGCGACGCCGCCGGAATGCGAGCCGCCGCGCACCACATTGGGCGCCCCGCCCACCGTGGTGAGGCCGGCGGCATGGGCGGCGCGGGCGGCGTCTTCCGTGGTGGGGAATTCGGAGATGGTGCAGCCCGCCGCCTTGGCGTCGGCCACATGCTCGGGCGTGGTGTCGTCATGGCTCGCCAGCGCCACGCCGGCCGCGCGCAGCAGCGCCGCCAGCCGGTCGAAATTGGCCGCCACCGCCGCCTGCCCGCGCGCGGTGCGCTCGGCCAGTTCGTTCTCCACGTCCTGCGCGGTCTTGCCGATGCCGAGCAGGTAGGTGCGCAGCTGATCCACGTTGCGCCACTGCCGGGCGCCGGGCGTATGGTCCATCAGCGAGGCGAGGCCGAGGCGGGCGCGGTTCAGCTCCGGCTCGGCCAGTTCCAGCAGGCCGGGGTCGGTCAGTTCGCAGCGCAGGTGGATGCGGTGGTCGGCGCGGAAATAGGGCGCGCCCGCCTCCACCGCGTCCAGCATGATGGTGAACAATTCGCGCCGGGCCGACTTGGTCTGGTCGAAGCCGCCGGCGCAGATGGCGTCGTACACGGTGGTAATGCCGGCGGCGACCGTCTGGCCGTCATGGGCGAGCGCGGCGGCGCGGGCATCGGGCCAGATCACCTTCGGCCGGGGCACGAAGTGGTTCTCCAGCGCGTCGGTGTGCAGGTCGATCAGGCCGGGGGAGAGATAGTCGCCCTCGCAATCGATGGCGCCGGGCAGCGCCGAGCGCCCCTCCTCCACCGCCGCGATCACCCCGTCGCGCACCACCAGCGTGCCGTCGCGCACCACGTCCTCAAGCACGAGACGGGCATTGGTGAAGACGGTTTCCATAAGCGGGCCTCGGCGGATGGGGCGGGACAGGCGTGCTGCCACGATTGGATGACGCGCGGGTGACAGGCGGGGGCGGGTGAGTGACACTTGCGGGCCGGCGGGGCCGGCACGCCGGGCTCAGCTCGCCGGCGGCGGCTTGATGACGCGGTAGAGCTGGAAGCGGTCGCCCGCATAGACCAGCTCCAGCCGGTCCGAATCGGGATTGGGGTCGCCCGGCTCGGTGAACAGCATGTAGACATAGTCGAAATGCTGCGGCCACAGATCCCAGTAGCGCGGGCCGTCCGGGGTGCCTTCCTCCTCGGTGACGAGAAGCTGCTCGCGGCTCGGCGGCGTGCCGTCCTCGGTGTCCACCCAGTCGGTATAGGGCGGGTGCACGCGCAGGATCTGCTTGCCCGGCACGGTGAAGGCGGTGGTCACCAGCGAGGAGCGCTCGATGATGGCGAGGCACGCCGCATGGACGAGGCCGAGGTCGGTGGACTTGCTGCCGCCCCAGGGGTCGGCATAGGCCACCAGCACCTTGGAGCCGCGCTTGATCTTGGCGATGGAATCGTGGAACGCCACGGTCCATTGGGTCAGGTCGTTCCAGACGATCTGCACCTCGGCGACGCGCACCGCCACCAGCAGCAGCAGCACGGCGGCGAAGCCCCGCTGGGCGAGGCGGTGGCGCAGGTCCACCTGGATGCAGGCGATGACCATGAAGGCGATGGCCACCGGCAGGCGCTGGTCGGCCATGTAGGTGGCGAACACCGTGCGCGGCAGGGCCATGTAGACCATGCCGCTGACCACCAGCAGGAACAGCAGCATGGCATGGGTGCGCAGCAGCTTGTGTCGCACCGCCCAGGCCCCCGCCAGCACCACCACGGCGGTGAGCGAGAAGGCCACATAGTCGTAATAGACGTTGATGACGAATTCGAGCCCGTCGATCTTGCCGCGCGGCTCCCAGTAATTCTCGCCCTTCAGCCCCCAGGTGGGGCTCATGAGCAGCAGCGGCACGGTGAGCGCGAACGGCAGGCCGGCGGTGACGAAGGCGATGAGCCGGTTGCGCAGCGGGCCGCCCCTGCGGTCGGAAAGGCGCATCAGCTCGTAGGACAGAATGCCGACGCCATACACGCCGGTGGCGAACAGGTGGCAGAAGAACAGCGCCAGCACGAACAGGCACGACACCGCATAGCGCCACGGCCAGGGCTTGTCGCGCAGCAGCACCCAGGTGGCGAGGCCGCAGAGGCACAGGCCGATGCCGAAGATGTAGTTCATCACCCCGATGAGGAAGATGTTGTTGTAGAGCAGCGGGAAGGCCACCAGCGGAATGGCCGACCACGAGCCGAACAGCGCCCGGTGCAGATAGAGCGTGCCGAAGCCGATGAGCGCGAAGCACATCAGCGTATAGATCTCGCCGGCGACGTAGATGTCGGCGAAGCGGTCCAGCAGCGGGACCACCATGTCCATCATCAGGTTCGGCAGCACCCGCCATTCCAGGAAATAGAATCGCGACAGGTCCGGGTCCGCCGGCGTGGCGATCACCTTCATCCGCGCCAGGTGGTTCACATAGTCCGACAGCGGCGGGATCGGATGGGTGACGATGGGGATCGCCACCAGCACGAAGCAGGCGAGGAACAGCAGCGCGATGGTGCGGCGGGAGAAATCCAGCGCTCTGCGGGGCGGAAGCGGGGCTTTGGGCGACATGGGCCGGCGCGGGGTCCTTGAAGCGAGGAGCGTGCGGAGGCCATAGCCGCCGAAGTCGCCTTCGCAAAGGGCCTTCTTTGTGGTGGATCGATGACCGCCGCTCGATCCGACCTTGATGCCCACGGGAGAGCGGCGCCAAAACACCGCCTTGCGCCCTACCGGAATACGAGGACATAAAAGACGAAACCCCCGGAGGACCCTTATGAGGGCTGTCCGAGGGCTCTATCAGGTCCGCTGCCGCGAAGCGGCGACGGCGCACCTTTGAAGGTTACGCTCCTATGCCACTGCGTCAAGGGGCCATAGCCGTCGATCTTCCCGCCGACCTCCAGCAGGCGTTCGAACGCACCGTGTCCGCCCCCCGATGGCACACGTATCTGAGGGCCGCTGGCTATCGGGAAAACCTCGCCCTCTCGCTGTACCTCTGGAACGCGGCCCTCGGCCAGAGTTTCCAGTTTCCACTCCAGGTCGTCGAAGTGGCGCTCAGAAACGTCATCAGTTCGGCCCTGGCGGCGGAATACGGCCCGAATTGGTGGGACAACGCAGCCTGCCGGGAGATGCTGGAAAGCGAGCGGCGCATCGACATCGACAAGGCCGCGCAACGGATACAGCGAAAATACGGCAGTCCGCCCCACACCGACCAGATCGTCGCTTCGCTGATGCTGGGCTTCTGGGCGGCGCTGCTGAAAAGACCCTACAATTCCGCCCTCTGGCACAGGCAAACCAGCACGGCTTTCCCTTGGCTCAAACCCGGCGAGACGATCCGAACCGTCAGCGCCTCCGCAAACGCCGTTCAAGACCTGCGCAACCGCATCTTCCACCATGAGCCGCTCATCGGGCGCGATCTCTCCGCGGATTTCTCGCAGATCATGCGCCTGCTCGGCTGGATCTGTCCGAACACCCGTGACTGGGCAAGATCGAACGCATCCGTGCAAAAGGTGCTGCGCGAACGCCCGCGTTGAACCCCCTGCCCGCCGCGCCCGGCCTTCCCCCTGGGCGGGGAAATCGGTAGAAGGGCGCGCGGCGGCACGACGGGCCGTCGCCCCACTGACCTGGTGGGCAGGCGTTCCGCGCTTCCCCCCGGGAGCCGCGGGGCCGCCGGCCGCCGCAAATTCAGGCCCAAGCCATGAGCGCGCCCATCCCCGCCCCGGTGGCGGAAGCCCAACTCCAGGCCGAGGTGCTCACCAAGGCCCTCCCGCACATGCAGCGCTACGACGACGCCATCGTCGTGGTGAAATATGGCGGCCACGCCATGGGCAGCGAGGACGTCGCCCGGCACTTCGCCCAGGACATCGTGCTGCTGGAGCAGTCCGGCGTGAACCCGGTGGTGGTGCACGGCGGCGGGCCGCAGATCGGCGCCATGCTGGAGAAGCTCGGCATCAAGTCCGAGTTCGCCGCCGGCCTGCGCATCACCGACAAGGCCACCATCGAGATCGTCGAGATGGTGCTGGCCGGCTCCATCAACAAGCAGATCGTCGGCTTCATCAACGAGGCCGGCGGCAAGGCCATCGGCCTGTGCGGCAAGGACGGCAACATGGTGCGCGCCCGCAAGGCGACCCGCACCATCGTCGATCCCTCCAGCATGGTGGAGCAGGTGGTGGACCTCGGCTTCGTCGGCGAGCCGGACGTGGTCGACACCATGGTGCTCGACCAGATCCTCGGCCGCGAGCTGATCCCGGTGCTGGCCCCGGTCGCCTCGGCGGTGGACGGCGGCACCTACAATGTCAACGCCGACACCTTCGCCGGCGCCATCGCCGGCGCGCTCGGCGCCAAGCGCCTGCTGCTGCTCACCGACGTGCCCGGCGTGCTGGACAAGAACAAGCAGCTCATCCCGACGCTCACCATCGACCAGTGCCGGGCGCTGATCGCCGACGGCACCGTGTCGGGGGGCATGATCCCCAAGGTGGAGACCTGCATCTACGCTTTGGAGAAGGGCGTGGAGGGCGTCGTCATCATGGACGGCAAGGTGCCCCATTCGGTGCTGCTGGAACTGCTCACCGACCACGGCATCGGCACCCTCATCACCCGCTGATCCGAAGTCCCCCTTTGCGAGGCGCGCCCACGGGCGCGCCTTTTCCCGTACCCCAGGTCCCGCACCCAAGGCCCCGCCCGCCGATGACCGCTCCCGACAGCCCGCTCCACCGCCCCGCAGGCCCCGAGGCCCGCGGCTTCGACCAGGTGGAGACCTGGGTGTTCGATCTCGACAACACCCTCTATCCCGCCCAGCACGATCTGTGGGGCCAGATCGATGCGCGCATGCGCGACTACATCTCCGGCCTGCTCAACATCACGCCTGAAGAAGCCTTCCTCCGCCAGAAGGACTATTACCGGCGCTACGGCACCTCGCTGCGCGGGCTGATGATCGAGCACGGCATCGACGCCCACGCCTTCCTCGACCATGTGCACGCGGTGGACCTGTCCACCCTGGAGCCCTCGCCCCGCCTCGCCGCGGCGCTGGAGGGGCTGCCCGGCACCAAGCTGGTCTATACCAACGGCTCCGAGCGCCATGCCATGAACGTGCTCGGCAAGCTGGGGCTGGACGCGCACTTCACCGCCATCCACGACATCGTCGCCGCCGAATTCCACCCCAAGCCGACCGAGGAGGCCTATCTGCGCTTCCTGCGCGCCCACGGCGTGGACCCGGCCAAGGCGGCCATGTTCGAGGATCTGGCCCGCAACCTGGAAGTGCCGCACCGCCTGGGCATGACCACGGTGATGGTGGTGCCGCCCTCCGAGCGCATCGACACCCGCGAGAGCTGGGAGTTCGAGGGCCGCGAGGCGGCCTATATCGACTTCGTGACCGAGGATCTCGCCGGCTTCCTGGAGCAGTTGGGGGTCTGAAGGGGCGCGCGCGTCCCGTCATGATGCCGCCTTGCGCCAACGCCATGCTTCCGCCGAAGTCGGGGACGACCAGTGGCGCCAGCCTGCGGCGACGGACGCGGCGGGCCTATATGCGGCGGGGATGGATGCGCCTGAGATTCGTGTTCGGTTTGGCGGCGGCCCTGAGCGTCCTCGGGGCGCTGCCGGCGCTCGCCCATCCCCATGTCTGGGTCAGCATGCGCACCCAGGTGCTGTTCGACGCCGAGGGCAACATGGTCGGCCTCCGGCAGGACTGGACCTTCGACGAGGCGTTCACCGCCTTCGCCCTCCAGGGCTTCGAGAAGGATGCCTCCGGCAATTATGCCAAGGAAGTCCTCGCCCCGCTCGCCGAGGTGAACGTCACCTCGCTGAAGGAATATGACTATTTCGTCCGCGGCAAGACCGCCAAGGCGAAGATCGCCTTCAAGGACCCGGTGGACTATTCGCTGACCTTCGACAAGGACACGCTGACCCTGCACTTCACCCTGCCGGTGGCCAAGCCCGTGCCGGCGAAGGGCGCGCTGAACTTCGACGTCTACGACCCGACCTATTTCGTCTCGTTCGAATTCGCCGACACCGACCCGGTGACGCTGAAGGGCGCCCCCGCCGGCTGCACCTCCAAGGTGGAGACGCCGGAGCAGCCGCAGACCATGCAGCTGGGCGAGAGCTTCTTCTCCAACCTGACCTCGTCGAGCAATTACGGCGCGCAATATGCCGACAAGATCCTGGTGAAGTGTCCCTGATGACATCCCGCGCCGCCCGTCCCCTCCGCACGCTTCCATGGGCACTGGCGGGGGCAGGCGCCGTGCTTGCCGTTGCGGCGCTTGTCCTTGTGGCCCTTATTCTCGCCGACCCCGCCTCGGCGCAGGTGTTCGGCCAGGGCGCGCCCAAGGCCAGCCCGTTCGGCCTCGGCGCTGGCGGGCCGCAGCCCGGCGGCATCACCGGCTTCATCATCGCCAAGCAGTCGGAATTCTACCGCGCCTTGGTGCAGGCGGTGCGCGCCGCCAAGGCGGACGGAAACGCGCTCTATCTGCTCGCCGGCCTGTCCTTCGCCTATGGGGTGTTCCACGCCGCCGGCCCCGGCCACGGCAAGGCGGTGATCTCCTCCTACCTGCTCGCCGACGGCGGCACGCTGAAGCGCGGCGCCATCCTGGCGCTCGCCTCCGGCATGGTGCAGGCGGTGGCAGCGGTGCTGTTCGTCGGCATATTGGCGCTGGCGCTGGGCGCCACCGCCGTCTCCATGGCCCAGGCGATGACCTGGGTGGAGATCGCCGCCTATGGCGGCATCGCGCTGTTCGGCGCGGTGCTGGCGGTCAGCAAGGCGCGCACGCTGATCGCCGTGCTGCGCGGGGAGCCCGCCGCCCATGTGCACGGCCCCGACTGCGGCTGCGGCGACAAGCACGCGCCCGATCCGCACCTGCTGGACGGCCGGGGCGGCTGGAAGCGGGCGGCGGTGGCGGTCATCTCCGCCGGGGCGCGGCCCTGCTCGGGCGCCATATTGGTGCTCACCTTCGCCCTGTCGCAGGGCGTGTTCCTGAGCGGGGTGGCCTCCGCCTTCGCCATGGGGCTGGGCACCGCGCTCACCGTCACCGCCATCGCCGCGCTGGCGGTCTATGGCAAGCGCCTCGCCGTGCGCCTCGCGGTGGCCGCCTCCGGGCGCGGCACGGCGCTGCTGCTCGGCGTGGAACTCGCCGCCGCGCTGCTGGTCTGCGCCTTCGGCCTCGCTTTGCTCACCGGCTATGCGGCCAGCGAGCGCCTCCTGCCCGGCTGAACTTTCTCCCTTGAGGGCGGTGCGCGGCTCCGGCACAAAGGCTCCGGGGAGAGCTGAGCCATGGCCGACGACATCATCCGCACCCTGACGCCCGCCGAGGTGGATCTGGCGATGGACTGGGCCGCCCGCGAGGGCTGGAACCCCGGCCTCGCCGATGCGCCCGCCTTCCTGGCGCAGGACGGGCAGGGCTTCCTCGGCCTCATCCGCGACGGCGCGCTCGCCGCCACCATCTCGGTGGTGCTGTACGGGCCCGGCTACGGCTTCCTCGGCTTCTACATCTGCCGGCCGGACCTGCGCGGCCAGGGGCTGGGCCTGAAGCTCTGGCAGGCGGGCATGGCCCGCCTCGGGGCGCGCACCGTCGGCCTCGACGGGGTGGTGGCGCAGCAGGAGAACTACAAAAAGTCCGGCTTCGTCCTCGCCCACCGCAACATCCGCTATGGCGGCGTGCCCCGGCCCGTGGCGGCGGAAGGCCCGGTGCGCGCGGTGACGGCGGACCTCCTGCCCGCCGTCATCGCCTATGACGCCGGCATCGTCCCCGCCCCCCGGCCGGACTTCCTTGCCCGCTGGCTGGTCCCGCCCGGCGGCCTCGCTTTGGCGGCGGGAGAGGGCGAGGCCGTCACCGGCTACGGCGTCATCCGCCGGGCGCGGGAGGGCTGGCGCATCGGGCCCTTGTTCGCCGACACCCCCGCCGCCGGGCGCGCGCTGTTCGCCGGCCTGATCGCCCATGCGGGCGGGGAGGCGGGGCCGGTCTATATGGACGTGCCGGAGCCGCACGCGGCGGCGCGCGCGCTGGCGGAGGAGGCGGGCCTCGCCTCCTGCTTCGACACCGCCCGCATGTATAAGGGCGCCGACCCCAAGCTGCCGCTCGACCGCATCTACGGCATCACCAGCCTGGAGCTGGGGTGAATCGCCCTCTAACGTGATGATAGAGAACGCGTTATCCGATCAGCTTGCGTTGCAAGCTGATCGGCGCGTGCTCTATTGCGCCGCCGCCGTCGCCACCGGGACGGCCTCGCCCGAGCCCTTGTCGGTCCATTCCGGCGGCGTGCCCACCGCGCCGCTGACGAGGCCGGCGACGCCGGGGGCACGGCCGAAGGCGTCGCACGCGGCATATTTCGGCGCCCCGCCCGCCAGCGCCTGGAAGCGCTCCACCGGCGGCGGCCCGGACAGCGACTTGAAGGGATTTTCCCCCGTCACCAGCAATTTGCTGAAATCATCCCCGAACGCGCCGGCCAGCTCATAGGCATCGCCCGCCTTGGACACCCGCGCCGAGCCGGAGAGGAAATTGGCGCCCCGGCCCCACACCATGGCCGCCTCCTGGGCGCCGTTGGGGCCGCGCGCCTCCGCCTCCATGGACAGGCTGCCGAGGCCGATGGGCAGGCGCGGCGTGGGCACCGGGATGCCCGGCAGCAGCACCGATTTCGCCACCGAGGCCACCTTGGTGGCGGCCACCGCATTCTCGTCGGTCGCCTCCATGTGGGTGACCACCGCATGCACGGTGAGATCCGCCGGCTGGCTGGCCGGCACCACCTCCAGCCGATCGCCGAGGCCGAGGCACAGGGAGCGGTCGATGGCATTGCCCACCAGCTTCCTCTGCGCGTCGGTGATGCCGTCCTTCATCGCGCCGGCGGCGAACACGGTGGGGACGATGCGCACCGTCTTGGCGGTCAGCACCTTGTCCTTGTCGATGCGGATCTTGGATTTGGCGAGCAGGCCGTCGGCCGGCTCGAAATCGGAATAGCTGCTCAGCGAGCCGCTTTGCTCCAGCGGGGCATTGGCGCATCCCGCCATCAGGAGCGGCACCCCGAAAACCCCCACGGCCCGGCCCAGCGTGCGTCGTGCCATCGTCTCTTCCCTTCAGCCGGCGCGCCACAACCGCGCGACCCAAGGCCCCCAGCGGCGAGTTGGCGTGGCGATTGGGGCTTATTTGGGTGCCAACCCTGGGCTGTCCCGTCCGCGATGAGCGGGCGCATAGCGGCGGCTCACCCGGCGCGCGGCGGCGGGGGGAGCCCGCGCTCCCAATAAGGCGGCGTGCCGAACGCCGCGCGCAGATGCGCGATGAGCGCGCGCAGCTTGGCCGAGGCGCCCCGCGCGCGGGGATAAGTGGCGTGGAGCGCCGCGCCTTCCGCCTCCAGCCCCACGTCGATCGCCCGCAGCGTGCCGGCCGCCAGTTCCTCATGCACCAGGAAGGTGGGCAGCAGGGTGAGGCCGAGCCCGGCCACGGCGGCGCCGCGCATCATCACCCCGTTGTTGACCCGGAGGCCGGCGCGCGGGCGCACCGCCACCGCCCCGTCCGGCCCGGCGAAGCGCCAGTCGGTCTCGCGGTTGGCGTAGAGGATGGCGCGGTGGGCGGCGAGCCCGGCGAGGCTGTCCGGCGCGCCATGAGCATCGAGATAGGCGGGGGCGGCCACCAGCAGGCGGCGGCTCTCCGCCAGCAGGCGCGCGCCGAGGCGCCCGTCCTGCAGCCGGCCGTGGCGGATCACCAGGTCATAGCCCTCCGCCGCCGCGTCCACGAAGCGGTCGTCCAGCTCCAGTTGGAGCGCGATGCCGGGATGGGCGGCGAGGAAGGGATAGAGCGCCCGGCCGAGATGCAGCGTGCCGAAGCTCACCGGCGCGGAGACCCGCAGCGGGCCGGCGAGGGCGTGGCCCTGCTCGGCGATCTCCGCCAGCGCCGCCTCCGCCTCGTCCAGCAGGCGGCGGGCACGGACCAGGAAGGTGGCGCCGGTCTCGGTGAGCGCCTGCCGGCGGGTGGTGCGCTGCATCAGCCGCGCGCCCACCATGCGCTCCAGCTCGGCGAGGCGCTCGCTGACCACCGACTTGGCGAGGCCCAGGCGCCGCGCCGCCGCCGTGATCGACCCCGCCTCCGCCACCGCCACGAAGGCGGCCACCCCGTCGAGCTTCAGCATTGTTCGGATTATCCGGAAACGAGTTTCGCCATCTGCCGGCTACTCCAGACAATGAAGATTAGCCATTCTCCTGTCGAGCCCAACGGCCCGGTCCCGGCGCCCCGCCCCGCCGGCCGCCGGCAAACCCGCCGCAATCGCCGCCGGCCGCGCCATCGCCCCTTCCGCTCCGGCGCAAGGCGCGGGACACTGGCCCCGGCGGCAGCCATTCGAAGGATGACGAAGATGTTTTCCGCAGAGCCCGACGCTTCCGCTTTCCCCGCCTTCCCGGCGGCCTTCACCCGCCAGGACATCGCCACCAACGGCACCACGCTGCATGTGCGCACGGGCGGCGCCGGCCCCGCCGTGCTGCTGCTGCACGGCTATGGCGAGACCGGCGACATGTGGGTGCCGCTGGCGGCTGACTTGGCCGCCGACCATCGGGTGATCGTGCCCGACCTGCGCGGCATGGGCCTCTCCGCCCGCCCCGAGGGCGGCTACGACAAGAAGACCCAGGGGCAGGACGTGGCCGGCCTGCTGGACGCGCTGGGCGTGGACAGCGTGGACCTCGTCACCCACGACATCGGCAACATGGTCGGCTACGCCTTCGCCGCGCAATATCGCGACCGGGTGAGGAGCTTCACCCTGATCGACGCGCCGCTGCCCGGCATCGGCCCGTGGGAGGAGATCCTGAAGAACCCGCTGCTCTGGCATTTCCGCTTCGGCGGGCCGGACATGGAGCGGCTGGTGGAAGGCCGCGAGCGCATCTATCTCGACCGCTTCTGGAACGAATTCTCCGCCGACCGCACCCGCTTCACGGAAGCCGCGCGCCAGCATTACGCCGCGCTCTATGCGCTGCCCGGCGCCATGCACGCGGGCTTCTCGCAGTTCGCCGCCTTCGACCAGGACGCGCTGGACAACCAGGCCTTCCTCGCCGCCGGCAAGCTGACCATGCCGGTGCTGGCGCTGGGGGGCGAGAAGTCCTTCGGCATGGGCATGGCCGGCATGATGGCCTTCGCCGCCACCGACGTGACCGGCGACGTGGTGCCCGCCAGCGGCCACTGGATCATGGAGGAAAACCCGGCCGCCACCGTGGCGCTGGTGCGGGGGTTCCTGAAGGGGAAGTGAGCCATCGCTCAGTCGCGATGGAGATGGTCCGACGGCGGGACTGCGCGTTCCCGCCGCTGCGCGGCGCCCCCACCCCCGCCCTCCCCCGCTGCGCGGGAGAGGGAGTGCGGTCGCATATCGGGGCGGGCTCGCGCCATCCCCCGGCGCGCTTGACTATTCCGCTGCCTGCGCCGGGGCCACCGGCGGGGTGCGGAACTGGGCCAGCAACGCCGCTTCCTCGGCCTTGGCTGCCGCCAGATGGCGGACCTTCACCGGGCCGAAGCCGCGGATCTTCTCCGGGATGGAAGCGATGGCCACCGCCGTGGCGTGGTTCTCCCGCGTCAGCGCGCCGACGAGGCCGGCGACCGTCGCCTCATAATCGCTGATGAGCGCCCGCTCGGTGCGCCGCTCGGCGCTGTAGCCGAACAGGTCGAAGGCGGTGCCGCGCAGGCCCTTCAGCTTCGCCAGCAGGCGGAAGCCGGTCATCATGCGCGGGCCGAAGCGCAGCTTGCGCGGCTCGCCGGTGTTGGGGTCCACCCTGGCGAACAGAGGCGGGGCGAGGTGGAATTCATAAGTGAGGTCGCCCTCGAAGGCGGCGTTCACCTGGGCCTGGAAGGCGCCGTCGGCGAACAGCCGCGCCACCTCATATTCGTCCTTATAGGCCAGGAGCTTGTGGAAGTTCCGGGCGACCGCCTCGGCGAGGTCGGAGCGGCCGGGGGCGCGCTGCGCCTCCGCCGCCTTCACCTGATCCAGCAGCGCCACATAGCGCGCCGCATAGGCGGCATCCTGATAGGCGGTGAGCGCGGCGACGCGGCGGGCGATGATCTCGTCGAGCGACTGCGACAGCCGGCGGGCATCGCTCGCCACCGCTTGGCGGGTGAGCAGCGCGGCCATGGCGGCGGGATCGTGCGCGGCCCTGCGGCCCCAGTCGAACGCCGCCTTGTTCATCTCCACCGCCTCGCCGTTCAGCTCGATGGCCTTCAGGATCGCCTCGGCGGAAAGCGGCAGGCCGCCGAACTGATAGGCATAGCCCACCAGGAAGATGTTCTGCGGCAAGGACGAGCCGAACAGCGCGGTGGCCAGGCGCGTCGCCTCGATGAAATGCGTCTGCTCAGCACCGGCGGTCTGGGCGATGACGCGCTTCAGCCGCTCGGTGGGCAGGGAATAATCGGCGTTGCGGGTGAAGTCGCCCGGCAGCACCTCGTGGGTGTTCACCACCACCAGGCATGCGCCGGGCTTCACCGCCGCCAGCACCTTCTTGGTGCCCGCCACCACCAGGTCGCCGCCCAGCACGAGGTCGGCGCCGCGCGCCGGCACGCGGATCGCCGCGATGTCCTCCGGCTTCTCGGCGAGGCGGATGTGGCTGTAGACCGCGCCACCCTTCTGGGCGAGGCCGGCCATGTCGATCATGCCGCAGGCCTTGCCCTCCAGATGCGCCGCCATGCCGAGGATGGCGCCGATGGTGACGATGCCGGTGCCGCCGACGCCGGTGACGATCACCCCGTAGGTGCCGTGGATCTCCGGGTGCGCCGGCTCCGGCAGGGGGGAGAGATCGCCCATGCCGGCGGCCGCGCCCGCCGCCTTGCGGGGCTTGGCCCCGTGCACGGTGACGAAGGAGGGGCAGAAGCCGTTGACGCAGGAGAAGTCCTTGTTGCACGAGGACTGGTCGATCTCGCGCTTGCGGCCCCACTCGGTCTCCAGCGGCTGCACCGAGACGCAGTTGGACTTCACCCCGCAGTCGCCGCAGCCCTCGCACACCCGCTCGTTGATGATCACCCGCTTATCGGGATCGGGAAACTGGCCGCGCTTCCTGCGGCGGCGCTTCTCGGAGGCGCAGGTCTGGTCGTAGATCAGCACGGTGACGCCGGGGATGGCGGCCAGCTCGCGCTGGACGTGGTCCAGCTCGTCGCGGTGGTGGATGGTCATGCCGGCGGGCCAGGCGATGCCGGGGGCGTATTTGTCCGGCTCGTCGGTGACCAGCACGAGGCGCTCCACGCCCTCGGCAGCCACCTGCCGGGCGATCACCGGCACGGTGAGGTCGCCCTCGTGGTGCTGCCCGCCGGTCATGGCCACGGCGTCGTTGAACAGGATCTTGTAGGTGACGTTCACCTTGGCGGCGCAGGCGGCGCGCAGCGCCAGGTAGCCGGAGTGGTTGTAGGTGCCGTCGCCGAGATTCTGGAACACGTGCGGGCGCTTGGAGAATTGCGCCTCGCCGATCCAGTTGGCGCCCTCCCCGCCCATCTGGGTGAAGCCGACGGTGTCGCGGTCCATCCACTGCACCATGTAGTGGCAGCCGATGCCGGCCGAGCCCCGCATGCCCTCCGGCACCTTGGTGGAGGTGTTGTGCGGGCAGCCGGAGCAGAAATAGGGGATGCGGGTGGCCACATCCGCGGTGGCGGCGAGCACGCGCTGCGCCTCCTCCAGCTGGGCGACGCGGGCGGCGATGTCCGGCATGTCGCCATAGGCGAGCAGGCGCTTGCCGAGCTGGATGGCGATGTCGTTGGGGTCGAGCGCGCCCTTGACCGGGAACAGCCAGCGCCCCTCCTCGTCCTTCTTGCCGATGCACACCGGCTGGTTGAGCGAGCCGTACAATTCCTCGCGCACCTGCACCTCGATGAGCGAGCGCTTTTCCTCCACCACCATGATCAGGTCGAGCCCGCGCGCGAACTCGCGCAGGCCCTCGGTCTCGATCGGCCAGGGGCAGGCCAGCTTCCAGATGCGCAGGCCGAGGTCGTTGGCGCGCACCTCGTCGATGCCCAGTTCGTCGAGCGCGAGGCGCACGTCCAGATAGCTCTTGCCCACGGTGGCGATGCCGATGCGCGGGCGGGCGCCGCCGGAGGTGATGAAGCGGTTGAGCTTGTTGGCCCGCAGGAAGGCGAGCACGGCGTCGCGCTTGTATTCCTGGAGCCGCTCCTCCTGCGCCACCGGGGTGTCGATGAGGCGGATGTTCAGCCCGCCGTCGGGCATGCGGAAGTCGGCGACGGGGGCGATGCGCACCCGGTCGAGGCGCCCGTCCACGACGCCGGTGGATTCGATCGTGTCCTTCACCGCCTTCAGGCCGACCCAGGTGCCGGCGAAGCGCGACAGCGCCCAGCCGTAAAGGCCGTAGTCGAGGATCTCCTGCACGCCCGCCGGATTCAGCACCGGGATCATCACATCCACGAAGTGGAATTCGCTCTGGTGGGCGGTGGTGGAGCTTTCGCAGGTGTGGTCGTCGCCCATCAAGGCGAGCACGCCGCCATGCTTCGAGGTGCCGGCATTGTTGGCGTGACGGAACACGTCGCCGGAGCGGTCCACCCCCGGCCCCTTGCCGTACCAGAGGCCGAACACGCCGTCATAGCGGCCCTCGCCGCGCAGCTCGGCCTGCTGCGAGCCCCACAGCGCGGTGGCGGCGAGGTCCTCGTTGAGGCCGGGCTGGAAGACGATGTCGTTGGCCTTGAGCAGCTTTCCGGCCTGGCCGAACTGCTGGTCGAGCCCGCCGAGCGGGGAGCCGCGATAGCCCGACACATAGCCGGCGGTGTTGAGCCCGGCGGCGCGGTCGCGCGCCTTCTGCATCAGGGCGAGGCGCACCAGGGCCTGGGTGCCGGACACGAAGACCTGCTCCTGGGCGAGGTCGTATTTGTCCTTCAGGGAGACCGATTTGAGTGCCATCCGCGCCTCCATTGGCGACACGTCTGGCGCCCCCGGGCGGAGGGCGGGCCGAGCGGTCTTACGCCGCAGGTCGCATGGGTCTCAGGCTGACACGGGGCGGGGTCCCCGGCAATTTCGTTGTTTGGAAGGATTGTGAAATGAAATTGCCGCAAAAGCAGGCCTGGCGAATTTTGGTGCATCGCAACTGGAACGGGTGCGATGCGGGAGCGGCGGCGCGTGCCCTGCCGATCCTCTTCAGCCTCGCCGCCTCGCCGCGGGCGGGCCGGGCAGGCTGACCGCCCCGGCTCCTCCCTCCCCCGCAAGCGGGAGAGGGTTTTCCCCCCGTCGCAAGCGGGAGAGGACCTCGGGCCGTGCCGCGCGGCGCTATTCGCCGTCGCTGCCGGCGCCCTGGAAGAAGTCCTTCATCTTGGCGAAGAAGCCGTTGGATTCCGGATGGGTCTCGGAGGAGGACAGGCCCTCGAACTCCGCCAGCAGCTCCTTCTGGCGCTTGGTGAGGTTCTGCGGCGTCTCCACCACCACCTGCACATACATGTCGCCCATGGAGCGCGAGCGTAGCACCGGCATGCCGGCGCCGGGCAGGCGCAGGCGCTTGCCGGACTGGGTGCCGTCCGGGATCTTCACCTTGGTCTTCTCGCCGCCGATGGTCGGCACTTCCACGGTGCCGCCCAGCGCCGCCGTCACCATGGAGATGGGCGCGCGGCAATAGAGGTCGGCGCCCTCGCGCTGGAAGAAGGGGTGCGGCTCGATGGACAGGAAGATGTAGAGGTCGCCCGCCGGCCCGCCGCGCATGCCGGCCTCGCCCTCGCCGCCGAGGCGGATGCGGGTGCCGTCCTCCACCCCCGCCGGGATCTGCACCTGGAGGTTGCGCTCGCGCGTCACCCGGCCGGCGCCGCCGCAATTGGGGCACGGGTCCTCGATCACGCTGCCGCGCCCCTGGCAGGAGGGGCAGGTGCGCTCCAGCGTGAAGAAGCCCTGGGCGTGGCGGATCTTGCCGGCGCCGTTGCAGGTGCGGCAGGTCTTCGGCTGGGTGCCGGCCTTGGCGCCGGAGCCGTTGCAGACCTCGCAGGCGATGGAGGTGGGGATGTTGATCTGCGCGGTCTTGCCGGCGAACGCCTCCTCCAGCGTGATGTCCATGTTGTAGCGCAGGTCCGCGCCGCGCGCCCGGCCACCACCGCCGCCGCCGCCGCCGCGCTGCTGCCCGCCCCGGCCCATGGTGCCGCCGAACAGATCGTCGAAGATGTCGGCGAAGGTGGAGGCGAAATCGGCATTGAAGCCGGCGCCCCCGCCGCCGCCATTCTCGAAGGCGGCATGGCCGAAGCGGTCGTAGGCGCCGCGCTTCTGCGGGTCTTTGAGGACCTCATAGGCCTCGGAAATCTCCTTGAAGCGGATCTCGGCCTCGGGGTCGCCCGGATTCTTGTCCGGGTGCCACTTCATCGCCAGCTTGCGGAACGAAGCCTTCAGCACCGTCTCGTCGGCGCCGCGATCACAGTCGAGCACTTCGTAATAATCACGCTTCGCCATGGTCTCGCTTTTCCGTCGCCCGGTCAGGCTGCCGTCCGAAGCCGGGCTTCAGCGCCTGCGGCTCTCCATCAGCCCGCGCGGCCGGCCCACCGCCGCCGGAAGCCGGCCCCGCCCTTCAAAGATGCGGGCCGCGTCAAACCCGGCCCCGCACACGAACGCCACACGCCACTGCCGCACAAGGCGGCGCCCGCGGGGCGCTTTGCCCGGCCGGCCTGAGCCGCCGGACGGTCCGTCCTATAGAGCGCGATGCGTTCGGATGGAAGCATTCCACATCCATCCCGCCGCATCCGGTTCCATCCGGCCGGCGCCGGGGCCGTCGGGCTCGCGGACACCGCGCCGGAAGCGGCCGGACGCAGGACCCGAGGCGCGGGCACACGTTGCAGAAACAGAACCGCTCCCGGCCGAAGCCGGAAGCGGGATTGAGGGGGCGGCGGCCGCGCGGCCGCCAGCCCCGATCAGGCCGACTTCTTCTTGTCGTCGTCCACCTCGGTGAACTCGGCGTCCACCACGTCGTCCTTGGCCGCGCCGGCCGGCTGCTCGCCGCCCTGCTGGGCCGCGTACATGGCCTCGCCCAGCTTCAGCGAGGCCTGGGCCAGCGCCTGGGTCTTGGCCTGGATCGCGTCCACGTCCTCGCCGGTCAGCGAGGCCTTCAGCTCGGTCAGGCCGGTCTCGATGGCGCCCTTCTCGGCCGCGCCGACCTTGTCGCCATGCTCGGCGAGGGCCTTCTCGGTGGAGTGGACCAGCGCTTCGCCGTGGTTCTTGGCTTCCGCCAGCGCCCGGCGCTTCTTGTCCTCCGCCGCGTGGCTCTCGGCGTCCTTCACCATCTTCTCGATGTCGGCGTCGTTGAGGCCACCGGAGGCCTGGATGCGGATCTGCTGCTCCTTGCCGGTGCCCTTGTCCTTGGCCGAGACCTGCACGATGCCGTTGGCGTCGATGTCGAAGGTGACTTCCACCTGCGGCACGCCGCGCGGCGCCGGCGGGATGCCCATGAGGTCGAACTGGCCGAGGACCTTGTTGTCCGCCGCCATCTCGCGCTCACCCTGGAACACCCGGATGGTCACCGCCGTCTGGCCGTCCTCGGCGGTGGAGAACACCTGGCTCTTCTTGGTCGGGATCGTGGTGTTGCGGTCGATGAGCCGGGTGAACACCCCGCCCAGCGTCTCGATGCCCAGCGACAGCGGGGTCACGTCGAGCAGCAGCACGTCCTTCACGTCGCCCTGGAGCACGCCGGCCTGGACCGCGGCGCCGATGGCCACCACTTCATCCGGGTTGACGCCCTTGTGGGGCTCCTTGCCGAAGAACTGCTTCACCATCTCCTGGACCTTGGGCATGCGGGTCATGCCGCCCACCAGCACCACTTCGTCGATCTGCGCGGCGGAGAGGCCCGCATCCTTCAGCGCGAGCCGGCAAGGCTCCATGGTGCGCTGGATGAGGTCTTCCACCAGCGCCTCGAACTTGGCGCGGGTCAGCTTCATGGTCAGGTGCTTGGGGCCCGACGCATCGGCGGTGATGAAGGGCAGGTTGATCTCGGTCTGGGTCGCGGACGACAGCTCGATCTTGGCCTTCTCGGCGGATTCCTTCAGCCGCTGGAGGGCGAGCTTGTCGTTGCGCAGGTCGATGCCCTGCTCCTTCTTGAACTCATCCGCCAGGTAGTTCACCAGGCGCATGTCGAAGTCCTCGCCGCCGAGGAAGGTGTCGCCGTTGGTGGACTTCACCTCGAACACGCCGTCGCCGATCTCCAGCACCGACACGTCGAAGGTGCCGCCGCCGAGGTCATAGACCGCGATGGTGCCGGAATTCTTCTTGTCGAGGCCATAGGCGAGGGCGGCCGCCGTGGGCTCGTTGATGATGCGCAGCACTTCCAGGCCGGCGATCTTGCCGGCGTCCTTGGTGGCCTGGCGCTGGGCGTCGTTGAAATAGGCCGGGACGGTGATGACCGCCTTCTCGACCTTCTCGCCCAGGAACGCCTCGGCGGTCTCCTTCATCTTCTGCAGGATGAAGGCGGAGACCTGCGAGGGCGAATACTTCTTGCCGTCCGCCTCAAGCCAGGCATCGCCATTGTCGGCGCGCACGATGGAATAGGGGACGAGCTTCTTGTCCTTCTCGACGGTCGGGTCGTCGTAGCGGCGGCCGATCAGGCGCTTCACCGCGAAGAAGGTGCGCTCGGGATTGGTGACGCCCTGGCGCTTGGCCGGCTGGCCGACGAGGCGCTCGCCGTCTTCCGTGAAGGCGACGATGGACGGCGTGGTGCGCGCGCCCTCGGCGTTCTCGATGACTTTCGGGCTGGCGCCCTCCATCACCGCGACGCACGAATTGGTGGTGCCGAGGTCGATGCCGATGATCTTGGACATGTACTTCTCCTTGTCGGCAGGTCGGCCGGGCCGGGAAGCGCCCGCAAGGGAAAAGCGCGGAGTCCTTCCCGCGCCTTCCGCCGACCCCCATGGTAATTGGGGTACGCCGTATAGCTACAGCGTTCGAGGCCGATATAGGGGGGCGCCGGTAGCGCCGCAAGGCGTGCGGCAATGCGGCGGGGACGGTTTTTCAATTTCCCGCGAGCCCGCGCGCGGGAACCCCGCCGCGCCAGGGCCCGCAAGCCCTCCCGCCGGCTCGCGGGCGGCCGCGAGGGACGGATTTTTCGCCCTCCCCCGATACCGTGCGCAGGTCCCGTGGCGGGTGGGGTCCCGCCATGCCGCCCCCGCCCCGGCGGGCCGGCGCGGGGCGGGCTCCGGCCGCCGCGCCGGGGGGCCAGGATCGCCGCGTCCTCACCGGGAGAGGCCGTGCCCCCCGGCGCCCGCCCCACGGCACGCCCCGCCACGCGGGGCGGAGGGCGGCGGCGCCCACGAACGGGCTTGAAGGCGGTGCCCCGCTGCCGCACTCTCCGTTCCGGTTCGTCCGCATGCGGCGGGACGCAAGGCCCGCAGGAGACGTCCATCCCGCAGGAGGCTTCCATGAAATGGATCGTCGCCGTTTTGCTGTCGCCCCTCGTCCTGCTGTCGGTCCTGGCCTGCGGCGCGGCCGATGCCGCCGAGGTCCAGGTGACGGGCGTTTCCGTGGGGGGCGTCCAAGCGGCGCTGCTCACGCCGCCCAGGCCGCGCGGCGGCATCATCCTGCTCGCCGGGGGAAGCGGCGTCATCGGCGTCGGCAGCGACGGGAGCATCGCCCATGGCGGCAACCAATTGGTGCGGACCCGGCAGGCCTATGCGGCGCGCGGGTTCGCCGTGCTCGTCCCCGAGGGCGGCGTCAATGTCGCGGCGGCGGTGGAGATGATGTCCCGCTTCGGCCCGACCACCCTGGTGGGCACCAGCCGGGGCACCCAGCGGGCCGCGCGCGGCATCGCCGCCGGCGCCCGGCCGACGCGGCTGGTGCTGACCTCGGGCTTCCTCAGCGATGCCTCGGGCGACCCCGACAACGTGATGCGCATCCTCGGCTCGCCCGCCGCCTTGCCGCCGACCCTGGTGATCGCGCACCGCCAGGACGGCTGCCGCAAGACCCTGCCGGCCGGCGTGGAGCCCTTCCTCGCCTGGGCGCACGGCAAGGCCAAGGCGGTCTGGCTGGACGGCGGCAGCACGGAGGGCGACCCCTGCGAGGCCCGCGCCCATCACGGCTTCAACGGCATCGACGGGCAGGTGGTGTCCGCCGTCGCCGGCTTCGCCGCCCGGTGACCGCCCCCGCTCCCCGGACGGCGCCGTGACCCCGGCCCGCCTCCCGCCGCGCGGGGCCGCCCTAAAGATGCTGGCGAAAGAAATCGCCCAATTGCGCCTCGACCGCGCGATGAACTGCCGTTCGATCCACCCCCGGCGGGTCTTTGCAGACATCTCCGCTGCTCGACATCTGACTGTCCGGGCAGACATCGACGAACACAAAGTGTCCGCCGGGAACAGACCGGACGTCCGGAGGACGCGGGAGCGCGGTGGTCAGAGCGACGACGTTGGGCTCCGCCGGAAGCGCGCTCTGCTCCGGTCGGAAAATCAGGACCGGCATCGTGACCGCCTCCAGCTCCGGGCGCTGAAACAGAACGGCATATGGGTCAAGAAGCGCGATCGCCTTCAATGGCGGCATGATTGGCTGCGCGGCACCTGCCGCGTGAGACAGCGCGGGATCGGGAGCATTTCGGCCGTCGGGCGCATGGGAGCATGACATCACGTCCTGCGCATGCGCTGCGCAGTAAGCGGCCAGATGTCCAGGGTTGGGCACGGCGCCGGCAAGCTGCAAGGTGACGGCTGTCCCAAGTGAAAATCCCACCATTCCGATCTTTGACGCATCGGTATGCGCACCGAGCCGCGGATCAGCCCGTACCGCGTCAAGAGCGCCTTTCATCTGTCTGGAGCGCTCCTGAAAGCCTGACTTGCCGTGGAACGGCGCGACGACAACGAAACCTCGCCGCGCCAGGTTGGCAGCGAGTTCCCGTAAGAGAAGCGGCGTCCCGCCACTCAGGCCGCCGCCGTGCGACAGCAGCAGCAACGGGAATTTTCCGTCGGCCACCGGCGCATTCCGCGTCGCGGGCATGGTGAACGGACCTGCCTGCCAGGGGGTCTCATCGACCGGCGTGGGATACCAATAGAGGCTGTCGAACGACGGCTCCCCGACAACGGTTGCGCGAATGACGCCCGCATGAAACCGGGCATCCTCGGCCGTGGCACCGAAGGAGCCCGTGAACAAGAGGAAGGTGGCGAGCAGGCTGCGGATCATGAGCAAGGTCTAAATCGGAGTATCGTGACCACGCACCCTACCGGCAGCGGGTGCGTTCCCCCAGCCGATAAGGGAAGACGCTGGACCTTTGATGACGGCTATCCACCCCGAAGCGCAATTCGCAATGGCCGTCCACCCCCGCCCATGACAGCCCGAGCTGGCCGGCGGCACGCATGCGATGCGCTTCCGCACCGCCTCTGCCCCGCATTCCGCCCCGTCGCCGGGGGCGCCTTTAACAGGCGCCGTCCGGGGCGCTATCAAAGTGATAGAGGGCGATTCACCGATCAGATTGATTCAATCTGATCGGATCGCGCTCTAGGATCCTGCCCCGATCCTCCGCCGGAGCCCCGCCCTTGCCCGAGACGCACGCCGTGCCCAGCGACGCCGCCCGCGCCCCTTCGACGGCGCTCGTCATCGTCGATCTCCAGGTGGACTTCCTGCCCGGCGGACGGCTGGCGGTGCCGGACGGCGACGCCGTGGTGCCGCTGGCCAACCGCCTCGCCCGGCGTTTCGAGACCGTGGTGCTGACGCAGGACTGGCATCCGGCCGGGCATATCTCGTTCGCCTCCAGCCATCCCGGCCACGCGCCGTTCGACGTCATCACCCTGCCCTACGGGCCGCAGGTGCTGTGGCCGGACCATTGCGTGCAGGGGGAGCCGGGCGCCGACTTCGCCCCCGGCCTGGATGTTCCCCATGCCCAGCTCATCATCCGCAAGGGGCACCATGCGCGGGTGGACAGCTATTCCACCTTCTATGAGGCGGATCGCCGCACATCCACCGGCCTGACCGGCTATCTGCGCGCCAGGGGCATCGCCAATGTGGTTCTGATGGGATTGGCGCTCGACTTCTGCGTCGCCTGGTCGGCGCTGGACGCGGCGCGCGACGGGTTCGGCACCACGGTGGTGGAGGACGCCTGCCGGGCCATCGACACCCATGGCTCGCTGCATCACGCGCTGGAGGACATGGCCCGGGCCGGGGTGCACAGCGTGCGCATGGCCGATCTGGCCGGCTGAGGCTAGTTTGCCCGTGCCGCGACGCGGCGGGGAGCGGGTCCCGTCGCGCCGTCCGGCGAAAACGTGTCGCAAGACACGGTGTCTTATGGTGTCAATCGCGGGGAAGTCCGTGTCGATGACAGTCTGTCAGTCCGTTCAGATTCCCCTCAGGGGAGCACCTGAATCACGCGGCGGGTGGTCGGGTCCACCAGCACGGTCTGGTCTGTATCGGTGAGGATGTAGCCGTAGCGCTGCGCCTCGAACCCGCCGTAGCTGCCGGGGGCGAAGGTCTGCACCGCGACGCCGGACGGCAGCTCGGTGCCGACCGCCGGGCGATAGGTGGTGGTGAAGCTGGCGCGCGGGGCGGGATGATCCACCACGTAACGCTGGATGTAGGCGGTCTGATCGGGGTTCACCACAACATAGCCCTGCGGCGCGGCCACCACCGCCTGCGGCTCGGTGACGATGACGGCGGTCTGGGCCGAGGCGGCGGCGGGAAGGCCGACGAGGGCGGCAAGAGCCGCCGCGGCGATAAGACGATGGGACATGGGAAGTCTCCCTTCCGGTTTCATCAGCATCCAGAACGTTGAGCGGCGCCACACGTTCCAGTGGGCGACGCTCGCGCTTCGCAAAACCTTATTCCGACCGCATTCTCCGCCTTGCGAACCCTCCGCTTTTCATGCCGAATGCCGAGCGAAGACAGGTGTTTATTGCCCGGTTCAAAACAGAATGCCCGCCCTCGGGCACACTTTTGGGAAGGAAACTTCGGCTTTGCCGCAGAGACTTGAAATCGCCCCCGATTGCCTGTGGTGGCCCGGCTATCTCGACCGCCCGGCCCAGGAGGCCCTGCTGGCGGACGTGCGGGCGGTGCTGGAAGCGGCGCCCCTGTTCGCCCCCGCCATGCCCCGCTCCGGCAAGCCCTTGTCGGTGAAGATGAGCAATTGCGGGCCTTTGGGCTGGGTGGCGGACGTCTCGGGCTATCGCTACCAGGCCTTCCATCCCGACACCCGCCAGCCCTGGCCGGCGATCCCCGCCCGCCTGCTGGCCCTATGGGACGCCTTGACCGGCTTCCCCGCCCCGCCGGAAGCCTGCCTGATCAACTGGTACGGCCCCGAGGCCCGCATGGGCCTGCACCAGGACCGCGACGAGCAGGACCTCACCGCCCCGGTGCTCTCGCTCTCGCTGGGCGACACCGCCCTGTTCCGCATCGGTGGCGAAAACCGTTCCGAATCAACGCACTCGGTGCGGCTTGCCTCGGGCGACGCGGTATTGCTCTCAGGCCGTAGCCGCCTTGCCTTCCATGGGGTGGACCGCATCCTGCCGGGCTCCTCCACCTTGCTCGGCGCGGCCGGACGCATCAACCTGACGCTGCGCCGGGTTACCCCCAGCGCCACGGTTTAGCCGGCTTTGCCACCCAGAACCGTTTGAAATCCAGTCGTTCCAACCCTTTTCCGACCCGGCCCGGGCGGACATCCAGGAGCCTCCCATGCGTCTGCCGCTGGCCCTTGCCGCGCTCTTGCTCTCCGCGGGTCTCGCCTGCGCGGCGGAGGCGGTGTTTCCCCGCGGCTCGCTGGTGGGCCTCGTGCCGCCGGAGGGCATGACCGAGGCCACCACCTTCCCCGGCTTCGAGGACCGCGCCAAGTCGGCCTCCATCCTGATCGTCGAGATGCCGCCGGAAGCCTATGAGCAGGTCGCCGCCGGCTTCACCGACGCGGCGCTGGGCACCAAGGGCATCGCCGTGGAATCGCGCGACAATCTCGCCGTTCCCGACGCCAAGACCATGTTCGTCACCGGCACCCAGACCGCCGGCCCGATCTCGGTGCGCAAGTGGGTGCTGCTGGCCGGCTCGGCCAAGGGCACGGCCCTCGTCACCGTGCAGGTGCCGGAGGCCAATGCCGCCAGCCTGCCGGACCCGGTGGTGCGCGCCACCCTCGCCACGCTCGCCTTCCGCACCCCGCCGACCATCGAGGAGCAGATGAAGACGCTGCCCTTCCACCTCACCAACCTCGGCGGCTTCCGGGTGCTGCGGGTGCTGGGCAACAGCGCGGCCTTCCTGACCGACGGCCCGAAGGCCGAGTTCGACGCCGCGGCCCAGCCGTTGTTCGTGGTCTCGGTGGCCGCTGGCGCCCCGCGCGACGACGACCGCGCCAATTTCGCCGTGCGCACGCTGACCACCACGCCGGGCTTCCGCGACCTCAAGATCGAGCGCGCGGAACCCTTGCGCATCAACAACATGCCGGGCTTCGAGGTGATGGCCAACGCCAAGGAAGGGGCGAGCGGCACCGAGGTGAAGATCATCCAGTGGGTCCGCTTCGGCACCAATGGCTACATGCGCATGATGGGCGTGGTGAAGGCGGATGCCTTTGCCGACTATTATTCCCGCCTGCGCGCCATCCGCGACGGCGTGGAGACCGGCGGCGCGGAGCCGCGCTGAACGCCGCTCCCGGCCCGGAAACGAAAAATGCCGCCCCACCGGGCGGCATTTTTATGTGTTCGCAAAAACTTGGACCAGATCGCCTCAGGAGGCGGAATTCTCGCCCGCGGTCGCATCCGCCGCCGGGGCCGCCTTCGGGCCGCCCCGCGCCACGCCCACCAGGGCCGGGCGCAGCACGCGGTCGCCGATGACGAAGCCGGACTGCACCACCTGCACCACCGTGCCGGCGGCCACCGCGGGGTCCGGCACCTCGAACATGGCCTGGTGCAGGTTGGGGTCGAACTTCTCGCCCACCGGCTCCACCTTGCGCACGCCGTGCTTTTCCAGGCCCTTGAGCAGGCTGCGCTCGGTCAGCTCGATGCCGTCGATGAGGCCCTTCAGCGCGCCTTCGGCGGTGTCGCGGGTCTGCTGGTCCACGGCCGCGAGGGCGCGGGACAGATCATCGGCCACGTTCAGCACGTCGCGGGCGAAGGAGGCGATGCCGTAGACCTTTGCGTCGGCGATCTCGCGGTCGGCCCGGCGGCGGATGTTCTCGGCCTCGGCAAAGGCGCGCAGATACTTGTCCTTGAAGGACGCCACCTCGGCTTCGAGGCGTTCCTTCTCCACCTGGAGGTTCTCCGCCTGCCCCTCGCCCTGATTGACCTCGGCGCGCTCGGGATCGACCGCGAGGTTGATGCGGTTCTCTTCGCCGGCGGCGCTACCCTGATCGCTCATGCGCTCTTCCTCACTCCCACCGGCCGCCCGTGACGGCCGCATATCCACAATTCGCCTCGCATATCGGTGCGTTGGGCCGAAAAATCAAGCGGCGTCGGCGCCCGGCGCGCCGAGAACCCGGCTCACCACGCGGGCGGTGAAGTCCACCATGGGGACGATGCGCCCGTAATTGAGGCGCGTGGGACCGATCACGCCGAGCACGCCGACCACCCGGCCCTGCCCGTCGCGATAGGGCGCGACGATGGTGGAGGAGCCGGACATGGAGAACAATTTATTCTCCGAGCCGATGAAGATGCGCAGCGCATCCCCCTCCTCGGCCCGGCCGAGCAGGTCCACCACGTCGCGCTTGCTCTCCAGGTCGTCGAACAGAAGGCGGATGCGCTCCAGGTCCTCCAGCGCGTGCAGGTCCTCCAGCAGCTTGGCCTGGCCGCGCACGATCAGCTTGCGCTCGGCCGGCGCGTCGCCGGACCAGGAGGCGAGGCCCTCCTCCACCACGCGGGCGGTGAGCACGTCGAGCTCGCGGCGCAGGTCCGCCAGCAGCGTCTCCATCTCCGCCCGCGCCTCGCCCAGGGTGCGGCCGCGGATGTGGGCGTTGAGGAAATTGCTCGCCTCCACCAGGGCCGAGCCGGGCAGGCCGGAGGGCAGCGGCAGCACGCGGTTCTCCACCTGCCCGTCCTCGGACACCAGGATCACCAGCGCGCGCCCAAGATCGAGCGGCACGAACTCCACATGCTTGAGGCGGGGATCAGTCTTCATCGCCGTCACCACGCCGGCTCCCCGCCCGAGCCCCGAAAGCAGCGCGGAGGCCTCCTGGAGCACGCCTTCCACCGTATGGCCCTTGGCCGCGGCGGCCACCTGGGCCTCGATATTGCGGCGGTCGCGCTCGGTGACGTCGCCGATCTCCAGCAGCGCATCGACGAAGAAGCGCAGCCCGCGCTCGGTGGGCAGGCGCCCGGCGCTGGTATGGGGCGCATAGATCAGGCCCGCCGCCTCCAGGTCCGCCATCACGTTGCGCACGGAGGCGGGGGAGAGCGTCATGGGAATGAGGCGGGCGATGTTGCGCGAGCCTACGGGCTCGCCGGTAGCCAGGTAGCTTTCTACGATCTGACGGAAGATCTCGCGCGAGCGCTCGTCGATCTGCGCGAGCGCGGCGGAGAAAGGCGAGATGATCGGTTCTATCGGCACGGCGCGGCCTCTCCTCGGCCCTATTATGTGTCGTTTCCCGCCTTTGCATTCAAGCGGTCTTGCGGCCTACCGCGTCGCGCCCCTAAAAGGAGGCCGCCGTCGCGGGATGCCCGAAGACACCAGATGTCTCGGACACCTCCTGACCCATCCAGTTTTCGGCAGCCCCCTGCCCGGCCCGGACATCGCGCCGGCCACGACCTCCAACATGGGGGCGGCCTCAAGGTTGAAAGGACCAGTCCATGCGCCCCAGCCGCCGCGCCCATGACGAGATGCGCGCCGTTTCCTTCGAACGGGGCGTGCTGCGCCATGCCGAGGGCTCCTGCCTGGTGAAGTTCGGCGACACCCACGTGCTGGTGGCCGCCACGCTGGAGGAGCGCCTGCCGCCGTGGCTGAAGGGCCAGGGCCGGGGCTGGGTGACGGCGGAATACGCCATGCTGCCCCGCGCCACGCTGGAGCGCACCCGGCGCGAATCCACCACCGGCAAGCAGTCCGGCCGCACCCAGGAAATCCAGCGCCTGATCGGCCGCTCGCTGCGCTCGGTCACCGATCTGGTGGGCCTCGGCGAGCGCCAGATTACGCTCGACTGCGACGTGCTCCAGGCGGACGGCGGCACCCGCACCGCCGCCATCACCGGCGCCTGGGTGGCGTTGCATGATTGCCTGAGCTGGATGTACCAGCGCTCCATGCTGAAGACGATCCCGCTGAAGGAGCACGTGGCGGCGGTGTCCTGCGGCATCTATGAGGGCAAGCCGGTGTGCGACCTCGACTATGCCGAGGACAGCAAGGCCGAGACCGACGCCAATTTCGTCATGACCGGCTCGGGCGGCATCGTCGAGATCCAGGGCACCGCCGAGAAGACCCCGTTCTCCCAGGACGAACTGCTGGAGTTGCTCGGCCTCGCCCGCAAGGGCATCAACGAGCTGGTGGAGTTGCAGAAGCAGGCGGTGAAGGCGTGAGCCGGACGCTGACCGGGCGGCTGGTGATCGCCACCCACAATCCCGGCAAGCTCAGGGAAATGCAGGAGTTGCTGGCGCCGCACGGCATCGAGGCGGTGTCCGCCGGGGAACTGGGGCTCGGCGAGCCGGAGGAGACCGGCACCACCTTCCGCGCCAACGCCCGCATCAAGGCGGAGGCGGCCGCCAAGGCCGCCAACCTGCCCGCCTTCGCCGACGACAGCGGGCTGGTGGTGGACGCGCTCGACGGCGCCCCGGGCATCTACAGCGCGCGCTGGGGCGGGCCCGAGAAGGATTTCGTCATGGCCATGGGCAAGGTGGATGCGGAGCTGAACGCCCGCGGCGCCGTCACGCCCGCGCAGCGCACCGCCCGCTTCGTCTCGGCGCTGTGCATCGCCTGGCCGGACGGGCACCTGGAGGAATTCGAGGGCATCGTCGAGGGCCAGGTGGTGGCGCCGCCGCGCGGCCCGCACGGCTTCGGCTACGATGCCTGCTTCCTGCCGGACGGCTACAGCCAGACCTTCGGCGAGATGACCTCGGTGGAGAAGCACTCCATGCCGCCGCTGGGCCTCGGCCTCTCCCACCGCGCCCGCGCCTTCCGCCAGCTCGCGCTGGCCTGCCTGGAGGGCTGATGGCCGGCACCGCCATGCTGGACACGATGCCGGCGGACGATGCCTCCGCCGGCGGCTTCGGCGTCTATGTGCATTGGCCCTTCTGCCGCGCCAAATGCCCGTATTGCGACTTCAACAGCCATGTCCGGCAGTCCCCGCCGGACCAGGCGCGCTTCGTCGCTGCCTTCCGGCGCGAGATCACGCACACCCGCGCGCTGACCGGGCCGCGCACGGCCGGCAGCGTGTTCTTTGGCGGCGGCACGCCCTCGCTGATGGCGCCGGAGACGGTGGCGGCGATCCTCGATGCCATCCGCGAGGCCTGGCCGCTGGCGGCGGACGCCGAGATCACCCTGGAGGCCAACCCCACCAGCGTCGAGGCGGAACGCTTCCGCGGCTATCGCGCGGCCGGCGTCAACCGCGTCTCGCTGGGCGTGCAGGCGCTGGACGATGCCCAGCTCAAGGCGCTGGGGCGCATGCACAGCGTGGACGAGGCACTCAAGGCCGTGGCGCTGGCGCGCAGCGTGTTCGACCGCGTGTCGTTCGATCTCATCTATGCCCGGCCCGGCCAGAATCCGCAGGACTGGGCCCGGGAACTGTCCCGCGCCATCGACCAGGGCTGCGAGCACCTCTCGCTCTACCAGCTCACCATCGAGGCGGGCACGGCGTTCGAGAAGCTCTATTCCGCCGGCAAGCTCATCATCCCCGACGACGACCACGCCCGCGCGCTATGGGACGTGACCCAGGAAGTGACGGCGGCCTGCGGCCTGCCGGCCTATGAGATTTCCAACCACGCCCGCCCGGGCGCTGAGGCGCGGCACAATCTGGTCTATTGGCGCTACGGCCTCTATGCGGGCATCGGCCCTGGCGCGCATGGCCGCGTGGGCACAAGCGGCGAACGCCGCGCCACCGTCACGGAGCGCAATCCGGAGGCCTGGCTCGCCAAGGTGGAGGCCGATGGCCACGGCATCCTGTCCGAGGAGGTGCTGAGCCGGCCCGATCAGGCGGACGAGATGCTGCTGATGGGCCTGCGCCTCACCGAGGGCGTTGACCTCGCCCGCCATGCGCGCCTCGGCGGCGCGCCCATCGCCCCGGCCCGCATCGCGGCCCTGGCCGACGAGGGGCTGGTGGCGCTGGAGGGCCAGCGCCTGCGCGTGCTGCCCGCCGGCTTCCCGGTGCTGAATGCGGTGATCGCGGCGCTGGCGGCTTGAGTTACCGTTTCGATGCTATGCTGGCTTCGTGGGGGGCCTGGAGCATACGCGATGGGAGACGATAATGCCGAACATACAGTTAGACCTCCTTTCGGTCAGGAGGCACTGCGGGAGGCGATTCAAAATAGAATCAATGAGACGTCTTTAGCTTACGAAAATTTCATTTCCCGCTTATGGGCCGGACACGGGGCGGGAGCGACCCTTGTAGCAGGACTACTATTAAAAAAAGGAAATTTAGACACGCTATATATGATAGCATTTATTTTATTTATGCTAGGCCTAATAACGCTATCTTCTTATAGTGGTTATTTTATCATATATAATTCAAAATATATCAGAGAAAATGAATTAAAATCATCAATTATTGATGTTAAAATGGATTATATTGAACGCCCTTCAACCAGAGCGGGCTTGTCGATCTACGCTCCAAAAACAATAACAACCGCCCTATCGGCAATATTATTTGTATTCGCACTGATATTCTGCATTTTAGATCAAATAATTTCCTGCGCGAATTAAACTACCGCTCCGCGCGCACCAGAACGTCCATCAGCTCGTCGATCTTCTTCGCCTGCTCCTCTGCGTCGCCGGAGCGGATGGCGTGCGCGACACAATGGCCCACATGATCGCGCAGCACCTCCTCCTCCGCGCGCCGCAGGGCGGCGCGGACGGCGGCGATCTGGGTAATGATGTCAATGCAGTATCGATCCTCCTCGACCATGCGGGCGATGCCGCGCACTTGGCCCTCGATACGGTTGAGGCGTTTCAGGACGGAAGATCTGGCCGGCTCTTTCATGCTTGATGAGATACCCCCTGAGGGTATAAAAGGCAAGGCTAGATACCCCTAGGGGGTAATGAGATGTGATGCAGCGCAAGGCGCCGGCATCGCACCTCCGCTTGGCTGGAGGCATCATGGCACACGAAGATCACACCCACGCCCCCGGCGAGGCCCAGGGCTCCTGCTGCGGCGGCAAGGCCCCGTCGCCTTTGCACCTTTCGGCGACGCCCGCCGCGAAGGCCGCAGGTGGCGATTGCTGCGGCGGCGCCGCGCCGGCACCGCTCGACCTGTCGCCGAAGGCCATCGATCCGGTGTGCGGCATGAGCGTGGACATCGCCACCGCCAAGCACAGCACCGCCTACAACGGCAAGACCTTCTATTTCTGCTGCAACGGCTGCAAGACCAAGTTCGAAGCCGACCCGGAGACCCAGCTCGCCAAGGCCAGGGCGCGGGCGGAGGCCAAGGCCGCCCAGGCAGCCCACGACCACACCCACCACGGCCACGACCATCACGACCACGCCCACGGCACAGAGCTCGCCAAAGACCCGGTCTGCGGCATGGACGTGGACCCGGCCACCGCCAAGTACCAATCCAGCCACGACGGCGCCCCGGTCTATTTCTGCTCGGCCGGCTGCAAGACCAAGTTCGATGCCCATCCCGAGCATTACACCGGCGACGGCAAGCCGCCGGCGGCGGATGTGCCGGAAGGCACCGTCTACACCTGCCCCATGCACCCGGAGATCCGTCAGATCGGCCCGGGCAGTTGCCCCATCTGCGGCATGGCGCTGGAACCGGACGTGGTGAGCCTGGACGACGGCCCCAATGCCGAACTGGTGGACATGACCCGCCGGTTCTGGATCGGCCTTGCGCTCACCATCCCGGTCTTCGTGCTGGAGATGGGCGGCCATCTCGGCCTGCACCTGCTCGACCCGCAGGTATCAAACTATGTGCAGTTCGTGCTCGCCACCCCCGTCGTGCTGTGGGCGGGCCGGCCCTTCTTCGAGCGCGGCGTCGCCTCGGTGAAGAGCGGCAACCTCAACATGTTCACGCTGATCGCCCTCGGCACCGGCGTCGCCTTCCTCTACAGCCTCGTCGGCACCTTCCTGCCTGGCGTGTTCCCCATGGCCCTGCGCGGCCACGGCGGGGCGGTGCCGGCCTATTTCGAGGCCGCCGCCGTCATCACCGTGCTGGTGCTGCTGGGCCAGGTGCTGGAGCTG
Organism: Azorhizobium doebereinerae UFLA1-100; assembly: GCF_000473085.1. Classification (GTDB taxonomy): domain Bacteria; phylum Pseudomonadota; class Alphaproteobacteria; order Rhizobiales; family Xanthobacteraceae; genus Azorhizobium; species Azorhizobium doebereinerae. The sequence goes on from NZ_AXBA01000013.1 coordinate 123,072, forward strand.
CGCGCCCGCGACGCCACCTCGGGCGCCATCAAGGCGCTGCTCGGCCTCGCCCCCAAGACCGCCCGCCGCATCGCCGCCGACGGCAGCGAGGCGGACGTGGCCATCGAGGAGATCCACCCCGGCGATCGCCTGCGCCTGCGCCCCGGCGAAAAAGTGCCGGTGGACGGCACGGTGGAGGACGGCCGCGCGGCGGTGGATGAATCCCTCGTCACCGGTGAATCCCTGCCCGTCACCAAGGAGGTGGGCGGCAGCACCATCGCCGGCACGCTGGTGCAGTCCGGCGGCTTCGTTATGCGCGCCACCAAGGTGGGGCGCGAGACGCTGCTCGCCCAGATCGTGCAGATGGTGGCGCAGGCGCAGCGCTCGCGCGCGCCCATCCAGCGCCTCGCCGATCAGGTCTCCGGCTGGTTCGTGCCGCTGGTGCTGGCGGCGGCGGCGGCGAGCTTCGCGGTGTGGATGCTGGTGGGGCCGGAGCCGCGCCTCACCTTCGCGCTCATGGCCGCGGTCTCCGTGGTCATCATCGCCTGCCCCTGCGCCCTCGGCCTCGCAACGCCCATGTCCATCATGGTCGGCGTCGGCCGCGGCGCCCAGGCCGGCATCCTCATCAAGAGCGCCGAGGCGCTGGAGCGCATGGAGAAGGTGACGACGCTGGTGGTGGACAAGACCGGCACGCTCACCGAAGGCAAGCCCAAGGTCACCGCCTTGCGCGCTGTCGGCGTGGAGGACGCCCAATTGCTGCGCCTCACCGCCAGCCTGGAGCGCTCCAGCGAGCATCCGCTCGGCGCCGCCATCGTGGCTGAGGCCGCCGCGCGAGGTCTGGCGCTCGGCGACGTCCGGGATTTCGAGAGCATCTCCGGCAAGGGCGTCAGCGGCACCGTCGAGGGCCGGCGCGTGCTGGTGGGCAATGCGGACTTCCTCGCCGAGCAGGGCATCGCCACCGATGCGCTGACGGCGGAAGCCGAGCGCCTGCGGCAGGACGGCGCCACGGTGATCTTCACGGCGGCGGACGGGGTCGCGGCCGGCCTCATCGCCATTGCCGACCCGGTGAAGTCCAGCACCCCCGCCGCCCTGAAGGCCCTGGCGGCGGAAGGCGTGCGCGTCGTCATGCTCACCGGCGATACCCGCACCACAGCCGAGGCGGTGGCCCGGCGCCTGGGCATTTCCGAGGTGGAGGCCGGCGTGCTGCCCGACCGCAAGGCCGACGTGGTGGCCCGCCTGCGCGCCGCAGGCCAGGTGGTGGCCATGGCCGGCGACGGCGTCAACGACGCCCCCGCCCTGGCGGCGGCGGACGTGGGCATCGCCATGGGCACCGGCACCGACGTCGCCATGGAAAGCGCCGGCATCACGCTGCTGAAGGGCGACCTCGCCGGCCTCGCCCAGGCCCGCTCGCTGTCGCGCGCCACCATGCGCAACATCCGCCGCAGCCTGTTCTTCGCCTTCATCTACAATGCGGCGGGCGTGCCCTTGGCGGCGGGCATCCTCTATCCCGTCCTCGGCCTGCTGCTCTCGCCCATGGTGGCGGCGGCGGCCATGTCGCTGTCCTCTGTCAGCGTCATCGCCAACGCCCTGCTGCTGCGGCGCTGGACGCCCGAATAGGCCTCGACGCCCAACCCCCTCCAGCGCACCATGGCGCGGGAGGGGGCGATGGAAGACACGGGAAGGGAAGCCACCGGAAGGAACGCGATCGTCCGGCACTGGCTGGAGACGGCGGGCCGCAGCACCAGGCATATGGCGCGGGCCGGCGGGCGGGCGGTGCTCGACCTCGTGCTCCCGCCCACCTGCATCTCCTGCCGCGCCATCGTCGCCACCTCCGGCCCCCTGTGCGGCCCGTGCTGGAGCCGCCTGCGCCTCATCGAGCGGCCGTTCTGCGAACGCCTCGGCACGCCTTTTCCCTTCGAGGCCAGCGAAGGCCGGCTGTCGGTGGAAGCCATCACCGACCCGCCCGCCTTCGACCGCGCCCGTGCCGCCACCCTGTTCGGCCCGGTGTCGCAGGATCTCGTGCACGGGCTGAAATATGCCGACCGGATGGACCTCGCCGTGCCCATGGCCCGGATGATGGCCCGCGCCGGCCGCGAGCTCCTGGCGGAGGCGGACGTGCTTATTCCCGTGCCGCTGCATCCGCTGCGGCTGTGGCGGCGGCGCTTCAACCAGTCCGCTTTGCTCGCCCGGCACCTGTCCCGCCTCAGCGGCGTGGAGACCCGCACCGAGGCGCTGGTGCGCCGCCGGGCCACGCCGTCGCAGATCTCGCTGACCCGCGCCGAACGCCGCGCCAATGTCGCGGGCGCCTTCGCCGTTCCCGATCGCCAGGCCGGCGCGGTGGCCGGACGGCGCGTCCTGCTGGTAGATGACGTTTTTACAACCGGAGCTACAGTCGATGCCTGCGCTCGGACACTGCGCCGGACCGGCGCTTCCGGCATAGACGTCCTGACGTTCGCGCGGGTTGTGGAAGCTGGCTGACCCAGGCTATCATGCGACGCTTTCGTGACGTCACATACGTCGCGACGAGGATCTGCATGAAATCGATCGTCATCTACACCAAAAGTTGGTGCCCCTATTGCCATGCCGCCAAGGAATTGCTGCGGCGAAAGGGCTGGACCTTCACCGAGATCGACGTCACCACCGATCCTGCCGGCCAGCAGGAGATGTCGAAGAAGGCAGGCGGTCGCACATCGGTGCCGCAGATCTTCATCGGCGAGACCCATGTCGGCGGCTGCGACGATCTCTATGCGCTGGAAGATGCCGGCCGGCTGGATGCCCTGACGGCCGCCTGACACCGCCGCCGGCCCATACCCGCGCCCGTGCTTGCCTCTTTCAGCCGTCCGTGAGATGGACGCAGCAGCGTCCTCTCGTCTCTGAGGCCCGTCATCCCGCGACCGGCGAAGACGTCACCCTCGTGTGAGCCAGACCGATGAACAGCACCTCCAAGACCGGGCGCCTGCGCGTGGGCCTCGTGCAATTGCGCACCGGGCGAAACGTTGCGGCCAATATCGAGCTTGCCTCGGCCCTGATCCGTGAAGCGGCGCGCGACGGCGCGCGCTACGTCCAGACGCCAGAGACCACCAATCTCATGGAAATGGACCGCGCTGTGCTGTTCGCCACCCTCCAGGAGGAGGCCGCCGACCCAGCCCTCGCCGCCTTCCGCGCCCTGGCCCGCGAGCTCGGCATCCATCTCCATATCGGCTCGCTGGCGGTGAAGGTCTCCGAGAACCGGGCAGCCAACCGCGGCTTCCTGATCGGTCCCGACGGCGACATCGCCGCCCGCTACGACAAGATCCACATGTTCGACGTGGACCTGCCCAATGGCGAGAGCTACCGCGAATCCACCGCCTACCGTCCCGGCGAACGGGCGGTGCTGGGCGCCGTCGGCGACGTCACGCTCGGCATGAGCATCTGCTACGACCTGCGCTTCCCAGCCCTCTACCGGGCGCTGGCGGAAAGCGGCGCGCAGGTGCTGACCGTTCCGTCCGCCTTCACCCGCCCCACCGGCGAAGCCCATTGGCACATCCTCCTGCGCTCCCGCGCCATCGAGACCGGCACCTATGTGCTCGCCGCCGCCCAGGGCGGGCGCCATGAGAACGGCCGCGAGACCTATGGCCACTCGCTGGTGGTCGATCCCTGGGGCCGGGTCATCGCGGAAGGCGGCACCGATCCCGCCGTCATCCTCGCCGAGCTGGACATGGCGGAAGTGGAGGCGGCCCGGGCGCGCATCCCCTCGCTGCGCCACGGCCGCCGCTTCGAGATGGCGGAAGGCACGTCGAGCCATCTGCATGTGGTGGGGGCCTCGTCGTGATCCGCTACACGCTCAAATGCGTCCAGGACCATACGTTCGACAGTTGGTTCCCCTCCTCCGACAGTTTCGACGCGCAGAAGACCCGCGGCCTCGTCGCCTGCCCGACCTGCGGCACCACCGAGGTGGAGAAGGCGATGATGGCGCCCGCCGTCACCCGCGGCGACAAGCGGCGGCCCCGCGCCACCGAAGCCGCGCCGCCCCAGGCCGAAGCGCCCGCCACCTCCGTCGCCATCATGGGCGAGCAGGAGGAGACCTTCCGCAAGCTGCTTCGTGAACTGCGGGACCACGTGACCCGCAATGCGGACTATGTCGGCGACAGTTTCGCCGATCTCGCCCGGCAGATGCATGACGGCACGCTGGAGCACCGCTCCATCTATGGCGAGGCGACATCCGAGGAACTGAAAGCGCTGCGCGAGGACGAGGTGGAGGTCTTCCCCCTTCCGGTGCTGCCGGAAGACCGCAACTGACGCTGCGCCACAACCGCGCCGCGCGGGACGCATCCAGCCTGGATAGATAGCGATGCGCGACCGGGCTGCCGCTTGGGCAGCCTTCGGCCCATGGGGCGCATGGGCCGAGAACGGACCGGCATGGCCTCACCGCCTGCGAGAGGGGCCATTTCATGCGAAGTGCCCGCCAGATCGGAGGTAAACGCCATGCCCCGACGCTCGCCAGGGATGCGTGACTGGCCTACCCCCCCACAAGTGGCATCTCGACCGCAGGCCTCGCCCCAGGAGGCCGCTTGGGGAGTGGTGCCAGCCCGTGACTGAATGAGGCTGGCGACCCGCCCGGTGCTGCCAGCGCTTGGGACTTGCCATGTACGTCTTGCGTCTCGCCCTCCTGTCGGCCGTCATCGGCCTTGGCTCGCTCAACGCGGCCAACGCCCTGACCATCGATCTCGGCTTCATCCAGATCAACATCGGCGGCGGGTGGTGGCCCGGCCGCGGTGGTGGCGGTGGCGGTGGTGGCCACGGCGGCGAGGATCATGGGGGCGGCGACGACAACAACGGCGCACCGGCTCCCGTGGCGGCCGCCGGCCTGCCCCTTCTCGCCGCCTTCGCCGCCTACAAGGCGTTCAAATGGCACCGTCGCCGCTGATCGCCCGGCCGGCCCAGCGCTTCGAGCCGCGACGCAAGGACCTCTTCGCCGCGCTCGCGACCCTCGGCTTCGCCAACGGCCTCGTCATCCGCGTCAGCGATAGCGGCCTCGCGCGGGGCTGGACGGCCGCGCTGATGGACACGTTCGACATCAGTCCCATCGTGTGGGTCGCCATGGCGATGGCTGTGGCCCGGCTCCGGGAGGGCGGCGACGAGCGGGCGTCCCGCCCCGACATGGCCGTCGGCCTTCTCTGCCTCGCGGCCTGCCTTGTGCCGGTGGCGCAGGCCAGCTGGCTCGCCATGACAGGCCTCGGCCTCTATCTGGCCTGGGCCCCGGCGCGCGAACCGGCCCTGCGGGATGGCGGCCGGCTGCTGCTGGCGATCACCATCCCCATGCTGTGGAGCCGCCTGCTGCTGTCGGCCTTCAGCGGTCCCGTCCTGACGGCGGAAGCCGCCCTCGTCGCCTCTCTCGTCGGCACGGAGCATGTGGAGAATGCCGTGCTCTATCCCGGCGGCTCCGGCGTGCTGTGGATCGCCCCCACCTGCTCGTCGCTCGTCACCGTTGCGCTGGCGCTGCTTTGCTGGGTGGCGTTCATGGTGGGAGCCCGCAGCCCCTGGTCCGCCCGGGCCGCCGGCTGGGGCCTGCTCGCCTGCCTGGCGGCCATGGCCCTGAATGTGGCCCGTCTCGCGGTCCTGGCGCTCAATCCCGCGGAGCACGCCGTCCTCCACGGCCCCGTGGGCAACGCGGCGATGAACTGGCTGACCACCGCCGCTTTGCTCGCCGTCTGCTGGGTCGGTGTCCGCCGCCTCGGCGCCGGCCACCGTGGCGTGGATGCACCCGACAGGCCGACTGCCCTGCCCGCTCCAGCTCCGGCGCCGACACGGCTCATGGTCTTCCTCGCCATCGCGCTGTTGGCCGGCGTCGCGCTCAAGCAACCCGGCGCGGCCCCCGACGCGGCACCGGACCCCCGGCAGGCCAGCATCGAGGCGACCATGGATTTCCTCAACCGCAACGGCCTCGCCGTGCGGCAGCCCAGACGCGACCTCGATCTGGCGATCCTGCGGGGAACGGGACCGGACGGCTGCCGGCTCGCCGTCGCCATCCTGGCGCCCCAGGGCTGGCATGTCGGCGTGGTGCGCCACATGGCCGGCCCGCAGGACGAGGTGTTTTTCGTCTATTCCGGGACGGTCTCGGAAAGCCAGCCGGTCTGGCGGACCCGCCTTGATCTCTACGAGGCCCTGCTGTTGCGCCGCCTGGGGCTCACGCCCGCGCACCGCCCGGTGCTGGGCGTCGTCGCCGACCGGGCCTGCCGGGCGAAATCCCTGCCCTGGGGCGAGCTTGCCACCCTGCCGGACGGCGGCGCCGGCTGAGACGCACCGGCCGCCCTCAGCGCGCCGGCGTGGCCACCTGGAAATAGTTCACGTCGGTATCCGCCGCGATCCGCCATTCCCCACGCAGCGGGTCGAACACCATCCCCGCCAGTTCGCTCACCTGGAAGCCCGCCGCCGCAAGGCTCGCCTCCAGCTCGTCGGGGGTGATGAACTTGTCCCAGCGGTGGGTCCCGCGCGGCAGCCAGCGCAGGATGTATTCCGCCCCGACGATGGCGAGGGCGAAGCTCTTGGGCGTGCGGTTGAGGGTGGACACCACCATGACGCCGTTGGGGTTCACCATCTCCCCTGCCCGGCGCAGGAACAGGCCCACGTCCGCCACGTGCTCCACCACTTCCAGGGCCAGCACGACGTCGAAGCGCTCGCCGGCGTCCGCCAGTTCCTCGGCGGTGCCCTGGCGGTAGTCGATGTCGAGCCCGCCCTCGGCCGCATGGGCCTTGGCCACCTCGATATTGCCCGGCGCGGGATCGACGCCCACCACGTGCGCGCCCATGCGCGCCAGCGGCTCGCTGAGCAACCCGCCGCCACAGCCGATGTCGAGGATGCGCAGCCCCTTCAACGGGCGCAGTGCCCGGCCGTCATGGCCGAAATGGCGCACCAGCACGTCGCGCACGAAGCCGAGCCGCACCGGGTTGATGGCGTGCAGAGGCGCCATCTTGCCCTTGGGGTCCCACCATTCGGCGCCGAGCGCGTCGAAGCGAGCCACTTCGGACGGGTCGATGGTCGCGTTCGCCTGCATCTCAACGCCTCCTTGATCGGGACAGGTCTACGCCCCGGCCGGGGCCGCCACAAGGCGAGGCGCCGGGCGTGCCGGCCTCAGCCGCGGACCATGCCGACGACGTCCTTCACGTCGCGGATAGTCTGGTCGGCGATCACCCGCGCCCGGTCCGCGCCGTCCGACAGGATGGCGTCGATGGCCGCCACGTCGTCCATCAGGCGCTTCATCTCGCCGCCGATGGGGCCGAGCTTGGCGACGGCGAGGTCCACCAGCGCCATCTTGAAGGTGGAGAACTGGCCGCCGCCATATTCGCCCAGCACCGCCTGCTTGGTGGTGTCGGAGAGCGCCGCATAGATGCCCACCAGATTGTCCGCCTCCGGCCGCGCCTTCAGGCCCTCTTCCTCGGACGGCAGCGGCTCGGGATCGGTCTTGGCCTTGCGCACCTTGGAGGCGATGGCGTCCGCATCGTCGGTGAGGTTGATGCGCGACATGTCGGAGGCATCCGACTTCGACATCTTCTTCGCGCCGTCGCGCAGGCTCATGACGCGGGTGGCGGGGCCGGCGATCAGCGGCTCGGTCAGCGGGAAATAGCCCTCGCCATGGCCGGTGGCGGCGATGGAGGGGGCGAAATCCACGTTGAACTTCTGCGCGATGTCGCGCGTCAGCTCCAGATGCTGCTTCTGGTCCTCGCCCACCGGCACGCGGGTGGCGCGATAGAGCAGGATGTCGGCCGCCATCAGGCTGGGATAGGCGAACAGGCCCAGCGAGACGTTCTCGCGGTCCTTGCCAGCCTTCTCCTTGAACTGCGTCATGCGGTTCATCCAGCCCATGCGGGCGACGCAGTTGAAGATCCAGGCCAGTTCCGCATGACCGGACACCTGGCTCTGGTTGAAGACGATATGGTCTTTCGGGTTGATGCCGCAGGCGATGAAGGCGGCCGTGACCTCGCGGGTGTGGCGCTTCAGCTCGGCCGGGTCCTGCCAGACCGTGATGGCGTGCAGGTCCACCACGCAATAGATGCAGTCGTAGCTGTCCTGAAGCGCCACGAACCGCTTGATGGCCCCGAGATAATTACCGAGATGCAGATTGCCGGTGGGCTGGACACCGGAGAAGACGCGTTCCGCGACCGCCGCCATTGGCGACCTCCTGAAGGACGGCGCCCCTGCGCCATCCGCATGATGACGGCGGCCCTCGCGAGCCCGCCTGAAGGATGAGGCCGCGTCATGCCAGCCCCCGCCCCGCGATGCAAGGGCGCACGGTGTCCCCCTCAGGCGATGCCGTCGAGGAAGGCCTGGATGGCCGCGTGGGACGCCTCGTCCCAGAGCAGCGGGGCATGCCCCTGGTCCGCGACGGAATAAACCGCGAGGCCGGGATGGCGCGCCGCCATCTGCGCCACCGTCTCGCCGGACAGGATGTCGGAGAGCGCGCCGTGAACGACCATCATCGGCACCTCGACCAGCGCGTCGAAGGCGGGCCAGAGATCAGGGGCGGGCTTTGCCGGATCGAAGGCGCGGAATGCCTCCTCCAGCGCGGCGTCATAGGCGAGGCGCGGCCGGCCGCCGTCGTCGCGATAGATCTGGCGGGCGTAGCGTTCCCACTCATCGTCCGACAGCGCGGGAAACAGGGCGCCCTGCGCGCCCTTCAGATCCGCCACCAGCCCCGGCCAATCTTCGGGAATGGGCTTGCCCACATAGCCGGCGATGCGGGTGAGGCCGGCCGCCTCGATCACCGGGCCGATGTCGTTGAAGATGGCGCCCGCGAACAGGCCCGCTCGCTTCAGCAGGGAAGCGAGCATCAGCATCACCAGCCCGCCGCGCGAGGTGCCCAGCAGCACGGCGCGGGAGATGCCCAGTTCCGCCAGCCCCCGCAGCGTGTCCTGGGCTTCCTGGAACGGATTATAGCTGGCGACGGGACCGTAGGCCGAGCCGCCGCGGCCGCGGAAATCGAGCGCCACCACCTGGCGGGGGCGCTCGGGATGGCCGGAGAGCGCTTGCGCCAGGGCTTCGAAGTCCCGCGAATTGCGCGTCAGGCCCGGCAGCAGGACGATGGGAGGAGACGCCTGCGGCTCGCCCCACACACGCCCGAAGAGGGCAAGGCCGTCCGTGCTCGGATAGGCGAAATACCGTGGCTCAGCCATGTCGTCCTCCGCTGCGGGCCACCCCTGGGTGCCCCGACGCTACACTGCCCGCCGGCGGCGAAACGCCAGCACGACGAGGCCATAGCTCACCATGCCGGCCGCGACGAGCCCGGCAAGTCGGAGCAGCCCCGCGAGGCTCTGAGACGCGGGTGCGGGCCAGACCGCGTCGAGACCGGCCACCACCAGGGCCATGAACCCGCTGGCGCCGAACAGAATCAGCGCCTGCCGCCGAAGCGGAGCATCGAGCACGATGAGGCCCCGCCGGGCCAGCAGCAGCAGCATGGCGAGCGCGCTCCCCGTGCCGCAGATGGCGATCCCGGCCGCGCCCGCCGCCGGGCCGAAAGCCGCATTCAGCCCTGCCGCCAAGACGAGGCAGGCCGCGAGCGAGGCGAGCCCCACCCGCTCCACCGGCGCCGTGAGGCCGTGGGTCAGCGCCGTGGCGGCCAGCACCCGCTCCAGCCCCTGCGCAGGCAGGGCCAAGGCCAGCACGGCGAGCAGCCGGGCGGTGGCGCGGCCGTCCTCCACCGTGAAGCCGCCGCGCTGGTAGAGCACGGCGACGATGGGATCGGCCAGCAAAGCGAGGCCCAGCGCCGCCGGAAGCGCAAGGCCGAGCGCCGCGACGAGGGCACCCGACGCCTCGCGCCCCGCCCCGCGCCCACCGGCCGCCAGCAGCGGCACCAGGACGGCGCCGGCGCTGGCACCGACAAGGCCGAGCGGCAGGTCCACCAGCCGCTGGGCATAGTTCAGCGCCGACACGCTGCCGGGATCGGCCGAGACGACGGCGGCGACGATGATCAGGCGCAGTTGCGCCAGCCCGGCGAACAGCAGCGCCGGCGTGCTGGCCCGCATCACCGCGCGGGCACCGCGCCAGTCGCCCTTGAGATCGCGCGGCGCGGCGGGAAGGGCGCGAGCCGCCCGCACCATCAGAGCCAGTTGCGCCACGCCCGCCGCCACCGTCGCCAGCGCCACGGCCTCCGCCGCCGTGGCGGTGGCGATCAACCCCTGCGAGGCGATCACCACGATGGCAGCCAGAACCACGATATTGGCCAGGATCGGCGCGAACGCCGGCAGCGCCACCCGCCCGCCGGCATTGGCGAGGCCGCCATAGACCGCCGCGGCACCGGCCAGCGGCAGATAGACCAGGGCGATGCGCCCGCAAGCGATGGCGAGATCGGCGCGCGGACCACCCGCCTCGAAGCCCGGCGCCAGGATGCGGATGAGCGCCGGCATGAACAGACCACCGAGAATGGCGAAGCCGAGCAGCAACGCGGACAGCACGATCGACGTGGCGGTGGCGAGCCGCCGCGCGCCCGCCGGGCCGCCCGTCGCCTCGGCCCTGGCCAGGGCCGGGATAAGCGCCGCGTTGAAGGCGCCCTCCGCCAGCAGCCGCCGCGCCAGCAAGGGCAGGGCCAGCGCCGCCATCAGCGCATCCGCCAGCGGCCCCGCTCCGAGCACCGCCGCCGTCCCGGCATCCCGCGCAAACCCGAGCAGGCGCGAGCCGAGCGTCGCGGCGCTGACGATGGAGGCGCGGGTGAGGGAGGCGGGCGGAACGGGCAGGCGCATCAGCTCAAGTGGCGCGGAACGGCCCCTTCTGGCAAGTCGGCCCGGCGGCCGGAGCCCGCTGGGATGAAAAGCAAAACGCCCGCACGAGGCGGGCGTTTCGATGTCGATCCTCGGGCCCTCACGCCTGCGGCTGGGGCTCGGCGCTGCCGGGCGAGCCGCCCGGACGGGGGCGGTTCTTGCCGGCGGTGGGAACCGTCGGGCCGCGCGGGTTGGCAGGCTCGATCACCGTGTCGCGCACCGGCGGCTTGCCGTCGAGCAGGTCGATGATCTCGTCGCCGCTGAGGGTCTCGTATTCCAGCAGGCCGCGGGCCAGGGTTTCGAGAGCGTCGGCCTTCTCAGTGAGGATGCGCTTGGCCTCGATATAGCCCTCGTCCACCAGCCGCCGGACTTCCTTGTCGATGGTCTGCGCGGTGGCTTCCGAGACGCTCTGGGTGCGGCCCATGGACATGCCCAGGAACACTTCGTCCTGGTTGTCGCCATAGGCCACCTGGCCGAGCTCGTCCGAGAAGCCCCAGCGCGTCACCATCATCTTCGCGAGGCGGGTGGCCTGCTCGATGTCGGAGGCAGCGCCCGAGGTGACCTTGTCATGGCCGAAGATCAGCTCTTCCGCCACGCGGCCGCCCATCATGATGGCGAGGCGCGAGGTCATCTGCTCGTAGGACATGGAGAGCTTGTCCCGCTCGGGGAGCTGCATGACCATGCCCAGCGCGCGGCCGCGCGGGATGATGGTGGCCTTGTGCACCGGGTCGGTGGCCGGAACGTTGAGGGCGACGATGGCATGCCCGCCTTCGTGATAGGCGGTCAGCATCTTCTCCTCTTCGGTCATGACCAGCGAGCGGCGTTCCGCGCCCATCATCACCTTGTCCTTGGCGTCCTCGAACTCGCCCATGGTGACCATGCGCTTGTTGCGCCGGGCCGCCATCAGCGCCGCCTCGTTGCAGAGGTTGGCGAGGTCCGCGCCGGAGAAGCCGGGGGTGCCGCGGGCGATGACCTTGAGGTTCACGTCCGGGGCGATCGGGATCTTGCGGGCATGGACCTTCAGGATCTGCTCGCGGCCGACCACGTCCGGGTTCGGCACCACGACCTGGCGGTCGAAGCGGCCGGGACGCAGCAGCGCCGGGTCGAGCACGTCCGGACGGTTGGTGGCGGCGATGAGGATGATGCCCTCGTTCGCCTCGAAGCCGTCCATCTCCACCAGGAGCTGGTTGAGGGTCTGCTCGCGCTCGTCATTGCCGCCGCCGAGGCCGGCACCGCGGTGGCGACCCACCGCGTCGATCTCGTCGATGAAGATGATGCACGGGGCGTTCTTCTTGGCCTGCTCGAACATGTCGCGCACGCGGCTGGCGCCGACGCCCACGAACATCTCCACGAAGTCCGAGCCGGAAATGGTGAAGAAGGGCACGTTCGCCTCACCCGCGATGGCGCGGGCGAGCAGCGTCTTGCCGGTGCCGGGGGGGCCGACCAGCAGCACGCCGCGCGGGATGCGGCCGCCGAGGCGCTGGAACTTCTGCGGGTCGCGCAGGAAGTCCACGATCTCGGTGAGGTCGCTCTTGGCTTCGTCGATGCCGGCCACGTCCTCGAAGGTCACGCGGCCGTGCGCTTCCGTCAGCAGCTTGGCGCGGCTCTTGCCGAAGCCCATGGCCTTGCCGCCCGCGCCCTGCATCTGGCGGGACAGGAAGATCCACACGCCGATCAGGGCGATGAAGGGCAGCCAGGACACCAGCAGGCTGACGAACCACGGCACATTGTCCGACGGCGGACGCGCGGTGATGGCGACGCCCTTGCCATAGAGGCGCTGCACGAGGGAGGGATCGTTGGGCGCGTAGGTCTGGAACTGGCGGCCGTCGGTGAAGGCGCCCGAGATGTTCGGACCTTCGATCACGACGTCGCGCACCCGGCCCTGGTCCACGTCCGACAACAGCTGGGAGAACGAAATGTCGTTCGCACTGCTCCGCTGCCCCGGGCTCTGGAAGAGCGAGAACAGCGCCAGCAGCAGCAGGACGATGATTACCCAAAGGGCAAAATTGCGTAGGTTGGCGTTCATTGGTCCCTCATGGGGCGCCGCGTGACGTCGCCGAGAAAGGTGCATTGGGCCGTCAAGCCCCCCTCCTCGCGCCGACAAGTCCCGCCGCGTCCTCCCGTAATTTAGGGGTCGCCCCCTTCCTTGCCAAGGACGAGCGCTTGCGGAAGCGCTGAATTTGCCGCGAGGCTGTCCACCGCTGCCTGCCGCGATGGTGCCGTAGCGATACTCAAACTACCTTGCCTGAGGGTGACCACGGCCCCGGCCAATGTCCGGCGAAGCCGCATGCCCTGGGCATCCGCGCCCTGCAGCGCCTCGAACAGCCGCTCGGCCTTGGCCAGTTCCGCCGGCCCCTCGGAGGCGCAGGCGGTCACCGCGCGGACCAAGAGCCGCAGCCCGATTTCCTCAGGCAGGGCGAAAAAGCCGGGCGCGTCGAGCCGGATGCCGGTATCCGCCGACCAGGGGCCCAGGCCCAGCTCTTCCTGCGCCCTGTGGGTCGCCGCCTCCAGCGCAGCATCTGCCCGGCCGGCGCGGCGGGCCAGCAGCGCCAGCCGCTCGGCGTCCAGGCCCTCCTCCTCCAGCACCGGCGCCAACGCGCGCAGGCGAGGGCGGGCAAAGCGCGGGTCCTCGTTGCTGGGATCGCGGGCGAAAGGCGTGCCCGAAGCCTTCAGGGTCGCCACCAGGCGCGCCTTCGGGGTGGTCAGGAACGGGCGCAGGATGGCAAGGCCGCCGCGCTGCGACACCGGCCGCATGGCCCCGAGCCCGCCGATGCCGGACCCCCGGCACAGGCGGAACAGGACCGTCTCGGCCTGATCGTCCAGCGTATGGGCGAGGGCCAGAGCTTCCAGGCCGTTTTCCCGGGCGAAGGCGCGCAGCAGGCCGTAGCGCTCGTCGCGCGCCGCTTCCTGGATGCCGGTGCTCGGCTTCGGCCCCCGCCACGGCAGCACCACGTGCGGCAGCCCGATGCGCTCGCACAGCGCGCCGACTGCGGCGGCCTCGGTGTCGGAGCCGGACCGCAGCCCGTGGTCGACCGTGGCGACGAAAAAGCTCGGCCCCTCCAGCTGGGCATAGCGCCAGTTGCGCGCCAGCAGCAGCATGGCCGTCGAATCCGGGCCGCCGGAGACGCCGAGCAGGATCCGCGAATAGCCGCGAAAGCCGGCGAACAACGGCTCAAGATCGTCGTCGATCAGGGGGGCGGCGCGACCGCGCTCAGCAGCCTGCACGTTTCTGCTCACGTTCGACCGCCTGACGCAGGTTGGACGTGGCGCGCGGAAATTTGCGGTCCACTTCGGCAAAGGTCGCGCAGGCGGCTTCCCGCTCGTTGAGGGCAACGAGCGACTGGCCGAGCCGCAGCAGCGCATCGGGCGCCTTGGTATAGTTGGGATATTTGGTGGAGACCTGGAGGAACTGCTCGGCCGCCTCCTTATAGGTCTGGCGCAGGTAGAGGCTCTCCCCCAGCATGAAGGTAGCGTCCGGGGTCAGGCGGTCTCCGGGATAGGCCTGGAGGAACTGGCGGAACGTCTGCTCGGCGGCCGGATAATCCTGCCGCTGCACATAGGAATAGCCAAGGTCGTAGAGATCCTTGGGCGTCGAGGCGGGCAGCGCGGTCGGCTGGGCCGCCGGCCGCTGACCGGCGCCGATATCGAGCGGCGCGCCGGTGGGACGCGGCGGCGCGGCCGACGCGCTGGCCGGCGAGCCGAGCGGCTGGGGCACGCCCGGCGCGGCCGGGTCTTCATTGGGGTCGAACGCATCCGAGCGGCGGCCAGTGGGCGCGGTGGCGGCAGGCGCGGGGATCGCCGGCCGCGGCGCGACCGGGGCAGCAGCCGTCGCGGGCGGCGGGCCGCCGGCACGGGCATTCAGCTGCTGCTCCAACTGCTGGTTGCGATACTGAAGCTGCTCGATCTGACCCGTCAGTTGCCGCAACTGGTTCTCGATGCGCTCGATGCGCATCAGCAGTTCACTTTGTTGGTTGGCAACCGCGTCGTTCTGAACATTTGCCGGCGGCTTGAAGATGTCGCCAAACAGCCCGCCACCGGACTGCTGCGCCGACGCCGGCCCGGACAGGGCGGCAACGCCGGCAATCACCAGGACAATCTTTAAAAAGCCATTCCGATTCATGGCACCGCTGCTGGAAGACCCTGGGGGCAAGTACATGGAAGTGCCTCGCGAACTGAGCACCTTAGGCGTTTGATCGCGTCCAAAGTGTGGCCCCCTACCGCAGCGCACACCGTAGAAAAACGAAAAGCCGGCGTTGTTTGCGCCGGCTCCATAGCATGAAATCGTCGTGACATTGGAGGTAATGACCGCATCATGGTCAATCTGGCCTGAACGGCGGGACATGTCCCGCCGTCCTCAGTCCACGCCAGCCCGCACGGCATCACCGCCGGGCCGGCGCCGTCCTCAGCTGGTGGGGTTCAGCACCGTCACAGCGCGACGGTTCTGCGACCAGCAGGAGATGTCGTTGCACACCGCCACCGGCCGTTCCTTGCCATAAGAGATGGTGCGGATGCGGGCCGCGTCGATGCCGCGCGAGACCAGATAGTCGCGCGCGTTCTGGGCACGGCGCGCCCCCAAAGCGATGTTGTATTCGCGCGTGCCGCGCTCGTCGGCATGGCCCTCGATGGTGAAGCTGTAGCGGCTGTACTGCTGCAGCCACTGCGCCTGCCGGTCGAGAATGGCCCGGGCCTCGGGAGAGAGGTCCGTCTGGTCGGTGTCGAAGAACACGCGGTCACCGATCGAAACCACGAACTCCTGCGGCGAACCGGGAGGGCCGCCCGCGCCGCCCATACCGGCTCCGCCGTTGGCATTGGGATTGTTGGCGCAGGCCGCGAGTGCCAGAACCACGCCAATCATGGCGGCGAACCGGAATCCGCGTGCGAAACCCAAATGAAGCATTCCGGTGTCTCCCTTCCTGACTCAGCCCGGATGATGTCCTGCGAGCCGGACCTCAACGCTGCGGTGAGGCCGCCGGCTCATCGAATGAAAGAGCGACCCGTTCATCAGCGTGCGTTGCAAGCTCATGACCGTGCTCTAGCAGCCGCTTGGTTAAGCGGAGGTTCCGCCCTTCCGCGCATTCCCTCCGCGAGCCGCGCCTGGCGGCGCATCCGGCTCACGACTGTGATTTATGGTTTTCAAATCCTGAAGGGGCGCGCACTGGCGCGAGAGGCAGACGGCGTCCCGGATGCCCGGCGCGACACAACCCTGCCGGGCGCGGCTAGCAGTGGGCGTGGCCGATGGCGTCATCAAGGCAAAGCCGTGGGCTCACGGCGGCGATGGCGTTTGCCGTAGGCTGTGGCCGAGCGGCAACAGCGCGGATCACGAGCGCAAGGGCGACCAGGCCGGATCGGAGGCGTAGCTCGGGGTCGGCACGCGCTGCTCGTTATAGCCGGTGACGTCGATGGTGAAGAGGTTGGCGCCAGCAGCCCCGGGCGGATCGCGGAAGAACATGATCACCCGGCCGTTCGGCGCGAAGGTCGGCCCCTCGTTGTGATAGCCCTCGGTCAGCACCCGCTCGCCCTGGCCGTCCGGGCGCATGACGCCGATGGCGAACTTGCCCTCGGCCTGCCGCGTGAAGGCGATGACGTCGCCGCGCGGCGACCAGACCGGCGTATTGTAGCGCGCATTGCCGAACGAGACCCGCCGCTGGTTCGAGCCGTCGGCATTCATGATGTAGATCTGGGACGAGCCGCCCCGGTCGCTCTCGAAGCAGATCTGCCGGCCGTCCGGCGAATAGCACGGCGCGGTGTCGATGGCCGGGGTGTCGGTGAGGCGCGTGGTCGCCTTGGAGCGCAGGTCCATGACGAAGATGTTGGAATTGGCGCCCTGCTGCAGGCTCATGATCACCCGCTGCCCGTCCGGCGAGAAGCGCGGCGAGAAGCTCATGCCGGGGAAGTTGCCGACGATCTCCCGCTGCCCGGTCTCGATGTTGAGCAGATAGACCCGCGGGTCCGACTGCCCGTAGGACATGTAGGTGATCTCCTGGCTCGTCGGCGAGAAGCGCGGGGTCAGCACCAGGCTGTCGCCGCGCGTGAGATAGGTCACGTTGGCGCCGTCCTGGTCCATGATGGCGAGGCGCTTCACGCGCCGGTCCTTGGCGCCGCTCTCGTCCACGAACACGATGCGGGTATCGAAATAGCCCTTCTCGCCGGTCAGCCGCTCATAGATGGCGTCGGCGATGATGTGGGCCACCCGCCGCCAGTTCTCCGGCTGGGTGAAATACTGCTGGCCCATGAGCTGCTGGCCGGCGAACACGTCCCACAGGCGGAATTCCGCCTTGAGCCGCCCGTCGCCCTGGCGCGTGACGCGGCCGGTGACGAGGCCCTGGGCGTTGATGACGCGCCAGTCCTGGAAGCGCGGAGCGGTGTCCGGATTGCTGATATTCTCGACGAAGGCCTTCGGATCGATGGGCGAGAACAGGCCCGAGCGCTTCAGGTCGGCGCTGATGACGCCGCTGATCGCTCGGCCCTGCTCCACCTCGCCGACGAAATCGGTGATGGCGATCGGGATCGGCTGCGGCGTGCCGGAGGTGATTTCCAGCTTCAGCGCCGCCTGGGCGGCACCGCCGGACAGGGCGGACGCGCCGGCGAGGGCGGCGCCGCCGGCCAGAAGAGAGCGGCGCGACATCCCGCCAAGGCCGGCAAAGCGATCAGACAGCAAGCGGGAGAATTCGGTCATTGGGTTCTTCTCGGTTGATCCGCGTGGCCGAGCATGTCTCTCAGGCTGAAGCCCAGCTCGATGTCCTTCCAGACATTGTATTTGTTCGCCGGAAGGAAGCTGTAGGGCGCACAGCGGATGATTGCGCGCATGGCGCTGTCGGCGAAGGCGGGGCCATAAGGGGAGGAGGCCGGGGTCACGCCCGCGAGCTGCGGGGAGACCGCCAGCGAGCCGTCGGGCTTGAACGACACGGTGACGGCCGCGCGCAGGTCGCTCGCCTCGGAGGCGCCGGCCGGCGGGCTCCAGCAGGACTGGATGCGGGCACGCAGGGCGTCGATCTCGCTCTGTGAGAGCGTCTGGGCATCGCCGCGCGGCGCGCCGAGGGCAGCGGTCTGCGACACCGCCTGGTCGGCGGCGGCGTTGCGCTGCGGCGTGCGCTTGTCCA
Source organism: Azorhizobium doebereinerae UFLA1-100 (assembly GCF_000473085.1). Lineage (GTDB taxonomy): Bacteria > Pseudomonadota > Alphaproteobacteria > Rhizobiales > Xanthobacteraceae > Azorhizobium > Azorhizobium doebereinerae. The sequence goes on from NZ_AXBA01000013.1 coordinate 140,881, forward strand.
GCAGAGCCGCGATCTTGTCATAGTCGAGCGGCCGCTCCTGCGGCTTGGCGTCGGCCGCGGTGCGGGTTGGCTGCGGCGGCGGAATGGCGGGCTTGCGCTGCGGCAGCGGCGGAGGCGGCGGGGTCTGCGCCTCCTGCTTCTGCTGATCCTTCTTGGGATCCGCCTTCAGGCCCTCGTCGGCCTTCTGCTCCACCTTCGGCTCCGGCGGCTTCTCCGCCTTGGGCGGAGTCGGGGTGGGCTTCGGCTCTTCCACCTTCGGGGTCGGCGGCGTCGGCTTGGCCTCCTCCGGCCTGGGCGGGGCAGGCGTGGGCGCCGGCGGGGGAGGCGGAGGCGAGTTCGGCTCCACCTCCTGCTTGTCCGACACCTTGAGGTTGGGATCGTTCACGGGCTTGGGGGCATCAACCTTCTCGGCGACCACTTTCTTGGTCTCGGTCTTCTTGCCCTTCTCGTTGCCCTTGGTCATCTGCGAGAGGTCGGACGCGGAAATCACGTCCACATTGATGGGATCCGGCTGGGGCGTGTCGAAGGGGCTCGGCGCCGCGAAGGACACCAAGGCTAGGACGATCACGCCCCCATGGGCGAGGGTCGATGCGGTAAGACCGACGCGCATCTTGATCCGCTTCAGCTCCCTTGCTCCGTCTCGGTCACCAGCGCCACCTTCTTGAAGCCAGCGGCTGAAAGGCGCCCCATCACCTGCATCACCGTGCCGTAATTCACCGTCTTGTCGCCGCGCACGAAGATGCGCTCCTCATAGCCGTTCTGCGCGATGGCCTGCAGCTTGGCGACCAGCTCATCGAGCTTGATCTCGGTCTCCTGCAGGAAGATCTGCCCCTTCCCGTTCACCGAGATGGTCAGCGGGTCCTTGTCCTGGTTCATGGACTTGGCCTGGGTCTGCGGCAGGTCCAGCGGCACGCCCACGGTCAGCATGGGCGCGGCCACCATGAACACGATGAGCAGCACCAGCATGACGTCCACCATGGGCGTCACGTTGATCTCGGCCATCACCGCGCCGCTGCGACGACGCCGCGACCGCCTGCTCTGCCATGCGCCCCCGGCGCCTCCGCCCATGCCCATGATCGCTCAGCCCCGCTCGTCGATCTGCCGTGACAGGATGGCCGAGAATTCGTCGGCGAACCCTTCCAGGCGCTGGGCCTGGCGCCCGGCCTGGGAGACGAACTTGTTGTAGAAGATCGTCGCGGGAATGGCCGCAATGAGGCCCATCGCCGTCGCGAACAAGGCTTCAGCGATGCCCGGCGCCACGACGGCGAGATTGGTGTTCTTCGAGGCGGCGATGGCCTGGAACGAGGTCATGATGCCCCACACCGTGCCGAACAGGCCGACGAACGGACCCGCCGAACCCACCGTGGCGAGCACCAGAAGACGGTTCTCCAGCCGCTCCACCTCGCGGGCGATGGTCACATCCATCACCTTCTCGATGCGCTGGTTGAGGCCGGTGAGCGATTTCGCGCCGCCCTCATAGGTGCGCTTCCACTCGCGCATGGCGGCGACGAAGATGGCGGCCATGGCCTGGTTGGGCCGGCCAGCGAGGGATCGATAGAGGTCTTCCAGGCTCTGGCCGGACCAGAACACCTGCTCGAAGCGGTCCATCTCCTCGCGGGTGCGGCTGTACAGCAGCGTCTTGTCGATGATGATCGCCCAGACCCAGACGGAGGAAGCCACGAGGCCGATCATCACCAGCTTGACGACGAAGTGCGCCTGCAGGAACAGGCCGATCAGGGAGAAGTTGGCGCTGGGAGCCGGCAGGGCCGTCGCGCCCATGTCGGCTTGCGCCCACGCGCTGGACGCGGCGAGCACAAGCAGCGTCGCCAGCGTCGGAATCCATTTCTTCATCGACGCCCCCGCGCCCGGATGGCTGATTTCATCTTCATTCCTCGGCTGGCCCGACCGCGCGATGGCAAAGAGCGCCGGTCCCCGTCCTCTTTGGCAAAGGCCCGCCGCTGCTCTTTCCAGGCGGACTCTGTCCAAACTTGGGCGATGGACTGCGACGCAGCATGCCGTGATGCGTCGCGAACCTACCGTCATTAAGCTTAAGGGAGGGTTAGCGCTGCGGTGCAGCAGCACCGGCGAGGATCGTGGCGTCCTCCAGGGTCGCCCGCCGAAGCGCATCAGGAATGCGCGTGGCGCGGCCCTGCGAGACGAAGGCGACCCGCACCAGCGCTGAAACCAGGACCTCGTCGCCCCGGTTCACCGACTGGGCGAGCGTGATGGAGGCACCCGCCACGTCCTTGGACAGGGTCACCACTTCCAGCACGTCGTCGATCCGCGCCGGCTTCCTGAAGTCGATCTGCATGGAGCGCACGACGAAGTGAAAGCCCGGCGCCTCGGCGGCGGCCTCGGCAAACAGTTCGCCCTGCACGACGCCCAGCAGGCGCATGTAATCGGAGCGGCCGCGCTCCATGAACTTCAGGTAGTTGGCGTGGTAGACGATGCCGGAGAAGTCAGTGTCCTCATAATAGACCCGCAGCGCCAGACTGTGCCCCCCGGGGATCAGGTGGCCGGCCAGATGCGGATGGGCTTCGCGCTCACCGGGCACCGTGGCGCGTTCGCCGGAAAGGTCAGTCTTCATCCAGAGATCCTTGCGCAGAAGGTTTGCCGCGGAGAACCGGCGGCGCCCGGTCCGTTCCGGCCGCAGGCCGCGTCCGCCTCAGCGATCCGCGCGCATGCGGCGCATCGCGACCGTGTCTAATCACCTTCGTCGAACAGCGGCAAGGCGCTCGCCGGCCGCTGCGGCTCGGCAAGGCCGAGATGGCGGAACGCGCCGGAGGTCAGCATGCGGCCGCGCGGCGTGCGCTGGATGAAGCCCTGCTGCACCAGATAGGGCTCGACGATCTCCTCGATGGCGTCGCGCGGCTCGGACAGAGCCGCCGCCAGCGTCTCGACGCCCACCGGCCCGCCACCGTAGTGCTGGGCGATCACGCTGAGATAGCGCCGGTCCATGGCATCGAGGCCGGCCGCATCCACGTCGAGGGCCAGCAGCGCCTGGTCGGCGATGGCGCGGTCAATGGCCTCGGCACCCGCAACCAGGGCGAAGTCGCGAACCCGGCGCAGCAGGCGCCCGGCGATACGCGGCGTGCCGCGCGCCCGCCGCGCGATCTCCCGCGCCCCCTCGGGCACGATGCCGATGCCGAGCACGCGCGCTCCGCGCGTGACGATATATTCAAGCTCGTCCAGCGTGTAGAACACCAGCCGCACCGGGATGCCAAAGCGGTCACGCAGCGGCGTCGTGAGCAGCCCCGAGCGGGTGGTGGCGCCGACGAGCGTGAATTTCGGCAGCGAGATCTTCACCGAGCGTGCCGCCGGCCCCTCGCCGATCACCAGATCCAGTTCGTAGTCCTCCATGGCGGGATAGAGGATTTCCTCCACCTGCGGCGCGAGGCGATGGATCTCGTCGATGAAGAGCACGTCGCGCTCTTCCAGATTGGTGAGGATGGCGGCAAGGTCGCCGGCCTTGGCGATCACCGGGCCGGAGGTGGAGCGGAAGCCGACCCCCATCTCGCGGGCCATGATCTGCGCCAGCGTGGTCTTGCCGAGGCCGGGCGGGCCCACGAACAGCACGTGGTCCAGCGCCTCGCCTCTCGCCCTGGCCGCCTTGATGAACACTTCCAGATTCGAGCGCGCCTGCGCCTGCCCGACGAAATCGGCCAGCCGCTGCGGCCGGAGCGTCGCATCGGCCTCGTCCTCAGGACGCGGTTCGGCGGTCATCAGGCGGGGAGGTGTCATGGGGCCTTGTGCCATCGCGAGTCGGCGGATTCTAGTCTGTTCGTGCTGGGAGGGCCACGCAGGATCGGCGCGGGCACCGCCGCGACGTCATGCGGCCGGCGCATCCAGCACCGCCCGCCAATGCGTGAGTCGCTCCTTCAGGAGGCGGCCGCGCACGTAGGCGACATCCTCCTCGGGGAGGACTTCCAGGATCTCCAACCTGAAGCTCTCCGCCCCATGACTGAGCCACGCCGCCTGCATGGCCGGGTTGGTATGGGAGCCATGCCGCAACGTGAACCAGATCCGGTTGCGGATCATGTCGAGATTCGGCGCTGCGCCGATCCACGGGGTGGGGACCGCCGCGCACCGCACCGCATAGATGCCGGCCGGCACCTTGCGCTCCCTGTACGCGGCAATGGCCGCCTTTCTGTCTTCACGGTTCATGGGTTGCCTCCTCAATGGCGACTATTTATACCCGGATTAAATTGCATTCCCATATTTATCTGGGTAAAATTTGCTTCGCCCCGTCGAGGACCTCGCATGACCCTGCCCCGCCCCCATTCCTGCACCGCATTCGCGGGACAGCACCGCCTCGCCTCAGGAAGCCTGCTCGACGTCGCGCTGGCCATCCGCGCAGCCCAAGCGAACGGCACCACCGCCACCCTGCTGGCCTTCGACGACGCCAGCGGCCGGGTCATCGACCTCGACCTGCGCGGAACCACGGCGGAACTTGCGGCCCGCTTCGACGCGGCTCCGGCGGTGGACGGTGACGATCCACCGCCAAGCCCGCGGAGCCGGGGACGGCCGAAACTGGGCGTGGTCGCGCGCGAGGTCACGCTGCTGCCGCGCCATTGGGAATGGCTGTCGGCGCAGCCGGGCGGAGCGTCGGTGGCGTTGCGGCGGCTTGTGGAGGCGGCAAGGCGCACCGACGCCCCGCAGCAGCAGGTGCGGGCGGCGCAGGAGGCCGCGTACCGCTTCATGTCGGCCATGGCGGGCGACCTGCCCGGCTTCGAGGAGGCGACGCGCGCGCTGTTCGCCGGCAACCGGACGCAGCTGGAACAGGAGACCGCAGGCTGGCCGCCGGATGTGCGTGCCTACGCCCTGCGCCTCGCCTTCGACCCGACCAGCCCGCATGTGGTCGGCACGGCGCCGTAGGCACGCGGGCGGCAGGCGTGGCTTTTCCCGGCTGACGCCGGCGTGGTGCTATTTCGCCAGTTCCCGTAGGCCGAGGCGGATCAAGGTCTCCGCAGTGGCGCCCTCTCCGGCGCCGCGAGCGGCGGCGGCGATGGCCGCGTGGGCCTGGGGCATGGCATAGCCGAGGTTGACCAGGGCGGACACCGCATCGGCCGCCGCGCCGCCCGCTGCTTCCGCCGCTCCCACGTCCGCCGCGAGGCGGGCGAGCGCCGGATCGGCCGAGGCGAAGCTCGGCATCTTGTCCTTCAGCTCGGTGACGATGCGCGTGGCGACGCGCGGCCCCACACCCGGCGCCCGCGCCAGCGCCGCCTTGTCGCCGAGCGCCACCGCCTGGGCGATGTCCGACGGCTTGAGGGTGGAGAGGACGGCGAGCGCGGTCTTGGTGCCGATGCCCTGGATGCCCTGGAGCAGGCGGAACCACTCCCGCTCACCCTCGCTGGTGAAGCCGAACAGCCGGATCTGGTCCTCGCGCACGTGCGTCTCGATGAACAGCACGGCCGCCTCGCCCTCCCGCGGCAGAGACTGAAGCGTGCGCCCGGAGCAATGCACCAGATAGCCCACGCCATGCACGTCGAGGATCAGATGGTCCTCGCCGGTGCTGTCCACCACGCCCTTCAATTTGCCGATCATTGTGTCCCGTCCGTGCCGGCCTCAGCCGAGCGAGCCCCAGAGAAGAACCAGGGTGGCGATGATGCCGAGCCCCGTGCGCACCATGTGCAACTGCCCCCAGATGGCAATCAGGCGCACGCTCTCGGGCCCGGCCTTGCCGTCGGGAATGGCCATCAGCCGCCGGTTGGTCGGCATGATGCCGATGAGCGTGAACGGCCAGTTGGCCAGCAGCAGCACGCCGCCCGCCAGGAACCGCCAGCTCCCCGACGCGGCGAAGGCCGCCATGCCGAGCAGAAAGCCCGCCAGCGCCAGCGTCGCCTGCATGGCGAATCCCCGCGCATAGGCCGGCTTCCACTGCGCCAGCATGGCGCCGGGGGCCAGCCGCAGGCGGGCGGGCTGCTCGGCGACATTGATATAGAAGGCGGCACCGGCGAACAGGGCCGCATCCACCAGGGCAAGTTGGCCCCACACCATCTCCATTCCCCTCCCCGGGCCGATCCCCGCCGCCATCCTACAGCGCGGCACGCCGCAGTGCAGCGGCGCCGCGATGATGCGCATGGGTGATGGCCACGGCGAGCGCGTCGGCCGCATCCTCGGTCTCGGGCGTGGCCTTGGGCAGCAGCACGCCGATCATCATGCGGATTTGCGCCTTCTCCGCCCGGCCGGCGCCCACCACCGTCTTCTTCACCAGCAGCGGCGCATATTCCGCCACCGGCAGGCCCACCTGCGCCGGCGCCAGCATGACCACGCCGCGCGCCTGCCCGAGCTTGAGTGTGGACGCGGGGTTCATGTTCACGAAGGTTTCCTCCACCGCCGCCTCCTGCGGCAGGTGGCGGGCGAGCACCTCGGATAGTCCGCGATGCAGGATCGCGAGGCGTTCCGCCATGGGCGCCGCCTCGGGAGGAAGGATGGTGCCGCACGCGACGTAGGACAGGCGCGAGCCCTCCGCCTCGATCACGCCCCAGCCCGTGCGGCGCAGTCCCGGATCAAAGCCGATGATGCGAATCATGCCTGTTGCCATGGCGCCAACCTGCGCCGTCACATCGCCGGACGCCAGCAGGCCTCACCGGGAGGCGGACTTGCGCGGCAGCGTGTCGGCGGGGCCGGCCACTTCCCATTCAGGCCGGACCGGCACGGTGTTGGCGCTCTCGACCGCCTTGCCGGGCACGAAGGCGGCAGCCGCGGCCTTGGCCCGCTCGACCACGCCGCCTTCCGCCTTGTTCGCCACGTCGTCGCGCTTGCGGGCGCTCTCCGTGTCGCCCTGGTTGGCGGCGAGCGAGAACCATTTCCAGGCTTCCGCGCGGTCCACCGCGCCGGCCAAGCCGCGCGCATAGACCACGCCCAGGTTGTACTGGCTGTCGCGCAGGCCGAGTTCGGCCGCCTTGCGGAACCAGTTCACCGCGTTCTGCCAGTCCGGCTTGCCGTCGATGCCGTCGGAATACAGCACGCCCAGATTGTGCATGGCGCGCAGATTGCCGTGGTCGGCGGCCCATTGGTAGAGGCGCCGGGCCTCGGCGAGGTTGCGGGTACCGTATTCATACATGCTGCCGAGCCGGTAGGCCGCCGGCACGGAGCCGCGCGAGGCGGCGAACGCCAGCCACCTCATGGCCGCGCCGCTGTCCACGTCGGTGCCCTTGCCGTCCGCATAGCGGATACCGACCTCGCAGGCGGCGTCCGCATCGCCGGCGATGGCCGCCTGCTTCAGCGCGGCCGGCCCCACGGGCGGCGGCAGCGTGCCGAGCAGGGCCTTGTCCACCGGCGCGCCGCCACCCAGCGCGGCGATGGCGGGGGCGGACACCACCGCCTGGAGGCTGAGGCCCGCGCCGTCGCGCTGGGTCAGCTTCAGCGTCACGAAGCCCAGGCCGGCCGCCACCAGCGCCACGGCACCGATCCGAGCCGCCACGTTGAGGCGGCGGGTCGACCTGCGCTTGCGCTCCAGCGCCGCGCCCTTCTCCCGGTCTTCCGCCCGGTCCGCGGCCGCGACCCAATCGACCCGGACGCCCGGCGCGCCCTCCTCGGCGGCGGTCTCCATCAAGGCCGCCTCCAGCGCCGCCACATGGCGCGATGCCCAGTCCGCACCCGGCTTCAAGGCACCGAGATCCAGCCGCTCGTCCGCGAACGGGCGCACATGGGCGCGCCGCCGCTGCTCGGCCGTGGCCAGCATCTCACGCAATTCGCCCTGCCAGGGCGCCTCGGTGACCTGCCAGACCGGCACCGCCTCTTGCGTCGGACGACCTTGCGCGGGGCGGGTGCCGACCTCGTCCGCAAGTTGGGCCAGGAGAGAAGCTAATTCGTCCCGCGGCTCCCGCCGGGGCCAGTCCACCAAGGGGGCGGCAGGCAAGGACACCATCGGCGCCGCGCGGCCGGCAATCTCCTCGTCGTCCAGTTCGGCATCGTCCACGACGTCGTCCATCGGCTCCAGCGCAGCGCCGTGCGCGGCCGGCAGGTCGGCAGGGACGTCCTCCCGGTCTTCGAGATCGGCCGCCACCGGGCTGACGGGATCCTGTGCATCCACCCCGGCGACCGGGAGAGCGACAGGGAGAACCTGCGGCAGCGGCGCCGCATCGTCAGCCGCCGGATCGATGGACCCGCGGTGCAAACGCTGAATTTCGCCAGTGAGCCCCTTCAGGAGGCTCTCGATGCCGTCGAGCCGGGCCAATTGCTGATTGGCGTTCCCCATGCGCTCGGTCAGCGTCACAAGGTGACGCTCGAGCACGCCGACCAGCGGTGCCAGGGCCTCCACCTCGACGGTCTCGCCCTGGTCCATGCGGTCGAGCAAGACCGTGATGCGGGCGGCAAGCCCCTCGTCGCGGCCAGCGCCGAGGGCGCGCACGTCCTGCGAGAGCGTGTCGAGACGCTCGCGCAAGGCAACGAGTTCGCCGGCGACCGGAGGCTGCGTCTCGCGCGCGGCGGCAAAGAGTTCGAGCCGTTCCTCCAGGCGTTCCAGCGCCTCGGACGCCGCGCGGCCGAAATCCGCGCCGGCATGGGTAATCGCCGCAGCGGCCTGCGCGCCCGCCTGCTCCAGCCGTTGCGCGGCCTCCGCCTCATCGGCCGGAGCCGGGACCCGGGCAAGGACGATGCCGATCAGGTCCTTCAGTTCCGCCGTCTGGCGCTGGAGCCGGGCGATGGCGATGGGGTCGACGGATTTGGCGTCGATCAGGTCCAGCTTCCGCGACAGCACCGCGACGGCCGCAGCCATGGCGACGGCCGGCATGTCGCTTTGCGGCTCCGGCGCAAGGTCGCTCGGCGTGGCGTCGGCCGGGGCCATCGGCGGTTCGGCGGACGGTGCCTCGGCACAGGCGGGTGCCTCGGGAATGGGGGCGAAGGCGTAGGTGCTGCGCAGGCGCTCCACCTCGCTCCGCAGATGCTCGATGGTCCAGGGAGAGAGGACAGCCTCCGCCGACGGCGCCGCAGCGCTCATGTTCGCCATGTACATGGTACCGTCACCGCGACCCATGTCCGCCTCCCAGGTCGGCGCGGGCGATGCCCGTCGTGCCCCGCGACTCATCCGCGAATCGCTTGCAGCAGCATCCGGATCTTTTGGTAAACGGACCCTTAACCGTTGAAAAGACGGGATGCGTAACGGTTACTTTCCCTTACGGAGCCTGCAACACGCTCCCCCTATGCGTCAGAGCAGCGTACCTAAATTCCCCAAGGGGCACTTGGATCCACCCGATGCGGGCCGCTCACGGCCGGGTTTTCGGGGCCGGATCCAGCTCACAAAAGGAGAATTGGATGGACGCGAACGCTTTCGATGTGCTCAGCCCGTCGTCGGTCACCGGCCGATCTTATGCGGCCGAAGACGTCCATACGATCGGCGACCTTGCCCGGGAGTTCGGCATCACCCTGCGCGCGCTCCGTTTCTATGAGGACAAGGGACTGCTGTCTCCGCGCCGCGAAGGTCTCGCTCGCCTCTATTCCCCCGCCGACCGCGAACGCCTCACGGTCATCCTCAAGGGCAAGCGCCTCGGCTTCACCCTCGCCGAGATCCGCTCCCTGGTGGCCGCGCATGAAGGCCAGGGCGGCCGTGACCTCGCCCTCACCCGCGACCGCTGCCTCACCCAGCTCAGCCAGCTGGAGCGTCAGCGCGCCGAGATCGACGCCGCAATCACCGAACTGCGCGATACCGCCGAACGCCTCGCCGCCGCGGCCTGAGGCTCCACGTCCATTAAAAAAGCCCGGCTCATCGAGCCGGGCTTTTTTTGTCTGTCCACAGGAGGCTGGCCGCGAAGGCCGGCCGCTCACGCGCTGATCTTCTCCATCAGCGCGTCGGAAAGCTCGAAGTTCGCGGTGACGTGCTGCACGTCGTCATTGTCCTGGAGCGTCTCCACTAGGCGCAGCAGCTTCTCGCCGGTCTCGTCATCCACCGCGACGGTATTCTGAGGCCGCCAGATCAGGCTGGCTTTGCGCGGCTCGCCGAACTTGGCCTCCAGCGCGCGCTGCACGTCCGCCAGGCTCTCCACCGCGCAGACCACCTCGTGCCCGTCCTCGGACGAATTCACGTCCTCCGCGCCGGCGTCGATGGCCACTTCCAGCAGGGCGTCCGCGTCGATCTTGCCGGCGTCGTATTCGATGGCGCCGAGGCGATCGAACATGAAGGACACCGAGCCGGTTTCGGCGAGGTTGCCGCCCGACTTGGTGAAATAGGACCGCACTTCCGACGCCGTCCGGTTGCGGTTGTCGGTGAGCGCCTCGACGATGACGGCGACGCCACCCGGGCCATAGCCCTCGTAGCGGATCTCGTCATAATTCTCGCCGTCCGCACCGGACGCCTTCTTGATGGCGCGCTCGATATTGTCCTTGGGCATGTTCTCGGCCCGGGCGGCGAGGATCGCCGCGCGCAGGCGCGCGTTCATGTTCGGGTCGGGCAGGCCCATCTTGGCCGCGACGGTGATCTCGCGCGCCAGCTTGGAGAACAGCTTGGACCGCACCGCGTCCTGCCGCCCCTTGCGGTGCATGATGTTCTTAAACTGTGAATGTCCGGCCATCGCCGCCTCCCAAATCCTACCCGATCGCTCCCGCGCGCCTGCCTGGCGGTCTGCCGGCGGACATCCGGTCCCCGCCGCGGCAGGGCCGAATGGTCGAGCGCCGCCCGGAGCGATCCCGATCCACTGCGCGCGCCTTATAGGTCCGTCAGGCGGCAAAGGGCAAGAAAGCCGCCCAGGCCGCCTCAGCCCTCCCAGAAGCTCGGCCGTGCCTCCGAAAGCCCGCCGCCGAGCCGGACCGCCGCCACGTGGCGGGCGAGGCCCGTGGCCGGGTCCGTCTCCACCGCGACGCCGCACAGCGCCGCCGGCCCCGCCGCCGGCTCGAAGCGGCCGGCGCCGATCTTGCGGGTGAAACGGCGGAGCGGCTCTTCCTTGTCCATGCCGATCACGCCGTCATAGCTGCCGCACATGCCAGCGTCGGTCATGTAGGCCGTGCCGCCGGACAGGATGCGGTAGTCGGCCGTGGGCACATGGGTGTGGGTGCCCACCACGAGGCTGACGCGGCCGTCGCAATAATGGCCGAAGGCCTGCTTCTCGCTGGTGGTCTCGGCGTGGAAGTCCACCACGATGGCATCCGCCACCCGCCCCAGTTCGACGCCGTCGAGCGCGCGGTCGAGCGCGGCGAAGGGATCGTCCAGCGGGTCCATGAAGGTGCGGCCCATCACGTTGACCACCAGCGCCCGCCCGCCGTTGCGCGTGTCCACGAGGGCCGCGCCGCGCCCCGGCGTGCCGGCGGGATAGTTGCAGGGGCGTACCAGGGCGTCCGTCCGCTCGATGAAGACGAGCGCCTCGCGCTGGTCGAAGGCATGGTTCCCGAGCGTCACCGCGTCGGCGCCGGCGGCGCGGATGTCGGCATAGATGGCCTCGGTGATCCCGAAGCCGCCGGCGGCATTCTCGCCGTTCACCACCACGAGGTCGAGCGCCCAGTCCGACACCAGCCCGGGAAGCCCGCTCGTCACCACGTCGCGGCCGGTGCGGCCGACCACGTCACCGAGGAAGAGAATGCGCATGCGACCCGCCGAATGGAAAAAATCCCGCTTCCGTTATCATCCCATCGAGCGGTTCGTCATGGGGTTCGGCGGGTATCGCGTCGGTTTCCTGGCAGGCGAAGGCCAGGCCGAACGCCCGGATCGGCTTCTGCCGCCGTAGCAGGGCGAGCGTGCGGTCGTAATATCCCGCTCCGTAGCCGATCCGCGCACCCGCCCGGTCGAACACGGCCAGCGGCACGATCACGTCGTCCGGCAGCACGTCAGGCGCATGCGCCTGCGGCGTCGGGATGGCGTAGGCGCCGGTGGGCACGAGCGGGTCGTCCATGTGCCAAAGGCGGAAGATCAGCGGTCGGTCGCGCCCGACGATCACCGGCAGCGCCAGCGCGACGCCGACCTCCCGTAGACGGCGGGCCAGCGGCGCGGTGTCGATCTCGTCGCCGAACGGCGCGAACAGCGCGACCGTGCGGCCCAGGACCGGCGACAAGGCACCGAACGCAGCGGCTGCCGCCGCCTCGGAGGCCTGCGTGCGCATGGCTTGGCCCATGGCGGCCCGGCGAGACAGGGCCTCGGACCGCAGGCGCGCTTTTTGCGCGCGGGGTGTCGGGAAAGAAAGGGTGGCCATAAAGATCTGAAGAGTGCGGAGCCGCAAAAGCCGTCGGAACTCGATCCCGGGAAACCTACAACGTAGGTGGGCGCCGTATGTCCAAGCCCACGGGCGAGGTCAGGTACAGCTCCCTTAAGGATCGATAAGGCCCCGGGGAAATGTTTCCTAACGAGCCCCGCAGCCCCGCTTCCGGAATGTAGGGGGTCCAGCGTCCGAGCGCCAGGGGCAATCGGGCGCCATTCCCGGCAATCGCGAGCCGGCTATCCCATGCCCACGACGGTCTTCTCGCGCGGAGCAAGATCGACGGCGAGGCGTTCGATGCGCTCGGCCACCTCGTCGATGGTGCGGGCCACCGCCTCCTCGCCCGCTTCCAGGCGCGCCAGCGCGGAGGCGCGGGCGTCACGCTGGCCCTCTAGATCGCTTTCCAACGCGCGGATGCGGTTGCGGGCCTCGGCCAGTTCGTCGGAGATGGTGATGGCGGCCATCACCGTCAGCCGCTGGTCGCCGATCTCGCCGAAGGTGGTACGCAGCTGATTGATGCGCGCATCGATGTCCCGTCCGAGGCGCATCAGGTGCTCCTCCTGGCCCTCGTCGCAGGCCATGCGGTAATAGCGTCCGGCTATGGTGACACTGACGTGCGCCATCTGCCCTCACCCACCTCTTCCGTTCACCCGCCGTGGGTCGCGAGCACATCGCGGATCGTGGTCATGGCGACGTCGAGGCGGCGCGTCACCTCGCGGCTCACCTCCGCCACCTCGGCCGCTTCGGCGCGCGCAACGTCCAGTTCCGCCGCCAGCCGGGCGCGATCGTTGCCCAGCGCGTGAAGCTGCGCCTGGAGGGCCTCCTGGTGGCGATCCGCCTCGCGCCGGCGATCCAGCGCGTCCGACAGGCGGTCGAGCGCGACGTGGAGACGCTGGGTGGCCGCCTCGATGGGGCCTAGTTCCGGAGGGCGTTGCTTCAGCGCATACATGGTTTTGCAATGTAGCCGAGTCGGAGGCTAAAGAGCCACAGGCAGGGCCGCGTCAACACAAAAGAGAATGAAGGCATTCTTGCGCTGCCCTTGCCGGGTCGCGCGCGGGTTGCGATCATCGCCAAGGTCAAGGTTGGCCGAATGGGGAGCTGGACGGATGCGGGCGCGTGGATTTCTGGTCGCCTTTTTCCTGGCAGCATCTGTTCTTCTCGCGCCGCACGCTTCCCGTTCCGCCCTCGCGGCTCCACCCGTCGCCGCCCCGACCGCCGCCCAGACGCCTGAGGCGCTGGTGAAGGACGTCTACCAGCACTATCTGGAGACCGCGCCCGACACTGTGGTGGGATTTGATTTCACCGACCCGAACGTGGCGAAGACCTATTTCGAGCCCGTCCTCGCCAAGCTGATCGCCGCCGACGCCAAGGCGGACGAGCCGAAGCTGAACTTCGACCCCTTCATCGACGGTCAGGATTTCGAGATCAAGGCGGTCACCTACACCACGAAGCTCTCCACCAAGACGAATGCCAACGTGGTGGCGGAGTTCGAGAATTACGACGAGAAGAAGAGCATCACCTTCCGCCTGGTGCGCACGAGCGCCGGCTGGCGCATCGCTGACGTGCAGTGGGGCGGCAATCCGCAGACGCTGCGCCTGCTCGTCGGCGGCAAGCCTATGCGCTGAAGGTTCCACGCAAGGCTCGCGGCCATCGACTGCCTGCATTTTGAGCTCGCCGCCTTTGCAGGCAAAGACCCGCAGCTTCGCGCCCTGCGACGATCCAACGCGACCACAATCCGCGCCCGCTGCCTTGACCTTGCCGTACCACTGCGTTTGACACCCAGCGTCGCACTGGTATCAGTGCCGCCGCGAGGCGCTGCCTCAGCTGTCTGACCGCACTTTCCAAATGGCGCCGCCTGCGCCGGAGCTATGCCCTTCATGTCGAGCCGCGATCTCCACGACCGCATGGCCAATGCCATCCGGTTCCTCGCCATAGATGCCGTGGAGACCGCCAATTCCGGCCATCCCGGACTGCCGATGGGGGCCGCCGACGTTGCGACGGTACTGTTCAACCAGGCACTGAAGTTCGACGCCGCCGACCCGGCCTGGCCGGACCGCGACCGCTTCATCCTCTCCGCCGGCCACGGCTCGATGCTGCTCTACAGCCTGCTGCATCTGCTGGGCTTCGCCTCGCTGCCCATGGATGAGCTTCGGCGCTTCCGCCAGCTCGGCTCGCTGACCCCCGGGCACCCGGAGAATTTCGTTACCCCGGGCATCGAGACCACCACGGGTCCCCTCGGCCAGGGCATTTCCACCGCGGTCGGCTTCGCCATCGGCGAGCGGCTGATGGCGGCGCGCTTCGGCGCCGGCATCGTCGACCACCGCACCGTGGTGCTGGCCTCCGACGGCGACCTGATGGAAGGCATCAGCCAGGAAGCCATCGACATCGCCGGTCACATGCGGCTCGCCAAGCTCACCGTGCTGTGGGACGACAACCGCATCTCAATCGACGGCCCCATCTCGCTCTCCGGCTCCACCGACCAGCGCGCGCGCTTCGCCGCCTCCGGCTGGAACACCCTGGCGGTGGACGGCCACGATCCCGCGGCCATCCTCGCCGCGTTGAATACCGCCTATGCCTCCGACCGGCCGACCCTGATCGCCTGCCGCACCACCATCGGCTTCGGCTCGCCTAGCCGGGCCGGCTCGGAGAAGGCGCACGGCGCCCCGCTCGGCGCGGCCGAGATCGAAGCCACCCGCAAGGCGCTCGGCTGGGAAGCCGGTCCGTTCGAGGTGCCCGTGGATGCGCGCGACGGCTGGCTGGCCGCCGGCAGCCGTGGCGCGGCCCAGCGTGCCGCCTGGCAGGCGCGCTTCGCCGCCCTGCCCGAGGCCGAGCGGGCCGAGTTCGAGCGTCGCCTGCGCGGCGAGCTGCCCGCCGCCGCCTTGGCGGAGGCAATCGCCGCCGTGAAGGCGAAGGCCATCGCCGACGGCAATGCGGTCGCCACCCGCAAGTCCTCCGAGATCGTGCTGGACGCCATCACCAAGGCGGTGCCGGAGATGATCGGCGGCTCCGCCGACCTGACCGGCTCCAACAACACCCGCGCCAAGGGCCAGAAGGCGGTGACGCCCGAGGACTTCTCCGGCACCTTCATCCACTGGGGCGTGCGCGAGCACGGCATGGCCGCGGCCATGAACGGCCTCGCGCTGCACGGCGGCCTGAGCCCCTACAGCGGCACCTTCCTCGCGTTCGCCGACTATTCGCGCCCCGCCATCCGCCTCGCGGCGCTGATGGGCACGCGGGTGATCCACGTGCTCACGCACGATTCCATCGGCCTCGGCGAGGACGGCCCGACCCACCAGCCGGTGGAGCACCTGGCCGCCCTGCGCGCCATCCCGAACCTGCTGGTGATGCGTCCGGCCGACACGGTGGAGACCGCCGAGTGCTGGCAGATCGCGCTTGAGGCGAAGGACCGGCCGAGCGCGCTCATCCTCTCGCGCCAGAACCTGCCGCTGCTGCGCAAGGAGGCCACGGGCGAGAACAAGGCCGCCGGCGGCGCCTACGAAATCAGCCCCGCCGGCGGCGAGGCGCAGGTGTCGCTGTTCGCCACCGGCTCGGAAGTCTCCCTCGCCGTCGAGGCGCAGGCGCTGCTCGAAGCCGAGGGCGTGCCGACCCGCGTGGTCTCGGTGCCCTCGTTCGAACTGTTCCTGTCCCGTCCGCTGGCCGAGCGCCGCGCGGTGATCGGCAAGGCCCCGGCGCGGGTCGGCATCGAGGCCGCCATCCGCATGGGCTGGGACAGCATCATCGGCTCGGATGCCGCCTTCATCGGCATGACCTCGTTCGGCGCCAGCGCGCCGGCCAAGGAACTTTACAAGCATTTCGGCATTACGCCTCAGGCGGTGGCTGCTGCCGCGCTTGAGCAGTTGCGGCAGGGCTGACGGGGGGCGCGCGGCATCCGCCGCGCTTGAGCCTCCACCCCAACCCGGCCGGACAGAGCACCATCCCGGACATGGCGCCCGGGCGTGCCTGTGACCGCCGCCGGCGCCTCCGGCGCCCGGCGGACCAATCGATCAGGCCGGCCTGAGGCCGGCACATGGAGGATGGAAAAATGACGGTGAAGGTGGCCATCAACGGGTTCGGCCGTATCGGGCGCAACGTGCTGCGCGCCATCATCGAATCCGGTCGCACCGACATCCAGGTGGTGGCCATCAACGACCTCGCCCCGGTTGAGACCAACGCCCACCTGCTGCGCTACGACAGCGTGCACGGCCGCTTTCCGGCCAAGGTGACGGTGGACGGCGACAGCATCGACGTCGGCCAGGGCAAGATCAAGGTGACCGCCGTGCGCGATCCCGCGCAGCTTCCCCACAAGGAGCTGGGCGTCGACATCGCGCTCGAGTGCACCGGCATCTTCACCTCCAAGGAGAAGGCGTCCGCGCATCTGGCCGCCGGCGCCAAGCGCGTCCTGGTGTCCGCCCCCGCCGACGGCGCCGACCTCACCGTCGTCTATGGCGTGAACCACCAGTTGCTGAAGCCGGAACACCTCGTCGTCTCCAACGCGTCCTGCACCACCAACTGCCTCGCGCCGGTGGCCAAGGTGCTGAATGACACGGTCGGCATCGTGCACGGCTTCATGACCACGGTGCACTCCTACACCAACGACCAGCCCTCGCTGGACCAGGTGCACAAGGACCTCTACCGCGCCCGCGCCGCCGCTCTGTCCATGATCCCCACCTCCACCGGAGCCGCCAAGGCGGTGGGCCTCGTGCTGCCGGAGCTGAAGGGCAAGCTGGACGGCGTCTCCATCCGCGTGCCGACCCCCAACGTCTCGGTCATCGACCTCAAGTTCGTGGCCAAGCGCGCCACGACGGTGGAAGAGATCAATGCCGCCATCAAGGCGGCGGCCGACGGCCCGCTCAAGGGCATCCTCGGCTACACGCTGGAGCCCAACGTCTCCATCGACTTCAACCACGACCCCCACTCGTCCACCTTCCACATGGACCAGACCAAGGTCATGGACGGCACGCTGGTGCGCGTGATGTCCTGGTACGACAACGAGTGGGGCTTCTCGAACCGCATGTCGGACACCGCCGTCGCCCTCGCCAAGCTCGGTTGAGCGGCCAACGGTCAGGGAGAGCAGCATCATGCCGACTTTCCGCACCCTCGACGACGCGGACCTCGCCGGAAAGCGGGTCCTCGTCCGCGTCGACCTGAATGTCCCCATGGACGGCGGGCGCGTCACCGATGACACCCGCATCCAGGCCATCCTGCCGACCATCCGGGCCATCACCGGACAGGGCGGGAAGGCCATCCTGCTGTCCCATTTCGGCCGCCCGAAGGGACGCGACGACAGCCAGTCGCTCGCCCCCGTCGCTGCCGCGGTGGAAGAGCGCCTGGGCCAGCCGGTAGCCTTCGCCGATGACTGCGTGGGCGAGGATGCGGCCAAGGCCGTGTCCGCCCTTCAGCCCGGCGGCGTGCTGGTGCTGGAGAACACCCGCTTCCATGCGGGCGAGGAGAAGAACGCCGCCGACTTCGTGCAGCAGCTCGCGGCGCTCGGCGACATCTATGTCAACGACGCCTTCTCCACGGCCCACCGTGCCCACGCCTCCACCGAGGGCCTCGCCCACAAGCTGCCGGCCTTCGCCGGCCGCAGCATGCAGGGCGAACTCGACGCGCTGACCAAGGCGCTCGAGGCTCCGCAGCGGCCGGTGCTGGCCGTGGTCGGTGGCGCCAAGGTGTCGAGCAAGCTGGAACTGCTCGGCAACCTCACCGCCAAGGTGGATATCCTGGTCATCGGCGGCGGCATGGCCAACACCTTCCTCGCCGCCAAGGGCGTGAAGGTCGGCAAGTCGCTGTGCGAGCACGACCTCGCCGACACCGCCCGCCAGATCCTCGCGACCGCCGCCTCGCACGGCTGCGAGATCGTGCTGCCGGTGGATGCGGTGGTCACCAAGACCTTCGCCGCCAACGCGCCGCACCGCGTGGTGCCGGTGGACCAGGTGGCGGACGACGAGATGATCCTGGATGCCGGCCCGGCGACCGTCGACCTGGTGAAGGCCAAGCTCAAGGGCGCCAGGACGGTGGTCTGGAACGGCCCGTTCGGCGCCTTCGAGCTGCCGCCCTTCGATGCCGCCACCGTGGCGGTGGCGCGGGCGGTGGCCGAGGCCACCAAGGCGGGCGAGCTTCTCTCCGTGGCCGGCGGTGGCGATACCGTCGCGGCCCTCAACCATGCCGGGGCCGGACAGGATTTCTCCTATGTGTCCACCGCCGGCGGTGCCTTCCTGGAATGGCTGGAAGGCAAGCAGTTACCCGGGGTCGAGGCGCTGCGTCGCTGAGACCCTGGTGTTATATTCCAACCATAAGCTTTGGCACGCGCCGCTCTGGCGGCTTCAGGGATAGGCAGGATGATGAAGGCTGAGCTCGAGGCGATCGCGCAGAAAATGGTGTCCGACGGCAAGGGGATCCTCGCCGCCGACGAAAGCACCAGCACCATCAAGAAGCGGTTCGACGCCATCGGGGTCGAATCCACCGAGGACAATCGCCGCGACTATCGCGAGCTGATGTTCCGCGCGGACGCGATGCAGGAGTACATCTCCGGCGTCATCCTGTTCGACGAGACCATCCGCCAGAAGGCCAAGGACGGCACGCCGCTCGTGACCCTGATCGAGCAGGCCGGCTCGATTCCGGGCATCAAGGTGGACGCGGGCGCCAAGCCCATGGCCCTGTTCCCCGGCGAGACCATCACCGAAGGCCTCGACGGCCTCGGCGGCCGGCTGAAGGAATATTACGATCTCGGTGCCCGCTTCGCGAAGTGGCGCGCGGTGATCGACATCGGCGCCGGCATCCCGACGCCGGGCGCGGTGGCCGCCAATGCCCACGCGCTCGCCCGCTATGCGGCGCTGTGCCAGGAAGCCGGCATCGTCCCGATCGTCGAGCCGGAAGTGCTGATGGACGGCGACCACGGCATCGAGCGCTGCTACGAGGTGACGGAATACGTCCTCAAGGTGGTGTTCTCCGAGCTTTACCTCCAGCGTGTCTGCCTGGAAGGCATGGTGCTGAAGCCCAACATGATCGTGCCGGGCAAGAAGGCGCGCACCCAGGCCTCCGTCGCGGAAGTGGCCGAGAAGACCGTGCGGGTCCTGAAGTCCACCGTGCCGGCGGCCGTGCCGGGCATCGCCTTCCTCTCCGGCGGCCAGTCGGACGAGGACGCCACGGCCCATCTCGACGCCATGGTGAAGCTGGGCAGCCTGCCCTGGAAGCTCACCTATTCCTACGGTCGCGCCCTCCAGGCGGCGCCGCAGAAGGCGTGGTCGGGCAAGGCCGAGAACGTGGCCGCCGCCCAGGCCGCCTTCACCCACCGCGCGCGCATGAACTCCCTGGCCGCGCTGGGCCAGTGGAGCTCCGAGCAGGAAAAGAAGAAGGCCGCCTGAGCCTGACCCGCCGGCCGGGCAACCGGCCGGCCGTGCCGATACGAGCCCGCCGTTCCGAAAGGGGCGGCGGGCTCTTGCTTGATGGCCGGTGCATGGCTTAGAGCCGGATGGCCCGGGGCGATCATCCGCCCGGGGTGGCCGCGCGTCCCAGGCAGCCCGCGCCCTCAGCCCCTCTTTTGCCTGTTTTCTGGCCGACCGATCTCGCCATGCCTTCTGATCCGGTGCTCCCCCGTTGCCGCCTGATGCTCGTGCTGCCCCCCGCCCTTCCGGCGGAGGCCGCCGCTGCATGGGTCAAGGCCGGCGACGTCGCCGCGGTCATCGCCACCCTGCCCGCCGGCGGTGAGGTGGCGGCGCTGGAAACCCTGCGCGCTCTCTGCGAGACGGTGCAGGCGGCAGGCGCCGCCTTCCTCGTGGAGGACCGGCCCGACATCGCCGGCGCCATCAAGGCCGATGGCGTCCATGTGGCGAGCCTCGCCGCCCTGGCCCGTGCCCTCAAGAGCGTGAAGCCCGACGGCATCGCCGGGGTCGGC
The DNA here is from genome assembly GCF_000473085.1 of Azorhizobium doebereinerae UFLA1-100. Taxonomy (GTDB): domain Bacteria; phylum Pseudomonadota; class Alphaproteobacteria; order Rhizobiales; family Xanthobacteraceae; genus Azorhizobium; species Azorhizobium doebereinerae. The sequence continues at coordinate 160,897 of NZ_AXBA01000013.1, forward strand.
CTCTCCAGCCGCCACGACGCCATGGAAGCGGGCGAGGCCGGCGCCGACTACCTGCTGTTCGGTGGCCTCGACGGTTCCGACCCCATCGGGCCTGTGGCCGATCTGGTGAACTGGTGGGCCGAGCTGTTCGAAGTGCCCTGCGTCGGTGTCGCCACCACGCTGGAGGATGCGCAGGCCCTCGCCGCCGCCGGGGCTGATTTCATCGCCCTCGCCGCCTTGCCGGACGGCGCGGATGGCGCGGCTTTGATCGCCGCCGTGGACCGCCACCTGGCGAGCCTGGAGCGCGGCGCATGACGCTGGCCCGGTCCCGGCCCGTGCAGCCACGGCTGCCGCGCGCGCGCCTGCCTGCCGTCCTGCTCGCCCTGCTGCTCGCCGCCCCGCTCGCGGTGTCGCCCGCCGAGGCACAGAACCCGGCGGCCAAGCCCGCCGCGAAGCAGACCAAGCCTGCGACCCCTGCCAAGCCGGCCACGCCGGCTCCGGCCGCGCCCCCCGCATCCATACCGCTGCTGCCGAGCGTGACCGCCGACACGTCGCCTGTGCCGCCCGGCGGCGATGGCGCCTATGGCGCCTACCAGCGCGGCTTCTACCTCTCCGCCTTCCGGGAGGCGACGCAGCGCGCCGAGGCCGGCAAGGACCCGGCCGCCGAAACCCTTCTGGGCGAGCTTTACTCCCATGGGCTGGGCGTGCCCTACAACGCCGCCAAGGCCGCCGACTGGTACGGCCGAGCCATCAAGGACGGTTCGGTCGAAGCCATGTTCGCCCTCGGCATGATGAACCTGATGGGCGAAGGCGGCCCCCGCAATCTGAAGGCGGCCTCGCAACTGTTCGAACAGGCCGCGAGCAAGGGCCATACCGCCGCCGCCTACAATCTCGGCCTGCTCTATCTTCAGGGCGAGGCCATGCCGCAGGATTTCACCGCCGCGGCCAAATGGTTCAAGGTGGCCGCCGACGGCGGGGTGTCCGACGCCCAATATGCCCTCGCGGTGCTGCTGCGCGAAGGCAACGGCGTGCCCGCCGATCCCGCCGCGGCCACCCGGATGCTAAAGGCCGCCGCCGCCGAAGGCCATGTGACCGCGGAGGTGGAATTCGCCATCGCCACGTTCAACGGCGAAGGCGTGCCGAAGGACGAGGCCGCCGCCGCGCGGCTGTTCCGCAAGGCGGCGCTGGCCGGCAACGCGATCGCGCAGAACCGCTATGCGCGCATCCTCTCCGCCGGGCGCGGCGCGCCGCAGGACAAGACCATGGCCGCCGCCTGGCATCTGCTGGCCAAATCCAAGGGCCTCGGCGATCCTTATCTCGACGGCGTGGTCGCCGCGCTCCCCCCAGCCGACCGCAAGAAGGCCGAGGACACCGCCCGCAAGTGGGCGGGCGAGTGAAACGCGGCCTTGACCTTGCCATGAGAGGGGGGCACACGAACCCCTTCCTTATCCCGTCACGGCGGTCGCGCCTTCGCTGCGCCGCGCCCCCAGGAACCTCGTCCGCATGATCCGTTCGCCCCTCATCACCGTCATGGTCCAGGCCGTCCGCAAGGCCGGCCGGGCCCTCGCCCGCGACTTCGGCGAGGTCGAGAACCTGCAGGTTTCGCTGAAGGGGCCGGCCAATTTCGTCTCCTCCGCCGACCGCAAGGCCGAGGACACGCTGTTCGCCGAACTCTCCCGCGCCCGCCCCGGCTACGGCTTCAACATGGAAGAGCGCGGCCGGGTCGAGGGCACGGACGAGACCAACGAATGGGTGGTGGATCCGCTCGACGGCACCACCAACTTCCTGCACGGCATCCCGATCTTCGCCATTTCGCTCGCCCTGGTGCGCAACGGCGTACCGTTCGCCGGCGTGATCTTCAATCCCGTCACCGATGAGCTTTACGTCGCGGAGAAGGGCCAGGGCGCCTATCTCAACGACCGCCGCCTGCGCGTCGCCGCCCGCCGCAAGCTCGCCGACAGCGTGGTCGGCTGCGGCATTCCCCATCTCGGTCGCGGCGACCACAACAAGTTCCAGCGCGAGCTTGCCCTGGTTCAGGGCCAGGTGGCCGGCGTGCGCCGCACGGGCGCCGCCGCCATCGACCTCGCCTGGGTGGCAGCCGGCCGCTTCGACGGCTTCTGGGAGCGCGACCTCTCGCCGTGGGACATGGCGGCGGGCATCATCCTCATCCGCGAGGCGGGCGGCTATGTCTCCGACCTCGACGGCGGCGACAAGTCGCTCGACACCGGCCACATCATCGCCGGCAACGAGACCATCCGCGAAGACCTGATCCGACTGCTGAAGAAAGCCTGACCGGAGCGGGCCGCAAAACACAGCTTAAGGTTGATCTGGCGGCCAGTTTCTGCGGAACACGTTCAGAAGCGTTCGAAATTCCGCTACGGACGGCAGAACCTCATGTCATCCGGTTCCCTTTGCAGTCTGTTATGCGATAGTTCGAATCGCGGGGAAGACAAGCGGGAGCGAGCATGACGCGGGCCGTCGACCCTTTCTTGAAAGTTTCGTCCCCCCGCATCTTCCTGGTGCGGATGATCGTGTTCCTGCTGCTCTGCGCGGCGCTGGCGGCGGTGCTGTACAAGCAGATCCTCGCTGCCTTCATGAACAACCCGGGCCTCAACGGCGTCATTTTCGGCGTGCTGGGGATCGGCATCATCCTCGCCATCCGCCAGGTGGCCCGGCTGTTCCCCGAGGTGGAGTGGGTGAACTCCTTCCGCCTCGCCGATCCCGGCCTCGCCGTCTCCCGCGCCCCGACCCTGCTCGCCCCGATGGCCGCACTGCTCGGCGACCGCATGGGCCGCATGGCGATCTCCCAGGTCACCATGCGCTCCATCCTGGATTCCATCGGAACCCGGCTGGACGAGGCCCGCGACACGGCCCGCTACCTCACCGGACTGCTGGTCTTCCTCGGCCTGCTCGGCACCTTCTGGGGCCTCTTGGAGACCGTCAGCTCCATCGGCGCCGTGATCTCCTCGCTCCAGGTGGGGCCGGATACCGGCTCGGTGTTCGAGGAAATGAAGACCGGCCTCGCCGCGCCGCTCGCCGGCATGGGCATCTCCTTCTCGTCCTCGCTGTTCGGCCTCGCCGGCTCCCTGGTGCTCGGCTTTCTCGACCTCCAGGCCAGCCAGGCGCAAACGCGCTTCTACACCGATCTGGAGGACTGGCTGTCCACCACCGTGCGCGACCTCGACGACGGCTACGCGGCCCGCCCGGTGGAGGCTCGCCCGATCCAGGTGGTGGAGCGCGAGCTGCCGGACGCCCGCCCCGTCACCGCCCTCCTGCCGCCGCCCGCCCCGCTCGACCTCGCCCCCCTGGTGGACGCCATGGCCCGACTGGAGCGGACCATGACCGAATCCGGCTCGCAGCGGGTCACGACTGCGGTGGCCCATCTGGCGGAGAGCCTCCAGGGCCTCGTCACGCACATGCGCTCGGAACAGGCCGTGCTCAAGCAGATGGCGGACACCCAGGGCGCCCAGCAGGCGGACATCCGCCGCCTCATCGAGCGCCTGGACAAGGCGCTGACCGCTTCGGAGGACGCCGAGGCGGCCGGCGGCCACAGGAGAAACTAGGATGGCTCTCGGGCGGCGCGGCCGCGAGCGCACCATCGACTACTGGCCCGGCTTCGTGGACGCCCTGTCCACGCTGCTGCTGGTGTTCATCTTTCTGCTGTCCGTCTTCATGGTCACCCAGTTCTTCCTGACCCAGGACATGGCGGGGAAGGACAATGTGCTCCAGCGCCTCCAGTCGCAGATCCGCCAGCTGACAGAATTGCTGTCGCTGGAGCGCGCCAGCGGCCAGACCCAGGACGGCGAGATGGCCGCTCTGCGCGCCAGCCTCCAGGCCACCGAGGCCGAGCGCGACCGGCTAAAGGCGGCGACGGGTGTCGCGCCCTCGACCCCGGATCCCTCCCGCGAGGCCGCGCTCGCCCGCGAGGTGGACATGCAGAAGGACGCGGCAGGCCGGGCCCTGTCGCAGATCGACCTGCTGAACCAGCAGATCGCCGCGCTGCGCCGCCAGATGGCCGCGCTGGAGGAGGCCCTCAACGTCTCGGAGAAGCGCGACCAGGAGAGCCAGACCAAGATCGCCGATCTCGGCCGCCGTCTGAACGTGGCGCTGGCCCAGCGGGTGCAGGAGCTGAGCCGCTTCCGCTCGGAATTCTTCGGCCGCCTGCGCGACATCCTGGGCAACCGGCCGGACATCCGCATCATCGGCGACCGCTTCGTGTTCCAGTCGGAAGTGTTCTTCGACCGCGGCGCCGCCGTGCCGCGCCCGGAAGCCTTGAGCGAACTGGACAAGCTGGCCTCTGCCATCCTGGAACTGGAAAAGCAGATCCCGCCGGACATCAACTGGGCGCTGCGCGTGGACGGACATACCGACAGCCGGCCGATCTCCACGCCGCAATTCCCCTCCAACTGGGAATTGTCCGCAGCCCGCGCCATCGCCGTGGTGCAGTATCTGATCGCCAAAGGCGTGCAGCCGCAGCACCTGATCGCGGCGGGCTTCGGCGAATACCAGCCCATCGATACCGGCACGTCGGACGAGGCGCAGGCCCGCAACCGGCGCATCGAACTGAAGCTGACCGAGCGGTGAGCGGGCGCATCAACCGGCACGGGCGCGCCGCATGAGCGGGCCGACCTTTCCCGTCCGCGCCTTCGTGGATGGCGATCTTCAAGCCGCCGCGGACCTCTGGGTCGCCACCTGGGCAGCCACCATGCCGGACATCGATTTCGAGGCGCGGCGCCCGTGGTTCCTGGAGCATCTCGCCAAGCTGCGCGCGGCGGGCGCCCGCGTGCTGGTGGCGGAGGTCCCGACGGACGCCATCGCCGGCTTCGTCATCATCGATCCGGCAACCCGCTATCTCGACCAGCTCGCCGTCGCTCCCGGGCAGAGGGGCGGCGGGGCGGCGGAGGCCCTCATGGCCGCGGCCCGCGCGGTGTCGCCCGGCGGGATCGTGCTGGACGTGAATCAGGACAACGGGCGAGCGGTCGCCTTCTACCGGCGCTCGGGCTTTCGCATCGTCTCGGCGGGCGAGAACCCCATGTCCGGTCGCGCCATCTGGCGCATGGAATGGGCACCGGACGGCATCCGCCCGGAACCCGTCCCCGCCCCGTAGCCTCAGCCTCAGGCGGCGGCGGTGAATTGCAGGGCTGCGAGCCGGGCATAAAGCCCGCCCTTGCCCACCAGTTCGTTATGGGTGCCCTGATCGACGATCTGGCCGCCCTCCATCACCAGGATGCGATCGGCTGACAGCACCGTGGACAGGCGGTGGGCGATGACCAGGGTGGTGCGGCCCACCATGGAATGTTCGAGCGCGGTCTGCACCAGCGTCTCGCTTTCCGCATCAAGGGCGCTCGTCGCCTCGTCGAGCAGCAGGATCGGCGTCGAGCGCAGGATGGCGCGGGCGATGACGATGCGCTGGCGCTGGCCGCCGGACAAAGTGACGCCCCGCTCGCCGACCAGCGTGTCCCACCCGCCCGGCAGGCGGGCGACGAACTCGTCCACCAAAGCGGCGCGGCCGGCGGCTTCCACCTCCGCGTCGCTGGCCTCCGGCCGGGCAAGGCGGATATTTTCGCGCACGGTGTCGGCGAAGATCGCCACCTCCTGCGGCACGAAAGCGATCTGGTGCCGCACCGCCACGGGATCGCACCCCATGATATCGACACCGTCCAGCACGATGCGGCCGCCTTGCGGGTCGTAGAACCGCTCCAGCAGTTGGAACACCGTGCTCTTACCGGCGCCGGACGGACCGACCAGCGCCACGCGCTCGCCGGGCTGCACGGTGAATGATGCCCCATGGAGCGCCGGCGCATCAGGCCGGGCCGGATAGGCAAAGCGCACATCCTCGAAGCGGATGGCGCCGGACACGCGGGCCGGCAGCGGCGCCGGCTGAGCCGGCACCCGCACGGCGGGCTGGGCAGCGAGAAGTTCGCCGATGCGCTCGGCTGCTCCCGCCGCCGCGGCGACTTCCCCCCAGACCTGGGACAATTGGCCGAAGCCGCTCGCCGCCATCACCGCATAGAGCACGAACTGGCCGAGCAGGCCGGACGACATGGTACCCGCCATCACCGACTGCGCGCCCACCCAGAGGATGGCCACCACGCTGGCGAACACCAGGAAGATGCCGACGCCGGTCAGCAGGGCGCGGGCGAGCGTGGTGTCGCGGGCCGCGTCATAGGCGGCTTCCACCGCCGCGTCGAAGCGCCGGCGCGCCGCCGGCTCGGCGGAGGAGGACTGCAATGCCCGCATGGCGCCGACCGCTTCGCTGGCATAGGCCGAGGCGTCGGCGAGCGCGTCCTGCGCCGCCCGAGCGCGCGCGCGCACCCGGCGGCCGGATGCGACCAGCGGCAGCACGATGATCGGAATGGCGACCAGCACCAGCGCGGAGAGTCGCGGGCTGGTGACCACCATCATCGCCACGGCACCGAGGCACAACACCAGGTTGCGCAGCGCGATGGAGGCGGAGGCGCCAACCGCCGCCTTGATCTGGGTAGTGTCGGCGGTGAGGCGGGAGGTGAGTTCACCGGCGCGCGAGGTGTCGTAGAACAGGCCGTCCAGCGACGTCAGGTGGGCGAACACCGCGCTGCGCAGATCCGCGATCACCCGCTCGCCAAGGATGGTGACGAGATAATAGCGGGCGGCGGACGCCACCGCGAGCACCGCCACGACGATGACCAGCATGGCGAAATAGCTGTCGATCAGCCCGGCGTGGTCCGCCGCGAAGCCGAAATCGATCATTCGCCGCACGGCGACCGGCATGGCCAGCGTCGCGAGGGCGGCAACGACGAGCGCAACCATGGCGAGTGCGATGCGGCCGCGATAGCGCAGAAGGTACGGCAGGAGGCGACCGAGCGGGCGCAGGCTGCGCTGCGCCTTGGGGGCAGGACCCGGTATTCCATCCACGGCGGGGGTGGTCTCGACTTGTGTCAACGCAGCCTCTCGGCTATAGACCCGCGACTTCCGGCAGGAAACGAAATCATAACGGTGCGGGGCCCTGGCTCGGCGCGGTGAGAAGGACGCAACTCATGAAAAGCGACATCCATCCCGATTATCACTTCATCAAGGTGGTGATGACGGACGGCACCGAGTACACGACGCGGTCGACCTTCGGCAAGGACGGCGACACGCTCCAGCTCGACATCGACCCCCGCACCCATCCCGCGTGGACCGGCGGCACCCAGCAGCTGCTCGACCGCGGCGGCCGCGTTTCGCGCTTCAAGAACAAGTTCGGCGGCCTTCTCAAGGGCTGACCCGTCGGATTTTCCGACGTTCGACCTGCCGGCGACCCGGCGCGCACTGCGCGCTAGGGTCGCATCGGCGCGTCATCGGAATCCGACACCAGGCGCAGATGCGGCGCTCCCGGCCTCGGGATGTGCATGATGGCGAGATCCTCCGGCGGGCGCTCGCCCATCGCCAGCAGGTGCTCGGCGCGCGCCACCACGCGCAGGCGCAGCAGTTCGGCCTCGGCCCTGAGCGCCCGCAGACCATCGGATATCCCGAGCGGACCGACGGTGCGGCGTGGGCGCAATTCCAGCCCCTCGGCTTCCTGGCGGGCAAAAGCCACCGTCATCTCGCCTTCCGCCACCGCGCGCTCCATCAGCAGCCAGGCCGCCAGCTGGAGCAGCAGCGTGGTGAGTTCGCGTGCCTCGTCGTGATATGCGAGCCGGGCTTCCAGCGGCAGATGGTCGGCAAAATCCCGCCCGGGGCCGCTGAGATAGGCGCTCAGGCGCGAAGCCAGATCCATGCCGTCATGGTACAGAACGGCAAAAGGGCCTGTCCCCGGTTCGGCGGAGGCGGTCATACTCACTCCCACTGAGATAGCGGTGCCCGCTACCTCCTTACTGACGCCCCCAATCACGGGCACATGGGCTTAACACCGGAAGCGCGCAAGAGGTTCGGGGCGATGACGCCGGGATCCGAACCATGCACAGGCTTCCGCCGCTCGCCCAACATCCCCGGACTCCCGCGCTGCGCCGGGCCGCACGCCCAACGCTCGGCAGCTTCGTTCCGCAGCATCGCCGGACACAACCGGAGGCCGAAAAACAGCAGGTAAAACAACCGCCGAGAACGCAGGAAAGCACGCCGCCAGCGCCCCTCGCAAGACGCTGATGTCCTTCCCGACACCGCGATGCAGGCTTCGCTAAAGCTTGAACACCGAATCCGCCGCGTGCCGGGAGGCATGCTTGGCGATAAGAGCCGCCTCCAGGCGAACGATCTCCGCCTTCAGCAGCGCGATCCGGGCCTCGATCTCATCCACGGACAGCCGGCCGACATCAGCTCCGGGCTGAAGGGTGGAAGGTGGGGGTGCGGGGCGATCATCGTCCATTGGGCTCTCCTCCCGCTTGGTTCGAGCGGCGCATAGCTTTTGCATTTTCGCTTGGACCGCGATGGGTTACTAGAGCCGCCCAGGCCGTGCCACCGGCCGACCGACGTCACGCTCCGCGCCTGCGGACGCGCCTCAGGCGCAGGGTGACCTCCGCCGACCTCGCCATTCCCGCCCTCCGCCATGGGAGCCGCCATGACCTCGTCCCTGCCCACAATCATGACCGCCATCACCATTCCCGTGCCCGGCGGCCCGGACGCCCTGGTGCCGGGCGAGCGCCCGGTGCCGCAGCCCGTGCACGGCGAACTGCTGCTGAAGGTGGAAGCCGCCGGCGTCAACCGGCCCGACGTCATGCAGCGCAAGGGCCTCTATCCGCCCCCGGCCGGCGCCTCCGACATTCCCGGCCTGGAGATCGCCGGAACCGTGGTGGCGGTGGGCGAGGGCGCGGCCCGCTTCAAGGTGGGCGATCGCGTATGCGCGCTGGTGACCGGCGGCGGCTACGCGCAATACTGCACCACCTCCGCCTTGACGGCCCTGCCCATTCCCGACGGCCTGTCCGCGGTCGAGGCGGCGGCCCTGCCGGAAACCTTCTTCACCGTGTGGAGCAACGTGTTCGACCGCGGCCGCCTCGCGGCCGGGGAGACCCTGCTCGTCCACGGCGGCACCAGCGGCATCGGCACGACGGCCATCCAGCTCGCCAAGGCGTTCGGCGCCAAGGTGTTCGTGACCGTGGGCTCGGCCGAGAAGTGCGCGGCCGCCCGCAAGCTCGGGGCCGACCTCGCCATCGACTACACTGCCCAGGACTTCGTCGCCGAGGTGAAGAGCGCCAGCGACGGCAAGGGCGCGGATGTCATCCTCGACATGGTGGGCGGCCCTTATATCGCGCGCAACTACGAGGCCGCCGCCGTAGACGGGCGCATCGTGCAGATCGCCTTCCAGCAGGGCTCGAAGGCCCAGGTGGACTTCATGCGGGTGATGCTGAAGCGCCTGACCCACACCGGCTCCACGCTGCGCTCACGCCCGGTGGCGGATAAGGCCGCCATCGCGCAAGCCCTCGAAGCGAAGGTGTGGCCGCTGCTGGCGAACGGCAGCGTCAAGCCGCTGATCGACGCCACCTTCCCGCTGAACGAGGCCGCCGCCGCGCACGCCCACATGGAAGGCAGCACCCATATCGGCAAGATCGTGCTCACGATCGGGTGAGCCGCCGAGCTCCGGCGCGGCTCAGGCAGCCGCGCCGGATGCGTCAAGACGCTGGCACAGCCGGACCAAACCCCTATGATGGGCGTGAACGCGGCGCCTTGCTCCAGCCGCATGGCCCCGCTAGTGATCGCGGTTCGTCCCGGCGGATTGCCGGGTGCGGAGGCTTGCCGTTGCGTTCTTTCCTCGCCTTTTGCCTGGTCCTGCTGGCCGCGCTGTCACTGGAAGCGCCATCCGCTTCCGCCGTTGAGGCCATCGCGGTCCGGCTCGATGCCAAGGTGACGGACCTGCTGCCCGCCGTGGAACGGCTGCGGACCGACAACGAGCGCGTGCAGATTTCCACGGCCCCCGGCGCCGACGGCATCGTCCGCCGCATCGAGGTGCGCTCCTCCGACGGGCGCCCGAACCCGAACTGGGTCGCCTTCGCGCTGTCCAACAATACCGACGAGCAGGTCGACCGGCTGATTGTCGCGCCGTTCTACCGCATGGTCGGCTCAGGCCTGTTCTGGCCGGACCTCGGCAATCGCCGCGTGCTCTCGCTCACCCCCAGCCAGGGCTTCAAGCCGGAGCGGCAGAGCGCCCCGGACGCCGACGTCTTCCTGGTGACGCTCGACCCCGGCACCACCGTGACCTTCGTGGCGGAACTCGCCGGCCCCAATCTGCCGCAGCTCTATCTGTGGCAGCCGGACGCCTACAAGGACAAGGTCAACAGCTTCACGCTCTACCATGGCATCGTCATCGGCATCGCCGGCCTGCTGGCGCTGTTCCTCACCATCCTGTTCGTGGTGAAGGGCTCGGTGATGTTCCCCGCCGCGGCGGCGCTGGCCTGGGCGGTGCTGGGCTATATCGGGCTCGACTTCTCCTTCTGGTCGAAGGTGTTCGGCCTCTCCCCCGTCGCCGAGCAGTTCTGGCGCGCCGCCGGCGAGGCGGTATTGACCGCCACCCTGCTCGTCTTCCTGTTCGCCTATCTCAACCTCAACCGCTGGCATGTGCGCTATGTGCACGTGGCGGTGGGCTGGCTGGCCTTCCTGGCCGCCCTGGTGGCGGTCGCCCTGCTGGATGCGCCGGTGGCGGCGGGCATCGCCCGTCTCTCGCTGGCGGCCGTGGCGGTGGCCGGCCTGCTGCTGGTGATCTGGCTGTCGCAGCATGGCTATGACCGTGCCGTCCTGATCATCCCCACCTGGCTCCTGCTGGTGGTGTGGGTGGTGATGGCCGGCATGACGGTGGCCGGCGTCGTCACCAACGACCTTGTGGCGCCCGCCCTCTCCGGCGGCCTCGTGCTCATCGTCATGCTCATCGGCTTCACGGTGATGCAGCATGCCTTCGCCGGCGTCGGCGCCGTGCAGGGCTCGGCCTCCGACCTGGAGCGCCGGGCGCTGGCGCTGGCCGGATCCGGCTACATCGTCTGGGACTGGGACGTGGACAGCGACCGCATCTATGTCTCGCCCGAGGCGGAGGAAGCGCTCGGCCTCAAGCGGCATTCGCTGGAAACCGAAGCCGCCGGCTGGCTGGAGGTGCTGCACCCCGGCGACCGCGACCGCTTCCGCGCGACGCTCGACGGCATTATCGACCAGCGGCGTGGGCGCATCGACCAGGATTTCCGCCTGCGCGCCATCGATGGGCACTACCTGACCTTCAACTTGCGCGCCCGGCCCGTCGTGGGCGCGGACGGCGAGGTGGTGCGCTGCATCGGCGCGCTCTCCGACGTCACCGGCGAGCGGGTCGCCGCCGAGCGCCTGCTGCACGACGCGGTGCGCGACAATCTCACGGGCCTGGCCAACCGCGAGCTGTTCCTCGACCGGCTGGACCAGGCGCTCACCTTCGCCAAGGTAGACGACAGCCTGCGCCCGACGGTGATGATGATCGACATCGACCGCTTCAAGCAGGTCAATGTCTCGGTGGGCATGGCGGTGGGCGATTCCATCCTGCTGACGGTGGCCCGCCGGCTGATGCGCCTGCTCAAGCCGCAGGATACGCTGGCGCGCATCTCCGGCGACCAGTTCGGCATGATCCTCCTGTCCGAGCGGGATCCCGAGCGCATCACCACCTTCGCCGACACGCTGCGGCGCTCGCTGCGCGCGCCCATCACCTTCGCCGAGCGTGAGGTGTTCATCACCGCCTCCATCGGCCTCGTGCTCTCCGGCCCGGACCTCGGCAAGCGCGAGGACGTGCTGAAGGATGCCGAGCTGGCGATGTATTTCGCCAAGCGCATCGGCGGCGACCGCATCGAGGTGTTCCGCCCGGCCATGCGCCAGCAGAAGATCGACCGCACCTCGCTGGAGAGCGACCTGCGCCAGGCGCTGGAGCGGGACGAGATCATCGTGCGCTACCAGCCGGTGGTGCGCCTGCACGACCGCGCCATCGGCGGGTTCGAGGCGTTCATGCGCTGGCGCCATCCCACGCTCGGGGAACTGGCGGCGGCGGACTTCATCCACGTGGCGGAGGAAACCGGCGTCATCCTCGACCTCGGCCTGTTCATGCTGGAGCGCGCCGCGCGCCAGCTCGGCCAGTGGCAGCGCATCCTGAAGGTCGAGCCGCCGCTGTTCATGACCGTCAACGTCTCCTCGCGCCAGCTCCTGCGGCACGACCTGATCCAGGACCTGAAGTCGGTTCTGGCGCGCAACGTGGTGGCGCCCGGCTCGCTCAAGCTGGAGGTGACGGAAGCTCTGGCGATGGAGAATCCGGAATATGCCGCCGTCATGCTCCAGCGCATGCGTGATCTCGGCGCCGGGCTGGTGATGGACGATTTCGGCGTCGGCCAGTCCGCCCTCGCCTACCTGCCGCGCCTGCCGTTCGACGCCATCAAGATCGACCAGCGCTTCACCCGCGACACCGCCAAGGGGCCTGCGCGGGCGGCGCGGCCGATCATCGTCGGCTCGATGATCGATCTCGCCCATCAATTGGGCATGGAAGTCCTGGCCGAGGGCCTGGAGAAGGAAACGGAAGCGGGCGAGATGAGCCGCCTTGGCTGCGAATACGGCCAGGGCACGCTCTTCGGCGAGCCGCTCACCGCCGAGGAATGCCGCGCCTTGCTGGAGCCCTCCCCCGCCGAGGAGCGGCGCCGGCGTAGCGCCTGAGGCGCTGCAATGCTGTGAGGAAGGATTCGGGCGGCCGTCACGCGCCGTTCAGGCGTGGCCGGCCTCGTTCGACAGCATGCCGGGGTGCACGCCGAGCTTGCGCAGTGCGAGATCGTACTTGGCCTCGACCACATCGCCGAACACCAGTTCGGCATCGGCCGGGCAGTGCAGCCAGCCATTGGCCTGGATCTCGGTTTCCAGTTGCCCCGGCGCCCAGCCCGCATAGCCCAGCGCCAGCACCGCGCTTTCCGGGCCGCGCCCGCCGGCGATAGCCTTCAGGATATCCAGCGAGGCGGTGAGGCAGATGCCGTCATCGATGGGCAGCGTGGAATTCTCGATGAAATAATCGGACGAGTGCAGCACGAAGCCGCGCCCGGTTTCCACCGGCCCGCCGCGCAGCACCTTGACCGTTCCCGCCCGTGGCGGCAGCAGGATGCGCTCGGCGGCGGGCAGCACGTCAAGCTGCACCAGGAGGTCGCCGAAATCGATATGGGTAGCCGGCTGGTTGACCACGATGCCCATCGCTCCCTCGGCGGAATGGGCACACAGATAGACCAGCGAGCGGGAGAAACGCTCGTCGCGCATGCTGGGCATGGCGATCAGAATTTGCCCGTCGAGGAAATCGCGCGGGCCAATGGGCGATGAGAACGTGCGATCAGCCATCATGCGTTGAGGGTAACTCTGAACACGTCATTTGGGAACGTGCCGTCTGCATGCGGCGTGCGGCACGGGAGCGCCGGCGCGGTTGCCACGGCCGGCTTTTGCGGCTCCCCCGGGGCCGCATCTCACAGCAATTTGCGCAGCTTCCCTTTGCACCGGACGCCAGCAGGCGCTAGCGCAGGAGCCATGGAACCGACCCGCCGCCATCTCCTGCAGACCGCCGCCACGATGGCCTGCGGCAGCCTCCTGCCCCCCTTGCTCTTCCCGTTGGCCGGAACGGCGGCCGCCGGCCCGCTCGGCCCCGGCCAAGCGCGCGCGGAGGGCGCCAGCGCGGAAGGCACGCAGGTTCGTCTCATTCCCGGCCCCGTCACCGGCGGCATCGTCCAGGCCGGACTTGAGATCGGCTTGGCCGCCGGCTGGAAGACCTACTGGCGCTATCCGGGCGACAGTGGCGTGCCGCCCCGCTTCAATTGGAGCGCGTCCCGCAACGTGGCGGACGTCACCGTGCTGTGGCCGGCGCCAAAGCGCTTCTCCGACGGCTCCGGCGGCTTTTCTATCGGCTACAAGGACACCGTCATCCTGCCGCTGGAGGTGCGCCTGACGACGCCGGGGACACCGGCCCTGCTCGACCTCGCGCTGGATTTCGCCGTCTGCCAGGCGCTCTGCGTGCCGGCTGATGCCCATGTCAGCGTCGAACTGCCGGTGGATGGCGCGCCGGACCCGCGCCTTGCCGCCGCGTTCGGCCATGTCCCGGTTCGCACGCCGCTCGGCGCGCCCGGCACGCCGGCGATCCTGAAACTGGAGACCGTGGCCGGCGCCGTGCCGCCGCGTCTCGTCGTCACCGCCCGCGCCGCGCCGGGCGCCCTGCTGTTCCTGGAGGGGCCGGACGACAGCTGGGCCCTGCCGCTGCCCGAGCCGGAGGCGCCCCAGGGCGACATCCTGCGCTTTGCCGCACCGCTCATCGGCGTTCCCGCCGACACGCAGCTTGCCGGTGCCCGGCTGACGCTGACCCTGGTGGACGGCGCCCGCGCCATCGAAACCCAAGCTCTGCTGCCCGCTGCCGGCTGAGGTCGGGGGCCCGACGATTGCCGCTTTCCTCTAGCGGAAAACTTCCTATTCTCCGCAGCGTCCGCCCATGAGGCGGCAAAAATCAGCGGAGATGAAGATGCCCATTCAGGTCGGCGACAGCCTGCCCAACGTCACCTTCCGCGTGTCCACGGCGGACGGCCCCGTTCCGAAGACCACCGAGGAAATTTTCAAAGGCAAGCGCGTGGTGCTGTTCGCCGTGCCGGGGGCCTTCACGCCCACCTGCCACAAGAACCACCTGCCCGGTTTCGTCGCCCGCGCGGCGGAAATCAAGGCCAAGGGCATCGACACCATCGCGGTGGTCTCGGTGAACGATCCCTTCGTCATGGGCGCGTGGGAGCATGCGTCAGGCGCCGACGGCAAGATCCTGTTCCTGTCTGACGGCAACGGCGAGTTCGCCCAGGCGCTCGATCTGGCCTTCGACGGTTCGGCGGTCGGGCTCGGCCTGCGCTCCAAGCGCTATTCCATGGTGGTGGAGAACGGCGTCGTGAAGGTGCTCAACGTCGAGGACGTGCCCTCCAAGGCCGATGCGTCGAGCGCCCAGACCCTCCTGACCCAGATCTGATCCGATCCGCCGGGCCTCAGGCTCGCAAGGGCGCCACTGTCGTGGCGCCTTTTTCATTGTCCGACGCCGCGCGACTGCCGGCGCAATCAGGCGATGATGTCCGGAAACAGCTCGTCTTCCAGATGGCTGATGCGGTCCTTCAGTTGCAGCTTGCGCTTTTTCAGCCGCTGGATCTGCAACACGTCCGAGCCGGCAACCGACAGGAGCGCTTCGATCGCAACATCGAGATCCCTGTGCTCCTGACGCAGACGTTCCAACAGCGCCTTCAGCTCCCGCTCGTCCTCACTGGTCATACTTTTCCGCCGCGCCCCGCTGAGCCGAGACTTCGAATATCGCACGCGCTTGCGCGCCTGCAAGCGGCCATCCGTCCCAGCCGCAGATTAGGCGGTCGACTCTTTGCCGCCTCCATGACAGGATGAAGACCGTTGCAGACAGGGAGAGGCCAAGAATGTCCGTCCAGTCGCACTTGCAGGAGCTTCAGCGTCGCCACGCCGCTCTTGAATCGGAAATCCATCGCGAGCTCACCAGCCCGGCCGCAGACCCGCTCAAGGTCGCGGAAATGAAGCGGCGCAAGCTGGTCCTCAAGGACCAGATCGCCCGTCTTCGCGGCGGCTCCACCCTCCACTGATCATCGCACGCCGCCGGTCGCCACGTTTGGGGTTTCCCGTCGCGTGGCGGCGGATCGACGCCACGTCACTCGTCCGGCCTGAACCGGACGATGCTTGGTGTAACGCCGCCTTGCATTGACCGGCGGGCGTCGCCGATATCTCGGATCACCCTCTGTCGGCGACGGCGTAGCGTGCTTGATAGGCCGCCGTTCCGTGATCCATGAGGGGTCTGGTGGCGCTGGATTTCTGGCTGCGGGACGCCGTGCGGTAGGCCGTGGGCCGCCGCCGGATGTTGCCACCAGCACCGCCGTGCGGCCGCACGTTGCCGCGCGGCGGTCACCGATAGTCCGAGCCGGCCACATGCCGGAGCGGCGCACGGGACCGAACACAGGCACCGGGAGAGCCCGGGCGGGCCAAGAGAGCCTTTGCGTTCATGCGCGAGGAAGGCTAATTCCCCGCCATGGCTCCTCCTCTCGTCCTGCTCCAAGACATCCACCTGCGCTTCGGTGTGCAGCCCCTTCTCAATGGCGCGGAGCTGTCCGTCTCCGCGGGCGAGCGCCTGTGCTTCGTCGGCCGCAACGGCTCCGGCAAGTCCACGCTGCTGAAGGTGGCGGCGGGCCTGATCGAGCCGGATTCCGGCACGCGCTTCGTGCAGCCGGGCACAACGGTGCGGTATCTGCCGCAGGAGCCTGACTTTTCCGGCTTTTCCACCACGCTCGCCTATGTGGAAGCGGGCATGGGGCCCGGCGACCAGGAGTATCGGGCGCAATATCTGCTCGACCAGCTCGGCCTCACCGGCCGCGAGGACCCGTCCAACCTCTCCGGCGGCGAGGCCCGACGGGCGGCCCTGGCGCGCGTCATCGCCCCGGAGCCCGACGTGCTCATGCTGGACGAGCCCACCAACCATCTCGACCTGCCGGCCATCGAGTGGCTGGAAAGCGAGCTGAAGTCGCTGCGCTCGGCGCTCGTCATCATCTCCCATGACCGGCGCTTCCTGGAAAACCTGTCGCGCGCCACTCTGTGGATCGACCGCGGCACCACGCGGCGCCTGGAACAGGGCTTCTCGGCCTTCGAGGGCTGGCGCGACCAGGTGCTGGAACAGGAAGAGACCGAGCGCCACAAGCTCGACCGCAAGATCGTCGCGGAGCTGGACTGGCTGCGCTACGGCGTCACCGCCCGGCGCAAGCGCAACGTGCGGCGCCTTGGCGACCTGCACGCCATGCGCAAGGATCGCCGCGAGGAACGCCGCGTCCAGGGCAACGTGACCATCACCGTCACCGAAGGCCAGACCTCCGGCAAGCTGATCATCGAGGCCAAGCACGTTGCGAAAGCCTATGACGGCGTGCCGGTGGTCAATGATTTCTCCACCCGCATCCTGCGCGGCGACCGCATCGGCATCGTCGGCCCCAACGGCGCGGGCAAGACCACCTTGCTGAAGATCCTCACTGGCGAACTGAAGCCGGACAGCGGCAGCGTGCGCCTCGGCACCAATCTGGAAATCGCCTCGCTGGACCAGAAGCGCGCCGCGCTGCGCCCCGAGACCACCTTGCGCGACGCTTTGACCGGCGGTGGCAGCGACACGGTGCTGGTGGGCGGGCAGCCCAAGCATGTGATGGGATATCTGAAGGACTTCTTGTTCACCCCCGAGCAGGCCAATTCGCCGCTGTCCGTCCTCTCCGGCGGCGAGCGCGGCCGGCTCATGCTGGCCCGCGCTCTGGCCCTGCCGGCCAACGTGCTGGTGCTGGACGAGCCCACCAACGATCTCGACCTGGAAACCCTCGACCTCCTGCAGGAGATGGTCGCGGACTTCCCCGGCACCGTCATCCTGGTGAGCCATGACCGCGACTTCCTCGACCGCACCGTCACCTCGGTGATCGCCGCCGAGGGCCATGGCGTGTTCAACGAATATGCCGGTGGCTATGCGGACATGGTCAACCAGCGCGGACGCGGCGTGGAGGCGAAGGTCCGCTTCGACGACGGCAAGGCCGAGAGCAAGCCCGGCGCCAAGGCACCGGCCGCCGCCGCTCCGGCCAAGGACGCCAAGCGCCGTCTCTCCTTCCACGAGAAGCATGCGCTCCAGACCCTGCCGAAGACGCTGGATAAGCTGCGCGCCGACGCCGAGGCACTGGCCGCCAAGCTCGCCGACCCCGCCCTCTATACCCGCGACCCCGCCGGCTTCGAGAAGACCAGCGCGGCCCTCGCGACGGTGCAGAAGGAGATCGACGCTGCCGAGGAAGAATGGTTGCGCCTGGAAATCCTGCGCGAGGAAATCGGCGCCTGACGGGCCGCCGCAGGCGGTGGAAACACAACGGGCCGCCCCAATGGGCGGCCCGTTTCCGTTCCGGGGTCCGGTGAGGCTTATTGCACGAAGATGGTGCGCAGCGTGCCGATGCCGTCGATGCTCACGTCCACCTCGTTGCGCGGCTCCTTCATGGAGCCGACCCCGATGGACGTGCCGCAGGCGATGAGGTCGCCCGGATGGAGCGTCATGTCCTGCGACAGCAGCGACACCAGCCGCGCCGGCGGGAAGATCATGTCGGACAGGGGATAGTTCTGCCGCTCGGCGCCGTTCAGCACGGTGCGCACGCTGGCGGCGGCGGGATCGAGGTCGGTGACGATCCACGGGCCGAACGGGCCATAGCCGTCGAACCCCTTCGCCCGCGCCCACTGCGGGAAGGTGGGGTCCTTGTTCAGGATGTCGGCGGCGGTCAGGTCGTTGACGATGGTGTAGCCGAAGATGTGCGCCGCCGCCTCGTCCTCGGAGATGTTGCTGGCGGTCTTGCCGATAACGATGCCCAGCTCGCCCTCATAGACCGTCTTGCCGGCATAGGCGGGCGGGCGGCGCACTTCGGCGCCCGGCGCCGCCACGGTGCTGATCGCCTTGAGCAGATAGAGCGGCTCGGCCGGCTCGGCCACGTTCAGCTTGGCCGCGAGGCCATGGAAATTGTTCCACAGCGCGATGATCTTGGTCGGATCGCACGGCGCCGCCAACGTCGCGTCCGCCAGCGGCCGGGTCTCGCCAGTCGGCCGCGCGCCGGCGAACATGTCGCCGGCATGGATCGCGATCCGATCTCCTTCAACAGTGCCGAAAGCCGTCGTCCCGCCGTCGGTAAAGCGCACCCATCTGGCCATTGTCGTCCTCCCGTGGCGCCCGTCCACGGGAGGCGTGGCTCAGGGCGCGCGTTGATTGTTGAGGGAAGCCAGCACTTCGCGGTGCCGCCGCTCCTCATTGTCGTTGTTCACCACCACCACCGCCCAGATGGCGGCGGGCAGCCAGCCGATGAGCGTGATCTGCAGCACCAGGCACAACAGGCCCTGGAACACCCGCCCGCGCAGCATCAGCGCCAGCCACGGCAACAGGACCGCGATCGCAATCATTCTTCTCCTCCATTCCGGGCCCGCTTCGGCCGGACAATGGATAGATAGGAAGGACAACCGGCCCCGGCGAGGGGGCTAGCCCTTGAGGATCTCCGCCAGCGTCTTGCCGAGGCGTGCGGGGGAGGGAGAGACGCGGATGCCGGCCTCTTCCATGGCGGCGATCTTGTCTTCCGCGCCGCCCTTGCCGCCGGAGATGATCGCGCCCGCGTGGCCCATGCGGCGCCCGGGAGGGGCCGTGCGGCCGGCGATGAAGCCAACCATCGGCTTCTTCCGCCCGCGCTTGGCCTCGTCCTTCAGGAACTGCGCCGCATCTTCCTCCGCCGAGCCGCCGATCTCGCCGATCATCACGATCGACTGCGTCTTCTCGTCGGCCAGGAACATCTCAAGCACGTCGATGAACTCCGTGCCCTTCACCGGGTCGCCGCCGATGCCCACCGCCGAGGTCTGCCCNAGNCCCTCCTGCGAGGTCTGGAACACCGCCTCATAGGTCAGCGTCCCCGAGCGCGACACCACGCCCACCGAGCCCGGCTTGAAGATGTTCGCCGGCATGATGCCGATCTTCGCCT
>NZ_AXBA01000104.1 GCF_000473085.1 Azorhizobium doebereinerae UFLA1-100
TCGGCCATAGCGTCGCCGACCGGAAGGTGATCGAGGCGCGCAAGAGCTTCGCCGCCCGCTTGGGCGAAGATCCGCGCGAGGCGCTGTGCGTGGAATTGAGCGCGGCCGAGTTGCAGCGCTATGCGGACGCCTGGATCGCCAGCAAATACGAGCACCGGCCCCATGAGGGCCTTGGCGGCGTCACCCCGTTCCAGGCCGCCGCCGCCTCCACCGCGCCCATCCGCACCGTGGAGGAGCGCGCCCTCGACATGCTGCTCGCCCCCGTGGCCGGGCAGCATGGGCTGCGCCTTGCCACCAAGAGCGGCATCCGCATCGACGGTTTCCACTATCTCGCGCCGCAGATCCTGCCGGAGACGCAGGTGATGGTGCGGATGGACCCGGCCGACATGGGCCGCGCCTTCCTGTTCGATCCGGCCGGCGTCACTTATCTGGGCGAGGCGCTGTGCCCCGAGCTGGCGGGCATCGATCCCAAGGCGGCGGTGGCGGCGGCCAAGGCGGAGCAGGCCCGCATCATCGCCGAACGCACCGCCGACGTGCGCAAGGAGGCCCGCCGCCTCACCAAGGGGCCGCGCCTCATCGATCTGGCCTTGCGCCACACCGCGCGCCAGGCCGGCACGCTGGTGGATTTCCCCAAGGCGCGCGAGGCGCACACCACTCCGGCGCTGGAGGCCGCCGCTTTGGCCGCGGCCCCGCGCGCCGCGCCCAAGCCCCGGATCTCGGATGAAACCCGCGCCCTCCAGGCCCGCCTTGCGGCCGAGGCAGCCTCGCCTGCCGGCGCGCAGGTGCGCCCGCTGCATGCGGCGGAGACGCCCAAGCAGCGCTGGACGCGGGCGCAGGCGCTGGAACGGCGCCTGGCGGCCGGGGAAGCCCTCTCGCCGGAGGAGACCACCTGGCTCCTCGGGTACGCGCAAGGCCCTGAATACAAGGGCTTCAAGCTCACCTTCGGAGACAGCCATGACGTAGCGCCCAGGCACGCGCCGGTGGAAGCCGGCTGAACCGGATCACGCATTGGGGACATCAAAATGTTGCAGGCAGGTTTGACAGTTAAGGGGCCGGTTGCGACGGCCAATGTGGCCTCCTTCATGGGGCTGGCCACCAAGCTCATCGAGCGCGATCCCACCGCGCCCGGCATCGGCGTCTTCCACGGCCCCTCGGG
>NZ_AXBA01000105.1 GCF_000473085.1 Azorhizobium doebereinerae UFLA1-100
CGCGCCCGCACGGCGCGCGGCATGGATGTGATGTACATCTCCTATTCGCAGGAGATGACCCGCGAGTTCGTCGATGCCGCCGCCATGTGGGCGCGGGCCTTCGCACTGGCAGCTGCCGAGGAAGAAGAGTTCCTGTTCGCGGACGCCGACCCGGACCATCCCGGTGAGACCCGCGAGATCAAGGCCTTCCGCATCCGCTTCGCCTCCGGCTTCGAGATCATCGCTCTGTCCTCGGCGCCGCGCTCGCTGCGCGGCAAGCAGGGCCTCGTCATCATCGACGAGGCGGCCTTCGTGGAGAGCCTGAAAGAGCTGTTGAAGGCCGCGCTCGCCTTCCTGATGTGGGGCGGCCAGGTGGTGGTGGTCTCCACCCACAATGGCGATGCCAACCCCTTCAACGAGCTGGTGCAGGATGTGCTGGCCGGGCGCCGGCCCTATGCCCATGTGCGCATCGACTTCGACCAGGCGCTGCGCCAAGGCCTCTATGAGCGCATCTGCCTCGTCACCGGCGAGGACTGGACGCCGGAGAAGGAGGCCGCCTGGCGCGCCGAGATCATCGCCTTCTATGGTGACGGCGCCGACGAGGAACTGTTCTGCACCCCCTCGGAAGGCTCCGGCGCCTGGCTGCCCGGCCCCTTGATCGAGGCCCGCATGCGCACCGGCATCCCTTTGCTGCGCTGGGAGCTGCCGGCGGACTTCCTGCATCGGCCGGCGCTGATCCGCGCCGCGATGGTGGCCCGCTTCCTGGAGGATGTGCGCGCGGCGCTGGCGAAGCTGGACCCACACCGCCAGCATGCTCTGGGCTTCGACTTCGCCCGTGTCGCTGATCTCTCGGTGCTGTGGGTTCTCGCGCTCTCACCCACCACCCGCCGCGAGACCGTGCTGGTGATCGAGATGCGCCGCATCCCCTATGACGAGCAGGCGGCGCTCACCGTGGAGGTGATCCGCCGCCTACCGCGCTTCATGGCGGCGGTCTTCGATGCCACCGGGGCCGGCGGCTATGTGGCCGAGAACGCCCAGCGCAAGATCTCGCTCAGCGCCTGCGTCGCCCAGCAGCTCTCGGTGGAGTGGTATCGCACCGAAATGCCGCCCCTGAAGGCAGCATTCGAGGACGACATGGTCACCGTGCCCCAGGATGCGGAGATCCTGGC
>NZ_AXBA01000106.1 GCF_000473085.1 Azorhizobium doebereinerae UFLA1-100
ACGTTACAAAACTCCGGCGGCGCACCCAGCCCGCCGCCGTGAGTAGGGGCCGGAAACTCTAACGGCCGGCGGTCCAAGAAATGGTCTCGGATCAATCAACCTGCGGACTCTCTCCTATGCCGGAGGAAAAATGGGTCTCAGGTCAAATTGTCATTAGGTGATATAAGAATGAAAAAGCTAGTTTATCTGACCGGCGCTCCTGCTTCGGGAAAGTCCACCCTTATCAAAGGCTTGGCGGCAGAGATCTCTGATTTGAAGGTTTTCGAGTATGGCCGGGCGATGTCAGCCCTGCTCAAATCCGTAAGTCGGGAAAGCCTTCGCGACGGGACCGATGGCCGCGTCACTCAGACGGATATCGATGAAGTCGACCGCCAGATGGCGGACTGGGCGCACGAATTCCGGCGACAAAACAATCTGATCATCGATAGCCATCACGTTACGATTGAAAGTTACGGTTTCCGCATCGCCCCATTTTCTCTGGCTAAGCTCGAAACGCTGCAGATCGACGAGTTTTGGGTGCTTATAGCAGACAGCGCACTGAGCGTAGAGCGCATAGAGCGGGACCGCCGCGGTCGCCGGATTCCAAGCCCGTATCAGGCGGACTTTCATACCGCAGTCCAAGCTAGCTTAGCGTCACAATATGCGGTTCTGACGGCTCGACCCGTCTATATTTTTGACAGCGCCAACGAGTCAACCGACTTGGTATCTGCCGCAGTGCGGCGGTTTGAATAGACGGGTATCGGTAGTTGCGGATGGTTGCGCAACGACCATTTCTGACGCAAGCGGTCGTGCACAGCGCAATATCGGACGGACCGCTTCCACCCCATTCCGGCACTAGACGGCATAGCCGCCAATGTCCTCTTTCGGGCATTCACGAAGGTCGCTCGAATGACCGACATGGGGGCGCGAAGCGGACGTCTCCGAGAGGGCGCTCGAAGGTCGGCAAAGGGTCAAAATTCCCACCATACAGAAGCAGTCGGCGACACCAGTCACCCGTCCAACGCTCCCCCATCCTCCCCATGATCGCCGAGGTGCGTTTCGGGGCTGGCCCGGAACGCCGTCCTTTTGGGGGAGCGGCGGGTGTCAGCCCAGACCATTTCGCGAGACGGAACCGATCTCGTCAAAGCC
>NZ_AXBA01000107.1 GCF_000473085.1 Azorhizobium doebereinerae UFLA1-100
GGAGGTGACGGGCGACATAAGCGGCACGGGCAGCGGTGGGCAGGGCCGACAACGGATACTCTCGGCCGCCGCCTCGACCTTCACGGTCGCGAAAACCCCAAGCCTTGATCTGCGCGATGCGGCGAATGTTACGCTCGGTTGAGGGCAGAGCGGGGAGGCCCATTGCGGCGATTTCCGCGGCTGTGAACCAGGCCTTCATTACCGTCCCCCCCGGTAGCGGGCCTGCACCGCGGCCTTGCGGCGGGCGATCTCGGCCTCGCGCTCCTCCAGGAGGTGCAGCTCGATGAGGTCGGCANAACGGGCGGGCACCACCACATAGCCGTGCTGGCTGGGCAGCCATCCCAGAAGGTCATGGTCAGCCGTCGCCTCAATGAGCGCCACGAAAGCGTCGAGCGGGATGCGATTATTGGCCTTGGCCGGGCTTGCCCAGGCGTCCAGCGTGTCCTTGCTGACCGTCCGGCCGAGGTAGGCGCCCATCTGCTGNGCGATGTCCTCGCGGCTGCGCTCGGACTTCCTGATGGCCGCGCTGATGAGGCGNGTGATGACCAGATCGAGCGGCCCGCGCGTCTCCTCGTCGCTGGGGCCGACCGCAACCTGCGGTGGCTGCCAATCGCGGAACAGGTCCAGCGTGATGCGATCCGGTGCGCGCGCCATCTCACGCGCCTCCCTGTCGGCGGGAGTGCCCGGTCATAGCCAGACCAGCAGCAGGATGGCGAGCGCGTGCGCGCCCAGGATGAGGCTGGCGAGCCCCATCATGACGTAGAGGCCGTCCTGGCGGATCTGCGCGAGCCGCCGCGTGTCCCGCTCCATGGGGTGGAGGGGCATGTCAGGGCGCGGACCGGGCTTGGACAGGCGCTGGCTCATGCCGCCGCTCCCATGTCCACGGCGGCGCAATCCTTTTGGCTAGCCGCCGAGCGCCCTTCCAAGATACGCTTTGCCCAGGGTGACGGCT